>CAWBNO010000020.1:0-305000 GCA_963790095.1 uncultured delta proteobacterium | reverse complement strand
CTTTCTATTTCCTATTTCCTATTTCTGAATTAAATGTTTAGTTTTTTGGTGCTTAGAATTTGTATTTTAAGACATAAGGCCTCTTATTTGTTTGCATACTCAACCGCCCGGGTCTCACGAATCACCATGACTTTGATTTGACCTGGAAAGGTTAACGACTCTTCAATTTTTTTAGCAACATCTCTGCTGAGAAGGGTTGCCTCTTCATCGGAAATCACCCCGCTTTCCACAATAACCCTGAGTTCTCTCCCGGCTTGAATTGCATAGGTGTTTGCAACCCCTTTAAATGAATTTGCAATGCTTTCGAGATCTTCCAATCTTTTTATATAATTTTCGAGCAATTCTTTACGCGCCCCCGGCCGGGCCCCCGACAATGCGTCTGCAGCTTGTATCAGCAAATCATATACCGAATCCGGCGGTACATCTTCATGATGGGCGGCAATGGCATGCACAATTTTAGGAGTTTCACCAAATTTTTTCGCCAACTTGGAGCCGATGATAGCGTGTTGCCCTTCAACCTCGTGATCAATGGCCTTTCCGATATCATGCAGCAATCCCATGCGTTTTGCCAGTTTAGGGTTCAGACCCAATTCAGACGCCATAATACCACACAAAACCCCAACCTCCACGGAATGTTGCAACACATTCTGAGCATAACTGGTTCGAAATTTTAACCGCCCGATATATTTAATGAGTTCGTTATGGATACCATGAACGCCCAAATCAAAGGCCGCCTGTTCTCCAGCTTCTTTGATCGTCGAATCAACTTCTTTTTCGACTTTCTTGACCACATCCTCGATACGGGCCGGATGGATTCGACCGTCGGCTATCAAGCGGATCAGCGAAAGCCTGGCAACTTCACGTCGAACCGGATTAAAACCTGACAAAATAACGGCCTCGGGGGTATCATCAATAATTAGATCGATCCCTGTTGCCGCCTCCAACGCACGGATATTTCGACCTTCCCTCCCGATGATTCTCCCCTTCATTTCATCATTGGGGAGCTGAACCACCGACACCGTTCGCTCGGCAACAAAATCACCGGCGTATCGCTGGATGGCAGTAGCCATTATCTCAGCAGCTTTTTTATCCGCCTCCTCTTTTGTTTCATTCTCTATCCTTTTTAATATTTTGGCGCTTTCATAACGCGCCTCGTTCTCCATGGCTCTGATGAGAAGCTCCTTGGCCTGATCCGCTGTTAAACCGGAAATCTTTTCAAGCTGCCGCTTCTGTTCTTCAATGAGTTCGTCGTATTTTTTCTCCTTTTGCTCGACCTCTTCCTCTTGTCTGATACACTTCTTTTCTTTCCGTAAAATATCCCGCTCCCGACGTTCGAACTGCTCGAGTTTGCGTTCGATATTTTCCTCTTTTTGCATCAACCTATTTTCTTTCTTTTTCAATTCAGATCGAGTGTCTTGGGTTTCAGCATCGAACTCGCTTTTCATTTTGAAAAGCCGGTCCTTAACCTCCAGATTGGCCTCTTTGAGCAACGTTTCAGATCTCAATTTTGCATCTTCTAATATTCGGGAGGTCTCTTTTTCAGCCGCCTTGACTTTTTGGGCGACAATCAACCCTTTGACCCAAAAGGCGATTGCAAAACCTACAACAAATGCAACTGTGCCGATTAATAAATTATATTCACTCATCATCTCTTCTCCCTGGAAATGTTTATATCCAACCAACCCAATTTAAAGATCAATATGTATATGGCTAAGACATTACAAAGCGGTCTTATTTTGTCTGTTTAAATTTGACAGTTTCGTAAAAAATCTTTTGTGAGCGACATCGAGCAATTTTGGAGTAAGATTCATGATGTGTCTGGCGTTAAAAATTGCAAGCTGTTTGAGGGCGTTAGCCCGAGTTCTTGCAATTTAGTCAGGCGAGTCATGAATCCCAAAATTGCTTGCGGAGCGAGCAAAATCAGATTTTTTACGAGTTCATCAAATTTTCATATCGGATAAGAACGAGATTGTCTACTTTACGAGACATCGTATAGAAGACTGTATTATGAGGTAGATCGGAATGAGAATATAAGGAGGAAAGAGGTAAGGCTGTCTTTTCGATGTTTAATAAATTAAAAAATAGACGGGTACCGTATCAGGCCAAGCAAATTTCTTCAGCGCTTTTTCTGAATCTGAATTAAGCAGGACCCCTGCCACAATGCCGTGTTGGGAGGTCTTTGAACCATTAAAAAAAAGTGGGTTCCTTTTAATTTCTTTAGGCTTTTCTGTACGAGCAGAACCTGCACACCAAAATCAGAGAAGGCTCCCATTGAATGGCTGTTGGGTCAAAGAACATCTTCCAATCACAAACACGGCAGGGGCCACAAGCCTGTGTTAAAAAGTGCAAATACCTTCAAGGTCCTGTTTATTCCGGGAGGATCACAAGAAATAGCGACTGTGGTCCTCTGATGGTACAGACAAAAAGGAGGATAAAGGAAATAAAACAACATGCTATAATTTCTTGATATCATTTTTTCGATAACTTTCAACCAGTTTCCGCCACACCCAGCGCATGTATCAGATTCGCCGACCTCTTAGAAATATTACTTAGCAAATTTGAATGGCTTTTTTTCAATTCAACATTTTCATTGGCGATATTAAGTGCGGCCAAGAGCAAAGTGGTAAGTTTATTGCCAGACGATTGATTCGGATGTTGCTTCTCGATTCTGGCCACCTCTTTGACCAGATAATCTGCAACCTCTCTGGCATGGGCCACATTGGTTTCCGCCTTAAACGTATAAGGTTGACCAAAAAGCTCTATCGTTACAAGTTGCTCCAATGATTATCTCTTTTACCTTTCCAAAACCTTCCTTTGCGGTCACTACTCAGCGTCCGTAATATCCTCTAGTCTGACCAAAAGACTGTCAATCTTTGACCGGATCAAGGCTCTTTCTTGCGAATAATTGCTTTCAGCCTCATTTTTACCCTGAAGCTCTTCCTCTAACCTTTTGATTTTATTCTTAAGTTCTAGGTTAGCCGTCTCCTGCGACTTTAAAACATCGATCAATTTTTCAACTTTTTTCTCAATTTCCTCAAATTGTCCTACAATAAATTCGTTGTCCAATCTTACACCTCACAATAATACTTGTTTAATATAATCCCACAAATCACCGAAAGTCAAGGCCTATTCCGTATCCTGTTACGCAGAAAATTTTCTGCCTGAACAAGATCTTGGGGGGTGTTGACCCCAACGGTCTCCTCCCAATTGTCGCCAACCATTACGCCGGCAACTCGTCCTTTCCGATATCCAATTTCAACAATATCCGTCAGATAAAATTCACCCTGAACATTTTCCGATTTTACCTGTTTCAACGAATCGAGCAAGAACGCCTTTTTCACACAATAAATACCTGTATTAATGGTTTTTATTCTCTTTTGTTCCGCTGAAGCGTCTCCCTCCTCCGCAATCCCCAATAACCGACGGTTTTCATCAAAGAGAATCCTTCCATATCCCTCGGGGTTATCCAGCTCCACAGCCAATAGCGATATATCCCGTTTGGCGTTAACATGATCTTCGATAAGCCGCATTAAGGTTTTATAGGTAATTAACGGAACATCGCCACACAAAATGATCACTTCTTTGGTGTTATCAGGCAGATAAGGGAGTGCACACGAAACAGCATGACCGGTTCCGAGCTGTTCTTCTTGTACGGCAAAGATAACATCGGTATTACCTGACACCACACTTCGAACTTTTTCAGCCTGACTCCCGATAACCAACACCACGTTCTGACCCGCAATTTTTTGGGCGGTCTCCACAACATACATCACCATGGGTTTACCCAGTATCTGGTGAAGCACCTTGGCTTTCGGAGATTTCATCCGGGTTCCCTGGCCTGCCGCCAGTATGATTACCGCCGTTTCTCTTTTGGAATTTGCCATCTATTTTTTTTAAATTTAGGTTTAACCGTCGTTATGAAAAATTGAGTATCGCCGTTTCAATCATTATATGTCCATCTTTAAGGAGAATCTACAAAAAAAGGGCAAACCTTACAAGGGGTTTGCCCTCAAGACAAGAAGATGAGATCACCTATCCCCTTTTCAGGGGATAAATTCAGGTTATGAAATCAAAGATCGTTACAAAAAAGACGCTTATTATCGCGTTTGAGCGAGCTTAATGCGATACAAGGCTCTTTCCAGAGCCGCTCTGGCCCTGTTAAAATCGATATCTTCGGCCCTTTGTTTTGCCAAACGCTCCTGGGCGCGTTCCATGGCAGATTTGGCACGATCAACGTCGATATCTCTTCGCCGCTCAGCAGATTCTGCCAGTACGGTAACTTTATCCGGCAATGCCTCTGCAAACCCGCCACTGACAAAAATGAACCTTTCAACCCCTTTGGCATCCGTATAATGCATCGTACCTGTTTTCAGGGTTGTCAAAAAGGGCGTGTGGCCAATGAGAACACCAAACTCTCCCAAGCTGCCGGGCGCCACCGCAATCTGGACGTCCTCGTCAACGACATACTTCTCCGGAGTGACAACTTCTAATCTAATATTTCCAGCCATGGTATAACCTTATTTTCTCTCTGCTTTATTCGGCTCCAGCCATTTCCTCGGCTCTTTCGATAACCTCTTCAATGCCTCCGACCATATAAAATGCCTGCTCCGGGATATCGTCATGCTTGCCGTCGCAAATCTCCCTGAACCCCCGGACAGTATCTTCGATCTTTACATAGGCACCACTTTTTCCCGTAAAGGCCTCGGCAACATGGAACGGCTGTGACAAAAATCGCTGAATTTTACGTGCCCTGCCCACGGTAATTTTGTCTTCGTCGGACAATTCTTCCATACCCAAAATTGCGATAATGTCCTGAAGTTCCTTATATTTCTGAAGTATCATCTGTACCTGTCGGGCAACGTCGTAATGCTCTTCCCCAATGTATGCCGCATCGAGAATTCTGGACGTCGAATCCAGGGGATCCACCGCCGGGTAAATCCCGAGTTCAACAATCTGGCGTGATAAAACCACCGTTCCGTCAAGGTGGGCAAAGGTCGTTGCAGGTGCCGGGTCCGTCAAGTCGTCCGCGGGCACGTACACACATTGAACCGCCGTGATGGAGCCTTTGTCCGTCGATGTAATACGTTCCTGGAGTTCGCCGAGGTCAACCGCCAGTGTCGGCTGATACCCCACCGCGGAAGGCATACGGCCAAGGAGCGCAGAAACTTCCGAACCCGCCTGGGTAAAACGGAAGATATTGTCGATAAAAATCAGTACGTCCTGTCCTTCTTCATCCCGAAAATACTCCGCAGCCGTCAGAGCGGAAAGGGCAACCCGGGCACGGGCTCCTGGAGGTTCCGTCATCTGCCCATAGATCAAGGCCGCCTTGGGCAACACTCCGGAATCCTTCATTTCATGATAAAGGTCATTCCCTTCACGGGTCCGTTCACCCACACCGGCAAACACGGAAATACCACCGTGCTGCATGGCAATGTTGTGGACCATTTCCATCATGATAACGGTTTTACCAACGCCGGCCCCGCCGAACATCCCCATCTTGCCGCCTCTGGGGAAGGGAACCAGGAGATCGATAACTTTTACGCCGGTCTCGAGAACCCGAACCGACACGTCCTGCTCGGTAAATTTCGGAGCTTCCCGGTGTATGGGCATCATTTTTTCCTGGCTGACCGGGCCGAGTCCGTCCACCGGTCGTCCGACGACGTTAAGAACCCTTCCGAGCCCTGCTGCACCCACCGGCATCATGATATCACTGCCGGTATCCTTGACTTCCTGCCCCCGGACCAGACCGTCGGTGACATCCATAGCGATGGTACGAACCACATTGTCACCCAGGTGCTGTGCAACCTCCACAATAAGATTGTCCGGCTCATCGTTGATGGCGGGATTCGTAATCGCAAGTGCCGTATAAATCGACGGCAGATTGCCCTGTTCGAACTCCACGTCGACAACAGGCCCCATAACCTGCGTAATCTTTCCTAAATTTTCTCCCATCTAAAGACCTCCTATTTAACTGCGGTATTTTATTTTTTTGTTTAGCCTTTGAGCGCTTCGGCACCGCCGACGATATCCATCAACTCTGCGGTAATCGCCGCCTGTCTCGCCTTATTATATAGCAGAGTAAGGTTTTCGATCATATCTTTGCAGGCTTTGGTGGCATTGTCCATCGCTGCCATTCGGGCGGCATGTTCGCTGGTCGATGTCTCCAGCAATGCACTGTATAACTGAACATAAACGTTCTTTGGAAGCAATTCCCCCAAAAGTTCCGGGGGTGAGGGTTCACAAATATGCTCTGCAAGATAGGATTTTTCTTCCCCTTCCGTCTCTGCCTCAGCAGATTCTATGGGCAGTATTGGAAGCATCTGTTTCAATACCGGTGCCTGCCTGGCCATACTCACAAATTCCGCATAAACAATGTAGACCTCATCATAGGTTTTATCCAGAAACCCTTGGATAAGGTTCTGCCCGGAGCTCACTGCAATGTTAAATCCGAGCCGGGTACCAACGACGCCGACATGTTCGCTGAGGATTTCAAATTTATTTCTCCGGCACCAGTCGCGGCCTTTTTTACCAAAGTTGGTAAATACAACCTCGATGCCTTGTGCTTCTTTTTCCTTTTTAAATGCCTGGGCCTTTGATATAAGGTTCGTGTTGAATCCACCGCATAAGCCTTTATCGGACGAACACAAAACAAGGTTTATTCTCTCGACTTCCTCCCGGGCCTCCAGCAGGGGATTGGTCTCCTCCCCGGCCTTTTCAGCAAGGCTTCCCAAAACCTCGGAAAACTTACCGGCATAGGGGCGGAAACCATCCATACTTTCCTGGGCACCGCGTAGCTTGGAAGCCGCAACCATGTTCATGGCTTTTGTGATCTGCTGAGTCTTTTTAACCGCAGCTATTTTCATTTGAACATCTTTTAATGTCGCCATAGACTTTAGCCCTTATCGCATCTCTCTGTTTGAGGTTATTTATTTACTTTTTCAGCCTTGGCCGAATTTCCAACAAAAACCATAACCTCAGCTATTTAATCGTATCCTGAAATTCCGCATCATAAGCCGTTAACGCCTCGGTCATCAGCTTATCAAGATCTTCCGTAAACTCTTGTTTCTCCCTAAGACCTTCAAAAAGCTGCGAATATCTGTCTTCAAGGAATGTGTAAAGTCCCGCCTCGTACTTGGCCAGCACAGCCACCGGATACTTGTCTAGAAAGCCCCGGGTTCCGGCAAACAGGATCGAAACCTGTTTTTCCATGGCCAGTGGTTGATATTGGGGTTGTTTTAAAATTTCCACCAGACGTTCACCTCGGGTCAGCTGCCTCTGGGTGGCCTTGTCGAGATCGCTGCCAAATGCCGCAAACGCTTCAAGTTCTCGATATTGGGCCATGTCGAGCCGCAACGTACCGGCCACCTGCTTCATGGCCTTTACCTGGGCGGCGCCCCCCACGCGGGAAACAGACAGTCCCACATTGATCGACGGTCGTACACCGGCAAAAAAGAGCGCGGGTTCAAGATAGATCTGTCCGTCGGTAATGGAAATAACATTGGTGGGAATATAGGCGGAAACGTCACCGGCCTGGGTTTCAATGATCGGAAGTGCGGTCAAAGAACCTGCGCCCAGTTCATCGTTCAACTTGGCAGACCGTTCAAGCAAACGAGAGTGGTTGTAGAAAATGTCGCCGGGATACGCCTCACGTCCCGGAGGACGTCTTAAAAGAAGAGAGACTTGGCGATAGGCTACAGCCTGTTTGGACAGATCGTCATAGATAATCAGAGCATGCATTCCTTTGTCCCGGAAATATTCGCCCATGGCGCAGCCCGCGTATGGCGCAACATACTGCAACGTAGCCGGATCACTGGCACAAGCAGCAACGATTGTTGTGTATTCCATAGCGCCATGTTTTTCCAGAATCGCATGGACCTGGGCAACCGTCGATTTTTTCTGACCGCACGCCACATAAATACAGTAAATGTCTGTATCCTTCTGGGCGAGAATGGCATCCACGGCCACGGCGGTTTTACCGATCTGACGGTCACCAATAATCAGTTCGCGCTGTCCGCGTCCCACCGGTGTCATGGCATCGACGGCCTTCAACCCGGTATAACACGGTTCGTGCACGCTTTTTCGGTCAATAACCCCCGGTGCCACCATCTCTACCCTGCTGGACTCTTTGGCCTCGATAGGTCCTTTACCGTCCAGAGGTTCCCCCACCGCAGAAACCACGCGTCCCAACACGGCTTCACCCACCGGGACCTGAGCGATTCTGCGTGTCCGTTTGACGATATCGCCCTCTTTGATGTGGATGTCTTCGCCCATAATGGCGACACCCACGTTATCCTCTTCAAGGTTCAGCACAAGCCCGAGGATTCCGCCGGGAAATTCAACGAGCTCCAATGCCATGACCGTCTCCAGGCCGTATACCCTGGCGATACCATCACCTACGGACAAGACCGTTCCGGTTTCACTCAACTCGACTTTTTTGTCATAATCCGTAATCTGCTCTTTAATGATCTGACTTATTTCTTCGGCTCTTAATTCCATTATATGCTCTCACCCCTTTTTAAAGATTCCCTCATATTGAGTAATTGTGTTTTGATACTACCGTCAAGAACCAGATCGCCAATTCTGGAAACAATTCCCCCGATAAGGCCGGGATCCTGCTCCACTTCCAGGATAATATCTTTACCTGTCTTTTTCGACAGAGTTGTACGGATCTTTTCAACGGTCTCGGATGAAAGTCCCGATGCCGATACCAGACTGGCCCGCATAACGCCCTTGAGTTCGTCCGCCAGTTTTTGATAAAAATCATTGATATTACCTAAAAACTCAAACCTTCCCTTGTCGAACAACAATAATAGAAAAGATGCCATAACTTTGGAAATGCCGACTTTATCAATGATCGTCTTCAAAACCTTCTTACGCTCTGACGCTGCATAAAGGGGATTGCAAATGGCCAGATCGAGCTCCGTTTCCTTGGCCATTAATTGGGTAAATCCGTCAAGTAGTTCCCCATAGGTTTCCGCCTGACCGTCCTCTTTGCCAATGATCAAGAGTGCCTTGGCATAACGCCGTGCGATCGTCAAATTTTTCACTATGCCACCACCTTCTCTAAATATTCATCCACCAGTTTTTCCTGATCTTGAGCGGTAATTTTATTTTTAATGATCTCTTCAGTCTTGACCAGAGCCTTATCCAAAATTTCTTCCTGAAGTTTTACTTTGGCTTGCTTGAACTCGTGCTCGATATTTCGTTGGGCCTGTTCCTCCAATTTTTCCGCCGCTTTTTTCGCCTCATCGATGATTCTCGCCTTGGCTTCGTTCCCCTGCCGGATATAATCTTCAATGAGCTTTTCAGCTTCCTGCTCTAATTGGGTGAATTTTCGATTATATTCCGCCAGCTGCTTTTCGGCCGCCTTCTTTTTTGTTTCCAGTTCATCGAGTTGATCCTTAATCCCTTTGATCCTGGAATTGAGTGCCTGGGCGGTCGGCTTTCTTAACAGAAGGAAAAGACCGATGGCCAAAACCGCAAAGTTCATGACCTTGTAGGTATCCGTCGCCATCCATCCTTTTGACCCGCCTCCCTGTTCCGAAGATGCCCTGGACACCCCCATAAAACAGAAAAAGAGCAGCATCATGAAAACCACCATGACCGGCCCTTTTTTAAAAATCAGTCGCTTGAGGCGATTGCCAGAAATTTTCTTCATTAAACAGCCCTCCCCAAAATTTTCTCACTGATCGCATTTGCAAAGGTATCGACCTCTTTTTGAAGCGCTGATCGAACGCCCTCGGCATCCTTTGCGATTTTTACGCGGATCTCGGCAAGATTTGCTTGAGCCTTTTGATTAATTTCTTCTATTATTTTCCTTTCTTCCTCGGTCGCCTCTTTTATCAAGGCCTCTTTTTCAAACAATCCTTTGCCCCTGGCCGTTTTAATCCCGGAAACAAAAGCATCGTCACTCTCTTGGGCATCTTGGTTCAATTTTTCGATATTTTGCTCAAGGCTTGAAATTTTTTCTTTCCTTTGGATGAGCATCTTTCGGATCGGCTTGTATAAAATGACGTTCAATGCCCATATGATAATCAGAAAATTTGCGATCTGGACAAAAAGCGATCCGTCGGGAATCACCGTAACACCGCCGGCACCCATGGCAACGCCTTTGAAGGAGAATAAAGATACGGAAAGGAAAAGCGTGGGAAAAAATGGATTTTTCAGGTTCGAACCGGACTTTTTCATCAATGGACCCCCCATAGCTGAAACCTGTTAATGCACTTTTTTAAAAATTGCGACCACTCATGTTTTATTCGTATTTTAAACACGGCGGTCTATAACATCAGCCATAAATGTTGTCAAAGGTTTTTTTTTATAAATTTGTCAAAATTTTCCCATAACCCGGTCCATCTTATTGTTCGTAAAGGAACCGCCGCATACTGATGTTCAGCAATAAACCGATACAAATCATTGTGGTGATGACCGATGAACCACCATAACTGATGAAAGGCAGTGTCACACCGACAATCGGCATCAAACCCATGGTCATACCAATATTAATAAACACTTGCCAGAATATCATTGCGGTCACACCGACAGCAAGGATCGTTCCGAAGGGTTCCCGGCATCTGTAAGCAATGTTCAATCCCCAAATAATAAGCAATAGAAAAAGGCATAAAAGGAGCAAAGAGCCCATAAGTCCCCATTCTTCGGCCAAAACCGAAAAAATGAAATCCGTATGCTGCTCGGGTAAAAAAGAAAGGGCATTTTGAGTCCCTTCTAAAAATCCCTTGCCGACAATCATACCGGAACCGATGGCAATTTTAGACTGAATAATATGATAGCCGGCACCCAGGGGGTCCCGGTCCGGATCTAAAAATGTCAATATCCGCCTTTTTTGGTAAGCTTTTAGAAAAAACCAGACCAGAGGACCGGCCACCGTACAGGTAGTGACGAGGCATAAAAGTGATCGACGCTCAATCTTCACAAAAACAGTCACGGAACCGGCAATCAAAACAATGATCATGGCGGTCCCCAAATCCGGCTGCTTAACGATCAAAACAAACGGAATAACCGTGAGCATGAAGGGGGTCAGAAGTTCCCGCAAGCTCAAACCTCCGATATCGGCCCGTCTGGAATAATATCTTGTCAGGGAGATTATCACCGCAATTTTTGCAAGTTCTGACGGTTGAATTGAGACCGGCCCCAATATGATCCAGCGTCTTGCTCCGCCCACATTCTTTCCGAAAATCAATACGGATATTAAAAGCAACATACATAGAATATAGATGGCGGGGGCCCATCGATCCAATGTTTTGTAATTGATCAGAAAAGACAAAACCATTACGGAAATTCCGGCGGAATACCATATCAACTGTTTGAAATACAACGTTTTTTGAGGAAATGCCGTGTTTGATACCACAGCGCTGTAAAGGGCGATAAGCCCCAGGCCTGCGATGAACACCGTCAGCCCGAGCAAGCCCCAGTCAAAGTATTTTACAAATCGCCGATCGATCATTTCAGCCACGCTCCTGATACCGAGAACTCGCCCATGATCTATGCCACATGATCCATGATGTCGGGTTTAGATTATTCATAATTTAAAACAATGCTATCAAAGACAATATTGCCGGCAGTCCCCAACTCCTTTGAAAAGGGTTCTTTGCTTTGGCCGGGGAAACCTGGGGAATGCCGCCGGTCCCGTGATATTCATTCCCATGAAATCCTTGGGGTGTTGTGCCTTGAGGGTCTGCTGATTTCATTGGAGATTAGGGTTGAACTTCATCTTTTTTCAAGTAGGTTCTGATAATTTCCCTGGCAATCGGTGCCGCCGCACTTGACCCGTGCTCTCCATGCTCAACAACCACAGCCACAGCGATCTGTGGATTCTCGGATGGTGCATACGCCACAAACCATGCATGGGCTTTTAGGTGGTCGGGCAAATTTTTATCCGACCAGTTGGGGTCCTTGCTGCGACCGACCACCTGGGCGGTTCCGGTTTTACCGCTGACACTCAGGCCGTCAATATGGGCAATCCGCCCGGTACCTTTTGGGCCGTTCACAACCTCTTTTAGACCATTTTTAATAATCCTAAATGTTTGCTTTCCGGTGGGCAGGCGGCCGGCCAACCGCGGTTTGCTTTGAACCACCACCGCACCGTCGGCCGTATTGACGGACTTGAGCACCAAAGGGGTATACAATGCTCCGCCATTGGCCACTGCTGCAGTGAGAACAAGCATCTGCAAGGGTGTTGCAAGATTATAGCCTTGCCCAATGGCCACAGAAAGGGTTTCTCCCCCCTGCCAGGCATTGCCGGTTCGACGCTTTTTCCACGCTGCTGTCGGGATCAGCCCTGCTTCTTCGTGATCCAGATCGATTCCGGTCAAAGAACCCAGCCCGCACGCTTTGGCGTACATGGACAGTCGATCGATGCCCAGCTTTTGGCCAACCTGGTAGAAAAAGACGTCACAGGATTCAGCCAGTGCTTTAACAACGTTCACGTTGCCGTGTCCTCCGCGTTTCCAGCATCGGTATACACGATTTCCATATTTATAATGTCCAGGGCAGTAAAACGTTGTCTTTTCGTCGATGACCCCTTCTTCGAGCCCTGCCATGGCTGTTATTATCTTAAAGGTGGATGCCGGGGGATACGCACCCTGAATGACCTTATCTTCCAACGGTCTTAACGGGTTGGACACAAGGGCCTCCCATTGCTTATGGGACATACCGTCAACAAAAATATTCTGATCGAATGACGGCGCGCTGGTCAATACGAGGATATCCCCTGTATTTGGATCCATGGCGGCAACGGCACCGGCCTCACCCTCTAAAAGCATTTCCGCTGTTTTCTGCAAGGTATTGTCGATGGTGAGATAAATGTTATGTCCGGGTTGGGCATCCACTGTTTTCAACACCCTTACCACCTGTCCCATAACATTGACTTCAACCTGTCTACCCCCTCGCTTCCCATGCAAAAACGACTCAAATATTTTCTCGACACCAAATTTTCCGATAAAATCCCCCCCCTTATACTCGGGGTATTTACCGGATTCGAGTTCTTTAGAATTAATTTCGCTCAAATATCCGATCAAATGTGCGGCACGCTGTGGCTCGATGTAGTGTCTTCGAGACTTGACATCGATGACAACCCCGGGAAGATCAAATTTATGAACCTCCACGGCCGCCAAGGCATCCCGTCCGATATCCTTTTTCAAAGGTATGGGCTTATAATGTGATCCGGTCTTGTTATTTTCAATTTTTGACAGGAGTTCCGGCCCAGGAACATTCATATATTTAGACAATTTCTCAATGGTATCCTTCACCGGCTTGGCGTCTTTTAAAATAATATTCACATTAAACGACGGCCGGTTATCCACCAGCAATGTTCCGTTTCGGTCAAAAATCATCCCCCTGGACGGTTCGGTACTCTGCAGACGGATACAATTGTTTTCCGACAATCGTCTCAACTCCTGGCCCTGAATCACCTGGAGATAAAACAGGCGTATCAAAAGTATAAAAAAGGCGCCTGCAACGCAAAACATGGCTCTGATGACCCGCTGTTTATACCATTCTGCGTCTGCTGTTTTTAAATATTTCGTCAAAGCACGCTCTTTTTTTATGAAAAAAGGGGTATGGATCGTTCAATATAAATTAACGATCCGCTTTTCTTGTGGATATTTCCTTAACCTTTTTATCCCATTTCCCAAATGAATAATTAAAAAACAAAAGAAACATCGGTCCGGTGAATATGGCCCAAAACACCTGGACCCCAATGGTAATCGACATTTCCGATGTGAAGCGCAAGCCGGGCTCAAAGATGACATTGCTGCCGACAAATATAAAATTTTCCATCAATACGCCGGCAACTACGATAAACGGCAACAGCGGATTGTTCCCCACATGTAAAAAAGTTATAATCCATCTCACCCCGATAAACAACCACAGATAGGTGGTCAAATAGAGACCGAACGTGCCTCCGGAGATGGCTTCCATCACAAACCCGAAAAAGAGAATAACCGGTATGCTTTCACGGAAGGGACGGAAGATGCACAAGAAAATGACGAATGGGGTAAGGAGATCATAAAATCCTTGGAATAAGGGGATATAGGGCATAACGGTGGTCTGAACGATGATCAGAAAAAGACATATACAGACATGATAGCAATAGATCATTTCTCTTGCTCAAACTCTTGTTTTTTGGGGGTCAATACAACCAGAACCTCTTCGAGTTTTTCAAAATCGACATGGGGGGCTACGGTGACTTCCTGAAAGATCCCGGACTTGGGTTTGATGACCCCTGAAACATATCCCACGGGAAGCCCTTTAGGGAAAACACCGTCGAGCCCCGACGAAACGACAATATCATCCACCTCGATATCATGCTTGCGCAAAACATATTTAAAAAGGCATTGACCGGCGGAACCGCCCTTGATGATTCCCCGTGCTCGGTCCCGTTGAACCAGAGCATCCACGGCGCTGTTATGATCGATAATCAAAAGAACCTTGGAATAATGGGCGGAGACCTCCGTGGTCTGTCCTACAATCCCTTCCGGAATTACGACGGCCATTCCTTTTTCGACTCCGTCCTGTTGTCCCTTATCGATAAGAACCGTCTTAAACCAGGGAGAAGGGTCCTTGCCAATGACCTCAGCCGCCAGAACGCGATCGGTGATTTTTTTCTTAAAATTCAGCAGATTGCGAAGACGCGCATTAGAAAGTTCAAATTCCTTGAACTGAATTTTTTTTTCAAAGGCGCGGTTTAAGTCTTTTCTGAGATCCTCATTCTCTTTGGCCACGTTAACCAGGAAAAAATAGTGACGCCAAATATCTCTGATAAAGCGGATGGACGTGCTGGTGGCTTTCTGGAAAGGCGCAACAATGGAGATGGCGATCCTTCCCGGTCCATAATAGGAGATATAGCGACGATTGAAAACGGAAAGTAGTATAATGTTGATGGCAATCAGAACCACCACGCCAACAATCATCACCATCTTTTTGGAAAACATGTAACTATTGAATTACAACTTGTTTGAGGATTTCAATGCTGTCAAGAGCTACACCGGAACCGAGTGCAACGGTGAGTAATGGATTCTCCGTAATCGTTATGGGTAGGCCGGTTTCCTCCCTGAGAAGCTTGTCCAGATTCTTCAACAGCGCGCCGCCTCCCGTCAATACAATTCCCCTGTCCACGATGTCGGCGGCCAGCTCCGGGGGTGTCTGTTCCAAAGCAATTTTGACGGTCTCTACAATGGCATCGATCTGTTCGGAAATTGCCACGCGTATCTCTTCGGAATCGATGGCCAGAATCTTTGGGATGCCTGAAGCAAGGTCCCTGCCCTTGACTTCGATGGTTTCAAGATCCTGTGGCTCCGGATATGCATTCCCGATGGTAGTTTTGATGATTTCAGCGGTGCGCTCACCGATCAGCAGGTTATATTTTCGTTTGATGTACTGGATAATCGCGGCATCCATCTTATTGCCGGCCACCCGAATGGATCGGCTGTAAACAATTCCCGCAAGAGATATCACCGCAACCTCCGTGGTGCCGCCACCGATATCGACAACCATATTACATATGGGCTCGGTAATGGGAAGGCCGGCGCCGATGGCCGCTGCCATGGGCTCCTCAATCAGAAACACCTCCCGGGACCCTGCCGACTCGGCAGATTCTTTGACCGCGCGTTTTTCAACCTGGGTAATACCCGACGGAACGGCAATGACAATTCTGGGCCTTACAAACGTTCGTCGGTTGTGGACCTTGTGAATAAAATGGCGGAGCATCGCCTCTGTTACTTCAAAATCAGCGATGACACCATCGCGCATGGGACGAATCGCAACGATATGCCCGGGGGTTCTTCCCAGCATATTCTTGGCCTCAAGGCCAACAGCCAAAACACGGTTTTTCATGCGATTGTCCGTACGCACAGCAACTACAGAGGGTTCATTCAACACGATACCTTTTCCCTTAACATAAACCAGCGTATTTGCCGTACCCAGATCGATGGCAAGATCTGTTGAAAAAACACCTAAAATTTTATCGACGAATAGACCCATAATCCCTCATCTTTATATGCTAAAAATATGCACATCTTTTTCGTTATTCCTTTTGAAAAAGATGTGAAGAAAAGCCTGAATTCATTAAATACGCAAAATTATCAAAATTATTCTATTATGACAAGAGAAATATCGAGATGTTCCTTATTATTTAAAGTGCGGATTCCCGGAGCCGGGAAAGTGGGCGTCCCGTATCTTTTCGGGTGTGTCTTGGATCCGAGTAAACGGTCAATTGGGGGATGATTTTCCGTTGAACCGTTTCGGGTTTTAGGTCGCACAATCGATATTTTTTTGAATGTATTTCCGATCCGACACATTTTCCATGACTGCGTCATGTAATATCGGCCGAAAGGCTTTGATTCGGTCGTTATCCCGGGAGGGATGGATGCGGTTGGTCAACAGGACAACAATAACGCCGCCATCGAGATCCATCCAAAAGGATGTACCGGTGAACCCGAGATGTCCGACGGTTCTTTCTGAAAAATAACGGCCGCAACTCGAATCCACCGAAGACGGGGTGTCGAATCCAAGGGCCCGACCTTCACACTCTTTTCTTTTAAAAAACAATTGCACCCAATCGGTATTAAAAACACCCGTTGAAGGGTTCCCGTGGAATACGGTCATAAGCTCGGACAATAGGATAAGGATATCCCCGGCCGTCCCGAAAAGCCCTGCATGCCCTTCAATGCCGCCCACGGCATAGGCATTGTCATCATGAACCATCCCCTCCAAAAGGATATTTCGCCAGGGACAGCGTTCGGTTGCGGCAAATTCCCCCAGGCGGGTTTTTCCATCAACATCGACAAAAAATAGATTGTCAAGCCCCAGGGGACGGTAGATATTTTCCGTAACAAAACGATCCAGCCGGCGCCCGGATATCTCTTCGATCACCCAGCACAGAATCATAAACCCGATGTCACTGTAAAGGATCTGTTCACCGGGGGCGTTTATTAAAGGCTCTTTTGCCAGAAATTCCCTTAATGCATCTTTTCTTCGATGGGGTTCGATTTTACACAACCTTTTATAATAGGGACGATATTCCGGAAGCCCGGAATTATGGTAGAGCAGATGTTCTATCCGGATCTTTTTTTTGTCCGTATTATTAAACGTCGGCAAAATCGATCCCAGACCCTGTTCCAAAGAGAGCTTGGAATGTGCCAACAGATACATGACGGCGAGGGTGGTTGCCAGGGGCTTGGTCAAAGAGGCCAGGTCGAAAACCGTTTCTTTGGTCATTGGACGGTCGGTAAATAGATTTGCAGAACCGTAGGCCTCGAAAAAGACAGTGGCCCCTTCCGCCGAGACCAAAAGGACGCCGCCGGGGAAAACGTGGTTTAATACCGCCTCTTTCATCAAACGGTCCGGGTGGGTCATGGTCCAGTCTCTTTATCGTTTAATCCGGCTTTAAACTCAGAATCCGCCATAGTGTCCATCCACAATTGTAAAAGGAACACGCGCGCCCCTCATATCGCAACTGCCGCTTCATGATACAACAGCCGTTCCTTCCCGGTTTCAAGGGTTGCACCAAGTCCAAGGGGAACCATGATATTGCGTCTCCCATGGCCGAATTCAAAACCGGCCATAATCGGAATGTTCATATCCTCAAAAATATCGCCAACAAGGACATAAATTTCACTCAAAGGACCGCAGTCTTCAAAAGAACCGAGAATCAGTCCGGCCATCCCGTTGAAACATCCGGCAAGCTTCATTTGGGTGAGCATTCGGTCGATCCGGTAGGGTGCCTCCCCCAGATCCTCCAGGAGCAGAATCTTCCCCTTGAAACTTGGCGCATAAGGGGTGCCCACCAGGTGACACAAGGTGGTCAGATTTCCGCCGACAACCGGTCCTGAGGCCATACCCGAACGGACCACCATACCGTTTTCAGGGGCCAGTTCAAGGGGGGTGTCGGATGTCAGCGCCCATTGCATCGCCGCAACGGTCTTTTGGTCGGCATGGGCCAGGGTGGTTACCACAGGTCCGTGAAAAGTGACCAGATCACACCGGTCGTGAAGCACGGACAAAAGCACCGAGATATCGCTGAATCCCACAAAAATTTTCGGATTCTTTTGAATGGTCTCAAAATCGAGAAACCCAAGGATACGCATGCTCCCATATCCCCCCCGGGCGCAAGCCACCGCTTGAACGGAGGAATCGGCAAAAAGACGATTCACCTGGTCCGCCCGCTGGGCGTCGGTTCCGGCCAGAAATCCGTGTTTCTGGAAAATGGTCTCATCAAAAACCGTACGAAATCCCATCGATTCCAGAACCGCCGTTCCTTTCATGAATTTTTCCGGATCAAAGGGACCGGCAGGGGCCACAATGCCGATGGTATCCCCCGGCTTTAGGCGGGTCGGCTTAACAGATTTTTTCTCCTGAGTTTCCATGGTAATTTTTTAGGGTATTGAATTATCAATTTTGGTCAAAGAAAACCCTGAACCGAATTTTGAGTCGATTCGGTTTTAATAAAACGAATTTTTTGCGGCATCGTCAATAAAATTTTGAAAATAATTGTAATATTCACGTTTTGAACATCCGCATAGAATCTTCGAAACAACCAGATTGTTGTTCTCCAATGGATACTTAACCTTTGTCCTCGTCTTTTAGCATTTGGTTTGGAAGATTTGGTCAACATACCTTGACAGGTCTGATTTGAAGTGTTACTTATTTCCCTACCGTCGGGGCGTGGCGCAGTCTGGAAGCGCACTTGAATGGGGTTCAAGGGGTCGGAGGTTCAAATCCTCTCGCCCCGACCAAAAGCTTAATAATTAATGGGGGTTAGCAATATACGCTAATCCCCATTTTTGTTGTTTTGGTTAAAAGGTAGCAAATGGGTAGCCTACTTGTTTAGGTAAGCGTAAGTCCCTGTAATTGTTATGCCTGTCTTGGTAAGAAATGATCTCTTTTCACTATTATCCCCTCTCTCATTAATTTCAAGTGGTTTATTTTAGGTGTATTTTCTTATAGTTATAAACCTGTGTGCGTGTGCGCACTTGACAAAAACTCAAGTGCTCTTTCGGACAATCAAGCGATTGAGTTATGTTTTGATAGCCTGTCATACAGCTTTGCTTTGTGAAATCCTGTGAGGTGTGAGTATCGATCTGTTGTTTCCAGGTGCCTATGCCCTATCATATCCTTAACGTCTTTTAGACTCGCTCCACTCAACAATAGGTTGGAACAAAAGGTGTGACGGAGATCGTGATACCGGAAATCATCAATCCCAGCGATATTACAGATCCTTTGCCAAGCACTGCGAAAGTTTTTTAGCGGCCTTCCATCCATTCTGCAAAATACCAACTGAGAACCATTTGACTCAATTTGTTTCCGATGGCGGACCCTGTCCTGATGCTCTTTCCACTGTGAGAGCGCATGTTTCGTTCTCGGCATTAATGGTATTGTCCGTCGAACACCATTCTTAGTGCGAAAAAAATTGATCAGTCCCCTGCCCTGGTATTCGAAATTGATATCTGTCCACTTCAAAGAAAGAGCTTCCTGCCTGGATGTACCATGTTCAGCTCCAAGAAAAATCAAGGAAGGCATGTAACGTGCCCCGTGTAATTGCAGACAAGCGTTTACCAAATCATTTAGTTGGTCAGGCAATAAAAATCGAGTTCGAGCATGACTCTTCTCGGATGAATAGCTCATACTATCAACAGGGTTTTCAATAATCGCCTTTTCTTTATGCCCTGTTTTGAAAATCTGTTTCAGTATGAATAAGGCCCTGTTCGCTGTTACGATAGCGCTGTCTGCAATCAGGCTCTCGATGTATTTCTCAATCTCTTCTTTTTGAATTTCCCACAGCATTCGCTTGCCGAATTTTTTGACCAGCAATTGCATTCTCAGAACGTAACCGTCATATGTCACCTGTTTTAGATTGCCATTCTTTAGCCGCACTTTCCATAACTGTTTGGTTCGATTTGCTGTCCCCTTGAAAGTCAATAAATTCAACCGATATTTGCTTTTTGGAATTTCATACAGCTTGCCGTGATCTATCATCATCCTCAAATCATGCGCAGCATATGTTGCATCACGGTGCCGTCTGAAAGTTTTGTAGTGCTTGGTTTTGCATGTGATTGGATCTCTGTACCTGATGGCATAACTATTGCGAGACTTGCACTTACGCTTCTGAATATAAACTGTTGCCATAAGTGCCTCCAGACCGCGCAAGTCGCGCCAACTTTATTTAATTGTCAAAGAACCCCTTGAACCCCATATAGCCATATGTTAGAAAAATATTATGCTCTGTCCAAGCTTAATGACCAAAAAGCATATGTGGTCTTGATGTTCACTAAAAATGGATTCTGTAAATAATGTAGAGTTGAAATCACTAAATGTAGTGATGGAGGGGTAATCTGGATTGTCAAATAATTCTAAACAATTGCTGTCGATATAAAATGGTTATCACAACAACCTGGAACTATTAAGATATTTGACTTGATGGCAAGATATGCCCAAAATGGATAGGGTGCAATTTTTGAGATAAGTGATTATCGTATCACAATTCCGTGTGGACTTAGGTACTTGCAAGGTATCACCTGAGTTCGAATTCAAATTCAAACAGAAATTTCTGTTAAAATTTCTCGCTTTAATAGTTTTTTAAAACTCACCTTATTTCTGGTGACTTTTCTTATAAGGATTAAATCCCACGTTGTTTATTGACTTGTACCGCTAAAAACCAACAGGGAGTTTTCACTCCTTAACCATTCATGATTTAAGAAAGATAATCTTCATATTCCCTTCATTTTCATTAAGCAAAGATTAAAATGAGTTTTATATTTTTCATTTCGAGACCCGCTGTTTCACGAAACACAAGTGTATCACTTATCACTCATAATTCTGATACAAATTTTTAATTCGTCCTACAGTGTTTTTCTTATAATTATTATGGGTTATTACAAGACATTATATTGGCATGGTTATTGCAAAAATTCACGATAAGAGGTCGGACAGCTTTAAGAACAAATCAAAAACGGAAAAAATATGAAGCACTATAGAGGGATGGATAGATTTATTTATATCTTTATGATCTTACTGGCTTTCGGAGCAGGCATTGACGAAACTGCGGCGGCAAACCCGTCGTTCGACTGCAACAAAGCGGCAGGAATGATAGAAAAGCTAATATGCGGGGATGATGGACTTGCAGCACTGGACCGAAAGCTGGCTGAGGTTTATGCCGACGCCTCCAAAAAAGCTGTAAACGAAAATCCGCCGATACTCAAAGTGGAGCAACGCGGCTGGATCAAGGGACGCAACGACTGTTGGAAAAGCAAAGATCCTCGAAATTGCACCGAAAGCCTTTACTGGGAGCGCATTGCCGAATTGCAGGCGCGCTATCGCCTAGTGCCTGAAAATGGTCCTTTTTGGTTTATATGCGACGGCAATCCGAGAAACGAGGTGATAGTTACGTTTTTCCGGACCGACCCGCCAATCCTGATCGCCGAGTACGGTGACAAGGTGTCGATCATGCACCTGCAATCCTCCGGTAGCGGTTCAAAGTATCAGGGGCAAAACGAAATGTTTTGGGAATATCAGGGCGAGGCTACTATTATCTGGGGGTATGGCGTCCAGGAAATGCGGTGTTTGCGAAAGCCTTAATGAATATATGTGATCGTCTAACAATCCTGAAAAGGTGCTTTATGTTGGTGCAGACCACCCCTTGCCCAACTTATTTATTATACAAAAAAGCTGAACATCAGTTCGAAAGGAGTAATCGATGCTACGACCAATAATTTTATTTGTTTCAATAGTTGCTATGATTTTCATCTTAGCACAACCTATCACAGTGATCGCCCAATCAACATCCGAGAGCGTTCATAAAGAGACCACGGAGGCTTGGAACGCTATCAAAGCCTATATGGTCGATAAAAAACATGAAGCCATTGCGTATGGGAAAGAACTTTTACACAAGGCCGACACCGAGATCGAGAAGTTGGAAGGTGAGGCTGCTAAGGCGTCTGACGATACCAAGACCCAGTATCAGAAGGAAATCAAAGACCTGAAGAAGAAACGGGCGAACGCAGCAAAAAAACTCGACGAATTGGAAAAATCATCTGCGAGCACTTGGGATTCTGCAAAGCACGGATTCGCTGAAGCATACAAGGATCTGTTAGACGCATACAATGAAGCAGTTAAAAAATTCAATTAACAAGAGTAAACTAAGTGAAGATAGATGACAAACATTTTTAGAGGGCAGTGGGAGATCCGGCGATATAGACTGCCCGTTATTTTCATGCAGAACATGTACAATGGTCTAATCTCCGGAATTTCAAGTATCATAAGATTATTTCCGGTCCTGATATTAGTGGTGTTGCTCAGCCAGTTGTGCGACTCTGACAACCTCACCTTTCAATCCAAGGTCGATAAACGAAGTCAGATTCCGCGATCGTTTGCAATCAAAATATGACCAGGACGTTCGCGTCACTACAGCTGTGCCGACCGCTGAAGAAGCCCAGGCCATCTTTGGGAAAAATTTGGCCCATAAGGATATCCAACCCGTATGGGTGAAAGTTGAAAACCACAGCGATAAGACATATTATCTCGTTACTATCGCCGTCGATCCAAATTACTTTTCCCCCATTGAGGTTTCTCATAGTGTCCATGGAGGACACAGTGAAACTGTCCAAAATGAAATTGAGTATTATTTCAGATCGATGACTTTCAGAAATCCCATCCTGCCGAACACGGCGGTTTCTGGCTTTATCTTTACGAATCTTGATGAAGGAGAAAAAGTAGTTCAAATCGACCTTATCGGAGACCAGGAGGTCAAATTTTTTACTTTCTTCGCTCAGATTCCCGGCATGCGGATCGACTATCGAAACGTGAATTTTGATAGCATTTATCAGGAAGAAGATATGGTAGAATTAAAAATAGACGAATTAAAGGAAGCTCTCGAGAAATTTCCTTGTTGCACCACAGACAAGGAGGTGGAAAATTTCGGGGATCCTCTCAACCTCGTGATCGTCGGAGATTTTTACAATGTGGCTTCTGCTTTTGTACGCAGGGGTTGGCTCCCCGCCGAAGAGACCTACTCATCGGCGGTATGGAAAACGATAAAGTCCTATTTTTTTGGTTCGCGCTACAGATATTCCCCTGTAAGCTCTCTTTATCTTTACGGCCGCCATCAGGATTTAGCCCGCCAGAAACCTCGTCACGATGTGCATGAACGAAACCACCTGCGCTTGTGGTACACGCCGATTTTGTATGAGGGCAAACCTGTCTTTATCGGCCAGGTCAGCCGCGACATTGGTGTCCGTTTTACCTCGGAAGCCTGGCCACCTGTCACACATAAAATAGATCCTGACATAGACGAAGCGCGTCACTCCGTTATCGAGGATTTGCTATTTTCCTATACAGTTTCTTACGTTGGATGGGTAAAAGGGGTTGGGCGTGCGACGCCTTCTAAACCCAGAAAGAACCTTACCGGCGACCCTTATTTTACGGATGGATTTCGCGCCGTGATCTTTCTTGATCCGGGTCCAACTTCACTGGTACAGATCAGGGCTCTCAATTGGGAACGCCCCGGAACATTTAATTTTGGTGATTGAGGCGTAGATTGAAATTAAGATGAATGGAATAAAAAGAATTATAATATGTTTGATGTCCTCAATATTGTGGGCGAGCATAATGTTTGGAACAGTGACGGCCGAGCTTCGAACCGAAACACGATTTTTGACCATCGGTTCCGGCGACGTTACCGGTATATATTTTCCCACCGGTCTGATCATAGCAAAGATGATCAATGACAAGCGCGATGAATTGGGGATACGGGCTTCAGTGGAATCCACACCGGGATCTGTTTTTAACGTAAATGCCATTATGGCTGGATACCTGGAATTTGGTCTGGTGCAATCCGAAAAGCAGTATCAAGCGGTCAAAGGACTGGCCGAGTGGTCGAAAAAAGGCCCCCAAAAGAGTCTGCGTGCCGTTTTCAGCATTCACCACGAATCCGTGTGTTTGGTAGCAGCAGCTGACGCTGGCATAAAAACCATACATGACCTCAAAGGAAAAAGGGTCAATTTGGGGCATCCTGGCGCCGCCATGTACATGAATGCCATCGATACCCTTAAGGCAATAGGGCTCAATTCTAACAGTGATATCTTACCGGAAAAATCTAAGGCCGCAGATGCTCCACGTCTTCTACAGGACAACCGTATCGACGCTTTTTTTTTAACGGTGGGGCATCCAAACGAGATACTTAAAGAGGCTGTTTCCGGTTCGCGCAAGGTCCGATTCATCCCGATTACCGGACCCGATATTGACAAACTGATCTCCGAAAAAAAATATTATCAAAAAAACACCATACCGGTAAGAGAATTCTATTCAGGCTTGGAAGATCCCGTTAATGTAGAAACATTTGGTGTTGTAGCCACCTTATGTACCTCTTCTCAAGTTCCGGATGATGTTGTTTACCTGATCAGCAAAACACTGTTTGACAACCTCGATTATTTTAGGAGACAGCATCCGGCATATGCAGGCTTGACAAAAGAGGGCATGCTTAAGGGTCTCTCCGCACCGATTCACCCAGGCGCTTTGCAATACTTCAAGGAAACCGGTTTAATACAATAGATTTGTTCTCCTCGAGATAGTCAACAATGCTTTGTGGAAAAAACTCGAGCAGGAAAAAGCTCCGATGAATTTTTATTTCGTCTTCTTCAGCGGATTGTTTATTAATTTTATTTAGGCGCTACTAAGCATGAAACGTTCAATAAAATCGTTCCAAATTATTAGAAGTATAGATATGAAAAAAGATATCTTAAGATTTATTATGGTATTATCCATCATTGTTTTTTACTCTTGCACATCGACCCGGTCGACTGGGGACAAAAGTGTAGAAGAGCCTACAGCTCCTCGAAGCAATGTGCAGACATCGGCTATTCAGGGCAGCGTATTTGGACCAGCTCAAGAATTTGTGGGTAGCCCCTACGAGGAAATCGGTACCAGCGGTTTATTTAATGTCCATTTTCCTAAAACATGCCGTATTGCAGTACTGCACAATGGTGACGATTCATTCGCCGCCCGCATCCAGGCACTCGAAAAAGCCGATAAGTCCGTTCGCATCCAAGCCCTGATCTTCACGGGGGATGAGTCCGGATTGTATATCGCTGAATTATTGAAGAAAAAGAAAGCCCAGGGACTTGATGTTCGGGTAATAGTCGATGCCATGTCCAACCCGGGTCTACAAACACAGTTGATGTATTTTGATTTGAAAGAGAACGACATCGAAGTGGAAGGCTACGAATCCTTTTATCTCCAATGGCTAAATGAAATGCCCGTGACAAGCCATGACGCAGCAGATAAAACAACCGATCCGAATAAGCGATACCATGAAAAGATGTGGATTATCGATGGTGAAACCGATCACGGAGTGGCTGTTGTCGGAGGGTTGAACATTGCCAATGAATATTTTCGCATTGATCCCCAAAACCCCAGCCGTTACTGGCGAGACCAGGATGTGATTGTCAAAGGTGATGTTGTCAAAGACATGGTGGCAACTTTTGAGCGCAATTTTGAGTATTTTCTGAAAGTCAAAGAAAGCCGCGGCATTTTAAACACGAACAAATACTGGGAGGCGACCCGCAATTTTTTAGACAAAACCGGAAAGATAAATATGAGGTATGTGACCGATGAACGATTGAACAAAAATGTTCGTGAATTGGCCCAAAAAAAACTGGACCTGAAATTTGAAAGGGCAAAGTGTCGCTTTTTTCAAAACCGGCCGCGGTTTGGTGAAACCTATATTGAACAGGCCTATCTAAAATCGATTAAGGGAGCGAAAAGCGAAATTCTAATCGGCAATGCTTATTTCGTTGCCTCGTCATTGTTTGTCGAGACCATCAAGGATGCTGCACGCAGATGTGTAAAGGTAATCATATTAACCAACAGTCCCGAAACCAACGATCTTCCCATGCTGACCATAGTGGGACGCGATTACTATGATGATATATTGGCTGTGAATAATGAACCCGTTGTCAATTCATGTGATGGGGGTGGCGTACAGATCTGGGAGTGGCAGGGTATTCGAAACAATTCGGCCGAAAAAACCGAAGGGACTATACATGCCAAATATGCAGTTTTCGATCGCCGCATCGCTATTGTCGGATCTTACAATATGGACCCGCGTAGCAGAACACTCAACAGTGAATCGGCTATCGTTTTTGAAAATGAAAACTTGTCGCAGCGGTTGACCGATATGTTTTATGAAAACGACCTCAATTTCAGCAAGCAAATCACCCTGGAAGACACTCAAGCGTTTACCAATTCAACAGACGCGATCTACCAGTTGGAGAGAGAGTTTGGAATATTTATTGAAGACGCCCTCTAATTGGTATTGTTTTCGAAGGAATTAAAAAAAATCCAGAAAGGTAAATTTCCGGTGTTTAAGAAAGATCATAATCAATTAATCAGATTTATCCTTTTTGCAGGGATCATGTTGGGTTCTATCAGCTGCAATTTGGCCCAGAACCAGTCACAGCAGGCATCGCTGTCAGGTAAAAAGGAAATACCTAAGATTACCTTTAAGAATCTCTCTCCTCCCTACAAGGATTACAATTATTTCCAGGGCAGCAAGAAATACGGTTTTCGGTTCAATGCAAAATCATTTAATTTAGTCAATGCCTGGTGGCTGGCAGAGGTTTCCACCCTGGTGTATGCGAGTGAAGATTTTGTCAGATCTCAATTTAACAAGGCCGGGCTGCCGGAAGTAAAATATTTCGAAAATCAAAGCACACAGTGCTATGTGGCCAATAATGATAAATTCGCTATTGTTGCTTTCAGGGGAAGCGAAATCTGGAAAAAAAAAGAAACATTTGATCTGAAGGAAGTGGTCGCAGATTTAAAAACGGATATAGATATTTGGTTGACGAATTGGCAGCAAGGCGGCAAAGTGCATCGAGGATTCAAGGAAGCATTGGAGGAAGTTTGGCCGGATCTTTTACCCTATATCAGAAAGCTCAATGACAAAGATTGTAAAATTTGGATTACCGGTCACAGCCTGGGAGGCTCCCTGGCAACACTTTTCGCTGGCCGGTACGGTAGTGCTCAGGGCGCTTATACGTTTGGTTGTCCCAGAGTTGGCAATGAGGTTTTTAAGGAAAATTTTGATGTAAAAATCTACCGTTTTGTCAACAATCATGACATTGTACCCCGGGTGCCACCTCCAGGCAAATATGTTCATGTTGGTTTACTAAAGTTTATTGATGGTGACGGCATCATCCGGGACTCTATAATTAAAAATGAGAGGCCAGTCGATTATTCGCGTGATGACCCATATGGTTTAGAAGACACCAATCAGCCAAAGAATAATGCTTTTAAGGGATTTGTTCCGGCTCCGTTCAGAGATCATGTGCCATTTCTTTATGCCATTCATATTTGGAACAATATCATCGAAAGCCAGAAATAATATCAATTATTAAGGTATGGATAGAGAATCCATTCTATAAACAGTCACTTATAGTCTATAAGAGTTTCATGATCACTCATCACAGATTGAGAAGAGGGCCGTTTACCGTTCGGCCTTCAATATCACCAATCGGGAAAAGCCTTTTACTTTGGGTCATTTTATTAAGTGTAGGCTTGATCGAGTTAGCCGGCTGCACCCCAAAACCACTAATTCAAAACTCTGCCGACACGCCGCCAATGATCCTAGTACCAGCTTTCATGGCCGGTTCCGTTGATGGCCGAGCCCGCTTCCGGGAGATTTATTGCGCGATCACAAACAAACGAGGAAAAGAGTTGCCAGATTATAGACCTTGTGAAGAAGCACTTTCAAGGTTAGAGAGAGAAGGACCGCCTACGGGTAGTACAGTGGATCTGGGCGGAAGCATCTACCCATTTAGGGTCGTGGTTGTGAAAGGACTCGGATGGGGATGTGTCAAAAACTTCGTTGACTCTCAAATGACTGCGGCAACTCATCTCTCCCAGCTTGGTCACGAGGTCATCCAGTTAGATGTCGAAGCTCTTTCCAGCTGTGCTCGAAATGCAACTCTTATCCGAAAGGCCGTAATGGCGATGCCCAAACCCGGGGAAGGCAAACGTCTAATGCTTTTGGGTTACTCAAAAGGCGTCCCGGACATCCTTGAGGCAGTCACCAGCTTTCCGGATTTGCAGCAAAGGGTCGCAGCGGTCGTAAGTGTCGCCGGTGCGGTCGGCGGATCTCCGCTGGCCGACGATGCGACACAGTCAATGCTGAACTTGTTAAAACGTTTTCCGGATGCAGAGTGTGACTTGAGTGATGAAGGCGCGCTCAAAAGTCTCAAGCCCGAGGTGCGTAAACGGTGGTTGGCCAACCACTCATTGCCTGGTTCAATTCGTTATTACTCAATTATCACCTATCCCAATAAAGAGCAAATTTCTTCAATATTAAAGTTTAACTACGAGAAGTTGAGTCAAGTTGATTCTCGCAACGATAGCCAAGTGATCTTTTATGATCAGGTGATTCCCGGCAGCGTTATTCTGGGTTACTTGAATGCGGACCATTGGGCCATTTCCGCCCCTTTCAACAGGAGCCACCCTTTCATTAGCTCGGTCTTTACAGATAAAAATGCATTTCCAAGAGAGGTATTGTTAGAAGCTATCGTCAGGTACGTCGAAGAGGATTTGAATAGTATTCAGCGCTAATGTCTTTAACCGTGAATCAGCTTTAGTAAAGAGACTCATCTATGAACTTTGAAATATAATAAGGTTTTCATACGGATCCGAATATTCAATGTTAGGCGGCTGTTGAGAGTTCACCGCCAGAGTATTGTGGTGAATTGGCACGGGAAGATCTGTATCCCAACATGAGGGGGAGATAATGAATCGAGAATTTTGGGTTACGGTTGGAGCGTTGACATGCGTCGCGATTCTGTGGGCCAGTGGAATCCTGATGGGTTTTCAGGCAATCGCCGATGAGACAGCCGGCGCGCGCAAAAAGATCCAATCCTCAGTGAATGAATCTAATGACGCAGCACAGGAAGCGACCAAGTCCTCGTCAGAGAACCCGATAGCAGGAACAGACTGGCGTCTAGTAGAGTTTCAGTCGATGGATGACGCGACCGGGACGGTGCGACCAAATAACCCTTCGCTCTACACTATGCGTCTGAACAATGACGGCACCGTCATGATGCGTCTTAACTGCAATCGTGCCAGTGGTACCTGGTCTGTTGAGCCCAGCGGCAAAGGTGAAAGCGGCCGTTTTGAATTCGGTCCGCTCGCAGCGACACGCGCCCTCTGCCCGCCCCCGAGCTTGGACGAGAGCATCGCGGCGCAGGCCAAGTTCATCCGTTCCTACCTGCTGAAGGAGGGCAGGCTGTATCTGAGCCTTATGGCCGATGGCGGCATCTATGCGTGGGAGCCGGACACAGGCAAGTCCTCCGTTTCAGGCGTTCCCGCCGCCCCTGAGGATGGTGGGCCGCGTAACTGGGAAGTCACCGGAGTCTCCCGCACGCTGAATCTCCGGGAACAGCCGTCCACCAAGGCAAGAATCATAGCAAGCTATTTCCCCGGCACGATTCTCGACAACCTGGGATGCCAGCACGACGAGGGCCGGATCTGGTGTGATGTCCAGCAGTTGGGCGGAGGCCCGCGCGGCTATGTGGCCGCAGAGTTTCTGAAGCCCGCGGTATCGCCCGACGGGAGTGTCGCAATAGGCCCCGACGATTCGGCGCTGCGTGCAGGCCAGGGCAAGTTCGATGCAACCGGGAATATCCCCTGTGCGCAGTCCATCGGCCAACCGATGACGCAATGCGAATTCGGCGTTGCCCGTGCCGGCGGCGGCTATGCCACGGTCGTGATCAAGAAGCCCGATGGTCGCACCCGCGCGATCTTCTTCCGCATGGGTAAGCCTATCGGCGCCGACACCAGCGAGGCGGACGGCTACTCCGAATTTCGCACAACCAAGGAAAACGACCTACACCTGATCAGCGTAGGTAACGAACGCTACGAGATTCCGGACGCAGTCGTCCTGGGCGGCTGACATACAATACTCCAAGGACACATCATGGAACTTCTCACGTCGCTATTAGTCGGGAAACCGCAAAACATTCTGGTGGTGGCTATCGTATTCTTTGCGGGATACCTCGTGTTACGGTTTGCAGCGCTCGGTATTGCCCGTAATCCCCGCCCGCTGCTCATCGCGTCTATCGCTTGGGGACTTTATGCAGCTTGGGAGTTGCTGGTTCAGACCAAGACACCGGAAGCGAATATCCGGGTCGACCTTCTCGTGATGTGGCCGGTTCTGTCAATTCTCTCAGCGTGGGCGCTGTTCCGAGCGTTTCGATAGGTACCCTTCATCATTCGAAGTTCGGCGGCCGCCGCTTAACCGGTCACAGCGGACTGAGCTACGCGCCGCCGTCGAACCGAAAGGTTCGGAGCAAAAAACGGGGATGATGGCCATACATTATATTGTGGCCATGGGATCTGGTATGCAACCTGTCATTTCTCCAACATATAATTCTCGGGTAGCCCTGGTGATATCTGCAATAACATCAAAGTATCAAGTTCCTGAATTTTCTGAGATACCTTAATACCGTATCACCAAACAATAGTTGTGGCGATTACGGCAATATATGCACGACCACATAATACCCTTTAATGCCCAAGATACGGAACGAATATCACACCAGTATGTGCCCTCATAGATGGGACTGAATCGAAATTTAAAACCCCAAAACATTGTGTTCTCACTTTTTGCCCAAGCATTCGCGAGAATTGCCTTGAATCTTTAAAGACAATCAATAGCCAAAAAAGCTTGTAGCAGAAGTTTCAAATCTTGTTACATCACATGGCTTTTTTCCTCTAACACCAAAAAACTACTAAAAGCAGATGACACTTTTTTGTATCCTATTTGTATCCTTTTGTGCCGACAGCATGCATAAGTTATTGATATTATGCACACCATGCACACTATGCATAGATGTTATATTGAAAGCAGAGGGCTCGCGATTTGGTGTTATTTCGGTGTGTTAAATTAGATTTTTGTCTGAAAAATTCGTAGCATGGGGTTCAAGGGGTCGGAGGTTCAAATCCTCTCGCCCCGACCAAAGTCTTAAATAAAATCAGCGGCTTAACAGCCGCTTTTTTTATTTTGTGCAACCAAAAATCGAGCAGGTTTGACCAGTTTCATGTTCCATTTGGCATAGTTATGGTCACGAAAGTGGACCTGTTTTGTGACCCGGAAATCGGAGGCTCAAAGCCTTGAGTCACGGCCTAAACTCGATTAAAAAAAATTGAAAGGCGGATCAACACACCAATTGACAGTTCAATTGTCGGAGTTCGATATCACAACTGCTGAAGGTCACTTGCAGATTCAAGATACAGTAAACACAGGTCTTGAATCGTGGGTTTCAAACTAAATATTTTTGGCATTTACTGCTATATGTGATATATAAGAAAGCAGTTCAGAGAATTTCCTCATTCGATGTTGAGAAAACAACTTGAATAAAAGAATCTTAAAGACATTTGAAAGGAAATGGCCATGTCTGTTATCACCATATCACGCCAATTTGGTGCCGCAGGGAAAACAATGGGAAAACGAGTTGCCGATACCTTGGGATATTATTATGCTGATGAAGACATCATCGAGAGGGCCGTAGTGGAGATATCTGTGTCTCCTGATGGGAAAAAAATCTTAGAAACGGAACCGAGCGAAAAATGCATGCACCTTTTGACGCGTTTTTCCATATAAAAATCGAATATTTCATAAATGATTCGTTTTACACTAACTAGCGAATTCCTATTCGGGAAATTAGAGTACTTTGTTTTGTCTGAAAAATTTTAAAGTCGTGTAAATTAAGTCTTGAAGATTATACAGGAGGGGCACGGGGAAAAATTTTATATGTTAAAATATGTGGAGTGAATAAATGTTTATCTATTATAATTGGATAAATAAATCGGGGAGTTAAAAGGACTTGATATATATCACAAGTAGAAAAATCTGAATTATCATCAACGGTATCAAAAATAAGGTGGATTGAGGGAAAATGAGAGGTGGACTGGATTACAGATATCGTATAATGACCGGTGCCTAATTATACAAATCTTGTTTTTGATCATTGTCAAAGTATCTTTGCCTAATAACAATATTTTTCTATATCAAGGATTATTCAATTTCACGCAGGAATCGACTCTTTTGATTGAATTCCCCTTTTCTACATTTTGAGAAACAAAGATGCAAATAACGTTTAGCTCTTGTGATACCTACATACATCAATCTGCGCTCCTCTTCAATATCTGCAGCAAATGTCATTGATTTGTAATGGGGTAATAGCCCTTCTTCACAACTAACCAAAAAAACTACGTCATATTCCAAACCCTTTGAAGCATGTATTGTTGAAAGGATAACCCCCTTTTTATTTTTTTCAGAATCATCTTGATCACCCTTTATTAAGGCGGCTTCTTCAAGGAATTCGATTATAGTATTTTTCTTGGACGCAGAATAAACAAATTGCTCAAGATTTTCCAATCTTGCATTATAATCCATGGAATTATCTTTAGAATAATTTAATAGATACTTCAAGTATTTAACCCTAGTTATAACTTCACGGATAGCCTCATCAGGTTTCATCCCTTTAATGTAATCAAGCATCAGGATTACATTTTTCAGTTGTTCATTTAATTTGGATGATAATTTTTTTTTCTCAACCTCAAAACGCGCTGAATCCTGAAGACTCATATTGTTGGTTTTCATTTTGTAAATTTTCTTAATAGTTTCTATCCCAATACCTCGCTTTGGAATGTTTAAAATTCTTTCAAAAGAAATATTGTGCTTTTCAAAAACTGCAGATTTAATATAGCTTATAATTGATTAATAAATCTTTCTTCCCAGTTGCCTGATTTGTCCCTGTTGGGGAACCAAACTATATACAAAAATTTTTTTATAATTTATTTTTGTGGGAGCGACGGTCGGGTTAGAAATCAAGGTAGATTTTCACCCTTCCCTGGAGATGATCAAGGAGGTTTGGGCTAAAGGGGTAGGTAATCAACATCCTTTTTTGGGTCTGATGAGAGAGGACAAAAAAGCTGTACTACTGTGTACTACTTTATAAGGATTTATCGATATTTTGAGGTAATATTTGGTGTTTTGAGATTTTATTTTACTAATAATATTAATTTATTAAATATATAGGTTTGGTTCGAATTGCCTGCTAAGCGAGTGTGGGGGGAAACTTCCACCGAGGGTTCGAATCCCTCTCTCTCCGCCATTTCAAATACCTAGCCCGGCTGAAACGGCCGGACTTTTTCCCGGTTTTGTGTGTTAATATGTTGTATTGGCAAATTATCCTGACCGATGATTGAGTGACTTCATTAAACGTTATGACGCCCAAACAAATCGAACAGTTTCGAGAACGGCTTATTGAGTGGTACCGTCGCCATCACCGCCGGCTTCCCTGGCGAGAAACCGATGATCCTTACCGGATATGGATTTCGGAAGTGATGCTTCAGCAAACTCAGGTGCAAACGGTTCTGCCCTATTATCAAAAATTTCTGTTTCACTTTCCAGATGTCAAACATCTGGCGGGTGCGAACCTGCAAAAGGTTCTCAAGGTCTGGGAAGGCCTTGGGTATTATGCCCGGGCCCGCAATATGCAACGAACGGCAAAGATCCTTGTCGAACAAACCGGCGGGAAACTTCCTGAAAACTGGTCGTCTGTTCGGGCGTTGCCCGGGGTCGGTGATTACATTGCCGCCGCAATTCTGAGCCTTGCCTTCAATCAGCCTTACGCTGTTGTGGATGGAAACGTCAAACGCGTTCTGGCCCGTGTTTATGAAATCGCGGCACCCATAAACAAATCGTCATCCTATAAAATCTTTAAGGAAATTGCCGGAGGTCTGCTTGATCATCGTCACCCCGGGATATTCAATCAAGCCATGATGGAGCTTGGCGCAACAATCTGCAAGCCCGGGAAACCGGAATGCAATGGTTGTCCCGTCTGTTTCCTGTGCCATGCCAATCAAGCCGGAAGCGTGGATAAATTTCCAAAGCGGATTAAGGCCCCAAAAACGCCCCTTCACCATATTGCCGTTGGCGTGGTTTACAAAAACAACCACATGCTGATCACGCGCCGAAAATTGGAAGGGCTGCTGGGAGGCTTATGGGAATTTCCAGGCGGTAAGGTCAAAAAGCATGAAACCCCCGAAAGCGCCTGTGTCAGAGAGATCAAAGAAGAAGTGAACCTGGACGTGGCGGTTGCCGGGCACATTGCACAGGTCAAGCATGCCTACACCCACTTTAAAATCCGGATGGATGTGTTCTCCTGTCGATATGTGTCCGGGGACGTAAAACTCAACGGGCCCATCGATTTCCGATGGATTGTGCGCCCGGAGATCCAACTTTATCCATTTCCCAAAGCCAATCATAAATTCATCCACTTGCTCGATTAATTGAGTTCCTTATAGAGGAACTTGGAGCTTGACCCAAGATCAGATAAACCATCTGTTTTTCCATGGATTTGCACTTAAAGCCATGTATGATGTTATGACGTCTAACCATCTGTTTTTTAATTTATTTCGCTTATAGAACCGCCAATGTTACGGTGTATTAAAACGTTTGTGTCAAACGCTTTAAATTAGCGCTGGGCGAGGATCTTTGTGCTCCGATAGATCAACCAGGAACAGCAGGGAAGTGAATCAAAACACAGCCACCAATTTACTGCATCATATCCCGGGTCGTTTTCGAAAAAAGACTCAAAAATCATTCATCGGAAGGTTTTGAAACAGCGTCTTATGCAATATGGGGCGTTTAGGGGACGGCGCGGTTTCAGGCTCAGCTGTGGGCGATACCCAAAATCCGTAAAATCTGTAAGAATTTTGAAATTTCCCAGGTTGACGGTCTGGTTTGATTTTGATATCTGTATCGTAATCTTGATGGGTTATAGTCAGTTTCCATTTATCCGGGTTCGGTTGAAAGCATTGCACAATTCAATCTTTTAAATTTATTTTATTTCAAAAGGCGAATTCTAATCCATCGCTTTTTTCGAAAGGGTTTGGCTTTTTTCACCCTTATGAAAACAGATTCTTTGGTGATTAACAATTGTGAAGCTGACTATCTATAAAAAGATGATCCTCGGTTTTGGTGTCATTATCATCATAATGATCGTTGCCAGCACGTATATCCTGTTCAAGTTGAATACTGTTTCCAATGCAGCTAAGGTGACCCTTACCGCGAATGTCCAGGTCGTGGACCTTGCCAGGCAACTGCAAGCGATTCTGCATGATCTTAATGTAGATGCCCAGAAATATATTATATCCCGTGATGAGACCTATTTTGCTTTATTCGTTGCAACGAGCCGGCAATTTGATCAACACTTGAATTCGTTGCTCGATGTGTCATCGGATCAGACGGAAGGTTCCATTATCAGAAACATGTTCCAGGCCCATGAATCTTTTGTGGTCAGCATGGAAAGCGAGAGGGGGAGACCGGAGACGGGCTACAATCCGGTCCGTGACAACCGAAGGTCGGACAGCCTGAAAATCCTGTACAAATCCCTTGATCGTCTTATCAGCATCAATCAGGTCTCCATTGAGGAGGCCATGTCTAGAATGAAAACAATTACAAGCCATTCCGCAAAAGTCGCGCTGTTGTTAATCGTCTTGACCTTTTTGACGGCTGTCTCGGCGGCCTTCCTTATTACCCGAACGATCACGAAGCCCATAGACGAGTTGATACGAGGAACTGCGCAGATTGCACAAGGAAAATACGAGCCGGTCAAGGTCACGTCTAACGATGAAATCGCTCTGCTCGTCGATGCAGTCAATGAAATGAGCTTCAAGATCAAAAATATAAACGAACTTAGAACCCATATGATGCAGCAGATTTCCCACGAACTCCAATCCCCCCTCCAGGTGATACTTTCTGCACACAACATTTTGAAAGATCAATATTCCGCCAAGATGGAGCCTGAACAGTTGCAGATGCTCGACGCCATTCGCAGGGGAATTAACAAGTTGACCGTCTTCAGCAAGCAGTATCTTGATCTTGCCAAGATTGACTCCGGTATGATGAAATACCACATGGAATGGATGGATCTCTCCCGAATTGTTGAGCCCCTGGTTGAAGATGCAAAGCTTATCGCTGGGAGCAAGAACATCGCTGTTGAATTGACCACCCGTGCTGCGCCCAAGGTCATGGTGGATGCTAAGAAAATCTCCATCGTTGTAAGCAACCTCCTCAGCAACGCTATAAAATATACGCGAAACGATGGGAAGGTCAGGGTGAGGGTCGGCCCCTGCGCCATCGGTGCTCAGTTTAAGATTCAGGACTCGGGAATCGGCATCGCACCCGAGGAAATCCCCAAAGTGTTTACAAGGTTTTATCAAGCCGGCAATATCAATAGAATGAAGAGTGGGGGCATCGGAGTCGGTTTGGCCCTTGTCAAGGCATTTACAGAAGGGCACGGCGGCAAGGTTTACGTCGAAAGTGTCGTTGACTCTGGATCGACCTTTACGGTTGAACTGCCGGCCGCGCCTGAGGAATTCCAAGGCCCGGCAATCCAAGTGCCCCTATAGGTGTAAGGACAGATTTATGAAATGGCATCATGTCATCGTCGCAATCTCATGCTTTCTTGTGGCCGGTTGTTTTTCACAATCCCGCAATTCCAGATCTGAATTGCAAGCCCGAAATCACATGGATCGTGCGGCTGCCCTGGAAGACGCCTCTGAATATCACCGAGCCGCACAAGAATATTCGGTTGTGGCAGAGCGTTATCCCGCCTCTCCCTATTATAAAACCGCAGTATGGAAGGCGGCATTGTTAAACATTCATCCGGCCAGCCTGGAAATCGATTACAACGCAGCACTGCATTGGCTGCAAGTCTATCTTGGACTGCCGCTATCTTCTGAAGAGAAAGATAGGGCGGATTTGTACGTAGTCATGTTGAAGCACATCAATGATTTAGAATCGATACTTTCCGCTTTTGCCGCAGAAAAGGTGGAGCTCCAGGCGGTGACCCAGAAACAGTCCAGCGATATGGTGGCGGCCACCCAACGATTGGGCCAACTGGAAGCTGATCTGGCGCACGCCCAAGCAGAGCTTAAGAAAATGAAAGAGGTGGATGTACGGATGCACCGGAGCCGGGTGAATGGTAAGAATATGGAATCTCGCAAAAGAGTTCAAAAAGACGCCGAACAAAACAAGAATGAAACAAGGGCACCGCATGCAAACGGACCCATGGCCCATGCAGGACCTCAAGATTTTTATCCCTATGTGATTCAAATAAGTTCCCATTCGAACAAGGAAGAATCTATTCTGGCCGCAATGAAATCTATAAAGAAAGGGTATTCTGGGTTCGTTTCCGGTGCCCATGTCCCTGGCAAGGGGAACTGGTATCGTGTATATGTCGGCTTTTATCAGACCCTCGAAGCGGCACAACGGGCTGCTTTTGAAATGAAGAAACAGGACTATCTCCATGCCTTTGTGGTTAAGATGCCCTTTGCTGTTCAGATTGGGGTTTTCTCGAGTGATAAAGAACTTGAAGCGCTGGAGACGATTCTTCGATCAAAAGGATACTTTGCCTATCGGCTCCCGGATAGAATAACCCCTCACAAAATCAGATTGTTGGAAGGGGCATTTCCCAGCGAAGCGGCAGCTTCAGAAATCGCCAAAGCCTTGCAGAAAGAAGATTTCAAGCCAAAGGTAATTCAGCGTTAGAATCGTGTTTAAAAGGCAGGGTCATGGCCCGGCCAAACAAAGTGAGCTGAACGGTTCGGGCCTAAGTCCAGGGAGCATTTATCCTTAAAGTTGGGCATGGGGTTATGGCACGCAACTCTCTGTTTTAAATTATATAATTCCTTACGTAAACCCCCATGACATAAACGTGGATTAACAGCGGTGAAATAAGTTTTATCGTCCCTATGCCATGTGTTAAACTTTGGCTTGACCTGCTAAAAACAAGCTGATATAAAGTGTCCGGATCGTCTCAGTTAAACGCCAACTGCAAACGTTTAAATTAAACGATAAAGGGATATTTTGGCAACTATAGAACAACGACGGAAAACAGATAGGGAGCGTCGGGAACGCTGGCGTAAACGGAAACTTTCAGAGGGCAACAAACAAATTCAAATTATGATTACACCGGAAGCTCAAAAGGTTTTAAAGCTGGAAAAGGAGCGTTCCGGACAGCCCTTTGTTCAAATTATCAATCGTGCCATCATGAACATCGGCGAGGTTCATCCCAGTATTTCTGAAAAAAAAGTGCCCAGCCCGGACATCCCAGAAAAAACAGCGCCATCACCCGGTAAATCTGCCAAAGCCAAGAAACGCGCCGGAACTTCTGACAAAAAAACAGCACAGTCTCCGGAACAATTGAGTTTATTTCTAGGGTCAGAAAGCTAGGTCGAAAAAAGAATCCCATTCGCCACTAATGTAACCGTTCAACCACACAGTCAAAGGATTCGTCAAAGGCGTTCCGTAACAAACTGGGTGCAGCAGAGTGGTGGGTCGGAGTGGTAGACAATACCCTGGTTGCCGGGGAATCCAATGCGTGGGTCTTCACGTCCGAATCTGTGGAGGTGCATTTGGTCTCCCGCCTAAAATATTTTACGAAATCTAAAAAATAGGAGTATCGTTCCGGTGGCCGTAACCCCCAGAGACAATCGGTGCGGTTTTACCTTGATAGAGATTATGCTGGTTATTGTCATTATCGGTATCCTGGCAGCCATTGCAATTCCGAACTATCTTTCTTATCGAGAAAGGGGCAAACTTGGACGGGCTTTATTTGAACTGAAATCCATCCAAACCGCGATTTCGGTTTTGGCCGTCGACACCGGTATGTGGCCCCACAAAAGGCCGGTTGGCGATGCCTCGGGGAATGAGGTTTGGGATCTTAATTCACCCAGTGCCGGGCTGATTGCAACAGATGGAGGCTACCCAGGTTGGCACGGGCCGTATCTGGCAAATGTGCCCCGGGATCCTTGGGGGAACAACTACTTTTTTGATAACGATTACCAAATAAACCAGCAGAATGTTGTTGCTATCGGCTCTTTTGGCCCCAACGGGGTAGGACCCAACAATTACGATGCCGATAATATCATCGTGATAATTACTTCTGACTAATGATCGCGAATAAGACATTTGTAGGGGTTCAAAGGAAAGTGGAAAGATTTAAGGTATAGGACAGAGACGATTTTAGGTTATAATCAATAGCGTTTAAAGTTGGCCCATTGTTGTGTCCAAATTATTTTATTTGGCAACACGCCGGCATCCCTTTCAGGAATGAAATGTCAAGGGGCCAACGCTACTGTAAAGGTTGCTCTACGATCCAGACGGCCCCTGCGATCCGTTCCTTCTCTCAAATCGTTTTCCGGCCGTTGTATTTTTTTGAAAATGATTTTGTCGATTCTTCGATCTGAATCGTTTCTTCTCTCTAATCCGCGTCTACGATCCACGCCGCTTCTGCGATCTTCTCCGATCCTTCTATTGGGGAGATAGTTTGTGTATGAGAAATCCCGCCTATCAATACCTGTTCGCCTGCCTCCGGTATCTATCAGTCCCAATGGCATAGTTTAATCCTCGCTGTCTTATTCCCGAATCAATAACCTGTGTTTTAAGCATCAACCGAATGGGGTTGTTCCTTGAGAGAACCCCCTGAAGTCTATCTTCAGGAGCGAAAAAAAGAAATAAACAATGAAAAAGTTTTTCATGTTGGATTATCTTTGTAAGCAAAAATCGTGCAAAAAAGTTAATTATTTCCCAAAGCCTTTTCCATCAAGCATTGGCACTAATTTGAAGGCAAATGCAGCAAGGGGAACCCCCAGAATAACCCTGCAATTGTGGACCAAATTACATAAAATTATGAATTAAGTTACATGTATAGATGTTACGTTGTGGTGGTGTTCGGGATAAATTAAAGGGGAAGGATGGTGGAATTGATTCACGATCAAAATAAGAAAACATCACATGGGGAGAAACGAATTGAGGATGAGGTCGGCACAGGAACAAGTGTTGCTCAATAGGAATCAAATATTGACAGCGGGTAGGTTTCAAAAGAGAATATATCCATAAGAACTATTTGAAAACCTGGATTGTGTCAATATAATAATAGACCGAATCGTTTTTGACCAATAGTAGTATTAATTGTGAGATCGAGCCATAAAAAGCGAAAAATATTATAGGTTATCATATATCTTTGAAACACATAATATTTGTAAGTAGTTGGATTGATGATCTAATTGCAATGATCAGCAATTTAAGCATTTTGTTTTATATAAATGAGATCAACGGGTATTAAAAAAATGGAGAGCCTGTTTTACATAGCAAAATACATACAGGTTTTGTAGAATTTTTTGCAGCCTAACTATTTGAAAAATTTACCTATTCACATCTGAGCCGTTAAAGTTAGAAATCAAAAAATTATTTACTTTCAATAAGTTCCCTAAAATATGGAGTGTTCTTAATATTTTTTAAATCTTTGTCGTTTTTAATTTGGTCCCAGTCGTCAAAGCCTTTGCTAATGGATTTCTTGAGCCAATTGAACGCTTCATTTTTTCGATTTTGTAAAGAATATAAACAGGCTATATTATAATAAACTAAAGGATTTTCTGGCATAATCTCTAAAATCTTATTATAGAAAATATGTGCTTTTTGATATTCTTTTTTTGTTTTATAAGCTCTTGCCAACTTCTCCAAGACAAATGGTGACTTTGGCTCAATGGTCAAAGCTTTCTGATAATGATTGATGGCTTCTGCAATTTTATCTTGTTCCTCTAAAGTAATGCCGATGTTAATATGGGCGTCAAAAAATTCAGGTTCTATGTTCAAAGCTTTTTTATAGTGAGCTATTGCATCGTCCCTTTTGTTTAATTCCGCCAGCGCATTACCAAGGTTATAATGTGCTTTAGCAGAATTTGGTTCAGAATTAACTGCCTTTTGATAATGATTCACCGCCTCTTGAAGTTTTCCCTGAGATGCTAATATATTTCCTAAATCATAGTTCGCTTCTGCAGAATCAGGAGCGATTTTCAGTGTTTTGTGATAGTAGTTAACTGCTTCTTCATATTTTCCTTGCTTCTCCAGTGCCGCTGCGAGTTTCAGATTAAAATTGACATTTTCAGAATTCAATTCAACCAATTTACGAAGCAAATCAATCGAATACTGAGGGCTTGAACCTTTTGAGTAAGTGGAATTTAGTGCTATTAAATCTAAAGCTAAAGTATTCCCTAAATTTTTTTTTCGGATTGACTGACTTAATAAACCCAATTTTTCGTCTATTGTGAAATTTAAAATATTATTAACAGGTTCAACATTCTTGGAAATCAGATTAATAGTTGGTGTTGCGGGTAATGCTTGTCTAACAGTACTATATTCAATAAACGGAACATCATCTCGATATATTTTAGCCTTTTCTGAAAGTTTTGCCAGACCTTCTGGTCCAACAAGGAATCCTCCCAAAAACACTTCCGGTCGGTTCAGCCTATGATTTATACCTCCCCAGTATGCGAAATTCAGATCTTGATTAATCGATTTATTAAGCTTCAACATGTCGAACCTCTTCTTCTTTAATTTTATTTTGTTCGAGCTATTCCCTATTAGTAATAACTCTCTGGTATTATACCACAATACGCTTTGCGGGAATGCGTTTAAAAACGAAGCCACAATTGTTTGGAATTCTTTTAGGCTAAAAAAGGAAATAGGAACAAATTGACATATAATTCCATTCTCGTTCAATCTCAGGCGAGCTCGGTGATAAAAATCGGAAGTATAAAATGGAGCTACACCGGGACGATAAACCTGCCCCACTTCTATCGAAATCACATCAAATTTCTTTTTGATATGCGTTAAATAATTTCGTCCATCTTCAACTATAAGACTTGTTCGTGGATCTTTCATCCAATCTGAAGGAAAATATGCCTTCGCCAATTGAACGACTTCAGGCTCAATTTCGACACAATCCAAATGTTTTATATCATACATGAGGAACCTGCTGGGAGTTTGTCCTGCACCCAGTCCGATAACGAGAATATTTTTAGGATTAGGATGTAATAGCATTGGAACATGGGCTGCCATCACTTGATGTCCCCTGCGATCACTTCCTTGCCATGCCCGATCTACTGCAAGTTGAAGTTCTTCACCTCTTTTTATGACCGACACAAAGGAGCTGATTCCCTCTCGAAAATCTATCAAATTACCTTGGCTTGCAAGAAAGTCATCAGGCAGTTTTGTCTTATTAATATAAGGTATCCCCAACCATACCAAGAAAATTATTATGACAATTGTATATTTTGAAATTGAAGGTCGAGAAGGTTCCAGAAAAAACCAAGAGATAAAACCAATAATTAGACTGATGGCGGTTATTATCATTACTGATTTTTGAAGTCCAAAAATTGGTAACAGAAAAAAACCAACAATTAGAGACCCAGTAATTCCTCCTACAGTGTTAATTGCTGTCATGATTCCCACACCCGAACCAGCTTTCGAAGGCTCATTAACAACCATTCGAATTGCAAGTGGGAATGAAATGCCTGACAAAACAGCAGGCAAGAACAGAACAATACACACCATCCATATTAAAGTGGTAATCTCCGTTGAATCGATTACATTACTCCAAAAATTAGATGGTAGCATCAACGCCATTAAGACTGTAATGCCAATGGCCATTTGTACAGATCCGAAAATGAGAGGTCTTCGAACCGTTCTGTCAAAAAATTTTGCTGTCAATGCACTTCCAACAACAATTCCGATAAGAATTACCGTTATAGTCAAAGTATAAGTGTATACGCTATTATAAACAATTAGAGACAAATAACGTGACCAAATTATTTCATTTCCAAGTATTACGAACCCAGACAGAAAAAAAAGAAACCCGACTGAAATGGTCCAACACCGTTTAATTGTGGGAGTTGAGAAGTTTTTTTCGTTCTTGTGATTTTTTTGAACTTCTTTAATTTGCATAATTGGCGCTGAAAGAGGTAACTTCCATATGACTAATCCGATTATTAGATTAAGTATTCCACAAATATATATAGTTATATTAATACCAATGTTCGAGATCATATAAAATCCACATAAAGCGCATCCGATTGCAGCTCCGAGTGTATTTACTCCATAAAGAAGACCTACCGACAAGGAAATATGATCTTTATTTAATACATACTGGCTACAGAACAAAGGAAGAGTTCCACCCATTAATATGGTAGGTGGAAGTAAAATTAGAGATACTAAAATAAATCGGGTGAAAGACAACAATGGAAAACTATCTAAAATGGAATGATAGAATAATCCGAAAAGAGAATCTGCTGCTGTGAACATCATTGGGCTTAGTATAGCTAAAATTCCTACGCCCATCTCTAACATAGCGTAAATTTTTAACGGCCTTGACACTCTCTGTGAGTACTTACCAAATAAATAGCTTCCGAGAGCTAATCCTCCAAAAAATACAGCGAGAACCGTACTGATAGCGAACATTGCGCTACCAAACACTAATGAAGCTTTTCGAATCCAGCAAATTTCATAAGACAGACCTATTGATCCAGATAAAAAAAAGCAGCATATAGAAATTATATCATGTGTTGTTGAAATTTTATTTGAAACAATAAGTTTTTCTCCTTTTTGTTTTTTCATTTTAATTGGCTTCTATTAATTAATGAGATGTGAATATCCAGTTAGTTAGACTTCATACAATAGTGCTAAAAATCAAGATGTATGGAGATTTTTTCACTGAAATCGAACTTGCCAAAACCTTGGATTTCTATCCATGATGTAAAATCTATCCATTTGACATGTATCAAATTTGAACTGTAAATATCAAGACAAGATCATTTTTCAAATATCGTTTTCCTATCTTGATGCAGGGATTTAGTGAGACACATCGAGAGTAAACCTTAGGAATCGATGTTTTCAAGGCCTGAGATATCTTGAAAGTATCTATTTTACAGGATATTGAGATACGTCATAGAGGTATCTCTAAAATAATGTGCATTAAATTTTTATGACGGATGCCATAAAATCTTTTTTTATTCATACCAAATTATTGTGATATATTCAATTTCACGTGGAAGGAGATGATGTGATATCCAATACAGAGATCAGATTTTGCTCAGCTTGTGCTCTGAGAGTACCTCACGAATTTCGGACTTGTCAAATCAAGTATAGGTCTGGCTAAACATTCAGCAAAACATTTCAGAATGAACCCTTAGTGGCCACGCCCAGGATGCCCATTTTTCTGAGTTCAAAGGCATCCTCAAGACGCAGATGCGCTTCATCCAGTGCCCTTCGAAAATCGTTGCTGGTGAACCGATCGTGTTCGGGGTGGAGGAGGATTCGCTTGGTGATAACATTCTGATAAAGGGAAGGGTAGAGTTCTTCGATGTAATAGACGCCGTCGGGTTTCAAAACCCTGGCGATTTCAGAGAGACCCTGGCGCCAGTCCGGTACATGATGCAAAAAGCCGAATCCGAAGACCGCATCCAGGCTGCCTGTCTTGAAGGGGAGATCGACGGCGTCTCCCACGTACATATTCACAGCATCTTTTGATCCAGGAGAAAGATGCGATCCTGCCTTCTGGATCATTTTCAAGTCCAAATCCAGAATGTGCAGCTGAGACGGCTTAAAATTTTTGAAGATGAGATTTGCTCCCGCACCCCGCCCGCATCCCACCTCCAGGATGCTTGCACCCGGCTTCAGGGACATCATGCTTCTGAGCCATTTAATCTCAATCTTTTGCTGGAAAACCCTCAGTGGATTGTTGACCACCCAGCGCTCCGCCCAGTTCAATTTCATTTTTACACCCTATGGTTCAACCTTTGACAGCTAAATGTATCATGGCAATGCCGTTGGTCAGTTTATGTTCGGTCACTTGTGAAAACCCCACTCGCTTCAAAATGGCCGTCAGCTCGTCGGGCAATGCAAAGGTTCGTATCGATTCGGGAAGATGCATGTATGCCTTTCTGGATCCCACGATGAGCTCGCCGAGCAGGGGCATCACATGGAAAGAATAGATGTCGTAAAGCCAACGGAACACGGGTGCCGTCGGTTTAGAAAATTCCAGGCACATCATTTTCCCACCGGGTTTCAACACGCGACACATCTCTTTGAATCCCTGATCCATTCGGGTGACATTACGGATTCCGAACCCCACCATAGCTGCATCGAAGTGTCCATCCGGGAAAGGAAGCTGTTCGGCATCTCCCTGGATGAACCCGATCCGTTTTTTCGAAAGGGAATGGTTCATCTTGTGCAGGCCGGCATCGATCATGGCCCGATTAATGTCATATATGATCACCCGTCCGGACTCGCCGACGGTTTGGGCGGCCAGAATTGCCAGATCGCCGGTTCCGCCGCAAACATCGAGCACCCGGTCTCCGGGTTTCAAGGTCATTGTCTTAATGGCGGACCGCTTCCATAGATGATGAATTCCGAAGCTCAGGAGGGTGTTCATGAGATCGTATTTCTGGGCGACCGTATTAAAATGTTGCAATACCCGTTGGGCCTTTTTATCTTCCGGAACTTTCTGATATCCAAAAAAGGCCGTCTTTTGAGGATGCTCTGGGTTTGCCGTTCGATGTTGCGGGTGATTTTTATCCAGCCATTTTGTTCGTTTCATAAATATCTCGGTATGTTCTTTTATTGTTTGGGGCACCATAGCAAACCGTAAAATAACTATCAAGGGTTATCACAGGGATAATAACTCAACCCTTATTGATCGTAAACAAACGGGGAGGGATATTATCATCGCGCAATTTAGGTAAATAAAACTTGATGCCTATTTGAGGGTATATTATTACCGGTATCTTCAGATAATAAATTCATTGTGTAACCTTGAAGGAACGTATATCCTTTCACCACAACCGTGGTGCGGCATTCAATAAACATCGTAACTTTGGAGGTGAACATGCTGATTTCAGGCGTTGAAAAAGTGATACATGGGGGCCGAGGGGCGTTTCAAAAGTCCGGAGCGGGACGTTTAAGGATACTTTTTCTCGGTATGGTTTTGCTCTCTATGGTCATTTATGGGGTGCCGGCCCAAGGGGCGGAAAAGGATCATTCCGCCCGGGTGAACTGCGACATCCAGCATACTTCCTGCACCCAGGAACTTTCAGGCACCCAGGTGGTTCTCGATATCACCCCCAAACCGGTCAAAGCCATGACGGATTTGACGTTCAAGATAACCCTGACGGGGAAACAGCCGGAGGCGGCGCCGTATATCGATCTTGGGATGCCGGGTATGAAAATGGGTCCCAACCGGGTGCCCCTTAAATCTCTCGGAAACGGCGTCCATGAGGGAACCGGCATTATCGTGCGATGCCCCAGCGGAAAAAGGATTTGGAAAGCGACGGTCATTGTTCCAAACGTGGGGGCTGCAGAGTTTATCTTCGATGTCATCTATTGAGACCTTATATATCGCCTTTTTTACCACCGGTTTTTTCGTTGGATTCGGACATTGCATCGGCATGTGCGGCCCGATTGTCGTCTCCTTTTCCCTTAATTTAAGGCCAAAAGGAGTGATGGCCCCGAATCTCTTGTATCATGCCGGAAGAATAACGACATATGCCGTTCTCGGCGGCGTCATGGGTGCCAGCGGCGCCTTTACGCGCATCACCGCCGGCATCGGCGGATTGCAGAAGGGCGTTATGATCTTCGCGGGTCTTATGATTATCTTCATGGGGCTGGGCATGAGCGGATGGGTGCCCTTGGGACGGATCTTCGGCGACTATTTCAGCTCCCAAGGGGTGATCCACCGAGGCTTTCGTAAACTGTCCGGCATACAATCCACCGCAGCTTACCTTCCTTTGGGCATGCTCCTCGGCCTATTGCCCTGCGGGCCGGTTTATACGGCCCTGGTTGCAGCGGCAAGGGCAGGCATGGAGATCCAAAACTCGTTTAAAGCTGTTCTCGTAGGAATGGGGCTGATGGCGGCATTTGGCATCGGAACGGTTCCTGCCCTGCTAATGGTTGCCAGGCTTACCGGTATGGGATGGTTGAGGTCCAGAGACATGATTTATAAAATCGGCTCGGTCCTGATGATGGCGGTGGGGATCTATTTCGTTGTCCAGGGTATTCGATTCTGATCCACTATCGGGTTTCCCACAAAAGACTCAAAAAAATCTCACATTGATCGTACACAAACTGGGAGAAAGATTATAAGGATTCCGCTCAATTAGGATATTAAAATTTTCTATCGATTTTAACCACCAAAGCGTGCTATTAATACTCTTGTTACATACTTGACAAATGATGTCGGTTGATGCAGGGATTAAAGAAAACTGTTAAACATGCTTCGTATGAATTTCCGGTTTTCCGGGTAAGGAGGCGCAAACGTGAAACAAGGAAAATGTCCCAGGTGCGGGTCGGAAGAGGTCCATTCAGGTGTTGAAGTGTTACCGAAAAGCGGCCCGTTCGGTAGTAACAGCATCCCCATAAGTATCGTTTCCATTGCCGCACTTGACAATTATGTCTGCACGGATTGCGGTTATCTCGAACGTTACATTGCAGATGCCGAAAAACTGAAAGAAATCGTAAAAAAATGGCCCAAGGTCAAAGAGACTGCCCGGAAAGAAACCTAACCCGAATGTCTCGTGAAGCCCATCAAAAATAATGGCAACAAACTGCCATATCAATAACTTCAATCGAAATCTAACATCGTAATTTCAAAATTCTATATTTTCAGGGGACAACAGTGTGAAAGAATTGTGGCGACTCGGGAAAATAATCCGAATCATGGGAAAGCACGGCTTTGGAGATATTACCGAACGGCTCTTCAAAAGGGAGAAAAAGCGGACGGTTGATCCGGAAGCAAAGGACTGGACGGCCAAAAACGGTTTTCCTTCCCCCCGGCGTGTTCGGCGTGTTCTCGAAGAACTGGGGCCCAGTTTTATTAAACTCGGCCAATTAATGAGCACCCGAGCCGACATCTTCCCGACGGAATACATCGAAGAATTTACAAAACTTCAAGACCAGGTGCCGCCGGTACCTTTCAGCAAAATCAAGGAGATCATTCAAAAAGAACTAAAGGGTCCTCTGGACGAAATTTTCGCTGAGTTTACAGTGGAATCCATGGCTGCCGCTTCCGTAGCACAGGTTCATAAGGCTAAACTTTTCAGCGGAGAACAGGTTGCGGTCAAGGTCATCCGGCCCGGCATCGACAAGGAGATTCAAAAAGATATTCGCCTGATGTACGCCATTGCGAAACGGGCTGAAAAGGCTTTTGAAATCGCCCGGGTCATCGGCGCCATTAATCTGGTCAAAGAATTCGAGCGGATTGTTTTCAAAGAACTCGATATGTTAATCGAGGCCGGGAATATCGAGAAGTTCGCCGTTAACTTCAAAGGGGACGATGAAATCTATATCCCCAACGTCCACTGGGACACCACCACAAAATCGGTCCTTACCATGGAACATATCCCCGGTTTAAAAATGGATCAGGTGGACGCCATCCGGGACCATGGGATCGATCCAAAGGAAATCGCAATGATTGGGTTGCGGTCCTTCTCCCGCCAGTTGATGGATTTCGGTTTTTTTCATGGAGATCCACACTCCGGCAATACCATCGTCATGTTCGACGGTCGTGTGAGCCTGGTGGATTTTGGCATTACCGGTTATCTGGATGACGAAACCATGCAGCAGATCGCGAATCTTTTTTTGGGCTTTGCTGAACACGATTATGATATGGTCATGGATGCCCTGTTGGATGCGGATCTCATCCACGAAGAAACCATGGATCTCAAAAGCTTCCGCAGAGATCTTAAGGATATCAGTGAACCTTTTTACGGACGTTCTTTGCAGACCGTTTCGGTCAAGGAGGTCCATGGCCAGGTCATTCAGCTGATATACAAATATAAGATCCGGCTGCCGAGAAATCTTTTGCTGCTTCTGAAGACATTCATTCAGACAGAAGCCCTGGGGAAGATACTGGGAAGCGACGCAAGTATTCTGGAAGTGACCAAACCGTATGCCAAAGCCCTGATCAAAAGAAGCTATCTAACAAAAAAAGCCCTGAAAAATTTTCGGAAAGACACCCTTGCCATGGGCGGTCATATGAAATCGATGCCAAAGCTCGTCCATGATATTCTCAAGCAAACCGCCAAGGGGAAACAGCGAATAGAACTTCAACACAACGGCTTTGAAGAGATCAACGTCCAGTTTGTAAAAAGCATTAACCGGCTGATTGTCGGTATCGTCATTTCCGCCTCCCTGATTGCCGGCGCCATGGTTTTGAACGCCCCCCAAAAAATGTTCTTGTTTACCTTCGAAATTTTCGGTGGGCAGAAGATTTCTCTATCGGCAATTTTGGGACTGACCGGCTATTTTATCGCCACTGTTCTTGCCCTTTGGCTCATTGTCATGATTTCTCGATCCAGAAAACTATAATCGGATGGTGCTCCGATCTTGCGCTCAGGATCTTAAAATGGATGTCATTGTTGCGGAATCGATGTTTCCCCCGCTCAAAATGATTCCGACCCGGCCTTCCGGAGTAACGGCCCCACACATCAATGCCGCCAGCCCAAGTACGCCGGACGGCTCAACCACCAGTTTCATTCGGTAAAACAGAAATTGAACGGCGTCGATGATGGCGTCTTCGGAGACGGTTTTCATATCGTCCACATATTCCAGCACCAAGGGGAATGTGATCTTGCCCAATGACGCTGTGCGGGTTCCGTCAGCGATGGTCGGGGGATTTTTTACCCTGTGGAGCTTTTTCGTTCGAAATGACCGGGTGGCATCGTCGGCCAGTTCCGGTTCGATGCCGATGGTCCGGCAGTTCGGTGACATTCCTTTGGCCGCGACCGCCGACCCGCTCAACAGCCCGCCGCCGCCGCATGGAACCAGCAGCATATCGAGATCTCCGACCTCTTCGATCAATTCCAACGCCGCAGTTCCCTGGCCGGCGATAACGTCCGGATGATCAAACGGTGGGATCATCGTATAACCGTGCTCGATTTCAAGTGCCGTTGCCACGGCTTCACGGATTGTTTTTTCAAGGTCGTATTCCACAACGGTGGCGCCGTATTCCTCGGTGGCCGCACGTTTGGTTGCAGGGGCGTTGTTGGGCATTACAATTACGGTTTTAACGTTCAGCATCTGACCCACCAGCGCAACGGCTTGGGCGTGGTTTCCCGAAGAGAACGTAACGACACCGCAGGACCTTTGGGATTTCGAAAGCTGAGAGATGGCATTGAATGCCCCGCGAAACTTGAATGCGCCGATCCGCTGAAAATTTTCACACTTGAAATAGACATCTGCCTTGACCCGCCGGTTGAGCGTCCGGGATGTCATCACCGGCGTAACATTGGCGTAACCTTTCAATCTCTCTTTAGCGGCCAGTACCTGTTCAAACATTCTTTTTCCAAAATTGAGCGTTTTAAATAGTGACGGAGTAAAATAAAAACTATTGTTTTAGACCTTTAAATAGAAATTAAAGCCTTATACCTTCTCACCTGTTGGGTCGTTTTTCATTTGTTAAAAAAGGTCATGATTTGAAACCCTCCGGGATTGCCGATTTTGCCGAATCTGCTTCGTTATTAGACATTTGCAGTAGCATACTTCGGCTGCATGTCTCATGCCTTGAATCTTCGGCAAACTCGACAATCGCTCAAATTAGGTTTCTCTCTATTTTTTGTTTTTCAGCAAATTTTCCAAAGCAGCGAAGGGCCGGTGGCCCGAAGACGACGCCTGCTCGCCGCCGGGCGTCGTTCCGCCATACCATTCCGCCACCTGATCCCGGGAGTGCTCGTTTTCGTGGCAGTAGATACACAGCAACTCCCAGTTGCTGCCGTCAGATGGATTGTTGTCGTGGTTGTGATCCTTGTGATGAACCGTGAGCTCTCGAACTTTTCTCCCCGAGAATTCTCGTCCGCACCGGGCACAGATCCGCGGAAAAATCTTGAGCGCTCGCTCCCGATAGGTCTTCTCTCGACGCTCACGAAGTCGCCGAGCCTCGTCGATAACCTGATTCGGCTGGGAGACCTTTGTTTGGGTCTTCTTGGGTGACATGTGGGCATCCTTTTTAAAATGAACGGCCCAAGCCGCCGTCAACGCAGATACTTTGCCCGGTGATATAACCGGCATGGTCCGAGAGCAAGAACGCCACGGTTTTTGCGATCTCTTTTGTCGATCCTGCGCGTTGCATGGGGATTTGGGCCTTGGTTTCGTTGTCTATGGAGTAGCTGTCCACAAAACCGGGGAGAACCGTATTCATTCGGATTCCCCGATCTGCATACCGGTCTGCGAAAAGCTTGGTAAATCCGGAAAGTGCTGCCCGCAATGCCGAAGACAAGGGAAAAGCCAGACTGGGCTCTATAGCTCCGAACGAGGATATATTCACAATGGAACCGCCGCCGTTATTTTCCATAATCGGAACCACGAGCCTGGCGGTCCGGACCACGTTCAGCAACAGAAGATCGAGACCATCATGCCATTCCTGATCCGATATCTCCAAAAGATCTCCTTTGGGCGGATGCCCCGTGTTGTTGATGACCGCATCGATCCTGCCGAATCGCTGGAGGGCAGCAGATACAACCCGTTCCAAATCGGCCGGGTTCATGACATTACCCTGCATTCCCATCCCCTGAAGATTTTTTGCAAGTTCAAGTACCGCATCGGAACGTGACATAAGGACCATATCATACCCGCGTTGTGCCAACTCCGTGGCACAGGCAGCCCCCATACCTTTGCTTGCAGCTGTTACAACGGCAACTTTTTGGGTCATCGGTTCACCTTTTAATTTTACGTCTCGGAATTTCTACAACTTAATGAAAATATAGGGCATTTTTTGAGACTTGAAAGCTTGCCTCGAATATGGAATAATGGAATACTGGAAGGTTGGTTTTTAAAAGGATATTATCCATTTTTAGTTTTATCGTCAACACAAACTCCACCATTAACCCAACATTGCATTATCCCAGAACCCATTATTCCAGCATTCCATCATTCCAATTGGGGTGAAGCCCCTAACTTGTTTGCCGGACATCATTCACAGGTGCTGTGCCGACGGCCAAAATAGTATTACGGCATCGACCTGCATGCAAGAAAAATGTGGGTGGGTATTCCTGATTTCACGATAATGCTGGACAAACCCTTAGATGGGTCTTATCTTTTTCATTTTCAAAATAAACCGACTCGAATAGGGGTTTAGAAATAGAGTAAAGGAGTCACCATGAAGATCGGATTGTTGGGTCTGCCCAATTCCGGAAAGACAACCATTTTTAACGCGTTCACAAGATCGGACGCGGTGGTGGCTGCCTACGCCAACAAAAAAGCGGAACCGAATATTGCCGTTGTTGAGGTGGGGGACGAACGTGTGACCCGCCTCTCGCAACTTTACAAGCCTAAGAAAACAATCTATGCCACCATTGAAATCGTCGATTTTCCAGGTTTTTCAGAAGGTTCCGCCCGGGAAGGCGGTTTTTCAAGCGCCCAGACGAACCTTATCCGGAACTTGGATGCCGTTGCGCTGGTTTCCCGAAATTTTACCGATGATCTTATGGGGGATCCAGACCCGCTTTCGGATATCTACACGGTTGACACCGAGTTTATACTATCGGACATGATCCTTGTGGAGAACCGACTTGAACGGATCGAGTGGAGTTCCAAGCGGGGTAAAAAGACCAACACAATGGAAATGGAAAAAAAGGTTCTCAGAAAAATACAAGAAGAATTGAACAGCGGCAGGCACATTCGGGATCTTGTCCTGAATCATAACGAGGAAAAGCTGATCAGCGGATTTCAGTTCATCACCCAAAAACCTTTTTTTGTCATCCTGAATTCCGGTGAAGAAAATTTCGGAAACAACGATGCTCTTCTTACCCAACTGAAAGAAAAATATAAGGTTATTGAATTTTCCGGAAATTTCGAAATGGAACTTGCCGCTTTCAACGACGTCGAAGAAGCAAATATGTTCATGGAGGACTTGGGCATCGCTGAATCGGCCCGAGACCGTATGACCCGCTTTGCATATGAAATGCTCGGCCATATCAGTTTTATTACCGTTGGAACCGATGAGGTAAGGGCCTGGACGGTGCACAACGGCGACACGGCGGTGGACGCAGCCGGAACGATCCATTCCGACCTTTTTCGGGGATTTATCCGGGCCGAGTGCTTTTCCTTCGATGACCTGATGGATTGCGGTTCAGAAAAGGGTGTCCGAGACAATGGACGCTTCCGGTTGGAGGGCAGGGATTATAAAGTAAAGGACGGAGACATCTTGAATATCCGGTTCAGCGTCTAATTCGTTTCCATCCATAAGCGGCCCTTTTTGCCGGAATGTCGGGGGCCTGTTGAACGTGGGTTCTTCACTCCAGACCTATGCTCCCAATGCCGTAAGCACCGGGAGCTTCTATGAATTTCAGAAGTGCCTCGTTGAAGACGCTTGACTGCTCCACATTCACAAGGTGGGCCGCATGGGAAATAACCTTCAACCCAGACGAGGATATCCGCTGGTGGATGAATTCCGCCGCCGATACTGGGGTTCCGGGATCGTCCTCGCCCACTATTATCAGGGTCCTAGTGGAAATGCCGCGTATGGAATCCCGCTGGTCCATATTCTGGATTGCCACACAGGCGGCACAAAATCCATCTGTCTGGGTATGAAGAATTAAGCGTCGGATTTTTTCCACCTCCGCGCCCAGGCGCTCCTGACCGGCCTTGGTGAACCAGCGGTCGATGGTGGCGTCAACCATGGCATCCATGCCGTTCTCACGAACGGTTTTGATGCGTTCGTCCCAGCTTTCCCGCGGCGGCATATGGGCCGATGTGGAAGAAAGGGTCAAGGAGATCAACCGATCCCCATGACGGGCGCCCAGCATCTGGCCGACCATTCCCCCCATGGAAAGGCCGCAGAAGTGAACCTTTTCCAAGCCGAGGGCGTCCATCAACCCCAGAGCATCGGCCGTCAGCATCTCAATGGAGTAGGGGCCTTCGGGCACCTCGGACTGCCCGTGGCCTCGACTGTCATACCGGAGGACCCGGTATCCTGCCTCGACCAGTGGGGGAATTTGCATGTCCCACATGGAGAGGGCCGAAGCCAAAGAGTTCGAAAACATGACGACGGTTCCCTGTTCGGATCCGTCCAAACAATAGTTGAGTTTGGTCCCGTTCACATCGGCCAGTGGCATAATTTTCTCCTTCAGTTCCTTCCCGACAGAATCCCCCTACCGCTTTGGCACATGGATCTTTCTTTTTTCAGGATCCCTCTGCTGACGATAAAAAATTGCGATATGACCGACCATCCCCACCAGCTCGGATTCGGTCTCTTTTTCAATGATGCCCACCATCTCTTTTTTCTGATCTTTTTCCTTGAAATCGATAAATCTAACCTTGATAAGTTCGTGCTTTTCCAATGACTCATCTACAGCCGTGGTTACCGTGGGGGAGAGTCCCTTCTGCCCGACAAAAACCAAAGGTTTCATGCCGTGGACAAGCCCCTTCAAATATTTTTTCTGATAGCCTTTCAGTTTTTCCACACATACCTCCGTTAATACAAAAAAAGGACACTTTTTCGTCAATGACGGGAAATTACCCATTGACAAAGGTTAGCCATATAATTTGAAGCTTATTTTCCACTTTTATGCCACTGCCTGGGTTTGTCCCAATATAGACAGACACAGAAGCATAAGTAAAATTCTTTTCATAACGCTCCTCCTTTTTCAGAGCTGTTTTTGTACGGTATTTTAAAATCGAAACGAATGAAATTAATTTCATTACAAAAATTTAAAGCGTAAAGGCTTCTTTGTAAACCCCGGTGAAAGAAAAATCTTTAATTTCACCCAATCAGAGGCAGAGTTACGGTCAGATCCGCTTCGTCTTTAATTCATCCAGGGGATAGAAGGTCCCCCGCCAAACGAGCCCATTGTTTCTGGTGTTGATTACAGCAAGCCAGAATAAAAGCGTCATCCAAGAATCCCCATCGATGAGATTTTTTTTGTTCGGTGATCATAAAAGATCTGGCACAAAATTAACCAGATGATAGCAACAAAATTACGTTACCTGCAATTCTATTGATACGATAGCTATTACATCTTATGCAGAAACGACGGTAGTTTTTCCAACATAAAGTTGTAAGGAATCGCTTGGCTATATTCTCAGTTCTGACAATGCTTCCAAATGATTTTATGTCCATGTACCCACTATATTATGGTGTCAGATCTTTTAAATCACCTATTATTTTTATAAGTGTGAATCATTTTTAATGAGTTTGCCCTATTCAATTTTTATGGTATATGTAATAAGTAAAATTTATTTTCAACTTGTGCTTATAGCAAGTCATCTTCAACAGACAACATAAATACCAAGTATGCATATGGCCTATTATAGATCCCTGTTATATCTGATCATAGGACTTTTAACTGTCCCGGCGGTGGGATGTCATAAGACCGTCTACCTTATGCCGACACCTGCGATAATGGCTACGGGAGAGCTTAACCCCTTCAGCGTCAATCCCAACCTGGAGGAAACCAATCGTGTTGATGTGCTCTTCGCGACGAACCGCACCCCCATGGGAGATGATGATAACAGAAACTATACCATCTTTCCGGGAAACAAACTGCGCATTGGGATGGCTCATTTTACAATCGGCAGCAAAGAAACTGACTGGGGGCAGATCTTCAATTTGTCAACCTCTGATGAAAACCGTGATCGACCGGCCTTGCATCTGGAAGATCTTCATGAATTGGCGGTGATTCCCCTTGACGAAGAAACTGCTCCGATACCGAAGGAAATTGAGCCCCTTGCTACTGCCGTCAATGAAGTCCTTGCCCGTAGCGTTGACAAGGATATCATGGTTTATGTCCACGGTGCCAATTCCAGCATATATCGCGCAGCGGCACAGGCAGCCCAGTATCGTCATTTCACAGGTCGTAATTCCATGGTCCTTGCCTTCCTGTGGCCGTCAGCCGAAAATTTGCTTGCTTATGGTACGGATGTCCGTCATGCTCAAAAATCTGCTCCTGCCTTCATGCGTCTCATCACTATGTTGAACGAATACACCATTGCGGAAAATATAAATATTCTTGCTTACAGCGCAGGCTCCCAGATCGTAAGCCCTGGGCTGGCCATCCTGGGTCGGGAAAAAAAAGGAGAGGATCGCCGGCAATTTCGTTTGGGGGAGGTTTACTTTGCCGGAGCCGACATTGGTGTTGACACCTTTGTGGAACATCTTCAAACCTATCTGGACATCCCCCGCAACGTTACGCTTACCATTAATCTGAAGGACACCGTTTTGGCCATGGCAGAATGGCATCACGGTGTGTCCCGGGCCGGACGACCCAAAGCCGAAGATCTTACCCCTGAAACTGCCCACTGGGCTCGAAACGCCAGTGTCGAGTCCGGGTTCGATGTCATCGGTGTAGACGAAAAAACCGTTATCGGTCTTTCATCCGGAGCACATGACTTCTGGTATGCACATCCGTGGATCAGTAGCGACGTTCTGGTCCAATTTATATTCCACGCTGACCCACTGAAACGCGGACTGTTGGAAAATTACAATGAGCACGGCCTACGTTACTGGACGTTTCCTCCGGATTATCCAGACCGGATTATCGGAATAATCCTGGAGGCAAAAAAAGAAGAAGCAAAATTACGTTAGTCGTTTGTAGTTCGGTTGCTGTTCCTGCGCCAGCCTTTTGAAGACGCCGTTTCGAAGGGAAAAAGTGTCTGATCGATTACTTCCGGATGTCATATAATAATCGTATGGTAACAGGGATGGACGAGATAATCCCACATGCTTTTAATCCTAATCAATTCTGGAGGCATTGAATGGAACTGTCTGAAATCACTAAAAAGCTATTGGATGCTAAAAAAGAGAAATAATTGAGTTTTGCTGATTTGGAAACTGTTGTGGGACGTGGAAGAGGCCAAATCAACTCGATTTCCGTTCCACTGGAAACAGGGTTGATGGTGCCCTGTTTCTATCTGTTTTTCCTCCAATCTAATCCTAAAGTTTAACATGGCTTATGGTGCCCAACTATCCGTTCTCATTGCCCTTAACGCCACCAATATTGCCAGCCTAAAAGTAAAGAGGCCATACACGTCTCATTCAAACGACCCGACAAACGTTTGGATTAAATAAAAAGAGAGAATTATGGTAGCAATAACGCAATGGCGAAAACTGGCAGGAAGCGCCGAGTATTCTGGCGTGAAAAAGAAGCTGGCAGAGGGTTTCAAACAGATTCAGCTCATTCTTTCACCTGTATCAATGCAATCCATTCTGAACGGTGAATAGCCCTGCAACCGAAACCGTAAAGCGTTCAAATAATGAGCCAACACCAGATCATCAATCATCTGAACAGATGACACAAGATAATTTACAAGCATCAAACGAACCATAAAATGATATAAATATCAATTTTGCAAGTAGTAATGCCCCTATAGTTATCCAAATTTAGGGGCTTTTTATTTTGCTCTACGTTACCCAACCTTAGATATCTGCTCCTATGAAGATGTAAATATCAGAGCCTCGAAATAATTGCGATATCGTTTTTTAAAAAGGGAAAATCCATTTCAAAGGGTTTGCTTTTTTTGCAATTTTGTATGAAATAGGATATAGGTACTTGGAATTGAGATTCTTGGACCTGCGGTTTCGGTAAAGAATCAAAGGTTTTGTTAAACACAATGTTAACGGGGTTATCATATATTCTTTTACTTTTAAAACATAACGATCTTATCTCAGAGGGAGATTGAATAAGAAAACAGTGATCTCATGGAAGACGACAATAAAAGCTTAGAATCCATCGTTATAAATGAAGTGCAACTACTCTTAGCTGAAAAAAGAACATCTCTTTCGGTCATGCGAACAGGTATTGCAGTGCTCGTTTTACCTCTGTCGGTTCTAAGCGTGCTGATTGCCACGTCAAAATATTACGACATCTTCCATGTCATGAGCATGTTTATCCCTTTGATGTTACTGAATACCATTTTAATCATTTTAGGATTGTTTCTCGTGGTTCGGTCATTTCTGAAGATGCGTCATTACGAATCGCTCATTCAAAAGCTCAAAAAAAAGCACAGTGTTGTTTCCGAATTTATAGATTGATCTTGTCTAATTCAGAAACGGCGGGATTGATAATTCAATTTATGTAATTGGCGATAGTTGGTTTCACACTGTGCTTTTTAACTCTTAAAATTGAACTTTCAAGCGATATATTAATCCGCCTTTGGATTTTTCAAATCAGGTTTTGGTTGGGACAGAAAAGATGAGTTTGTTTTAATATGGTTTTTTACGTCCCCTAACCTCTTCTTTTTTATATCGAGAATCTAATAGTTTAATAACTTTATCTGTAATGTCTATTTTTTCTGGAGAATAAAGTGTGCCACGAGTATTTTTAATTAAAAGATAACCTTCTTTTTTTCCTATTTCAGCAATAATTTCTTCAACAATTTTGGTTGTGTATTTTAATCTTTTTATTTCTTCTTTTTTAAAATCATTTTGATATTTTTCCTTTAGTTTCTCAGCATCGTAAATTTTAATTCTTAATTCACGGGTTGTTTTGTCAAATTTTTCCTTATTTGCCTGCGAAAGGGTTTTCTTTGATAAAGATAGCTTTTCAATTTCCTCTTGCAGATTTTGAATTTCCTTCCCTTTAGCTTCAAGATCAGCAGAAAAACCGGTATAGAGTATTACTTTTGAATTTCCTTCCCTTTAGCTTCAAGATCAGCAGAAAAACCGGTATAGAGTTTATTGAGTTCATTTGTCATTTGGTTACCAAGTATTGATGTATCTAGAACTTTTTGAGTATCTACAACACCTATTTTGGTAACATCTGCACCATATGAAGGCATGATGACAGCAATAATGATGAAAAAATGAACTAAAAGAAATAATTTTAAATTACGCATCTTTATTTTCCCAAATTAATTGATGTTCCTTTAATTTTTAAGTGAAAAATATAAAAAGTCGATAATCGTGTCAATAATTTAAAAATTAATACCCTGACTCTGATAGGCAGCAATTGAATCGGTTTTTAAAATCGAACGTTTAATCAGATCCTTGGAATCTTGAATGCCTGCAATGAACATGTAAATATCAGAACTCTGAAATTGTTGTGATATCGTTTTCAAATAAGAGCAATTCCATTCCACAGGGCTTGCTTTCTTGATTTTACGATATATGAAATTGCGTTTGCTTCTATTACCCTCCCAATATTTCTATAGCTATTCATCACCATATATTGTATTAATTTTTTCTTGACATACAAGATACAATTTCCTTATAGTTTTTAGAGAGATTTTTTTGTGCATTCCAAAGAATAGATTTTTTGACCCTGAGAGACCGACAAGAAGGAGGGTTTCAAAAATGTCTACCCGCCAAGAAAGCCGCCAATACACCAGAACAAAAATCAGATGGCCTATTACTATACAGCTCCCCGATGGTCCAATAGAGGGGCAAACAGTAGATCTAAGTATAAATGGTGCCTATATCTACAGTGAGCAGAGACCGAAGATCGGCAAAATCCTTAGTGAGCAGATACCGAAACCCGGAGAATTTCTTGCAATAACGATTAAGCCACCAAAACGCTCGTCTTTTGAAATTAATGCAGAGTTACTCTGGATACGTGATGAGAGGATAACATCCGTTGATATGGGCACCTGTTTCACAAAAATTTCTGATGAAGACCGCCTGTTTCTTTCCGCGGTGGTCTCAGGCTAACTCAAATCAGAATAACGGTGATAGATGTATGGGGATTGAGCGGCGACAATTCTTTATCCCGAACATATTCCTGAACGCAGGTCTGGTAAGGATGGGAGGGGCGGGAACGATAGAAGACATAAAGCGAGAACCTATAAATATTTTAAAAAGGCAAATCTCGAACAATAGGTGATGGAAAACTAAAAGTTGAAGAGATGAATATGAAAAATTTCGAGCTGACGTCAGAAGGCATGAGAGCAAAATGCGTTAACTATATTTTTTTATCACGTTTGAAACTCCTTATTATAATGGCCAAGGCTTATTTAAAAAATTATCCCATTGGAAAGTATCGAAAAATCGCCATAAAAGAAAACGCCCATCACGTTTTTTATCACTCCCTGCGATTGGCCAGTTCAGAAACTCAGTCGGGTATTACCTCCGAAGTTAAGGCAGACGAGGAGCAGGAATTTCATAAGAGAGTTCAGCTTCTTGCCGTAATGGCTAAAGCAATAGCTGAAGACCGCCTGACAGGGAATTTCAAAAAAAAGGCCCTTCAAGATAATTTAAAAAGGCTCTGTGAGATATTGATATTCAGCTTCCACATTAAAGATATGAAGTTTCTTAAAGTTGCTTGATCAATATGCTGCGATATTGTTATGTTTGCATTGCATGTATCTGCAATAGCTCCGAAAAAATCAGAGGCCTTAAATAGTTGTTATATCATTTTTTCAATAAGGGCAAATCCGTTTCACAGGGTTTGCCTTTTTTGTAATTTTGTAAGAATAAGATATATGTAATCAACACGACCTGAATTCGGGTTGTTGTTATGGCAAGATATGTTTACATAGAGGAGCGATGAGTCGGTTGCGTAATCGGTGTGTCTGGTTTGAGTGCCGCCAATTCTTTCAAAGCTTTCCGGATTTCACGCCCACTTTTTTCAAAAATACCCCGAACCGCACGATAATCTTTCTTTAAATTCCGAAGGGAGTGCTTACCATTCTTTTTTTTCAAAAACTGCAATGCTATATCTTTGACCGCTTGCCAGCTATCCTTCCGGGTCTGGTTGTCCAAGGAGGTCAGGTCGTCCAACCCTTTGATCTGCTTCCGATGAAACCGAGCCGTTAAGAATTTCAGGATCAAGGTCATCCACAGCAAGAAAAATACTGCAGTGAGTCCGGCAACACCACTCACGAGAAAGGAAGAATCCATTCCGGACATCAGCCCTCCAGCATGAACTAAGAACCCAACAGCCGCAGCCGACCCGAGTAAACTGAACAGCAGCCCCACCAAGATGGAATTACGGCGATACCGGTACAGTTTCCGCCGGTAACTGATAAGGGCTTCCAGAAAATGCGACAAGCGTTCACTGTGGGTTTCAACGAATGTGGCTAAATGATCTAGGCGGTGTTTAGGGGCTTCCAGGACGGCTTTTTTCAACTCCTCCCGCTGGTTTTCTAGATACTGCAAATAACTGGTATCCATTTCCAACCGATTTTTGGAGTCGATGGCTGCACGGGGCGAATAGGTTAAATGGATCATGGGGATATCTTTGCGGCCCGTAATCTGAGAGAGATTCCAACACAGCGTGCCATATACCCGCAGCAGGTCGGTCAGAGATCCGCATTCATCGATGCGGTTCAAAACAAAAAGGATACGATCTTCAAAGGTCCGACCGGGCAGAGTGTCCCGCAGGCTGGTATGCGCTTCCCGAATCGTTCCGGCTTTATGAGGATCGAAAAGTACCAAAATCAGATCGGCGATCTGGGCCAAGTCGCCGATAACATCCTGATAACTATAGCCTCGATCGCGCTCGGTGATGCTATCCAGCATCCCGGGAGTGTCGATGATGGCTAAGGATTTTAAAAACGGCGAGTTGACTTTTTTGAGGCGAAAGTGAGCAGCAAAACGTTGACCGTGTTTTTTAAGAGTCTCAAATGGAAATTCAGGATCATTCAGCAGATGCTTTCCATCGCGTACTTCGGCCGCACGAATGGGGCTATCGGGGGAGGCCGTTTCATCGTAGGTGATGATGGTAAACGAATCGTCGGTGGGGGCCTGCCCGGTGGCTTGAACATCCGCACCTAAAAAGTCATTGATCAGAGCGGATTTGCCGGAGGAGTAATTCCCCAGGACCAAGACCAAGGGATGCCATTTGATGTTGGCTTCCAGCGGAATTTCACTGTAGCCGTAGCGCAGGGCCACCGGCGAGAGGTGCTTTTCCACCATTTCCAGCAATTCCGAGTGCATGGCACTGATATAGTTTTTCTGGTTCATTGACATGGTCGATCAAAGTTAGGTTGGAACGCAGATTAAGAACATAGTTTAATCGGGACGTTTTAAAATGGATGATTTGTTTTTTTTACCTGAACAGACTATGGTAGTCAAGAACAATAGAACTGTTGCGGTTTCTATTCAAGAACACACGGAACCGATCGTTGAGGTAATGGCAATTAGCGCAGCCTGATACAACGCTTAGCGCGATGTTTATTTCCAAAAAGACCTGGATCAGTTAAATTTGTAGGCTGGACGTTCTCCCTTCTGCTCGTAGTAGGGCATCATTTGAGGAATGAGGGAGGCGAGGTTTTTTTCGCGGTTTTCCGGTACCGGATGGGTGCTAAGAAATTCGGGAGGACCTTTACCACCGACTTTGGCCATCTTTTGCCATAAAGTGACAGCGGCGCGAGGATTGTAACCTGCTTTGGCTGCCAACTCGATGCCGATACGATCCGCCTCAGACTCTGCTACCCGGCTATTTGGCATTTGGACATGCCTCCGGTCTTGCAAAAAGCCGGAGGATGAAGTAGAAATGAAGTATATCGGAGGAGCTTCCGGCTGATTGCAGCACCTCTTCTTTAAAGCCCGAATGGCTCTTCCGGCTTTCTTTTTAATTGAGGGTCGGAAAAGCATGACCGATCTCATGGCCAAGGACCTGGGCCAGCTCATCATCGGAGGGTTTGATTTTCTCTACCAGACCAGTATAAAGAGCCATTTTCCCCCCCGCCATGGCCCATGCGTTGACTGTCTCAGGATCGTCGATGATCTTGATGCTCCAATCCCAGTTTTTTGTCTCCGGACGAATTTTAATGGCCTGGGCAATCAAACGCCCAGTGATTTTGTAGACCCGATTCTTTAAGACCGGATCTTTATCGATCTCGCCTTTCTCGGCATATGGCCGCAGCATTTCGACGTATGCTTCTTTAGACGCGGAAATGGCCGAGTCTTCCGAAACGATCATAAGCTGACGCCTCCCCGTAATGCTGGTGGCACAGGCAGTGATTAACACCGCGCAAAGCAGAATTGTGCTGTATAATCTTTTCATTATCGTAACCTATCAATCGATCAATCTTGTGGCTTTGCCGGCATTTAGCGAGAATCGGCAAGAAGCTATGATGCTTACATAATTTTGAAACCACTTTAAACAAAGTGATCAAAGGTCATTTTCTATTATAAAAAAATAAGAGTTTTGCAACTTGAGTGTCAAGTTAAGGTGAGGTTTATTTTGTTTTGGGTTTTTGGGGTCAGGACCGAGCTAACAGTATGATTTGACGACAAATTGACGAAAAACGAGGCTGATTTTAGGCTTAGAACGTTGTTTTTGTAAATGAGTCTTTTAAGATATTTGTTTCAGATCTCAGCCTCATCCTATCCTTTGATAAGAGAATACTATACGTAACTATCGCTGTTTTTTCTATTAATTTAAATTGGTTATAGTTGTTTTATCTCCTGATTTCTCAATTATGTCAAGTTTTATTTAAGTCACAGGCCATGGCGTTGCATCACCTTGTCGATAGCCTTGTGATAATCCCGCTGGACCTTTAAGGTTGGATACTTTGCAATAGCGCTGAGTGGTGCGTATCTGGCTATGCCCTAAAAGATCCTGGATGATAACCAGGTCGGCATCGGCATTTAACAGCTGGGTGGCCATCGTGTGCCGCAGTTGATGGCAACTTACCTTTAGACCCGAGATTTTTGCGTAATACTTCATGCGTTTCTGGATTCCACGCACTGACAGGGGCCGGTCTTTGTAAATGCCTTTTTCTACCAAAAAGACTCTTTGAATCCGTGATGATGATCTTTTCAAGGCCGTCCACCAGCCAATACCAGTTGAAGGTTGATTCAACCACAAAGCCTTTGATTTGATCCCGAAAAGGGTCTAATGTTTGCAAAATGTGTTCAAGATGATTCGGAACTCTTTTTTTAACACACGATTGAACGCTTTGTCCATAATGCCGATGTAAGTATTTCTTGAATGAAGATCTAATCCGGCGTATAGTTCCATTGAGCACCTCCTTTTGTTAAAGGGTTGTAATTGGCTTAACCACCTATAACAAATCGCATCCTTTTTTGCGATTGGGAGGTGCCTTTTAGATGATTATCAAGAAATATGTACTTTAAAGATGCAAATTAAATTATTCAGACTGCGATAATGATCAAAAAACAAGTTAAGAGACGTATAGCTGAATTTGCAAGAACATATCAAGCTGCTAAAAATGATGAAACAAAACTCTTATTAGTGGCCCTTTTTGTTGAAGATGCCTTTGGAATAGTTCTTTCTGACGATGATATCCATGAAAAAAATTTTGGAACCCATCATGCTATAGAAAATTTTGTTCTTGAACAATTACATTTGGAGTAAGAATGTGTGGAATATGCGGAATAGTTAATTTAGATGATGGGCAGGCGCCTGAGGTTGAGACTCTTCTCCGTATGATGGGAAGGCTTCGACACAGGGGACCGGACTCAAGCGGTTATTACCGTGACAAGCAGGTTGCCCTGGGACATACTCGGCTTGCGATAATAGATCTTCAAACAGGCGCTCAACCGTTATCTAATGAAGACGATTCTGTGTGGATAACCTTTAACGGTGAAATTTTTAATTATCTTGAACTTGCTTCTGAGCTCTCCGGTCTTGGGCACATCTTTAAAACCAAAAGCGATACAGAGGTTATTGTACACGCCTATGAGCAGTGGGACACATCATGCTTTGATCGTTTTAACGGACAGTGGGCTCTGGTCCTATGGGATCTTAAAAAAAACAAGATCATTTTCTCTCGTGATCGCTTAGGCATCAGGACACTTTACTATACAATATGTAACAACAGGCTATTGTTTGCATCAGAAGTTAAGGCACTCTTTGCAGACAGTAGTGTAAAGAGAAATTTTGATCCGGCAGGAGTCTCCGAAATCTTTACTTTCTGGAGTCCTGTTGCGCCAAGAACTACCTTTAAGGATATAAAGGAACTTCAACCCGGCCACTTTGCCACTATAAAAGACGGTATTATTAAAAGTGAGGCTTACTGGACAATCTCATTTCCTGATGCAGGTGCAGAATCTGATTTAAGTGAAAAAGAACATGTAGATATTTTTCGGAATCACTTAATTAACGCTTCAAAATTACGATTTACTAGAAGCGATGTCCCCGTAGGGGCATATCTGTCAGGAGGGATTGATTCATCGATTACATCTTCTATTATCTCCAATTACACCAAAGCGCCCCTTAGAACCTTTTCAATTCGCTTTACTGATTCAGAGTTTGATGAAGGGCAATATCAGAGACAAATAGCAGACAGGTTAGACGCAAATCACAGGGATATTGTCGTGTCAAACGATGATATCGGCCATGTGTTTCCTGATGTTATATGGCATGCTGAGCGTCCGATTCTGCGGACAGCTCCCGCACCTTTATTTCTACTTTCCAAATTGGTTCGAGAATCCGGTTATAAGGTCGTAGTGACAGGGGAAGGTGCTGACGAGATAATGGCAGGATATGATATTTATAGAGAAGCCAAAATTCGTTTGTTTCTGGCTCGAGATCCGTCATCGAAAAAGAGATCAAAAATATTATCAAAATTATATCCATGGATGGAGAGAGCTCCTGGCAAGGCAGCAGCTTTTGCCAACGCTTTTTTCAGAAAGGGACTTAATCCTCTGGATCCGGGATTTTCTCACCGCCCAAGATGGGATACTACATCATCTTTAAATCTTTTTCTTAATCCCGATTTTCGAATGGAGGCGAAAAAGACAAATGTGATTGAAGAATTGTTTTCCAATATGCCGGATTCCTACGATAGGTGGGATCCACTCTGCAAGGCTCAATGGCTTGAAATGGTTACACTGCTTTCCGGATACATTCTCTCCGCCCAGGGTGACAGGATGCTAATGGCAAATTCTGTTGAAGGCCGGTTTCCTTTTCTGGATTGTAATCTAGTAGATTTTGCCAGCCAGCTTCCGGCAAGCCATAAACTGCTCGCACTTGATGAAAAACATCTTCTAAAAATTTCATTTAAAGATATGATACCGGAGACTATTTTAAAAAGGCCCAAGCAACCTTATCGGGCACCAGATGCTCCAAGTTTTTTTTCCGGAAGCAATTTTGACTGGATTAATGATATAACCGATGAGTCGAAATTAAAGAATGCTGATATTTTTAATCCCAAAGCTGTTTTCAAGTTTATCAACAAATGCCGTCGGGTAAAAGGACATAAGATGAGCAATACAGATAACATGAGAGCTGTAGCAATCCTATCCACAATGCTTGTGCATCATCATTATATTGTTCAGGACGGCAGCGGTGGAAAAGACCAAATGCCCGCCGAACCCATAAAAGTTATTGATAAAGTAGTATAGCGCATTAGTTTACCAAAATATAATCTGCCTTGAACCTCTCCTGCAAAGTCACTCTATGTGTTGTGCATATTGGGTTGTGAAATCATCTACTTCGAACTTGTGTTTACTGCTGAGACTGTCGAAAAACCCTAAATCTGCAAATTCAATGCTTACAAGTTATTGATTTCATTACATGTGGAATTGCTAAAATCACCATTTTTGGACTTTTTCGACAGTCTCGCTATGAACATGCAAATATCAGAGCCTTGAAATTGTTGTGATATCATCTTTTCAAAAGGGGCAAATCCATTTCACAGGGTTTGCCTTTTTTGCAATTCTGTAGGAAATATATATAATGAACAAGAGTTGGCTTCAGGATGTGCTAATGGTTGAGACATGAAGTCATGTTTGGCATGGATATGGTTGTGATTATATCTCAAAGTCCTCTAGCTGAATGCGTCTAAATTTTCATTTTTCCATTCATCATTATCTATTTCAATTCTTAAAAATTCCATTTCATCCTCTGTAAATTCTTCTACCATACCTCCGATCATACCCATATCCTCCCAATCAAAAGCATCAAAAATATCATCCATTATTATTTCTCCTTTATATTCTAGGTTCGAGATAGGGGAAAACCGGAAAAAAATAGTATGTTTGTTTCCATTGTCAAGAGGAAATTAAAAAATATTTCAACTTTTTAGTCCCTTATTTTGTATTTTTGCAATTTTGCAAGAAATTAGGATATATGTACTTGCAATTGAGATGCTTTGACCTTTGGTTTTATCAAGAAATCTGCAATCAACCGCATCACCTCATTTCCACCAATCCTTCCCACCAGCAAATACCACAACGTGATATATAACCATTTGAATTGCCGCATAATTTCTATGTAAATTATTTCACAATTGTTATGTAATTTGCCCCACAATTACATAATTTTTTCTATAAAATCTACCGCTGTATTTATTCCATATTTGATGACAATGCTTGATATATAAGGCTTTGCAATTTAACAACTTGATTTTGCATAATTTTTGCTTGCAAAGGATAGGTGGATAAGTATGTTCAGAGTAAAAAAAGAGCAAATCACGAACATTCGGTGATGGACAACTAAAAGTTGAAGAGATGAATTATGAAAAAATTCGGGCCGACGTCAGAAGACATGAGAGCAAAATGCGTTAACGATATTTTTTTATCACGTTTGAAACTTCTTATTATAATGGCCAAGGCTTATTTAAAAAATTATCCCATTGGAAAGTATCGAAAAACCGCCATTATAGAAAACGTCCATCACGTTTTTTATCACTCCCTGAAATTGGCCAGTTCAGAAACTCAGTCGAGTATTACCTCCGAAGTTAAGGCAGAGGAGGAGCAGGAATTTTATAAGAGAGTTCAGCTTCTTGCCGTAATGGCTAAAGCAATAGCTGAAGACCGCCTGACAGGGGATTCTAAGAAAAAGGCCCTTCAAGATAATTTAAATAGACTCTGTGAGATATTGATATTCAGCTTCCATGATAAAGATATGAAGTTTCTTAAAGTTGCTTGATCAATATAGACCAGTCGAACTTTTTGTTTAAACGTGTCTTAATTCCAACAATACGGGGTTGTTAATGATAGAGCGACGTCTATATGAAAGACATATAGTGATTCTTCCCACAAAATTAGAAGCTATATTAACGGCAAGAGAAAAAAAGGTTTTTGACGTTGAAACCAGAAATATATCTTTCGGCGGAGCATTCATTTATTCAAAGGATCTCTCATTTTTTCAGGAAGGAAGACAGGTAATAATAGACTTCACAATCCCGAGTGGTAGTTTTTTTAAATATTTGGAGGACATGAAGAGTATTATGGAATGTACTGGAAGTATGGTGCGTTCCACGTCAGAAGGTGTAGCGATTCAATTTGATAGAGAATGTGAGATTATTGAAAGGCGTCAATTCTCATATAACCAGTATATCCCCGAACGAAGATCAAAAAAGGATCGAAGAAGCGGGCTTGATAGAAGGTCTAAACCAAGAACATCAAAATAATTTAAAAAATTTAAACTGGCAGCCTCATCTAACCTTAAATATTGAAAGAAGGAGTTATCCATGAAAGAGAGACGTCAAAATAAAAGATTTGCTGCTACCCTCCCGGCAAGATTAGAAATCATAACATCAAGCAGAAAAAAAGTTTATGACCTTGAAACCAAAAACATATCTGCTTCCGGAGCATTCGTTTATTCCAAGGAGTCTTCCTTCTTTCCGGAAGATGCACGGTTTACATTAGACCTTACCATCCCGAGTGACAGTATTAAAGAACTGGCGGAAGTTAAGAGTTTGATAGAATGTGAAGGAAGTATGGCGTGGTTCAACTCAGAAGGAATGGCAATTCATTTTGACAGAGAATGCTATATTATGAGTTTAAGAGGTTCGTAAAATGTAACAGAGGAAATCAATTTTTTCTGAATGTTAATGTTGGTTGAAGCAGTGTCAGCAACGGCCCTTCTTTTTTATTATCCGGGTTTTGATTTCGAATGAATATCTCAGATATCTACGAGTCGTATACGCTTGGATTGATAGTAATAATTGGAATTATGAAAAAAATCATATCTGGACTCAATCAAACTCCCTCACTGGTAATTTGCCGGATATCTGAATATTTTAAACTTCTGTAATTTAAATATAATGTTGGCCCTTTATATCTTATTGTATTATAAGACAATATTAGCTGATAGCTCATCCCGCCGATAGCTTGACAACAACAATTACGAACAGCGCCACCGGGTAATAACTGGCCATGTTGAAAAGAACCATGGCGTATTGGCCCGCTTTGACGGTATAAAGGAGAGCGGCGGGCAGTATCAAGAAGCAGAGACCGGTTGCCATGGACGCCACCATAAACGGGAATTCAAAAGGGATCGGAGAAACGTAGAAAACGACCATGGACAGCATTAATGTCATAAGAAGAGATCCCAAAATAACGGCATTGGCTCTGTCAGGACCCAGTCGAACCGGAATGGTTTGGGCGCGAAGATGTCGGTCTTCTTCGATGTCGGCCCAGTCATTGGGAACGTTCTGGCCCCCGATCTCCCACGAGAAAAACCAGAAAAACAGCATCGACACGTACAACGGTGAAGGATTCGGATCCACGGCAAATACGCCGGCAATCGCCCCGGCTGTTTTAACGCCTCCGCTGACCAAGGTGCGCAGATGGCTGACTTTGAGCAAAAGGCAGTAAACGGTCTCCAAGGCACAACCGATGATAAAAATCGCGATGCAAACGGGATTTAAATAGAACGCCCCCAATAGGGCCACCATTGACCAGGCCGCGGTCCAGAGCACCCCTTCTTTAAAGCTCAAATATCCCTGGGCCATGGGATGACGGATCATCACGGCATCCAGGTCACATCCGGTGTCAAAATCTCCGCAAAGCCTTATCTTTTCTTGGTCGACGCGATAATCGACGACATCGTTAAGGGCATAAACCGCCGTATAACCGGCAAATGTCGTCACAAGGCCTATAACAATCACTTCAAAAGATGGGAAACGGCCGAGCCACAGCAATGCACCCAGGGCAGGGGTGGCCATGTCCAGCAATCCGTGGGGTGTTCTGGAGAGCGCAAAGAAAAGTTTTAAGCGGGATAGACCTGTATATGAGTCGGCAGGCTGGGCCATTTATGCATTCCAAGTTAGAGTAATCCATGGGCATTAAGATGCTGTCAAAGCCGCTACTCATTAGCACGGAACTCTTTTTTCGTCAAGGTCTCGCAGAGACACTTCCAGGTGAACGCATTCGATTTCGGTACAGCGAAGCGACGGCGCGTTTCTCTTGGAAACCGACGGGCTTTTTGAAGGGCTTTAGCACGCGTTAGACCGAGCCGAATCAAATGATGATCTAAAACATCCATGGGATATTTAATAGACGAATGGTTCTTTATAACTCCGGCACGGCTCGGGCTTACGGGTGCTCGAGCACAAGTTCCCGTCGGTTGGAAAGAGAAATGCGCCGTCGTGGAGCGTTCTCTCTATTGGAATTCAAATGCGTTTGCCCTGAAGACACTTCAATTTTAAGTGTCCCGGGGCTATGGGGGGAGGGTCAGATAGCACCCCTTTTCATGTGGATCTCGAGGCGTTCCACTGCAAGAGAACAGACAAGACAAATCAGCAGGTACAAAAGCATCACCGTTATCCAGACCTCAAAGGTTAAAAACGTCGCCGACATCAGCTCCATGCCCTGAAACGTGAGCTCCTGTATGGAAATGACGGAAACGATGGAAGAATCTTTTATGGTGGAGATAAACTGTCCGGCCAATGGCGGAAGCACGTTTTTGGCCGCCTGGGGGAAAATAATGTGGCGAAGCTGATCATATCTTGAAAATCCTAAAGCTGAAGCGGCTTCCCATTGTCCTCTATCGATGGATTGAATGCCGGCTCTGACGATCTCTGTTATATAGGCTCCCTCATAAATACCCAGTGCCAGCAGGCCGGACAAAAATGCCGGAAATCGTGCCGGAGAAATGAATAAAAAAGAGACCAAATCCCTGGTGAAAGCCGATTTTGATCCTGCCAGATCGTCGAGGCCGATGACCGGAATAAATTGATCACTGATAAAAAAATAAAAAATGAATATCCAGACCAGGATGGGGATATTGCGAATAATTTCAACATAACTCCAGCCGACCATCCGCCTGAAAGGACTCCGACTGGTACGTAAAAGGCCCATCACCGTTCCGATGACCATGGCAACGACGATGGAATATATACTGAGCCGCAGCGTAATAAACACACCCTGGACAATCAGACCCGCCACCCACCTGTCCCCTGCCGCATCAAATCTAAACAGATACTGGGGCATCACCCCCCAGTTCCAATTGTAATGAACTTTAACGGTGATTCGATACGAAATCCAGACACAGAAAGCAGCCAGAATAAAGAATATCAGCATGTCCAGACGGGTAATTTTAGTTTTCAGGGCTTTCAAAGGGTTCCATACTCCGGCAATCTGCGGGAAATGCGCTCATTGTTTTAGCTCAACCTCTTCATTTTTCCAATTCCACCCAAAAAACCCGAGGCGGGTTTCCCTATTTGATCATTTTTTCCCAGTCTTTTGTCCGGAACCAGTAATTTTTCCGTTCTGTGAACCATCCTTCGGATTCCACATAACGGATCCAATTGTTGAAGTAATTCAAGGTGTCAAAATCACCTTTTCGCACGGCGAATCCAATGGGCTCACTGGTGAACGTTTTTTCCAGGGGCAGAAAAAGCTTTTCCGGGTATTTGATGGCCTGGAATTCAGGGGTCGGCGCAGATCCCACAACGGCATGGACATTCCCGTTGACAAGTTCCTGATATGCCTGAGATTCATCGTCGAACAGACGCAGCTGAGCTTTGGGTATGTATTTCTTGGCGGCGGTTACGGCGGTGGAACCGAGCCTGGCGGCAACCACCACATCGGAACGGTCAAAATCTTCCAGTCGACTAAAGTCGGCGGCAAGCTTTTTATGGGCGACGATGGACATTCCGGTATGGTCATAGGGAATACTGAAGTTGACCTTCAGATTTCTGCTCGGGATGATTCCCATACCTCCGATAATGACATCGAATTTACCGGTTATCAGCGCCGGAATGATCCCGGACCATTTGGTGGGAACGAACTCGACTTCGACACCGGTATCTTTGGCCAGCCGCTTTGCAACATCGATCTCAAAACCGATGAGTTCTCCGGTTTTGTCTTTCATTGCCCATGGCACAAACGTAGACATACCCACACGGAGAACGCCGCGCTTTTGAATCTGTTCGATGGTACTCTCCTGAACTTTTTGTTGGTTGGTGGTGGTGGAATTATTACCGCATGCCGTTAGGGCCATTATGGCCGTGATTGCCACCAGCGTTTTTAAAAATAATGAGAAGGTTTTCATTTTTATTCTCCTTTTTATATCCGTTTTTCAAGGATAACTTCAGTTTCTTTTGTGGCAAAATTTATTGGTTCCTTCCTATCCCGTATGTCGACAATACCGTTTGCAGCAGAAGCTCGTCCGGAATGGGGTTTTACATTTCAATGGCCAGGCGTTTTTCCAAAATATTAATCCCGACAGATAACGCTGCTGTCATAAATAAATAGATGACGGCGATGGTAAACCACAGCTCAAAAACCATATATGTTTCCGCGATAATCCTTTGCCCCTGCATGGTCAGGTCATAAATTGCGATGGTGCTTACAAGGGCGGAGTCCTTAATCAGCGATATGGCCTGACTGGCAAGGGGGGGCAGCATGCGACGGACAGCCTGGGGCAGTATGATATGCCGGTACGTATTCAGGGTATTGAGACCGATACTGTGGGCCGCTTCCCACTGTTCTTTGTGGATGGAAACGATTCCGGCCCGGAAGATCTCCGATGCATATGCCCCTTCGAAAAGGCTCAGGGCAATTATCGCTGAAAAGAACCGACCGATCCCCAGTACCGGTGAAACCACGAAATAAATAAAAAAAATCTGCACGAGAAGCGGTGTGTTTCGAACGAGTTCCAGGTAAAGACGTGCCAGAGTTCTGGCGGCAAAAGACTTCGACAGCCGGAACAGCGCCGTCACCAGGCCGAATATACAAGACAGGACCAGACTCGCCGCGGTGATTTTCATGGTCACCCACACGCCTTCAAGGAGCGGTCCGGATATAAATGAACCGTTTACAACGGTGAAAAGATACTTTGACACACGGTACCATTGCCAGTTGTAATGCAACTGGCCGGCGCTGGTGAACATAAACCATGTCAGCAATCCCGCTGCAGCGAGAAACTTAAGACCGTCTTTTATTGAAAAACTTTGTCCGGATGGCTTTGCGCTATATTTTGTTGACATAAACGGTTCCGTTTCCCCATCAAGGTACGTTGGTGTTTCAAAATTCATCATGAGACAAAGATGTCTCACAATACAACCATGGAACCCTCTTTTTAATCGATGGTTCTATCTTTAACAAAAAAAAATCAAAGCCTGATCTATTTTGAATGATCTTTGTTTCCGATTGAACCTGAAACCGATTCGAAACTCGATTTAGGTTTTATCTTGGATGGTTATGGGTTTATCATTGGCCACGATCCATCATCTGGACTCAGGTAGCTGCATAACACCTTAACAAATTCATCCTCAAATAACAAATAATCGATGATTCCCATGGAGGGAACAGGCTTGGCCCCTGGCTAAAAAAGATCGTGGCATGTAACTTGCTAATTATAGTTAAAGTTTAAGCACAATATTTCAAAAAGGAGAAATTCTATGATGGGATTAGACGATATAAAAAATAACACGGCCCTTTTAAATGCCATAGACTGGGACATGACCCCGGAGGAGGCGGTTAGGCTTTATCTTGAATGGGGAAACAACTGGGCCGGAGGAAATTATGTCATCAGGTCCAAAGATGATACCGCCCATTATTTTGTTGTAAATACCTGGGGGAAATCACCGGTGATCTACCTGATACGGAGAAATTCCGAGGATGCCGAAGAACTGGCACAAATTGAAATGCCGGAAGAGTTGAAAAAACGCTATATCGAAGTCAACGGCAACATCAAAGGCGTTTATGCCATTGAAGGTAAAATAAAAGATTGGCTAAAAAAGACCCTTATTAATTAGTTTCCATCCATAAATGGCCCTTTTTGCCCGGATCTGCGTTCTCCGTGGGTTTCCGGCTGCGGCATACAGGGAGTATGCCTCGCCTAAAACCCTTGTGCCAGTCCCGTGAAATGCGAAGCCTATTTAACTGGGGCGGCCTTGATCCGAACAAAAATTGCTCATTAATGAATTGGAAACGCAACGTGCCTATTTAACAATTGTGGATGGGCACTAATTAACATCATGAAACATATTCGGAGGAAAAATGGAGAAGAAAGTGCTCGATGCCATGAAAAAAGCGGGAAAACCGGTGAGGCCCGGTGAAGTGGCCGAAATGATCGGAGAAGAAAGCAAGGCGGTTTCAAAGATCATCAGCGGACTGAAAAAACAGGGAAAGGTAACATCTCCCAAAAGATGCTACTATGCGCCCAGCGAGTAGCACCCGAATCCTCCCGGCAGAATGTTGAAGTCTTCCTCTCTGCCAGTCCCAATGATGGCGTGTTGGAGTAATGGGTTGAAAAAATCGATAAAGACTGATATCTCTATTTTAACATCTTTAAAAGAATGTCGGCACATTGTCGAAAATGAATTAAGTTGATAAAATTTTGATCTTTTGTTAAATTTTTTTAGTTCACTTTTTTAAGCTTAAACGGACTGTTGGTATATCGCTCCATGTTCGAGGTGCAGATTCAAGTCTTAAAGAAATATTTTTTCTTCCGCCTCCCGCGGATGGAAATTCCATGATACGTTAACCCAATTTCAGCAACAGATAATTTTAATCGGGGAAAAAATTAGAGGAGGATGTTATGAGTTTTGAATCTTTTGAGGAACTGATTGAATTTGCGATAGAAAAAGAAAAAGAAGCTGCGGCCTTTTATACCGACCTCGCTGGGCAAACTTCTTTTTCAGGTGTAAAAGATGCGTTGAAAGAAATGGCTGAAGAAGAAAAAAAGCACGAGAACATGCTTAAAAATATGGAAAACAATCAGGCGGTTGTGGAGGAATACAAGTTCAAATGGATTCCGGATATGAAGCGCAGCGATTATATGATAGACATGAAATATGAGGATGGGATGAGCTATACAGACATCCTGCGACTGGCCATGAAACGGGAAGAACAGGCCTTAAAAATGTACAATGAACTTCAGAAAAAAACCGACAATGCCGAACAAATTAAACTCCTCAAGGTGCTCTGCCAGGAAGAAGCAAAACACAAACTTTTTTTAGAAGGTCATTATGATGACTATATGGCGGAACAGGGGGACTAAGCCCCTAAGTTCTTTTCATGGAACAGCCGGTCCATTTTTATAATCATCAAGAAGAAAAACTTGCAGGAACGCTCCATCTACCTGATGAACCCAAGGGTGGCGGCGTGGTATTCGGTCATTGTTTCACCTGCTCCCGCCACACCCGTATTATCCGTCATATCTGCAGTGATCTGGCGACGGCGGGGTTCATTGCGTTAAGGTTCGACTTTTCGGGCAATGGCCAGAGCCAAGGCGATTTTGCGGCGTCCACCTACTCCAAACAGATCGCTGAGTTTCAGAAATCCATGGACCTTATCGCTGAAAAGGGCGCCGAATGGATCGGCCTTGCAGGGCACAGCATGGGTGCTGTTATCGCCATTCTCACAGCAGCCGAGATGAATCGCGTAAAGGCGGTGTGTGCGCTGGCAGGGCGTTTATCCGGGTTAAATGCCACCCATTTTTTCAACAAACGCCAACTCAAGGAACTTCAGGACACCGGAAGGGTTTCTTTCACCAGTCGGGGACGCCCACTTCAACTTTCAACGACCTTTTTCGCCGACGCCGAGGAATATAATCTGTCGGAAACCATTAAAACCTTACAGGCGCCGCTGATGGTGGTCCACGGTGACCACGACGAAATCGTTCCGCTCAAGGATGCGTATCTGGCTCAGGAATTGAACCCCATAAATACAAAGCTGGCCATTATACCGGGTGCCGATCATATGTTTAGCAACCATGAACATCGTTTGAAGATCTCTAAATTAATCGTAAAATGGTTCGAGGAACAACACCATGGATATACCTGAGACCTTGAACAAAGATTATATCGATGCTCAATACAAGATGTGGAAAGCCGATCCCAAGGCGGTTTCCCGGGACTGGCAGTTTTTTTTTGAAGGCTTCGAAATGGCCGGTGCCATGGAACGCAAGACCCCGGACGTTTGCGACGAGGATCACGTTTTACGTCAAACCCGTGTGGATGCCCTCATAAACCGATATCGCCATATGGGACATTTTCTCGCCTGCCTCGATCCCCTGACTGCATGCCCCACCGATCATCCGCTGTTGAACCTTTCAGCATTTAATTTAGCCTCAGAAGATCTGGACTCGCAATTTTATGCTGAAAGCCTGACCAATACCCCGCGGGCGTCACTAAAGGAAATCGTCCGGATCCTGAAAGAAACTTACTGCCGCTCCATCGGAGTGGAGTTCATGCATCTCCAGGACCCTGATGAACGCCGATGGCTCCAGGACCGCATGGAACCCCAACAAAACCGTCCTGATCTAACGTCCGAAGACAAGCTCAGGATCATGGAAAAGCTTTATCAGGCCGCCCTTTTTGAACAGTTTCTCCACAAAAAATATCTGGGCCAGACGCGCTTTTCCATTGAAGGTGCGGAAGCGATCATCCCCATATTCGATGCGCTTGTCAGCTGGTCCGGCATGAACGATTGCCGGGAAATTATTTTAGGAATGGCCCATCGAGGACGTTTAAATGTTCAGACCCACATACTGAACAAATCCTACGAAGAAATTTTCAGTGAATTCGAAAGCTGTTACGATCCCGGGGACACTTTCGGCGCCGGTGATGTGAAGTATCACAACGGCTTTATGGCAGATATTAAAACACCCCAGGACGCATCGTTACGGATGTTTCTGGTCAACAATCCGAGTCACCTGGAGTCCGTCGATCCGGTGGTTCAGGGATTTGTAAGGGCCCGCCAGGATATTCTGGGAGACAACAACAGGAACGCTGTTTTACCGCTTCTTATTCATGGCGATGCCGCTTTTGCCGGACAGGGCGTTGTTGCCGAAACCCTAAACATGTCCCAGTTAACCGGTTATAAAACCGGGGGAACCCTCCATCTGGTCATCAACAATCAGATCGGATATACCACACTCCCTGAAAACGCACGTTCCACCCGCTACGCCACAGATGTGGCCAAAATGCTGATGGTCCCGATCTTTCATGTTCACGGCGAAAATCCAGAAGCTGCTGTCCACGTTGTCCGGCTGGCCGCCGAGTACCGAAAAACCTTTAACAAAGACGTTGTCATCGATGTGATCTGCTACCGGCGATATGGACACAACGAAGGAGACGAGCCCTATTTCACCCAACCGTTGATGTATGAACGGATTCGAGGGCGACGCCCTTTGAACGAAGTTTATGCTCAGCAGATGCTTGAACAAGGTCTTACCACGCCGGAAAATCTGGATGCTCTGTCAGAAAATATAAACAAAGATCTGGAAGAAGCGTTTGAGACGGTTCGGGGAAGTATCTGCGTTTTTCCCCAATCCCGTTATTATGAAAACTGGAAAAATTTTCACGGGAATTACGCGCATGATCCTTTGGAAACCGGCGTCTCTTCCAAAAAACTCACATCCCTTGCCCGGAAGCTTAACACCGTCCCGTCTGATTTTTCTTTGAACACCAAATTAATCCGCCTGCTGGAAAATCGCCTCAAGGGCGTTGAAACAAAAAAGAGCATCGACTGGGCCAATGCAGAAGCACTGGCCTTCGGATCTTTGCTGACAGAAGGTCTACCCATCCGTTTAAGCGGTCAGGACAGCGGCCGGGGCACGTTCAGCCAGCGCCACAGCGTTCTCTTCGACACCCAGACCGGTGAAGAATATATCCCCCTTAACACCCTCGGAAAACGCCAGGCCCTTTTTTCTGTGTATGACAGCATGCTTTCGGAAACCGGCATCATGGGATTCGAATACGGTTTTTCCATGGCGCAACCTTTAGGGCTCGTCATCTGGGAAGCACAGTTCGGCGATTTTGCCAACAACGCACAGTCGATTATCGATCTTTATATTGCCAGCGGAGAATCCAAATGGCAGCGACTCAGCGGACTGGTTCTGCTGCTTCCCCATGGATGGGAAGGATTGGGACCGGAACATTCCAGCGCCCGCCTGGAGCGTTTTCTCCAGTTGTGTGCCGGGAACAACATCCAGGTGTGCAACCTCACCACACCGGCCCAGTACTTCCACCTGCTCCGCCGACAGGCTAAAAGTAATTTTCGAAAACCACTGATTCTTATGGCACCCAAGAGCCTCTTGCGTCATCCGCTGGCGGTGTCAAATTTAAAAGATATGTCTTCAGGATCGTTTCGGGAAGTTGTTGACGACCCGGACCGAATAAAATCGGTCCGTCGCATCCTTCTTTGCAGCGGAAAGATATTTTATGAATTACTTCAAAGACGCCGGAAAATAAAAAATTCGGATGCCGCCATTGTTCGTATTGAACAATTCTATCCTTTCCCGGAGACCCAATTGAAAACCGCCTTTCAGACATACAAGCAGGCCCGGAAGTACGTTTGGGTCCAGGAAGAACCCGAGAATATGGGCGGATGGTCTTTTGTGCGCCCTCGTCTTGAAAAATTAACCGGAAAATCCTTCGAATATGTCGGCAGAAAAGCCGCGTCCAGCCCGGCCACCGGTTTTCCCAATATCTACCGTAAAGAACAGGCCGCAATAATAGACAACGCACTGGGTCCTGCAGAATCCGAGGGATAATTGACCAGGGTCTTGTAACGCCCGCTCAAAGGACTCGGCTTTTTAAGACAAAATAAAACTTCCCACCGCCCTTTAGAGACGGGGTCTCCGCCCTTCTCGGACAAGCGGACAGGGTATCAAAAACCATAGTAAAGGAGTATCTATGAAACTAGAGATTAAAATTCCGAGCGTGGGGGAATCGGTTCAGGAAGCAGTTCTAGTGGAATGGTATAAAAAGGACGGTGACAATGTTCGCAAAGATGAGCCCCTCTTTGTGGTGGAAACCGACAAGGTAACCCTGGAGATCGTGGCTGAAGCATCAGGGGTTTTAAAAATCCTCATATCCGAAGGTGAGACGGTGGGTATCGGTGCCGTGGTCGGAACCCTCGATACCGAAGCGGCACCTGCTCCCCCTCCGGAACCGGAACCGCCCAAAGAAGAAAAAATGCCTCCGGCACCGCCGGTGGAACCGAAAGAAACGGCTGTGCCTGTGGCTGAAGAAGCACCCGAAGAAGCCCCCATGGAACCGGAACCGCCCGATGTCCGGCAAGTCCTTTCCCCCGCCGTCCGACGTCTGGTGGCCGAAAGAAATATCGATGTTACCGCCATTGCCGGAACCGGTCCCGGAAACCGGATTACCAAGGGCGATGTCCTCCTGTATCTGGAACAGACCCCGGCAGGTGCTCCCGGGATTAAGGATGTTGGCGTAGAAGACGTTACCCGTAAGCCCATGAGCCCCATCCGTCAACGGATTGCATCCCGCCTTTTGGAAGCCAAACAGAATACCGCCATGCTCACAACCTTCAACGAAATCGATATGAGTCGAACCATGGCCATGCGGGCACTGTTCAAGGAACCCTTTAAACAAAAGTACGGGGTTTCCCTGGGATTTATGTCTTTCTTTATCAAAGCCAGCATTGAAGCCCTTAAAGAATTTCCCGAAATCAACGCATTTGTCGAAGGGAACGAGATCGTTTTTCACAATTATCACCATATCGGCATCGCCATCGGCACGGGCCGTGGTCTGGTGGTTCCGGTCATCCGTCATGCCGACGTTTTGAGTTCCGCCGAATTGGAACAGGCCATTGTCGACTATGTCGACAAAATTAAAAACAATCGTCTGGAACTGGCCGACCTTGAGGGCGGCACATTTACCATAACCAACGGCGGTGTATTTGGATCTCTGCTCAGCACCCCCATATTGAATACGCCCCAAAGCGGCATTTTGGGAATGCACAAAATTGAAAAGCGGCCCGTGGTTGTCGATGACGAAATCCAAATCCGGCCCATGATGTATGTAGCGTTAAGCTACGACCACCGCATCGTGGATGGTAGAGAAGCTGTCAGATTTCTGGTAAAGATCAAAGAATGTATTGAAAATCCGGAATTAATCATGATGGAGATATAAAATGGCGAAAAAAGAGATCTACGACCTTATCGTTATCGGAAGCGGGCCAGGAGGATATGTGGCGACAGTTCGCGCAGCCCAGCTGGGGCTGAAAACGGCCTGCGTCGAAAAGGAAACCCGGTTGGGCGGCGTATGTCTGAATGTTGGCTGCATCCCCAGTAAGGCCCTCCTCGACTCCAGTGAATACTTTCACCTGGCAAAAGATCACTTTGCCGAACACGGCATTAAAACCGGCAGGTTGACCTTTGATCTTCCCGCCATGATGGCCCGGAAAGATCAGGTGGTTGAGGAACTCACCGGAAATGTCCGAAAGCTTCTGGAAGGAAATTCCATCAAAGTGTTCCACGGCAACGCCCGCCTTGCCGGAGAAGATCGTGTTGAAGTTCGACAAGATGCCGGCGCTTCCGGCAAAAAAAATACCCGGACCCTGGAGGCAAAATCGATTATACTGGCCACCGGAAGCACGCCGGTCCAGGTTCCGGGCCTCGAGTTCGACGGAAAGCATATCGTCACTTCCACCGAAGCCCTTGAATTTAAGGCAGTTCCCAGGCATCTGGGTGTTGTGGGCGGCGGCTATATCGGTCTTGAACTGGGATCGGTGTGGCTGCGCCTGGGTTCAAAGGTAACCGTGGTTGAAATGCTGCCTCAAATCGCCTCCACCATGGACGGCCAGGTGGGTCGGACTCTGGACCGTATTCTGAGAAAGCAGGGACTGGAAATTCGTCTCAACACCCGGGTTTCCGGAGCCAAAATCTCAAAAAACAAGGTCCGAATGACCTTGGAAAACGGCGATAAAAAAGAAGCGTTATCCTGTGATCGTCTTCTGGTCTCTGTGGGAAGACGGCCCTTGACCCAGAACCTCGGTCTGGAAGAGATCGGCATTAAAACCGATTCTAGCACCGGACATGTTCTGGTGGACGAGGCCTATCGCACCAACATTCCATCCATCTATGCCATCGGAGATCTTATTCCCGGCCCCATGCTGGCCCATAAGGCCTCGGCAGAAGGCATCGCTGCGGCCGAACGTATCGCGGGGCTTCCCGGTGAAGTGAACTATGATGCCATTCCGGCAGTGGTTTATACCTGGCCCGAAGTTGCCAGCGTCGGCCTTACCGAAGAGCAGGTCAAAGAACGCAACATTACTTACTGTGTGGGGACTTATCCATTCTCCGGGGCAGGACGTGCCCGATGTATGGGAGAAAAGGACGGCTTTGTCAAACTCATCGCCCACTCTAAAACCGATCGAATTTTGGGTGTACACATCATCGGCCCCCGGGCGGCCGACATGATAGCGGAATGTGTTCTGGCCGTTGAATTCAATGCAAGCTCCGAAGACATCGCCCGAACCGTTCACGGCCATCCGACGTTTTCCGAAGCCTTGCAGGAAGCGGCCATGGCGGTTCGAAAATGCTCGATTTATGCATCCTAAGCCGGAAAAAAACCGATTTTTTGAACGCAATATAAGGAGTCGACCATGGGCAGTTATGAATATGATATCGGTGTCATCGGCGGCGGAGCGGCCGGCCTGACCGTCACCTCCGGGTCCGCCCAGCTTGGGGCCAAAACACTCCTCATCGAGAAGGAGAAAGAACTCGGCGGCGATTGCCTTCATTTCGGCTGCGTTCCCAGCAAAACCCTGATTAAAACGGCCCATGTTTACCACATGATGAAAAACGCCGAAAAATACGGCCTTCCTCAAATTAACGTGCCTCCGGTAGACTTTAAAAATGTATCCAAAAGAATCAAATCCGTGATAGACACCATTCAAAAGCATGATTCCGAAGAAAGATTCTGCCGCCTGGGTGCAAAAGTGGAATTCGGAAAACCAAAGTTTATCGATGAACATGCGGTTCGTCTAAACGGAAAAACGTATTCAGCCAAAAACTGGGTGATTGCCACCGGATCTTCCCCGTTTGTTCCCCCCATACCGGGATTGGATAAAACCGATTATATCACCAACAAAGAAATTTTTTACTTGGATCCTTTGCCGAAATCGATGATCATTTTGGGCGGTGGTCCCATCGGAAGCGAAATGGGACAGGCATTTAACCGTCTGGGAACCAAAGTCTCCATTGTTGACCGGGGCGATCAGATTCTGGCCAAAGAGGACAAAGACATGGCCGACACAGTTCAACGTGTCATGGAATCCGAAGGTGTCGTATTTCATTTAAATTCCTCCATTGAAGCCGTCAAAGACCTGGGCAGGGAAAAGGAAGTGACCCTCAAAGATCCGGTCGGAAAGGCCATACGCCTAAAAGCCGAAACCCTCCTGGTTGCGGTGGGAAGAACACCCAACACCCATGTCATGGGACTCGAAGACATCGGTGTAAAAGCAGACAGAACAGGGATTGCGGTGGACAACCGGTTGAGAACCAATCACAAGCATATCTATGCCGCAGGAGATGTCAGCGGCGGTTTTCTATTTACCCATGCAGCCGGATACGAAGGGGGAATTATCGTCAGCAATGCAATTTTCCATCTTCCCCGAAAAACCGATTACACCTATTTGCCGTGGTGCACCTATACCGATCCGGAACTGTCGAGTATTGGAATGAACGAAAAAACCGCTAAAGCTGCCGGGATCGATTATTCGGTCTGGGTGGAAGCGTTTAAAGACAATGATCGCAGCCTCGCAGAAGGTGAAAGGATCGGCAGAATCAAAATGATTCTGGATGAAAAAGAAAAGCCCCTCGGTGTTCAGATCTTGGGACCCCATGCAGGAGATCTGATCAGCGAATGGGTGGCGGTTTTAAATGGAAAGGTAAAACTCTCTACGCTGGCGGCGGCCGTACATCCCTACCCCACCATCGGAGAGATCAATAAAAAGGTCGCCGGAACATTCTTCACGTCCAAAATTTTTTCAGAGAAAATTAAAAAAGGGCTTAAATTCTTTTTCAATCTTAAAGGGCGGGCCTGCGGTCCTGAAATCTGTGATACGCAATCGAAAGAATGATCGATCCGGAGATACACAGATTTGTTTACGATCATTTAGGGTAATACCCTTTTAAAAAATCAATTAGGACGAACTCGTAAAAAGTCTTTTGTGAGCGACATCTGATCATTTGGGGATCAAGCGTTTCAAGTGGTGATTCGTTAAAAATTTCAAGCTGTTTGAGGGGCTTGCAACGAGTTCTTGAAATTTAGCATCACTACTTGAAACGCCCCCAAATGGTCGCGGAGCGAGCAAAACTGATTTTTTTCGAAACCTTCGATTAGAAAGGATTTACAAGGATGGAAACATACTACAAACCTGAAGATCTGCCGAAATTTGAAGAAATCGGAAAAGATTCACCCAAGTTGGCCCAGAAGTTTTTTGAGTATTACGGTGCTGTATTTGCAGAAGGCGAACTAACAGAGCGGGAAAAATCCCTCATCGCCCTTGCGGTGGCCCATACCGTACAGTGTCCATACTGCATCGACGCGTATACACAAGACTGCTTGGAAAAAGGCTCCAACCTGGCTGAAATGACCGAAGCCGTCCACGTTGCCACGGCCATCCGAGGCGGTGCATCCCTGGTTCACGGCGTTCAGATGCGCAACATTGCTGAAAAAATGTCCATGTAAAACAGACACCATACGGTTGGATAAATGTTAAACGAATACGTATCAGATATATCATCGATGGATAGCAAAAAATTTTCATCAATAGAACATGACGGTTTTGCGGCTTTCAGCCAAACCCTGTCCCATCATGACCTTCAATTAAACCGGAACAACACCCATACGATACAGGTTAATCTTGGAATGCTCTGTAACCAGACCTGCAGGCACTGTCATCTTAACGCCGGGCCCCATCGTAAAGAAAATATGGATGCAGAAACCATCAGGGAAGTCATATCATACGCCCAAAGAAGCAAATTTGAAACCATCGATATTACCGGTGGTGCACCTGAGCTGAACCCGAATATCGGTATGCTGATCGAAGAAGTATTTTCTCTGGCCACCAGAATCATGCTGCGATCCAACCTGTCAGCCTTAAACGACGGTGGAAGGGAATATCTTTTTGAATTGTTGAAAGCGCATCGTGTCGTCATCGTGGCCTCTTTTCCTTCCTTGAATGAAGCCCAAACCGATTCACAAAGGGGCGACCGTATTTTTCAAATAACCATCGATGCCCTTAAAAAGCTGAATGCCATGGGGTATGGCCACGAGGGTTCCGGCCTGGAGCTGAACCTGGTATCCAACCCCACCGGCGCGTTTCTCCCGCCCAATCAGGCCCAAACAGAAAAGCGATTCCGACAGGTCCTGAAAAGAAAATGGGGAATTGTTTTCAACAACCTGTTTAATTTTGCCAATGTGCCCCTGGGCAGGTTTCGCCAGTGGCTGGTGGAGACGAATAATTTGGACAAATATATGGAAAAGCTCTATTCGAGTTTCAATCCATGTTCGGTGGACGGTTTAATGTGCCGGTCCCTGGTTTCCGTCTCCTGGGACGGTTATCTTTTCGATTGTGATTTCAACCTTGCCAGGGAGCTTTTCATGGGAGGACAGAAAATCCACGTCTCTGAAATGCCAGGCCCGCCAGCGTCCCACAGTCATATTGCCACGGCCGACCACTGCTACACCTGCACCGCAGGTTCGGGATTTACCTGAGCCGGATCGATTGACGCCTGAGTTCAGGACAACCCATAATCTCTTGAAAATAATATCGCTTCAAGTATAATTGAATTCCATCAAACCTGAAGCTCGTTTGAAACTGTTAGTTTTAAATATTTTAATCGTTAAAATTCAGACATATTAAATGCTGCCATTGGAGAAAAGGAGTTATGGATAAGAAAGATTTTTTTAAACAGATCAACGTAAAGGGCAAAGAATACACCATCTCAGATATCACGCTTCTGGAACAAAAAGGGATTGCTGACATCAAAAAACTTCCTTTTTCCATAAAAATTCTGGTGGAAAATCTCTTAAGAAAACTCGACGGACGGACGGTTAAAAAAGAAGATCTGATCAACATCGCCCGCTGGCAAAAACAGTATGACCGGCCCGTGGAAATACCCTATCACCCCGCACGGGTTCTGATGCAGGATTTCACCGGCGTGCCTGCGGTGGTGGATCTGGCCGCCATGCGGGACGCTGTAAAAGACCTCGGGGGAGATCCGATGAAAATCAATCCCCTGGTTCCGGTGGACCTGATTGTCGATCACTCCGTTCAGGTGGACTCCTACGGCTCAGCAGATTCTTTAGAAAAAAATGTAGAAAAAGAATACGAACGGAATGGGGAACGATACGCACTTTTAAAATGGGCTCAGAAAAGCTTCGACAATCTAAAGGTGGTACCTCCCAACTCGGGAATATGTCACCAGGTAAACCTTGAATATCTCGGGCATGTGGTGATGGCCGAAGAAGAGAACGGCCGATTCACAGCCTATCCCGACACCCTGGTCGGTACGGACTCCCATACCACCATGATCGACGGAATCGGCGTAATGGGATGGGGCGTCGGCGGCATTGAAGCAGAAGCCGTCATGCTGGGACAGCCCTACTACATGTCGATTCCTCAGGTCATCGGCGTCCGGCTGGTCGGGGAACTTAAAAAAGACATTACGGCCACCGACCTCGTGCTGGTAATCACCGAGCTGCTCAGAAAACACAACGTGGTCGAAAAATTTGTCGAATTTTTCGGTCCGGGAATGAAGAAACTCACGATTCCTGCCAGGGCCACCATCGCGAACATGACGCCTGAGTACGGTGCCACCCTCGGATTTTTCCCGGTGGACGAAAAGACCGTTGAATATCTTAAACTGACAAATCGCGAAGATGCTTCCGCCCTTGTGGATGTTTACACCCGTTTCCAAGGTCTTTTTTACACCGGAGCTGAAGAACCGGAATACTCTTACGTCATCGAACTCGATCTTTCCAGCGTGAAACCATCGGTGGCCGGTCCGGCCAGACCCCAGGATAGAATCGAGCTACCGGATTTAAAGGGCAAATTTGCATCGATACTGGGATGTGAATATGACAGAAACGCGGATATGGGCGCGCTATCTACATTTCACGATGAATCGGGCTGCCAAACAGCCCGGGCATCGGTTTGCCGGCCCATAACGTCGCAAGCTTGTGAGGTAAATCTCAATGGAAAGCCTGCAGCCATCGGCGACGGGAACATCGTTATCGCCGCCATCACTTCATGTACAAACACTTCAAACCCTTATGTTCTTATTGGAGCGGGACTTTTGGCCAAAAATGCCGTAAAAAAGGGATTGAAAGTTCCGCCGTATGTCAAGACGTCTCTGGCGCCGGGATCCAAGGTGGTCATTCGATATCTGGAAGCCGCCGGCCTGATGCCCCACCTCGAAGCCCTCGGCTTTCATCTGGCAGCCTTTGGGTGTACCACCTGCATCGGAAACAGCGGCCCGCTGCATCCTGAAATAGAAAAAGCCATCGCCGAAAACGACCTTACTGTGGCATCCATTCTTTCCGGAAACCGAAATTTCGAGGCCAGAATCCACCAGAGTATCAAAGCCAATTTTTTGGCATCCCCCATACTGGTGGTGGCATTTGCCCTCGCCGGAAGAGTCGATATCGATCTATCCACGGAACCCCTTGGGTTGGATAAAGACGGACGGCCAGTATATCTGAACGACATCTGGCCTGCCGAAGATGAGATCGAAAGCCTGGTCAACGAACATGTCAGCAAAAAGTTCTTCGAGGAGGAATATGGGAAGATCTTTGATGGGGATCAATTCTGGCATTCCCTTGAAGTCACCGAAAGTGCGACGTTCAGGTGGGATGAAGGGTCCACCTATATTAAGAAACCGCCGTTTTTTAAAGATTTCAGTCTTGACCGATCGAGAACCTTCAAATGTGGACGATGCCGGCGTACTTTTGCTTCTCGGCGATTCGGTGACCACAGACCACATTTCTCCGGCAGGTGCGATTTCACCGGATTATCCGGCGGGAAAGTATCTTATGGAGAAGAACGTTACCCCTGAAACATTTAATTCTTACGGATCCCGCAGAGGAAATCATGAAGTCATGATGCGGGGGACTTTTGGAAATATCCGCATTAAAAATAAGCTGGTGTCGCCCAAGGAAGGAAGTTTCACCTTAAAGTTCCCGGACAAGGAAGAAAAATTTATCTATGATGCCGCCATGGAATACATCGATGAAGGACGGTCCCTGGTGGTCCTGGCCGGCAAGGAGTACGGCACAGGCTCTTCCAGAGACTGGGCCGCCAAAGGCACGGCGCTCCTCGGTGTAAAAGCAGTGATAGCAACATCGTTTGAAAGAATACACCGAAGCAACCTGGTGGGAATGGGGGTGCTGCCGCTGGTATTCAAGGAAAATGAGAACCCGGATAGCCTGGGCTTAACCGGTTCAGAAACCTTCTTCATTACCGGAATCGAAGGTCTGCATCCGAGAAAAGTCTTATCTGTAAAAGCCGTGAAGGAAGACGGAAGCGAGATAAATTTTGAAGTCATTGCCCGTCTGGATACAGATATCGATGTCGACTACTATGAAAACGGCGGCATTCTCCAGTATGTGCTGCGGAAGATTCTTGCCGAGAAATGAAACAGGGATCCTTCGACCCAATCGAATTTCGAATCACTCGGGGTTAGGGGTCAAAGAGGAGGAACATGATGAATGTTAAACACTTGTTGAAACCTTTTACGCTGAAAGCCCTATCATTGCCCAGCCGGGTGGTAATGGCCCCGATGACACGCAACAGATCACCCGACAATATTCCAGGACCCGACGTGGCGGATTACTACCGAAGAAGAGCGGAAAACCTTGTGGGACTTATCATAACAGAAGGCACCGTTGTAGACATCACCGGCCATGGCTATCCCGATGTTCCTAATTTTTATGGGGAAGAATCTTTACAAGGCTGGAAAACCGTTGTTGAAAAAGTTCACGGTGCGGGTGGCAAAATATTTCCACAACTCTGGCATATCGGTAGCGTGCGGCAAAGCGGAATGGCACCCGACCCTTCTTTGCCGGGATATGGTCCTTCCCCAATTCTGCATCCTTCCATAGAAGACGGCGAACCGCCCAAAGAAATGTCCATCAGTGATATTGACGGTGTCATCACGGCATTTGCCAAGGCAGCGGATCAGGCCGAGAACCTCGGATTTGACGGCATAGAAATCCACGGCGCCCACGGATACTTGATCGACCAGTTTTTTTGGGATCGAACCAACAGAAGATCGGATCGCTACGGTGGAGACACAATTGGTGAAGCGGACCCTTTTCGCCGCTGAAATAATTGGGGCCATTAAAGAAAAAGTCGATGAAAGTTTTCCGGTTTGCCTGAGAATCTCTCAGTGGAAAATGGGTGACTTCGATGCAAAGTTAGCCCATACCCCCCAAGAACTGGAACAGTTTTTAATCCCCTTGTCAGAAGCGGGTGTGGATATTTTTCATTGCAGTACACGGCGTTTTTCCCGGCCTGAATTTCCCGGTTCTACATTGAATTTAGCCGGATGGACAAAAAAAATAACCGGAAAACCCGTCATTACGGTGGGGAGTATCGGACTCGATACGGATTTTGTCAGCATGCGAATAAAGGGAGAAACAGCCAAAGGGTCAGAAAAAACGATCCATGATCTACTGGCGTGCCTGGCACGGGATGAATTCGATCTGGTTGCCATTGGACGTGCATTGCTGGCCGATCCCACCTGGACAACCAAAGTCGTCCAGGGCCGATTCGAGGAAATAAAAACCTTCACCATGAAATCTCTGGAGACGTTGTATTGAATTTACCCTGATAAGGAATCGAGAAGACGTTTAAAGACCCGTAAAATAATAACGCGAGTTTCAAAACCCCACAGGGAAATCATTTTGATAAACTTTCATGGGCACCATTTCAACGCCTTTGGGTGCGGATTTTTGAGGCTTTGAAATGGCGTCTAATCCCATGGGGTTATTCGTCTTTTCGGGGAGGCTTTAACTTAAAGCCGAAGATAAACACAAAGACCATTCCGATCATACCGAACAGGCCGGCCTTGCTGATATCTTCAAGGTCCGCATATCCTGATATATAGCGGTAAAAGACGTATCTGGGATCGATTTCCGCAGCCTTTTTGAAGTTGTCGTTTGCCGATAGGTCTTGACCCAACTCCTGATAAACCTTGCCCCTGGTTCTGTAAACGTCGGACAAAATTTGAAGATCACTTTCCAGGGCAATGGCTTTTTGTGCGTCATCGAGGGCTTCGGTCAGTTGACCGTTCCGACGAAAGGCCTCGGCCCGGTAGCTATAGGCCGCACTCATATCCGGTGCCAAGCGGATGGCTTTGTCTAAGTTGACAATGGCCTTTTCATAGGTTCCGATTTTAAGATACGCCATCCCCAACATCCGGTAGGCATAGACTTCATCGGGGACCAGCTGGATATAATTCGAAAAATCTTCAATGACCTTGTCGTATTTCCCCTGAAAATAATAATGCAAACCTCGTTTTTCATAGGCAGGTGCGAGCCCCGGGTCCAAGTTCAAGGCCGTGGTAAAATAATTGATTTTTTGATTTGCCATCGTACTTTTCACTCCAAGGTTGAAATACTCCATGGCATTGCCATCAAATGCGTATACTTCCGGGGTTTGCTTTTGCCAGAACACAAGTGCAAAGACCACCAGTATACAGATGTATATTTTTTTCATATCGGCTACCTCCCTAATTATATGCCTCGTGACCACCATTTCTAGGGTTTGGAAAGTCAGGGTTTTTTCAAAAAAAGAACGGAAAATTATCGTAAATCAATCGGTTTAAATCGAACCGAAATCTTCGGTTTACCTTTCCAATCTAGCGATAATATAAGGCCTTGTTTGTCGATTGCAACCAAATATTTTTTCTTTTAAACTCAAATAAATTTTTATTATTTTAAATATTGAATTTTGTTATAAATCAATATATTATCATTTTGAATCACGGTGCCGTTAATTACACATTGTGGCATTTTAACAGGGGTTTCACATGAGCCGGGTAAAAATTGAATTTTTTGAAAGTCGGGTTTCAAAGATTCATGGACCGCGGGTCAGAAATAGCATCTCCGTTTCCCATAAAAAACATCCGGATGTTTGTTGCATTTAGAACTTTTTTTTCTTGTCAGACAGTAGCCGGGAAGATAGAACATAGAAAAAAACCATACACTTTTTCAAAACCTCCCCTTCCAAGATCTGAGCCGTTTTAAAAGGAGCAAAAGCGCAGTGCTAAATTCAGATAATACCCTTAAGTTGCCTGACAGTGGCTATAAATGAAGAATACTGAAAAATCCGATTTGCCCGACGGGGTGAATATCAAAAACAGTGAACCGTCAGATCATCCAAGAATTATAAAGGTAATGAAGGCCTGGTGGGAAGGTCGTGACTTAACATCCATGTTGCCCAGACTATTTCTTGAACATTTTTTCAATACGTCCATGGTAATGGAAGATCGGAAAAATGAATTGATCGCTTTTCTAATCGGCTTTCTGTCCCAGTCACGAACCCATGAAGGTTACATACACTTTGTGGGCGTTCATCCGGAATATCGCAGATTGGGACTCGCCTCCTATTTGTATCATCAGTTTTTCCAAGCATGCAAAGAAAATAGTCGGACAATGGTCCGGGCCTGTACATCCCCTGAAAACAAAGGGTCCATCGAATTTCACAAAAAATTGGGCTTTCGGATAGAACCTGGAAACGGACGGCTGTCCAATGTATCGGTCACCTTGGATTATAATCGCCCGGGAGATCCAAAAGTACGATTCGTAAAAAAAATATAATTGAATCTCCCTGCAGCTCCCGTCCTATAGACGGGAATCTCCGCTGTGCTCCAACACCCTTGCGGAGGGAAATGCCCTGCCCTGTGGCATCCCCGTAATTCAAAAGGATCATGTGAAGGAATCATGACCCAAAACGTATCCAACATCGTTCTCATCGGAATGCCCGGGTCGGGCAAGAGTACGGTGGGCGTCATTTTGGCCAAGATGATATCACACGACTTTGTGGATACGGACGTCCTGATCCAGACCTTGGCCGGTCGTTCCCTGCAAGACATCGTTGACATGGAGAACCATTTGGCGTTGCGCAGGATCGAGGAGGATGTTCTCCTGGGGCTTAACTGCCGGAATCACGTCATCGCCACCGGAGGAAGCGCAGCGTACAGTCATGACGCCATGATGCATTTGAAGTCAAACGGTCTCATGGTATTTCTTGACGTCGATCTCCCCACACTCGAGTCGAGGGTCATCGATTTTGATACGAGAGGTCTGGCAAAACGCCCGGACCAGAGCTTCTCGGATCTGTTCCATGAACGTTACCCCTTGTATACCAGGTATTCAGACGTCACGGTGGCGTGCTCGAAACTTATCCAGGAAGAAGTTTGTGCAAAGATCATCAACGCGTTGCGGGCAAGAGGGTTAATTTAACGTCTCGATAAAATCTCCGATTGCTTTGTGGACTCTGCTTGCGCCCTCGCCTAATAGAATGCCATGGCGGTCAAAGTTAAAAAGGATATACGATTTATCTTCGGATCCAATACGTTTGAAAGCCCGTCGAGATCCGCTAGGTTTCACCACCGGATCTCCCAGGGATTGAACCACAAGTGCCGGTATCTGAATATCGGGCAATTTTTCATCTACGGATTCCATGAGTCGCTCCAGTTCCAACACCCCGGAGACCGGATTCCGGAAATAATTAATATGTGGATTTTCAGGCTCGTTTTCAACAAATTCCTTTTTAGCCCCTTCAAGGCGAACCCGCTCCATCAAACGATTCCACACGTCAACCGCCGGTACAAATTTCGAGGAAAAGTCCTGAAGTCTCATGGAAGGACAAACGGCAAAAACACCCATGATCCCTTTTACTCTTGCCGCCAGTTCAAGTGCCAGTAAAGCTCCGGCGGAAAACCCACCCACGACAACCTGTTTGCACAGGTGGCTCATCACGGCATAACCTGTTTCAGCCGCGGACACCCAATCCGTATAGGGTCTGAATGCCAGATCTTCCGGAGCAGTACCATGCCCCTTTAATCGGGGCGCATAAACCCACAATCCCCTTCGCCCCAAATACTCGGCCAGCTTCTTGACTTCGATAGGGGCGGCCATATATCCGTGCACCAGAACCACCCCCATATTGCGGGATGTTCCTTTAATAAGAAACGGTTTCCCGACATCTTTCTCCTTTGATTCTTTTTCTATAAAATACTTTTCATAGTCCTGATCGAATTCATCCGTCGCTTTTTTCATCAGATACCCGGCAATCTGCCGTCTCAACCAGAAGCCCGGCATCCATGCATACCGTCTTATCCTGCGCTGGAGCTTTATCAAGGGTTCAACTTCATTTGCGATAACTGCAACGGGATTATCAATACGAATACGATGAAAATCAAACGGAGAAATAAATTTCGAAGTATCCTTTATGAGCGTATTGTTCTTTATTGTGACAACTCCCTTTTCCTCAGCAACTTTGACAAAGTTTTTAAGCTTGTTGAAACGGTCATCTATCAATAGATGCGTCTGATCTAAATGGAGATCGTCGTGAAGATACACTCCAGTTTCATCAAGATTGTCCGTGACGACAAAAAATGCCCTTCGCCTCAGGTCATACCCGTCGATTTTTTTAAACGGAATATGTCTCAATAGAGATGCAAAAATGTGATCGTGATTCACGGTGGTCATGCTGTAAATGGCGGACATGTATTGTTGCATAACTTTAACCGCAACATTTCTCATGATCTGTCTTGAAGGAATCGGGTCGTCGAAGCCGATGCGATGTTTTGAGGTGATATCCTTTTGGATGGCCGAGCGTTCCATGAATGACTTTATCTCAATGGGTTTGCCAAACCGAATATCCATATCCACACCGGACAGTAGCATGCTCCCTTCGGTCATAATCTCTTCGAGCATGCGTTCCGGGACATTATCTATCCAACGTATAGCCAGCTTGCTGAGCACATTCTCATGGCCCCTGAGCGGATAATAGGTAACGTTTACCGGAACGATAAAGGTATTGCCGTCCAAAACATCATCGATTGAATCAATTTGAAAGCGTTCCATCAACCGTTGGGCTTCCTCAGGAACTTCATCTAATATGATCCGTAATCGTTGGCGATAAAATTCTGTTCTCAGTGCCAGCGTGGCAGCCCCGGTGTGCGGCGGACGTTTGCCGCCGGCATAAGAAATCATGAATTGCCCCTTTTCAACAATTTTCTTATTTTTGACCATACGGCCTTCGGGGAAAATGATCCACTTGGCTTCGCCGGTGAGTAAACTCTTGATAATGAGGAGGTCTCGGTGGGGATTTTGGGTAGATACTGCACCCACCCTTTCGAGAAAAGCACCTAGCGTCCCTTCAAAAAATTGATAATCGGCAAGAGACCAAACAGGGATTTTTACCAGCTTATGAATATGATATGGAAGGAGAAGGGTTTCGATCCGGGTAAAATGATTCACAACAAATATGACGGAACCTTCGGGATGTTCTCCCTTTCGTGAATCCGTATGTTTGCCTTTGAAAGTCCTGCCAAGGTCTTGATGGCAAGACCTGTTGTTCGATACGCAAAAGGATTCATGACCTGATTTTGTAAGGTGTCAATTTGGTTTAGAATTTCAGGTTGCAATTGACAGATCAAGTAAATATAATTAAATTAAACCTTTTTCAAATAAAAATAAAGGAGTTTCGGAGGTTCGCCGTGTATTCAAAAATACTCATTCTGCGCTTTCCCAAGACAGAAGTGGAAAAACCCATTGTTTGCTATCTTTCAAAAGATTATGATCTGACCTTCAATATTCTCAATGCTTCCATACTCCCCAGAAAAGAAGGCGTCATGGTTTTGGAACTCGCCGGAAGCCGAAAAGACTTCAAGGAAGGTGTCAAATATCTCAAACAGCGGGGCGTACAGGTTCTGAATGCAGCTCGGGAAATAAAGCGCATCCGAAAAAGATGCTCCCATTGCGGTGCCTGCACGGCTGTCTGCCCGACCCATGCCCTTTCCATCATACGGCCTGAGATGTCTGTGGACTTTAATCAGAAAAAATGCAGTGTGTGCGAATTGTGTGTCACGGCCTGTCCCACTCGGGCAATGGAAGTTCGTGCCACAAACAAATCTTTTTTTTAAATGAGGCCGTTAACAGCAATTGCCTTAAGCGGCGGCATCGATTCTCTAATGGCTGCCCATATTTTAAAAGAAAAAGGGCACACCGTTATCGGGGTTCACTTTGTTACCGGATATGAAGACCCATCCCCGGATAATGATCAAAGCACCCATCTTATAAAATCCCATAAAATTTTTCCCATTGCAAAGCAGCTTGGAGTCGATATTAAGATCCTCGACTGCAGTATCGAGTTTAAAAAAAATGTCGTTGATTATTTCATTCGAACCTATCAGGCCGGTCAAACTCCCAATCCATGCATGGTATGCAATCCGTCGATTAAATTCGGAACAGTTTATGATTTTGCCCGAAAACTGGGTGCATCAGCCCTTGCCACCGGTCACTATGCCAGAATAAACCCGGACAAAACAGGGAAGTTTCATCTTTATAAAGGTGTCGATCCCAAAAAGGACCAGTCTTACTTTCTGGCTCGGTTGACACAACAACACTTGGCCGGCGCCTGTTTCCCCCTTGGAACCATGACAAAATCCGATGTTGTCAAGCTGGCCGCGGACAAGAGCTTCAAACCGATTAAAACCAGTGAAAGCCAGGATGTGTGTTTCATCAAAGGCAGAAACTATGGGGATTTCCTTGCCCGCCATGAGGGATTTGAACCCAAACCCGGATTGATAAAAGATATCCGTAGTAACGTTCTTGGAGAGCACAAAGGACTACACCTGTTTACCATTGGCCAGCGTCGTGGAATCAATTGTCCGGCTTCGGAACCCTATTATGTGATCCATATGGACACTCGGCAGAACGTATTGACAGTGGGATTTAAAAAGGATCTGTTCGTTTCGCAGTGTAAGGTTGAAAATATTAACTGGATACATGAAACACCGAGCATTCCAATGGATGTTCATACCCGTGTAAGATACCGCCACATGGCCGCCGCATCCAGGCTAACCCCTATTGACGGAAAAACGGCGATTGTCCGATTTGAAAAACACCAGGCCGCGATTACCCCCGGGCAGTGTGCGGTATTTTACAAAGGAGACGAAGTTCTTGGTGGCGGCTGGATTGCGCCCAGACAAAACATATGAATTTTAACAACACCTTCAAATTTAGAATCACCACTCTAGGCTGCAAAGTCAATCAATACGAGTCGGATGCCATCGCTGAGCAGCTGAAAAATTCGGGCTGTGTGCCAGTGCCTAGTGAAGACAAGGCAGACCTGTGCATTATCAACACCTGCACGGTCACACAGAAAGCATCCATGCAGTCCAGACAGGCCGTGCGGCAGGCCATCCGATCGAATCCAAAGGCACATATTGTGGTCACCGGGTGTTATGCCCAGACTGAACCGGATGAAATTCTGCAAATCGACGGTGTTCACACGGTCATCGGTCATGGAGATAAACATAAAATTCCCGAGATGGTCCGGTCGTTCCCCATGGAAAAAAACCCCCGCCCCAACCTGATCCGGCGTAACATAGCATCCGAATACGATTTCAAACAGGTCCCGGTAACGGTCTTGGGGGATAGAACCCGTCCCTTTTTAAAGATACAGGACGGTTGTCAAACCTTCTGCACATACTGCATAGTTCCCTATGCACGGGGACGCAGCCGCAGCATGGCGCCTGAAAACGTATTGGAAAACATCCGGCAACTAAAAGACGCCGGATACCATGAAGTCGTTCTGACCGGCGTGCACCTCGGCGCCTATGGCCTCGACCTTTCACCCAAATACCACCTGGCTGGACTGTTAAACCAAATTTATGAATCGAATCCCATCCATCGCGTACGACTCAGTTCCATAGAACCCCATGAGCTGACAGAAGATATTTTAAACCTTGTGGCGAAAACCGACGTTTTCTGTGACCATTTTCACATTCCTTTACAGAGCGGAGATGATGCTGTCCTTAAAAGAATGCACCGGCCCTACACGCGCTCGTTTTTCAGGGATCTCATGGTCAAAATTAATTCGCTGATTCCCCATGCCGCCGTCGGTGTGGATGTACTCATCGGATTCCCGGGTGAAACCGAAAAAGCTTTTGAGAATACCTATTCACTCATCGAAGAACTGCCCGTCACTTATCTCCATGTTTTCCCGTTTTCGGTTCGAAAAGGGACACCGGCAAGTAAGTACTCCAAACAGGTGGATTCAAGAACCATCAAGGCCCGGTGTGAAAAAATTCGGACCCTCGGCATTGAAAAGAGACAGGCCTTCTACAATAAGTTTCTCGGAAAAAAAATTAAAATTCTCATTGAAAGCAAAAGAGACGAATCAACCGGCTCTTTAAAGGGAATAACATCAAACTATATGCCTGTTCGTGTAAACGGTTGTGACAATTGTGTAAATACCATCATTCCAGCCAGAATTGATCGAGTGGAGAAAAATCATACCGTATTCGGCACCCTTCTCCCTGAGTAGCATAAACCTCCGGACGAAGATTGATGATCGAATCCCATCCCGGGTCCAGCCTAAATTCCCATCCCCCCTGTCCCAGGCCGTCCATATAATATTGGATGTTATGTCATAACCATTCGGTTTAGCTGATAAAACCGATGCTCACCCCCAAAATTCATCGGGGCAGTTTTTCAGGCACCAATTTAGACAAAGTTACATTAACCCATCAAATTTTATTTATAATAAAATTTTTCTTGACATATTAGTAAGTGGTGCTAAAAACAGTTGGAATAAATTAAGCAAAAATTAAGTTTCGTACAATGGTGTGCGGAATTTTCCAATATTTAAGACAAAGGCGTCTTTTCCGACGGGGAAAGACGCCTTTTTTATTTTTTAGTGAACAACACGACCCAAGAAAGGAGTAATGATGATGAGATTTTCAAAAAGTAATGATGTACTTGGAACGACCAATCGAGGCAATGCTGCAGAATCGAGCCTTTGTACGCTCTGCAGGGCGGATTGCAAGGGTCGGTGTGAGACCTGGCTTTCCAGCCTTGTGGGCCGAAAACTCCTCTATCCGAGAGATTTCGGCATGGTCACTGCGGGCGCCAACAATACCACCCATATCGGCGTCTCGTATAATTCACTCCGAATCCAAGGATACGCATATGGTTCCCAAGGCCTTGCCAAAGGTCTGACCAAAGATCCTGACGACTGTATCTTTCCGAATGTAAGCCTTGAAACCGAATTCGGAAATACCATAAAGACCAAGGTTCGCATGCCGCTTATGACAGGGGCTTTGGGATCGACATTTATCGCGGAAAGGTACTGGGATTCCTTTGCCATCGGAGGGGCTTTGACCGGCATCCCGGTGGTCATCGGCGAAAATGTCGTCGGGGTTGATCTCAAATCAGAGATCGGCAAGGGAAAAACCAAAAAGGGTAAAATCAAAAGCTCTCCGGAACTGGAACGACGAATCAATACCTATCTTCGTTATTTTGATGGGTATGGCGCCATCATCGTCCAGCTGAATGTTGAAGATACACGAAATGGTGTTGCAGAATTCGTTGCTGAAAAGTATGGAAACAAATGCATTATCGAACTCAAATGGGGACAGGGAGCCAAGGATATTGGCGGTGAGATACAGGTGACCAGCCTGGATTACGCACTTTTTCTCAAAGAGAGAGGCTATGTTGTGGATCCCGACCCCACAAAGCCTCAGGTGGTACAGGCCTTCAAAGAAGGTGCAATCAAGTCTTTTGCCCGACACAGCCGTTTGGGGGGCACGAATTTTGATACCGTCGAACAGGTCCGGGAAGATTTTATGAGCAGTGTTAAGTACCTCCGTCGCCTTGGATTTGAACGAGTTACCTTAAAGACGGGCTCTTACGGCATGGAAGAACTGGCCATGGCCATAAAATTTGCATCCGAGGCAGGATGCGATCTCCTGACCATGGACGGATCCGGCGGCGGCACCGGGATGAGCCCGTGGAACATGATGCAGAGCTGGGGAGTACCCTCCATCTTTCTCCATTCAAAAGCCTATGAATATGCAAGTATACTGGCGGCAAAGGGCGAAAAGGTGGTCGATATGTCTTTTGCAGGCGGATTTGCCCTGGAAGACAGTATTTTCAAGGGATTGGCACTCGGTGCGCCGTATACGAAATTGATCTGTATGGGTAGAGGAATCATGATACCCGGATTTGTGGGTGCCAACATCGAAGGCGCACTGAACCCCGACAGGAAAGAGAAAGTTTTCGGCAACTGGGATAAGCTGCCGAAAACGGTCACCGACATCGGCACCAAGCCTGTGGAGATTTTTGCCTCTTATTTCGACCTCCAGAAAAAAGTCGGCAAAAAAGAGATGGAGAATATCCCCTATGGCGCAATTGCCTTCTATACATTGGCGGACAAGCTGGCTGCCGGCTTGCAGCAGCTTATGGCTGGCGCCAGAAAATTTTCACTGGACAAAATCGCCCGCGCCGACCTTTTCTCTGGCAACAGAGAAACCGAAAAAGAGACGGGGATTCCACATGTGTCCGATATTAATGATGAAGCTGCCAAAAAAATACTGAATGTATAACGTTAAGACCTCCATCTAAACACCAAAGGCTTTCCGGCTAAATATTTCCGGAAAGCCTTTTTTATGCAAGAAAATTTAATAAGACCCGCTATGGATTAGATCCTGTGTTATAGATGATGGCAACGGACATCCAGTTGCTTGAAGTGATGTGGGCGTCATTCCGATTACCGGGCAATAAATTTCTACAAGCCATTTCAAAACCTTCCGGTGATTGATTTTTGAGTCTTTTGTCGAAAAGCGCTTAGCGATGCGGCGCGTAAAATTTGTAGCTGTCTGAGGGCGTTAGCCCGAGTTCTACAAATTTAGCACAGCGAGCTTAGCGCTTTACAAAAGGCTCAAGCCAACGAATGGGAGGTTTTGAAACAGCTTCTAAACACCTTTTCTACTCTATTCATAACCTTCTACTTGCGGGTCGATTCATGTCCATGCTATGTTGCTGACCGTATAGAGCACGATTTTTTAACTCACTTGCCCGATAAAAAATCGGTAATATTCCATTTAAGGAGGGATCTCGTATGGGAGGTTTTTTTGGGAATATTTCTAAAGAGGATTGTGTAAAGGATCTGTTTTATGGAACCGATTATCATTCTCATCTCGGAACGAAACGCGGGGGATTGGCCACCAAAAATTCCAGCGGATTCGCACGTTCCATTCATAATATTGAAAACAATTACTTCAGATCCAAATTCGAAGCAGATCTTCCCAATTTGCATGGTAATAAAGGTATCGGCGTTATCAGTGATTACGATGCTCAACCGTTGATCTTTGGATCTCACCTGGGAAGGTTCGGTATCGTTACCGTTGGGAAAATAAACAATATTGAGGAACTTGCTAAAAAAGCATTTCGAAAAAAAATCCATTTTTATGAAACCAGTGGTGGGAATTTAAGCCCGACCGAGATTGCGGCAACACTCATCTGTGATGAAGATTCCTTTGAGACCGGCATAGAAAATGCCCAGGAAACCATTAAAGGCTCGTGTTCTATCCTTTTGCTTACGGAAGATGGTATTTATGCTGCCCGGGATAAACTCGGAAGAACGCCCATCGTTATCGGCAGGAAAGAGGGTTCCTATGCCGCGTCTTCAGAAACGTCTGCATTCCCGAATCTTGGCTTTGAAATTGATAAATATCTGGGCCCCGGAGAAATCGTTTTTATAACCGCCGACGGATATGAGCAGCGAAAGAAACCCAAGGAAAAAATGCAGATTTGTGCGTTCCTTTGGGTGTATTACGGATTTCCCGCCTCAAGCTACGAAGGAGTTAATGTGGAATTGGTACGATACCGGTGCGGGGAGGCCCTGGCAAAGGATGACGATGTGGAAATAGATTGTGTTTCAGGAATTCCGGATTCGGGAATCGGACATGCCATCGGATACGCAAATGAGAGAAATATTCCTTACATCAGGCCGTTTGCCAAATATACGCCCACATGGCCCAGAAGTTTTATGCCCCAGGATCAGAGCACAAGAGATCTTGTTGCCAGAATGAAACTGATTCCCATCAAAGAATTAATTGCGGGGAAAAAGATCCTTTTTTGTGAAGACTCCATTGTCAGAGGGACGCAATTGCAGGATAATATACAGGTATTGTTCGATTATGGTGCCCTGGAAGTGCACATGCGGCCGGCCTGCCCCACCCTGATATATCCCTGTGAGTTTCTCAATTTTTCAACATCTCGATCGACGTTGGATCTTGCGGGACGCAAAGCAATATCGGAACTCGAAAAAGGAGAGGATGCGTTTTTGGATGAATATGCAACGTCAAATTCCAAAAAAAATGCGGCAATGGTGGACAAAATACGGCAGCGGTTGAGACTCACTTCTTTAAAGTATCAAAAATTGGAAAATCTTGTAAACGCCATCGGCCTTCCAAAAGAAAAATTATGCACCCATTGCTGGGATGAAAGCAGTTATTTTTAATTTGAGAGCAAGCAAGGAATTTCTAACAACATTTCTCTCGTCCGACGCCCACCCCATTGGCAAACAACTCCATAAAACCGACCTCTGGCGCCCAAAGTGACGAGGGATCGGTAATTTAAGGAATACATTAGAGGTTACGAAACCGTTCAGCCACGCATCGGGACCGAACGGTTACACAGATTGCCAACGCAACCTCTATTTTTTCATCTATCAAAACGTTCGGTTAGCATATACCTGCGATCACGTAGGCGTCATCCGGAACCTCGTGGATCACATGATGTTTTGGCGGATGACTCTCTTGGGTCATCAAACTGACGATGACCATAACAATAAGACTAACAATCGGAGGAATTATGGTATCCAAACCGGCCAAATGCTCGGGAATCGTATAGAACAGAATCAATCGAAGTACAGAGCCAATAATAATTGCTGCCAAGGCTCCGGGCGTATTGGCCTTCTTCCAATAAAGGCCCAGTGTCAGTGGAACAAGACACCCGGCAAACACCACGTCAAAGGCAAGAACCAGCAGAATTCCCGGCTCAGGTTTTACAATGGCCAGATAAATGGCAAAAGCAACCACCGGTATCGCCATGAGCCGGCTGATGATGAGCAACTTTCGATCGGAAATTGCCGTAGCCTGCACAACCTCTTCAGATTCGCCAGGATTGTCTTTAGCAACCTTTTGCTTTCCCCACCTTCGGAGGATATTTTTCTGAATTATATTCCGACCCAACACGGTGGATACCCCTAATATACCGCCGTCAGCAGTGGATGCCCCGGCTCCGATAATGCCGCCCATTATAAACAGTCCAAAGATAAACGGAACGGAAGTCATTGCGATTGAAGGCAGAACCATTCTGGGATCGGAAATTTCCGGAAGAAGCTTTAAGCCCATCAATCCGATACCGGAACAGATTAAACCGGTGAATATGGTAAACCCTGCGCCATAGAAACAGCTGATTCTGGCTGTTTTTCCATCCCTGGCAGCAAAGACTCTTTCCATGAAATCCAGAGCGACAATATCACCTAAACCCCAGTGCCAGAATGCCCGCCCAATTTAGAAGTGCCCCGTTTTCCATTGAAGTTAAACCGCTTAAGTCCGTGTAACCGGCAGGAATCGACCCTGCGAAGAAGTCCCAGCCATGGGTATACAGCAGCCATATAAAACATCCCGTAAATCCTAATATGGCAGGATATATTTGAACGATGTCCGTGGCGGCACACGCGTAGAGCCCGCCGGAAATGGTGTATATAAAAATTCCAATTGCTATGAAGGCCAGCGCCCAGGTATAATCGATCTCAAAAACAATGGAGACTATCCAGGCGGAACCTGCAAAGTTGCCGGCAACCAGTATCGCAAAACTAAAAGCCATTAGAAGCGACGCGATGATTTCCGTTACCCAATTGTATCTTCTAAAATAAAAATCGGGCAGTGTTAACAGATTCATCCGATTCAGCGGTGCCGCATAGAAAAGCCCGGTCAACAACAGGCACAAGGCCAGGCCGAGGGGAAATTGGAACCCGGCCCAGAATCCGCCCAGATATACCCCGGTGGCATTTCCCATGGTGGCGTTGGCATCCAATGATTGGGCTAAAAGCATGGACCCCACCAGGAAAAAAGGGAGACTCTTGCCACAAATGATGTACCGTTTACCGCTCCCCTTAACCAGGAAATACGTGCCTATGCCGAGTACAAAAAACATTAAGATAAAGCAAATAAGCCCGATACCCATAGGTGTCATAATCTAAATACCTCCTTCATTTTTTAATTTAACTAATGGATCAAATCCCTGTCTCCCAAAAACGATCTTTTCTATGGCTTGTTCAAGGCCCCAGAGATAAGATCCATTTTACCTGTTGGGTTTTTCTAACTATTCTAATAGATTGAAAAAACTATCTATTGGTTACGTTTTTATTAATAACCTTCGATCTGTTTCGGGAAGTAATCTTCGTATTCCCCTCTCTCGCCCTTCTCGCCGGTGTCTCGCTCGATATCGAGCGTGGTGCAGTGCAGGGCGCCGCCGAATGGGATCACCTTTTCGTACGGAATCGGAATCACTTCCACGCCCAGCCCGTCGAGCTGTTCCATGAAAGCTGTTTCGCCGGCTTCCACACACATCACGTTCTCGTCAATACTGAATGTGTTAAGGGAGATCCAGGATTTACCCTCGTACAACCCGGTCAGGTAAATGTCGTTCTTGTGAACACGGGTTGGCCGGGCGCCCACCACGACTTCCCAGTCGTTCTGTTTGAAGAGCTGGGTGAACCCTTCATCAACCGGGGGCCAATCCTCGTTGATGATGACCAGACCAGGCCGCGGCGTACACATGTTCACGTCGATGTGCCACGGGTGGAAGTTGGTCGGCCGGTCACTGTTGACCGGCGTATCAAACGTTACGCCGTGGAAACGGAATCCGTGCTCTCTGCAGAACCGCCGCAGCCAATCTTCGCCCGCATGGTTGCCGACTGCTGAGCGCTGGTAGAACATGTCTTTGCCGAGGCTCCAGATGTCAGCGCCGTCCCAGAGGGATTCCCAGGGAAATTCCCCGTTTTTTTGCTGGAACTGGGCCGCCAGCAACATCTCCCGCTGTTCTTCGTCAGTTCGTTTTGTCCGGTCGTGATAGTAGTCCACGTCGTAGGTTTCATCTGTCAGCATCGGGAAGGGAGCTGACGTGTGATAACAGCTGGAGTCTTCCTTGGCGAGTAGGTTGAAGTACGGCCGCAGGTTGAACCGCTCAAAAACGCGGGTCCGTCGAACCGTTGGCGCGTCGACAATGACGTGGCCGTGAACCAAACTTACGTCACGCACATTGTTGACCCCGTGCATGTTCAGCTGTCCCCAGCCGATGGGACTCATGAACGGTCGGTTCATCATCATCGGCAGAATCGGGATTCTGTCAACGAGAATTCCCCGGTTTTCGAGCGTTTTCACGAAATAGTCCATCTGCTCGTTGGCTGCATCCACCATGTCTTGGGGAAAAGGCATATGACTGGGTAGCTTGCAACCAGGAACATCGTACCGCCAAGCCCATTCGGGGGCCGGCATGTTGGTTCCCTCCGGTCTGCCGATGAGGACCCGCTTCAACCGGGAGAACTCATCCGGAGACCATACCCTGAATGGTTCCCCCTCCCGCTGTGATACAACCATCGGCTTAACCGCTGGTTGTCCTTGGAGTACCACATCGTACTCTTCCTTCTTGACTTTCGGTTTCGATTTTTCCGTCATTACGGTACCTCCTTCGTTACATCTTGTTGTTGCACCCCATGGTGCATTGTTACATTGTTCTGTTCCTCCGGCCAAGATGAACACCATCTTAGCGTATTACTGACATAAAACAACCTAATATCTAGCTGCCATACCGACACTGATACCATCAGTCTCCCAGGGTCGCCACCATGACGGCCTTGATGGTATGGATCCTGTTTTCGGCCTCGTCAAAGACAATGGATGCCTCGGACTCAAAGACCTCTTCGGTCACTTCCATGCCCTCCAAACCGAATTTCTGGTAGATCTCTTCACCGATAACGGTATCCCGGTTGTGGAACGCCGGGAGACAGTGCATGTATTTCACCTTCGGGTTGCCGGTGAGATCCATGGCCGCCTGATTGACCTGGTAAGGTGTCAAAAGCTCGATTCTCTCTTTCCACACCTCGTCCGGCTCACCCATGGAGACCCAGACGTCCGAGTAAAGAAAATCGCAGTCCTTGACGCCGGCCTTCAAATCATCCGTAATCAGAAGTTTGGCGCCGGTTTCAGCGGCAATTTTATGGGCGGCGTCTAGGATTTCTCCGGTGGGCTGAACCGACTTGGGCGCAACCGAACGAAAATCCATGCCCATCTTCGCAGCACCCACCAGAAGAGAATTGCCCATATTGTTCCGCGCGTCGCCCAGGTAGGCGAACTTGACCTGGTGCAACGGTTTGTCGGAATGCTCCATCATGGTCATAAAATCCGCAAGAACCTGTGTGGGATGGAACTCGTTGGTGAGGCCGTTCCAAACAGGAACGCCTGCGTATTTCGCCAGTTCTTCGACTTTCTCCTGTGCGAAACCACGATACTCGATACCGTCATACATCCTGCCAAGAACCCTGGCCGTATCTTTCATGGTTTCCTTGGTTCCCAGCTGAGAACCGGTGGGTCCCAGGTAGGTCACCTTTGCGCCCTGATCGTAAGACGCCACTTCAAAAGCGCACCGGGTCCGGGTGGAGGATTTTTCGAAAATCAGGGCGATATTTTTACCGGTCAATCGGGGTTGTTCTATTCCGGTATATTTTGCCTTTTTCAGATCGATGGAAAGATCCAGCAGAAACCGGATTTCCTGTGGGCTGAAATCCAAAAGCTTCAAAAAGTGCCTGTTTCTCAAATTAAAAGCCATGGTCGACTCCTTTCATAAATACTCCATTGAAGTAACTCATAGTTGAGGGCGGCACCCATGGTGCCGCCCCCATATATAATGGGTAATGACTTAAAACAGATTGTGTTTTTTGCCGAAATCGGCCAGGACCTCTTCAAAGTTGGGTGATCCTATTTCCTGCAAGTCATAAAATACCCTTGTATTCGGTTTGTTGATCTTAATGATCCGGTTCAGATCGATGGGCGTCGCCACCACAACAGCATCACATTCGGTATTGTTGATGGTGGTTTCCATGTCCTTTAACTGCACTTCGCCGTATCCCATGGCAGGAAGCAGCGTTCCGATTCCAGGATACTTTTCAAACGTCTCCGTCAATCTGCCCACAGTGTAAGGCCTGGGATCCACCAGCCCGGCTGCGCCGAACTTTTCAGCGGCAACCACACCGGCTCCGATTTTCATCTCACCGTGTGTGAGGGTGGGACCGTCTTCCACCACCAGAACTTTTTTACCCTTGATCACCCAAGGATCTTCGACTTTAATGGTAGACGCCGCGTCAATCACGATGGCGTCCGGATTTACGGCAGCCACGTTTTTTCTAACAATGTTGATATCGGCGCCATCTGCACTGTCTATTTTGTTGATCACGACAACGTCCGCCAGCCGCAAGGTGGTTTCTCCGGGATAATAAGTCAGTTCGTGACCCGGACGATGGGGATCGACAACGGTAACATGCAGATCTGATTTGTAGAACGGAAAGTCATTGTTCCCACCGTCCCACAGCACCACATCACAGCCGTCAGGATCATTTTCAGCGGCTCTGACGATGGCTTCGTAGTCAACGCCGGAGTAGATTACGTTTCCGCGAATCACGTGGGGTTCATACTCTTCCATCTCTTCGACGGTGCACTTGTTTTTATCGATATCCTCGACACTGGCGAAGCGCATGACCTTCTGGGCAGCAATATCGCCATAGGGCATCGGATGCCGGATGGCAACAACTTTCAATCCTTTTTCCATGAGTATCTCAATGATTCTCCGGGAAGTCTGGCTTTTCCCGCAGCCGGTTCGGACAGCACCCACGGAAATGACCGGCTTGCTGCTTTTGATCTGGGTGTCTCCCGGTCCCAGCAGGACAAAGTTGGCGCCCGCGGCGGCAACAACGGAACTCATGCTCATGACGTGCTGATACGAAACATCACTGTAAGAAAATACACAGTCATCGACGTCCAGTTCCTTGATCAATTTTTCAAGTTCTTCTTCGGCATAGATGGGAATACCTTTCGGATACAGTTCACCAGCCAGTTCGGCAGGGTATTTTCGACCTTCGATGTCCGGGATCTGTGCCGCGGTAAAGGCGACCACGTCGTAATCTTCATTGCCCCTGTAATAGGTATTGAAATTATGGAAGTCTCTTCCGGCCGCACCGATAATGATTACTTTTTTCTTCGACATTTTTCCTCCGATTAAATGAATTGTCAGGGCTTGTTTTTAGCGTCGGCCGGCGGTTTTATAATATGGTATTGGCCGATTTTAACCCAAGTCCTTTTTTAATGTTTCACAAACCCTTCCGTCTTAAAACCAAAGACCTGATGTATTTGATTTTTATGTTACGACACCTTATTGGCTGATTTCGGTTCCGGCAGCGCCTTCAACCGCTTTTTGGATATCATCCAACTTGCAGATAATGCAGCGTTTTCCCGTACTTTCGGCGAACTGGATAACTGAGTCTACTTTGGGGCCCATGGATCCTGCCGGGAAATGACCTGCTTCAACATATTCCCTGATTTCCGATAAGGCGACTTTTCGTAGAATCCTCTGCTCGGGCTTTCCCCAGTCCACGGCAGCGCCTTCAACATCTGACGCCACGATAAAGATATCTGCGTTTATTTCCCGAGCCAGGACCGAGCTCGCCAGATCCTTGTCGATCACCGCTTCCACGCCGCTGAACCTTCGTTCCTTCCGGACCACCGGTATTCCGCCGCCGCCACAACAAATGACGATAAAGTCCATATCGATGAGCTTTTTTATCTCCTTGCGTTCCACGATGGCCACTGGCTTAGGGGACGCCACCACCCGCCGGTACCCCTTGTCAGTTTTGACGAGGTTGTACGACAGCTTCGCCGCCTCTGCTTCGGTGTAAAACGGGCCGATGGGTTTGGTTGGATTTTGAAATGCCGGATCGTTTTCATCCACAACCACGTAAGTGATGAGGGATACAAAGTCTTGTTCTTCATCAACCCCCATTTCCATCAGTGCCGTGTCTAGAGAAGATTCAATCATATAGCCGATCTGTCCCTGGGTCATGGCGCCGATTACCTCCAAGGGCATTTTCGGAACTTCATCACAGCTCTCCTGCTGCAGCAGCAGATTGCCCACCTGGGGGCCGTTACCGTGTGTAATCACAAGCCTGTACTTTCTGGAAAGTTCAGCGATCTGCTTCATGGGGAGACTGAGATTTTCAAACTGTTGATCTGCAGTGCCGGTTTGCCCTTTTTTTATCAGAGCGTTCCCTCCCAATGCAATTAACAGTATCGGTTTTTTATCGGTCATATATTCATCTCCTATGTTTCCATGTAATCATTGTCGAAGGCATCGCAGCCGTCAAACACCATCAACTTCAACGCAGTCTGTCGAAATGATCCCGACGGTCTGCAGACACCTCGCAGGTGTTGCCTCGCAAGCCGTTCCGAAATTCGCCGACATAAATATTATGTTACCATGGGTGATTTGAGTAGTCAGGGTATGATCCTTTTAATTGTTTTAAAAAGAGCCCTTTGCAGAAATGAACATGTGCAAAACTTTTTGCACATTTTTTGCACATTTGGATGTAAACCTTATACTGCTTGTAGCCCGTATAAAAAAGTTTAACACATCGGTCAAGTTCATTGTACTCATAATCGAAATTAATTTCGTGCATATCCGAGCCTGAGTCGCAGTATAACTGCCTCACCATGCGGGACAAGATCGCTGCATTCACCATCCAAATGAATATCGCACATGTTTATTGCCGAAGCGATGTATAAAAGTCCTTGACATATGTGTCAAGTTCATTGCACTCATAGACTGAATTAATTTCGTACATGTTTAGGGTAGACAACAACATATTCATTGCCCGATGCAATGGGCATTTTCAGGTTCGGCCGTCTGCCCGGGATCACCTGTTTAAATTCGGAATTCTATGTGATAGGGTGATTCCACAATACCTGAGCGGCGGGCAATAATGCCATTTCCGGATGAACACCCGAGAGGATGAAATACGATCATGAGAATTAATCTTCGAAACTTCGACTTGAATCTATTGGTTTGCTTTGATGCTCTGATGAGCGAGCGCAATGTATCCAAAGCTGCTGAAAAGGTGTTTTTAAGCCAATCCGGAATGAGCCATGCCCTGAGCCGTTTGCGCACCCTGCTGGACGATCCCATTTTGATGCGGACGGAACAAGGGATGATGCCCACCCCACGGGCCCTTGAAATGGAGGTGCCGGTCAGAGAGATGCTCAACCGAATAAATCGCACCATTTATACACAAAAAGACTTTGCCCCCCTGACCTCTGACAGAAAGTTCGTTCTGTATTGTACCGAATATTTTGAATGCCTGATGATGCCCAAACTTATGGCCCATCTGGAAAAAGTTGCGCCCCATTGCACTGTCGCAGCTGAAATACTGTCCCATGAACTTCCCGAATCCAAACTCACCACCGGCGAGATCGATTTTGTCATCGGCGTTGAAAGCCTTATGGATATCCCAAAAAACCTGACGAGTCGGATTTGGATTAAGGACTCATTGGTATGCCTTGTTCGGAAAGAAAACAAAAAGGTCGGTCCCTCTGTTTCCCTCGAACAGTTTGCTGAAATACCCCATATTTTACTTTCCATTTTGGGCTCCCCATTTAAATTTGGAATTTTGGATAACTGGCTTGAAAAACAAAATGTTCAGAGAATATACAGCGTTAGCACCGCAGCTTTCTTACCCGCCGCCCTGATTCTGGCCGAGACCGATTACATCATGACCCTGCCTCGCCGCATGGCAAAGAAACTGGCCGAGATCATGGCGTTAAGGCTGGTGGAGCTTCCGAATAATCCTCCAAATTTTCAACTCAATCTGATTTGGCATCCGCTGTATGAAAAAGATCCTGCACACATTTGGTTCAAAGAGCAACTGCTGAGCCTGGAAAATTCATTGAACAAGTGACCAGTTGTTTTATTGCCGGTCAAATTCGATGAACAGGGGGCATACGTATCCGACTTTAGAGGTGCCGGCTTTTTTTTAGGATTAAAATGCCGTGTCTCCTGGGGAGGAAAGAATAATGTATTTGAGGCTAAAGAAAAATTTATTTTTATTTAATTTTCTAGCCCATCAGGAAAATTCCGCAAAGATTTCCGATTCAACCCTGAAAATATAGGCTATCAAAGCGGCCCGAATCCACATCCCGTTTCGCTCCTGCCGCCAGTAGGCGGCCCGCGGATCATTATCCACTTCCACTTCTATTTCATATCGCCGGGGAAGTGGGTGCATGATGGTGCAGTGCGGCTGAATGATGGACAGGTGTTCTTTCTTGAAATGGAACTCGGGATAGTTGTCGGCTTCGCCTGAAGGGTCGTCAGAATATTCTTTCTGAATTCTGGTCATGTAAATGGCGTCCACCAGCGGCATAACGCTTTCGAAATCATCGGTTTCATGATAGGGAATGTCGTGCTTCTCCAAAAATTTTTTGATGTCGTCTTTCATTCTGAATATATCCGGTGAAACAAAGTACAAGCTTACGTCGTTATAATTTTTCATCAGATAACTCAGGGAACGAACGGTTCGTCCGCGTTTTAAATCACCGACCATAGCAATCTTTTTGCCGTCCAAACCGCCGATGTCTTGAAATGATCTTTCCAGCGTATAAATATCCAACAGGGCTTGGGTCGGATGTTGATCCGGTCCCGAGCCCCCGTTTAAAATAGGAACGGGACGATCGGTTTGATTCAGGACCCAGGCGGTTTTTTCGGCAAATCCGGCTTCCGGGTGCCTGGAAATAATCAAATCTACATAACTGGCAAACGTGCGAATGGTGTCTTCCGACGATTCACCTTTGACCTCGGAGCTTGTTGACGTTCCCCGACTTTCGGAAACGCTCAGTCCCAGAATGTAACATGCATTTTGGAAAGACAGAAAGGTCCGCGTTGAGGGCTGAACAAAATACAGCATGGCCCGTTTATGGGGTAAAAGATGTCTGAGTTTTTCCTGGCCCATTTTCGTTTGGGCCAACGACCGGATCATGTCTGCGATCCTACACAAATAGTCCATGAACGGTCTATCAAACTGCTGGGCAAAAATCACATCAAACAATCTGCCGTTTACCTCGAAAAAATCTAATTTTTCATCGACATCCTTATTGTAGAACTCATCCCACCCTTGGTATGTTTGACGAGTTTGTTCTACTGATCCGTTCATTTTATTCACCTCGAGGGATAGGTTGGGTTTAAGTGCTGTATCTGCTCTCCCTTTTTAAGCAACACAAGCGCCGCCTGGAAAAAACATGGGTCTGCTTTGCGACATCAATTTATGGCAAAAATCTGATTATGTGTCAAGTCGAAATGGCCGCTTCAAACAAGGCAAACGCATTTGAATCTCAATAGGGAGAAAACGCTCCACGACGGCGTATATCTCTTTCCAACCGACTGAAACCTGTGACTAGTCGCGCTTGAACTTGCTATAGTCCGGCTTGAGGTAGCGGCTTTCATCTCCACCGTTGATGGCCGTTAGGGCTTCGACCTTCAGGGGGAGACCGAACAGTTGAATGAATCCGTGAGCATCCTGTTGATTGTAAACATCTTCTTCCCCGAATGATGCATAATCTTCCCGGTACAGACTGTAGGAACTTTTTCGTCCTGCAATGATGACATTCCCCTTGTACAACTTCAGGCGGACGGTGCCCGAAACCCTCTCCTGGGTGGTCTTGACAAAGGCGTCCAACGCCTCCCGGAGCCGCATGAACCACATGCCGTTGTAAACCAATTCAGCATATTTGACCGCTACGAAATCTTTATAGTGCATGGTGTTTTTGTCGAGGCAGATGCTTTCGAGGGCCTGATGGGCCCGCAGCACAATCGTTCCGGCGGGGGTTTCATATACGCCGCGGCTTTTCATTCCCACCAATCTGTTTTCGACCATATCCACCCGCCCGACACCGTGAGCCCCTGCTATTTTGTTCAAACGGGTGAACAGTTCCACCGCTGTCAGCATTTCGCCGTTCAAGCTGACCGGGTTTCCCTTTTCGAAGCCGATATCGATATAAGCGGCTTTGTCCGGTGCATCTTCCGGACTAACGGTCAATTTGTACATTCCCTTTTCCGGCTCGTTCCAGGGATTTTCCAGGAGTCCGCCTTCATGGGACAGATGAAAAATATTCCGATCCCGGCTGTAAATATCCTTTTCCGTCGTGGACAGCGGGATGTTGTATTTGGCGGCGTACTTTATAGCGTCCTCACGACTGCGAATATCCCACTCGCGCCACGGCGCGATGACTTTAAGCTTCGGGTTGAGGGCCATCACCGTGAGTTCAAAACGAACCTGATCATTGCCCTTGCCGGTGCAGCCGTGGGACACCGCATCCGCACCTTCGGCCTCAGCAATTTCAACCAGCGTTTTTCCCATGAGCGGTCGAGCAATGGAGGTTCCCAATAGATATTCCCGTTCATAGACCGCACCTGCCTGGAGGGTGGGGAAGACATACTCTTTGAGAAATTGTTCACGCAGGTCCCGCACAATCAGCTTGCTGGCGCCCGAGGCCAGGGCCTTTTCTTCGAGACCCTCCAGTTCCTCTTCCTGGCCCAGGTCTGCCGTAAAACAGATCACTTCACAGTCATGGTAATTGTTTTTTAGCCAAGGAACGATGATCGACGTGTCCAGCCCACCACTGTAAGCGAGGACGACCTTGTTGACCCGATCTTTTGCCATGTTTAATCTCCTTTCAAAAAACAAAAAACCCCGGCTTCTGCCGGGGTTTTTTGTTTTTTCACTGAATTTTATGTTACAGGGTCAGATTCAACGCATAAAACACCCGGACGACTGTCGGATACGGCGACGTCGGCGGCGGATACGGATGCGTATGTTGGATGAATCTAAAACCATAGTGTATGACTTTCCGAGTTTTGTATTGAACATATGGCAAAAAACCGCTGGTCTGTCAAGTTCAAAATGCTTTTTATTCAGGGTTAATGCATTTGATTCCGGCACAGCGAAGCGACGGTGTGTTTCTCTTGGAACCCCTCGGAGAACGCAGATCCGGACAAAAAGGGCCAATTTATGTATGGAAACTAAATAAAGCCTTGCCTGGGGAATTCTCGAATGCTACAGGTCAAAAGAGAAAAGAAGTCGGTGGGTTGCTCGGGTTCCAGGCATGGCAGTTTTTCAGATAACAATTCCCGGCCACTTTCACCCCAACAGATTGGAGATACAAAATCAGACTTTTTACGACGCCATCAAAATTTAATTCTTTTAAAAATGTAACCCATTAAAACGGGATATGACGTTGCAGACCATTCAAACCACCCAACTCGACATTCCGCCGGGGATGATTCATCTCGGCATCGGTCAGCCCGATCCGTCACTGCTGCCCCTGGCTTTGATGAAAAATGCCGCCGAACATCGCCTGGGCCATGACGACGGATCCCTTCTGGCATACGGTGCGGAATCGGGGGACGGGTATTTTCGACTCGCCCTGTCCCAGTTTCTGACCGAACACTATCACAAACCCGTTGATCCCGACGATCTTTTTGTCACCGCCGGAGCCTCCCAGGGACTCGATCTGATCTGCACCCTTTTCACCAAGCCCGGTGATACCATTTTTGTGGAAGAGCCAAGCTATTTTTTGGCCCTCGACATCTTTAGAGACCATGGTCTGAACATCATCGGCCTGCCCATGGATGAAAACGGCTTGATGGTCGAGGCATTGGATAGAAGGTCTGACACAACACCATCCGGCATTCCTTTATTGCATCCCGACGTTTCACAACCCGTCCAGTATCACCCTTTCCGCTGTCCGCCGGGAACGGCTGGTTCAGCTGAGCCAAGCGCATAATTTATTGATTGTTGCCGACGAGGTGTATCATTTGCTTCCCTATGATTCTCCCCCTCCCCAACCGCTGGCCAACTACGCCCATACGGGGACGATCCTTTCAATGGGTTCATTTTCCAAAATCCTTGCCCCCGGCTTACGACTGGGCTGGATTCAGGCGAATCAAGCTTTGCTCCAACGGCTGGTCAGAAGCGGCTTGCTCCAAAGCGGCGGCGGATTGAGCCCCTTTACTTCCAAACTGGTCCAAAGTGCCCTGGAGCTGGGGCTGCAAGGCGACCATTTGGTCAAACTGAAAACGGTGTATGGTCAACGGATGGACTTTTTAAGCGCCGCTTTACGACGGCATCTTGGAAGTTTTGCCGGTTTCAGCGAGCCGAGGGGCGGCTTTTTCATCTGGATGCGTCTGCCCGAACAGATTGATGCCGAAGCACTTCAACCCGAAGCCCGTCAGCATAATGTCGGGTATCAACCGGGGATAAGATTTTCAAGCCATCAACGTCTCAAGAATTATATCCGCTTGTGCTTTTCCTTTTATGACACCCCGGAATTAGAAACCGCTGTCGGTCGTCTGGCTGATGTTCTCAGAAATCATCGACGATCCGGTTAGCTCATAGGAACTTCAAAAGATACGATAAGTTTTTTCAAAATTTCGTAGACACGGATCAGGCTTTTCAAACTTACCCATTCATCCACTGCATGTGCGCCATGTCCCATTGGGCCGAACAAAACAGAAGGGATCCCCGCCTTCCCGCATAGCGCTGAGTCTGACCAGAAGGAGAGTCCCACAAGTTTCGATTGCGGGGAAGCGTCTTGGAGACGCGTTAATATTTTTGCCGCCTTTGAAACTTCATAGGGCGGTCTTACAAAAATTTCTCGCCCCTTCACATGATGATCACCCGGAAAACGTTTCACCGACTGAATAACCCGCTCCAGTTCCGAATCGACCCGGGTTCGAGATTCTCCTGGTAGGGTCCGTCTCTCCCATTGAAGTCGTGATTTCCTGGGGATCACACTCAAAGCGGTTCCGCCCGCAATAATACTTGCGTGAAGGGTTGCATGCCCCAGCAAAGGATCTGACTCCCTGTTGAGCAGCTCGAATTGGATGTCGTTCAGTTCCGCCAGAGCGGATCGTAACGGCAGAATCGCATCAATACCTTCGGAAGGTCGACTTCCGTGGGCCGCTTTTCCGAACACTTCTATTTCATACCAGGATACGCCTTTATGACTCACGCCAATGTCCAGTTCGGTGGGCTCCAGAAATATGCCGCCGAAAGGGAGTGGAAAAAACTCCGGAAGCCATCGTTTAACCAAATATTCCATTCCCGTACTTCTATCTTCCTCGTCGGCCACAAAAGTGAACAGAATGGATATGGGCGGCGGGCGGCGGGTGAAATAATCCGCAAGCAACAACATAACGGCAATACTCCCCTTCATGTCGTACGTGCCGCGTCCGTAAAGCTTGTCACCCGCCTGTCTTAAGTTGAAAGGCGCATCCATATCCTCCACACCGACCGTGTCGAGATGACCGTTCAACAAAAGTGTATCGTTGGGGTTGATTCCCGGTATGATGGCGACAACATTGGTCGTATGGGAATCTGTCGGTTGGATTTTCGTATTTAACCCGAGGTTAGCGAGATACCCCGCAACGAATCCGGAGATTTCTTTTTCTCCGGGTCCGCCTGAAAGCGTTGCATTGACGGAATTTATCTTAACCAGCTCTCTGAGAAGACCGATGATTCGATTTTTCATGCATTTTTTCCCAGAATTATATACAAAACGCCTGTTGAGCCAAAAAGAAATTTCTCTCAATCCATTGATGGCTTTTCCTACAATTAAAATCTTTCTTGACCCCTCCCCGCACATCTGGCATTTTTGTCGGCCACGATGTTTGAGTCTAATTCGATCAATGAAGAAAGGTTCGAATTATTTTTTCATATTAAAAAGTAAACCGAAGCATGTCAATCATAGTTCGTTTCCGTTTATCAAGATTCCTTGCCGTAAGACTTTTCGATGAAAAGACTAGCCGATATGAAAGAAAATTGAAAACAGTTTCAGCCGAAACAGGAATTCAGACATATGAAACAAAACTACAAAGGCATAATATTTGACATCAACGGCGTTCTTGAATTTCAGGGCCGGGTTTATCCGGGCGCCGTGGAGCTCATTAATTTTTTGCGGCAAAAAGGGGTCGTCATCAGGGTATTGACCAACAGCACCTTGAAAAGCAGAAAATATTGTGCCGAACAACTGAATCAGATGGGCTTTGATGTTCGTGAAACCGAGGTGATTACCACAGCATATGCGACGGCTAAATACCTTGAGACCTTAAATCCCCGATCATGTTGGATAATGCTAAAAAGAACCGGATTGGAAGAATTCAGACACTTTTGTCATGATGTTGAGGATCCCGAGTATATTGTCCTGGGAGATTATCGCGATGGGTTCAACTTCCAGAACATGAACACGGCCCTAAAACTCCTTCAAAGGGGTTCAAAATTCATCGTAATGATATCTCAAATCGTTGATAACAGTATGGGAGAGGTGGAACTTACCGTGGGTGCCTATGGAAAAATGCTCGAGGATGCCGCAAATGTTAAAGCAACGTATATCGGGAAACCCAACAAGCTCATTTTTGAAATGGCCCTCAAGACAATGGATGTCCAAAGGAATGCAGTTTTAATGGTGGGTGATCGGGTTTCCAGTGATATCCGGGGCGCAAAAAATGCCGGGATAAAATCGGTTTTGGTAAAAACAGGTGAATTTAAAGAAAGTGATTTGGCCGGTGATGTTCAACCGGACTATATTGTCGATTCTATCAATGAAATTAGAAAGTTATTCTAGGCTGAATCGGTCCGGGATGTAAGTTTTATCGCATCGACCTTGATAGTTCTGTGAAAAGTAAAAAGTTAAACGTGAAAAGTCTATATGTTGTGTAATATTGCCTCTTAATATACTAAATGTAGTCGTTTTACATTTCACGTTTCACTTTTTTCAATTTTATCAACCTTCACGGTGCTTCGTGTTCAGGGGGGCGCTTCCCCGAGTAACGATATTGGCGGAGTGGCTTCGTTATTTCAATGACTTAGCAGTGGGGGAGACCGCGGCTCCCGCATGCTTTTCGCGGGAGAACGCGGAGGGGGCAGGAATGCCACCGCTGCTAAGTCATTGAAATGACCAGACACGTAGACACCCGAGTGAAGCGGGGGAGCGCCCCCCTGAACACGTACTCACGGTATGATGGTCAAGCGTCGCCCGCCGCGGCGTCCTATTGAAACGGATGGAAACCCATTGACACCTGCTTTCAATTCATTTTAAGCTTGTCCATAAAAAAGGATGGAACTACAATTCATTTTATGCATTGACGCATAGACAGTCGACAGCTATAAAAAATTAACCTCCTGATTTTGAAAGCGATTGGGATTAACGTTATTATTCTGAATCCAGGGAAAACAACCCTAATTGAGTGAAATTTTAGGATGATAGATTGCAGATTAACAGAACCCTTTAATAGTCTATAGGTAATTGGCAATGGAATATATTGAACCGCCGCCGGCTCCAAAACCCGAAGAGAAAAAACGCAAGGAAAAGTTCCTGAAAGCTCGCCTAAACGACAAAGACGAGCGCCAAATTGTCATCAAGAAAGCTCAAATTAGGGACGTAGAAGAAATCCTCGAATTGATTAACGCCTTTGCGGCAATGAATTTAATGCTTCCCCGAGGTCCCCAGTACCTGTATGAAAATATCAGGGATTTTGTAATCGCCTGTGACAACAACGTTCCGGTTTACAGCCTAACGGAAACCAGAGAAGTATTGCATCTTCTTGTGGCCTGCGGAAGCCTGCATGTGCTTTGGGAAGATATTGCCGAGATCAGGGCGCTGGCGATTCATCCGGACTACCAGCACTTGGGGCTGGGAAGCAAATTAATCGAAACCATGAAAGATGAGGCCAAACAACTGGGCATACACCGTTTGTACACGTTCACATTGACCGAAGATTTCTTCAAAAGGTTTGGATTCAGACGGCAAGACAGATCGGAACTTCCACCCAAGGTATGGGGCGAATGCAGCCGCTGCCCAAAATATTTCCATTGTGATGAAATCGGAATGGTTCTGGACCTATAGCCCCTGTGAGGATAACCGGACCGCCTCCCCCAGGCGGATTTCCACTGGGGTGTGTTCCAACCACAATTGAGTTTGATGGACCGATGAACACAGGAGAAGGCATGAAGCGCGTTCAACAATTCGCATTTTCCCGTATCAGTGGGTTTTATAGTATTCCTGAAGGCACTGATACTCAAATGGTTTTTTTCTTTGGGCTTTAAGACCCCGCACAATCGCTTCGGCGGCGGAAAGGGTCGTTATGAACGGAACGTGGTACTTGATCGCCGTCCAGCCAATAGGGGATTCATCTTTTCGGGATCGCTGTCCTAAAGGGGTTTTAATAATTAGATCGATGTTGTGGTTTTTGATGTTATCGACGACATTGGGACGTCCCTCGCTGACTTTCAATACCGTCTCCACCGGAATGCCCCGGCCGGCAATATAATCCGCCGTCCCTCGGGTGGCAACCAATTTATAGCCCAATCTATACAAGCTTTCGGCAATGGGAAACATACGGGCCTTATCGTTATCATTCACGCTGACAAATATAGTGCCTGACGTTGGAATGGTAATGCCTGTGGCTTGAAAGGCTTTAAACACCGCCTCTCCAAAAGTCGTTGCAATCCCCATGACCTCTCCGGTGGAACGCATTTCCGGCCGCAGATAAATATCGGCTTTTTCAAAGCGGTCGAATGGAAATACCGATTCCTTAACGGCAACGTACGGCAATCGATCCTTAAAGGTGAACCTGATCTGGTTCAATCGTTTGCCGGACATCACTTCTGCAGCGATTTTGGCGATGGGAATTCCGGATGCTTTGCTCACGAAAGGTACTGTTCGCGATGCCCGGGGATTCACTTCGATCACATTCAGTGTATCATACATAATCGCAAACTGAATGTTGATCAAGCCTTGGACATGGAGTGCTTCGGCAAGCAGACGGGTATATTCTTTGATGTCTTCATGCTGATCCCGGCTCAGTAAAAAAGCCGGTAAAACGGCCATGCTGTCCCCTGAATGTACACCGGCCTCTTCGATATGCTGCATGACACCACAAATCTCTGTTCGCTCACCGTCGGAAATGGCATCCACGTCAAATTCAAAAGCGTCTTCCAAAAAGCGATCCAGAAGCACCGGATGCTCCTCAGAGGCAGTGACAGCATATTGCATATAATGTTCCAACGATTTAAGATCATAAACAATCTCCATCGCCCGGCCCCCCAGGACGTAGGAAGGTCTTACCATCAAGGGAAATCCGATTCTCTGACCGATTTCAATTGCATCCTCTATGGAGGTGGCTGTTCCGTATTGGGGGTGGGGAATATCCAGGGAGTCCAGCAGGGCGCCGAACCGGTCGCGATCTTCCGCCAGATCGATGGAATCCGGTGAGGTTCCCCATATGGGCACGCCGGCCTGTTCCAGGTCGATGGCCAACTTCAGCGGTGTCTGCCCCCCAAACTGAATAATGACGCCATCCGGTTTTTCCAGCTCAATCACATTCAATACATCTTCATAGGTAAGCGGCTCAAAATACAGCTTGTCGGCCACGTCATAATCCGTGCTCACCGTCTCTGGATTGCAGTTGATCATGATGGCTTCGATTCCCAGATCTTTTAAGGCAAGTATGCCGTGCACACAGCAGTAATCGAATTCAATGCCCTGACCGATTCGGTTGGGACCACCGCCTAAAATAATCACTTTCTTCCGGTTTGAAGGGATGGATTCGTTTTCCGGGTCGTAGGTGGAATAAAAATAGTTGGTAAAAGACTCAAACTCGGCGGCACAGGTGTCCACAATTTTAAAAGACGGCAATATTCCATTTTCTTTGCGCAGACTCCGAATTTCATTTTCCAGTTTGCCGGTCAACCCGGCGATGTGCTTGTCGGAGAATCCAAGTCGTTTTGCGCTTCGGAGGGTTTCCGGTGTGAGGGTGCGCCGTTGTTTGAATTCCTCGGCAATGTGAGTCTCGAACTCCACAAGCTGCTGGAGATTTTTCAGAAACCAAACGTCAATACGGGTAATCTTGGATATTTCTTCGGGAGAAATACCAATGGTGAGGGCCTGCCAAATTTTCAGGATGCGATCCGGCGTTCCCCATCTGAGATCATCCAGCAAGACTTCACCAGACATATGGCTGACGGAATCGTTGCCATTGGCATGGAAACCGGACCAGCCGTTTTCAAGGGACCGCAGCGTTTTGTTCAGCGCTTCCTTGAAGGTTCTGCCGATTCCCATGGCTTCGCCAACCGATTTCATCTGAGAGCTCAATCGGACGTCGTTCTCGGGAAACTTTTCAAAATCCCAGCGGGGGATCTTGACCACGACATAGTCGATGGCCGGCTCAAAGCATGCCGGAGTTTTTCGGGTAATATCGTTGGGGATCTCGTGAAGATAATACCCCGCAGCAAGTTTTGCGGCAATCTTGGCAATGGGAAAACCGGTGGCTTTGGATGCCAGTGCCGAACTGCGTGAGACCCTGGGATTCATTTCAATGACCACCATCTCGCCGTTTTCCGGGTTCAGGGCAAACTGGATGTTGGCCCCTCCGGTTTCGACGCCGATCTTGGCCACAATTTTCTTGGCCGCATCCCGCATGGCCTGAAATTCGACGTCCGTTAGGGTTTGGGCGGGCGCAACAGTAATGCTGTCCCCCGTGTGGATACCCATGGGGTCGAAGTTTTCGATGGAACACACCACCACGAAATTATCCGCCGCATCCCGCATCACTTCCAGCTCGTATTCCTTCCACCCGAGCACGGACGCCTCGATTAATATCTCGGTGACCGGGCTGGCGCTCAATCCCCACTGGGCCGCCCGGCTGAACTCCTCTCTGTTATAAACGACACTCCCGCCAATACCGCCAAGGGTAAATGAAGGGCGAATGATGAGCGGAAAGCCGATTTCATCACGCAGTGCCTCCGCCGCTTCGAGAGAATTGACACACCCCCCCGCAGGAACCTTCAAGCCGATTTCTTCCATAGCATTGCGAAAGAGATTCCTGTTTTCGGCCAGACGGATGGTCTCGAGCTTGGCGCCGATCAACTCCACGCCGTATTCTTCTAAAATACCACTTTCGGCAAGTTCAACCGCGAGATTAAGACTTGTCTGGCCCCCAAGGGTGGGCAGCAGCGCATCGGGGCGCTCATCTTCTATGATTTTTGCAACCACATCTGCTCGAAGCGGTTCTATATAGGTTCTATCCGAAAATTCGGGGTCTGTCATAATCGTAGCCGGATTGCTGTTGATTAATATAACGATAAACCCTTCTTCACGCAGTGCTTTACAGGCCTGGCTTCCGGAATAATCAAACTCGCAGGCCTGACCGATGACGATGGGGCCCGACCCAATCACAAGTATTCGCTTTATGTCTTTTCTTTTAGGCATCGAACTGCTTCATATCCTCTATAAATTGCTCAAACAGATACCGGCTGTCATGGGGCCCCGGAGATGCCTCCGGATGATATTGAACCGAGAAAGCCCGCAGGGGTTGGTGTCTGATTCCTTCCAGAGTTCCATCATTCAGATTTATATGGGTGATCTCAACCTCGCTTTTCGCCAAGCTGTCAATATCGACGATAAAACCATGGTTCTGAGAAGTTATCTCAACAGCGCCGGTGAGACGATGCATTACCGGGTGGTTTGCACCGTGGTGGCCGAATTTCAACTTGGTTGTTCGGCCACCCAGTGCCAGGCCCAAAATCTGATGGCCCAGACAAATCCCGAAAATCGGTCTTTTGCCCAACAGGTGCCGAACCGATTTGACGGCGTATTCAACAGGCTCCGGATCGCCGGGACCGTTGGATAGAATGATGCCGTCGGGATTCCATTCGAGCACCGCTTCAGGCGGAGCATGGCCGGGAAATACACGGAGTCGACACCCGTAATCGTGCAGTGTTCTTAAAATTGAAAATTTCACGCCGTAGTCGTAGACAGCGACTCTGAATGAACTTTTTCCATTGCCATCACTTTCACCGGATAACGGCCAATCATAATACCTGTCCGTTGTGACGTCTTTAACGATATCTCTTCCCACAAGTTTTTCACCGGTTCTCAGACGCTCTAACAATGTTTCCAAGGGTTCATCGGTGGTGGTGATCATCCCCATTTGAGCCCCGTGATCCCGCAAATGACGGGTCAGGGCACGGGTATCAATGTCGCTGATCCCCACAATGCCGTAATGTTTCAAGTACGCATCAAGGGATTGGTCCGCCTGCCAGTGACTGACGATGGGGCTGTATTCGCGTATGATAAATCCTGCCGCGTAAATACGCTTTGATTCGAAATCTTTCCGGTTGACGCCATAATTTCCGATTTGCGGATATGTCATGGTGATTAACTGGAAATGATACGAAGGGTCCGTCAGAATTTCCTGGTATCCGGTCATGGCAGTATTGAACACCACCTCTCCCGTGGTAGTCCCTTCGGCGCCCAGGGAAAGTCCTTCATACAGCGTTCCGTCAGATAAAATTAAACTTGCTTTCATGATTAAATTCTCGGAAATTCTACAACTTCTTGAAAATAAAGGCTTATTAATGGCAACCTATTTATGCCACTTCCATGGAATGATGGAATGCTGGAATATTGGGGATAAGGGCGGAAATAAACCATTTTAATTGTAAAAAAACTCCTTCAAACCCATCTTTCCATTACTCCATTATTCCATCATTCCAATTGTGAGCGAAGCGAACTAACTTGTTCAGTTTTTTTAGGATTACACAGTATCTTGTTTGAATTCGCCTTATTCTTGTCCCAAATGAAGGGCTCGATCATCGACCGTAATGGAAAATTCCTTTTGACCAATTGCAATTACATGATTGAAATGAAAACTTCAACTTTTTTAAATTTTTTTCTTGAAAACCTGAAATCTGTCTTTCGCTGAGGGATTTTATAAAGAGATTTTATAACTTGATACCTTATCGGTTTTTTGCCATACTTATAAGTCTTGAAAAAAATGAGATTTACCCAAAAAAAAAATGATTTTCAAAATCAGGGGGTTATTTTTTTTATTAATACCAACCCTGTTGTTTATGCAACATTCGGGTTAACAAAGGACTTGGTCATGTCTGTTCAGAAACTCAAAGAGACCATTTTAAACAAAATTGACAGCGCTACAGAGAAAGCCCTGGGGCAAATTCCGGAACCCCTTGAACTCGGTTTTCCCCCAGACACCGAATTCGGCCATTTTGCTGTGGGGTGCTTTCCGCTGGCAAAACAGTTTCGGAAATCTCCAGCAGAAATTGCCAAAATAATTTCCGAAAAAATCACGCCGGATGAGGTTATCCATAAAGTAAATGCTTCGGGCCCCTACCTGAATATAAGTTTACATCCCGAGGTGCTCTTCGGAGAATTCTGTTCCGAAATAATTTCTAAAAACACGAAATATGGAAAATCCTCCGTTGGCAAGGGCATACGGGGAATGGTGGAATACTTGTCTCCGAATACAAATAAACCGCTGCATTTAGGGCACTTGCGCAATGGTGCCTTGGGACTATCTATTTCAAGAATTCTCGAAGCAACCGATCATCGGGTGGTCAAAGCAAACTTAATCAATGACCGGGGCGTTCATATTTGCAAAAGCATGCTGGCCTGGAAACGATGGGGAATCGGTTCAACTCCGGAATCCGAAGGTTTGAAAGGAGATCATTTTGTGGGCAGCTGGTATGTGCGGTTTGCCCAGGAGGCTCTTGAAGACCCAACACTGGAAGACGACGTGCAAACATTGCTTCAGCAATGGGAAGCGGGTGATCCGGAAACCATAACACTCTGGGAGACCATGAACAATTGGGTATACGACGGATTTGCCGAAACATATAAAAATTTCAGGCTTGAGTTCGACGTATTCTTTTATGAATCCGACACTTATAAAATGGGCAAGGATGTCATCCAAAAAGGTCTGGAAGAGAATGTTTTCTCGAAAGATGATCATGGCAACACGGTATTTCATTTGCCGGTAGCGGAATTCGGCCAGGAAAAAGGCGGTGATGCAAAAAAAATAACGCTGTTACGACCGGATGACACCAGTCTTTACATCACTCAGGATATTGCCACATCCATTTTAAAAATAGAGGAGCACCAGTTATATTTTTCCATTTACGTGGTGGGCAGCGAACAGGAATACCACTTTAAATCCCTTTTTCAGATCCTCGACGCCCTTGGCTATGAATGGGCCAAGGATTGCCATCATCTTTCCTATGGCATGGTGTATTTGCCGGAAGGTAAAATGAAATCCAGAGAAGGGAAAATCGTTGATGCCGACGTTCTTATCGCTGAAATGAAAAAACTGGCCGCCGAGGAAATTCGCCAGCGCGATCCTGACGGCCGACTTTCCGATGATGAAATAAACCATCGTGCGGAAATAATCGGCATCGGTGCCATAAAATTTTATCTTTTGCGGGTTCGGCCGACCCAAACCATTAATTTCGATCCGGCCGAATCCATTTCATTCGACGGCTTTACCGGTCCCTATTGCCAATATGCATATGCGCGAATCTCCGGAATATTGGCCAAAGCCCAAAACACCACTACCGATCTTCAACGTTGCGATTTTTCTTTTCTCGGAAATCCGGAAGAGCTTCTATTGCTTCAGAAATTGATTCAGTTTCCGGAAGAAGTAAACAACGCTGTTCAGGGATTCAATCCGTCAAAGATTGCCGTTCACATATTTAATACGGCCAAAACGTTCAATCAATTCTACAATAAACATCATGTGCTTCGTGCGGAAAATGAAAAGCTGGCAACGGCCAGACTGGCACTCATCAAAGCAACGGCCATTGTGTTAAAAAAAGGGTTGAATTTGTTGGGAATAGAGGTGTTGGAGAATATGTAGGTTACGTTTAATCTCATACACATTTGTTGCCGAAATTGAGAACTGCTTTATTTTTCCATATAAAGGAGCCGTATCGATGCCACCCAGGATTTTAATAAAAATCGGCGGTCGAGCCTTTAAAGGTGAAAACGGATTTAAGGATCTTGCCCAGGCCATTCGATCTACACAACATGTTGAAATTATAATCGTGCATGGGGGAGGGGCTGAAATTTCTCAGGCCCTCAAAGATGCCCATCGTGAATCTGTTTTTATCGACGGCATTCGTATCACCCAAGTCGAAGATATAAAAATTGTCGAAAATGTACTGTCCGAAACCGTCAATCGACGTATTTCCCGATGGCTCAGTGAAAACGGTGTACCCTGCAGCAGCATGTCAGGAAAAACCGAGCGGCTATTTATCGTCGAACCCCTAAGACGCCACGGTCGTGACTTTGGGTTTGTGGGTAAAATCATACAGGTAAACCCCGATGTTGTCCTGGAAGCGCTCAAAACCGGACGCGTGCCTGTGGTCTCACCAATTTCTGCTGATGAAAGGGGAGAAAGTTACAACGTCAATGCCGACAGTGCGGCCGCCGCACTCGCCGCCGGTGCCCAGTGTACCGATCTCGTCTTTATAACCGATGTGCCGGGGGTTTTGGTCGAAGAGCGAACTTGTCCTTCCCTTACGGTTCAAAAAGCCAAAGCACTGATTGGGAACAGCACCATCAAAGGCGGGATGGTGGCCAAAATGGAATCTGCATTTGAGGCACTCGACAACAACGTACCTCGAGTTCATATTATCCAGTGGCAAGGGCCGAGCACACTTGAGAATATTATCACAGGAGATATCACCGCTGGAACAACCATTCATAGATAAGATTTTGAACCCTAATTGATTGAAAACAAGGGGGGGCTGCCTTTGGGTACCTGCACCTTATCCAGGAGGACGCCGCCAGTATCACTTTGTTCGACGATCGAGCAGGGTATTAAAAAAGGAGGTGCTTTAATGAGTTGTGAAGGATGCACGACCCAAGAAGATGTGTTAAGACTTGTCAGGGAAAAGGACGTCAGCTTTATTCAGTTTTGGTTCACAGATGTCCTGGGGGTGCTCAAGACCTTTGCAATCACTCAATCCGAGCTGGAGACCGGCATGAGTGAGGGTATGGGATTTGACGGATCTTCCATCGAGGGCTTTGCCCGCATCCAAGAGAGCGATATGGTTGCCATGCCGGATCCTACCACGTTTCAAATGCTGCCCTGGCGTTCCGGCGAAAGGCCGGTGGCCCGGATGTTCTGCGACATCGTGAACCCGGACCAGACGCCGTATGAGGGAGACCCACGGTATGTGCTTAAACGGCTTTTGAAGAAAATAGAAGACAAAGGATATACATTTTATGTGGGACCTGAACTGGAATATTTCTATTTCAAAAGCAACAAGGAGCCCGAAGGGCTTGATACTGGAGGATATTTTGACAGCCGGCCTCTGGATATGGCATCTGATTTAAGACGGAATACTATTTTTGCGCTCCAGGACATGGGGATAGAAGTGGAATACAGCCATCATGAAGTGGCACCGAGCCAGCATGAGATCGATCTTCGCTATGACAATGCCTTGAGCATGTCCGACAAAACCATGACGTATCGAATCGTGGTCAAAGAAATCGCCCGCCAGCACGGTTGTTATGCCACATTCATGCCAAAACCCATCTTTGGCGAAAACGGCAGCGGCATGCATGTGCATCAATCTTTGTTTGCCGGAGACAAAAATCTCTTTTTTGATGGAAACGATCCATACCATTTGTCCAAAATGGCCAAGGGGTATATTGCCGGCATTATGAAGCATGCCCGGGAGATCATCGCCGTCACCAATCAGTGGGTCAATTCCTACAAACGACTGGTGCCCGGTTACGAGGCCCCTGTTTACATTTCCTGGGCCCGACGCAACCGTTCGGCCATGATTCGGGTTCCCATGTACAAGCCCGGAAAGGAAGTCGCCACCCGCATCGAGTTCCGGGCGCCGGATCCGGCCTGTAATCCCTATCTGGCTTTTGCGGTCATGCTGGCAGCCGGGTTAAAGGGGGTTGAGAATCAATATGAACTATCCGACCCCATCGAAGAGGATATCTATGAAATGTCCGAAAAAGAGAAAAACAAAAAAGGCATTATAACCCTTCCGGGGAATCTTTATGAAGCGATCCTTGAAGTTGAAAAATCAGAACTGGTTAAAGATGCCCTGGGTGAGCATGTTTTCAAAAAGTTTGTGGAAAACAAGAAGATCGAGTGGGATATGTATCGAACCCATGTCAGCCAGTACGAAATAGATAAATATATGCCCATAACCTAAGCCGGACAACCGGTGACGATTTTTTTAAAAAAATCAAAAAATATTCCTTGACAAAGCCCGCGCGAATCAATAGATGTTTGAGTTCAGATTTTTTATAGCTTTGCACAATGGTGTACAGAGTTATATTTGACACTAAAATGACGAAGGCGTCTGCACCCCTTTCTACAGGGTGGACGTCTTTTTTATTTTATTTTTGCCAAAAACCGAGTGCTCTTCCGACCCGGTTGCAAAGGCAACGATTAAAGCACTCACGTGCTTTGACTCAGACCGCCGTACGCTTCCGGCCTAAACGAAGGACCGCATAAACATGAATGACAACTTTACACCCAAAATAACACTGTTTCACTGTATAAACACAGTTTCCGAAATTGGCGGTTTCTCCTTGACCGGCCAAGACAATTTTGAATTGGAAACCGTCAAGTTGCCATGCTCAAGCATGGTAAAGGATGTTTTTCTGTTGCGGGCATTCGAAGCCGGCTCGGATGCAGTGATCGTACTGGTCTGTCCTGAAGGACAGTGCCGTTATGTAGAGGGCAATATAAGAGCGAAAAAACGTGTGGCATGGGTTCGGAACCTGCTGGACGAAATCGGTCTCGGCGGCCGGAGACTGTCCTTAAGCAACATATCTGCCGGAGATACCGTCGCAGCATCTCGGATTATACAGAACGTTTTGAAAGATCTTGAAGACTTGGGGCCCAACCCTGCTGTTTGATTTCGCTCCCAAAACAAAAAACAAACAAGGATACTTGCTATGATCGTTGGAGAACAAAAACCCATATCGGAAATCAAGGAAATCATCGCACCCTACAAGAAAATTCTTATTCTGGGCTGCGGCACCTGTGTGAAAACCTGTTTTGCCGGAGGTGAAGACGAAGTTGCAGTACTGGCATCCGCACTGAGACTGGCCTGCAAAAAAGACGGCAAGGAGATTGAAATCGAAGAGTTTACTATAGAACGCCAATGCGAAGATGAATTTATTCAGGAAAGTGCACCGGCCATCTCTCGCAATGATGGGGTCTTATCCCTGGCCTGTGGTGCCGGCGTTCAGGCGCTTGCCAGACGGTTCGTTAAAAGTCCGGTTTTGCCGGGTGTAAACACAACCTTCATCGGTGTTCTGGAAAAACAGGGTGTCTTTACCGAGGAGTGTTCCGGCTGCGGCAATTGCAGGCTTGACATATTCGGAGGAATTTGTCCGGTCACCCGATGTGCCAAAAAACTTCTGAACGGACCCTGCGGCGGATCACAAAACGGCAAATGTGAGATCAATCCTGAAACCGACTGTGCCTGGCAGATGATCATCGAACGGCTCAGGATATTGGGACAAATGGATAATTTGAGAATCTATGTTCCCCCCAAGAATTGGCAAACCAGCCTTTCGGGCGGCCCAAGAAAATTAGTGAGAGAGGATCATATGATATGAATATGAAAACTTCGAGCAGATTGCAGGAAATTTTATCAAACGGAGAGTTTGCCGTTACCGCCGAATGCGGTCCGCCACGGGGAGCAAATCCCGAGGTCATCCGAAAAAAAGGCGAATTATTAAAGGGGTGGGTTGACGCCGTCAACGTCACCGACAACCAAACCGCAATCGTAAGAATGTCCAGCATAGCAGCGTGTGCGCATCTTCTGCAAATGGGTCTGGAACCGGTCATGCAGATGGTCACCCGGGATCGGAATCGGATTGCCCTGCAATCGGATATTATGGGCGCCCATTCTTTAGGGATAAAAAATATACTCTGCCTTTCGGGTGATCATCAGAGTTTTGGCAGCCAGCCGGATGCTTTGAATGTATTTGATATCGATTCCATGAATCTTATCCGGACCGTGCAGACCATGCGAGATGAAGGCAAGGATATGAGCGGTTTCGATTTGAACGATCCGCCTCGAATGTTTATCGGAGCGGCCGCCAACCCGTTTGCCGACCCTTTTGAATACCGCGTCATTCGACTGGCAAAAAAGATCGACGCCGGCGCTGATTTCATTCAGACCCAGTGTATTTATAATATGGATCGATTCAAGGAATGGATAAAAATGGCCCGGGAAGAAGGCCTGACTGAAAAGGTTCATATCCTTGGTGGCGTCACCCCGTTGAAATCTGCCGGTATGGCAAAGTTTATGAACAACAAGGTGGCCGGCATGGATGTGCCGGAAGCGTTGATTAATCGAATGGCCGGCGTTCCCAAGGAAAAGGCCGTTGAAGAAGGCCTTAAAATCTGCCTGGAAACCATCGCCGAGTTGCGTGAGATAGAAGGGATTCACGGGGTTCATATTATGGCCATTGAATGGGAGGAAATCGTTGCTGAAATCGTCGAAGCAGCCGGTCTTACGCCAAGACCCTGACGATTTATGATTCGATTTATGATTGAGATTGTGAAAGGTATCATTCAGCCTAATTCGGCATTCTGATATTAAAATATTTGAATATTGAGCCCTTGAAACAATCGAATTTCAAAGGAGCTTCATGTAGATTAGGTTTTTAGCTGGAAGCTGTCGAGTGAATTAGGGATCGCTCTGAAAGAACCATCGGCGATTTAACGTTATGGGTGAACCCTTCTGTTAAAACAGAGGCCTTTATTAATAGACCGGACAGGTCCATTTCACCGAGCCCTTATTCACAGTTCTTTCAGGAAAAATTCAATTATTCGACATCGATAATGCTCCAAAAGGCTAAGGTGTCATAAGCATTCTTTGCCAAAAATTTAACAAATCACAATTAACGTACTAACAATATAGTTTGTCGAGAAATTTCTAACGTCGTCAATTCAAATTGGAGAGCTCAATGCCCAAGAAGTATCATATACCCATTAAAACCGCTGATCCAAGGCACCATCCCATCGGCAAGTATGCCACGGTGGAGTTCCGGGAAGACTGCGCCGGCAGCTGTAGAGAGTGTGTGAAGAAAAAATGCATTTACGGTATTTTCAAGGATAACTACCTTCACATGAGCACCATGGGCGAACCTGAATACCTTTATGCCTGCCACAGTTGTTTTCGTTGTGTCCAGGAATGCACAAGAGGTATTTTTTCCCGGGTGATAAATCCGGAATACCGTACGTTGGGAGATGCGTATTGGCGGTCCGATATATTACACAGGATCTGGTATCAGGCCCATACGGGAAAGATTCCGGTTTCAGGGGCTGGTTATCGGGGTCCGTTTGTGGCTGCCGGCTTCGATTCCATGTGGACCGATATGTCTGAAATCGTCCGGCCCACAAGGGACGGCATCCACGGACGGGAGTATATCAATACCTGTTTCGAAATCTCCCGAAGAATATCCCCCTTAAAGTTCAATGACGACATGTCTTTGGCCTCAGAAGCACTTCCGATCCTGGAGATCCCCATACCTTTAATATTACAACTGCCGGGCAACCTGATTATCAATCCGGCCATTGTTGAATCGGCGGCCAAGGCAGCCCAGGTTCTCGACACTTTTCTGATCATCCAGCCTAAAGATTCTTCGGATACCCTTTTGCCTTATGCCCGGAATCTGATTCCCAGTCTTACCTGTGACAATGCCATGGATCACCCATCGCTCATCCTCAAAAGTCGTGCGGTTGAACTGGCTTTTGACAATGATATCGAAGATACCGTTCATAACATCCGTGAAATAAAATCGGATATTATTCTGATGATCCGCATTCCCCTGGATGCCGATGCTGCGTCCCGTGCTTTAGAACTTTCGGCATTGGAGGTCGACACCCTTCATTTTTATGCAGATGACCACGGCAACGAGCTGAATACCGAAAATCCCCGGTTTTTAAAGGAAATGATTCGCGAAATTCATCTTAAACTCGTGAATGGTTTTGTCCGACAAAAAATCAACCTGGTATTTTCGGGCGGAATCGCCATGGCCGAGCATATGGCCAAATCCATCATTTGCGGTGCCGACGGCGTCATTGTGGATACCCCCCTGCTCATCGCTCTGGAATGCAGGTTGTGTTACCGTTGTCGAGAAAATCTGTCCTGCCCTGCAAAAATAGACAACACCATCGATCCCCAATGGGGCAGCCAGAGAATGATTAATCTGATGGGTGCATGGCACAACCAGCTCATCGAAGTGATGGGCGCTATGGGAATTCGGGAGGCGAGACGTTTAAGAGGTGAAGTCGGTCGCTCCATGTGGTTTGAGGATCTTGAGATGGAAAGCTTCGGCCCCATATTCGGAAAAAGAAAAATAGCAGGATTTAAATAAATCATGAAAAAAAATAAAAATCACTTTCAATTCCCAAAAATCGTCCAGGTTCCGGATCGATTTCGCAATCCCATCGGCAAGTACACCATCCGACGAAATTCCCGATGTATCTCATGCGGGTTATGCGCAGAGCTGTGTCCACATGGCGTACATCCGCGATACGACATTTTTTCAAAACCGTTACGCCCCAAAGATTACAAATGTATTGGCTTTAAATGCAAAGAAAATGATTTTTTCTGTATAGACCGTTGTCCGGAACAGGCCCTGACACTTCGGCGAAATCCGATTCTGGAAACTTTAGGAGATTATCGCTGGACGTCAGAGATGCTCATTGCGCACTGGGAAATGGCGGAAACCGGCAACCTTCCAATCGTTGATTTGGAATATAACCTTGGAAACTCGGGTGGCGGTTTTGATAAAATCCGCTTCAAAACACCTGAACCGGGTGACTACCTTAACCTCGACGATGAGGACGTCGACACCAGTATCACATTGAACAAACGCGGTGACGGAAGGCCGGATGTGATCAACGGCATCCCTTGCTATGGCGGCGGCATGTCTTATGGTTCCACGGCACTGTCGGTCATGGTGGCCAGAGCACGTGCAGCGAAACTGCTGAACACATTGACCTGTACCGGAGAAGGTGGTTATCCCAAGGAATTGATCCCATATGCCGAGCATGTCATCACCCAGATCGCCACCGGTTTATTCGGGGTCAGAGAAGAAACCATTCTGTTTTCACCCATGGTGGAATTTAAATATGCCCAGGGTGCCAAACCTGGATTGGGCGGCCACTTGCTGGGCGACAAGGTAACCCCCGAAGTCGCTGCCATGCGTGAAACGGTGGTGGGGAATGCCCTCTTTTCGCCGTTTCCGTTTCACAGCGTCTATTCTGTGGAAGATCATAAAAAGCATGTGGACTGGGTAAAGGAAATCAATCCTCGCGTTCTTGTGTCCGTAAAAGTTTCCACACCGACGGATGTGGACATGGTGGCAGTGGGCAGTTACTATGCCGGCGCCCATGTTGTCCATCTGGACGGCAGTTACGGTGGAACCGGTGCTGCTCCGGATATTGCAAAAAAGAACATTGCCATGCCCATTGAGTACGCCATCCCCAGGGTGCATAATTTTTTGAAGGACGAAGGTGTTAGAGACAAAGTCTGCTTGATTGCCAGCGGCGGCATTCGCAATGCACTGGACGTGGCCAAGGCCATTGCACTTGGAGCTGACGGCGTGGTTATCGGGACCGCGGAACTGGTTGCCTTGGAATGTGTTCGATGCGGTCATTGCGAAAGCGGCCGGGGGTGTGCCCGAGGCATCGCAACTACGGATCATGAACTGGGTATCATGATTGCCGAAGATTGGGCCACCCAGCGAATCGTCAACATGTACATGGCCTGGCGAAAGCAGTGGTGTGAGATTTTAAGGCAATACGGCCTGAAAAGCATCAAAGAACTGGTGGGCCGATCCGATCTGCTGGTCCATCTCGATTATCTGGATGAAGAAGAAAGATCAAAATATCAACCGGCGCCTCAGGCAGAGCTTATAATTTAACGTCTTTGGATTTCTACAACTTAATGAAAATGTAGGACATTTTTTGAGGCTTGAACGATTGCCTTGGATATGGAATGCTGGAACGCTGGAATACTGGCAGGTTGGTTTTAAAAAGGATATCATCCATTTTTAATTTTATCATCAACACAATTTTTACCATTAACCCAAAATTGCATTATCCCAGAACCCATTAATCCAATATTCCACCATTCCAATTGGTGTCAAGCCCCTAAATTGGGTATTTCAATATTTGTTTCATTAACGGATAAAGGTATACATAATGTTTGACGGTTTTGACTCAACAATTAAAAACATACTCAAATCTCGGTCCCGTCTTCCCCATGGTGAAATCCCTTCTAAAAAGCCTGCTGAAGAGGGCGGATGCGGTGTTACCGGTTTTATTTCGTCCATCCCCGTTCGGGGCCGTCATATTTACGAACCATCGGTTCAGATGCACAATCGCGGAAACGGAAAAGGCGGCGGCATCGCTGCTCTGGGGCTTTCTGCAGAAAATTTGGGCGTTAGCCAGGAAATTCTGGACACCCATTATCTGCTTCAAGTCGCCCTTCTCGACCCGGCCGCCCGCCCGGATGTGGAAGAATCGGCCATCAAACCATTTATGGATGTTCATAAAGCGGAAAGCATCCCCACCCTTGATGATTACAGGGAAGTTGAAGGTTTAGAGGTCAAGCCTCCGGATGTCCGGCGCTATTTTGTACGGGTAAAACCAAATGTTTTGGATCGTTTTATTACCGAAAATTCCCTTCAGGATATGGATTTTAGGAAAGCTGAAGATGAATTTATCTACCAGAATTCCTTTCGATTAAACCAGAAGTTTTACGCGTCATTGGGGGAAAAACAGGCATTTGTTTTATCCCACGGTCGCAATATAATGATTTTAAAGATCGTGGGCTATGCCGAGCAAGTGACTCAATACTACTGTCTGGAAGATTTTAAAGCCCATGGATGGATTGCCCACCAGCGCTATCCCACAAAGGGCAGGGTCTGGCATCCCGGCGGTGCACATCCTTTTAGCGGGTTGGATGAAGCGCTGGTCCACAACGGCGACTTTGCCAACTACCATGCGGTGAGTGAATACTTAAAACAGCACAACATTTTTCCGCAGTTTTTAACAGATACCGAAGTCTCTGTTCTGCTCCTCGACCTGTTTAACCGAACGTTTGAGTATCCAATGGAGTACATCATTGAAGCCCTGGCGCCTACTTCTGAATACGATTTCGATCTGCTGTCACCGGAAAAACAGCATGTTTACCGCTACATCCAGGCTGCCCATATCCATGCTTCTCCGGACGGTCCCTGGTTTTTTATCATTGCTCGAAACAATCCGTATAAAAACTTTTTCCAGTTAATCGGCATTACGGATACGTCCATGTTGCGTCCCCAGGTGTTTGCCCTCCAGGAAGGAGAGGTTCAGATCGGCCTGATATGTTCTGAAAAGCAGGCCATTGACGCCACTTTGCAGAACCTTGCCGCTGAAGACAGCCGCTTTTGTCCCATCGCCGACAAATACTGGAATGCCCGGGGCGGTAGTGCCACCGATGGCGGTGCTTTTATTTTTACCGTCAAAGACGCCGGTAAGGGAGATGGCTCTAAGGAACTGATCTGCACCAACAAATTCGGCGACGTTGTCAAGACGTCGGATCATCAGAAACCCTATAAAGTAACACCTAAACTTTCCATACCGAAAAGTGCCGAAGACATCGCCCTGGCTTTAAAAGACGGGCTGGTGCTTGATGACTTATCCGATTTTAAACGCCATTATTGTCAGAAGATGTTGAATTGGGATTATGCCGCACTGATCCATTTTTGTAGAGGGCTTGAAACTCTGGCCAGTGAAGATGACGACACGAAGTCTAAAGCCATAGAGATTTTGACACACATTATGGACCGACGTTTTCCTACTGGAGATAAAAAGCGGAGTTCGATATTACAAATCATCAGAAACAGCCTGACTTCAATTTTTGATGCATCACCGGATCTCAATGAAAACACCGCCAGTCAATATCGTTACGTCGATTTTGAAAAACGGGACACCCTGCGGTCTCCTCGGAATGATGAAAAAGTTCTGGTGATCAATGCCAGAGATTTTCAGCCTGAAGGAGAAGATTGTGACTCGCGTTTTCTATGTGCTGCCTATAAACTCGGATGGAAACAGTTCATTTGTTACGGGTATAAGGGGCAGCGCTTTTGCGGCTGTGGCCTGTCAAAAGACTCTGACGGCGTTAGAATTGATGTTTATGACAGCTCCGGCGACTACCTGGCTTCGGGGATCGACGGCCTGGAAATATACGTCCACGGAAACGCCCAGGATCAGCTGGGCCAGATTATGAAGCGCGGAAAACTCGTCATCTATGGGGATGTGGGTCAAACCCTCATGTACGGAGCCAAGGGCGGAGAAGTGTATGTGCTGGGCAATACCGCCGGCCGGCCGCTGATTAATGCGGTGGGCCGCCCCCGGGTTGTGATAAACGGTACCTGCCTCGATTATCTGGCGGAGTCTTTTATGGCCGGTGATCCCCTGAACGGCGGCGGGTTTGTCGTTCTCAACGGCATAGAATTCGATGAAGACGCTACCGTCGTCGAGCAGCCGGTCCCCTACCCCGGATCCAATCTCTTCTCACTGGCTTCAGGCGGTGCCATCTACATAAGGGATCCCCGCCATAAACTGGTGGAAGACCAGTTGAACGGCGGTGAGTTTGTCGACTTGAGCGCCGCCGACTGGAACCTGATTTTACCCTATTTAGAAGAAAACGAAAGACTTTTCGGCATTTCCATTGAAAATGATCTCTTGACAGTCAACGGCAAAAAGATGAATTATACCGACGTGTATCGAAAGGTCCAGGCCGTTGCACTCGATGTTCTGGCCAAGGAATCTGTCGCCGTTGAAGAATGGGGCGAAGACTGGCAGGACACTTAAAAATGTTCAAGCATAATACGCGAACAAGGGCCGGAAAACCATACCGGCCTTGTTTGTTGTAAACCGACCATTTTCATTCGGCAGATAGGGTATTAATGCCGAAGATTGGAAAAACATCAACGTACAATTAAGGGACTCCATGGATTATTTTGAAAAACCCCGGGAAGCGTGTGGGCTGTTCGGTATTTACGGTCATCCTGAAGCCGCAAGGCTGAGCTACTTTGGTATGTATGCGCTTCAACACAGAGGGCAGGAAAGTGCCGGAATCGCGGTCGCCCGGGAAAACAACATTGTGGAGCATAAAGGTATGGGTCTGGTACCCGATGTTTTTGACGTGACCCATCTGGAGCATTTACAAGGAGAAAGCGCCATCGGGCATGTCCGCTATTCCACCACAGGAAGCTCCATCCTCAGCAATGCCCAGCCGTTTGTCGTACATCACCGCAAAAAAGCATACGCCATCACCCACAACGGTAATCTTGTAAATGCCCACCATCTGAAAAAGGAACTCGAAGAAACCGGGTCGATTTTTCAGACAACCATGGATAGCGAAATTTTCCTCCATTATTTTGTCAAAAGCCTAAATTATGGATTCGAAGGTGCCCTTAAAGAGACGGCATCACGGCTAAAGGGTGCCTATTCTTTTGTGATGCTCACCAGCAAAGGAGAGGTTGTCGGCATCAAGGATCCTTATGGTTTTCGGCCGTTATGCCTGGGCATGCTCAACGGCCATTACATTCTGGCTTCGGAAACCTGTGCCCTGGACCTGGTCCAGGCTGAATTTGTCCGGGAGCTCGATCCGGGGGAAATCGTCATTATCGATGCGGACGGTATCCGGAGCATTAAAACGCCGACCCCAGAAAACCGAGCGTTTTGCATCTTTGAGTTTATCTACTTTGCGCGACCGGACAGCACCATCTACGGTCAGAATGTGTATATAACCAGAAAAGCCCATGGGCGTCGCCTGGCCCAGGAGGCACCTGTCGAAGCCGACCTGGTCATGCCCTTTCCCGACTCGGGCACTTACGCTGCTTTGGGCTATTCAGAAACCTCTGGAATCCCCTTTGAGATGGCCATGATCCGCAATCACTACGTCGGAAGAACCTTCATTCAGCCCACCCAGAGCATGCGTGATTTTGGCGTCAGAATCAAACTGAACCCTGTAAACCAGCTCCTAAAAGGAAAAGAGATCATCATTGTCGAAGATTCCATCATCAGAGGAACCACGGTGAAAACCCGGGTAAAAGCGCTACGGGAATTGGGTGTAAAAAAGATCCATATGCGGGTCAGCGGGCCTCCCCATCGGTTTCCATGTCATTATGGAATAGATTTTTCCACAAGAGGGGAGCTGATTGCAGCACAGATGACCGTTGAAAAACTCAAAGACTTCCTCAATCTGGACTCACTCCATTACCTCAGTCTCCAAGGACTTCTGAGTTCAACCGGAATCGAACATCCGGAAGACAATTTCTGCAAGGCATGCTTCGATGGATGTTATCCGGTGAGTTTCGACGAGGATCTGTCTAAAGATTGCCTTGAAATAGTATAGGGAATCTTATAGAATAGACACGGTACAGAATATAGAACCGCTGATCTCATGGTTCAGCCTGCAGGGTGTATCCTGCATCTTTTTCGACGAATTCAGGCCTGCCAGTGGGTCCGTTTTGAATCCCGGCACCTTCAACGATCTAACAATTTACGTCCCATGAAAAAAACCGTCGCTTTTTCAAAAAATGCCACCAATCTATTTTTTCATATTCTGACCCGCTGCAACCTCAAGTGCAGCCACTGTTACATCAACAAAAAAGAACATGGAAAAAATACCCTTCCCATAGACACCATTGAAACCTGGCTCGAGGTGTTTGCATCCAAAAACAGAGCCGCCAATGTCATTTTCCTGGGGGGAGAGCCCACCCTCCACCCGGACCTGCCCAAGGCCATAAAAAAAGCAAAATCTATAGGTTACAGTTCGATCACCATCGATACAAACGGATACCTGTTCCATGACATTCTTTCCAAAGTGGATCCGGATGGTGTCGATTATTTTAGCTTCAGCCTGGATGGTGCCACTCGAAAAACCAACGATGCCATACGGGGAAAAGGATCATATGATACGTGCATTGCCGGCATCAGAAAAGCGGTTCTCATGGGCTTTACCACCAGTCTGATCTACACGGTGAGCACAAAAAACATCCATGAACTTGAAAGGATCGCGCCCCTTTTAAAGGATTTGGGGATCCATCGTTTTTTCATACAGGTCATCGGTATCAGGGGAAAATCCGCCGAAAGCAGGCAGGAAAAATTACAGGTTTCTCGAACCCAATGGCTCAAAACCATCCCTGAAATCGGTCAAAAAATCGCCTGTCTTGGCATCACCGTCACCTATCCGAAAGTTTTTTTAAACCCGGACGAACCCTTTGAATGCGCCGGGCTGGTGGCGGAAAACTATTTCATATTCCCCAACGGCAGGGTATACCGGTGCCCCTTGTGCGAAGATTATCCACTGCACAGTATGCGCTTTAAAGATGACGTGCTGGTGGATGCCCCGAAGATCAACGAAAATGACCTGTTTGCCCTCCACATCCCTGAAGGATGCGTGATGAACAGACTGGTTCAACCGGGGAACCTCAGCTACAACAGGGACGGCACGCCGAAATACAAAATCGCCTGCTGCTTGTTAAAAGAACAGATCCGAATTCCATAAAATGGATTACAACTCAACAGGATGCTGCCCAAACAACAATCTCTTTGAGTGCTCATTGAAACATTTTTTGTTGATAAATCTTGATGGTCTCGGAAAAAGTCCGTTTTGCTCGCTCACAAAAGACTTTTTACGAGTTTGTCAATCTTGGTGAAAGGAAATTTTTTATCATCAAGGGATTAGATCGTGCAAACCATACGAAAACAGATGATCTCCCTGTTGTGTAAACAGGAAATGAGTGCCCGGGACCTCTCCCAGGCAATGGGAATCCGGGAAAAAGAGGTTTACACACATCTTTCCCATATTGAACGTTCTGTAGCAGCCCAGAAGAAAAAACTTATGATCATACCCTCACGATGTACAAACTGCGGCTTTGTTTTTAAAAATCGGAAGCGTTTCACCCGCCCCGGTCGCTGCCCACACTGCAAAAGCGAACAGATCCAGAATCCAATGTACAAAATTAAATAGCCCGAATGTCTCCTGTGGAATTTTAACGATTCCATAAAAAGAAATAATCAACCCGTTATATTCCACACAAACAACATTCTGAAGTGCGGGATGTCCAAGGGGAATCTGTTTTGGAAACCATCGGGGTCAGGCCGCATCATGAGGGTTTGCTGGAACCCGTCTTGTCGTGATCGGGCGTCCCTGCGGGGCGGGGGCGTCTTTTTTTTGGACGGGGGCGGGGTCGGGATTTTCTTTGTGCGGTGGGAACGGATGTCCTTCTCCGGCGGGACCTGCCTTTTTCCCTTTCAGGGATCGGCTCAGGCATGGTGAGCCATTCTTCCTTGGGTTCGATGCAGCTCAGCTTCTGTTCGATAAACGCCTCAATGGCAGGAAGGTAGAAGGCGTCCTTCTCATCGGCAAAGCTGATAGAGGTACCCGTGGCACCCGCCCGGCCGGTGCGCCCGATCCGGTGCACGTAGTCTTCCGGATCATGGGGCAGCATGAAATTAACGACATGATCCATGCCTTCGATGTGGATGCCGCGTCCGGCCACATCTGTTGCCACCAGAACTCGGATCTTTCCGGTCTTGAAGTCCTCCAGGCGGCGAATCCGCTTTTTTTGGGGAATATCACCGGAGAGCGTCGAACAGTTGATGCCGTAGCGGGTCAACATCTTTTCGAGCCGTCCCACTTCGTCGCGCCGGTTGCAGAAAATCAGGACTCGTTTGAGATTCTGTCGATGGATGATGTTGAACAGAAGTGCAAATTTATCGATGCTGGTCACGATGTAGACGACTTGATCCACCGTATCCACCGCGATCTGTTCCGGTTCGATTTCTACGGTTACGGAGTTGCGGGTCCATTGGGAGGCAAGTCGCGTGATTTCACCGGTCAGCGTTGCACTAAAAAGCAGGGTCTGACGCTTGTCTTTAGCCGGTGTGCTGTAGATAATCTTTCGGACATCCGGGATAAAACCCATATCGAGCATCCGGTCGGCCTCGTCGAGGATCAGCACCTCGATCTTTTTCAGGGTGATGTCCCGGCGACGCTGAAAGTCGAGGAGCCTCCCGGGCGTTGCGACGACAATATCCACCCGACCGGCGGAAAGTTGCTTTCTCTGCTTTTCATAATCCATGCCACCGAACACGGAAATGGTTTGAAGGTCCGTGTACTTGGCAAGCTGACGGGCTTCTTCTGAAATTTGGAGCACCAACTCCCGGGTGGGGGCTAAAACCAGAACCCGGGGCGTGCCGGGTTTTCGTTTGCCCTGGATGGGGTTATTCAGCATCCGGGTGATGACGGTGATCAGGAATGCAGCTGTTTTCCCGGTTCCGGTCTGGGCGCGGCCGCTGGCATCCTTGCCGGACAGACTGCTGGGAAGGATTTCAGCCTGGATCGGTGTACAGTACTCGAAGCCGATATCGCAGATGGCACGAAGCAGCGGGTTGGGAAGATCGAAATCGTGAAACCGCGTCTTGCCTTCGGCCGGGGGGATCTTGAAATGTGAAATATCCCAGCTCTCGTTCATTGGCGCCTCGGAAGATGCTGCCGGTGAATCCCCGTTCCGGTGGCGTTTCTTTCCATTTTTACGAGAGGCACGCCGATGAAGATGAGGGCCTTTTTGATTTTTTGGGTTAAATTTATTGATTAGATCTCGCAATCAAAATGCTAAGGGCACGCCATTTTAATCCATGGGATGTCCTTTTTATTTATGAGCCATCTCAAAAATGCATCGAATGCCCAATGGCCGCGTTCCATACCGTCTTACCCTGGAGCGTAATCTACTCTCTTCAAGGTCGCTTCAAATAAATGGTGCGGTAAACCACAATGGCATTTTCAGCAGCAGGGCTTTTTGATCCCTGTTCGGTGTTAAATGATAACAACTTTTTAAAAAAAATCAAGTGACGAATTGGAGTAATGGGTTTGAACCCTGTGATTAAAATAAGATATCCTTCGCTTTTAATACCCAACATTCCAATACTCCAGCATTCCATCCTTCCAACTGGCATGTACGGAAAACTTCACTCCTCTGGGGTGGCACAAAGCCGGGTCCACTAGGGCCGGATTCTTTACTCTTTTATCTTCTTTTCTCTGTACTGAAGATAGGAATTGCGGAGGGCGATATAAGGATCTAACGCCGAATTTTTGAGGGCTTCATATTCACCGATGTGAAAGGACGTCTGATTGACCAATTCGAAACCTTTTACAGCCACCCACGTTTCCGAGTACTCCACATAACTGAGGGGATTCAAGAAATAATCCCCCACCAATCCCACTGAGTCCCGCAGGGTCGAGGGGCCTAGTATCGGCCATACAATATAGAATCCATTGCCGATGCCGTACTTGCCAAAGGTCTGGCCAAGGTCTTCACCGGTGGAAACAAGCAAATCAGGGTTTTGATCTGCCGGATTTCCAAAGCCAAGACAACCGGCTGTGGTGTTGACAACAAACCTGGAGAATTCAGAAGCGGCTGCATTTCCTTTGCCTTGAAGGAGGCAGTTGACAAGCCGCACGGGCATGGTAAGGTTATAAAAAAAATTTTTGACACCCCTTCTGAAATAATCCGGAGTAATTGCCGTGTATCCTCTGGCCAGAGGCTTGAGCACCCAAAAGTAAAGTTTGTCGTTGAAATAAAACATGCCTTTGTTCCAGGAAGAAAGTGGATCGGCCACCCGCACCTCTTGCACTTCAAACTCCTTCTCAAACATGTCGTCTTTAAACGTCTCTTCGACATCCGGGCTTGATGGTGTCTGTTCCACCTTGTCGGGTAGGGTCTCCCGGGCCTGGGTGATCGGGGCATCGTCAGATGTTTCAGGCAAGGACTTCAAGGGTTTATGAGCACATCCTGTGGATAAAAAAGCGAAAAACAGGAGAATCAGCAGCAGATTGTTGAGCCTTTTTTTGTTCATGTCATCCAATGCCCTCCGAATTCCCGTGGGCTTCGGGACCAAACGGCTTGAAAAGGATCAATAACTGGGGCAACAGGGTCAGTGCAGCAATTAAGGCAATAAGCATGGCCAATCCGGTAAGGAGGCCGAAATAAATACTGGGAATAAAATTGGACAGCACCAGGATTGAAAAACCGATGATGATGGTCACCGATGTATAGTACATCGCGTGGCCGATGCTGCCATGACACCGATGCATTGCCCTAACATAATTAGGATCCATAGCCATCTCGGATCTAAATCTGTGGATATAGTGAATGGTATCGTCCACGGCAATCCCCACACTGATGGAAGCGATAGTAATGGTCATCATATCCAGGGGAATATTCAGCCATCCCATAGCCCCCAGGACAACGCCAATGGAAAGCAGGTTCGGGAAAATGGCGATACACGCGATTTTCAATGATTTAAACAAAATCATAAACATGCCCATCAGCGCGAGTATGACAACTCCCAGAGTAAGGACTTGCGATCGGAACAGGCTCTGCAGCATATTATTATACAGCACCAGCATCCCGGACAAATGGACCTGCTCTGTCTTTAAACCGAAATTGCTCACCAGATCCTGCCGGATTTTTTTCAGCAACCGGTCACGTTTTAGTGTTTTTTCGGAATCTCTGACACGAATTGAAAAACGAACCTGATCATTTTTTATAGATACATAGGGCGTTAACACCGTTCTTTTGTACTTTTCAGGAATCTCCCTATAGAGAAGGGCCAGTTGGAAATTATCAAGGGGCTTACCGCTGTTGAGCTTTTCAGCGATTTTCATCATTGTCCCCAGAGACAGGACCTTACCGGTTTCCGGGAGGCTGTCAAGATAATCATTGATTTTCATAATCTGGTCCATCCTATGAGAAGTAAACCAGTATTTATCTTTATTTGCCGCAGCATCAAATTCATCAAACTCGTTGAATATATTATTACTTTTCTTGCCGGTCTCAGAGGGAATTACCGGTTCAGATGCTTCATCTTTATCAAAATCGATAATGACGTCAAAAGGGGTGGTGCCGCCCAGATTTTGGTCGATGACTTTCATGCCCTGATAGATCTCGGTGGTATGTTTAAAGTAGTCGATAAAGCTGTTTTCAACTGTCAGCCGGGTTATCCCAACCGCGCTGAGTATAAAGACGATGCCACAGGTTACCCGTATCATTAAACCGTGAGACTCGGTGAATCTGGCCAAAAACGGCGTTAACGAAAAGTGTGCGTCTTTTCTGACCGGAAGCGTCTCTCTTTCCATCAGCATCAAAACGGAAGGGAACAGAAGGAAAGTCATTACCAGAGAAAGAGAAATACCGGCGCTCATCATCCATCCAAATGTTATCACCGGCAGGATATCGCCAAGGAGCAGTGAACCGAATCCGGCAATGGTCGTCAGCGCGGCATACAGACAGGGCTTTCCCATGAAACGGACGGTATCGAAAACAAGTTCCCGCTGGCCGGCCTCAGGGTTTTTAGAACAAAGTTCGCGGTAACGAACAATCAAATGGATGGTTATGGCCATGGTAATGATAAGCTGTAAGGATATGAAATTAGAGGATATCACCGTGACTTCCCAGCCGAACAATCCCAGCAGTCCCATCATGGAAATTGCTGAAAACGCACAGCAGAGTATCGGCAATAAGATCCAGCGCATCTTTCTAAAAATTATACCCAAGCGTGAGGATCAGAAAAAACAATACGCCAAGGCCGAAAACTTTCAGATCATTTTTGATAAAGCTGATCAAATCGTCTGCAATCATGCTGACGCCGCCAAGAAAGAGTTCGGCGTCCTGGCGAAAGTTGTCCATAATCCCACGGATTGCAGCAATATCTTGATGCCGGGTCTTCTTCATCTCGTCCCGGTTCTTTTCAAATTGTTCAATGACCTCTTTAAACTCAGCCGTCTCTTCCGCAGAGAGCGTTCCTGCAACCTTTTTTCCCTGAAAATTATTCCGGCGATCCAATAGGTCCCGATAGACGTCATTGACAGGGAAATAGATAAGCAGCGATGTGATTTTAAGGTCCGAGCTTACCAGCAGGTTTTGATATAACGGATTGTTTTTAAACTCTATTTTTGCCAGCGTTTTGTCAACGGTGGGAAATTCAAGGGTCTGAATATTGCCCACCAGTTCTTTGATCGGAACCGGCGGGCTTTCAAGGAGCGGAACGTCCAGTATTGAAACCACCGACGACACGCGTTTCAACCGCCGCAACTCATCCCTTAAGCGGGCCAAGTTTGCTAACGCCGTGGCCGAAAACAGGTCCCCTTTAGGGGCGTAAGTCATTATCAAATAATCTTGCAGTCCATACCGGGAATCGATAAGTCTCGAGTATCGAAGATCTTTGTCATTCTGCAAGACCAGGGTTTCAGCCGATGCATCAAGCTTAAAGTCCTTTGCGTGATAACCGAGAAAAGAAACCACCGCCAAAATGAAGACAATAACTCGTTTCGGCCGCCCGATGACGACCTTTTGGAAAAACTGTGTTGGCAGAGTTGAATAGTGTGTCATGTCCATTGCTGAAATAGAAGGGTTCGGGTCGAGTGGTGCTAAAAGATTATTATTTAATTTCAGTGGTTTCCAGTTTCAGAAGGAGATCGTCAAAGGTTCCTTTGTCGAGGATCTGGTCAAACTGAGACCGGTAGGTCACGATAATACTGATGCCCTCTATCTCCATGTCATAGATCTTCCAGCTTTGCGTTGATTTATAAAGCTTATATGTCATGGTTATTTTTTTGTCTTTGGAAATCACTTCCGTTGGTATCTCAACCTTTCTCCCGTCTTGAACCGGCGTTTTATACACCACGGTTTCATCGGTATAAAGAGCCAGTTTTTCGAGATACGACGCCTCCATTCGTTTAACAAAAAGATCGGTAAATTTTTCCTTTTGTTCTTCTGAAAGGCCGGGCCAGTACTTTCTTCCCAAAGAGAGTTTCGCCATGAGGGAAAAATCGAATATCGGTGTGACGATTTCGATAATTTGTCTGTCTTTTTCCTGCTTGTCCATGTTTTTTTTCTGCAAAACGGCAAGGGCCGCATCCAGTTTACCTGCCAATATTTCTTTTGCACTGTTCTTGTCATCCGTTAAACCGGCTTGGGCCGTAAGCAACAGAATAAGAACCGCGTAAAGCAGACACTTCATAACAGAATCCTTTGATCAAGCTATATTTTGCCCATGCCTAACCGAAATTATTTTTTTATGCAACCATTTTATAAGGGTGCGATGCAGATTCAGCCATGAACGCACCGGGGGTCTTGATCGGTGGTTCTGCCAATATACACAGGTCGCGTTTAAATCGATACCCCCACATATTATATATTATTTCACCATGTGAACGATGATGAATTCGTAAAAGATCGTTTTTTGAAAATTTTACGAAACCTTAAAAAATCGATCAAGAGATTGCTTTTGAAATTTTTTAAAAACGAATTATGGTTGTGGTTGAATTTTTTCTTGGTTATGTTGAATATTAGAAAATGGGCACGGCAGAGCATGAAATTTTTTGACGGGCGGAACATTTCAGAAAGATCATTGTCTAAATAGAATGAACAACGACATTAACAAACCGGGGGGTCTATCCGACCAAGACACAGAACTTGTCAAGGCCGTTCAGGCCGGCGATGTTGCAGCATTTGACCAACTGGTCCTCAAACACAAAGACAGATTGTTTAACATGGTCTTCTGGGTTTTAGGAGATTACCAGGAAGCCAACGATTGCGCCCAGGAGATCTTCATAAAAATCTTCAAGGCCATTAAAAAGTTTAGGTTCGAATCGGCATTTTCCACCTGGCTCTATCGTATTGCCATGAACACATGTAAAAACAGGGTAAAATCATCCGCTTACCGATGGAAAAAAAAGACCGTTTCCATAGAGCGCCCGGAAAGCTCAAAAAACGGCAACCCTTTCCATGAAATAAAAAACGGCTCGCCATCTCCGGCAAAGGAACTTGAAAAAAAAGAGCGGTTGATGCTGATTCAAAATGCCATAAATTCACTGACCGAGGCGCAAAACCAGATGGTTGTCCTCCGTGACATCCAGGGGCTGTCTTATCAGGAGATTGCAGATGTCACCGGGCTGAGTCTCGGCACCGTCAAATCAAGACTTGCAAGGGGAAGGCTCGAGTTAAGGAATCGACTAAAAGGAAGGGTATAAAATGGAGTGTGCCTTAATTCAGGAACGTTTGTCCGAATACATCGATGGCACTTTAGATGCAGACGACCGTGCCGCGGTTGAAAACCACATTTCCACCTGCAAAACCTGTAAAGAAGATCTCGCGTCATTGATCGAGATGGTCGAAGAATTGCATGCCATGGATCCGGTGGAAGCGCCGGCAGATTTTCTTGAAAAAATCCATGAACGTATGGAATCTCGATTTAGTTTAGACCGGATAATTCGAAAATTGTTTATTCCATTCCGCATCAAGATCCCTGTGGAGCTTGCCGCGGCAGCGACCATAACCCTCCTCGTTTTTTTTGTTTTTAATATTCAACAGAAAGAGGTCCCGTCCGTACAGATCCTTTCAGATTCCATATCTGAAAAAATGGCCGAAACGCCGAAAGAAGACCGTATGAAGCCGGCATTTGAAAAGGAAGCCAAAAGTGTTGCGCCGATCCTTGAAGCCGTCCCGACAACACCATCAAACAAAGAACAAATTCGCTTAACCCGGAAATCCAAGGCAACAACCCCCGTTCAACCTTCAATCCAAAGGGAATCCACCCCCCCCACATCTGTTCTTGGAAAGGCTGAAGAGGCGCCGCCGGTTACAAAAGACAATACCATCCAACTTGCCCTGGTGCTCAAAACAGGCCCCACCGGAGAGGGTTACGGACCGGTAACTGCCATGGAAGCGGCTCGACTTCCAAAAAAAGACGGGAACGCCGCCGGAACCGAGAGTTCCGACAGTGATTTCTTTGAAAAAAACGTCATGACCCAGCAGAGCGAGCCGGTTGGAGACCTGTTTCCCAGCCTGAAAAATATCGTCCGCCGCGCCCAAGGAAAGGTTTCCTTCGTGAAAATCGATGGCCAGACCCATCGATTAACGTCGATTGACGCGGAAATCCCCGCCCATAGCTACCCATCATTTTGTAGAGAATTGACCCGGTTGGCAACATTCCAGGCCCCTCCCCGCCCCCTTTCTGATAAGGATCCGGATACCCTTCAGGTTCGTATCCGTTTCATCTATCAGGAATGAAGCTCCCCGCAGCCCCGTTGGCGGGATTTCCGTTTCACTCCAACAAGCTGCGGGGTATTCAGGCGAAGGTAATAAAATTATTCGATAATTTTTCCTTAGAAGCCGTTTCAAATCCTCCAGCGAGTTATTTTTGCGTCTTTTCCCGGAAAGCGTCTTGGGGTGGGGCGCGTACAGGGTGAACGCATTTCGAAGTCCACCAGAGAAACACGCCGTCGCTTCGCTGTACCGAAATCAAATGCGTTCACCCTGGTAGCGCGTATAAAACATCTTGATTTTTTTCCCCAAGATGATATGAATGACAAACTCGTAAAAAGTCCGATTTAAACGGTTTCGTAAAAAGTTCAAATTCAAGGCGTGCAAATTTCGCAATCATGAGGCGTACTTATCGTACGTTGAATGATTGCGAAATGCAGCACAACGCAGAAGTTGGACTTTTTACGAGACCGTCAACTTTTAAAATCAAAACACATCGATTGTTGGGTACCGTAAGAACCAAACGGCTTTTTTTTCGGTGTATAGAGTCCTTGGTGCGTCTGAACAATTTTAACTTTTTTCCGTTGTAACAAGAGGTTTTCACTGAGAACAAACCCATAACAGTTAAAGGGAGGAGTTTTTCATGAATTTTCTAAGAGTTGTTACCGTATTCATCTTTCTAACCCTTGGCGTCGGATTTGTCGGATGTGGTGGTGGAGGTGCCGACATCAAAGCTACAAACACAACGATCGGTCAAGAATTAACAGATCTCGAAAAAGCATACAAAGACGGCATCATTACTGAAAAAGAATATAACGATGCCAAAGCGAAGATTTTAAAAAGGAAGTATTAGACGCCAATGAACCCTATTCTTCAACTAATTTGGAGAAAATTCAAAAAGTTAAACGAAGTAAAAGAAGAAAAATACAGGTTGTTCTCTTCCTAACAGACGATTAAACTCAATTTCCATAAATAAAAACGGCATGGCGGTGGCATTCGAGTCATCGCCATGCCGGTTTCCATCAATTCTTCACCGGCTCTCCCCCAAACAACAATCCATTTGAGCCCCAACTTGAAATCTTGCAATAACCTTGAAGGCTTCGAAAAAGTCTTTTGTAAGCGACATCGAGTAATTTTGGAGAAAGATTCATGATGCGTCTGGCGTTAAAAATTGCAAGCTGTTTGAGGGCGTTAGCCCGAGTTCTTGCAATTTAGCCAGACGAGTCATGAATCCCAAAATTGCTTGTGGAGCGAGCAAAATCAGACTTTTTACGAGTTCGTCAACCTTACCCATCAAAATTTTTTTGGGAACTTTTTCCCAACCGCCTTGTCTAATGCAACCAAAGAATTAAAAAATGACCAAAGGAGGTTGTAAAAATGACCAAAGAGAAAAGAATTTTTTTGATTTTTGTCCTTGCAGTAATGGGAATGGTTGGAAAAATTTCTTACGCACAGCCGGAAAGTGGTGCAGACAGAACATTGTCCCCATATTTCCTCGTACAGAGTGACGATCCGGACCTGGACCGGCTCCCTCTAAAATCCACACACGCCGACGTCAAAATTTCAGGCGTCATCGCCGATTTTACGGTCACCCAGGTTTATAAAAACGAAGGCAAGAAACCGCTGGAAGCCGTCTATGTCTTTCCGGCATCCACACAAGCCGCGGTTTACGGGATGAAAATGACCGTAGGAGAACGTACCATTACGGCCAAAATCCGGGAGCGTGAACAGGCGCGGCGTGAATACAATCAGGCAAAACAGGACGGAAAAAATGCATCGCTTCTGGAACAGCACAGGCCCAATGTTTTTCAGATGAATGTGGCCAACATCCTTCCGTCTGACGTCATCACGGTGGAGCTCAAATATACCGAACTCTTGGTTCCCACGGATAGTGTTTATGAATTCGTCTATCCCACGGTTGTCGGGCCCCGCTATGTCGACCCGGCGTCCCATGAAACCAGTCCTGATGAAACGTGGACCGCCAACCCATATCTGCATCAGGGAGCGCCGCCAACCTATTCCTTTACTATGAACGTCGACATTTCGGCAGGCATGCCCATCAAAGACATCATTTGCCCTTCGCACGAGACCCACGTCGATTACAAGGGACCGGCCTTTGCCAGGGTTCATCTCAATCCGTCCGAAAAACACGGGGGCAACCGGGATTTCATCTTGAGATACCGGCTTGCCGGCGGCAAGATTGAAACCGGACTTCTTCTTTTTGAAGGGAAAAATGAAAACTTTTTTCTCTTGATGATGCAGCCGCCCAAAAACGTCGCTCAAAACCAGATCCCCCCCCGTGAATACATATTTATTGTGGATGTGTCCGGTTCCATGCACGGGTTTCCCCTGAACATATCCAAAAAGCTTCTCAAGGATCTCATCGGCAATCTTCGTTCCACAGACCGGTTCAATGTGCTTCTGTTTGCCGGAAGTTCCCATCTGATGTCTGAAAACTCCTTGCCGGCAACCCAAGAAAACATCACACGGGCAATAAACACCATTGAACGTCAGCGCGGCGGCGGGGGCACGAGACTTTTGCCGGCCCTAAAAAGAGCCCTTTCCCTTCCGAAAACCCAAGGACACTCCCGAAGTATTGTCATTGCCACCGACGGGTACGTCTCGGTGGAAGCCGAGGCATTCGACCTGATCCGGAACAATCTCGGCAACGCCAATATGTTCACCTTCGGCATCGGATCCAGCGTCAACCGCCACCTCATCGAAGGAATGGCCAGGGTGGGGATGGGAGAGCCTTTTGTCATTACAAACCCTGAGCAAGCACCTGAAACGGCCAACAAATTCAGGAAACTCATTGAATCACCGGTATTGACCGGAATCGAAGTCGATTTCGGCGGGTTCGAAGTCTACCAGGTGGAACCGCCCAGCATTCCGGATGTTCTGGCCCATCGGCCCGTCATTGTCTTTGGGAAATGGCGCGGCAAACCCCGAGGGACTATTTCTCTCGAAGGTTTTACGGGAGAGCACCCCTTTTCAAAAAAGGTGGATGTCTCCAAGATAACGCCCTTGAAAACAAATTCGGCACTGCGCTACCTGTGGGCACGGCACCGGATCGCCCTTTTGGACGACTTCAACCGGCTCAATCGTGAGGACGAGCGGGTCAGAGAAGTCACCAACCTGGGCCTGACGTATAACCTGCTGACAGCCTATACTTCATTTGTCGCCGTAGACACCCGGGTTCGCCTCCAGGATGGGCAGGCAGTCACCGTCAAGCAACCCCTTCCCTTACCCCTGGGCGTCTCCGATTATGCACTAGGAGAGAGCCGATCTTTTGCCGGGAAATCAGTCTCCTCCTTTGCAGACGGCCCTTTGGTATCGGGAATGAAGAATCAAGTGGTCGAAGAAAGCCTTGAACGCAAAAAGGAAGACCGATCGACTTGCGAGCCGGAAACGGATGCGTCCATTCGCAAGGAAAAATCTGTGGAATTGGGCAACGTTACGGTAGCAGACGGTATATCGGATCGATCTGTTCGGATCCTGCTGAAAAAACACCTTCACGACTTCAACCGATGTTACCAGAACGCCCTGAAAAAACAGCCCGGTATAAAAGGTAACGTCGTGTTCAAAATAACGATAGATGGTGCAGGTGGCGTTTTAAACGTTCAACTGGATAAAGACGACGCAAAAGATAAAACTTTCGAACGCTGTATGCTCAAAAAACTGAAAGAACTTCAATTCCTGGCATCGACACAGGGAAAAAATAGCGTCATCGTCGTTACATTCGTGTTGAAATAAACGCCGAAGAACAACACGCCATGAAATAAAATAGCCGTCTGCCGCAGAAACCAACGGCAGACGGCTATGGCTAATTTTATCGATCGGCCGGTTTTATCCCTTCATCTCATTGATCCGGTCGGTAAGCTCGGGAATAAAATCGAGGATGTCTTCCACGATACCGACGTCGGCAACCTGGAAAATCGGCGCCTTGGCATTCTTGTTTATGGCAATGATAAACGGAGCGCCTTTGATGCCGCCCACGTGCTGAAACGCGCCGCTGATACCCAGGGCCATGTAGACCTTCGGCTTGACCGTCTGGCCCGAAGTCCCCACCTGGCGGGATTTCTCCAGCCATTTTGCATCCACGATGGGTCTGGAGCATGAAACATCTGCGCCCATGGCTTTTGCCAGATCGAATATTATCTCCAGGTTATCCTCATCTTCGATGCCCCGACCCACCGATACCAGGACATCCGACTTGGTGATATCGACGTCCCCGACCTCGGCTTCCACAATTTCCAGAAAACGGCGTGCACCCCCCGGAAGGCCGCCTTCCATGGCTTCGGCGGTTTTGTCCACAATCTTGCCTGCTGCGCTTTTACTTTCATCGGCCTTAAAAGATCCCGGGCGGACTGTAATCACCGCACCCTGGGAAATATCGCAATGTACATGGGTGCTGACCTGTCCGGTGTATTCCTCACGCACAGCTTTGAGTTTTCCGTCTTCAATACCTTCAAAATCGACGGCATCCGGAAGGTATGCTGCATCAAGCTTTATGGAGAGACCCGGCGCCAGATCCATTCCAAAATGTTCATGGGGGATCAGGACGATGCCGTCTTTTGGCAGAATACGCACCAGCAGGCTCCTCAGAACCTCTGCATTTACATAGGCCAGCGCTTCGTTATCGATCTTCCAAACCTCGCTAAAGGAAGACACAAGGTCGTTGCACACCCCATCGAGCTTGGCACCGGTACCGGCAACAACCGCCGCAACCGAAGCATCAGAATCGAGTCTCCGGGCTGCTGCGATCATCTCAAGGGCGGTATCGTCTGGAACACCATCTTTGTGTATAATATATGCGAAAACCTTTTGTGCCATTATTTGAGCCCTCCTTTGGTTTTTAAGAGTTCAAACAGTTTATCAATGATCTCTTCGGTACTCCCCTCCAAAATCTCTGCGCCTTCGCCCAGTTCCGGGACAAAATAATCGATACGTTTTGTCCGGGCGCCGGTTTCACCGACAGATTCCGGAGCAATCCCGAGATCGCCGGCGGAGTGAACCGGGATTTCAAGGGATGCCACCTTCCGGATCCCACGAATGCCGACATATCGGGGTTCATTGATGCCGGTCTGAATGGAAAGAACACAGGGAAGATCGATTTCATTCATCTCCTGGTTTCCGCCCGCAATTTCACGGCCGACTTTTATTTTTTTGTCATCAATAAGCTCTATAAGATTCACCAGAGACGCATAGGGCCAGTCGAGCATCGCCGCCAGCATCCCGCCGACCTGACCGGCCCCGTCGTCGGCCTGGGCGCCGGTCAGAATCAGGTCATATTTTTTCTTCTCGACCTCGGCTTTTAAAATCGCTGATATTCCTCTACCATCGGACCCTTTAAACGTTTCGTCCGAAAGGAGAAGACCGTGATCAGCACCCATGGCCATTTCTCTCCGAACGACTTCTTCATCTTCATCATCCCCGACGGTAACAACGGTAACCGAGCCACCCACTTTGTCTCGAATCTGAATGGCTTCTTCAACCGCATAATTGTCCCATTCGTTTACAGAGTATACCAGGTCATCCCGCTCGATGTCCGTTCCGTCTCTGTTGACCTCGATCTCGTTTTCCGAGGTGTCCGGGGCCCTCTTAATACAGACCAAAATTTCCATGTCTTACCTCCAAAAATTTTAGTTATTTGTTATTTGTTATTTTACCGATTAAATATCCGGGTCCAGAGACCCGGCTTTGGTTACCCCTGAAAGGGGCTCAAAGCCGTACAAGTTAAAAGTGTCTAAAGTGATCTAAAATGCCTAAAGTTGTGGTGTCGCTTCGCTCCAATGTTTTTATATAATTGATAGAATTCCTTAACTTTAGCTCACTTTAAACTTTAGTTCACTTCAAACTCTTGTAGTGATTCTTCAGGCAGAGCCGAAGAACTCTGACCTGCCCCAGAGAACCAGGTTTTTCAAGATTAATTAAAAGCTCTTTACTTCGAGCGTCATCCATCATGCTTCAGTTATCATATGCCGATCAATCAGCTCCACCAGGTCCATGGCCACCATCTCCCCTTCCAGACCGCTGGTCTTGATGGCATCTTCAATATTGACCATACAGAATGGGCAGGCCGTAACAATCACGTCTGCACCGGCGGCTTTGGCCATCTCGACCCTTACCTGCCCCATCCTTTTTTCCTCTATGGGCTCGTAAAACAGCATCAGTCCGCCACCCCCGCAGCAAAAAGATCGGTCCCGACAATTTGCGGCCATCTCCACCCGATGGATCCCTGGTATCGCATCGATAACCGACCGGGGATCGTCGTAGATGTTATTATGCCGGCCCAGGTAACACGGATCGTGATACGTATAAATTTTGTTCGGATCCTCAACCGGTTTTAAACGGAGTTTTCCCGACTGGATGCACTCGATCAGGGTCTGGCTGATATGCGTCACCGGCGGAATATCTCTGTAGTCATGTTTCAACGCATTGAAGGTATGGGGATCCGCCGTGACAATATGGTCGACCCCTGTATTGACGATGGCATCCGTGTTTCGGTCCCTTAATTCCTGAAAAAGCATCTCCTCCCCGAATCGTCTCACCTCGTGGCCGCTGTCCCTTTCCGCCGGTCCCAGAATTCCGAAATCGATCCCCGCTGCCGTGAGAACCCGGGCAGTGGCCCTGCCGATTTCCTGTATCCGGTCATCGTAGGATGTAATGCTGTCGACAAAATAGAGGGTGTCTGCGGTCTCTTTTTTCTCGAGTATCTTGACGGTAACGTCTTCGGGCAGATCTTGGGTCCAGTCTGCACGCTTTTTCTCCATCTTGCCGTAAGGGTTGCCGCGCTTTTCCAGGGCATTCAGGGGCTTTTGAAGGGATTGGGGCACCATGCCATCATCCACCAACCCCCTTCTTACATCGACAATCTTGTCGATGTATTCGATAAGTAGCGGGCACTCTTCTTCGCAGGCACCGCAGGTTGTGCACGACCAGATCTCATCTTCTTCGAGCACATTGCCGATAAACGGTTGGCCGTCCACGGGTTTACCCTTGAGGGGATAGGACTTGAACGAATAGTCACGGCATTTTATGGAGATAAACCTTGGCGAAAGGGGGCGGCCCACTGCATTGGCCGGACAGTTGTCGGAACACCGCCCGCAATCTGCACAGGAGTAAAAATCGAGCATGTGTTTCCAGGTAAAATCCTCGAACTTTTTGACTCCGAACGACTCGAGTTCGTCTAGCTGGTCATCGTCAACACCCCATTGGACCGGTTTAATCGTACCTTTGTCGAGTTTCATTAAAAACACATTCGGCAAAGACGTAATCACATGAAAATGTTTCCCCAACGGTAAAAAACAGAGGAAAAAGAAGAAGATCAGCTCATGTGAAAAATAGGCTCCCAGGTGTAGGGTCTGGAGCAGATCCATGGGTGCAAACCTTAGGGTATGCGCGGCAAGCCATGTTCCGGACATGGGGGCCATAACCTCCGGCGGCAATCCTTTCTGGATCTGAGCTGCACCCAGGCTCCCTTCAAAAACCATATCACAGGTCACCAGGCCCATAATCAGCATCAGCACCAGCACGGCTTCCCAGGTATGGTCCTTGCCGTATTTGGCCGGCACCGCGTATCGTTCGGGCTTGATGATGATCCGTCGGTACATTGCGGCCAGGCAAGCGCCCAGAACAAAGGTTCCGGCATAATCTTTGAGAATCGCGTAGATATCCCCCAGGATGCCGTCCATACCCGGCAATAGATACCCTTCCGAAATGCCAAGCAAAACAAGCGTTATCGAGCGCAAAGCCAGAATCATGAAACCGGCGAACAAAAGAATATGGATAATTCCGGCGTCCTTATATCTGGGATGACGGTATTGTCCCACGGCATACTTTAACATCTTTAAAAATCGAGTCGGCAAGCGATCCAACCTTGGGTCTGAAGAAGCTTTTACCAGTGGTTTCAGCCGAAGTGCAATGATGTAGGTAAATATTCCGATACCGACCAGCGGTATGAGCAATGAAAAGATTACGGTGGGAATCCCAAGAACGGTGGCTTTGGCCGGAGAAATCAATGCTGCTTCCATTTTTTATTTTTCACTCCCTAATCCGGATAAATTTAATAAATCTTGAAAAACCTGGTCCTCTGGGTCAGGTCAGAAACAATTGCCTATGCCAGCCTTCCAACATTCCAGTCTTCCAACCCCGTGCAATGAGATGTTAATCAAACCCTTATGGGGTTAAACCAAAACCGGGTCCTCTTCCCTCGGATTCTTTACTTCGAGATGATTATAAAAATTTTAGGTCAAAAAGGACCAAGATCCTCGCTCGGCAATGAATGAGCGCTCATTCATTTTTAACAGACGAATTCCGCGAATGTCAAGAAAAACGTTCAATTTGTCGTTTTTAATATATAACAAGATGGATTTAAGTATCCTGAACCAGCATAAATTACAAGCTTTCTTGACAAATCTCCATTTTCATCCTAACAGATATGATAAACTCGTAAAAAGTCCGATTTAGACGGTTTCGTAAAAAGTTCAAATTCAAGGCGCGCAAATTTTGCAATCATGAGGCGTACTTATCGTACGTTGAATGATTGCGAAATGCAGCACAACGCAGAAGCTGGACTTTTTACGAAACCGTCAAATATAAACAAAAAACGCTATGGATCTCAGGTTGATATAAAAGTTTCAGCTAAATCACCGCAAACGACCAATAATGGAGGGGTGGGACATGGCAGCAGAAAAAAAATATGAAGGTAAGCCCTGGTTGACCAGTTATGAAAAGGGGGTGCCTGAAAAAGTCGAATACGAAGAAATATGCCTTCCGGAAATTCTGGATATAACCGCCGGCAAATTTCCCGATAAAATGGCACTCTTGTTTCAAGGATATAAAATTACCTATCGTGAACTCAATGATATGGTTAACCGTTTTGCATCCTGTCTTCACGGTTTTGGAATCAAAAAAGGAGACAGCGTCGCCATCCTCCTACCGAACCTTATACCGTGTGTTGCGGCCTATTATGCAATATTAAGAATCGGCGCAATAGCGGTGATGAACAATCCTTTGTATTCAGATCGAGAACTTGAACATCAATTCAACGATTCAGGTGCAAAAATCCTCGTTACCATCGATCTTTTAGGTAATCGGATGATCGATCTTAGACCGAAAACAAAAATAAAAGAGATAATTTATACGTCCATTGGCGATTACCTTCCTTTCCCGAAGAATCTTTTGTTTCCCCTGGTGGCCAAAAAGAAAAACCTTGCCGCCGATGTAAAATCCGCCAAAAATGTCTTTAAATGGAAAGCGGTTCTGGAAAAAAGTTCTCCCAATCCGACCGATGTTGAACTGTCGTTTGATGATGTTGCCATGTATCAGTACACCGGGGGTACCACCGGTGTTTCCAAGGGTGTTATGCTCACCCACAGCAACCTGAGCAAACAGGTTCAGCAGATCGGGGCATGGTTCCCCACCTTCAACAGCAATGAAATCATGCTGGGAGCGCTGCCCTTTTTCCACGTATTTGGACTCACCACCGCAATGAATCTGGCCATTTATCTGGGATGGGGCGATATCCTCGTTCCGAAGCCCCAGCCGGAGCCTTTGCTCGAAGCCATTCGGAAATTCAAACCGACATTTGCCCCATTGGTCCCCACCATGTACATTGGAATACTCAATCATCCAGGCATTGAAAAAATCGATCTGACGTCCATAAACGGATGTTTTTCAGGCAGTGCGCCGCTGCCTGTGGAAGTTATCAGAGATTTTGAAAGCAAAACTGGCGCTGTCATCGTTGAAGGATACGGCTTGACGGAATCATCACCGGTCACACATATAAACCCCTATGCCGGCGGGAAGCGGAAAGTTGGAAGTATCGGGGTCCCCATTTCCGATACGGACTGCCGCATCGTAGACCTCAACGACGGCGAGACAGAGGTCCCCGTGGGGGAATCCGGTGAACTCCTTGTTAAAGGTCCCCAGGTCATGAAAGGTTACTGGCACAAGCCGGATGAAACCGCCAACACCCTTAAAGACGGCTGGCTCTATACCGGAGATATCGCCAAAATGGATGAAGAGGGGTACTTTTACATTGTTGACCGTAAGAAGGATATGGTCATTTCCGGCGGTTACAACGTCTATCCCCGGGATATCGAAGAAGTACTTTATGAAAACCCCAAGGTCCAAGAAGCCGCCGTCATCGGCATTCCACACCCGACCCGGGGTGAAACCATCAAAGTGTTTGTTGTCCTCAAAAAAGGAGAAACCGCCACCCAGGAATCCCTTATTGAATATTGCTCGGAAAAGTTGGCCAAATACAAGCTTCCCACCGAGATTGAATTCAGGACTGAACTTCCAAAAACAAATGTCGGTAAAATTTTAAAGAAGGACCTGAGGACGGAAGAGATGGCGAAACGAAAATAAAATCGGTTGACGATCTTATAAACGAAAGACTAAATTTCGTGTTTCCCCGGGAAACAAACTTCGGGGTATTTCCCAATTCTTATCCCAGCCTCTTAAAAAGTTGTTGCATGTAGACAATCCAGTTTTTAAAAGGTCAAAGCACTACCTGTGGAGAAGGGATGACCAAAGACATTGCCGGAAAGATACTGCGCTTTAGGTGGCTGGTTTTTTTAGTACTTGCCCTGGCCTATTTTTTTGTTTATTTCCACCGCCTCTCCCTGTCCGTAGTGGCGAACGACCTGATAAAAGACTTTCAGACAACCGCCAGTGTAATGGGACTGCTGGGATCAACATACTTTTATTGCTATGCCTTCATGCAATTTCCTGCAGGACTCCTTTCAGATTCATTGGGCCCCAGAAAATCCGTAACATTTTTTTTAATTATCGCTTCCGTGGGGAGTATTATCTTCGGGCTTGCGCCGACCATAAAAATGGCCTTTGTGGGAAGGGTGATGGTGGGCCTTGGTGTTTCCATGGTCTTTATCCCCACAATGAAAATTTTATCCCAATGGTTTCGCCCCCAGGAATTTGCGTTCATGACAGGTATTCTAAATGCAGTCGGCGGAATGGGGGTTTTCGCAGCCACATGGCTGCTTGCTTTGATGACGCTGGTTTTCGGATGGCGCCTCTCTTTTGAAGTGATTGGCGGCTGCACTTTCATCATCGTCGTGCTGGTGTGGCTGATTGTAAGAAATCGGCCTGAAGATAAGGGCTGGCCTTCCATCGATGAAGTATTCGGTGAAGAAAGCGGAAAAACCTCCCGGACGTTAAAGCAGATACCGCTGCTGGAAGGGGCCCGGCGAGTCGTTTCCGAAAAATACTTCTGGCCGGTGGCCATTTGGTTCTTTTTCGATTGCGGAATATTTTTCGGTTTTGGCGCCCTGTGGGGCGGACCTTATCTGATGCATGTTTACGGCATGACCCGGGCGGAAGCCGGCACGATTCTCAGCATGATTGCATGGGGCATGATCATCGGAAGTCCCCCCCTTGGGTTTTTATCGGACAAGTTAATGAAAAGTCGAAAAAAACCATTTATTTTATGCAACATCGTGCTGGTCATCACCCTCGCATTTCTGAGCATTTACCCCAGCGGCCTTCCACGAATCGCTCTGTATATTCTATTTTTTGTTTTTTCCATATGTGCTTCAGCGGTGGTGGTATTGGGGTTTACCATTACTAAAGAGCTTTTTCCCATGGAAATTGCCGGGACCTCAACCGGCTTGGTCAATCTCTTCCCTTTCCTGGGCGGTGCCGTCTTTATGCCCCTTTTGGGTCGGGTCTTAGATGCGTATCCCAAGTCCGATACCGGGGGATATCCCCTTGAAGCCTACTCGATGCTGATTTTTATTCTCCTCGGCGCTTCCATGGTCTCCCTGGTGTGTACGATGCTTACCAAAGAGACGTATAAAACGAACGCCCCATAAACCGTAACGAAACCTTTGAAAAATTTATCCGCCAAATGACTTTTCATCCATCTCCACAGCCGCGCCGTTGGTGGCCAGAATGGCTTTTATCTTGCCAAAAGTAATCGGCAGGATGGTACAGAGGAAAAATTCGGCACTTTTAATCTGGCCCTCGTAGAAGGGGATATCTTTTTTCTTGGCGCCTTTTTCCAGCTTTTCGGCAGCAATCGCAGCCCGCCACAGCAGCATCCAGGCCATGATCACATCACCGCATACTTCCATGAAAGGATATGCAAAAGCGAAAGCAGTCATCACTTTGGGCGACATGGCCGTTGTTCCCATATGCAGCGCAACATCACCCAACTTATTGACCGCCCCTTCCAACCTGGCTGAAAAGTCTTCCAGTCCAGCGGTCTCTTTTGCCTTTGCAATGGTTTTTTGAATCTCACCCAAAAGATCCATGACCGGTTTTCCTTTATTCAATCCCAGCTTTCTTCCCAGAAGATCCATGGCCTGAATCCCGTTTGTCCCTTCATAGATCATGGTTATCCGACAATCCCTGAGGAGTTGTTCCATGGGATATTCCTGAATATAACCGTAACCGCCGTAGACCTGGATACCGTGGCTGCAAACCTCGAAGCACCGGTCGGTGACATAACCTTTGGCAATCGGTATGAGAACATCGATGATGCCTTGATATTTGGTTTTTTCTTCCATGTCTTCGGCAATTTTCACCCGGTCCTCACACAATCCGACATAATAAAGAAGACTTCGGATCCCTTCAACATACACCTTCATGGTCATCAACTGGCGCCGTACATCCGGATGCTGTATGATGGGAACCGATGGTGCATTCTTATCGAGTATCTGGAGGAGATTTTTTCCCTGTATCCGCTGCCGGGCGTAATCAACAGCATACATGTAAGCTGACGAGGCACAACCGAAACCCTGGAGGCCTACCAGGAGACGCGCTTCATTCATCATCAAAAACATGGCCCGCATGCCTTTGTTCTCATCCCCCAGCAGAGTCCCCCTGCATTTGCCCTTGCCGCCAAGGGTCAGAGAACAGGTTGAATTGCCATGGATCCCCATTTTTTCTTCGATGCCGGTACAGACCACGTCATTGAACTCACCCAGACTCCCGTCATCGTTCACCCAAAATTTGGGGACAAGGAAGAGTGAAATACCTTTGGTCCCTTCAGGGGCGCCTTCGATACGGGCCAAAACAGGATGAACGATATTTTCGGCCAGATCGTGTTCCCCTCCGGAAATGAAAATCTTGTTTCCGGTAATGGAATATGTTCCGTCGTCATTCTTGACCGCAGTCGTTGTGAGAGCCCCCACATCCGAACCTGCTTCAGGTTCCGTAAGCAGCATTGTTCCGGTCCATTCACCGGTGTACATCTTTTCGAGAAAGAGCTGTTTCTGTTGGTCGGTCCCAAAGGATTCAATGAGTTTTCCTGCACCGTGGGTCAGCCCCGAATATATCATAAACCCATAGTTTGCACCCACGAGATAATCACTGACCGCCAACGCAACGGTGGTCGGCATTCCCTGCCCCCCCCACTCGGGGTCTTCGGTCATGGCCACCCATTCACCTTCTTTTAAGAGTTCATACGCCCGGTGAAAAGACTCGGGAACCGTTACCTTCCCGTTGTCAAACTTGCATCCTTCCCGGTCACCCAATGCTTGGGTGGGAAGAATCTCTTTAACCGCAAGGTTTCGAGCTTCGGATACAATCATATCCACCGTTTTTTTATTAAACTCGGCAAACATTTCATGTTGGCTCAGATTTTCAACCTGCATCTGTTCGTGAAGGACAAAATCTACGTCCCTTCTATCTGCAATATATTGTGCCATTTTCCAATCTCTCCTTTTTGTTGTTATATCAACATGATATGCTTGAGACAAATAGCGATTAAAATACATCCGACATATTTATACACCGATTCCCCTTATAAAAAGGTCTACCAGTGGATCTGCCATGGTAACAAGGTCGTATTTTCCATCCGCATGGATCCAGGTACTAATGACCTCATCAATGCCACCCAGTATAAACCGCTTAACAAGGCTCAGGTATAAATCTCTCCGGATTACCCCTTCTTCCTGGCCCTGTTCGACAATTTCTGAAACAATATCAAGATACATCTTGGACATTTCTTTTATCTGTTCTTCGACCAGGCGGCTGTTCTGATGGGTTTCCGCCCGATAGACGATTGCCATGTTCCTGTCATTCTGGAATTCCTCGAGATGTCGACGAATAAGATTGCGAAGTTTATCAACGGCATTGTCGGCGCTGTCAACTTCCTCTCTGAAGCGAGCAAAAACCTGTCTGGTTTTATAGCTGAAAAATTGAACCAGGATATCCTCTTTGTTTTTAAAATAGAGATAGATCGTGCCGTCGGCGACCCCGGCTTCCCTGGCAATCTGCGAAACTGTTGACTGGAAAAAGCCTTGCTCCGCGAATACTTTGACCGCTGCTTCAAGGATGCGATCATATTTGTCATTTATTTTTTCTTTGGTACGAATAACGGACCTCCCCAACCCGAATATTTCATGAAAAAGTGAAAAATGTTTATGAATGAATATTCATTCATTATCAGCGGTATCGAAAAATGTCAAGGAAAATTAAAAAGAATTGTTCAAATGGATAATCGACAGATATCAAATAAAAATTGGGGTTTACGAATTGAAAGGCTGCGAATTACGGGTGTCTTCGGGTTTTAAAATTTTATTCAACAAAATGAGCCAATATTCATTTTCTGGGTTTCATAATCAGTGGACTATTCCATCAGGAGCTTGGAAAATGTATCTGGATTCTCGCCGGACGCCCCAAGGCGATGAATTGAAAAGTCTCCGTTTCGAAGTTTAAGTTTTACCGTGGTCATTTCCACCATCCCCCTGTAACCTGCCGATAAGATCAAAAACTTTTTGGCGTCGGGCAAGTCCCAGAAAAATTTCTTTTTAAACCAGGTTCTCCGGCAAATATTCCTCTCGAACAGGTGAAAAGACTTCTACGGCCACCGAATCCATCAGAATTTCCGCACCATGCTCAACATCACTGGGTATACACCAACTGTCCCCCGGCGAGACTTCAAATATCTTATTGCCGATTGAAAGTCGAATTCCACCAGATACCAGGTAGCCTGTCTGCTCATGGGGATGACGATGTCTGGGCAACTTGCTTCCCTTTTCCAGCCGGAATTCGGTGCAAAGGGTCTTATTACCGTATACCAACGTCTTAAGTTGTACCCCTTCCAGGGCCTGTTTGTAACCGCTGTTAACGTGTTTGTAGAACATCAGGATCTCCTCTTTTGAAAAAAGTTTGCCCCTTTACATTTTGGCGCCATTTCGTTCATCAAAGGGCACGTTCGCCGAGATTGCCGTATCGATGATAATTGGAACAGATACTTTGTTCCTGAAAATACTGCAACAGTTCTATTCTTCCTTCCATGGAAACCTTTGTTCGGGAAATAAAAAAGCCCGTCTCTGCCGCCACCTGAAATACTTCATCCGGCACCCGATCCGGTGCCCCATAACGGATACGCTGGATCTCTTCTATCATCGCCGTAAGATCTTTGTCTGTTTGATCAATCATCGGGGCATCCCCCACAAATCGTTTGCCCTGTTTACCGTAAAGAAACCCTGTGACCGAGTTGTTCAAGCCCGGGGGAAGACTGATCAAAAGTTCGCACCCCGATATCTTTACCCCGGCGATTCTTGCCAAAACATCAAACAGGCCGTCGTCCGGATGAACACGAACCACCACCGTACCCACCGGTAGATATCGGAAGGTGTTGTCCTGACCCCTCAGATGAAAGTAATCCTTTTCCCGGGAGAATTCCTGCTCCCAATGATAAAGATAACTTTTTACGGCCCGGATGGTCCGGGTCAGATCGGTCTTGAATTCACCCAGCTGGCCCCAATCCAGTTTCACCTTCCATTCCTGGACTACCCGCAATAAGGGATGATCGTTTTGAATCGCACCTGCCAAAGGGAATCCAATATCTTCAAGATTCATGAATTGAAAGACGTAGTTGGGACCGCCGGCCTTGACACCCGCCCCAAGCGCTGATTTGCCCATACCGCCAAAGGGCTGGCGCAGAACAACGGCACCGGTGGTTCCTCGATTGATATACAGATTCCCTGCTTTTATGCGGTCTTTCCAGTATTCCTGTTCCCGGCGGTCCAGGCTCTCCAGCCCCGAAGTCAACCCGTAACCGGTCTGGTTGACCATCTCAATGCCATGATCCAAATTTTCGGCGCATATCACACCCAGGAGGGGGCCGAAAAACTCCGTGACGTGGGTAAAACTTCCCTGTCGCACCCCCCATTTGATGCCAGGTGTCCACAAAAAGGGATTTCCCCGAACATTTTCCGGTTTCAACGCCCAGGATTCACCGGCCTCCAATTGTGTCATCCCCCGTTTTAAATCCCCTGCCGGCCGTTGGATCAGGGGCCCCATTCTGTTTTCAAAATCCCAGCAGGGACCGACGGCATAGCTGCGGGCCGCATCGACCAGTTGTTTTTTAAACGATTCGTCTTCGTACACTTCCCGTTCCAGAATCAGCAATGACGTGGCCGAACATTTCTGGCCGCAGTTGCTAAAGGCCGAGTGAAGCACATGTTTGACCGCCTGGCTTCTATCGGCCATGGCGGTAACGAGGGTTGCGTTTTTGCCGCCGGTTTCCGCCGTTAGAAATACCCCGGGTCTTTGTTTTAAAATGGTCATCCCTGTATCGGTCCCACCGGTCATAATGATAAAATCCACATCCGGATGTTCAGCGAGTTTTGCACCGGATGTCGCGCCGAAACACGGCAGGAACTGCAGAACATTTTTGGAGACGCCGCCGTTCCAAAAACATCGGCACAACTCCCATGCGGTCAGGACTGCCGCCGATGACGGTTTGAATATCACCGTGTTGCCGGCAGCCAGTGATGCCACGATGCCCCCACAGGGGATCGCGATGGGAAAATTCCATGGAGAAATGACCAGCCCCAATCCCTTGCCCCGGCATCGAACATTTTCCAGTTCCGTAAAGGCCCTTGCGGAAAAAGGATAATATTCGGCAAAGTCCACGGCTTCCGAGACTTCGGCGTCGGCTTCGGTGAAAATCTTCCCGGTATCGGCCGCCGCAGCACCGATCAGATCCCCCCGGGCCTTGCGAATTTCCATGGCCACCTGTGAAAAGATAGCATGTCGTTGGGCCATAGTTTTTAAGCGCCACCCGTCCGGATCGTCCCTGGCCGTTGCCAGGGCCCGGTTCACATCCTCATCAACAGCCTCGGCATAGGCGGCCACATGGATTTCTTCCGGCAGCTGAGAACGATCCATAGATTCTCTGATCGACCGGTTTTCAAAAATTTCCTCACCGGCCACCACCAGGGGAATTTTTTCCAAGGGATCAGACGAAGATTTTTTCCATCTTCCCCGGACGGCTTGGGCCCATCTGCGATTTGCAGCCAGCGACCAGTCTGTATCCGGTTCGTTGCTGAATTCCTTTTCGTGGAAAGTCCCCATTGTTTCTGGGAACGACTCATGTTCCCGATTCTGGATGCGATTCGGCGTCTTACCAGCCCGCTCTTTGTAATGGTAGGAATCAACAAACTGTTTTTTCTGAAATTCCCAGGCCTTGGAATCTGTTTTGAGATTAAAGGAATACCGCAGAAAATTCTCCGCATCGGTATTTTCATCCAGCCGGCGGATGAGATAGGCAATGGCATTGATGAACTGCGCTTTGCTGGCAACCGGAGCGTACAGCATGATATCACCGGGCATTTCATGAATGGCCCGCCGAACATGATCGGCCATTCCCTCCAGCATCTCAAAGGAAAAATAATCGGTGACGCGATTTTGCCGGGCCATCTGATACGCATAGGCCAGTTCAAACAGATTGTGGGATGCAATGCCCAAATGAGCCGCATGGATATTCTCCGGGGCCATGCCGAAATCGATCATTCGCTTGTAATTGGCATCCACAGACAGCTTGTTATCATATGGCGCCAGGGGCCAGTTTCGGATCGCCGACTCCAGCTTTTCCATCTCCATGTTGGCCCCTTTGACGATGCGGATTCTAATGGCGCTGCCGCCGTTTGCCACCCGTTGTTTGGCCCAGGCCGTTAGTTCTTGCTGTACGGAATACGCGTCCGGCAAATAGGCCTGCAACGCAATACCGGCAGCATAATTTTTAAATACATCTTGCTCCAGGGTCCTTTTAAACGCTGTAACGGTAATCTCCTGGTCCCGGTATTCTTCCATATCGAGGGTCACCAATTTCGGCGCCGTGGTCTTGTCGTTTCGGATGTAAACATTATCCATGGCCGCCTGGTAAAGCCGGGTAAGACGGTCTTTCAGGATTTGGATCGTATGCTCGAACGCCAGGGGTTCGATTTGAGAGAAGATGGTGGAAATTTTGATGGAAATACATTCAATCTCGGGATTTTTTAAATCGTTAATGTATGTATCGAGGCGAAGAAGGGTTTCGGTTTCACCGAGAAGGGCTTCTCCCAGATGGTTGATGTTCATCTGAACCCCTTGTTCTTTCCTTTTCTGCAGATGTGCATGCAACTCGTCCGCTTCACCCGGAATAATGGCACGGCTGCTGTCGTGGCGCATTTTGTCGATCATTTTTGGGATCGAAAGACTGGGGATATACCGACCCAAGCCGAGAAACATTTGTACCAGCAGCTTGTCCACGGATGAAAAAAAATCGGGCACACCATATTTTCTAAGCAGACTGTTGATCTGATCGGCAACACGCGCCGGATTATGGGACCTGAAGCTTTGATCGATCATTTTTGTTAGGATCACTTTGTCCATGGGATGGGTCAGCAACCGCATCATTTGCTCGGCGATCCCCTTTTCCTCTGAAGTCAACAACCTATTGGCACGATTCTGCCAGGCTTCTGCAAGGGTAATAGTTTCCTTTATAATGGTCTCAGGGTGTTGTTCGTTCATAAAGGTTCATCTCCCATTTTTTGGATGAATTGACCGGCGTTTTGTGCTATAGCGCTTTTTCAAATAATGGTTCGTTTTAACGGAATCTCTGCCGTACTCCCACCAGCGGACTGGGGATTGAAAATCATAATAAACAGGAGTCAAAGTGATATGGCCGACATTTATAAATTTCTTGACGATCACCAGATAGAATACGAACGCCACGATCATCCCCCGGTTTTTACGGTGGAGGACGTCAATCGACTGGTTCCGCCACTGCCGGCGGCAAAAACAAAAAGTCTTTTTTTGCGCGACACAAAAGGATTAAAACACTTTTTGATTATTGTCCGAGGTGAAAAACGGGTCGATTTAAAAGCACTCCCGAAAATTCTTAACTGCAGTAAATTGCGGTTTGGCTCTCCGAAACGCTTGAAAAAACATCTGGGTGTGGACCCCGGATCCGTCTCCATTTTTTCGGCCGTGAACGATATGGATCAAGCGATAGAAATCATTATAGATACCGATTTATGGGCGTCAGACGCTTTTCAGTTCCATCCCCTTGTAAACACCAGCACCCTGGTTATTTCACGGGATAATATCAAACGATTTCTGGATAAGACCGGACATGAAACTCACGTGGTCGACGTTCCCGGATTGTAGCATGCAATGCACTTGATTTCGATGCAGGCGCCTTTGGGCAGCGCACGGACCTCCACGACGGCCCTGGCCGGGCGATGTCCTGAAAAATATTCGGTGTATATTTCGTTGAAATCGGCAAACCTGTTCAAATCGATAACAAAAACATCCACCGCAACCACATGGTCCAGATCGCATCCTGCGGCCAGCACCACCTGCCGGAGGTTCTCCAGTGCCTGTCTGGCCTGGGGAACAAAGTCAGGACCGACCAGTTCTCCGGTCTCGGGTTGTATACCAAGCTGCCCGCTTACAAAAAGCCAGGGCGCCACAGCGATCCCCTGAGAATACGGCCCGATGGCCGCCGGCGCTCGATCTGTTTGAATCACTTTGCATGCCATAATATCCTCCCCCTCGTCCGGTTTATATTTTAGATTTGAATATCAATACTGATAAAATGGTAAAAAGTGAAACGACACCATTTAGTACAGTAAGGGTCAATATTACATAACATATAGACTTTTCACCTTTAACTTTTTACTTTTTACGACGCCTTCGATGCTACCAGTCAAAGAGAATTTCCCAATGATCCTGAAATGACGCGTCTTTCTGGGTGTAATGATACGACAGCGTTTTTCCTCTGCCGGCCTCTGTGGTTTTGCTTTCCCTCCAGTACCGCAAATAAATGGCAGGAAGTAACCTGGAAGCACCTCCGGAACCGTCTGATTCCGCGGGGTTCTTCAGCCACACTTCTTTTTGCTCGATCACCTTCCATACAGATCCGGAGACTTTGCTCCTGACCCTTTCACCCACATGGGGAAGCGCCAGCTTTTCCCGCAGCTCTTTAAACCTGTACATGGAGAGTTCACCGTAATCCAGAACTTTTTCACCAAAAATCATAATGCCGATGGCCCCAATGGGCGCTGTTAGGAGAATGGACAAAACCGCGACAGCCAGAATTACCTCTCCCGAAGCGACGCCGGCGGCAAGGGGAACCGCCCCGATGGCGGCCTGGACGGTTGCTTTGGGAATGTACGCCACCACGCAAAATAAGTTTTTCTTTCCAATCAAAAGGCGTCCCGATGAGCGACACATACGTGCCGACACTCCTAAAGATAAGACCGATGAAAATTACCAAGGCCCCGGCCAGTCCCGCTTTCCAGGCCACATGAATGTTCACCTGGGCCCCCACCAGAACAAAGAGCAAAAGCTCTGCAAATATCCATAGTTTTTTTAGTTTCTGAGAAATAATATGTGCGATGGGCTCTGATTTTTCCAAAATGACAAACCCGATGGCCATAACGCCCAGAAGGCTTGCCACAGGCACATGCCCTTCACAAACTGATTCCAGCCAGGTCAGAACGATGGCCACCCCCATGACCATCATGGTCCGTTTAGGGGGACGCCAGTCATATTTTGTAAAAAGACGGTACAAAAAATATCCGGGAATGATTCCGACGATAATCCCCAGTGTGATGGAAATCGGGATCTCAGCCAGTTTGAGAAAAATATTGCCCTGCTCTCCACCGTACATACCTAAAAATACGGTAAACAGGACGATAACAAAAACATCGTCCAACGAAGAAGCGCCCAGGATCAGGGTGGGGATTCCCTTTTTAGCCCCCCGCCCTCGATCCATAAAGTCGATCATCAGGGGAACAACGACAGCCGGAGAGACCGCTCCCAAGATGGAACCCAAAATGGCGGCTTCGAGATAGGTTATATTTAGCAGTTTAGGCGCAACAAGCATCACCCCGCCGATTTCAAAAACAGCCGGCACGGCGCTCATGATCACCGCTGCGCGTCCCACCCGTCTCAAGGCATCCCGGCGGAGTTCAAATCCGGCCCGAAGCAAAATCACGATCAGGGCTATTTTTCTGAAATCTCCTGAAACCTTCATCATTTCAGGAGACATAAAATTCAATACATAAGGGCCGACCAGAACCCCGACGATGAGCATGCCGATCAGACCGGGCAACTGCAGTCGTTTAAACAGATAATCCGCCCCTAACCCCAAAATGATGATGAGCGCCAAGCTGAAAGCCATGGTTACCTCTTTTTAGTTTGCCTTTACCCTAAAAAGAGGAATTCTAAAATTTCATACGCGTCGGGAATATGATCCCGAGCAGTATGAATGGCAAATATGGAATAAGAATTTTAGAATGTAAAAATTGGCGCTAAAAAATACAGATCCGGGCTAAAAGTGCCCGGTTTTAGGCAAAAATCAATTTTTTAACTTCGTCCAGAAGCGGTGCTTTTAATTCACGATATTTGGGTTGAATCGCCTTGTCCCCGTGCCATTCGAATTCAACGGCATCAAATCTTTCGGGAATATCATGTAACGGAACCACCCCATATTGGTGTTGCGGATAATACTCCACCCAAAGCATTCGATGGGGATCGATATTGAACTCCTTTGAAACCAGGGTGGCGATGTGACTGCTGCAGCTTCTTACTGACATTTTACTGTCTTCAACGTCGGACACCACGACGATAATGGGTCTTAAATGCATGAGGCCCTTTTTATCTCCCTTTTTAAGATCATAGATGCGCAGCCTGCATTTCCCGCTACCGAGTTTTAGCTTTCCGCCCCAACCCTGCCAGAAAAATATATCATCGTGTACAAGCATAAAATTATCTCGGGCAAAACATTTATCGTGTGTGACCGGGTATTTCGTAAGTGGTGCACGAACCGCTTCCACAGGTTCTGGTCTGGGATTTAGCGCCCTGGCCGGTCCCGGAACCAATGCCCATGCTGAAGTTGGTGGAGCTCAAAACCCGTTCGAGATCCTTGCTGGCGCACTTTGGGCATTTGAGTTCAATTTCTTCATCCTTATTCATGACGAGCAGCTCGATAAATTCCTCACATCTTAAGCACTTGAATTCATATATTGGCATCTTGACACTCCTTTAGATCCTTGAGCATAGAATCTGTATTATATTTTTTTAAAATATACATCGACAATGATCTTTTCCATCATATTCACTAAATTGTCAAGGTTCAACAACCAATACTAAGGAACTTCAAACCGGTTCTAGCGCGTGTCCATCCACAAATGGTAGATATGGTTCGGGGCAAGGTCTGAGCGATTTTGAAACCGGAAGAATAGCGTGCTATTTTGAGGATTTCAAAAGAGCGAAAACGCCGCCCAGGGCCGAAAGATGCCGTTTGTGGATGGACACTAACCCGCTGCAGGCAGCCGAACCTCAAACAATGCCCCCGGACCGTCAGGGTCTTCAAGTTTTAATGTGCCGCCATGTTTTCGGACAATTTCGTGGCAGATATACAGACCGAGGCCGGTTCCCTCCCCCACGGCTTTGGTGGTGAAAAAAGGTTTGAAAATATCCTTTCTTATGGACACAGGAATCCCGGGCCCGGTATCTTTGCACGAAAAAACGACCTGGTTTGCATGGGTATCAAAGTCCGTAGAAAGAAACACCGTCCCCTTCATGTCCATCACCGCCTGGATGGCATTGTGGATGATATTCAGCGCCACCTGGCCCAAATTTGCAAAATTCCCCTGGATATCCGGCAGCTCCGGGGCATAATTTTCAACGATTTTAAGATCGTAATGTTTATATTGATTGTACATGATCCGTAGAGCATCTTTGACAACGGAATTGATGCTCACCAATTCCAAATAAGTCTGGGTTTGTCTGGAAAGTCCCAGAAGACTTGAAACAATCAACCTTGCCCGGACAAGTTCCCCATCGACAAACCTAAGATCATCGATCAAGTCCTCGTCCGGAGGATTTTTTCCATCCCATTGTTCCATGTCTTCGATGGCGGACTGGACCAGACTGGTGGCACTTGTCAGGGGGTTGTTGAGTTCATGGGCAACACCCGCAACCAATTGGCCGATGGCGGCCAGGCTTTCCGAACGGATCAACTGCTCTTGGGTTCGTTCCTTTTCAAAGAGAGCCTCTTTTAGGGCGCGGGTCCTTTCCTCAACCTTTTTTTCAAGATCTTTATTCAGGTCATCGATGACTCTATAGGAACGGGCGTTTTCAATGGCAAGGGCACTCTGGCTGGACAGTGTCTCAAGAAGATCAACGTCTTCCTGAATAAAAAGATCCCCGGAACGTTTTTCACCCAGCACAATGAATCCCTTTATCGTCTCTTCGAATATCAGGGGAAGCGCTATCTCGGCATTCAACGCCTCCATATCCGAAAGCACATCCGGGGACATGGTCTTTCGGGTCTGCTTTTTCAAACTGTTTTTCACAACCGGTTGGCGATGTGTCTGCATCCATCTCACCAGGGCGGAGGTCTCTCGCCATGTAAGCGGTTGATCAGAACTCATCTGTTTGCCGCGGACTGCAAAATTCACGAATTTTTTCCCGGAGATTCCCGACAAAAATAGTGCGCAATGGTCCACCAGCATCGTATCGGTCACCGTATCCATCAAAAGTTTTGCAATTGCGTCAAAATCGAGCACCGACACCACCATCTGGCTCACATGTTTGATGGTTTTCTGATAGTCATATTTGCCTTTGTAGAAAATACCATCCACAAGGTTTTGCACGTTCGACTTTAACGGTCCGAAGACAAAGGCAATGAGAATAAAAAAGAATATGGGGAAATACATGGAATTCGAAAGATGAAATCCCTTGAAAACGGTGTCGACCACAATAATGAGCAGGGCATACAAACATGTCAAAAACGCCGTCAGAATCGAATAGATAAGGCTTTTTCTGATCAATATCCCCATGTCCAGCAAGTCGTGCTTGAAAAGCCCTACCGCAAAAACAATCAGGGGAATAAAACTTAAATTACCGGGCGGATACACCGAATATCCCTGGATGGTAAAGATATTCAGACCGTTCATGAGGCCCATGATCCCAAATCCGGCAAAAAGGTACTTCAGCCTGTTCTTGTGGGCGCTGCGTTGCTCCTGCTGTATGGCCCTGTGGATCAGTATCAAAACATACAGGGTCACGAAGAGGCCGGCCAGGCCGAAGAAAGGATAGAGGGGACCGCCCCTTGCGAAGTAACCAAAATAATGTTTTTGCATGGACGCAATATAAAGGGATGTCGGCGTAACGCACATGAGAAAAAATGAATAGACATATGAGGCCCTTATCAGCCATTTTCGCCCGGAAATATTGAGATAGGCGTGGAAAAAATGGACATATACCGGGAAGAGGTAGACAATGAAAAAATGATCCGCACGACTGATAAACAGCGCCGTTTCCGCGGATTCGACATTGAAGGCAAAAAGGATGTCAAAGTAAAGAAAAGATCCGAGTACGCAGATGGTAAAAAAAAGAAAATTAGTCCGGGTCCTTGCCCCGCGAAAAATCGTCAAAGCCCCCAGTGCGAAGAAGCAAATCAGCGTCAACAAAGGTGGAATGCTGTAGAAAGTCATGGTATTCTAATTTTGAAGCAGTTTTGTTCTTTGGAACAATTCAATTTGAGGCGAGCTTCGAATATGATTAAATTGTCACCTGGAAATTTATGATGCCTGAATCGGCATTATTCCCGAAAATCTAGTTTCTTTTGCCCAGCATCTCATGGGCATGATCCAGCGTGGCGCGGGTTATTTTTTCGCCTCCCAGCATCCGGGCGATCTCTTTTACGCGTTCTGTTTCACCGAGTCGTTCGATGGTGGTGCGGGTTCTTCCATCTGAAACCTGCTTTGAAATCCTAAAATGATGATCCCCAAATTTGGCAATTTGAGGCAAATGGGTGATACAGATAACCTGGTGATGACGGGCAAGAGCGGAAAGTTTTTTGCCGACAACCTCGGCCACACTCCCCCCGATTCCCGCATCAACTTCATCAAACACGATAGCTTCCACCGCTTCCGTTTCAGCCAGTATGGCTTTTAAAGCAAGCACCACTCTCGACAGTTCGCCACCTGAAACAATGCTGGAAAGGGGTTTCAGCGGTTCCCCCACATTCGGGGCAATCCGGAAGGTTGCCTGGTCGATCCCGGTTTCAAAGACAGCTTGTCCTTTGATGGTAAGATACGGATCAGCACCTTTATCTGCCGGCAGGGTTCGAAACGATATGTCAAATTTTGTGTGAGGCATTTTAAGGGAGGTCAGTTCTTTTTCTACTTTTTGAGCCAGTGTTTTTGCTGTTTCTTTTCTATTCATAGAGAGTTTATGGGTCAGTTCGGTCAATCTCCCATGCAGTTCAAAAAGTTTTTTTTCAGTGTCGGCGATCTCCTCGGATAAATTTCCCATTTTCGAAAGCTCATGATCGATGGATTCAAGACGCAAAAGCACCGCCTCCAAGGAGTTTCCGTATTTACGCTTCAGCTTAACGAGGGTGTCAAGTCGTGCTTCAACCGTGTCCAGACGGCTTTCGTCCATCTGTATGTTTTTCAAATATGTTCTAAGTTCATCCGCTACATCTTCAAGATGAAAAGCAGCTTCAGCGATACGCTCCGCCTTTGGCCCAAGCACGGGATCAATGGTCGAAGCCTTTTCAAGATCTTTCTTCACAGCCAAAAGGCCTTCAACAGCAGCGCCCTGTGAATCATAAAGCATTTCGATGCTTCCCTGGACCGCCTGGAAAAGTGCCCCGCTGTTTTTCAGGCGTGTCCGTTCCTGTTCCAGGGCGGCATCTTCTCCGGGTGTTATCGATGTTTGCCGGATCTCTTTTTGCTGGAATTCGAGCAGCTGTATGTGTTCCGCCTCCCGGTCTCTTTTATGCTTCAGGTCATTCAATTTCCGAATCAGCGGAAGGATTTCATAAAAACACCCGGATACTTTCTCACGCACAGGCGTCAACCCGCCAAATTGATCGATGATTGCCAGTTGCTGGTCTTCCTTTAACAATCCCTGATGCGCGTGCTGCCCGGATATGCTGGCCAGATTTTCGGTGATAAGATTCAGTATCCCAATGGTGGTAAGACGTCCATTGATATAAATCCGGTGCCGGTCCTTTCGGGAAATAATCCTTCTGATCAACAGCCCCTCTTCAGGAGTATACCCGTTGTCTTTCATAATTTTCGCGATGGGGCTGTGTTTTTTGATTTGAAACAATGCTTCGAGTTCTGCGGTTTCATAACCGGCACGAATGAGTTTTGCCGTGGCTCGGCTGCCGAGGAGAAGATTGACGGCATTGATGATGATGGATTTGCCGGCGCCGGTTTCACCACTCAAGATGGCCAGCCCTTCTGAAAAGGATATCTGAAGGTCGTCGATGATGGCAAAGTTTCTGATGGAGAGTTCTCGGAGCATAGAAGCGATAATCCACTTGTCTTAATGTGGGGAGAAAGACCAATTTTCGACGTTATCGCACAATATTTCCAACTTGTAAAGATTCTTGTTTTTTGAAGTCCTTGGGCTTTCACGGGTAAACCTTCAACGCATATTTATTGACAGATCAGGAAGATAAGGATATTTTTTCGTAAATTTCGTTTTCTTTCCAAATTCTTTCAATCACTCGAGTTTTGCAACGCCCCTTTCCGGCCATGCGCCACCGGGTAAAAAATTCGGGTAACATCGTTCAAGGATGGAGATTATGTCTGAAAAAGGTATTGTATTTTTCCCGGACAATTTCATCGAAGCCACCCCCAAAGATTACCGATTGGACGACTATGAAGATGTGTTCTTTCCGGCACAGGACGGCACCCGCCTCCACGGCTGGTTCGTGAACGGACCGGATACCCGTGCAGTACTTCTGTGGTTTCATGGGAATGCCGGAAACATCAGTCACCGGCTGCACAATCTTAAGAAACTTCACGATGCCCTTCAGATTCCGATCTTCATTTTCGATTACCGTGAATACGGTCTGAGCCAAGGGGAAATATCGAAAGCCGGGACTTTCTCGGACGCCCACGGAGCATTTCAATATCTAACCCGAGACAAGGGCTTTAAGGCCTCATCAATATTGCTGTTCGGTCGGTCCCTGGGAACCGCCCTGGCCGTCGATATCGCCAGCAGAGAAGACTGTCTGGGGGCCATTCTGGAAGCCGCCTTCACGTCCACGGACGATATGATGGAACGCTATTTTCCTTTCTTTGCACCCCACCCGACATCGTCCGTCAAGTATGACAGTCTATCTTTGGTCGAAAATATAAAATCACCCCTTTTGTTCGTCCATGGGCAATTGGATCAGACCATTCCGATTTCCATGGCCCGTCGTCTGTTTGAGAAAGCGCCGTCTCCCAAGGATTTTTATGAAATCCCGGGCGCAGACCACAATGATACCTATCTGGTGGGTGGAAACGAATATTTCGCCGTGTGGCAAAAATTTTTGATCAATTGTCTGAATCAAAAGGAATCCCGTAACTCCTAATTTTATCGAAAAAAAATGCTCAATCTTCTGATCGTCCTTACGGCCATAATCCTGCTGGCGGTATTGATTCACTACGAAAACAGCCGAAATATAAACGGTCTGCTGCCGGCCAAAACTCTCCTATCATCGCTTTTTATTCTTGCAGTTCTCGTGCAACCCCACCCGATTATCCATTATTATCATTTTCTCCTTTCGGGGTTGCTGTTATGCCTTGTTGGAGATGTCTGCCTGGCCTTTCAGCAGGAAAAAATGTTTCTTTGGGGTCTGATATCTTTTTTGCTGGGGCATGTTTCTTATATATTCGGTTTTTTCCATGTGGCCCATCCCGGTGCGTGGACATGGGGGGGATCTATCATCGTTCTTTGTATCAGCAGCAGGATCTATTTCTGGCTCAAACCCCACCTGGGGACAATGAAAACACCGGTGATGCTTTACTGCATCGTCATCACCGTGATGCTTTCCGGAGCATGGTCGGTTTTAGACAATTCACGCCTGACGTTATCGGGACGCTTAATGATTTTTATCGGTGCGTTGCTTTTCTATGTTTCCGACGTGTTTGTGGCCCGGGATCGATTTTTAAAAAAGGAATTTTTCAATCGACTCGTCGGCCTGCCACTTTATTACGCCGGGCAATTCATCCTGGCCTTCTCTGTAGGAATCCTCGAATAAAATAATTGTAAACGTTCACAGGTTCAGGGTTAAGCGTTCAAAGTTAAGGACAAAGAAGGCATGAAGATCCGAAGTCCTCGTTACAAATGTTCATTTTCCCAAGTAATTGCCAATTTAGCTTCAAATTTCGGATTAGGATTGACGAAAATGACGCTTTTCTCGTGGATACGCATCCCAAATGCAGTCAGGGTACAAGAAGGAACCTTGAACCCCTGAACCTTTGAACCCGTAAACACCTACAAAAAATTAATGCTTGTTGACTTAAAATTTTATTTTGCTTGTCTAAGTTTTTTGAAACGGTTATATTATTTTTTAAAAATGCAAAAAAGCAGGAGTCAACCATGGTCAGGACTGAAATATCACTGTTTTTGAAAAACGTTCCCGGAGAACTTGGAAAACTGACGTCACTGTTTTCAAAAGAAGCCATCAACATCGATGCCCTCACCATACAAGACGCATCGAGTTATGTGCAGAATCTTTTTGAAGCCCGGGGGAAATCCATAAAGCGGATCGCTTCGGTTGCCAGCTACAATTCCATGCGGAAGGACTCGGCCCAATTCGCTCTGATACGGATGATTGTTGATCAGACGGACAAGGCCATCGATCTGTTGTCAAAAAATGATTACCTTTTCGACATTATGCCGGTGATGACCCTAGAACTTGAAAACAAACCGGGTTCACTTGCAACCGTGGCAAATAAGTTTGGAAAAGAAGGCATCAACATCAACTATGTGTACGGAACGGTTTCGTCAACCGATGAAAAATGCCTTTTTGTGTTTTGTCCGGAAGATATCGATCTGGCGGCCAAAATTTTCAAAGAATAGAAACCCGATTTTTCACGACCCATGTGAGGGACGACGCTTATCCTTTAATATGTGGTTGGAAATGACCACCCTCTGAATTTCCGAAGTACCTTCATAAATCGTAAAAACCCGGGCATCCCTGTAAAAACGTTCAACCGGATAGTCTTTAATAAATCCATACCCGCCATGTATCTGCAGCGCTTTTGCAGTCACCCGGTTGACCATTTCAGAGGCAAAGAGCTTGGCCATGGACGCCTGTGCGATAAATTTTTCCCCCTGTCTTTCATGGCGGCGGCTGAAAGCATCAACTGACGTGCCGCTTCTATTTCTGTAGCCATATCCGCAATCATCCAGCGCAGACCCTGAAATTTGGAAATCGGCTGGCCGAACTGCTCTCTTTTTTTTGCATACTTTACGGCAGCATCGAATGCCGCCTGGGCCACCCCCACCGACTGGGCCGCAATACCGATGCGCCCGCCGTCCAGAGCTTTCATGGCGATTTTAAAACCGTCTCCCTCGTTTCCCAATCTGTTTTCAGCAGGGACGATGCAATCGTTAAAGATCAGATCCGTGGTATCGGATGCACGGAGACCCATTTTATCTTCCTCATTTCCCACAATTAATCCGAGGGTGTCTTTCTCGACGATAAATGCACTGATACCGTGGTGACGCTGTGCTTCATCGGTGATGGCCGTAACAATGACCAATCCGGCATTCCTTCCGGATGTGATAAACCGTTTGGTGCCGTTTATAATGTACGCATCACCTTTTCGGACAGCGGTGGTCGACTGCCGGACAGGATCCGAGCCGGCATGGGGTTCGGTCATGGCAAAGGCGCCGATGATATCTCCCTAGAAAGGGGTTTTAGAAATTTTTCCTTCTGCATCTCGGTGCCCAACCGGTAGATGCTTTCACAGACAATGGAGTTGTGAACCGACATCACCACTGCCGTTGAAGCACAGGAATAGGCAATTTCGGAAAGGGCCAGAACATAACTTACCGTGTCGGCTCCCGACCCTTCGTATTCAAACGGGACCATCATTCCCATAAGCCCCAGCTCACCCATCTTCTTAAGATTTTCAGCCGGAAATTCCTTGGTCTCATCCCGCTCCGCAGCAGTCGGCGCAACGACCTTCCTCGAAAACTCCCTGGCCATGGTCTGAATCATTATCTGCTCATCCGTCAGTGCAAAAGACATCGATTATTCCTTTTAGCATTTTCGTTTACGCGATTTAATGAAACACAACAATTTCCTTGCATTTCGAATCTCTGCAGCACACACCGCGGAGAATAGTTTAAGCCTCAAGGCTAAGGCCCGTAGATTACCACCAGCATCTCTGCTTTTTCTTCTCCGATATTGGTCAATTTATGCCGTATCCCCGCGTTAAAATGAAGGGATTCCCCGGCATCGAGGGTATTGACATGATCGCCCACCGTCACTTCGACTTTTCCGGACAGCACATAGACGAACTCTTCACCCTCATGCTGATATCCCACGCCTTTGTGATCCTGCATGCCCTCAATGGAGACCTTGAACGCTTTTAAATGTTTGTTCTCTGCTCCGGGGGTCAGGGTTGTATAGGCATAGTTTTCCGTGCGTTTTGTGTAGGCCTTGATACGCCGCTTCAGGCTCGACTCCTGTTCTCTAAGGAAAAAACCCGAATCGATCTCCAGCGCTTTGGAAATCTGCAACAACGCACCCACCGGCGGAATCTTTTTGCCGCTCTCGATCGCTTTCAGATAATCGATGGAAAAACCGGTTTCATTGGCCACACGGTCAAGGGTCATTTTTTTCTTCAATCGCTCCTTCTTTATCTTCTTCCCCACCGGGGCCAACGCCTCGGCCTTCTTCTTCGCCATAATGCCTCCTTATGGGTATTCATAGAATCCCCGACCTGTCTTTCTGCCCAGCCATCCGGCCTCCACATATTTTCGAAGCAGCGGACACGGGCGGTATTTTGAATCTTTAAATCCATCGAAAAGGGTCTCCATAATTGCAAGACAGGTATCCAGGCCGATGAGATCCGCCAATGCCAGGGGACCCATGGGATGATTCGCCCCCAGTTTCATGACCGTGTCGATATCTTCCCGGGATCCAACGTTCTGGTACAGACAATAAACCGCCTCGTTGATCATGGGCATGAGGATCCGGTTGGCGATAAAGCCGGGATAATCGTTTGCTTCGGCCGGTGTTTTGCCGAACTGGACAGCCAGGTCCCAGGTTGTTTTAAACGTATCCTCCGATGTTGCCAGTCCCCGGATTACCTCGATCAGCTTCATCACCGGGACCGGATTCATGAAATGCATCCCGATAATTTTATCCGGCCGTTTGGTACGGGCTGCAACCCTTCCGATGGGAATAGACGATGTATTTGTCGCCAGAATCACATGCGCTGCACAGATTCGATCCAGATCTTCGAATATTTGGAACTTTATCGGTTCATGCTCGGTGGCGGCCTCCACCACAAAATCGGCAGATGCCATATCCTCGATGTCAACGCTGCCGGTGATTTTTTCCAGAACTTCATTCATCGTTTCAGCGGTCATTTTCCCTTTTTCAACACCCCGCTGCAGATTCTTCCGGATGGTTTCAAGGCCCCGTTCAACAAATTCAGAGGCGATGTCGCTCATGATCACCTCGAGGCCGCTCATGGCGGCAACTTGAGCGATGCCGTTCCCCATCTGACCCGCGCCCACAACGCCGAATGTTTTAACGTCCATAGTCGTCTCCTTATATTGTAACCGTTCCAGGTTCAGGGTTCAACGTTCAGGGTTAAGGACAAAGAAAGCATAAAGATCCAAAGTCCTCGTTACAAATGTTCATTTTCCCAAGTAATTGCCAATTTAGCTTTCAAATTTCGGATTGGGACTGACGAAGCTGACGTTTTTCTCGGAAATACGCATCCCAAATACAGTCCGGGGACAAGAATAGAACCTTGAACCCCTGAACCTTTGAACCCCTGAACGCCAACCTTATCTTTTTACCACCAGGGCAACCGCCTCCCCGCCGCCCAGACACAGCGAAGCAACCCCGACATTTTTGTCCCGGCGGATCATTTCGTATAAAAGGGTCACCAGCACCCGGCATCCGCTGGCGCCGATGGGATGTCCCAACGAAACGCTTCCGCCGTTCACATTGACCTTGGAAGGATCCAGTTTAAGCGTCTTCAGCACCGCCACCGTCGAGCCGCTGAAAGCTTCGTTAATCTCGAAAAGATCGACATCCTCTATGGCAATTCCTTCTTTTTTCAAACATTTGGGAATGGCCAAAATCGGTGCCACAAGAATATATTTCAGGTCAATACCATACGATGCCTGGGCACCGATGGTCGCCATAATCTCACAGCCCAATTCTTCTGCTTTGTCTTTGGACATGACCACCACCGCTGCAGCACCGTCGCTGATGATGGACGCGTTTCCGGCAGTCCCTTTCCCATCCTTTTTAAATGCAGGCTTCATTTTTGACAAGTTTTCATACGTCGTCTCACGGGGGCATTCATCCTCATCAAAAATGACAGGATCACCTTTTCGCTGGGGAATTTCAACAGGAACAATTTCATTTTTGAACCGTCCTGCCCGGATGGCTTCAAGGGATCGACGATAGGATTCGGCCGCATAACGATCCTGGTCTTCACGGCTGACGTTATACCGTTCCGAACACAGTTCGTTTGAAATTCCCATGTGAAAATCGTTGACAATATCCCAGAGCCCGTCATGAACCATGTGGTCTTCGATCTTGCCCGGTCCCATACGATAGCCAAAACGGCCTTTTTCAAGATAATAGGGGGCCATGCTCATGTTTTCCATCCCCCCGGCGACCACCACATCCGCATCTCCGACTTGGATAGCCTGGGCCGCCAGCATGACCGCCTTTAAGGCGGAACCGCAGACCTTGTTTACCGTGATACATTCAACTTCATAGGGCATATCGGCCTTGACAGCTGCCTGTTTGGCAGGATTTTGGCCATAGCCGCACGGGAGAACCATTCCCATTATCACTTCATCAACCTGATCTTTTTTTATTCCGGCACGTTGAACCGCCGCTTCAATCACTACAGCCCCAAGGTCGTTGGCGCCCATACTCCCAAAAGAACCATTAAAATTCCCCAGCGGCGTTCTCGCTGCACTCACAATGACTGCTTCTTTCATAATAAATATTTCCTTTTCTATGTTTACGTTCAATGCGTTACCCAATTTTAGGCATTTTAGATCATTTTAGGCATTTCAACTTGAACCGTTCACAGGTTCAGGGGTTCAACGTTCAGGGTTAAGGACAAAGAAGGCATGAAGATCCGAAGTCCTCGTCTCAAATGTTCATTTTCCCAAGTAATTGCGCATTTAACTTCAAATTTTGGATTAGGACTAACGAAACTGACGCTTTTCTCGTAAATACACATCCCAAATGCAGTCCGGGGACAAGAATGGAACCTTGTGAACCCCTGAACCTTTGAACCCTTGAATCCTTGAACCTCTGTACCCCTCAACCTCTGTACCCCTCAACCCTGAACCTCTGAACCCAGTGAACGCCTACTTCAACTTTAGACATTTTAGGCATTTCCACTTTGGGCAGTTCTGTTACATATTCCGGCGATATTTCCCCCCCACATCATACAATGCCTGGGTAATCTGCCCCAGCGTGCATACCTTAACGGTCTCCATAAGTTCGGCAAAGATATTATCTCCGGACAGGACGGTTTTCTGGAGGCGCTCCAGCATTTTCGGGGCCTCTTTTTCATTCAGTTTTTTGAACTCGCCCAGTCGATTGAGTTGTGATTCTTTTTCAGCTTCAGTGGCCCTGGACAGTTCAACGCATTCAGACAACTGTTCCAGATCGGTGTCAGGGTCCCGGAACGTATTGACACCGACGATGGGCAATTCGCCGGTATGTTTTAGATTCTCATAATAGATGGATTCCTCCTGAATCTTGCTTCGCTGGTAGCCGGTTTCCATGGCGCCGAGTACGCCGCCGCGTTCGGCAATCCTGTCGAATTCCAAAAGAACCGCTTCTTCCACCAGCCGTGTCAGTTCCTCCACCACAAAGCTGCCCTGGTTCATATTTTCATTCTTGGCGAGGCCCCACTCCCGGTTGATGATGAGCTGAATGGCCAGTGCACGCCGGACCGATTCGTTGCTGGGAGTCGTAATGGCTTCATCGAAGGCGTTGGTGTGGAGACTGTTGCAGTTGTCATAAATCGCACAGAGTGCCTGAAGGGTCGTCCGGATATCGTTAAACTGGATATCCTGACTGTGCAGGGAGCGGCCGGATGTCTGCACATGATATTTCATCATTTGGGACCGGGCCGACCCGCCGTATTTATTTTGGATGGCGATGGACCAGATGCGCCGCGCCACCCTTCCAATCACCGTATATTCCGGATCCATGCCATTGGAAAAGAAAAACGACAAATTGGGGGCAAAACTGTCGATGGGCATGCCCCGGGACAGATAATATTCCACATAGGTAAAACCGTTGGCCAGGGTGAGGGCCAGTTGCGTAATCGGATTGGCGCCGGCCTCGGCAATGTGGTATCCGGAAATGGAAACCGAATAGAAATTGCGAACATCATTTTTTATAAAATATTCCTGGATATCTCCCATCATTTTCAGGGCAAATTCTATGGAAAAGATACAGGTGTTTTGACCCTGGTCCTCTTTTAGAATGTCCGCCTGAACCGTACCGCGAACATTGGACAGGGTCTTGGAACGAATCTCGTTGTATTCTTTTTCCGACGGCGCCCTTCCTTTGTCCCGGCGGAACGCCTCCATCTGCTGATCGATGGCCGTATTTAAAAACATGGCAAGCATGATGGGTGCAGGGCCGTTGATGGTCATGGAAACCGATGTGCTGGGCGCGCACAGATTAAAACCATCATATAAAACTTTGACATCGTCGAAGGTGCATATGCTGACGCCCGAAGTCCCAACTTTTCCGTAGATATCGGGTCTTCGATCCGGATCGTATCCGTATAACGTTACGGAATCAAACGCCGTGGACAGACGCTTGGCTTCGTAATTTTGAGACAACAGTTTGAATCTTCGGTTGGTCCTGGCAGGATCGCCTTCTCCTGCAAACATTCGGGTCGGATCTTCGTCCATCCGTTTTAGCGGAAAGACACCGGCGGTGAACGGAAACCGGCCGGGGACATTTTCTTCCCTTAACCAGGTGTAAATTTCTCCGGGATCTTTGAATTTGGGGAGAACGATCTTCGGAATGGGAGTACGCGACAGCGATTCATGGTAAAGGGGAACCCTTATTTCACGGCTTCGCACACGGTAGACAAGTTCGTCTTGGGTATATGTTTCTTTAATCTCTTCCCAATCGTCAAGCAGACGGGTCGTCTCGGGGTACAGCCCGTCTTCGGCCTTAGCAATTTCGGCCTTGAGCCGATTTAAAACTTCTGATGCATCGCCTGTAAGGTTATCATTGGTCAGGATTTCTTCAGTCTCTTTGAGGTGCCAGATTTTCCGAACAGCATCTGCCTGCCCGTGTGTCTCCCGATGATAGCTTCTGACAGTATCCGCTATTTCAGCAAGATAACGGGTGCGTTCCGGAGGAATAATGATGGTTTTGGATGTCGAAATCCGCGTTTGGGTTCTCGGCAGATTCGAGTCAAAAACAATCCCTGTTTTTTCCCCCAGAGTATCCATAATCCCATGGTACAGGGCCGTAACCCCGTCATCGTTGAACTTTGAGGCAATGGTCCCGAAGACGGGCATTTCCTCGGGTGACTGGTCCCATGCCTTGCGGTTTCGCTGCACCTGTTTGCGGACGTCCCGGACCGCATCCTCACCGCCTCGCTTTTCATATTTGTTTATGACCACAAGATCTGCAAAATCGAGCATGTCTATCTTTTCGAGCTGGGTGGCGGCGCCGAATTCACTGGTCATCACATAAATCGACAAATCGACTAGGTCGATAATACCCGAATCTCCCTGCCCGATACCGGCCGTTTCTACAATCACCAGGTCAAAGCCTGCCGCCTTAACAACATCTATGGATTCAGCCAAGGCATGGGGAATTTCTGTATGTGATCGTCGGGTTGCCAGACTTCGCATGTAAACCCTTGGATTCTCGATGGCATTCATCCGGATTCTGTCCCCCAATAGGGCGCCGCCGGTTTTGCGCCGGGAAGGGTCGCTGCTGATAATTGCCAGTTTAATGTCCGTGAGGTCGTGGAGGATTCTCAGAATCAGCTCGTCCGTAAGGGACGATTTTCCGGAGCCACCGGTCCCGGTAATGCCGATAACCGGTATTTTTCGGTTGCCAATTTTTTTAAAAATTTCGGTTCTGAGTTTGGCGAGATGTCCGTCTTCCTCTGCTTTGGCCAGTTCAACAGCGGTAATCAGGTTGGCAACCTTGTATCTGTCGTCCGGAAAAAGACCGGCAATGTTAAAATCCTTCCCCTGGGTCGTAGAAAAATCCATATGTTCGACCATATGGTTGATCATCCCCTGCAGCCCCATTTTGGCGCCATCTTCGGGAGAATATATCTTGGTTACCCCATAGGCTTCCAACGCTGCAATCTCATCCGGAATGATAACCCCCCCGCCACCCCCGAAAACCTTGATATGCGGGACCCCTTCCTCTTTCAAAAGATCGACAATATATTTGAAAAATTCCACATGCCCACCCTGGTAGCTGGACACCGCAATGCCTTGAACATCTTCCTGTATCGCAGCATCGACAATTTCATGAACAGAGCGGTTGTGTCCCAGATGAATGACCTCAACGGCGGCATCCTGGAGTATTCGGCGTACAATATTAATGGACGCGTCGTGACCGTCAAAAAGAGATGTTGCGGTAACGACCCGAATATGGTGTTTGGGCTTATAAACTTCAACATCTACATTCATCCCCCCTCCTCATTGAATTGAAGGTGTTAGTTTAAAGCAAACCGGTTAGAGACTGTTTCATTACGAACTCTTATCCACGAGGTTTTTCAATATAAAGCAAGGCTTCGCTCACAATTTGGAATGTTGGAATACTGGGTTCTGGGAAAATGAAAAGTTGGGTTATTGTAAAATTCCTATCTACGGGAATTGAAAAGAGGAATGTCATCTTCTTTAAATCATCATTCCATTATTCCATCATTCCATTATTTCATGTCCGAGTTAAAAGTATAAGCCTAAAAAATACCTTTATTTTCAACTAATTGTAGAATTTCCGAGACGTTATTTAGACTATCCCAAGAATAAATTCGGTCTGGAACTTAATATAATCCTCGATGCTGTAGTGGCGTGCAAGGAACCATCGTCGAAACGTCCACATGTGGCCGAGAACGGAAATATTGTGAGCCATCAGTTCCATGGATCGATCACTCAAATGGGGCAAATCTCCCGACGAAACCAGGCCCTCAAGAACTCCCATAAAAATACCGGTGATGCGGACTTCGTTTTCCAGTACTTTTTTGCGCCATTGGGGTGGAAGGGATTGGGTTTCCTGATAGATAAGCAGAATATGATCACTCATCCGATTGCAGACCAAAAAATACTCACGGATGGCTTCAGCCAGGGACTTTCGGCCTCCTGCCGCTCTTTCCATTGCTTCCGACACACCCCGCTCGACCTCTGCATGGATTGCATCGCAAACCAAATACAGGATATCCTCTTTGGAAGCGACATATTCATACAACGAACCGATGGAAAGGCCGGCGGCACTGGCGATCTGACGTGTGGTGGTTTTGTGAAATCCCTGGTTGATGAAAAGCTGAACCGCAGCATCAACAATCTGGAGATGCCGCTGCTCCACAAGATCAGGATTTTTTATCTGAGTGGGAATTCCTTTTGTGGCACGCATTTGTTCTGCTATAATCCTAAAAATTTGTTCAAGTTAAATAGGACACAGATTTTCGAAAATATTCACAGATAATAGTATTTTTTTTATTTTAAGAATCTTGATAATCTGGGTTCATCTGCCCGCTCGCGCCTTGCGTGGCAGGCGGGTCTGTGGCCAAAAAAAAGAAATTTCTATATTATCAAGTTATGTATCGAATATGGCCCTCATTCTGACCGAGCGCTCGTTCATAATTCATACCATGTTCCAGTTTTTCATGTCAATATTTTTCCACGAAACAAAAAACCCTTGCTCCTGATAATCCCATATAAATCAGGAGATAAGAAAGATATTGACAAATCTGCCATCCGAGGGTACAAATGACCATCACCTTGTGACTGAGCGCTCGCTCATAAAACCTGGCAAAAATATCGATCTTTTCGAATAACAATTTAAACCGGCCGACGTTTATGCTATGATACCCTTCAAAAATTTACGTTTGCCAACCGCCGCTTTTTTAGTTCCGTAAAAAATAAAAGGTTGAACGTGAAAAGTTAAAAGAGATGATCTCGTAGAAAGTCAAACGTGAAAAACGGCTATTTCAGAAAACTTGATTGATTTGTCTTAACCTTTACCTTTCACCTTTCACATTTTACTAAATGATTGCCTCTCAATGTACTAAATGTAGTCGTTTTACATTTCACGTTTCACTTTTTACAAATTTATCAACATTTCGTTTTCAAAAAAGGAGCGTGTCATGGAAAAAACCCCCATTTTAGTCGACAAGCAAGATATGATCGGACTGATTACGCTGAACCGGCCCGAAGACATGAACACCTTTAATGTTCCCTTTGCCAGAGCTTTGAATGACGCCCTTCGGGCTTTAGATCAAGACGACGAAGTGCGTGTGCTGGTGATACGAGCTGCAGGCAAACATTTTTCAACCGGCATCTCTCTTCCGGAGTTCCAGGGGAAAAGCCCCAAAGAACTCCGGGAGTTTCTAAATTTAATGGATGAATTCTACCATACCATCCCTCGAATGAAAAAGCCGGTGATCGCTTCGGTCAAAGGCGCTGCAGTGGCCAACGGTGCAGGTCTTGTCTTTGCCTGTGATCTGGCAGTGGCTGCCGAAAATGCTCGGTTCGGAACCACCGCCATCAACGTGGGATTGATCTGTCTGGGTCCGGCGGTTCCTCTGGCGCGTCATGTGGGCCGAAAAAAAGCCCTTGAAATGATCTTGACCGGAGATATTCTTTCCGCTGCTGAGGCTGAACAGCTGGGACTCATCAACAAAATCGTGCCCCCCGACGAACTTGAAGCCCAAACCATGGAGCTTGCGGCCAAACTTGCTCAAAAAAGTCCTCTGGCGGTGCAGACCGGAAAAGCCGGCGTTTACGCCATGTCTGAAATTCCTTACCATCAAGCCCTTGACTATATGGATGAATTGTTTGCTACCCTGTGTGCCACAGACGATGCCCGGGAAGGAATCGACGCTTTTTTGGAAAAACGGAAACCGAAATGGCAGGGGAAATAGCGTCCAGTCTTGCCAAATAGACCCAAAAAAGAGAGACCTTTGAAAAATGCAAATTTTTTTTAGATTTCAAGGAAGACGAAAATTTTAACCACAGACATACATTGAGTATTTCGAGGATTAAAATTCGAGACTGACACAGAAATCTGGAAAAAAGAGGCGTTTTGCAGGGGTCTCGAGGAGAGTGGCATTGGATTTCGACTTAACAAAAGAACAGGAAATGATTCGTAAAGAAGTCCGGAAATTCGCACAAAGCGAAATTGCGCCGGTGGCTCTTGAACTCGATGAAAAAGAGGCGTTTTCCGCTGAACTCACCCGAAAAATGGGGGAAATCGGCCTTTTCGGTATGTTTGTTTCAGAAGACTATGACGGTCAGGGGTTGGATTATCTCTCCTACATCATTGCTGTGGAAGAGATTGCAAGGGTCGATGGATCTCAAGCCGCCACCGTTGCCGCCGGTAACTCTCTGGGAATCGGCCCCATATACTATTTCGGTACGGAGGAACAAAAGAAAAAATATCTTCCCGAACTTTGTGCTGGCAAAGGCCTCTGGGGTTTTGGTCTGACAGAACCTTCCGCCGGTTCCGATGCCGGAGGGAGCAAAACCACCGCGGTAAAGGACGGGAATGAATGGGTGCTGAATGGATCAAAAATATTCATCACCAACGGCGCCAGTGAACTTAGCATGGGCGTCACGGTTCAGGCGGTTACCGGGAAAAGGCCCAGCGGTAAGCCCGAATACACGTGCTTTCTGGTGGAGCACGGGACTCCGGGTTTTAAAGCTGATCCCATGCATAAAAAGATGATGTGGCGCGCTTCGGACACCGCTGAACTCTTCTTCGATGATGTCAGAATCCCCGAAGATAATATTTTGGGTCTAAAGGGAGACGGTTTTCACCAGATGCTTTCGACCCTGGACGGAGGCAGGCTCTCCATTGCCGCCATGGGACTCGGCGGTTCCCAGGGCGCTTATGAAGCCGCACTCAAATACGCCAAAAAGAGAGTCCAGTTCGGGCAACCCATTTGCAAATTCCAGGCGGTTGCATTCAAGCTGGCAGACTGTGCCCTTGAAATCGAATGCGCACGAAATCTCCTGTACAAAGCCTGCTGGCTGAGAGATCACAGAAGACCTTTTGAAAAAGAGGCCGCCATGGCCAAGCTATACTGTTCCGAACTCATGGGACGGGTGGCGAACCATGCTGTCCAGATCCACGGCGGATATGGGCTGATGAAGGAATACCATGTGGAAAGGTTTTATCGGGATCAGAAGCTGCTGGACATCGGAGAAGGGACTTCCGAGGTCCAGCGGATCGTCATCTCTCGTTATATCGGGTGCTAAGGGTCAAATGCCTAAGGTTGAAAAGCCTAAAACGATCTAAATTGCCTAAAATTGGGGAAAGCATGGAACGCAAAGAGGTCGCCAAAAATCTTGAAAAGCGAACTCGAAAATTTGCAGTACAAATTATTCGCTTATCGATAACACTGCCCAACTCTCCCGACGGCATGGTCGTAAGGAACCAAATTACCAAAGCTGGAACCTCTATTGGCGCTAACTACCGTGAGGCAAACCGGTCCAGAAGTCGAGCTGATTTTAAAAACAAGATCAAGATTTGTGAAAGTGAGGCCAGTGAAACGCAGTACTAGTTGGAGGTAATTATAGAGACAGGATGGTTAACGTGGGAAAAAATCAAACCTGAATACGAAGAATGCAGCGAATTGCTTGCAATATTCACCTCAATCGGCAAAAAAAGATAATCATGTATTATACTTTAGGCACTTTAGATCATTTCCCCGTTAAACACGGGACAAATAGGCATTTTAGGCATTTTCACTTTTAGGCACTTTAGATCATTTTAGGCATTTTAGGCATTTCACTTCAGGCATTTTTAAAGGAAGGTAGTCTTCATGAATGAAAAAGTTCTCTTGGCAGAAGAAAAGGATGGCATCGCAGTTCTTACGCTAAACCGACCCCAGGTGATGAATTCTTTTAGTGTTGCATTGCTCGATTCTCTTAAAGAGCAGGTCGACGCACTTAAATTTGATAACAACGTTCGTGTGGTCATCATTACGGGGGCCGGCCGGAAGGCCTTTTGTGCCGGTGCAGATTTGAAAGAAAGAACCACCTTTGACGAACTCCAGGTGAAGGAATTCATTTTCACCATAAGAAACCTTTTTACGTCCATCGAATACCTCAATAAACCTGTAATTGCAGCCATAAACGGCGTCGCCCTCGGCGGCGGAACGGAACTTGCCCTTGCCTGCGACATTCGGATCGCGGCCATGAATGCCTCCATGGGTCTTACGGAAACCCGTCTTGCCATCATTCCGGGGGCCGGCGGCACACAAAGACTTCCAAGACTTATCGGGCGCGGCAAAGCCAAGGAACTCATATTTACCGGTCGTCGGGTGGACGCCCGGGAAGCCCTTGAGATCGGGCTTGTCAATCAAATATGCGACCCGGAATCGCTCCTGGAGGAATGTCAAAAAATGGCCGCCATGATCTGTGAAACCGGGCCCATCGCCATTGAACAGGCCAAGTATGCCATCAACTACGGTCTTGAAACCGATCTTCACACGGGTCTTGGTATTGAATCGAATGCATACTGGGTAACCATTCCAACAGAGGATCGACTCGAAGGCCTTGCCGCGTTTCAAGAAAAACGGAAACCTGTTTACAAAGGTAGATAGAGGAAATCTTATGACCAATAGATCCTTCTGGGAAAATGAAGAAAAAAAACTCGAAGAACGGGTGAAACAGGCCATGTGGCCCGGGGGTGAAAAAGCGGTCGAAAGACTGGTTAGACAGGGCAAACGTCCGGTCAGAGAACTTATTGAAAAACTCATCGACCCGGAGACCGAGTTCTTTGAGCTCAGCCGTATTGCCGGTTTCGGGATGGATTATCCGGGGGTTATGGATGTTCCCTGCGGCGGCCTTGTAACAGGATTGGGAAAAATTCACGGCAACTGGTCCATGATTTTAGCCAACGACAGCCGTGTAAAAGCCGGCACATATTTTCCAATTACCCTCAAAAAGCATATGAGAGCCCAGGCCATAGCCGAGCGGTGTGGATTGAATTGCGTTTACATCGCGGATTCCGGCGGCGCTTTCCTCCCCATGCAGGCCGAAGTTTTCCCCGATGACCAGCATTTCGGATCCATGTTTTACAATATGGCTCGAATGTCGGCAATGGGCCTTAAACAGATTACCCTGAGCACCGGCGGCAATACTGCAGGCGGTGCCTACATCGTTTTTATGGCCTGTGAATCGGTGATGATCGACAAACTGGCTTACAGCTTTCTGGGCGGTCCCCCTTTGGTAAAAATGGCAACCGGGGAGACCATTTCTGCAGAGGATTTGGGCGGGGCAAAAACACATACACAAATTTCAGGCGGCGCAGATCATTTTTGTTCCAATCAGGAGGAAGCCATTGCGCGTGTTAGAGAAATCCTTATGCTGGAGCCCGCCCAAAGTTTGAAACTCCACCGCTATGCCGAAACCCCGCCAAAAGTTTCGGAAACGTCTGTTTATGAAATCCTGCCGGCGTCCGCTTACCAGGGGATCGATGTTCGTGCATTTCTGGAAGCCATTGCCGACGACAGCGTTTTTTCTGAATACAAAAAAGATTATGCGCCCGGGCGCGGGGACAATATCGTAACCGGTAAAATGCGCATAAAAGGATTGCCCATCGGCGTTGTTGCGTCCAACGGGGTCGGCATAATATTTTTTGAAGCCGCACGAAAGGCCACCGAATGGATTGTCCGCTGTTCCCAGGAAAAAATTCCCCTTCTTTTTATTCAGAGTTCTCCCGGCTACATGGTGGGATCCGAATCGGAACATATGGGTATCGGCAAATATGGTGCGGACATGGTGAGGGCGGTTTCATGTGCGCAAGTACCACGCATCCAACTTGTTATCGGACCGGATAACGGGGCGGCCAATTACGGCATGTGCGGCAGGGCGTACAAGCCTCATTTTCTCTTCTCCACAATGAGGGCCAGAACGTCTGTCATGAGCGGCCGGAGTGCTGCCGGAGTTCTGCTTTCCATCGAAGAGCGAAAACGTGACAAGCAGAAAACCCCCATGAGCGAAGCGGAAAAAGAAGCCTTCAGCCAGGAGATGATCAAAAAATACGACGGGGAAGCCCATCCCTTTTACTGTGGCGGGCGTCTTTTGAATGACCGGGTCTTAAAATTCTCTGAAATTCGCAACTGGCTGGCCATGGCGTTCGAGGTGAGTCTTTTTCAGCCCATCGGCGACCCTTCTTTTGGCAACTTTCGGTTTTGATCTGATATAGTCAAAATTTTATCAAATCTGAATTATGACCTTAGCTTCATGAAGCAACGAATTCGACAAAAATTCAAGTGATCTCGTTTTTCAGCGTATCGCTGTTTGACCGGATATGCTGAAACCAAAAATTAATTCATCACGAAAGAACGAAACAGGAAAACACGAAAATTATTTTTTCGTGCTTTCGATATTTCGTGTTTTCGTGATTGGCAAGCATTTTGTCACATAGACGCATTCAAAATTCATACCCAAGGAGATTACAGATGGCACTACTGACATACCCGAAAAAGGTGGTATTGGGCGATATTACGGTAAGAGATGGATTCCAGCATGAAGAAAAATTTATTCCAACCGATGCAAAGCTGTGGGTGGCCGAAGAGCTTATTCTTGCCGGGTTCAAACGGTTGGAAGTGACCAATTTCGGTAATCCCAAGGTGATGCCCCAGTTCAAGGACGCCGATGACCTATCAAAGCGTCTGCATGCCAGTAAGAAAGTCGGCCATTTATTGAAAGATGTCGAAATTACCGCCATAACCATCCGGGAAAAAGCTGTGGAGAGAACGATCCAGGCGCGTAAGGAAGGATATGGTCCGGACCGAATACTGTTTATGGTCTCCACCAGCGAATCCCATCACAGGACCAACTCCGGGCTTTCACTCGAAGAATACTGGAAGATGTGTGAAACCTATATTCCAAAAGCCCACGATGCAGGAATGAAAGTCTGCGGGACCGTGAGCACCATCTGGGGCTGCCCCATTGAGGGCCCCACGGAAATGAAAAAAGCCGTTGAATTTACACAGCGGTGGCTTGACATCGGGGCGGACGATATCGAGCATGCCGATCATGACGGATCTGCTCCGCCCAATAAAGTGTACGAATATTATTCCATGGTTCTCGATGCAATTCCGGATCCCTCCAAACATGTGGCCCATTTCCATGTCACCCGCGGTTGGGGGCTTGCCAATGTGCTGGCAGCGCTTCAGGCCGGAATCACGCATTTCGAATCGACCCTGGGCGGCACCGGCGGACAGCCCGCCAATTTTTTAGACGGTGTTCCGGTTCCCGGCACCGGAGAATACTATTATCAAGATCCGGGGATCGTGGGCCTTGTATCCACGGAAGATATGGTGGTCATGATGGATGAAATGGGGATCGATACCGGTGTCGATGTGGACAGAGTCCTCAGGATAGGCCGTATGCTGGAAAAGATTTTGGGCCGAAGGCTCCGCTCAGAATGTGCACATACCGGAAGAATACCCAAAGGATTGACCGGACGGTTATAACCCGGATCCAAAAGACCCGATTTTGATTTACCCATAGAAAGCAGAGAATTTTAGGCATTTTAACCCCCCGGTTTTCCCGGGTTAGGAGCGTTAGATGGAAACCAAGAAAAAACCACCCCACATCAACGTAGATTTTTTTGAAGATCTCACCGGCGACATTTCGGAAAAACCCCGTAACGGCGTCGAAGAAATTGGCAAACGGATCAGAATCTTGAGAGAAGAAAAAGGGATTTCCCTTGACGAGCTCTCGAACATGACCGGCTTCGATGTGGAATTACTTTCCAATATCGAAAATAATATCGTTCAACCCCAGCTCGGGACAGTGATCCGACTTTCCAAAGCCCTGGACAGTGCTTTCGGCCGGTTAATTTCAGGGATCGGCAACAGAATCTATTCCATAACTCGAAAGGATGAACAGAAGGTCGTTTCGAGATCCACCGCAAAGAAAGGCCAAAAACAGGTTTACACGTATAAGAGCCTGGCCCCTGAAGTAAAGGGACGCCACATGGAAGCTTTGATCGTACAGCTCGAAGAAAACCCTGACAAAGAAGTTTCCGTGCACGACGGCGAGGAATTCATCTACGTGTTGGACGGCATTGTCGTGCTCAATATCGGGGAGGAGACCTTCGAGCTCGAACCCGGAGACAGCGCCTACTATCTTTCCACGACACCGCACCTCGTCGCTTCCAAAAAAGGAAAAGCGACCATATTGGCCGTGCTCTACGAAGGGTGACTTGATTGGAATTCTAAAAGAGTCAAGTTAGGGGCTTCGCCCCAATTGGAATAATGGGTTCTGGCATAATGCAATATTGGGTTAATGGTAAAATTTGTGTTGACGATAAAATTAAAATGTCTAATATCCTTTTAAAAACCAACCTTCCAGTATTCCACTATTCCATTATTCCATATTCGAGGCAAGCGTTCAAGCCTCAAAAAATGTTCTATTTTTTCATTAAGTTGTAGAAATTCCGAGACGTTAATTAAAGGAAGAAAATTTGGATTTAAGCAGCATCGACACCATAGAAGACCTGGATCACGAACACACCGCAAAGCTTGTTTTGGACATGTTTCATCGCATCATTATCCATTATGCCTTCTGGTTCAACGAAGTCAGACATCAGATGGGAACGGAAAAGGCCCTGGAAATCCTAAAAAGTGCATCTGAAAGGAGTTTTGGCATTCAAATGAGGAGGCTCTCAAAAACCCTCGGGTTTGAAATGAAAAACAGCATTCCCCAGCCGATGCTGAACATGCCCAAAGAATCCCTGATTGAACTTATGGACGGAGTGGCTGCCAACTGGCTGGCCAACGACGGTGTATGGTTTCAGGCGGTGGAATTCACCAGCGGCATGAATGATGCCAAACGGTCCAACGATTCCTGCTGGGCCCAGTTTTCGCCCTTTGAAGCCTGGGCCATAAAAAATTTTTTAAATCTTCCCCAAAAGTCCGGTCTCCAAGGCCTGAAAAAGGCGCTCAATTTCCGCTTGTATGCCCGCGTTAACGCCCAATCCATCGTTGACGAGAAAACTGACAGCTTTATCTTACAAATGAATGAATGCCGCGCCCAATCTGCAAGGAAACGTAAAGGGCTTGACGATTATCCATGCAAATCCGGAGGGCTTGTGGAGTATACTTATTTTGCCCGTTCCATCGACCCCCGGATACACACGGAATGCATTGGATGTCCGCCGGATGATCATCCCGAAGAATGGTACTGTGCGTGGCGTTTTACAATTAGAACTTAGAAGCTGTTTCAAAACCCCCATTCGTTGGCTTGAGCCTTCTGTAAAGCGCTAAGCTCGCTGTGCTAAATTTGTAGAACTCGGGCTAACGCCCTCAGACAGCTACAAATTTTACGCGCCGCATCGCTAAGCGCTTTTCGACAAAAGACTCAAAAATCACTCACCGGAAGGTTTTAAAATGGCTTCTAGAGGCTTCGCCCCAACTGGAATAATGGATTAATGGAATGATGGGTTTGTAGGATGAATCATTCTTGAATGGAGCCGGTTAAAACCAAAATCACAATTCTAATCTGCTATTTTTTTAAAAAATGTGAGCGTTAGGGTTGCCTGTTCTTTCTTTTGAATGAATGAGTTGGTTTCTTTAGCAACATCTATCATATGGCGAAGTCTTATAACATCAGGTTTCAGCATATTGGACCTCCACAGCATTAATGGTAATATGGGGTCGCAGGTTTGTGTGATTTAGGAAAGGCAGGTTATAAGAATTGGGCGAACACCCGTTTGATTTCTTCGAAATCCTTAAGATGATTTTGCAGAACATCGTAAACAATGTCGGCGGTCAATCTCTACATAATCGTGTACGAGAGTATTCCGAAACCCGATCATCTGAAGCCATTCTTTTTCCAGATCGGAATCAATATATCCGTTTTTCTCTAAAATAGCGGGGATATCACTGTACCAGTTAACGATGCCCAGATCTGAATCGGCGATTACATGATTGCCCATGTCCAGGATCGCCTCAATGGACAAATGCAAAAAACGTTCGGCGCTGCCATAATGTTCAGGGTCACTCGTAAAATCATCAAAACTATATTTACGCAAATTGTACAATATGGACAGGTATTCATCCAGTTTGTTCAATCGCTTGCGAATGACTTCCGGTCGAACCACGTTCGATTCTCCTTTTATATGCCTTTCGCTGCGTTTCTAAATAAGGCGCAAAATCCAAATACTGGCGAACGATTCTCGAATACATGCCTCCACGGTCAAAATCGAGGGTCGAATAAATGAGCCTGTTTTGGCGTACGGCTTCATATTTTAAGACAATATCCTCGGTATCGAGGAAAACGAGGTCAACATCGCAGAATCCGAGATGCGCAAGATCCGTCAAAAGCACTATTTTTTTCTTCTTCAAGGTCTTACTGTGAGAAACGATCGCCAAATCCAGATCACTTCCTTGGTACGTTTTCCCCAACCCAGTTGAACCAAATACATATACTGCCTGAATCGCCGGATATCTTTGGAACACATCTCCCAGATCTCTAATATCATCATGGGACAGATCTTTACCCCTGGACATTGTGCTTGCTTTTTTAAGTATTTTTGACATCTTCTATCCTTTTTGCGATCACATATATCATAAAAACTCTGTGGGTAAAAGATTTGTTGGATTTATGATTAATGGTTGAGTGGGTGTTGAAGAAAAGATAAAATTCAAACACCTTTATGCCAATTTTGGACTTCCAAATCGGTAAAAATTTCAAAATCGGCGGTATTCCGTGTAACCAAAGCCAATGCGTTCACCTTGGCAATGGCCGCAATTTGACCGTCAACATAAGGTGGCATCTGTCCTTGTGCGGCTAATCTGGCCCGTTCTTCGGCATGCCACTTGGCTGCGCGTTCGTCATAGGGGAAAATGATCATATTTTGTCGAATAACATCTTCAAGAAACGATTCAATCATCTCACGCTTTCTTGAAGCTGGAAGACGCAGACAACCGTATTGAAGCTCATGCCAAACAGGTGAAGCTGTTGCGATCTCTGCTTGATGTTTCTCAAGCATGATCATCACATGCCTGTTAGGCGTGGATTTCACAGCTTCTGATAAAACATTCGTGTCCAAGATGTACCTCATCAAAACCAGTCAACCTCTCGGCCTGGGGAAGAATCTCTTAGCCTCTTGAAATCTGCGTTGGAAATTACGATATTTTCCTTTTCCATGAGCTTGCGAAATATTTTCAAAGCACGCCAAAATTCTTGTTTTTTCAGACTTAAACGCTCATATTCTTGAATTGACAACAAGACCGCGACCGGCTTTCCGTGCCGCGTCAGCTTAACAGATGGACCCTTCTCAACAGAATGTATAATAGACGGAAGTTTGTTTTTTGCCTCGGCTATAGAATATTGATTTTCCAATATATGCTCCTTTTTTTAAAAAATCCGAGTTAACCGTCCCAAGCATAGCCAATTTTATAGCCATAATCAAGTCCTAATATTTAAAATTTAGGCAATTACATTTGTCAGGAGTTCGGCATTTCGATATTCATTATTCGTTATTTCGGGTTCAGGGATTTCCCGACAAACTGCCCGCCGGGACCCCGAATATCGGGATTTCCACTGCGTTCCGACAGGCAAAGGTTCAGAGTTCAGAGGTTGAGAGGTTAAGGTTAAGTAACCCTGAACGGTGAACCTGTGAACGCTTACAACATAGCTTATCTATGTAGAAAAACCAGGCTCAACGCCGGCCAGTACGTAATGATCAGCACCGCTATCAACAGTACGATCATAAACGGTATGGCTGCTTGGTAGAGTTCTGTGATGGATTTATTGAAGCGGTAGCTGGCGATAAATAGGTTCATCCCCACCGGCGGCGTGAAGTAGCCGATTTGCATGTTGGCCAGAAAAATGATGCCCAGATGAACCGGATCGATCCCGTAATTGACCGCCACGGGCAGGATGATGGGAATCATAATGACCAGCGCTGAAAAAATATCCAGAATCGCGCCGAGTATCAACAATAAAATATTCAGCAAAATCAAAAAGACAATTTTGTTGGTGACATGGGCCTGAATCAGATTGAACAGGTGCATGGGCACTTCGGCATCGATTAAAAAATTGGTCGATGCCAGCGCCACACCCAGAATAAGAAGGATCCCTCCCACCATCACCATGGATTCCCGCATAATTGAAGGAAGCTGTGACAGCTTGATTTCTTTGTATATAAAAACCTCCACAGCAAGCACATACATTGCGGTCACTGCGGCAGCTTCGGAAATGGCAAAAAATCCGCCGTAAATACCCCCCAGAACAAACACCGGCAGCGGTATTTCCCAAATAGCCTCGCGCAGGGCCGCACCGGCTTCTTTTGCTGAAAATGAATTAATAGGCGTGGGGTTGCGACGGTTTTCCCACAGGCTCCAAAACGAGAGCATCAGCACCATCAGCAAAGCCGGGAGAATCCCGGCAAGAAACAGATCGCTGATGGCCACATTGGCGCCGATGTCCATCTGCTGTGCGATGATCCCGTAAAGAATCAGCGGGAGTGAAGGCGGCAACAGCAGCCCCAAACTGCCCGACGATGTCACCAGGCCGATGCTGAATTTGTCTCTGTACCCGGCCTCTGTCAACGCCGGATACAGCAGCGCGCCCAGCGCCACGATGGTCACACCGGAAGCACCGGTAAAGGCGGTAAAAAACGCGCAGGCAACAAAGGCGACGATGGCCAGACCGCCGGGCATCCATCCCAGAAAGGCCCGGGTAAGCCTTACCAGGCGTTGAGACGTCCGGCTCTCCCCCAATAGGTAGCCGGCAAATGTAAACAGGGGCAGTGCCAGCAGAACCGGGGTGTCGGCAATGCGATAAATTTCAATGGCGATGACGGACAGATTAACGCCCTGGTAATGAAACCCGAGCATGGCAACCGCCAGAATGACGACAAAAAGCGGCGTCCCCAGGGTGGCCAAAAGAATCAGTATCAGGGCGGAAATATATGGGATCACGATCGGAATTTAACGATTCTTTTGAGGTTTACAATTGACAATAGAACATAGCGGATGGCGATAACCACAAAGGCAAAGGGAATAATGGCCTCGCATAACCATACCGGCACTTTGGCAAAAGCCATTCCGCCGTCGGCAAACTCCATGTGTACAAACTGAATACTGTAAAAGGCAACCATCGCACAAATAAAAGCGGTAAACAGTTCCACGACAAAATTGACGACAATTTTGGCCCGTTCCGGCAGAAACCGTTCCATAATATCAATGTTGATGTGGTTTCCCTTTCGGCTGGCCACCATTGCTCCCGCGAGTCCGACCCACAGCACAAGGATACGCACCAGAACATCACTCCAGACAATGCCGGTTTCAAACAGATTACGAAGAAAGATCTGGAGAACCGCCAGGGTGATCATCAACATCAGCAACCCCACCAGAATGGAATCTTCCACCCGGTAAAGGATCATCTGTGCGCGCTCTAAAAAAGATTTACGGGGTTTTTGGCTCAATTAGAGTTTTACTCCTTCGTGCGATACTCTTTGAGAAGATTTCCCAGAGTATCCACCATCTCCTGGGATAACCTATCGGTTTCAACCAGCCGCTTCGGCACCTCCGATGCGTCTTGGCACCATTTTTTCAGGGCTTCAGGGGAGGGTTTGACAAATTCTATCCCCTGTTTGCGCAACGTTTCAAGCGCCTTAATATTGTCTTCTCGGTTACGTTGGTCAAGCTCTTTAAATACACGGCCCATGATTTCCCGAAAAATCTTTTGATCGTCGGGCGATATTTTAAGGAATGCATCGCGGTCCACAGCCAGCACACCAAAAATATACAGAAAAGGCTCGTCCAACAGGTATTTAATCTGGGTATGCCATTGCAGCGCCAAAGCACCTATGGGCGGAGTAGTTACGGTATTAATCAGACCGGTTTGCAGACCGGCCCGCACATCGGCAATGGACAACGGGATGGGTGTGATGTCAAAGGCCTTGACCGCTTCCAGAATCATCGAATCGTTGTCCGGAATCCATACTTTTTGCCCGCGCATCTCTTCGACGGTGTGTATGGGTACCGTGGACATCACATAGGCAAAGCCGCCCTCGGCGAAGCCGAATGTCACAAACCCGCCTTTTTCAAAACCATCCATAATCCGTTTGTCCAGGTGTTCACGGACATAATCGATCTCCTTGAAAGATCTGAAAAACAGCGGCAAGCTGTAAATCTGATTGTCGCGATAAAACTCGGACAGACTTCCTCCGACAAAAGCACCGCCCTGGAGTTGGCCGATACGGATCTTGCGCAGCACCGACTTGTCGTCGCCCATTACGCCTCCTGGATAATATTTTATCTGAATGCGATCATTGGTTCTGCGGGCCAATTCCTCCGCACCGTCTCGCATTTTCTCCATCCAGATAGATCCTTCCGGCGACAGGGTGGCGATCTTGAACCGCATGGCCTGGGCCTGGCCAGCAAGCATAACAACAAGCAGCATCATTATAATTCGTATCATCTTGGGATACCTCTTTGTATTTTTCAGTCTGATCGAGCGGTAACAAAATTGAAAAAATCTACAATCCACTAAATTTAAACGTTTCGGTAATTCTACAACTTATTGAAAAAAAGGACATTTTTTGAGGCTTGAACGCTTGCCTCAAAAATGGAATAATGGAATACTGGAAGATTGGAAGATTGGTTTTTAAAAGGATATTAGCCATTTTAATTTTATCGTCGACATAAATTTTACCATTAACCCAATATTGCATTATGCCAGAACCCATTATTCCATTATTCCAGCATTCCACCATTCCAATTGGGGCGAAGCCCCTAAGTTCAATATTTGGATTAGAAATAGTCTTCGCTGCTTTTCAGCAGTTCCCGGGCCTGTTTTTGTGCAAGGGTATTGCCGAGGGTATATCCGGGGACATCGGGATTCGCCTTTAACACCGCGTTCAAAAGCCGGTCATGCAGTTCCCTGTCAAACACCAGGCGGGCATAATGCCGGGCATACAACACTTTGACCATCAAATTTTTATCTTTAGAAATTTCCAGTGCGCGCTCAAAATGCTGTTTCCCCACATCGGGTTTGCCCCCCAGGGCCGGTGGAAGTAATGTCGCCAGAACCCCGAGATATAAATGGGCAGCGCCATCCTGATAGGCTTCATCCAGTTCGACAACCCGTGCCATAATGGACTCGACCCTTGGAATTTCAGCAACCGCGTCCCAATCTTCCCGATGGGTCTGAATCCATGCAGACCAGGCCGATCCCAGGATAAACAAATTCGGAACATCTTTTACGCCCAATGCATCAATAACATGCTCAAATTCCTGAAAACTGCCCTGGCGAAATGAACACGTATCCGGCTTGCGTATACACAACGATCTTAATGCATAATCCAGTGCTTTGTCGGTCAGCTTTTTTGCCCTTGCCATATCTTTGACAAACACGTCGGTATACGCGGTATAGACGTTTGCGGCCGAACGAAGGAGGGATTCATTTTCCGGATCGCGATACAGCAGGCTGTCCACCATCAGCAGATAAGCAGGCCCGCCCGCTTCAACCGTTGCCAGATCGTTGTTGTTCAAAATGGCCTGGGACAGATTTTCGGTCATATCGACGGTTGCGGATGAAATGAAATAAGAACATCCGGAAAGGAATAGAGAGCACAGAAAGATACACATCCGAACGCAAAAGGATTTAATTCGCAATTGTTCGGTAATGTTTATATTTTTATAAGATTTAGACACAGAACGCCTCATCCTGATCTGTTCGAAGAAACCGAAATTGGCGAAACTCGTAAAGCGTCTTTTGCGAACGTCGTTGGGTATGCTTGCCATGGAATGCAAAATTGTTTTTTTTACGAAACCATAAGAATTATCTCATAAAAAATCCGTGTTCACTCGGCAAGTCTCTCTTTAGCAGAATATCTTAAGATACACAATAGGCGAAAAACACGGCCAACCCGAATTTGTGAAGACCTCTGTCCTGAAGGGCACGGGGCCTGTCTATCAGCATTACTCGTGGCGGAAAGAGGTTCGGCCACGGGCTAACCCTCAACCTGTATCGCCTCTACAAGAACCTTTGACGTCCCTTTTTTATAAAACCCCAGTTTTTTAGCGGCTCCGGCACTCAAATCGATAATACGGCCCTCCACGAAAGGCCCCCGGTCGTTTACCCGGACAATGATGCTTCGACGATTTTCAAGATTTGTCACGCGAACATAGGTGGGAAGCGGTAAATATTTATGCGCGGCATTAAGCCCTTTTGGATCAAAAGCCTCACCGTTGGCGGTCATGTGCCCGCCTTTCTGGTGATAGGTCTCGAACCCGTACCAGGATGCGATCCCCTTTTGACGGTATTTGGCGGCCTCTTCCACCGACATGGGCACATATCTTTTGCCTTTGACCACATAGGGCGATTTCTTGACACGACCTTGCCGGATGGCTTCTTTGGGAGGCAGGTCATCGATGGACTCGATCTCTTTGCGGGTTAACGGCCAGGTTAATGGCGCTTTGACCACGATAAACGTGTATTTGCCTATTTGATAGATGGTTTTCCCGACACCTTTGGTTACCTTATAGGTCGTTTTTACGGTATATTTTGTTATCTTGTAGGTTGTTTCTATCGTCCCCTTTGTAACATCGTATGTTGTCTTAAAAATGCTGCAGGACCCAAAAAACAAAAACGCCAATACAAAAAAAATCCATAAAACCCTTTTTTGTTTTTCAAACATCATCTTGCTTTAAAGCCGTTCAGAGAGAAGAGAAAACGCCGGATTGTCCAAAAATTTTCAACATTAATTTTTTGCTGTATATCACAAAGATTAGGATAATGGCGAATAAATGATGCATCGTACTATCTTTTAGTCTGTTCACGGCATCAGGATTAGAAAGGTGAACGGCAACAGCTTCGGGGTCAACAGTATGTACGCAGCTGGTCAAAAATCCGCCAATACGGCCTGATACCGTTTCGACCTTGGCCTATTTTCCCGGGAGAAAACAATCTGGTCCTCTGGCAACGTCGGGATTTTGGCAATGAGCAAAAGGACGGCGGTAAAGTTAGATGGCTGGAGCATTTCTGTCAGTCTTTTATCGGTTGAACTTTTTAGTCTTATCACCCATTTCTCATGGAATACATGGACATGGGCTGACGAGGCCGAACACGGATCTTCAGAGGACAGCAGTAAACAAAAAAAGGGGCATTCCATGCCCCTTTTTTATCCGTCGATGCCATGAAAAATCAGCCACCGGCCGTCTGGGGAAAGGCCGTATTGGCATACAAATATTCCATCTTTTCCTTGTGCTTCAACTCTTCATTCGCCATTTTCAGGAGCATCGCTTTGAGTTCTCCTTCGGCATGAAGATTGGCAAGTTCCGTGTAAAATTTGTGGGACATGGATTCTCGGTGGGCGGCCACCAGATAAACATCCTGTCTGCTTGTCTCGGTGCTGATTTCGGGTTTTTCCACATACTCTGCGATTTTGTATTCCACAACCTCGGTCATCCGCAGTGCACCGGGGCCCAAATTTTTTTCACGATAGTCCACAAGGAACGCTTTGTGTTTCTTTTCTTCTCCGGCGATAAACTCGATGGTGTCCTTTACGCTGGGATCTTCCAATTTGTTATGGATATCCATATAGAAGTCATAGGCCTCCTCTTCCCTCTGAATCGCCAAATCGATAATTTCTGATACGCTTTTATCCATGTCCTTACCTCCTTTAAAAATATTTTACTTAGATTGAATCCTATATCAAAATTATATAAATATTAAAACAAGTAAATATTCGGGGCAGAAAAATAGGCGATATATTCCACGGGGCAGGCTCAGAAGTGGGGCGAAAGCGGACGTTTTTCAAAGGTTTTTGGAGGTGGCGCCTTATGCAAGGCGTCACCTCCGTTTGAAGAAATTTAAGGGGGATTTATTGCCAGCAGGGGCGTCGCTGGGAAGAATCGTATCCCATGAAGCCGGTTCCCCTGAATCCTCTGCCTACGTCGGGATCGATCTTTTTCATCTCTATGATATGATTAACCCGTTCTTGATCGATCTGGGCTTGGATATCGGAGATCTCTTTTTGTATGCCGGCAGCTTTTTTAGCATCAGGCGTCTTCTTGGCAAACTCACTTTCAAGTTCAAGCTGTTTTTGATAAATATTCTGCTTCAAGTCTTTGGTTGCTTTATGAAATGCATTTCGCTGTTGATCCATTTTCTTATTTTCTTCATCACTCAGGCCACCTTTCATGTGTCCTCCGTAGCCAGGACATCCCGAACCTCCATGGCGCCAGCCCGGGCCTTGATGATCCCAGCCGCCGCGATGTTGGCCGTAACCCATTCCGCCATCGGCAAATGCATACACCCCAAAACCCACAACGGCAAAGACCGTTAAAACAACGAGTAATTTACTTGTTAAGTTTCTCATTTTGAATACCTCCTTATTCTATTTCTATTTTTTTATCATTGTTTTGATGTTCTATATCAGCAAATGGCGTGCCAAAATTATGATACAAAACCATGATAGCAATAACATACTGTAAATATGAAATTAATTGATTCATATATTTTTTATGCCGCCAAAGTATACCCCTTTCCAATCCATCTGAAATCACATAGTGGGTATAAAATATCCAGTTTGGTCGAGTCCCTGGTTTCAAGTGGATAGAAAATGCCCATTTATCTTCTTGCCGTTGCCAATAGAAAGCTCCACGCCCCAAGGGACGGGATACTGGAAATCCCAATAAGATTTGTCACAATGTGGCATTATGAAATAACAATATTCACTTCCGGGCTGAAGTCAATTCCCCCAAAACAAGGGCACTGGAATTATAAAAATTTTATCGTTCCTCGAAGGATTCCAAAAAAATGTAAAAATTTTCACAGCATCCTAGGGAACCCACGCCACAATTTCACATGAATCACAAGAATCCTCCCGATGGCCCTTGAACCAAGATTAATATAACCACCTAATATTTATATGGTTATATTTAACGCGCATAGTCTCGCACGGATCTTGCATATTATGAAAGGCATTCTATCACATTCTATTTCGTCCGCTATTCGGGTTCATGACAAAACAAGTTCGGAAAAAAAGAAAGCTAAAATGAACAAAAAAATTACAATACAGATATTATCCATTGAAATTATTCGTTTTTTCTTTATTTTCGCAATGATTCTGAGCGTATCTCTTGTCTCAATCCATAGCGGCCAGAGGCATGTCCGCATCATAAAAAATGCCTCTGAAATATCAGCGTCTTCAATTTCTGGGCACCTGGCGGATAAAAATGCCGGGGGGCATAGTGTTTACGGTGCACTTTCCAGATATATGAATAAAAAGGAACGGTTGTTTCATCCCATCATCGTTCAGGTGTCCAGCCGTCACCAAGTCGATCCTGCTCTGGTAAAGGCGATCATTATGGCGGAGTCCGGGTACAATCCCAAGGCGATTTCCAAAAGGGGGGCAAAAGGTCTCATGCAGCTGATGCCCGGAACCGCCGACGCACTGGGCATAGAAGATGTTTTCAACCCTCACCAGAACATAAGCGGCGGCGTCCGGTACTTTAAGCAGCTCATGGATCAATTTGACGGAAATGTTAAATTGGCCCTTGCAGCATACAACGCCGGGAGTAAAAATGTGAGACAGTATAAAGGCATCCCACCGTTCAAGTCCACCCGGTACTATATCGACAATGTTTTTAAGTATTATCGAGGCTACAAGAACCGGAGGACCGGAGGAGGGGACCGGGTATAAAGGGCACTCCAAGGGGATTCATTTGTGGATGGTTCGACAAATCACCTAAACCCAAATCAACAGTTCGTAAGCAAAATTCGATTGAACGCCGAATAGTACAATAAAATTCTATAGTTTGCTATTATTTTCTCTAATGATTACGTAGAGATGACTCACAGAGACGGCGGAACTATCTCTGTTGAGTCCATCTATTTGCTGAAAAACGACAGGTCACCGATTATCTCCTCGCAGCGCATTTCTTGAAGCTCTATCCACAAGTGTAAATACCCTTTCAAAATCATCTTTTTGATTCGAGACCTGATGTCCACGCACTTTAACAAATTCACAGTCCAACTGATCGGTCATTCTATAAAATTCCTGATACAGCGCATAATTTTCGAGGCGCTTATTTTTCTTTGAACGATAATTGTTTTGCTCCAACCGATCCCGTCTTTCCTGTAAACCCATGATGTTTTGAGAATCCGTATACACAATTACCCGATTCCCCAATGCTTGAATATCGCCTAGCGCCCATAATAACGTCTGCAATTCCAGTTTCGTCGAAGACGTATGCTCAAATCGCCTCACTTTCACCCGCCGCCGCAAAGAATCCACCGAAAGTCCGCGTTCGGACACAGCGAGATAAGCCCCATATCCAATTTTTGAATGAGTATTCACACTCCCATCCGTAAATAGCATCAGTTCATTCATAACAATATAACTTTATGCCATAAAACGCTTAAATTGCAAATGGTGTAAATGGTATCAAATCTTAAAGGGATGTTGCCCAAACAAAAATCTCTTTGAGCGCGCATTGAAAGGTTTTCTATTTATAAATCTTGCCGGTTTCGTAAAAAGTCTTTTGTGAGCGACATCGAGTAATTTTGGAGAAAGATTCATGATGCGTCTGGCGCTAAAAATTGCAAGCTGTTTGAGGGCGTTAGCCCGAGTTCTTGCAATTTAATCAGGCGAATTTTGGAATCGCCTAAAGCGAGCCTTAGATGTATAAAAAATGTTTCAGAGCCAGCGAATAATTATTTTGGGTAACAGCCCGTTAAAGGGGGCTCCCATTCACCTTTGCTTAACCTATCATTATCGTCAATCAAAGCAGGTCCGATATGTAGTATCGGCTTGCCCTTGCCATAAGTATCGAATTTATGGGGTCGCCTTTAAGCCTTAAATGCCCCTACAAAATTAAAATTTAATGTTTATTCCAAGCATATTAGCTCGGACCGACCCCAGAGACAGAATCCGGTTTAAAAACGAATGGTTGGGATACCAAAGAAGGGATAATTAAGATCCACATTTCCGATTCCCAGCCCCAGAATGCTCTGACTGCAGAACATTTGCAAAGCGTCGCAGAAATCATTGAACCCGTGCGGCGCCACATCGTAATCCGCAAATGCCATAAAGGGCATTTTTCGATCATTCATCCTATCCGTAAAATGGGTATGGGTGATGGTTAAAAGCTGAAGCCCTTCCGGGCCGCAGCAGGTATCGTCATCTAGTTTCCTTAGAAGCTGAGACACCTTCAAATTCTGGTATCTTTCACCGGTTTGAATCTTTGAAAAATAGTATCCTTTGGGTCTGGGCGGCGCTTCCGGTCGCAAGCGGAAATGGTCGGATCTGTCAAAATGAATATCCCCACACTGCCATGTCTTAATTTTCCGATGTTTACGCACATATTCCCAGGCCAATTTACCGGAGAGAACAGCATCGGCATTGCCGTGACCGTCCTGGCCAAAGCCGTAGGAAAGAATGACACCGACAAACCCGTCGCGCCGGTCTTGGTCCGTTAATTGGGGCGGTGTCCCAATCCGATGGAATTCGGCCTCTTGGATGCCCCATACCATTTTTTGGTTGGCTGTTCTCCAAGATTCGATCTGATCGGGAATGGATAGAATCGTATCGTCCGGGACTTTGGATTTGCTCTTAATAAATCGTTTTATCGTTGGTAACATTTTAAAGAGCGGCACAATCAAACCATTATTTTTGCTTAAGCAGGATGTCTCCGTAAAAAGCGGTGGCGGACTCTTTGGTATTATCCGAATCCGTCATGATCCCGATCCCCGATATCATCGGCGGTGTTTCGCCAAATGCGGCAACAAAGTCGTCAAATATATTGCGTTCTTCGGCAATCCAAGTATCGAGCTCTTTTTTTCCGCTTTCGACAACGATCATCTGGTTCCGCTCCGTATACGGATTTGGAGCAATGGTCCCTATCGGGGCTTTGCTTTCCCAAATGTAATTAATCGCACCGATCGGGGGATATTCACCATAAAATTGTTTGACCAAATTATATTTTATCTTGTCCAAGAACCCTATTCTGCCGGAATCATACTCAAATGTAATATAGATTCTGGCCGGGTAATCATCTCCATCCTTTTGTGTCACATCACTCTTATTGTAAACATTCGTCACCTTCCAGCGCCACTTTATAATCGGATACTTTTGGGGATCAATCCTGAGATTACGGATTAATCCCGAAGCGGATGCTTCGCTGACGGCTTTGACGACCACCGTATCGCCGTCTTTTACCAGAGAATAACGGGTATGGGACGCAATATTTTTAAATGTTAAAGGATGCCATCCTTCGGGAAACTTTTCACCCGGTTCAGCAGTCGAAAATTTGCCGACATCGATAATATCTTGAGCTCGGAGGTAAAGCGAGGAGGATATGATTTGAACGGCTGTTAAAAATATGATTATGAAAATTCTCATGGTTGAGACGTCCTTGACAAATTAATCAGGGCTCAAGTTCATTTTACAAGGGAAGATCATCCCAATGGCTCCCCCGCTCAATCATATGTTCGATCCGTTTTTGATCGATCGGGGCTCTGGGATCGGATATTCCTTTTTGTAGACTTACGGCATTTTGGGTGTCAAGATTCTTTTTAGCTAGTGCCCATCCACAATTGTAAAATGGGCACCGTGCGTTTCCTATTCATAAATGAGCATCTTTTGTCCGGATCAAGGCCGCACAAGGGTTTTCGGTGAGGCATACTTCCTGTATGCCGCAGCCGGAAATCCGCGGAGAACGCAGAGCCGGGCAAAAAAGGCCATTTATGGATGGAAACTAGCTAATATCCCTTGGGTAGATTTATTTTAAATGAATTTCAATGCAACTGCCCCATCGTCATATATTTTTTTAAAGCCATATGAACCTTGAAGTGGCAATTTTCATATCGCCTTCCAGAAAATACCACTGTAATACACCTTTCACTGCTAAAACAGGGAATTCGAAAATCGAGTCGCTTTTTTTCATTTGTCAATGGGGCAACTTTATGTAAGGATTTTAAGATGGCGATAAAAAAACCATCCAAAGCAATCTTCAAGGCAATTATTTTCGGGGCCTTTATTGTCGGAGCCATTTTCTTGATTCGTTTTACACCGGTCAAGAATTATCTTACGGCCGATGCGTTGGGCCGTTTTCTTGAAACCGCCGGTTTATGGGCGCCGGTGGTATATATGGGGATCTATGCTGTGGGGGTTTGCCTTTTTCTTCCAGGCACCTTGTTGACAGGCCTTGGAGCCGCCATCTTCGGGGCCTACTGGGGATTCTTATATGTATGGATCGGGGCCATGATGGGGGCAAGCGCCGCCTTCTTTATCGGACGGACTCTGGGAAGAGAATTTGCCGCTTCACTGATCGGAGATAAACTAAAAAAATATGACGATGCCATCGAGCGTAACGGATTTGCCACCGTCTTGTATCTTCGCCTCGTTTATTTTCCCTTTACGCCCATGAACTTCGGTATGGGGCTGACCAAAGTCCGATTCTGGGACTATTTTTCAGGAACCGGCTTGGGCATTATGGTCGGCACGTTCATCTTCACCTTTTTTATCGGCACCCTTAAAGAAATATGGGCCTCGGGCAACTGGGGAGAACTGATTTCCTTTAAGGTTTTCCTCTCCATCGGCCTCTTTATCTTCTCTTTGTTCATTCCTAAAATTGTCAAAAAAATTAAAGGGGAAGAAAAATAAAGCTCCGCATTCGGAGAACGACGACCGGGGATACATCTATCCCGGAAAAGCTGGAAGCAAAAAATGTTTGCCACCAAGGCACAAAGGCACGAAAAATTTTTATTGTGTTATTCTTTCTTGGTGTCTTGGTGCCTTCGTGGCGAAAAGAAATAAGTTTTGCCACAAAAAACACGAAAATAAATGCTAAGTGACTGCTAAGTGGAAAAAAAGCTGATTGTCTTCACCCGCTATCCGGAAACAGGAACAACCAAGACCCGGCTCATCCCGCTCCTCGGAGCAAAAGGTGCTGCGGATCTCCATCGCAAAATGACCGAACACACCCTGGCGAAGTTAAAGGGATATTCAACATTAAACCCCTTAACCATCGAAATCTGTTATGACGGCGGCAATGAACATTTGATGAAAAACTGGCTCGGACCGGATCTCGATTACCAGCCCCAGGGTATCGGCCATCTGGGACTGCGTATGAAACGTGCCTTTGAGAATGCCTTTGGGTCCGGGGCAGATACGGCGGTTCTTATCGGCACGGATATCCCGGATATAACAGACACGGTCATTCAAACAGCCTTTGACACCCTCGAACAGAAGAACATGGCCATCGGTCCGGCCAAAGACGGAGGATATTATTTAATCGGCTTACAAAGCGCTTCTCTTTCATCGGCCATGGACACGCTGTTTTCCGGAATAACCTGGGGACGTCGTGATGTTCTGGATAAAACCTTGGATATTGCAAAAGATCTTGGATTGACTTTTTCACTGCTCGATGAACTCGAAGATGTGGATCAGCCCGAAGATCTGCCGGTCTGGGAACGATCCCAAATTCACGACGATCATAATTTCATTCCCAAAAAAATTTCGGTGGTCATACCGGCCCTTAATGAAGCCGACAACATCGCTGAAACCCTTCTGAGCGTCGGCCATGAAAATAACATTCAGGTCATTGTCGCAGATGGCGGAAGTCAAGACCATACCGTGTCGATTGCCAAATCACTCGGAGCAAAGGTGATCAACGTTTTGCCGCCGCGATCCAAACAAATGAACGCCGGGGCCGCTCAAGCCACCGGGGATGTGCTGCTTTTTCTCCATGCAGATACACGACTGCCGAAAAATTTTGACCGGTTCGTCCTCGGCAGTTTAGCCCCACCCGGCATCGCCGCCGGAGCCTTTGAGCTTCGCATCGATGCTCCGTCCCTGGGGCTTCGGCTTATTGAGCGTATTGCAAACTGGCGCTCCAGATGCCTGAGAACGCCTTACGGTGACCAAGGGATTTTTATGCTTTCCAGAGTTTTTCATGAGGCGGGAGGATTTTCCGATTTTTCCATAATGGAAGATTTCGAGCTGATCCGGCGATTACGAAAAAAAGGAAAAATCATCACATTATCCGCACCGGTTCTAACATCGTCCCGGCGATGGCAAAACTTCGGAATCCTGAAAACGACTCTGATCAACCAACTCATTGTCATCGCCTATTACATGGGAATCCCGCCGAACACTATTTCACGGCTCTATCGCCGGAAAAAGTAGATATGATCTGAGTTCTGAAACAGAATTGTATCATAAAACTGTATCACTAAAATCTTATGACCATACATCTTTCTCTTAACAAATCCACATCCAAACCACAACTTGTTGATATATCATATTATTTTTGCCAATCAAAGACCTTCTGCAGTTGGCATGAATTTTGATCTGTTTAATAGTATGGCAACCTTCAAGAGTTGCTCAACATGTATTTTTTTTAGAAAGGAAATCTATCATGGGAAATGATATTCATATTTGTAAAGGTTGTGGGACAGTAAAGGAGGGTTCCGGTCACCTGTGTGATCCGATGAAATTGACGGAAGCGTATGTTTGTGAGCACTGCGGCCAAGCAGACCAAGACCCCAGGCATATCTGCAAGCCAAAACTGCAACATATTAACTTTGTTTGCATAGCCTGCGGCAGGGTGGCAGAATTGCCCAAGCAGCTCTGCAATCCAAGGGATATTGTGCTCATGGCAAAGGGTGACCCCCCGACCAAAATAATTTAGCCCCTAGCCTTCGCTCATTTAGGGTTAAATCCGGATCAAGGAGATTATTAATGCCCGGCCTCAGAGATCGACGGTGTCTCTGTGTGGATCTGCCACGGTTAGAATACAGTAAAGCGCTGGATCTCCAGCGGGATCTTGTTCGCGCCAGACACAACAACGTCATTGAAAATGACATGGTGCTCATGCTGGAGCATCCCCCTGTTTTTTCTTTGGGTCGAAAAGGCGCCCTTAAGAACTTGAAGGTGCCCAAGGCTTTCCTTGAAAAAATGGAAATTCCGGTGATCCGGGTGGAACGGGGGGGCGACATCACGTTTCACGGACCGGGACAGCTCGTGGTGTACCCCATCATCGATCTGAACAAAGCCCGATTGAAAGTCATGGAGTATGTTGAAGGTCTTGAAGATATCATGATCCGGACGGCTTCGGACTGGGGAATAACGGCCGAAAAAAAATCCGTCAACAGAGGAATCTGGGTTTCAAACAATAAAATGGGAAGCGTCGGCATATCGGTTCGACGGGCTGTCTGCTTTCACGGTTTTGCCTTGAACGTCAACCTATCCCTGAAACCTTTTGATTGGATACATCCCTGCGGCCTTCGAAATGTCGGCGTCACTTCCATGGCCCAGGAACTCTCACGGGAAATTTCCATGACCGACGTGCGCCAGGCGGTTCGGTATCATTTCGAATCCTTTTTCGGATTCGAAATGATTATGACGGATCTGTCGGAAGTGAACCACCTTCTAAACCCTGACGTTGCACTTATTACTTGAATCTACAACGCAATAATAAGGTAAATTTTCGGGAGACAGATCCTCATTGTTTGCCCCTGTCGAGGTTGTAATGATTCAGCGCCAAAAATCAAATACGCGACTTAAAAAACCCCCCTGGCTCAAACAAAGGGTTCCTTCAGGATCGGTCCACGAAACGTTTGACGCCCTGCTTAACCAAGAACACATTCATACCGTTTGTCAGGCGGCGCAATGCCCCAATATATGGGAGTGTTTTTCCCGAAAAACCGCCACCTTCATGATTATGGGTGATCGCTGCACCCGCAATTGTCGATTCTGCGCAGTCGCCCACGGCCCGGACAGCCCTCCGGATCCTGATGAGCCTGCGAGGATTGCCATAACCGCTCAAAATCTTCAGATAGACTATGCGGTCATCACTTCGGTGACCCGAGACGATCTTCCGGACGGCGGCGCCTCATTTTTTGTCCGGACTGTAAATGAGATCCGGCAGAGGATTCCGGATGCGCTTATCGAGCTGTTGATCCCCGATTTTAAAGGGGACCAAGATGCGGTCAGAAGTATCCTTGAGGTTCACCCTGATGTTCTGAATCACAATATTGAAACTATCCCGCGTCTTTATGCCGCCGTCCGGCCGGAAGCCATCTACCGGCGGTCCCTCGACCTTTTAAAACAGGTCGTCAATGAAGCTCCTAAAGTCATAACAAAGTCGGGACTGATGCTCGGCCTTGGAGAACTTCCCCAAGAGATTCATAATACACTTGAAGATCTTTTAGAGACGGGATGCCGTTTGCTGACCCTGGGGCAATACCTTCAACCCACCAAAGCCCACCTGCCCGTTGACCGCTTTTTACCCCCTGAAGAATTTTCTCGCTGGCGAAACATTGCCCTCGATATGGGCTTTGCAGAAGTTGCAAGCGGTCCGTTTGTACGCAGTTCTTATGGAGCGAAAAACCTCTTTCAGACCGCTTCTCTAAACGATCAGCCATAGCGGATCTTTAACTTAAACCCTAATTGGTCGTAAACAAACTGGGAGACATATTATAAATGAAAACCCTTCGCGTGACGATTCTGACTTTCTGTCTCCTTTTCGCAACCGGTTCTGTTGCGTCCCTACTGGCATTTTCTTCCAATAACGTCGCTAGGGAAAAGCAGCCAGAAAAAATCGAAAAATGCACTCAGCGTGAAAAATTCGTTCTGGTGATCCACGGTGGTGCCGGCAACAAAGAATACAGACTCAACGAGAGAGCCGCCTTTATCAAAGATCTATTGCCCCATTGTAAAAGACGGCTTCAGGATGGCGAAACGAGCCTGGAGGTGGTCCATTTTGCCATTAAGGAGATGGAGGACAGCGGACTGTTCAATGCCGGAAAAGGATCCATAAAAAACAAGGATGGGTTTGTTGAGATGGATGCGTCCATCATGGACGGCAAAACCCTGCGGGCAGGGGCTGTTGCATCGGTGAGCCGCAAAATTAAAAACCCGATCACGGCTGCAAAGCTGATACTCGAAACATCGGATAACGTGATGTTTGTCGGTGAGAACGCTGAAAAATACGTCAAAAGAATCGGTTCTTTCCAAGTGGACATCGACCCTAAAGACCGTTTTGGACCTTCCGATACCACCGACCCCCACGGGACTGTGGGTTGCGTAGCCTTGGACAGGTGCGGGAATTTAGCCGCAGGGACCTCTACCGGCGGGTTTGGAAGAAAAATTCCCGGACGTGTGGGGGACAGCCCCATCATTGGTGCCGGAACATATGCCAATGACCGGGTCGCCGTCTCCTGCACCGGTCATGGAGAGTACTTTATTCGATGGGCGGTGGCCCATGACGTGGCCGCACTGTATTCCTACAAAAATCTGACCATCGCCGATGCCGCCAAACAGGCATTGGATAAAATACAGCCCCACGGGGGGACCGGCGGCATCATTGCCCTCGATTCTGCGGGAAATATTGCCATGCCCTTCAATACAAAAGGGATGATAAGGGGGAGTGTATCCAGTACTTCAGAACCCCGGGTCGCCATTTATTAGAAGAAAAAGCGGCTTAAGCAGTATACGTGTTCAGAGGGTGCGCTCCCCCGCTTCACTCCGGTGTCTACGTGTCTGGCCATTTCAATGACTTAGCAGCGGGGGCATTCCAGCCCCCTCTGCGTTCTCCCCCACAGCTAAGCCATTGAAATAACGAAGCGATGCTTTTATATAATCTACATCCCAAATAGATTGATCATTGAGATGTATAACATTATGAGTTTTTTACATATAATTCATAAAGGCAGAACCGCAACAATTTTTCTCGAATACGGAAAGAATCTTTTAGATCGTTATGTCAATATGGATACCGGACGAAAACGATATAAAAGCAAGGTCAGCGTAGGATTTTAACCATGGATTATAATTCTATTAGACATGGCTCCCTAAGGCAATTCATCAATCCATGAGCCGCCGTTAAGCCATTTCTCACCCATTTCTTTCAATTTGCCACTGCCTTGAAGAATGTTCATAAAATTCTGTGTCCAGTTGATCAACAGCGTATCTTCGGTCATAGCGATTCCCAGTGGTTCGAAGGAAAGGGGTGACTCCCCTGCTATCAATCTCTTATTTTGGTAACGGTAAGCCGACAGTGCACAAAAATAAAAATCAGCTACAAAGACATCTATCTTACCCTTAAGAAGAAGATCAATCGCCTCTTCGTAGGAATCGGTAAGTATCAATTTTGCCTTGGAGATTAAAGTCTCGGCGAATTTCTGGCTGGTTGAATTCTTCAGAGCTGCAACAGTTACTTCCGGTGTATCCAATCCCTTTGCATCCTGCAAGGCAGCATACTTTTCGGTTACGGCTAAGATTCCCTTTCCAGAAACATAATACGGACCCACAAACGCCACCTTTTGATTGCGTTTTGGGGTTATGGTCATGCCCGAAAGGATTATGTCTACTTGGTTTGCTTCGAGGGCCGGAAGCAGCTTGGCAAAGGGCATTGAAACAAATTTTACTTTAACACCCAGTGCATCACCCATTGCCTTAGCAATATCAATATCTAATCCGATAAGTTCACCTTTTTTAGTGGTGGCCGTCATCGGCGGCTGAGCTCCGCTTGTTCCAACCAACAACTCCCCTTTTTTTATAATACGATCCATGGAAGGACCCGCTGAAGCAGCTATGGCAAAAATAAGAGACAGTACTGATAATAAACCAACGATGACTAATGTTTTTTTCATCAAATTTCTCCTGTTTTCGACTTTAAAGGTTAATGCTGAAATCTATCTTCTCAAATTATAATTCCATGTATCTTGCCATAAGAACAAACTGAAACCGAGTTTCGTTCAATACATATATCATAAAAAATGAATAGGGCAAACTCACTAAAAAAAAATTACCCCTATAAGAGTGAAATTTTCTTCATAAATCCAAGCCTATTGAATAGTTTTACTCAACAACCTCAAACATAAAAGGAGGAGATGCCTCTTTTAGTGGGTATTGCAACATTAGCTTTGCAGACGGCTCCATAAGTATGACAAAGTTTCAAAGCACTGCTTCTGGCGCAAAGCCTCGCTTGATTAAGGGCACGGGTAATTACATCAAGGGAACCGGCAGGTTTGAAGGAATCAAAGGGAAAGTCTCTTTCAGCGGCAAGTATGTTACACCCTATACCAAGGATAAAACCAAAGGCGACGTAGTCCTCGAAGTCACTTCGACCTATATCCTGCCTAAAAAATGATTAACCAAGAACTAAGTGGTTTGGTATTTATGCCATTTGTAAAAAGGCAGGGTTCAGAAATGACCCTGCCTTTTTTATTGTTACCGCCTGCACACTACCTGCAATGACCTACAGATATCAATCTTCTGAGTTAATGTGATATTCAAAACATACCTATCAATCAGCTGAGTCAGCAATCACTGCTATTTTAAACCATTCACTGATACGCCAATATCTGATACCAACGCCAGAGTGAGCCGAACCCTTTGGATTCCCCTCGAATAATCCCATGCATGCCTTTTCTTTTTTAGGAGAAGGCAACCGACCGCAATTTATTGTCAAGGTTTTCACTGTGAATGGACATCTCATCAAGCTTCTTTCCAAAGTTTTGGTCAACATTTAGTCAACAAATTGTAGAAAACATCTCTCTATTTACAGTTATTTCATCGGCGTTACTTTTGTTACCAGATTGAGAACCAATACCTGTAAACATATTGATATTATAAATGTTTTACTTTTACTTCTGTTTACTTTCTTCTGCCCGTTTTTTCACTCTCAACAGCCCCGGGCTGTTATGGAGATACATAAGGGGGGAAGAATATCCCGCCAACATAAAATAACGTTCAAGATCATCAAACAGGACCGGCCGGTCAGGCCACCGGTACAGTTTCTCCCGCTGTTTCAATTCCTGCCATAACTCACCGGCCCACGGTTTTAACCCGAACACTTCTTTCTTTGCCTGGTCACAGAGAAACATCTCACACACCAAAGGCTTGATCCGCCACATACAACCCTGCTCCCCCAGGTAGACGCATTTAAATCCGGTGTTGGGTTTCTGGAGCACCGTCACCAAACTTTTGATCTCCGCTTCGCCGGATATCAGTACGTTGATGACAACATCTCCGAAAAAGGTAATAATGCCTTCACGGGAACAACAGGCACTGACCTTGCTCTGATAACAATTTTGGGTGCATGTGGTTTCAAAGTGCTCACGAAGAAAGGCGTTCACCGCATCTCGGAACAGCAGATAATCAGAAATTTGTGACACTAGCGCCAACCGCTCCCCAGGAGACATCGTTCCAAGGTGACGACATACCATATCCAGTGTTTCCGCCTGCTCTTTCTGATATGCATTCATATTATTTTAAGGAATTTTATCCTTTTTAACATTCGCTGTTGCAGTTCAAATACGATTACCTATTATCATTGTTTTATTCATTTGCCAATGGACGAAAACGATTCCGCACAAGTTGAAATCGAAGTTTACCATAACCGATGCATCCAGATCACTATGCACAGAAAACTGTGCATAGTGCACATTTTTTTGTGCATCTTCGTTCCCCATCTTCCCGACAACATTTCACATCCCTTTAATACAGTTGTATAATTCCCTGTGATATTAGGGTGTAACGTAATTCAGAGAATCGAAACCAAGAATACGACATCTGGCATGAAAATTGTATTAACGTATTACCTTACAGTTTTTTCAACATCAGGATATTCTGCTATGGACAACAGAAAAGAATTCATTGAGCGCAGGAAGCATCCCCGGTTCAAAGTTAAGCGCGGAGCCGTTGCTGCAATGATCACAACATCATCTGCAAAGGAGGAACAGGCTGAGGATATGCCCATGAATGAGGGATCCATTTCTACTATCCAAATGGGTCAAATCACCAACATCAGCAAAGGCGGGCTTGCTTTTCGTTATTTTTATGGCGAAGACGAACATAACAAATTGTTTGATTTGGATATATTTTCTGTTCAAGATAGCTTTTATTTAAAGAAGGTACCTGTTAATACGGTTTGGGCTTCCCATGTAATCAGCAAGTCCTCATTGAGTCTCTTAAAAAGTCAGCACCGGGGTTTGCAGTTCGAGAATTTGACCCCACACCAGATATCCCAGTTGGATTTTTTTCTCCAGAACTACACCCACAAGTGAAGATTTATGATTATATTTTAATAAAAATTATATGCGGCATATAATCTTCACATTGCAGCGCCCTGCTGGAAGCTCCGTGGTATGCGCTTCCCTGTTGAATCCGTGAAATTAACCGTGGCGATTTGATGCGGTTCAATCCGCCTCCAACACATTTATCTTAATAAATGAATTGTTGAATTTTGAGCTGTTAAAGTATATGCTAAGCATGATAGACTTTTCCATAGTTTAACGGAAACGCAACATAATTAATTTTTGCTCAAAATCCCTCGCCGACACCATAATAAGTAAAGAATCCCGACCCAGTGGGTTAGAATCTGATTTCACCCCGGAAGAGTGTCGTTTCCTTGAAGCCAACTCAACCTGCTTACCGGAGGAATTTTTTATGGTCCACAAACCAAGCTATGAAAATTTGAAACAGAAGATTAAAGAATCTGAAAATAAATACCAAAATCTTCTCAGCACCGCGCTTGTTGGGATTTATCAGACCAGTATTACTGGCGATATTCTTTATGTAAATGAATCCTTGGCAACCATCTTTGGATTTGAGTCTCCGGAAGAGATGCTGTTAGAAAGCGTCATTGTTCGATATAAATATGTCGAAGACAGAGAGGTTTTGATACAAACCCTCAGGGAAACGGGCAGCATTAAGGGGTTCGAATTTGAAGCCCTTACAACGTCCGGTGAAACAATAAATTTACTTTTAAGTGCAGTGCTTGAAAACGATATCATATCCGGAATGATTATGGATGTTACCGATCGCAAAAAAGCTGAAAAGGCACTCAGAGAAAGTGAAGAACGGTACCGGAGTCTTTTCAAGAACAACCACTCCGTGATGCTCCTCGTAGATCCGGAGAGTGCCGATATCGTCGATGCCAACCCGGCCGCCGTGTCTTTCTATGGCTGGAGCTTTGAAGCGCTTATCGCTAAAAAGATTACAGATATCAACACCTTTTCAGACGAACAAGTGTTTCAGGAAATGGGGAAAGCCAGGACGGAACAGCGTCGAGTATTTTATTTTCAGCACCGTCTGGCCAACGGCGAAATCCGTGATGTCGAGGTGTTCAGCGGCCCCATCAAGGTACATGACAGAAAACTTCTATATTCGATTATTCATGACATCACCGAACGTAAACAGGCTGAAGCGGCGGTACGGAATAGCGAAAAAAAATACCGATTGCTCGTGAAAAATATCCCGGGAATTGTTTACAAAGGATTTAAAGACTGGTCTGTTGAGTTTTACGACAACAAAATCGAGCATTTGACCGGCTTCAATATACAAGAATTTAAATCCGGACGGATGAAATGGATCGATTTGATGGTTACGGAAGATATCGTATCTGCTCGGGAGATCTTTATCCGGGCATTGAAAACGGACAAATCATATGTGCGTGATTACCGCATAAAAACACAGTCAAACGATATCCTTTGGATTCAGGAAAGAGGACAAATCGTATGCGATGATAAAGGAAAGATTGAACATGTGAGCGGTGTTTTTTTTGACATTACCGAACCCAAGAAAGCAGCTGAAGCGCTCAGAAAAAGTGAAGAGAAATATCATCGTCTGTACAAGCTGATTCGGCTCATGGCAGATAATATACCGGATCTGATATGGGCGAAAGATATGGATGGGAGATATATGTTCGTCAACCAAGCCATGTGCGACAAACTGATGATGTGTGATTGTCCGGAAAAGGCCGTTGGCATGACAGATATGGTCATTGCCGAACAGGAACGGAATGCCGGATCTGAACACACCTTTGGCGAAATTTGTGTTAATTCCGACGCTGTTATCCAAGAACGGAAAGTTGCCTGCCGAATACTCGAGGAGGGATTCGTCAAAGATAAATATCTTGTGTTGGATGTCCATAAGGCGCCGTTTCTTGACGAAAATAAAGAAATGATTGGAACAGTGGGATGCGGACGGGATGTTACCAACGAGAAAAAGGTTGAGAAGGCACTCATAGAAAGAGAAATTGAATTAGAAAGAAAAAACCTGCGTCTTGAGGAATTGAACTCGGCTTTAAAGATTTTACTGGAAAAAAGAGATGGCGACAAAAAGGTGCTTGAAGAGAAAGTACTGATGAACATTAAAAATTTAATTACACCGTATGTTGCAAAACTAAAAAAGACCCCGCTGACTGATAGACAGGATATTTTTGTAGAAATCATCCAGTCAAACATAGACGATATTCTTTCACCGTTTGCACACAAGCTGTCCTACAAGTATCTGAATTTTACGCCGACAGAGCTTCAAGTGGCTGATCTGGTAAAACAGGGCCTTCGCACAAAGGAGATCGCGGAACTATTAAACTCCTCCCCTGAAACGGTCTCCGGCCACAGGAAAAGTTTGAGAAAGAAACTCAATTTGATAGACAAAAAATCGAATCTGAGAACCCACCTATTATCCCTGGGTTGAGAACCCACTTTTTATCCATAGATAATGGTTGTAATTAACAACCATTATACCCCCTATAATACACTGTTTACTTGTCTGGCAATTGTTATATAATTATATAAATTTATTGCCAACTTGCGCACATGAAATCCTAAAAGAAGACCCATTTTTTTTAGAAACTAGTTTGGATAAGCATTCGCAAGGGGTCGCCGGGAGCAATTTGAGTGGAAAAGGACACGCAGATGAGCGGAGCGCCGGAAGAAAGTGAACGCCATTTCCTCCATCTAATGGAAGATTCACTGGTTGGTGTTTGCATTATCCGGCGGAATCGTTTCGTATACCAAAATTCTAGTCCTCAAAAAATTATTGGGTTTTTTACCTGAAAGTTTTGAAAACGATTTTTTTGACCACCTCCATCCGGACAATGTTGAAAAGTGCAAAAATATGTATCGGCAAATCACTTCTGGAAGGCACCGAACAGCAGATGTGGATTTCAGGTTTTATCCGTCAGAGATGAAAGGACGTAAAGCTACGCCATGCTGGATACAATGCCGCGTTAGTCTCATCAATCATCAGGGTGAAAATGCGATCCTTCTCCAAATGATGGACATCACTCGAATCAAGGAAATGGAACGTCTATTGACCCTCAAACAAAAAATGAGTTCTTTAGGACATGTTGCGGCCGGTATCGCCCATGAAATACGAAACCCACTGACCGGAATCAATTCTTATTTATATACCCTTGAAGATTTATGTAATTCAAAAATTATCGAAGGTGACCAGATTGAAACGGTCAAACAGATTGTCAGGCAATTTCAGATTGCATCGGACAAAATCGAGGCAGTTGTTAAGAGAGTCCTCGATTTTTCAAGACCCAACACCCCTAAAATGGTTTTGATTGACCTGAACAAATGTATTGAAGATACCGTGAGCCTTTCGGCTACCACCCTTCGAAAAAATGATATCCAGCTGGAAAAGTCACTGGAATCAGACTTGCCGAAATGCTATGGCGATGCGCATTTGATCGAACAGGTCCTCTTAAATCTGATTAACAACGCAGCCAAGGCAATGGGAAAAAACCAAACAGCCAAAAGGATCCGGATCGATTCATTTTACAAAAACAAACGCCTTTTTATTCAAGTTTCCGACTCGGGACCGGGCATTCCCAAAGAATTTACAGACAAAGTCTTCGATCCTTTTTTTACGACCCACAATGATGGGTCAGGGATTGGATTGAGTATTGCCCAAAGAATCGTTGCCGATCACAACGGAACCATTGAAATTCAGAAGAGCAGATGGGGAGGTGCCACTTTAAGCGTCGAACTTCCGATAGAAAAAAGGAGGGATTCTATATGATATCTTTCACCATCTTCGTTGTTGACGATGAACAAATGGTCAGGGAAGGAATCTCCGGGGTGCTCAGGAAATACTACCGTGTCGAGGTGTTCGACGCTGCCGAGTCTGCCATCGATTCCATGTCAAGTACTCCACCCGACATGGTGCTCCTTGATGTCGGTCTGCCCGGCATGAGCGGAATAGAGGCGCTTAAAAAAATTAAGCATCATCATCCAGATATGATCGTTATCATGATAACAGCATTTGAGGATGTCAGCACGGTTGTTGCAGCCATGAAATTCGGCGCACACGATTATGTGGTGAAGCCGGTGCAGATGGAGGCGCTGTTGGTCACCGTACGAAACGCCCTCGACGCGGTGTCCATGCGGAAAGAGATCCAGGCCCTCCAGGAAACGTGTCTCAAGGAGAATCTGCCGTGCTTTATCGGTGAGAGCAATGCCATCCAGGACGTCATGGACATCGTCAAAAAAGCGGCACAAAGCACGGTTACCCCCATTCTCATTCAGGGTGAAACCGGAACGGGCAAGGAATTGATTGCCAAGGCCGTCCATTACCGTAGTCCTCATTTCAAGGGTCCCATGATCGCAGTCAATTGCGCTTCAATCCCCAGGGAATTGATCGAAAGTGAGCTTTTCGGTTATGAAAAAGGGGCCTTCAGCGGGGCAACCCCGGGCGGCAAATCAGGTTTGGTTGAAGCAGCCGACAAGGGGACCCTATTTCTGGATGAAATCGGGGATATGAGCCTGGAAGCCCAGGCAAAGCTCTTGCGATTCTTGGAAAACGGCGAGTTTTACAAAGTGGGCGGAACCCGGAAACTAAAAATTCATACCCGAGTCGTATCCGCAACCAACAAAGATTTGCTCCAAATGATCCAGGAGGAACGCTTCAGGTCCGATCTTTATCACCGCATCTCGGTGGTCAAAATCGTGGTTCCATCCTTAAATCAGCGACGTGATGATATCCTTCCGATTGCGAAACACTTTTTGGTGGAATTCAGTCAAAAGCTTAACAAAAATTTTACGGGCATCGCACCCCAAGCTGAATCGATCTTAAAAGCATTTGAATGGAAGGGCAATGTCCGCGAATTGAAAAATGTTGTCGAAAAAGGCGTCATCCTGGAAGAAGGGCCGGAACTCATGCTGCAAAATCTGGAACTGGAGATGCTTGGGCAACATGAAGATTTCATAAAATTTAAAAATGGAACCAAGCTCCCTCCCCTTGCCCCTTCAGGAGCCGATTTTCCTTCGGTTGTAAACTCCATTGAAAAATACTATTTTGACCAAGCCCTAAAAATGACCAACGGCAATGAATGCAAAGCCGCAAAGCTGCTGCGTTTGAGCCGTGACCGTTTCCGCTACCGCCGAAAAAAATTGGCAACCGTCATCGCCCAGTAAAACGTGTCGCCTGTTTGTTGCAATCTGCACATTTTTACTGTGCCCATGCCCCACCCAAAAAAAATAACCCCAACGAGATCGTTTTCTCTTTGGGATTCTCCTAAGCCTGGCTTTTACCATTCAATATTGTGTGATTTTCCACAATTCGTTTGGGTTATATTCCACATTTCGGTGCCCCGACAATTCTAACTCTCCCATTATAAACTGTCTAACATTTTAAAAATATTATGTTTATTTTAAAACCACACCGATGGCATCAATTCTGCATTAAAATCCATCAAGCCATTTAACATTTTAAAATAACGGAATAAATTCGGTGGCGGTGTCAGAAAAATATGGCATCTAAATCAAAGGAAAATCATGGCATTGAATGTTAGCCTTCTGAAAAAAATCATGTTCTTTCTGTTGATCGTCTCATCGATACTTTCTCTCTGCGCATGCAGATCATCCGGAGGAACGGCAAATTTTGGGTGGAAGCAGGGAACCGTATACGGATATGATTATGAAGGACTCCAGGCCGAATCCCCTTCAGGCCAGACGGTGTGGAAAGAAGTGTCAAGAATGGAACCGTGGCAACGCATTGAATCCCAGCATACCTTTATACAGTATATAACGCTTAAGGATATCAAAACTTTTGATAACAGTATCGACTATATGCCGCGCAAATGGGAAGCAAAAAATCTCTTTTCATTCATATCGGTAAAAGACCCCATCGATTCCATAAAGAAAAAAGTTGATGCTTTATTCGACAAAGTGGAGCAAATTCTCGGAATTTACGGACGGCGGGATAAGATCATCATTCATCTTTATCCCAAAAAAGGTTTTTATGAGGTTAGAGACAGGATAAATGGTAAAAATTGTCGTTTTCGAGCAATGTATATTTTTGAGCAGAACACCATATACATCAATGTTGGTGATGTGCATGAAGGTATTTTGGCCCATGAAATCGCCCACGCCATAATCGACAACTACTTGTCTGTTCGACCTCCAAAAATCACGAGCGAGATTCTTGCCCGTTACGTGGAAAAAAATCTTTATTATTAACAAAAAAAATGATCGGGACAATATGAAATCCTTCAGCAAATTAAAAGACCTTAAAACCGTGCTCGTTGAGGATGATGCCATGATCCGAAACGCTTTGAGCATGGCCTTTAAAAACAAGGATTGTTGTTTGCGGGTTTGTAAAAATGCCCAACAAGGGCTTCAGGCCCTCAAAGAGGAACGTTTTGACATCATTATTTGTGATTACAGACTTCCGGATATGAACGGCCTGGAATTTTTCAAGTTGGTAGGCAAGCGGCCGCCGCATATTTTAAAAATACTTATTTCGGCTTATGGCGACAAGGAGCTAAGTTCTGAATTATCTCGAGTCGGAGTCCATGCGTTTATCCCGAAACCATTCTCGATTAAACAGATGATCCATATACTGGTTCACCTGGTCGAGATCAATCAAAAAAACCAGCACATATGTGTGCAGGCTGACAGCCTCTCTGATCAAAAACATTACTTTTAAAAAAAAAGGAAACAAATATTGGCACATCAAAAAATATTAAAAAGTCAAGGAAAAATTAATCCCTTCATGTCCACCGCCAATCCAATCCAAAACCCCATAACACTGATGATTGGTTTTCTAACAAGGCCATGGCATGGACACCGGCCGCGTGAATTGAATGCAGGCATCGGGAAGGGCATCGAAGAAATGATGCTTCAAAAAAAACAGATTTCAAATAATCTTTTTCGGATATTCAATATGGTTCTAAAAAGGAAACGGTTAAAAGTAGCATGGATGAAAAAGATTAGATTTGCGAATATCTATCTTTTTACTGTGGCGGCAATGTTTTTTGTTTTGGGAGCTTTTATAGAGTGGGAGACCATTGCAAGCATAAATAAAATAAATGCTCAACCCCTGGAGTATCCAAGATATCTTCATCTTATATTTTTCTTTGTCGGGTTTTTAGCCCTTTGTTCAGTGTATTTTTCAGAAAAAATGGAGGCAACGACCCTTTCATCGGCCAATAAAGACCTTCAAAAAGAAATGGTTGAACGCAAGCGGATCGAAGAAGCCCTGAAGAAAAGCGAAAAAGAGTTCAGGGAGCTTTATGCGGAATCAAAACGATCAGAAGAAGTGTATCGTTCTCTTCTACATTCATCTGCCGATGCCATCGTTATCTATGACATGAAAGGAAGCGTCCGGTATATTAGCCCTGCCTTCTCCCGAATATTTGGTTGGACCTTGGAGGACGTGAAAGGAAAAGAAATTCCTTTTCTCCCGGAATCTGAGCAAGAATCCACCCGGGCCATGATCAGGAATCTTGTGGAAAAAGGATCGCCCTGCCACGGTTTTGAAACCACCCGTTATGCCAGAGACGGACATTTAATAGATGTCAGCATAAGTGCTTCACGTTATAACGATCATGCCGGCCGGCCGGCCGGCAAACTTTTTATTCTTCGGGATATTTCAGAAAAGAAAAAACTTGAAGCCCAGCTAAAATTTATTGAAAGGATGGAGACCATTGGAACCCTTGCGGGCGGCATTGCCCACGATTTTAACAATCTGATGATGGGTATGCTGGGAAATACTTCTCTGCTTTTATATGAGACCGACGCCGGGCATCCGCATTGTGAAAAGCTGAAAAATATTGAAAAGCTTATTGAAAGTGGATCCAAACTAACCAGTCAGCTCCTTGGATTCGCAAGGAAAGGGAGATATGAAGTCAGACCGATAAATTTAAACCAAGTTGTACAAGAGACCTCTGTGACTTTTGGCAGGACAAGAAAGGATATCACGATTCACAGGATGCTTTCCAAGGACCTCTTTTCCATAAAAGTGGACGAACATCAGATCGAGCAGGTTCTGATGAATCTTTATATCAATGCTGCTGATGCCATGCCTAATGGTGGAGGCCTTTTTTTAAAGACCATGAATGTTTCCCACAGAGAAATGAAGGATAAGCCCTATAATCCCAAGCCCGGTCAATATATTTTATTGAATGTGATAGATAATGGTACGGGCATGGATGAAAAAACCGCCGAGCGCATCTTTGAGCCGTTTTTTACAACCAAGGAAATGGGTAGGGGCACAGGGCTTGGTCTGGCATCTGCCTATGGAATTATCAAAGGGCATGGGGGATATATTGATGTTGATTCCAAAAAAGAATTGGGAACCAATTTCAGCATTTATCTGCCTGCGTCAGATGAACCGATCCATCAAACCGGGGAGATTTCTGAACGGATTATCGCTGGAAATGAAACCATCCTCATCGTCGACGATGAAGAAATGGTCATTGATGTGGGCGTTGAGTTGCTGAATAAACTTGGCTTCACCGTAATCAAAGCCATGAATGGTTACGAAGCCATTGAGGTTTTTAAAGCGAAAAAAGATAAAATAGATTTGGTTATCCTGGATATGATTATGCCCGATATGGGCGGCGGTGAGACCTATGACACCATAAAAAAGATCGATTCTGAAGTGAAAGTACTTCTTTCAAGTGGTTACAGTCTCAGTGGCCAGGCCAGTGAGATATTGGACCGAGGTTGTAATGGTTTTATTCAGAAACCTTTTAACATGAGAACCCTGTCACAAAAAATAAGGGAGGTTTTGAGCGATGATAGCAGATAGAAGAAAGCATTCAAGAGTCAATACAAGCAACCTCATATCCTATGTTTGTATAGACGATCGCGGCAACGAAACGACACAAGGGATAGGAAGAGCTATCAATATAAGTCAAAATGGAATTCTTATAGAAACCCATAAACCGATTGAATCGAAATATATTCTGCTGATGGTTATCGGCATCGAAGATGAATTAATCCAAGTTAAGGGCAATGTCGTCTACAGCCTGCCCGATGATTCAAGAATGTTTCGAACTGGAATTCAGTTCCTTGAAACCAAGGAAAAAATCTTATCATTTGTAATAAACTTGGTTAAAAGTTTTAGTAAATTATCCTCCCCCCCGCAAGGGGGCAGGGTATACGACAATGTTATTCATCAGACGCCATTTCAAAACATTCGGGAGAGAAATATGTGAAGTTTTGGAACACCGCCGGGTTCCATCACGGCTACTTTGCCAATGGATTCTGCTTCAACCGGGATGATGGATTCAGATCCATACAGGTGTAAAAGAGGACATATTCATGCAAACTGTTTATGTAAACAAAACCAATCAAACAACGGTCATCTGTCCCAAATGTGGCTTTGCAAAAATTTTCGACACCACGAAGTTTAAGAATACGCATCGGAGACTCAAAGCCAAATGCAAGTGTGGCGAAGTTTTTGGATTTACCCTCGAGTTTCGAAAGCATTACCGAAAAAAAGCGAAACTTCCCGGTGAATACGTCATCCAGAGAAGAGGAGAAAAAGGAGACATCATCGTTGAAGACCTTTCAATGGGTGGAATCCAGTTTGAAAATCTGGGGCCACACCAAATTTCCATAGATGATATGTTGGAAGTAAAATTTAAGCTGGACAATCCGTTGAGATCGGAAATCCGCAAGATGGTCAGGGTAATATGGGTCAGTGATCGCACGGTTGGTGTCATGTACAGTGAACCGAAAGGAAACGATAAGGATCTCGGATTTTATTTGAAAGCATAGATAAACCGCACCCCTCAAACTTCCCTGGCCGGTTAGTAATCTTACTAAATTTTTCGTATGTTTTCAAAAAGGCCCGTATCGGGAAGATGCGCAAGCCTTTATGCGCAGTCCGAATTGCACTTCTCTTTACACACCCCACAGATGTGACAAGATTCCATGGGACATGGGGGTGAGGTTTTCCCCTGCAAGGCTCTTTTGTATTCCTTTTTGAGAAAAGACTTGCGGATGCCGTGATCGATAAAATCCCAGGGAAACAATTCATCTAAAGAACGTTCCCTGTGAACATAAAAATCAGGATTTATTGGAGAGGATTTAAGTGTCTTGGCCCAGTTCCCCTGGTTTTTATTCGCAAGACTTAATATTTGTGCAGTGTTTCGATCTCCCCGGGACAACAGGGCCTGAATGTAAGCCCAGCGAGGAATGTCCGCGTGGAGACGGATGTTTGCCACGCGCTTGAGGCCGCCCTTTATCTTCTTTATCTTTTCTTTTAGCAAACGGATATCATCCAGTACGACCCATTGAAACGGCGTGAACGGTTTGGGAACAAAACTGCTGAGACTGACGGTGATCTCCCCCATGTGTTTCCTGGCTCGGCTCGATTCGAGGAATCTGTGCTTTATCTTTTTACACAAGGTAACGATAGCGTCAATGTCATCCATGGTTTCGGTGGGAAGACCGATCATAAAATAAAGTTTTAAGTTGGGGACACCGGCGGCGACCAGTGTCTCGGCGGCGTCGAGGATATCTTCTTCAGTGAGACCCTTATTGATCACCCTGCGCAGACGCTCTGTTCCGGCTTCCGGAGCGATGGTTGCGGTTTTGACACTGCTTTTCCTCAGGACTGAAAGGAGTTCCGGTGTTAAAGCATCGGCTCTCAGGGAGCTGAAGGATATTCGGATATCTTTTTCAAGGCTTTGGCGGCAAAGCTTGTCTAAATTGGGAAGATCCGAAACCGCAGCGCCCACCAGTCCAATTTTGTGGGTGATGGACGTCCCTTTTTCCATGCATTTCTCCAGAAGTGAAAAGGATCTGAATCGCGGGGGTCTGTAAACATATCCTGTGCTGCAAAATCTGCAACCATGAGGACATCCTCTGCTGACTTCAATGAGAAATGTACTGTCAAAGATGGTATCCGGGGTTACGATTTTACTGCAGATGGGGATCCGGGAGATATCTTCCACATATTGGCGTTGGACCTTAGCCGGAACGTCGGATATTGGTTCAAATGCACGAAGGGTCCCGTCCGAATGGTAAGACGCTCGGTAAAATTCCGGTACATAGACACCGGGGACTTTACCGGCAAGGGTTTTTAAACACGATCTCCTATTTTGAGCCAGGACCTCGGGTGAAAGGGCCTCAAAAAACCGGGGCAGAATGGCTTCGGCTTCACCCATCAGAAAAGAATCGATAAACGGGGCCAAGGGCTCCGGATTTAATAATAAAGCAACTCCCCCTGCAATAACCAGAGGGTGGGGGGTTCCTCTGTCGTCAGACAACAGGGGGAGGCCTGCTTTATCGAGAATCGTGAGGAGGTTGGGATAGTCATTTTCAAATGAGACCGAAAAAGCAATGACGTCGAAATTTGAAATTGGGTTTCCGGACTCCACGGTGAGTATGCGATCTGTTTTTTTCCCGAAGGTTTCCGGTAAGAAAGACCGTTCGCATACGACGTGCTCGACCGTGTTGATTAATTCGTATACCGCCTGGAAACCGAGATTGGACATTCCCACATGATACGTGTTGGGATACACCAATGCAACTTTGATACGGCCCTCCCATCGCTTGCGGATCGCACCGATTTCCGGGTGGGCAACTTCTTTTCGAAATCTCTCGGTTTTCCCTGCCATTGGCTATCAGACGTTTCTGGATTTTTAAAATTCATCGGCATTCAACAGTTCTTATCATGCGCCCGTTATCGTTGGCTAGTCTGCTTTTTTACGTAAAAATGTCGGCACATCAAGATCACTGAGATCCGCATTGTCGATGACAATTCCCTTGTATCCCCTGTAGATCCCACCGCTCGACTCACCCACCGCGTGTTTTCGGCGGATGAACGTCGGCTCATCATAATCAACGGCATCGTTCAAATCGTCAACCGTAATATCTCTGACCTTGCCTCTGAGCTCATTTTTAATCCGGGTTTCGGGACCTGAACCTATTCCCGTTGCAATGACCGTAACACGTATCTCATCACCGATGCTCTCTTCTACGGCGGTTCCCCAGATTATATCGGCGTCTTTTCCGACTTCATTGTATATCCGATCGGAAGCCTCGGTCATTTCCTCCATGGTCAAATCGCTGTTGCTGGTAATGTTCATTAAAACGCCCTTGGCTCCGGAAATGGAGATATCTTCAAGAAGCGGATGGGATATGGCACGCTCGGCGGCCTCTATAGCGCGGTTATCACCTCTGGCGATACCAATGCCCATAATGGCCATTCCGGCTTTGGACATGATGGTTTTAACATCGGCAAAGTCGAGGTTGATCAGTCCCGGTATCATGATAAGATCGGTGATGCCTTTGACTGAATGGAGCAGAACCTCATCGGCTTTCTTGAACATATCGATCATTCTGGCATTCTTGGAAGCAAGGCCTCTCAATCTGTCATTGGGTATCGTGATGACGGTATCTGCTACTTTTTTGAGAACATTGATCCCTTCTTCGGCCTGTTTGGCCCTTTTGCTGCCTTCAAATGAAAAAGGCTTCGTCACCACCGCAACCGTCAGGATATCCATTTCTTTGCAGATTTCAGCAATCACCGGCGCAGCGCCGGTTCCGGTTCCACCGCCGAATCCTGCAGTGATGAATACCATATGGCTGCCTTCCAGCACCTTTTTTATGGCGTCCGAATTTTCCAGCGCCGCTTCCCTGCCGATCTGGGGATTGGCCCCGGCCCCAAGCCCCTGGGTCAGCTGCTCACCGATCTGAAGTTTGACCGATGCCTTTGAGACTTCAAGGGCTTGGGAATCTGTGTTGGCGGCTATAAAGTTTACACCCTGGAGCTCGGATTCGATCATGTTGTTGATCGCGTTCCCGCCGGCTCCCCCAATTCCGATAACTTTGATTTTTGCATAATTGTCGTTTTCTACTAACGTAAACGTCATTTCCCCCACCTCCTATAACAGTAATTGGTTTTATCCTCTATCCTCAAGGGTCCGGTCAAACATCGATTCACATTTTGATGCGCCGATCCATCCCGCCGGGCAGTTTTGGTTGTCGGCTCAATGAAATCGGTGTTCGCTACCATTCCGCCTCGCCATGCAGGCATCAAGACGGCTAAAAAAGTATTTTTTCGATAACCTTAAACCTTCCCTATGTTCGTTTGGATGAACATGGGTTAAAGGGGCCGTTCAGAGGACCTCCTTGAACCACCGTTTCATCCGGGTCATGACACGGTTGAAAATATTTGTATCACGAATCCTGAATTTCTTTTTGGGCTGAATTCTGGCACCGTATATTACGAGCCCGACACCGGTGGCATACATGGGATTGTTGACAACATCCGTAAGGCCGCTGATCCCCCTGGGGGTGCCCAGCCGACTGGGAAGATCGAAAACCGTCTCTGCAATATCCTCTATCCCTTCCAGCAGAGATGTCCCACCGGTTAGAACCACACCGGAAGTTACAATTCTATCCATTCCGGAACGAAAGATTTCCCGTTTTATCAACGTGAAGATCTCTTCCACACGAGGTTCCAGTATCTCACCGAGGATCTGCCTTGGCAGCTTCCTGGATTTGCGCCCGCCCATGCCGGGAACTTCAATGGTTTCTTCGGAATTGATGTTCCTAGCGACACAGGTGCCATATTTTTTCTTGATCTTTTCGGCTTCAGCCATGGATGCACGCAGGCCGATGCTGATATCGTTGGTCAGGTTGTTTCCACCCAGGGCCAAAACAAAGGTGTGCTTGATGTTATTCCCTGAAAAAATGGCAAGATCACTCGTTCCGCCCCCGAGGTCCAAAAGGGCCGTGCCCACATCTTTTTCCTCGCTGGTGAGCACGGCTTCACCGGAAGCCAACGGCTCTAAAACAATATCACAGACATCAAGACCTGAGCGGTTTGCACATTTCACAATATTATGGGCAGACGTTACGGCGCCGGTCACGATATGGATTTTTGCTTCCAACCTCACACCGGACATGCCCACAGGATTCTGGATCCCCCCCTGATCGTCGATGATAAACTCCTGGGGGATCACGTGGATGACTTCCCGATCCATGGGGATTGCCACGGCACGGGCTGCATCGATCACACGGTCCACGTCCTGCTGGATAACTTCCGGCCCTTTAATGGCCACAATTCCCCGACTGTTAAACCCGGTGATATGGCCCCCTGCGATTCCGGCGTATACCGAGGATATTTCACAACCTGCCATAAGTTCCGCCTCTTCAATCGCCTTTTGTATCGATTCAACGGTGGATTCGATATTGACCACAACGCCTTTTCGAAGCCCGATAGAAGGATGCGTTCCGATACCAACGATGTTTATTTTATCCCCGGTCTTTTCACCGACCACAGCACAAATTTTTGTCGTTCCAATATCAAGGCCGACGATAATATTTTCCTGTCCCTGCATTCTAAACCTCCTTATGGCCTTCGGCAGCAGATTTTATTTTCGCAGGATTTACTACGATACGATTTAAATTGTTGAGATCAATGTATTCGAGTTGCGAAAAACTTTCATTTTTTTCCAGATAAAAAAGTACATTTTTTAGCATTTCATACTTATTCGGATAATCATCGTACCCGATTTTTATGGCTTTGATGCGGTCAACCGGGTAAATTGTGAGACCCATTTCTCGGTCCACCCGGATTCTTTTTATCAACCTGCAGGGAAGAACACTTTCAGGCTTTTTCCCAAGGGCTAAGATTTTCATAACCGCATCAAAAGGGACGCTTCGGGATTCACCCCGAACATTGATGTCTGAAAATTCAAGCCCACTGATCACCGGCAGGCGGCACTGTTCAGAGGCATCCATTTCTTTGAACAGCTCTCCTTGGGTATTGATGATAAATCTTCGACCCAGGTCTAAAATGGCCAGGGGCTGCTGCTCCTTTATTCTGATACTGATTCCTGTGGGAAGTTCCCTGCTGACTTCAGCCTCCTCGATCCATGAATTTGCCAGGAGTCGCTTTCTAACCCTTGAAATATTTACCGAAAGAATGTTTGTGCCTTTGGTTATCTGGCTCTGTTGTAAAACCTGTTCCTCTGTGAGCCGATGAGTGCCGGTTACCGTCAGACTTTCAGCCTTAAAATAATCGCACTGGGTTATAACGTCGTAGGTAAAAATAAAAAGAAAGCTGAACGCCAGCAAAAATGTTCCGACAGTCGCTGTTTTTATGCTGAAAATAACCCGGGTTATAATTTTATAACGCCTTCTCGCAGCACTGTTTTTGTAATAATTTTTCCGGATGCGTTTACGTGCCAACAATCTTAACCTCTCTTTCAAGATCAATGTTGAACTTGTTTGATATGGTCTCTTCAGTCAGCGCCATCAATGCCAGAAAGTCTGCCGCTGATGCGTTGTGCCGGTTTATAAAAAAATTGGCATGCTTGGATGAAATTTCCGCTCCACCGATGGATTTTCCTTTTAAACCGGCCATCTCGATGAGTTGGCCCGCTGTTTTTCCGGACGAGGGATTTTTAAAAAAACATCCTGCACTCGGCCGTCCCAGGGGCTGTTTTTTCCAGCGTGTTTTTAAAATTGTTCGTGCCTCTTTTTTGAGTTTTTCTGGATCCGAAGGACGCAGACAGAAGGCGCCGTCCAATATCACCGTTTGTGTGCGAAAACCACCTGTCAGATCTCTGTTCCAAGAAAGCGTCCGGTAAGAGAAGTCCAGCTGTTCCCGCCGAATTCTTCGGGTCCGACCCGTTGGCAGCAATACGGTGATGGACTCGAGGACATTTCCCATGGCACCATGGGAGGTCCCGGCATTCATAATAATCCCTCCGCCAACCGTCCCTGGAATGCCCAGGGCAAAATTCATTCCTTCAAAGCCATGTTTCAGTGCATACGCGCAAAGGGATCGCATGCGGACACTTGCCGAGGCGGTAACAATGGGGCCACCGGCTTTCTCGCCGGTCTGAACGATGGTCTTCTGACATTTGGCCAACACGATAACAATTCCCCGGATGCCGCTGTCTTTGACCAGAAGATTGGTCCCTTCACCCACCATCAGATAGGGAAGTCGGTTATTCCATGACCATTCCACCAAGGCCTTGAGATCTTCTAAATTTTCAGGCGCTACCAACGCTTCTGCCGGCCCGCCGACACGCAACGATGTATGTCTGGACATGGGTTCGCAAAATTTAACGGTGTCTCCGAACCGGTTTTTGAGCCATTGTATGCGATCAGAATCAAGGGCCATAAACAGTGTGTCCTCTGGCTGCATCCCAAATATCGACGGCGTTGCAACACATCTATTTTGACAATTCATCGAGCACCATTTCCCCGACTTTCCAAACATCTCCGGCACCCAGTGTAATCATGATATCGTTCGGTGCCAAAACGTCTTTCAGATGCGCAACCGCTGTTTCGAAATTTTGCATATAAACCACGTCCCTGTGACCGTGGCGCTGGATTCCTTCAAACAGCGCATACCCTTCGACCCCTTTTATCTTCTCTTCTCCGGCGGCATAGATGGGAAGCACCACCAGCAGGTCCGACTGGTAGAATGAACGGGTGAAGTCATCAAAAAGCACCTCGGTTCTGCTGTACCGATGGGGTTGGAACACCACCACAATCCGCCTCCCTGGCCAGCACTCCCTTGCGGCCTGCAGGGTGGTCTTGATCTCCGTGGGGTGATGCCCGTAATCGTCGATCACCGTAACCCTTTTTTTTTCACCCTTGATTTCCAGCCGCCGTTGAACACCCTCCGCGGTTTGAAGGGCCGATTTTATAACCTCAAAGGGGATATCGAGTTCAATGCCCACCGCGATACTTGCCAAAGAATTGTAAACATTATGAAGGCCCGGAAGGTTCAGCAGGATCTCTCCGAGTAATGTTCCAAGATGATACACCTTGAACCTGCTTTGTAACCCTTCAAACGCCACATCTTTGGCTTGGAAATCGGCCTGGGTGCTCATTCCATAGGTCGTAAACCGTTTATGAATGTTCGGAATAAGCCCCTGGATCGACTCATCGTCCAGGCAAAGAACCGCCAGACCGTAAAAAGGTATTTTGTCAATAAAGCTCATAAAGACGTCTTTGATGTGGTCCAGGTCTCGATAAAAATCGAGATGCTCTCGATCGATATTCGTCACCACCGCGATGGTGGGAGACATCTTAAGAAAAGAGCCGTCACTTTCATCGGCTTCGGCCACGATATAATCCCCCTCGCCGAGGAGGGCATTGGAATCGATACTTTTTAGTTTCCCGCCGATAACCACCGTAGGATCGAGTCCGCCTTTACCCAGAACAGCGGCGACAATGGATGTGGTGGATGTTTTACCGTGAGCACCGGCAACCGCCACGCTGTACTTCAAGCGCATCAGTTCTGCCAGCATCTCTGCCCGAGGAATGACCGGGATCGACCCGCGTCCTGCGGCAACAACTTCAGGGTTGTCCGCCCCCACCGCCGACGAAGTGACCACAACATCCGCACCCTTGACTTGTTCTGCAGAATGACCTTTAAATATAGTACCTCCGAGGCGTTCCAGTCGCCGGGTAATGTCCGAAGAACTGATGTCGGATCCGGACACCTTATAGCCGAGATTGAGAAGGAGTTCGGCAATTCCGCTCATTCCGATCCCGCCGATCCCCACAAAGTGGATATGATATTTTTTTAGAAACATACGGTTAGTTCAATTTAGTTTTATTGGTTTTACCAAGCCCATCCGGATAAGCCGGAATAAAGAAATATTTGCCACCAAGGCACAAAGACACAAAAGATTTTATTTCATTATTCTTTCTTAGTGTCTTGGTGCCTTTGTGGCGAAAAGAAAAAAGTTTTGCCACAAAATTCATCATCAAAAAATCAACTCGTAACAATCATCGACAATCGCCGCTGCCGCGTCCACCCGGCCAAGATCTCCGGCCCGGGATGCCATCCCATAAAGCTCATTGGGATTGGCGGTGTAAAATTTAATTCGCTCTGCAAGGGCGTTGCCGCTGAGATCCTTTTCAAGGATCATTTCGGCAGCCCCTGCGTCGACCAAGGAACGTGCGTTTAGGATCTGGTGGTCATCCGCAGCAAACGGAAACGGTATGAAAATGACCCCCTTTCCAATGGCTTTGACTTCTGCCACCGTGGTTGCCCCTGCCCGGCATATGATCAGATCGGCTTTTTCATACTGTCTGCCCATATCTTTAAAAAAGGCCTGGACTTCGCAGGGAACACCCTGTTCTTCGTAAACACGTTTTACCCGGATCTCATCGTGCACTCCGGTTTGATGCACGAAGAAGTAAGCATCTTTTTCATCGATAGATTCGATGGCTTCCAAAACCGCCATGTTTATACGGTGAGCCCCCTGGCTCCCGCCGAGTATCAGGATCGTGAACGGCCGCCGCTGCTCTGAATCCCCTGTGTAGATATCTTCCGGCGCCCTTGCCAATTGGAGAATTTCTTTGCGCACGGGATTTCCGGTAACCCGCATTTTTTTGGGATTCAAGCCGGCTTTTGTTTCCTTGAACGAGACATATATCCGGTCCGCAAAACGGGATAGAATCCGGTTGGTAATTCCGGGCAGAATATTCTGTTCATGGAGGACAATGTTAATCCCCAAAAGCCATGCCCCCGTCACAAGGGGTCCGGCGGAATAGCCGCCCACACCCACCACCAAATCGGCCTTGAAGCGTTTGAGAATCAAAATAGATTCCATAACGCCTTTGGGTATCTTTGAAATGGACACGATCTGATTCCAAAATCCCCGCCCCTTGAAGCCTTCAGCGGTAATCGTTTTATGTTTAAACCCTGTTTCAGACAAAATAGAAATTTCAAAGGGTCTTTCCGTACCCACGAATAAGACACTGTTTTCCGGGTTTCTGGTCAAAAATTCCTGAGCAATGGCAATACCCGGAAAGAGATGACCGCCGGTCCCGCCCCCGGCGATAACGATGCGAAGGGCGCCTCGGGCATCTCGAAACGCCCCGAAGTGTTTTTTTCTCCTTCTTTTCTTATCGCCCTGAATCATAACTGCCGTTTGCTTTTTGTGACGCGTCACGCGTCTTTTATAAGTGCTGCGCGTCCACCCAGAATTGGGATGATTCCCCAGAGACCGGATGGTTAGAATGGGACAACTTGTTTCAACCGCCTTAAACAATAGAATAGCTCATATTAACTTTCAGTTTTGGGCATTTTTTTAGAGGCCCCGATATTCATCAGCAGTCCGATGGATACCATGTTGATCAAAAGGGATGTGCCGCCATAGCTCAAAAAAGGCAGCGTAAGCCCTTTGGTGGGCAGGAGCCCTAAAGTAACACCCATGTTGATACACACCTGCAGGCCCATGGCCGTTGTCAGACCCATGGCCACCAAAGATCCGAAAACATCCTTGCTGTTTCTGGCAATGGATACCCCCCGCCATAAGATGAGGGTATAGAACCCAAGGATAGCCAAAACACCCAATAGACCGAGCTCCTCTCCGATGACCGAAAAGATGAAATCGGTGTGGGGTTCGGGAAGGTAAAACAGCTTCTGATAGCCGCCGCCGATGCCTGTTCCCCAGATCCCCCCCGTTCCGAAAGCCAAAAGGGAATGGACAATCTGGTAACCTTTATCTGCTGAATACTGCCATGGATTCAGAAAACATATGATACGCTCAATTCGATAATCCGCACTGACCATTAAAAAGTATGTGATGGGAATTACCACGGCCAATGATCCCAGCAAATGGGAAATTCGAACCCCCCCGATAAAAAGCATTATCCATGTAATGGCACCCAGAATCACCACTGAACCGAAATCAGGCTGCAAAATGATCAGAACTGTAAACATGCCAAGGAGCAAAATGTGGGGTAGAAAACCGACCTTGAACTCCTTGATTCTATCCTTTTTCTTGTTCATGGAATATGCCAGATAGATCACCAGGGCAAAGCGGGCGAACTCAGAAGGCTGAAACGTAAAACTCCCCATACGAAGCCATCGTTTTGCCCCCCCTGCCGAATATCCGAACCCGGAAACCAGAATCCCCATGAGAAATATAAAGGCCAGGATAAGCAGCGGATATGTCAAAGAACGAAAAACCCGATAGGGTATATGGTAGCTGACCACCAGTGCAACAATACCCAACAGCGCAAAAATCGACTGTTTTTTTAAAAAATAATAGCTCGTGCCAAATTTTTTCAACGCCAGGGCCGAACTTGCGCTGTAGACCATGACAATCCCGATGCCCACCAGGAACAGAACCGGAAACAACAGGGCGATATCGTATTGGAGCATCGGTTTGCGAACTTTCTGGATGTTCTCTTGGTCACTGGTCATTTTTTTATTTTGGCCCGTCTTTCTTATTGAACACCTTAAAATTTAGCCTTGTGCTTTTTGTGGCAAAACTTTTTCCGTTCTGCCGCTAAGGCACCTATGTATGAAAAAAGAATAATACATATATCCTTTGTGTCTTAGTGCCTTTGTGGCAAATGATTTTGGTTTCGGCTTGTCCGAGTTAGGTTTTCCACGGCCCTACAAAAATCTTCCCCCCGCTCCGCATAACTGTTGTACATGTCAAAGCTGGAACAGCCGGGAGATAAAAGCACCACATCCCCGGGTAGCGAAGAAAGGAATGCAACGCCCACCGCTTCATCCATGGAAGATGCTGTTTGAACCCCTGCCGTGCACGTATCTTCGAGGGCCGATTTTATCCCATCCCGTGCTTCGCCCATGACGATCAGTTTTTTTACACCCTGCCGCACCAGTCCTCGCAACTGTTTAAAGTCTCCGCCTTTATCGCGCCCGCCCATAATAAGGACCACCGGATTCCTGAAGACTTCCAGCGCTCTGGCCACTGCGTCGATGTTTGTACCTTTTGAATCATCGTAAAACCGGACGTCATCGATGGTTTTTATATATTCCAGTCGATGGGGAAGCCCTTTAAAATCGTTTAATCCGGACTGGATCCCCTCTAACGTACCGCCGGCAGCCAGAGCAGCCAACGATGCTGCCGCAATGTTTTCCATATTGTGCCGGCCCATGAGATTTACCTTTGAAAGGTCAAGGACGGCGTCCGGGTTCTCTTGGGTATTAATTTTAATTGAATACACATGTTGTCCAATGCTTTGGCCGATCCGTGCATATTCCCGGTCGTGTGCATGAGAATCGCCTTGATGATAAAAGGGCAGCTTCCTGGCCCGAAGTGTTTTGCTGATCGAACAAACCACCGGATCAGAGCCGTTCAGCACTGCGGTATCGCCTTCTTGCTGATTTTCAAAAATCCGGCCTTTGGACCGGGCATAGGCGTCAAAATCCGGATACCGGTCCAGATGATCGTCACGGATATTCAGCAGAACACTCACCCGGGGCCTGAATGTATCGATGGTATCGAGCTGGAAACTGCTGACTTCCGCGACAACCACGTCGGCGGTTCCGTCCGTATCCGCATACTCGATCAAAGGATTGCCGATATTTCCCCCCACAAAAACTTTAAACCCTGAGTTTTCGAGCATGCGCCCCAAAAGCCGTGTTGTTGTGGTCTTCCCGTTGGTACCGGATATGGCGATAACAGGCTCCCGGATGAATCGTGACGCCAGCTCGAGCTCTCCCAACACCGGAATGCCGTTTTCCTTGGCCCGTTCTATGGGCAAGATGGTATGGGGAACCCCCGGGCTTACAACAATGAAATCAGCCTGTTCGAAGGTTTCGATGGTATGCCGGCCCAGTTCCAGTCTAGCGCCCATTTTTTCCAGTTCATCAAGAATGGATCCCAGGGTTTTTTCTCCGGCAATGTCGGTAACGGTAACCGAGGCACCCCTGTTTTTGGCAAACCGCGCCGTTGCCATACCGGATATGCCGAGGCCGACGATAAGAATGTTTTTTTTTGCAAGATCCATGAAATTTAGCAGGTTAAAGGTTGTAAATTAAGGGGTGTCGATAACGGCCGACACCGTATTGCCTTCATTTTTATCTGAGTTTCAGCGTACTCATGGAAATCAGCGCCAGTGCAATTGCGATGATCCAGAATCGAACAATGACCTTGGGTTCCGCCCATCCTTTGAGCTCAAAATGGTGGTGAAGGGGTGCCATTCGAAAAATTCGACGTCCGTGGGTCATTTTGAAAAAGCCGACCTGAAAAATCACAGACAGGGTTTCAATGACAAAGAGCCCGCCCACAAGGGCCAGCAGTATCTCCTGTTTGGTGATAACCGCCACGGTACCGATGGCTGCGCCCAGGGCTAGGGAGCCCACATCACCCATGAAAATTTGTGCGGGATATGAATTGAACCACAAAAAACCCAGGCCTGCTCCGGCCATCGCTCCGCAGAAGACGGCAATCTCTCCACTCCCTGCAACGTAATTGATCTGGAGATAATTGGCGATCTTGAAGTGCCCGGCCACATAGGCAAAAACCATATATGCCGCCGAAGCGATGATAAGAGGTCCGATGGCAAGCCCATCCAGCCCGTCGGTGATATTGACTGCATTTGAGGTGCCGATGACGACAAATGCAGCAAACAATATATATCCCCATCCGAGATCGGGTGATATATTTTTAAAAAAAGGAACGGTCACCCGGGTGGAAAAGTCCGGAACCGTGTAGACCAGAATCCCCGTAAGAATTGCCAGAATCGTCTGTAACAGAAATTTGTTTCGAACATTTAGCCCCTTGCTCTGCTTCTTGATCTGCATGAGGTAGTCATCGATAAAACCGATGGCCCCATACCCCGCCGTCACCAGAAGGACGATCCAAACAAAATAATTGGTCAAATTGGTCCATAATAAGGTGGAAACAATGATTGAAAAAATGATCAGCGTCCCGCCCATGGTGGGTGTACCGGCCTTTTTATGGTGTGTTTTCGGACCGTCATCCCTGATATACTGCCCGATCTGCATATAACTCAATTTTCGAATCACCCAAGGTCCCAGGAAAAAACAGATTAAAAACGCCGTCAAACTGGCATAGATGGTCCGGAACGTAATGTACCGGAAGACATTAAAAACCGATAGGGTTTTATGAAGCGGAAATAGTAGATGATATATCATGTGTTAATTATGCCTGAAGCGATAATATCTTGAAAAATTGAAATATTACATTCATTTTAGTTGCCGGCCCAGCCAAGCAGCCCCTCGACAACCTTTTCCATGGCCATTCCCCTGGACCCCTTCACCAGAATCCAATCCCCGGCATCCAGCCAGCCGATGATGTCCGATAGGATCTCTTCCCGGGTCCCCTTGAAAATATTCCTGGAATCCATATGTTCTTCCAATGCACCAGCAACGACATTTTCGGCGTAGTCGCCGGTTACATAAATCCTTTCCATACCGGACCTGGCAGCTTTAGAGCCCAGATCCCGGTGCAAAGACTCGGCATGTTCCCCGAGCTCGAGCATGTCGCCTAAAATGAGAATTCCCCTGCCCCGGCCCTTTAATGACCGAAGGGTCTCCATGGCGGCCTCCATTGAACCCGGGTTGGCATTATAAGTATCGTCGATGAGGTGGATCCCTTTGCCGGTTTTAAGAATGTTCATTCGCCCCGAAACCGGTTTAAAATCTTCCAGACCCGCCTTTATTTCACCGGCAGTCAGCCCCAAAAGATGGCCTACGGCCGCGGCTGCCAGGGCATTGGAAACCATGAAAACAGCCGGAGTTTTAAGATCCACCCGGATCCTTTCTTTGGGGAGCACCAGGACAAAAGAAAGTCCCCACGTTTTTTTCGTTATGGACTTGGCCCGGATGGCGGCATCTGCCGAAACGCCGAAGAACAAAACATTCCCGGAGATGGTACCCGCCAGCTTTAAAAGTCTGGGATCATCTGCATTGAGAACCGCCGTACCTCCCGGCTTAATTTTTCCCAGGAGTTCACCTTTGGCGTGCATGACGGCATCAAGGGAGCCCAACCCTTCAAGATGTGCCGGACCGATATTTGTAATAACCCCTAAATCCGGCAAACAGATTTGGGCGAGCCGTTCGATTTCTCCGGGTCTGTTCATGCCCAGTTCCAAAACCGCCCACCGATGGTCTCTGTTCAGATTCAGCAGGGTCAGGGGAAGCCCGATTTCGTTGTTTAAATTCCCTTGGGTCGACAATGTACAAAAACGACGGGAAACGACGCCGGTTATCATGTTTCGGGTGCTGGTCTTTCCGTTTGAGCCGGTTATGGCGATCACCGAAACAGGGGTGCGTTTTCTGTTATAGGCCGCAAGGTCGCCCAATGCTTTGCCGGTGTCGTTGACCGTGATACACGTGATTCCCGGTGATAACGATCCGAGTTCGGGCAGTGTGTGGGTTCTATTCTTTTCCACCAGAAGTCCGCCCACGCCTTTTTTCATGACATCTTCAATAAAACTGTGCCCGTCATGAACATCGCCTTTAATTGCGATAAAGAGGTCTTCAACCGATATTTCCCGAGAATCGATGGAGACCCCGGCAAACGTGTCATTGGCATCACCGCAAATAAGTTTCCCGCCGGTGGCTTCGAGAATTTCGGCGGTGGTCCACGGTATCGGAGTGAGGCCCGGAGACTTCGGGGTGGCGGTTTGAGGTTCCGAACACCCACAAGATGTGTGGACAGAACCCGGACCGTCGATCATTGAGAGTGCGTTTCCCGCTTCGACTCTGTCATCAAACAAAAGGGTCCGATCCCCGATAATCTGATAGGTTTCGTTGCCTTTGCCTGCGATCAGAACCGTATCTTGGGGCATGGAAGCCATCATTGCCAGCTGTATGGCCCTTCTCCGGTCGGGTTCCACAACGCATCCTCTTTTTTGAAACCCTGTGTTCAAATCCCATGGGACATAGCGGTGCAACGGCAGTTTTTTGGTTCCAGCCAGGATATCATCGATGATGTCCATGGGGGATTCAGATCTTGGATTATCCGACGTAACAATGACAAGATCCGAAAGCCTTGCGGCGATTTCACCCATCTGGGGCCGCTTGGCCCTGTCCCGGTTGCCGCCGCAACCAAATACGCAGATAAGTCGGCCCGGAACCGATGATCGTAACGCGGACAGCACATGTTCGAGGGCATCCGGTGTGTGGGCATAATCGACATATACAAACCGATTGCGGTCATTGGGAATGGCTTCAAGACGCCCGGGGACGACGCTGACCGATTCAATGGCGTCTTTGATAATGTCCAATGAAACACCCAGGGCCATGCAGACACCGGTCGCACAGAGAATGTTTTCCAGATTATGTTCTCCCACCAGGCTCGATTTGAGCTCAAAAAATCCTTCAGGTGTTGAAATTCTGCCCGAAATTCCGGTGAGGTCGTGATGGAATTTTTCGGGCCATATACTGGTTTTGTCCGAAAAACCTGTGGAAAGAACAGAAATGTCACCCGATCTCGCCTCGAGCATGTGGATCAGCTGTTTTCCCCTTTCATCATTCTGATTGATTACGGCCACCACTCGGTCATTGCCCGATTTGGGCCCAAGAATTTCTGTAAAAAGTCTTTTTTTACATGACCAGTAAGAATCCATATCTTTGTGATAATCGAGGTGGTCCTGGGTCAGATTGGTAAAGACCCCCAGGTCGAATTTGCAGTTGTAAACCCGGTCCAGATCCAGTGCATGTGAAGAGACCTCCATGACAACATGGGTAATCTCTTCATCGAGCATTTGTGCCAGTATTTTCTGAAGATCCAATGATTCGGGCGTTGTTATGGGATTTTGAAAGGTCTTTCCCGAATAACGGTAATTTAGGGTTCCGATAACCCCCACATGAATACCAGATCGTGAAAGAATCCGCTCAATTAAAAATGCCGTGGTTGTTTTGCCATTGGTGCCGGTGATACCGATCAAACAAAGTTTTTCCGACGGATTCGAATAAAACTTTCCGGATAAGGTCGCAAGGGCCCTTCGGGTATTTTCCACCTGAACAATCACTGATTCTTTGTTCACCGGTTTCTGGGCAACAATTGCAGATGCGCCTCTGGACAGTGCGTCATCGATAAAGTCATGTCCATCTGCAAGCAGACCTTTTATGGCAACAAACAGCCCCCCCGGCTCAACTTCCTGTGACCGGTAATGGATGGAACCTATTTCAGGGTCCGGTGAAAGGAAAAGGCTTTCCGTATCCGGGACATGGCGTTCAGCGTTCAGGGTGTCCGTATTCCCTTGGCTGGATTTTTCCCGTATTCCGTGAAATTTTATCGGATGGATGGTTTTTAATAAATTCGAAAGCTGCACGCTTTTGCCTTGCTCCCCAGAGAGACGATGAGTCCGTCTGTTTTGCTTTTGGGTGATATATTCATATAGGCCAGGGTTTTCTGAGCAATATTTTTAAATGCAGGCGCCGCAACGGTACCTCCGTAATGCTGTCCTTTGGGCTCGTCAATGACCACCAAAATTGCAACCTTCGGGTGTTCCGAAGGTACAAAGCCGACAAAAGATGATACATATTTCCCGTTCTCATACCCGCCGTTTCTACTGATTTTCTGTGCTGTTCCTGTTTTTCCGCAAACAGAATACCCCTCGAGTGCAGCATTGACACCGGTGCCCCCTTCGGTGGTGACGGTCTGCATGATCCGGGTTAAGGTTCTGGCGGTTTTCTCTGAAATTACCCGCCGCCCTTTACTTGGGGCAAAGCTTTTGATGAGGCGTCCATTGTTATCGGTAATGGCCTGAACAACATAGGGCTTCATGAAAATCCCTTTGTTCGCAATGGCAGACGTTGCGGCGATGAGCTGCAATGCTGAAACCGATATCCCCTGTCCGAAGGATATGGTGCCGGCGTCGATTTTTGTCCATTTTTTGAAAGATGCCAGACTGCCGCCGGTTTCTCCGGGACAGTCTATTCCGGTTTTTGTTCCGAAACCGAAATTATGCAGCGTTCTGAATAGATGTTCAGATCCTGTTTTGGTGCTGAATTTGATGGCGCCGATATTGCTCGAATATTTGATAATCTGTTGCAGAGAAAGCCATCCGTACTCGTGGGTGTCGTGAACAACGTGTCTGCCCACCCGGTACGCACCGTTTTCGCAATAAAAGATACTGCTCGGCGAGCAACTGCCCGACTCTATGGCCGCTGCGGCACTAAAAATTTTCATGGTTGATCCCGGTTCAAAGGGATCGGTGATCACCCGATTCCGCCAAAGCTCCTGGTCGAAATCATTTAAGGCATTGGGATTTAGCAACGGATAGTGTGCCAACGCTAGAACGGCGCCGGTGCCGGTGGCCATTACAACGGCCATTCCGGATTTTGCCGAAAATTTTGTCACCGTTTCGGCAAGGTTTTTTTCAGCAATGTATTGGATGTTGCTGTCAATGGTGAGAACCAGATTTTTTCCGCTGGAACTTGAACCGGTTATGTTTTCGGCCTCAAATCCACGACCGTGCGCATCCCTTAAAACCGTATATTGGGTTACCGCCCCCTTGAGCTCATCGTTGTAATAAAATTCGATCCCTTCCAGGCCGTTATCGTCGATATCGGTAAATCCAACGACCTGGGAGGCGAGTGTTTTGTTGGGATAAAACCGCTTATGTTCCCGTAAAAAATCGAGGCCGTCGATGTTAAGATTCCGTACGGTTTCGGCCTCCTTGGGGGTTACTTTTCTTTTAACCCATACAAACTTTTTTTCAGAAGTAAGTCTTTTGGAAAGCACCTTACGGTCGATTTTCAGGGCCTTGGCAAGTGATTTTGCTGCGGCCTCCGGGTTTTTTATTTGTGGCGGGTGTGCGGCAATAGATGTAACATCGATACTGACAGCCATTTCCCGAAGGTTTCTATCGTAGATCGTTCCGCGTTTTCCGGAAGATTTTAAAGACACTTCATACTGGTTTGCGGCTTTCTCGGACAACCAGGAACGGCAAAGAATCTGAAGATACATCGCTTTTACACCAATAATGGTAAAAAAGAGTGTAAAGGCAATCCCAACGATGATCACGCGAAATTTCATCTGTTTCATATTAAAATTATACCGTTTTTGTATCTCATGGAATAACAATCGTCTGTTTCTGGGTGGGCGTTACCAGGCCGAGTTGGTTTTTTGCAATTTTTGCGATTCGTTCCGGTGATTTTAAGCTTGCCAATTCAATTTTCAAGTTGGTCTGAAAGGCCACAAGTTCATGCTGTTTTTGGGTCTCTTTTGAAATTTCGTAGCCGACCCCGATACAGTTGACACGGCACCAGGTATATACGAAAAGTTGAGTAATAAATACGGCCATAAAAACGATCCAGATTCCCGTTATTTTCATATCCGCTTGTTTTTTCAGTGTTTTCCGGGCCATTATATCTTTTCCGCTGCTCTCAATTTTGTACTTCTTGCCATGGGATTTCTTGCAATCTCGTCTTTTGAGGGACGAACGATCTTTTTTGTCAGAATGCGAATAACCGATTTTTTATCACAGACGCATTGGGGGAAATCGGATGGACAGACACACGATTTTTCCAAAGCTTTTAATCGATGTTTAACAATTCGGTCTTCAAGGGAGTGGAAAGAAAGAATACAGAGACGACCTTTGGGAGTGAGGAAATCCGCAACGTTTTTCATGAATAAATCGAGCATTTCAAGCTCCCTGTTGACAGAAATTCTAAGCGCCATGAAAACCCGTGTTGCCGGATGAATTTTTTGATTAAACAGTGCAGGCTTTGGAATCGCATCGCATACGATCCGGGCCAGATGTTTGCTGGACCTTATGGGGCTGCGCTTCCGCTCCTGAACTATTTTTCTTGCGATTTGTGCTGACCAGCGTTCCTCTCCATATTCCTGAAATATTTTCCTAAGGCTATTGCCCGCCATCTGGTTGATTAAATCTTCCGCTGTTGTGTTCGCCGCTGTGCTCATCCGCATATCCAGCGGTTCATCCCGTTTAAAACTGAAACCGCGACCGCTTGATTCGATCTGATCAAGTGAAAGCCCAAGATCAAGGAGAATGCCGTCCACAGATGTTATGTTTAACTGTCCAAGAAAATCAGGAAGATATATATAGTTTTCGTGAAAGAGGTGGACGCTCAAGTCCAACGGTTCTAAAACTTTTCTTGCGTTTTGGATGGCATCCATATCTTGATCGATGCCGATAAAGACGCCACCCGGCATGATTTTTTTGCATATTGCCCTGGCATGTCCCGAGCCTCCAAGGGTACAATCGACAAAGATTTTCCCGGGTCTGCAGTTCAGATAGCGGAGCACCTCATGAAGCATTACAGGGGTATGTTTGAACGACATACAATTAGAGCCCTAACTTAGCGATTTCGTTTCTAACATCCTCCTTTTTCATATCTTTTTCCAGATCCATATTCTCTTGGTCCCAATTTTCCCGTGACCAAATTTCAAAATGATCGAGAACGCCGACCAGTACGATTTCCCTGTCCAGCCCTGCATATTCTCTCAAATTTTGCGGTATCAAAACACGATCCTGTTTGTCGCAGGGACATTCAAAAGATCCGCCGATAAAGACTCTTCTGAATCGACGCATACTCTCGCTTTTCTCGGCAAGGGACAATATGCGGTTCTCGATTTTACGCCACCCGTCATAGGTATAGGCCACAAGCCCTTGATCCATCCTGGAAAGCATAACGCCATAGGCGCCGTCTGCTTTGATCATGTCACGAAATCTGGCAGGAACGATGATCCGTCCTTTGGTATCGATGGTATGAAATGAGCTTCCTCGAAACATATCCCTCCAAAGTTATCCACTTTAATCCACTTTTCTTGTTTAAAAGTACATTTTTCAATAAATGTCAAGAAAAATAAATGAATGTACAATATTTTTTTATAATAATTTATAAATGTTAAAGGAAAATCAGAAGGATCATTTTAAGGTGGATAAAAGTGGAGGCAAATAATCGATATGGAGTGTTAAATAGGTTTTCGAAAGATGAAGACGGCGCCAGACAACATCTTTGAGAATGAAGATATAGCCTGAAACCTTTAAGAGTTTGTAATTTAAAGAGATTTATCCTCAACATATTTGAGATATAGTGATTTTTTCGTTGGCGTTGAAGGGTGTAATCAAAATGGTGGGGGGAAGTGGACTGAACAATTTGTCTAAAAATCTGAATGAAAAACCTTTAAGCAGAAGAAGTGTTCTTAAAAAATGTCGTCAAGAAAAAATCCGCGCCAGAACGTCCGAACTTTTCATGACAAAAACGCCGATGTTTTTCATTTCAGCCAATCCAATGGGATAAAGACCGGACACAGCGTCCTCGACCAAGACGATTTTGTAGTCTCTTTCGCTGGCTTGGTATATGGAAGTTCGCGGACAATTGGGATAATTACAGCCAATAAAGATCAGTGTCGAAACATTGAGACATTTCAGGTGTGCCTCCAGGGGGGTTTGGTAAAAGGCCCCCCATCGTGGTTTGTAAATGATGACTTCATTGGTTGAAACCTTTTGGGTGGAACCTGACAGAAGTTTCTGATGATCCAGCGGAACGGATGAATCCGCTAAAAGCCCATCCGCCAACTCGCAACCCGGAGTATTTTCAATGATGATCTGTGCGCCTTGTATTACGGCTTTTCGCCGACATAAATCTACGTTGCTTCCGTCCTTTTTGTAAATTCGAACAATATGAACGATGGGCTTGTTGTGTTTCCGAAAGCTCTGAAGCAGTGTTTGCATTTGTGGAAGCACGGCGGTGGTTCCGGGGATTTCGAAAGGTTGCCCGTCTAAGCAATCTCTCTGAGTATCAATGGTAATCAGTGCCGCTGATGTAAAATCCGGTTCGATATATTCGTTAATATTCATGTTTTTTTCATCCTTGATAGTTCGGTAAAAAGTAAAAAGTTAAACGCGAAAAGTCTATCTGTTGTGCAATATCGTTTCTTAATATACTAAATGTACAGTCCAAAGTTCTTCTAACTTGTTGAAATTATTAGAACCATAAATTGGGCGTCGTCATTCCCGCGAAAGCGGGAATCCAGTATACTATCAGTACCATATGAATTGTGGATGCCTGATCAAGTCCGGCATGAAGTAAGAACTTTAGACTCTCAAGATACTAGATGTAGTCGTTTTAAATTTCACGTTTCACTTTTTACAAATTGATCCTAAACCCTTTCCGGCAGGCGAACCACAAGAACGGGCTTGGTGCATTGCCTCAACACCCTCCGTGACGTACTTCCCAGCACAGCTTCTGAGAAAATCCCTTGCCCGTTTGATCCAATTACAACCATATCGCAATTTTCCTTTTCAGCATGATGGATGATCTGATCCACGGGATGACCGGTCTTTACAATGATTTCTTGAACGATGAACGGACATGCCGGGATGCTCTGGCTGATCTCATTGCATACATCTTCAATACGCGTTCTAATGGATGTAATGACCTTTTCTTCATTACGCTTTTTGAGCTCCGCCCAACGCTCTTTTCCGACAATTTCACTGACCAATCCCAAATTGCTCGGCGAGAGTTCCTCTATAACATGAAGGATGGTTATTGCCGCACCAAAGCGGTTTGCAATGGTTGAAGCATATTTTAAAGCAAATCGGGAATTCTCGGAAAGGTCTGTTGCATACAGTATGTTTTTAATTTCAGGTACCATCGTCTTACATCACGCGCTTTGTTTGATCGGTTAATCTTTAATTTTATAATTATGACAAACTCGTAAAAAGTCTTTTGTGAGCGATATCTGATCGGGATGTTACAAATCTCGACCCCGGTTAACGGGATCTTCGACGTGCATATGCGGTGAACTCGACCCATGCAAAATTCAGAGAATTATTCGCCAGTCGGTTTTTATTGCCGACTGGCGAATTGGGATCAAGCCTTGTCGTGTCTTCTTAAACAGCCTGCCGTCTTTCCGGATAACGACTAACCTTTAAGATCGTATTTTTCAACAATAAGGTCATAGTACGCCTTCTCGGAAATCGTGCCCCAGGTACCGATCACTTTTTTGAATTTCTTAAACGCTTCGTGGACCTTTTTTGACATGGGATCCTTGGCAGCTTCTTCTTCAAGCACTTCTGCCGCCAGCGGACGCAGGGCGTCGAGAACCTTGTCGGGAAATTTGATCAGCTCAACCTTGTGTTTGGTAATCAATTCCTCTAGAGCCGCGCCGTTATTGGCCTCGAACTCGCTTAGGCTCCACAGGTTCGTCTCCATGGCCACAGCGTCTACGATGACTTTGAGGTCATTGGGCAAAGAATCATAGGCTTTCTTGTTGAACATGACTTCCAGACAGGTGCCGGGCTCATGCCAGCCGGGGTAGTAATAATATTTGGCTGCCTGATAGAGGCCAAGTCGCAAATCGTGGTACGGACCGACCCATTCTGTCGCATCGATGACACCCCGTTCCAAATTGGTGAAGATTTCGCCACCAGCCGTGAGAACAACGGTTCCACCGGCCTTGGCAACCACCTTGCCGCCCAGACCGGGAATGCGCATCTTCAGGCCTTTAAAATCGTCAATGGAATTGATCTTTTTATTGAACCATCCGCCCATCTGGACACCGGTGTTGCCCTGAGGCCTTGGAACCAGGTTAAACGGCGCGTACACTTCCTCCCAGAGTTTTAATCCACCGCCGCTGTAAAACCAGGCATTTATCCCCTGGGGATTGAAACCAAAGGGGACAGCCGCAAACCATTGGGCCGCCGGAACTTTTCCGGCCCAGTAGTAAGACGCCCCGCTGCCGACCTCAACGGTACCTTTGGATACAGCATCGAAAACGCCCAGCGGGGGAACCAATTCACCTCCGGCAAACACCTTAATCTTTATGCGCCCTTCGCTGGCCTGCTCTACCCGTTGGGCAAAACGTTCTGCACCGATTTGCAATACCGGAAATTTCGGCGGCCAAGTGGTTACCATCTTCCAGTTGTAAGTTTTTTTGGCCAGAACCGCAGGTGCGTTAACCGCAGTAGATGCTACGGCAGCTGCAGTTCCCAGGCCGGCCTTTTTCAGAAAATCCCGTCTTTTCATGTAAATCTCCTTTAAGTTGAATGTTTAAGATTAACACATGCAGCAAATAAATGCATTATCCCCGTCAAGGGATGCAATGTGCGCCCGTATTTTCTTCCCTCAGGGTCCGAATACCAAATCCGGAAGCCAGGTGGCCAAATGCGGGAAAAACACAACGATCAACAGTCCGATGAGCTGAAAAAAAACAAAAGGAACGATTCCGCGATAAATATGACCGGTGGAAATCTCCGGAGGCGTAACCGCCTTGAGATAAAAGAGAGAGAATCCAAAGGGCGGTGTCATAAAAGATGTCTGGAGATTCACCGCAATCAAAATGCAGAACCAGACCGGATCGTAACCGAAATCGATCATGATCGGTGCAAGGACCGGCACGTGGATAAAGGTGATTTCGATAAAATCCAGAAAAAAACCGATAACAAAGATAAGGCCCATGACGATGGCCAATACGGCTCCGTGGCTGTATTGGTGCGCCAGCCCTCCCAAAAATTCCCTGACCAGCCCGTCGCCTCCAAGACCCCGGAAAACCAGACCGAATGCTGCCGCCCCGCATAGAATAATAAATACCATACACGTCAGCCGAACCGTGGTAAGCATAACCGCGTTCAGGATTTCCATTTTGAACTTTCCATTGATCACGGTCAGCAACGTCGCCCCAACGGCACCGACCGCTGCGGCCTCGGTGGGGGATGCAATTCCTGCAAAAATGGACCCCAAAACCGCGACCATAAGAAACAGCGGCGGAACAAGGGCTTTGCCCACCCGCACTGCCAGCTCCCTGGATGAAATGGCATCCAGTTCTTCCTGGGGAATGGGGGGGGCCATATCCGGCCGGAGATAGGCAACGATGAGAATGTATAGGATGTACAGGCCCACCAAAACCAGACCGGGTAAAACTGCACCTAAAAAGAGCTCGCCAACAGAAACCCCGACGATATCTCCGATAAGAACGAGAACAATGCTCGGAGGAATGATCTGCCCCAGGGTTCCGGATGCCGACACGGTGCCGGTGGCCAACTCTTTTTGGTAGCCGCGTCTCAGCATAGTGGGTACCGCCAACAGCCCCATGGTGACAACCGTGGCACCAACGATTCCGGTGGAAGCTCCCAACAGCGCACCGACAATGACAACCGAAACAGCCAGACCGCCGCGCAGACGACCAAAAAGAAGACCCATGGTGTCGAGAAGCTCTTCGGCCAAGCCGGATCGTTCCAGCATCACGCCCATAAACACGAACAAAGGTACGGCAATAAGGGTTACGTTGGTAATGACTCCCCAAATGCGCAGGGGGAGTAGATTGAAGAAATTCCACCCAAAACCGATCAGACCGAAACACAGGGCGGTCCCCAATAAAGTAAAGGTAACAGGAAACCCGGCCATGAGAAGAATGGTCAGCGCCAAGAACATCCAGGCCGGTAAATATTCCATCAGGACGATTTCTCCCCTATTTGATCTTCTTCCCCCAATAGCTGCAACAGACTGTGAATTCCCAAAGAGATACCTTGAAGACAAAGGAGAAAAAATCCTACAGTAATGGTTCCTTTGACCACATAACGGTAAGGGATGCCGCCGGGATCAGGCGACCCTTCCATAACCGACCAGGCGTCGTAAACAAACTGCCACGAAGTAATGATAACCATAATACAACCGGGCAGCAGGAAAAAAATAACGCCGACCAAATTAATCCAGGCCCGGCCCTTGAATCCAAAGCGCTGGTAGATGATGTCCACCCGAACATGACCGTCGTGAAGCAGGGTGTAGCCGGCGCCCATAAGAAAGATGAAGGCAAACAGATGCCATTCAAGCTCCTGGACAAAAACATAACTGGTATTGAAAAGGTAACGCATGACCACATCGATGAATACGACCAGAACCAGGCCGAGTGTCACCCAGGCCACGCCCCGGCCGACCCATTCGTTCACCGAGTCGATCCAGAAACATAGTTTTTTTATAAAATTCATACAATTACCCAAAAAAATTCCGCTGAAACGGAATTTTATAGTGATTATCATTTCAAGATTAAAATAATTGCACCTAATCTATAAATTGGCCAACGATATCTGTCAATTAAGAATTGGAATATTATTTCATGCAGTTTTATTTCCTTACTGCTTGATTTTACCGATATCTTTCTATATCTATCTTTTTCACCGGCCTGGTCGCCCCGAATCCTGTAACTTAGGAAGAGGGAAACCGGTGAGTTCATGGTAGACCAATTTTATAAAAGGAATATTGAATTGGCAAAAAAGACAACCCGCGAATCACTGACTGCACATCAAATGGATTCCCGCGAACTTCGCATCCTGTTCGCCACCTGCTACGGCCATTTTATGAGCCATTTCAACATGCTGGTATTTCCGGCGGTGGTTCTTCCATTGGCCGGCCGTCTTAAAATGGACATGGCCGACATCCTGGACCTTTCTTTCTGGATGTATTGTCTTTTTGGAATCACGGCGCTTCCCTGGGGTATGATCGCCGACCGCTGGGGAAGCAAACTTCTGTTTCTGATATTCTATCTTGGTGCAGGCTGCAGTGGGCTGGCAGCAGCCGTGTGGATTGACAATCCTTCAAGGTTTTCAATGGCTTTGGCAATGATCGGCCTTTTCTCAGGCATATACCATCCCATCGGCCTGGGGATGATTTCAAAGGAAATCAAACGGGTCAGTTTGGGGATGGCCTACAATGGCATGTTTGGAAATCTTGGTCTTGCCACAGCCCCATTGCTGACCGGCGTGGTCAACTGGCTTTGGGGACCTTCGGCGGCCTACCTGAGTCTTGGCGTGTTGAATCTTTTGGGGGTAGGGCTGATTGCTGTCCTGCCACGTACGGAAGTCCACAGATCCGATAGAAAGAGTTCCGGCGATGGAAACGGTTTTCTAGTTGCATTTCTCATCCTGCTGGTGGCCATGATGCTGGGGGGAATTGTATACCGGGGAGCAACCGTTATCCTTCCGGCCTATTTCGAACTCAAAAACCAGGTTATTTTTCAGTGGCTGAGTTCGGTAGCAGGGGGCGGCCTTTCTAAAAATCTTGTGGCAACCACCTTTGTTTCTTTTATTTTCATCGTGGGCATGCTGGGGCAATATACCGGCGGACGAACGGCAGAACGTTTTGACCTAAGAATCTGCTACTTTATTTTTCACGCAATAACCATTCCTGCAGCGTTTTTAATGGCTACGACCACGGACCTCCCCTTGGTCATGCTGACGCTCATCTACTTTTTCTTTCTCCTCGGAATGCAGCCCATTGAGAATACCCTCGTCGCCAAATTCACGCCAAAGAAACTGCATCACTCAGCTTTCGGCTCTAAGTTTGTTTTGACCTTCGGTGTCGGGGCTTTGGCGGTGAAAATGATTAAAATAATTGAAACGAATTTTGGGATTGAAACGGTTTTTTATGCCCTCGGGATGGTTTCTGTGGTGCTGGTGGGCGTCATTGCAATATTGATTCGGAAAACCCGTAAAACATGATCCTAAAAGCCCTCCGCAGTTCCAGTCCAACGGCGTATGGGATCGAAAAAGAATTTTAATTTTTCCCAACAAATAAAAAAGGGCCGAATGATATTCAGCCCTAACATCTTGGTAAAATGGTAGGCACGATTGGATTTGAACCAACGACCTCTACCGTGTCAAGGTAGCGCTCTCCCCCTGAGCTACGTGCCTGTATGTTAAAAAATCTGTTAACACCTCTTTTTTGACCTGTCAAGGGAAATGGCTGTTTGAACCCAAATCTAAATCCAGGTCCCGGGACGTCTCATCTCTTTTGCGGCCGACCGCCGCTGGGAACTAGCTGGCTCATGAGAAACCTTTGGGCGCACTTTTGCTGCAACCGCTGCCTCCGGAACTGCCGATAAAACACGTGGAGCTTAAAAGCCGCTTTACCCGGTGGTACTCACATTCAGGGCAGCGTGGCTTTTCATCATCACTGCTGAAAACGAGCCGTTCAAAACAGTGGTGACACTTTTCACATTGATATTCATATATGGGCATGAAAAACCTCCTGATCTCGATTTCTTTGGTCCTTAATTGGGCGAAAATTTAGTTTAAAAATAGTGATCATACCCCGGTCTTGTCAAGGTCTAACCCGACTTTCTCACGAAAAACATCAGACAAAAAGGGGCGGACTGAGTCCTCAAATTCATAAATTCGATGACCTATTTTTCCAGGGCCAACGATCCCGGATGAGCTGGAGTCCGAAGTTTGAAGTTTGAAATTCCCAACATGAGATAAAAATTGATGAGACCTATTATCATTTTTAGCAATATATATTTATTTGCAATTATTATAAATTTAAATTTTTGTCACTGTTTGAAGGCATCGTTTAGGTAAAAATAAATTGGACTTATTCAGCCCCATGTGGCAAATTAACAGGTTAGAAGGGAGGCGGCTATCATGAATGTAAGAAAATCTATGTTTTCGGGAAGCTGGTACCCAGGCAATGCTTCGGCATGTGAGAAAGAGATCCAGGGATTTCTAAAAGAATACCCCACAGAAACAATTTCGGAAAGAACCTTAACCGGCGGCATCGTGCCCCATGCCGGATGGTTTTTTTCAGGCAGCATCGCATGCAATGTAATACACTGCCTTCAAGATGAAAATCCGCCGGATGTTCTCGTGATTTTCGGCATGCATCTCCACAGCACTTCCCCGGCCTATATTATGACCGACGGTGCATGGGAGACCCCTTTTGGCGACATACAAATAGAAAAACAACTGGCCGGTGAACTGGCCAAAAAATTTACATTTGAGATTGAAACCGCGAATCGCTTTACCCAGGACAATACCATCGAACTTCAGCTTCCTTTTATTAAATATTTTTTTAAAGACGCTAAAATCGTCCCCATCGGTGCGCCGCCGACGAAAAAATCCCTTGAAATGGGAAAAGCTGTGGTGGACATCTCAACCCGGATGGGGCTCCGGGTCAAAGTCATCGGTTCCACGGACCTTACCCATTACGGCCCGAATTACGGCTTTACCTCCCAGGGCACGGGGCCTTCAGCGGTAAACTGGGTCCGAAATAAAAACGACCGACGCGTTATTGACGCCATACTGGCCATGGACCCCGAAAAGGTCATTCAAGAAGGATTGTCCCACCAGAATGCCTGCTGCAGCGGCGCGGCTGCAACCGCCATAGCAGCTGCAAAACAGCTTGGGGCACAACAAGCGGAAACCCTAGCATATGCCACCAGCTATGATAAAAATCCCGGCTCAAGTTTTGTGGGATATGTGGGGATTGTTTTTTGAGTTAGTTCACTTCGCCCCGCCTGCCATTGCAAGGCACGAGCAGGCAGGTCACAATTGGAATTATGGAACAATGGAATAATGGGTTACTGCAAGAATTAGAATGATATTGTTCTCTCAGCCCAACGTTCCACTATTCCAACATTCCAGCATTCCATGGACGCGGCATAAACCAGGAGCTATTAAAAGATCCTTAATTTCAAATAAATGCGGAATTAACAAGATGTTTGCACCATCGTTTCGCGATTCCAAATGCTGCGAAATGGCGAGCCAAACCTGTCCGGGTTTCATTGAATCCAGTTGGGACAGCCCTCCATCCAGGCATCCACCGTCTGTTCCAGCCAGCCTTCCATTCCCCTTTCCATATAAAACTTGGGGAAAAGAAGGTTCTCGTCCGGTTCAATCAGTCCTCCTTCAACGGCGGTTCGGGCCAGCGAGGTATGGGGATAAATTCGAATGCCGGTGGTTACTTTCACAGCTTCCAGGGCCAAGGAATCGGCAAACGTCAAACTTTCCAGAACGGTCTTTCGGGTCTCACCGGGTCCTCCCAGCAGTAAAAATCCCATACGATGGATGCCGACCGCCTTCAGTCGTTCTGAAATCTTCCGCACGTCATCCGGGCCATATCTTTTGTTCATGTTTCGAAGTATTTTCATTGAACCGCTTTCAAAACCAAAACTGACCTCTCTGCAGCCGGCCCGGGCCATTTTTGCCGCCAGGGTCTCATCAACTTTCCAGGGGTACACGATACACCGCCAGATCATTTTCAAATCTGCCGATATCAATCGATCACAAAGGGTTTTGGCATAGGACGGCGGGAAATTAAAGGTATTGTCGACGAAAAAAAAGCGATCAAACCCGGCATCGACACATCGCGAAATCATCTGGACAACTTTTTCGGGGGGATATTTTCGAAGGGTTCGTCCTTCAATAGTGGCGGTGGAACAGTAATTACAATTCATGGGACATCCCCGGCGGGTTTGAACCGGAAACCAAATCTCTTCTTCTCCGAGCATGGCCGGAATCCGGATATGGGTATGGGGCAGGGGCAGTGGATAGGCAGCCAGATCGACGATATGTTTGGGTCGGTTTTGAGTCCCCTGACGAAAAAAATAAAGACCGGGAATTCCGGAGAGTTCGATTTTATTTTGAAGCCGGTTGAGAAGTTCAAGAAACGCCGCCTCCCCCTCCCCCTGAATTCCCAGGTCGGCTTCAAGGTAATCCAGGGCGGATTGGGGAAAAATACTATACCCCGCACCTCCTAAAACAATGAGGGCACGGGTCGTATTGCGACAAATCGATACGATCTCTTTGACGGCGTCCAGATAAAACACGGGGTTTTCCCGATTCTGGTCATCGATATTTCTGACGGAGATTCCGATGACCTCCGGTGGGAATTCTTCGACGATTTCCTGGACGGCTGCCAGGGGGTCTGTTTGATCTTGTAAATTTAACACCCGGATCGGGTACCCTGCGCGCTGTATCGATGTGGCCACACATCCCAGTCCCAAGGGTAACACCGGCATGTTAACGGTTTCGGTGTTGGCGGATATCAAAAGGATTCTCAAGGTCTTTTCTCCATGGTTCGTTTATTTTTTTTCAACAAAGGGGTTCGAATTTAGAGAATGTCAGACGCCCACAGCCAGGAGAATGAAACGATACCGATGGCGGCGACCATACAGTAGGTTTGGTGTCTCTTTTTCAAAAGTCGCTGGAGAACCATGGCGTAAACAAATCCCAGAAAGATGCCCGCCAGAAAACCGAACAAGTGTGCGGTGAGATCCGACTGGGCTCCTGCACCCAGAAATGCCAGCAGTGCCAAACCACCGGCCAGGGGAAGCCAGGCCTTCCTGCGCTGATCAACAACTTTGATTTTCCGATCTAGCTGATATGCGGCCAGAAAGCCGACGGCGCCAAATACCGCCGTCGATGCGCCGATTGAGTTATGACCGTATTGAAACAGGGCTGCATTGGCCAAGTTTCCCAAAATTCCGGTGAAAAGTATCACCAGCCATCCGACCCCCGCCCCGGTGATGTTACAAACCCAGGTCCCGAATATGGCAATCCCGGCCATGTTGCCGGCCAGATGCGGATAATTTGCGTGGAGCATCAGGGACGTAACGGTCCGGTATACGTCTCCGTTCAGAATATCAAAGGCAGAGGCACCGTATTGCCCGGCAAATTTTTCGACGCCACCGGACATATCGACGGCCATATTGCATGCCAGAAGAAGCAGGGAAACCCATATACCCGTATACGTTTTCTTATGTTCTTGGGTCTTCCGGGCATACAACGGCGGCTGTGGGGAATTCTCGGCATCATATTGTGCCACAAGGTCCAGGGCTCTGGCGTGGTTCGTCTCATCAACCCAAATTTCCCAGCCGCTGCCGGATCTTACCATGGAATACGGCAGGCTGGACGAGGCCAGGACCAACCCATAGGTATTTGCCTGGTCTTGGGTGAGATTTTCGCATAATTTTTCAACCATATTGTGCATCCAGGCCACAAATTTGGGTGACGGACCGGCGATTTCAAACACCCGGTGTGGGGTCCCACGCCCAACTCAAATAATGATGTACATGTTCAGGGGGTGCGCTTCTCCACGTAACGATACCTGCCCGCTCGTGCCTTGCATGGCAGGCGGGTTGGCGGAGTGGCTTCGTTATTTCAATGATCACTTCATCTTTCGAATACGCACCTCTGTCTGATCCACATCCTTTAGCAATTCTACGATGATCGACGTATCTGTTTCGCCATAGTGATACGGATAGAGTATTTTTGGTTTAAAGGCCCTGGTTGCCGATGCCACCATTTCCGGCGTCATGGTATACGGAAGATTCATGGGCAAAAAAGCGATATCGATATCTGTCAACACGTTCATTTCCGGCGTGTTTTCCGTATCTCCCGCCACATAAACCCGTTTATCTCCGAAGGTGATGACATAACCGTTACCCACCCCCTTTGGGTGAAAAGGAACCCCTTTGCTCCGCATATGGACGATGTTGTATGCCGGCACAGCTTCTATTTTCAAATCTTTTACGATCCTGACATCGCCATTGTTCATAACGATCCCATCTTTGACCTGACTTGAGCAGGTCGGGGTTAACACAACATCGGTTTTTTCAGTGCGCAGAATCTCTATGGCCTTCAGATCGAGATGGTCGCGGTGCTCATGGGTTAACAAAAGAAGGTCGGCTTTGGGCATGTTGGAATAATCGGCCAGCTGGGTCCAGGGGTCGACATGGATGACTTTCCCGCCAAGGTTGAACATCAGCGTCCCATGGCCGATAAAGGTGATTTCTAAATCACCGGCAGACGTTTTGATGACATCGATTTCGAACTTTTCTTGGGCGGTTAAACTCATCGGAAAAAGTATTGACAAAAAAAGGGTGAATAAAATTACCTTTTTCACATGATATCCCATGGGCCGATCCTCCTGTACTAAAAATGAATGCCGGCAACTCGATTGAACAACTGGGAACTTAGCCTAATTTGTGATGCGTTTGATCGAGTGTTTCGGGTTTTATTGGATAGTCAGTTACGGTAACATATCAATATAATCGACGGTATCATTGAACGGTCGTTTCTGTAAATCACAAATATGTTGGCGTTCCATCTTTCCGATCTGTGTTCGCTTATTCAGGGTTGAGTCAACGCCCCTCCCGTAAAACAGGTGGCTTGGGTTTTCGGCCATGGGCCGAAAAGGTAAAAGCACGTGAGTGCTTTAATCGTTGCCTTTGCTACCGGGTGCAACGCACCCGGTTTTTGGCAAAAATAAAATATTGACATTACAGCGGCACTAAAATAAAAACGCGCAATAAGACCGACCAGTCGGTCTTATTGCGCAGAAAGAATTCCTCTCATGAATGATCTCAAGAAAAAAATCATACACGAATCGTTAAGGCTCTTTTCCTTGAAAGGCTTTCTGAGCACTTCAATGCGTCAGATATTGGAAGCATCAGACACATCAAAGGGCGGATTTTATAATCATTTTAAGAGCAAAGAGGAACTCTTCTTCCAGGTCCTGGATGAAGCGCGTAGCATTTGGCGTGAAAAAAATCTTTCCGGCCTGGATGAGATAGAAGATCCCGTTGAAAAAATTAAAAGATTTCTCGAAAACTTCAGAGACCTGTACCTTAAAGATGCCGAGAATTTCCCCGGAGGGTGTATCTTCATTACATTTTCCGTTGAACTGAGCGATCTGCGCCCCCATCTATCCAGAGAAGTGAATAAAGGATTTATAGGCCTCAAACACCTGCTCAAGAGGCTTCTGGATGCGGCCAAGGCATCGGGGGAACTGAGTGATGATGTGGATACCCGGGCCATCACCGAAATGCTGTTTGCAGGTATGTTGGGCGCTACGGTTATGTACGGTGTGGATAAGTCTGATGCCAACCTGGATAGATCTATCAACACCCTCATCGACTACCTTGACAAAATGAAGCCATTTAAGGAGGTAAGTTAAAATGATCGATTTTACATTTACAGAAGAACAGGAAATGTTCAGAAAAGCGGCCCAAGAATTTGCGGAAACACAGGTTGCCCCCAAAATTCCTGAAATGGAAAAAACCGGCAAGGTCAGTCAGGATCTTGTCAAGGCCATGGCGGAAGCGGAAATGATGGCCTTGACCATTCCCGAAGAATACGGGGGGCTGGGTCTGGGATACACCGCACGGCTTATCGCGCTGGAAGAAATCAGCAAGGTTTCGGTGGCAGCGGGAATGATGCTTCAGGTTTTTGCATTGGGCATCGAACCCATATTGAAATTCGGCAGCGATGCACAGAAAAAGAAATTTTTACCCAGCCTGGCAACGGGAGAACGGTTGGCATCCACCGCTGTCACTGAGACCACCGGCGGTTCAGATCCCACCGGCATACGCTCGACCTATAAAAAAGACGGCGAAAACTACATTCTCAACGGTCGAAAATGCTTCATCACCAACTCCCATATTGCCGACACGATAACCGTTCTCGCAAAAGACGACGAAAATCCCAAAGCCTTCTCGACCTTCATCCTTGAAAAGGGGATGGAAGGGTTCAAAGCCACCCATGAAGAGAACAAGGTCGGCATGCGCGGATGCAATACCGGCGAGTTGGCCTATGAAAATTGCCGGGTTCTTAAAGAAAATCTGGTTGGCGTTGAAGGAAAGGGGTTGGGGGTTGCCCTGGCGGCCATCGGCGACGTGGGAAGGGGCGGCATGGTCGCCTGTGCGCTGGGCCTCCAGGCTGCGTGTCTCGAAACTTCAGTTAAGTTTGCCAATGAACGAATTCTGTATGGAAAACCCATCAGCAGATTACAGACGATCCAAAATAAACTGGCGGACATGAAAATCGATTTGGAAGCCGGCCGCCTGCTGGGGTATCGAGCCGCTTCCATGCAGGACAAGGGCGAACGATCCAGCAACGAATTCGCGGTGGCCAAGTATTTCACCACCGAGGCCGCTCAAAGGGCGGCCAAAATGGCCAGTGATATACACGGCGGCTATGGATGCATGGAAGAGTATGCGGTTTCCCGCTATATGCGCGATTCCTTTGTTTTGGGCCCCTCGGCAGGCACATCCGACATAATGAAAGTCATTATCGCCCGTTGGACCCTTTCATAAAACTCTCCGGGATTGAGGGAGATGTTTCCAAAAATCCCTCAATCCCCGAATTCGAATAGGATGTATTCAATGTTCAAAATCGTTGTGTGCGTCAAGGCGGTACCGGACCCAAAAGAGGCGTGCAATCTGAAAATCGACCCGGTCACAAAGACCCTCATGCGGTGTGACGTTCCCATGGTTTTAAATCCGTTGGACAAATATGCACTGGAGGCCGCCCTTCAATTCAAAGAACAGTTGGATGCCCATATTTCTGTGCTCAGCATGGGGCCGCCCGAGGCGGGCAACATTGTTAAGGAATGCCTGGCCTTGGGTGCCGATCAAGGTTTTTTGCTTTCCCACCCGGCCTTTGCCGGTGCCGATGCCTATGCCACGGCGTACACCCTGGCCAAGGGTATTGAAAAAATCGGCCCCTATGACGTGGTGTTTTGTGGGATGGCCAGCAGCGACGGCAGCACGGAATGGGTCGGGCCGGAAATTGCCACATTCTTGAAAATACCCGTGGTTAGCCGGATAAAAGAGATCGTGGAATACCAGGGTCCATGGTGGACGGTAAAGGCTGAACTTGAAAACGGTTATCGTCTGATGCGAATACAAATCCCTGCGGTTTTGACGGTTACCAGAGATTTGAACACGCCCCGAAGACTCAGCTTTTCAGGGATTATCAAAGCCCGGAAAAAAGAAATTACCCAGTGGGGAATTCAAGAACTAGGGGTCCCCGAAGCATCGGTGGGACTCAAAGGCTCCCCGAGCAGGGTATCGACAATGACGACCATGGACAGCCGGCGGAAGGTGGAAATACTCGAGGGTAAACGGGAAGAAAAAGCCGAACAACTGCTCGGTCGACTGGTGAATGCCGGTGTGATCTAAATCCTAACGTCGTACAAACAACAGGGCTGGTGTATAAAATTGATTAAAGAAAGGATCGATACGTACAATGGAAAAATCATGCGGGCCCGTGTGGGTGATTGCCGAGCAGGTCGACTGCCGGATTCTTGGGGTATCGTTTCAGCTCATCGGTCACGGACGAAAATTGGCCGCAGCCCTGGATTCCACCCTGGAAGTCATACTTTTGGGCCATCACATAAAAGAACATCCCAGTCAGCTGTTTGCGGCCGGCGGAGACCGCGTCTATCTGGGGAACGATCCGGAACTGGCCGTTTATGAACCCGAAATTTATACAGAAATTATCGAAAAACTTGCCAGAGAAAATCAGCCTGAAATCATGCTCGTCGGATCCACTTCCATGGGGAGAGAACTGGCGCCCCTCATAGCGGCAAGGCTGGGGACGGGATTGACGGCTCACTGCATCGATCTGGTGATAGACAACAATAAAGTTTTAGAGAGCAGAATACCTGCATACGGTGGACTGCTCTCGATCATCTGTCCGAACAGACGACCCCAAATGGCCACCGTCGCGGCAGGGGTTTTCCCGAAACCCGACCCCGATGAAAGCCGGACCGGAGAAATTATCCCCATCGAGGTTCCAAAGGAAATTCCACGGCGGATTCAAACCCTAAAAATCGTTCGTGAAGAACCCGAAGGAATGGACCTTGAATCGGCAACGATCGTCGTTGCAGGTGGCGCAGGTGCCGGTGATCCGTCGGGATGGCGCAAAATCGCCCATCTCGCAGAAGTGCTGAACGCTGCTTTGGGCGCCACCCGACCTGCCGTCGATGAAGGCTGGGCCGCTTTAGAGACAATGATCGGACAGAGCGGAAAAATGGTACGTCCGGAACTCTATATCGGCGTGGGCCTGTCCGGGGAATTGCAGCACATGGTCGGCATTTCAGGTGCAACGATCATGGTGGCCATAAACAACGACAGCAATTCTCCGGTATTTGAACAGGTGGATTACGGAATTGTCGACGACTGTCGTGAGTTTATTCCCGTATTCATCGAAAAGATCAAAGAATACCAGGGGAAACTCAAAATCTGTTGATTTTCTTTGGGGGAGATTGGTGAAAGGTTCACGTATGGGATAATATGATACTGATATTACCGAATTGTTCATGAGAACTGCTTAACAAATCATTTTCCATCGGAATGTTTTTATTCATAAAAATATTTCTCAAGAATCATTTTGAGCTCTTCCTGAAGCTGTTCATCTTCTTTTCCGGCATAATCCTCATATACGGACCTTGCCATCGATTCAAACGCATCAACGAATGACGGATCGAAGTGGGTCCCCCGGCCGGCCCTGATAATGTCCATGGTTTCATCAAAAGAATACGGTTCTTTATATGGCCGGCGGGAACTCAGCGCATCGAAAACGTCGGCAATTGCAAAAATCCTTGCGATTTTCGGAACGCTCCCCCCTTCTATACCTCTATCGTATCCGCTCCCATCGAATTTTTCGTGGTGATACCCGACCACATCGACGGCTTCCTTGATCCATTCGGCCTTATCTACAATATCGGTCCCATACGCCACGTGCTTCTTCATCAGTTGAAATTCATCTTCCGTCAGGGGGCCGGGTTTATGCAGAATCTCATCTTCTATGCCGATCTTCCCCACATCGTGGAGGAAAGCCCCCTTTATCAGTCGCCGGATGTCACGGCTGGGGAGCCCGCACCTCTCTGCGAGCTTTACGGATATGATGGTCACACGGTAGTTATGCGCGTCTGTATCGCTATCCCTTTTTGCAACCGCACTCCCCAATACTTTAAGAATCTCAAGATTGGCCTCAAAGAGCTTTTCCGAAAGTGAAGAAACACGTTTCAGAAGATTGATAATAACCGGATAAAGCAGCGCCGTGGTCATGATCACAACAAACATGGCCAAAAGCGCTGAATTTATCGCTCGTTTTCGGAGACTTTCCAAGGTGTCGGAAGATACGGCAAAAACGGTTTCCCCATAGGCGGACAGTTCATTCAGGCTGTTCTTGATCGGCGAAAGGATCCGAACATATGGCATTCCCTTCAGGTCAATGACTTCGAACTTCAGATGCCTGTCACTCAAAATATGATCTTGAAGCTTCCCGGCCAGTTTTTCAACCAATTCGATGTGTTCATAGGTGTTGTCGAGGACTTTCGCGATACGTTTTCCATCAAGGTCATAAATACCGATCCAAACAAACATGCCGAGGTTTATCATTCGACGTTCACTCATCATTTGGACCAACTTGTGCTGAATCGTTGAAGGCTTTAACCCCTTTGGATCGTCAAAAAGATTTCTGATCTGATTGTTCAGCATTTTGAAACCGTTTTCGGCTCGCAGCAAAATCTCTTCACCGATGTCTTTTTTTTCATAGTGCCAGGCACCGAATCCGAAAAAAAGCGCGATAATACATGCGGTGACGCTGATGCGAACGACGAGTTTTCTGTGAACGGTTCGGGGATTCATGGAGTTCCTTAAGCGTGTCTATCCCTAAAGGGTCTTTTTGCCCAATCTGTTCGGTATGTTCAAAAAATAATCCTCGGAATATTAAACATATACCTGCTCCGCAGATCGGAAGATCGTTCCTATGTTTTTATATATTTTAGGGTCTAATTCTTGACAAACTCGTAAAAAGTCCGATTTAGACGATTTCGTAAAAAGTTCAAATTCAAGGCGTGCAAATTTTGCAATCATGAGGAGTACTTATCGTACGTTGAATGATTGCGAGATGCAGCACAACGCAGAAGTTGGACTTTTTACGAGACCGTCAATTCTTCAATTTTAAAACCGTTATGATCTCCCTGCCGAAGGCGGTCTTCTGCCATTTTTTCATTTCTTTGATGGTTCCCATGGATTTTTTATCTTCAGGATTTTTGAGGGCAATTGCAGTGATCAGGGCATTATTGCATACCATTCCGGAATCCATATTCAATGCAACGGCTTTTGAATCTCTCCAGGATTTAAGGACTTTTATCCGGTCCAATACTTCAGACGGAATTGGCGATACCGTTTTTCGAGGATACACCGGAAGTTCGCTCTCTGTTATTTTTAAAGCACCGGCCACCACCTGAATCAAATCGTTACCGTACATGGAAATCTGTCTGCCGCTCAGTGCTTTGAGGCCTTTTAAACGACGCAACGTTGCCGGTCTGGCGGTTGCGATCTTCATTATCGAATCGTTTCCGATAATTTTGAACAACGGCCTGTCTTTTTTTTCTGCAACAGTTTTTCTATACTGCAACAAGGCTTCCAGAACGGCAAGGCCTCTGGATTTGAGCCGTCCGGCACCTTTGAATTTTAAAAACAGCGGTTCTTCATCGGACAAAATCGACCGGACCTTGCTTAGATTATGACATTCCTCGAGGACCCAGGACCCCCGGTCTATTTCTTCAAGCTTATCGATCAGTATCTTGGCAAGGGGTAGAAGATAGATCACGTCCTTTGAAGCATACTCGACCATTTCCTTGGGCAGCGGCCTTTTGGACCAGTCTTTCTTCTGGTACTTTTTATCGATGCTTATCTCGAAAAACGCCTTCAATACCGCTTTCAAACCGGTTTCTTTGATCCCCAGAAACCTGCAGGCGAGTTCGGTATCAAAAAGATTGTTTATCTTTATTTTAAAGTCCCGGTAAAGGCTTCGGACATCATAATCCGCACCGTGAAAAATCTTTTGTATATCCGGATTGGCAAAAAGGGGGCTGAGGGGAGATAAATCATCAATCTGCAACGGATCAACCACCACCGATATTTTTTCTGTAGCCAATTGAATCAAACAGACCTTTTCTTTAAAATGGTACATGGAGTCTGCTTCCAGATCAACGGCGATGACCTTTTCTTTTTCGAGAGTGCCCACCGCTTTTTCGAGTCCGGCGGCTGTATCTATCATCTGATAGTTGTTTCCCATTCAATTTTCCCTTGACCCGCAAGGTTATTTTTTCTAATTTGGTTTATTTTATTCGTGAAAAAAATGGGTTCCGGGTTCTGAGAGAAGAGTTAATTTTTTTCACTATAATTTAGATATGGTTTCGAATTTCCGGATGATCCGGGTTAGGTAATAATATAATGATCAACATAACATTTCCTGATGGCAATATAAAGGGTTTTGAGAACAATCCCACGGGGCTCGATGTGGCCATGAGCATCTCCGAGGGTCTGGCACGAAATTGCGTTGCCATGGAGCTCGATTCAAACCTTTTGGATTTAAACACAAAAATCACCCAGGATTCCCGAGTCAGGCTGATAACGACCAACGACCCGGAAGCCCTGGAAATCCTCCGCCACAGCGCAGCCCATGTCATGGCCCAGGCGATTTTGCATCTTTACAAGGATGCAAAGCTGACCATTGGTCCCTCGGTTGAAAACGGATTTTATTACGACATCGACATGCCGCCCCTTTCAAAAGATGATTTCGCAAAAATCGAAGCTGAAATGAAGAAGACCATTAAAGCCAAAGTCCCCTTTCGACGACGTGTGGTCTCAAAATCCGAAGCACTGGAATTTTATAAAGACGAGCCGTATAAGCTCGAAATGATTAATGAGTTGGAAGATGTGGCCATATCCTTTTATGAACATGATGATTTTACGGATTTATGCCGGGGCCCCCATCTTCCCCATACCGGTTTTATCAAAGCCGTTAAGCTCATGAAAGTATCCGGCGCATACTGGCGTGCCGATCAGACAAAGGCACAGCTTCAGAGAATTTACGGCACGGCATTTTTCACCAAGAAGGAACTGGATAAATATCTCAATTTCCTTGAAGAGGCCAAAAAAAGAAATCACCGCAAAATCGGTATTGCCCTCGATCTTTTCAGCTTTCACGATGAAGCGCCGGGAATGCCCTTTTTCCATGCCAAAGGGATGGTGATCTGGAACGCCCTTTTGGACTACTGGAGAGAGGAACACCGGACTGCCGGATATGTGGAAACCAAAACGCCGATTCTCCTTCAGCGGACCTTGTGGGAAAAAAGCGGCCACTGGGACAACTACCGGGAAAACATGTATTTCACCACCATCGACGACAATGCCAATGCCATAAAACCGATGAACTGCCCGGGCGGAATGCTGCTGTATAAAACAAAACGGTATTCTTACAAGAATCTTCCGATCCGGGCATCTGAAATCGGGTTGGTCCATCGTCATGAACTTTCCGGCGTTTTGTCCGGGCTTTTCCGTGTCCGGGCGTTTCACCAGGACGACGCCCACATTTTTATGACCCCCGAGCAGATCCAAGATGAAATCCTGGGGGTATTGCAGCTGGAAGAACGTATTTATAAAACCTTTGGCCTCGATTTTAACCTGGAGCTGTCCACACGTCCGGAAAAGTCCATCGGTACCGATGCCCAGTGGGAAGTGGCCACCAAAGGTCTGGAAGCAGCCCTTGACACTTACGGCAAAGAATACAAAATCAATGAAGGCGACGGCGCTTTTTACGGGCCCAAGATCGACTTCCATATCAAGGATGCCCTGGACCGGACCTGGCAATGCGGAACGGTTCAACTGGATATGTCATTGCCTGAAAGATTCGACCTTTTCTATATCGACCCGGATAACGAAAAGCAGCGCCCCATAATGATTCACAGGACTGTCTACGGCTCCATAGAACGATTCTTCGGTATTCTTGTCGAACATTTTGCAGGGAAATTTCCCCTGTGGATGGCCCCTGTCCAGGCCGTCGTTCTCCCCATTAACGATGATTTTGCGCCCTATGCAGACGACGTAAGAATAACACTTGAAACTGCCGGGGTTCGCACAGAAGTGGACAGCCGAACCGAAAGCCTGAACAAAAAAGTTCGAGATGCACAGCTGGACAATATTCCCCTGATCCTGACCGTGGGCAAAAAAGAAAAAGAATCTGGGACCCTTTCCGTCAGAACCCTGGACGGCAACGTCCGGTACGGGATGACCCACCCTGCGTTTTTAGACAAGGTGCTTTCCCACATCCGCCAAAGAAAGCTCGATCTTGAAAGTTTCTGACCGTTGCGGTGAACACATGATGGCTGCAAGCGTAGAGGCTGCCCGTGGTAAGGAACAGTTACGAAATTACGCGTACCCAATGGAACCTAAATCTTATTTTAACCTTTTGAAATTGATGGGACTTTTTACGATGCCATCAAAATTGACAAACTCGTAAAAAGTCCGATTTAGACGGTTTCGTAAAAAGTTCAAATTCAAGGCGTGCAAATTTTGCAATCATGAGGCGTACTTATCGTACGTTGAATGATTGCGAAATGCAGCACAACGCAGAAGTTGGACTTTTTACGAGACCGTCAAAATTTGACATGAAAGATTCCGGTAACATGAATGCGGGAGTTACATCCCACAAAATAAAATGGTGCGATCTGCGCTGTAAAGATGCCGACTTTGCAAAACTCGACGCCTTGGACGGGTCCTGCCGAACCTTTCAGTCACTCTGGTGCAGGAATCTTAAAAAACATGTCACCAAAAACGCCCCCTGTGAAGTGTTGTTCGGCAAAAGACGGCCCACAACCGGGTTTTAAACAGGGGTTGAGGTCAGAGAGCAGGAATTAGGGAACAGGTGGCAGGTGTCAGGTGTCAGAAGATTTTAAAAACTCCGATTATCGTTCGATCTGTCGGCAAAACAGAAATATTAAGTTGGAAAAATTACAAAAAATTACCATTTACTGGTTTCCGGTTCTCATTTACTGTCTTTTGATTTACGTTCAGTCTTCCCATCCCGCCCCCAAAATCCTGCCGAATTATCCGTTTATGGACAAGCTGCTCCATTTCGTATGCTATGCCCTTCTCGGCGCCCTTTTTTTACGGGCGTTCAACACAACGCCGATAAAACACAATCTAACGTTTGTCTTGATCCTCAGCGCCCTTCTATCTTCCCTTTACGGAATCAGCGATGAAATCCACCAATCTTTTGTCCCCTTCAGAACCGCCGATCCTATGGATGTTGTGGCAGACATCCTGGGGAGTATCGCAGGGGTCTATCTCTACCAAAAAATTGTTTCAAAAAAAGACAAATAATTAAGACAAGCAAAATCCAAATAATCAAACCCCATATTACTGTCTTTATTAAGTTTTTTTCTCTATTTCTTGAAGACATTTTTCTAAGTTACACCGAATCTGAGCTAATAATTAACAGTTCCTTTGTCCCAAGATCAGATGTAAAAGGTTAATTCAACTGGGTTAACCTCAGAAACCTGCAAATACATATATGGGCCAGAACGGGTATTATGAAAGATTTAACATTTTTGGTGTGTTGTTTTGATGTGTTTTAGAGGTTTTTTGAAGGGTCCTAAAAGAAAAAAGGATAACACATCTCGTGTACCCTTAAGGTTTAAAATGTCAGAAATTTAGCCACAAGAATCTGATGTTGCACAGGCTGAACATCCTTCTTCAAACTCTAATGAGCAATAAAATTGGAATCCTGATCTTGTAAAATCAATTTTGATCGGTTCTGCTTCTTGCATAAATTCTTTATCAATTATGAATTTAAAACCGTCTATATCGAAAACATCGTCTGCATCTTTTGGCTCATCCAGATCCATAGCAAGGGATGAGAGGCCGCATCCTCCTTCACTTAAAAAGATGCGGATTGGTTCGACCTCTCTATCTTTAAAATATTCAGCTATTTTTTCTGTAGCTGATTTTGTAATTTCAAGCATAATATTCTCCTTTTATTAGAAATATCCGCAAGGCTGGCTAATTTAAAAGCCTATGGAAAAATAGTTAGTGCCCATCCACAACTGTTAAAAAGGCACGGTGCGTTTCCTATTCATAAATGAGCAGTTTTTGTCCGGGTCAAGGCCGCACAAGGGTTTGTGGCGAAGCATACTCCCTGTATGCCGCAGCCTAAAACCCGCGGAGAACGAAGATCCGGGCAAAAAGGGCTATTTATGGATGGAAACTAGTTATGGCTATTGGACTTATCAATATGGGTATGGTTGGTAAAGGTATTTTAAGGTAATCTGGATGTATGGTTATGGGGCTGGTGTTGGAAAATACTCAAATTTCCAAGACATGCTTTTTATATTGCTTCCACAACATTGAGCAAACAGCAACCGTGAAAAACAATGACGTTAAGATTGCGATTACTGTGATTATATCACCGTATTTTTTTCCAAATATTACACGTAGAATCGTCCCATAAATAAAATTGAAAATCATAAAAAAGAAACGCATAAATGCTATGAAGAAAAATGGCGTAAAACACCAGAATATTATCTTTGCAGCTCTTTTTTCCCTTTGGATTTTATTCTTCACATTTTTTTGCAGTTAATTACATTTGTATTGTTGCCCCATCTAATCCGGCTCCAGCACCCATTTTTTTGCCTCTTCAAGACTCCTGAAGATTCCTATTTTTGTGGAGAAGTCAGCCGCAGCAACTTGATAAATTTTGGTCAGATCAGATTCCAACTCACGAGATACAACAACAGCCGCTTTATAATCACCAAGATATTTTAGCTTAGGTTCAAAGTATCTTGCTATCCTTATAATATCTTCCCTTTCAAATTTAGAGGGGTCAGCATCTCGCACATCCCATATAACGTGCATGTCTTTTTGAAAATCTGGATGTGAGAGTAATGCTTCATATGAAGACTTGATTTCTTCAAAGGTCAGTTCTCCGGTTACAGTTCGGATCGTCAATCGGATCTTTTTATCGATAACTGTCTTTAGTGGCATTACACCATCTCCATGAGTTTCAGTCTGTGACCATTACAGCCTGACTTTTGTCCTTCTCTCTTTGTAAACAAGGTTTAATTTTTCTACTATGGCATCAGTCACAAAGTTCTGAATATTCATGTCTCTTTCAGCACAGAAGGCATTTACCCTTTCCAACAATTCTTCAGGAAGCATGATATTTATCGGCTTAGTTTTGGTTGTTTCGGGTTTCGGTTTCTTTTCCATAATTGCCTCTTTTGATAAAGGTATTGTATTTGTTGGCCATTTCTAAATCAGCTTAGAATCATATCTATATAGCTCTTTAACACCATTCTCTGAGGAAATGGGGTCAACCTTGAATTGTGATTTTAAAGGAAATGGGTCAAACCTTGAATTGTGATTTAAGAATTTCGTATCTATCCCTTAGCTTTTGTTCAGCCGAAATCCTATCATGAATTACTTTTACACTCCGACTAATTGCCGAATAGGTTAGACCAAAGTAAAACCCAATTTTTCTATTGGATAGCCGTCCGGTTTCCCAAAGTAAATAAATCAAAAAATCGCGTTTATCTTTCTCACAAGGGTCGATCTTTTTTGAATTGCGGGCAGCTTCGAGATTAAAGTCCAAAATCTTTGATGCTTTCTTTAATAGCAGTTCAGGATCGAAGTCTCTAAACAGACTATTGTGCTGTGGCAATTCTACATCTTTTTTATCCCCTAAATATCGAGATTTTAAATCTTTAACAAAATCTTGACTACCATAAATCAATCCATGCTTTACATCTTCCCAAAAACTTCCGTCTTCATCTGAATAATGTTGGACTTTGGTTCTATAAGCCTTGTAGCGGTCAGCACCAAATAGTTGGTTCAAAATGGCCTTCGTAATTAACCAGTCTGGTGGCTTCTTCTTGTAGGCATAAAACCGGTAACTGCTCCATTGATAATCAACTAACCGCTCTACAATTCCTGCCCGCTGAGGATTGCGATGAATATAACACGATAACCGCAAAAGATAGGCATCATTTTCTACAATAATACTTTTAAAGCGCCCCTGGAAAAGATGCCCGCTGGTATGATTATTCAAATTGAATTTTCGCGTATAACTGGTGCCGAACCATTGCATGGCCTTGGATAAATTAGCATCAATTGTCTTTATCAATAGATGGTAATGATTATTCATCAGCACATAGGCATATACCTCGACATCAAAACGCTCGGACAACTCTTCTAATAAGCCCAAAAACAAATGCCGATCATCGTCTGAATGAAAAATATCTTGACGGCCATTACCACGGGACAACACATGGTAAAGCGCCCCTGGAAATTCTATTCTCCATTGTCGTGCCATAGAACCGCTTAAAATAGAACCATATTCAATTTGTCAAACAATAATCACAATTCAAGGTTTGACCCCACTCCCCCACTCCCTTGAATAAAAGGGGTTTAGCGGTCTAAATATGTTTTGAGCCTGCGATAGAAGTTTTCATGGGTTCCAAATGCATACAGGTAGAGATGATTTTCCAAAACTTCATAAGCAAGGAGGACTTGTTCTTGCAGGGATTGGAATTTGTATACCCGAATTCCGCCCAGATCACCGGTTTTAAGGTGGCCTGTTTCCGGCGCTTTTACAATTGTTCGAATCGCTTCATCCAAATCTTTGATTCGATTCTTATGCAGCTTCTTTTTTTGTTGAGCAAAAAGCGGTGATTGGGTGATCTCTGTGATTGCTTTCATTCACCCTCATCAAAAACATACGGCGTTCCCATGCCGGCTCGTATTTGCTCTTTTCCAAGGAGGATATCTTGGATGAAAGGCAGGGGCAGATCCGGATTTTCCTCAACGATTTTACCAATCTGTGCCCAGTATTCGATTTGACCGGCAATGGATCTTTTAAATATTTTTGATTTAATACGGGCTTGTGCGATTAGCTCGTCGGATATTTTTACGGCTGTCGGCATAATGATGCTCCTTTTTGAACCTTTTGGTTGCATAATATTGCATTTAAACCATATTTACAACCAAAAGTTTAAATATATTACATTTTATTTCACATCAGCCAACAGTAGACTTAACCCCATTTTTTATAGCTGTCTCCTTGTTAGTCCTTTCGCCCTTTTATCAAAACGTTTGCACTCGAAATAACTATCCAAGCAAAATAAATCAAAAGAATCCACCATAATATTTTATGTAATTTATTTTCAGATTCAAAAAACACATAAGCAGATAATGATATCCAGATTGGGATTGAAAAAATAAAAATGCAAATTTGATTTTTAGCTTTTTCATATTTTGTTATTTCCTCGGAAAAATACGGAACAAGATAGTTTTTATAAAAAAGGATACCAAGAACAAAAAACAATAGCCCTCCATTTCCTATAAATATTATAGGAAAATATTTAATAAAAAAAATGTTGGACTGATCAAAAAAAAGCCGACTTTTATCAAATATAAAAAAGGAAGCTAAAGTAAGCAGGCCCAACAACATTAAAAGTATACCTATGAATCTGTTACTTGACAATAGGATCAGCTCCCATTAATACCGCGTCAGTCATTCCCGAAATAAGCCCAGATGTAGCAGCTGCTTTCATAACATGCATCATTGAGTACTTCAAAAGGATAGCTATTTCACCACCTAATGCACCAGACAATGCCCCTGTAACAGCATTGTTTAATGCATCTTTAAAAGAAGCGCATGGCATAGAAAGTGTAGCTAAACCTCCTGCGAACGCTCCAAATGCTGCACCTCCTGCTGACCCTCCTACAGCAATACCAATGGTACTTGCTATTCCCGCAATTGCTGAGACTGTAAGCTTTTGAGAGTCAGTTAAATATAGACCATTCGGATCAATCAGGTTGACGGGGTCTGACAAGACATAGCCATAGAGATCCGTATCCCCTCCAGCGAAGAGTATGGGATCCTTTGCAGTCCAGCGGCCGGTGTCGGGATCATAGTCTCTGTATCCGAATTTAACAAGCCCTGTATCCCTGATCATGCAAACCCCCGGCAAATCCAAACGGCACATTAAATGCCGGATGGGTATCGTCGGTGATGTTGCCGAAGGAATCGTAGTCGATTCTTTTTACCACATTACCGGATGCATCTGCAACAACTCTCAGAGAACCCACCGGGTCATAGGTGAGGTAATAGGTTGAACCGCCGCTGGTCATGGCAACCGGCATTCGGCCATCGGCATATTCAAAACGTTGCAACAAATTATCAGATCCATCATACACGGCAAGCAACCGAGTCAAGCCTTGCCAGAGATATTTTTCGACGATAACGCCGTCAATCTTCTTGGCGATTCTTCTGCCCAAGGGATCGTGGATATATTCGATGATCCGGCCATCGAGAAGCGTCACAGTCAAAAGCTCGCCCCGGGATGAATAATCAAAGGTTGTTACATTTACACCTTCGGTCTTTGTGGAAAGGAACCCATCCAGATTATACTGGTATGTGGCAGAACCTGCGGTAAGGAGATGGTCTTCGTCGGAATACGTAAAACTCCTTCCGGAGATATTTCTTAACGTATTCATTTCATAACTGCGGGTTCCGTTTGTATCATACTGATACGCTTCAACCAGCGTGCTGTCTTTGGTCACCGTCAGCAGCCGGCCCATGGGGTCATAGGTGTAAACGTAATCGGAGGTAACACCGCCAACCGTTTCCGTTTTTTGGGTGATCCTGCCGTTATTATCCCGAATCAAATTCCAAAAGGTGAGATTCTGCCCACTGACAGTAAAATTCTCTCCTTCAACCTCACCATACCCATTAAAACCGCGGCTCAAGCTCAGGGCACCCCCGGTGACGGACTCAGGCAGACCGTTCCCGGAATTTCGGGATATGGAAAAACTGCCCGCACCGGTTAAAAGTCCATCGTTGTCGTATAAATAGCCTGTGGCAGCGCCGGCATAGGTCAAGCCGGTCAGGTTAAAATCGTTGTTATAGCCATAAGTAAGGGATTGATTCAACGTACCGCTTAAAACCTCTGATGTAACCAGCTTACCGTCATATGTATGGGTGATCGTTTCCGTTCCTTTTGTGATCGATCCCACCTTTGTGCTGCAAAGGTAGGTCAAGTCTATATTTCCTTCCGGGGTTTGAATCTGCATCAATCTGCCTGTATCATAGATGTTGTTGATCTGGTTTCCGGAAGGAAAATTTATCTGTTTCAGCCTTCGGTCCTTGTCATACAGATAACTGTAGCTGCCGCTTATCGGCGTCTGATAGGAGCTGTTCAGATTGACCGCGTTGTACCCAAAACCGTGATCGATGGTCGACGGGTTGGTGAGCACGGTCATGTTGCCATTGTTATCGTAGGAGAACCAGATGGAAGTCATATCCGGACGATCCACCCGTGTTACCCGACCCACCGCGTCGTAAAAGTAATTGGTTGTATGGTTTTCCGCATCGGTTATGGATTCGAGAAAACCCTGGGCATTATAGGCAAGATCGATCCCCCGGGTATTGCTATCCACAGACGTGAGCCTCCCATGGGTATCGTACCCATACGTTGTATCAAAAAGACCGGGGATGCTCACACTATCGGTCACCAGTGTGACCGGATCATAGAATGACGTTACCGTTCTCCCTTCAGGAGAGATAACGGTCTTTTGAGATTGGAGAACATTGTTTTCAAGAGTAAAGGATTTTTCGTTGACCGTCACTGTTTCGGTAATCAGATCCGGGATATCGTCCGAGTCCGTATCCTGGTAAGTCTTGTCCCTGAGCGTAATCTTTTCCAGAAGAGAGGGAGTGCTTTCGGTCATTTCTTTTACAAACTTGAACTTGTATTCCGAATCAACATCGTATTTAAACACCAGATCCATACCGCAGGGCAGTGACTTATTAACGATCAAACCATTGGCCGATTTATTATACAATGTCTCTGAACCTGAAGGACCGGTGATGGTTGAGGTGTATTCGCCAGTGGAATCGGTGTGGTCCAGATAAGAAGTGAGGTTTCCTTCTCCGGTGAGCACCTCTGACAGAATACCACCAGGTGCAGATGCGGTTCTGATGAACTGCCAGTGTCCCCCTTCTTCATCCGTTGCATCCGTCAACTTACCGTTGGAATTAAACACATGTTCAAACCGATTCGTTTCCGGTTCCACTTTGGCGGTCATCAAACCATCCGGGGTGTATTCAAAGTCATAACAACTGCCACCCGGATAGGTGATTCGGGTGAGATGGTTGTCGCCGTCGATGGTCAACTGAGTCGTCAACCCATCCGGCGAAGTGATCGAAGTGGGGATTCCGCTTGGATCCCTCTGGATTGTGGTCTGATTATTGAACTGATCGGTGATGGAAATCAGATTGTCATCCGGATCATACCCGAACTCAAGCACTGTCACACCCGTTTCCAAATCAACGGTCTTTTCATGCTGACCGGCGCTGGACATGATGTAGCCAAGACCATTATCATCTGGAAAAACCCGGCTGTCGTCATAAGTTATTTTTCGAATGACACTTCGATCCGCAATGAACAAGTTCCCCTGTGGATCAAACGAAATACTGTCAGGAAGATCCATATTGGCTTCAGCGGCAAGCCCGCCATCACCGCTGATACTTTTTATTCCAGAGCCGGCTATTGTGGTTATGATACCATAGCGATCAATTTTCTTTATCATGCCGCCGGGCCCAGCAATATTAAAATTGCCAACGGATATATATAGATTAGCCGATGAATCTATTGCGATATCAATTATTTCACCAATTGGCGCTTGGGTGGCCGGCCCGCCGTCACCTATGAAATCATGATGATAGCTGCCGTTTCCGGCCACAATGATAGTGGTTCCGTCCTGGTCGATCTTGCGAACTCGACTGTTTGGCCAATCAAAAAAATATATATTGCCGGAGTCGTCTACAACTAGATCCGTAGAAAAATAGTACCAGGATGAACTGCCGCCGGCATAGTTTTCATATATCGTGTTAATCATTCCCGAACTGTCAATCTTTCTAATACGATAAGTATACTGATGACTGTCGATTATTGTGTCGATAGTGTAGATATTTCCCGAAGAATCCAATGCAATTCCATCAGGATTTTCCAATGCAGCATCTACAGCCGGGCCTTCATCTCCGCTATAGCCGCAGGTTCCGTTTCCGGCAACTGTAGTGATGATGCCTTCTGTATCGATCTTTCTCACCACACAATTACCACCGTCTATAAAATACAGATTGCCTTCCGCATCTGATTCAATATCGCTCGGCCCATTTAATTTGGCTCTAATGGCAGGTCCTCCGTCTCCTCTATACCCGCCATTTTTATTCCCGCCGGCGATGGTCGTGATGATGCCATCTGGATCGATTTTTCGGATACTATTTTTAGAATCATCTGTTAGATAAATAGAACCGGACGGATCAATTGTAAATTCCATGTACATATCCAATTCAGCTTCAAGGGCCGGCCCTCCGTCGCCACTGCTCCCGTCCGTGCCAGTTCCGGCAACCCGTTCGATAATGTCCATATTATTTTTCAACGTTGTTCCGTCACCTTTATAGATTATCGATCCTTTGGGTCTTGAGAAGGAGAGATGGTGAGACGAAAGGGTCCACCCTTCGGCAATGACGCTATAAGGGCTATTGACGTCAATCGAACTCCTGTTCCAAAATACAATCTCTTGCCTGGCCCTAATTGAAGTTATTGTTCCACTGCTTGTCTGTGCAAAGGCTTTCTGGAATTCACCCGGCGTCATATAATAAGCAGGATACACAAAACCAATCTTTATGGAAGCGCTTGTACTGCCAAAAACCTGCTTTCCCAAAAAGTCAAAACCATCCCAACTAAATTCTGCAATTTGGTTGGCCAGGGGGCTCAATGTCTCTGTAAAAGTTCTTCCGGCCACATTTATTTCCACAATAATCCTCTGGAGGCTTTCCGGAACTGTGGCGCCACTGGCAGGAACGGATATAACGGTTTTATAGCCTTCAACACGATGACTGGCATAATGAAGGGTCGTGTCTGTACCGGGGATAGGAATATCCTCGTGAAAAATTCGGCTTCTATCTTCTGCAAAGGAACCTGTGCCGGTTTCGCAGTCTGAATAAGGTTCCTGCTGACCGACTGCTTCCGGATTTGGATTAATGGCGTCTGCCGGCGGACCATAAGGCCAGTTGCAATCCCAGGGTGAAAAGTGGACTAGGGCCACGCGCCAGAAGGTGGATCCCGGCGGGTATTTTATTGGATTATTGAGTCCTATCACTTCGTCGCTGAACGATCCATTATCATTAAGATCATCGGCCTGATCATCCCCATCCGCATCTAAACCATCTACAATACCATTGCTGTCCATATCGAGGAGTTTCACAACAACGCCGTTGTCCGAAGGCACCCATTCGCCTTGATCACGATCATAATAACCTACGGGGACAACATCTCCTACGTCAAAACCAAGGAAATTATCCACCCAGCTGATGACCGGCTTATCGAATTTTACCCGTTGAACCCCATCCACACTCAGTTCTGCACAGTAGGTGTAGCCGGAGTTTGGAGGCAAAATGGCCGGCATGGACTTCGGGGTGGTGAACTCGGTGGCCCGGGTGGTGACGGTGGTTAGCTGTCCGATAACATTACCGTCCGCATCCACTTCGTATGCCAGGTTGTCACCGGTGAAAACAGTAGTGGAAGAGCGAGTACCGAACTCATCGGTGACCTCAGTGCTTGGTGAGTGACGACGGTATTCAGGATTACCGTCAAAGATTACCGTAGTGGAAACCGGATCATGGGTAATCATCTGAACCTTTTCAGCAAGGGCGATCTCGTTCCATGATACATAAACCTTTCTGTGGGCAGTAATCAATCCTTGCATCTGATAGACGAGGGTAACTATACCTCCGCCATTCACTGGCATGGAGAATCGTCCCTCAGCATCGGTTGAGGCAGTGCCGTATTCAACATGGCCGTGGACTGCCACCGAGACATCGGTAATAGGAGAACCATTCAGATCTTGAACCAGGCCGGTGATGATCGAAAAGCGATTCGTATCATAGTCAGCCGTAGCGTCAGATGGAATGAGATTCCAGTATTGCGATACGAAAGGATCATCCGGCTTAGGTTCACCCCCTGCTACCGTAACAACCGTTTGATCTGTCGCCGAACTTCCGGTGCCTGTAGCTGTGATCGTGTAGGTGGTGGTCTGGGTTGGGGCCACACTGGTCGACCCGTTGACGTCAACACTGCCGATACCCGGTTCGATGACACAAGAATCGGCATTTACAGAACTCCAGGTCAGAGTGGAAGCCTCCCCAACTGAAATGCTATCAGGATCAGCGCTCATGGTAACACTAACCGTTGGATTGGTCGTCACAATCACTGTGGTGTTGTCTGTTGCCGAACCTTCGGGACCGGTGGCTGTGATTGTATAGGTCGTTGTTTCGATCGGTGAAACCGGAATTGATCCATTTACATCAACACTGCCGATATCCGGTTCGATGACGCAGTTATCGGCATTGGCAGAACTCCAGCTCAAAGAAGAAGATTCTCCAACCTGAATTGTTCCCGGATTAGCAGTTATGGTAACTGCCGGCATTCCGGTTCCTTGTGTAACCTCAACGGTCAGATAACTTCCCTGTTTACCTTTTTTCAGCTTAACTGTGATCGAATTATTCTCGGATAGCGTAACCGAAGCTTCAAGGGTGTAAACCCCCTGGCTGAAGGATTCCGGACCGAATATTTCCTCTCCATTAATGGTGATCTCTGCGCTGCTGACTCTATTCGTGCCATCTGCTTCCCCATTATGAATAGTCAGGATACCCTCGCCGGAAGTTGCAGAAAATGTATCGATGAAGACATCCGCAGGACCATGAGACTGTGTTCTCACATACTGGGTCGGTCCGAATACGGTCACAACATCCGCAATAGATATGTTGACAAAAAATCCTAAAACCAAACACCAGACCATCAAAGCTGTCTTTTTCATGACGCATCCCCTTTCATTCTAAATAAGCAACGGAAAAAAAACGTTGTTATAAAAAATATTATATTTTCAGCAGAAGACTAATTCATTCTGCTCGAACTGTTTCGGTCTGAACTTAGCAGGTTTTGGATTGAATTTTTTATAGGATCAATTGGACGTTAAAGAAAATTTGTCCAATGCTGAAAACGGCGATGGCGATTCCGCCTCTAGGGCAGGAAGCAACAAAAAATTGGTCCCATAATATTTTATGAATTTTTTTAGCAACATCTATGCCATTGACTTAATTCTAAAAAAACGCGGTCCTTGAAATGCGTTGCTTCATTTTCTGAATATTCGGGAAACCTTAACCTCAGCGGCTTTTCAGAGGAACCAGATGGAATGAATAAATAATTTATAATTTAAGGATTGACTTGAAAGGGAATATTTTAATGAAGAGAAAAAACTCGGACTTGCATATGACAACGTGCGTGCTTGCACAAACTTCTGTGCACGGCGCATTGCCAAACAAAAAGCCCGGTTTTGAGTAAAACCGGGCTTTTTGTGTATAAAAACACTCATGAACCTGCTGAACCAGGGGTTCAACGGGTCATAGAGATTCAGATCTGATTTTCAGCGCGATGGGCTCTGGGGGCTGTGGTTTAGTCCATAACCGGTCTGGGCAGAACCTTGGCACGTTCGGCGATTTCAGGAACCATGTGTTCCCACTCGATGGCCATCATGTGGACGCCGTGCACGCCTTTCATCTCCTTGAACTCTTCCACCTGTTCGCAGGCGAACTTAATGCCTTCATCCGCCACCTTGCCTTTTCCAGCACCCTGAAGGCGCTTGATGACTTCATCCGGTACGTCCATTCCAGGAACCTTGTTTTTCATGTACTTGGCCATACCCACACTCTTCATGGGCGTCACACCGGCCAGGATATAGACTTTTTCCGTAAGTCCCATGTCATTGGCCTGCTTGATGAATTCCCGAAACTTTTCCATGTTGTAGATACACTGGGTCTGGATGAAATCGCACCCGGCTTCGATCTTCTTTGCCAAACGGTGTACCCGCCATTCGAACGGGTCTGCAAAGGGGTTGGATGCCGCACCGATAAACATTTTTGGCGATCCATGCAAATCGGCACCGGTTTGAAATTTTCCTTCATCACGCATGATTTTGACCATATTGATCAATTGGATGGAGTCGATATCGAACACCCCCTTGGCCAGGGGATGGTCACCAAACATTTGATGATCACCGGAAAGACAAAGCATATTCCGTATGCCGTGGGCATAGGCTCCCAAAATATCGGCCTGCATGGCCAAGCGGTTTCGATCCCGGCACACCATCTGGAAATTGGGCTCCAGACCTTCCTGAAGCAAGATGAGGCTCGCGGCCCAGCTGGACATGCGTACCATAGCGGTCTGGTTGTCGGTAATGTTCACCGAATCCACCACGCCTTTCAGGTGCTGAGCCTTTTCTATGACTTCGTCCACATCACAGCCCCGGGGCGGCCCAAGTTCCCCGGTAAATGCAAAATGACCTGCTTTTAAAACTTTTTCCAAATTGCTTCCTGATTTCATTTCAGCTTCCTCTACTCTAATTGGAAAATCATTATTCTCATAACCCGATGCGCCGGATTTATTCCAATATGCGCGCGTTCAATCATCTTCACGGCATGTTATGATTCCTCAGCCTTCTCCGGTTTTTTATAGCCGGGCTGAAGCAACGTCCTTGGAACCTGGTCATTCCAGTCCACCGGGGGAGTATATGTTATAATTTCATCGAGACGGCCCTGTTTTTCCAGCCGTTCATAGATCCTGAACCAGGCACAGGGCTGATCCGTGTCTATCTCGCAGCTTCCCCTGTTGGTCCCGCCACAGGGACCGTTATAAAGCCCTTTTGCGCACATGGTGACCGGGCAAATGGCTGCGGTCATGCCGAGGACACATTTGCCGCAGGAGCGGCATCGCTCTTCATACCATCCCACAGCCTGATTCGCAGACATTCCGGTGGTGTCCACAGCCGGAAAGACCGGTATTTCCGGAAATCTTTCCGCCAGGAATTGAATCCCCACGCCGCAGGCCATGGACAAAATCGCTTCATATCCACCGACCACATCGTCGAGCTCCTCCAGGTATTCATGGTCGCACTGTCTCTCCAATGTTTGGGCCCCGAGTTCGATGGGGTTGTTGTCCAGCTTTCTGGCCATGTCCAGCTCGGCATTCAGGACGTCGACTTCCTTTTCTCCGCCTGCAAGGCAAACCGCCACACAGGTCCCGCAGCCCACATTAAGGACTTTTTTGTAGCCCTTTATCATATCTTTTATTTCTTCAAAAGGCTTTCTTTTGGCAACTATCATTTTCCCTCCTAAACAGTCATTTGTCGCCAGCCGTTTATCATTAATCACCCATCAGTTATCCAATCTCAGATGACCCATGACTGATGGCCAATGACTACATTGCCGATTCTGGATGAAATGGGAGAACTTCTTTTAGATCATCTCCCAAGTATTCACGCTCGTTGGGTCCGAGAATCCCCAGAGACAGACATATGAGCGTCCATAAATGAACGGTTTGCCATGCGTGATCGCGCTCGTCGGACAAATCGTGAACCTGGGCATGACAGTTGTGACAGGGCGTAATGCAATAGGCCGCCTTTGTTGCCAGAATCTGGTCCGCCTTGAGTTTCCCGTAGCCGCGCCGCTCTTCAGGATATCCCGATTGGAGGAACCCGCCGCCGCCGCCGCAGCAATAGTTGTTCGACCGGTTGGGATACATTTCGATGAAATTTTCTTCGCCCACCACCGCCTTCACCGTGTACCGCAAATCTTCGGCCACCGGATCCCCAAAGGTTTTGCGGACCAGCTGACAGGGGTCCTGTACGGTAAATTTGACTTTAAGATCCTTGTTCCAGTCGGAATTGACCTTCAGCTTTCCTTCTTTGATCCACTGGGCATAATATTGGATGATGCTCTTGATTTCAAAATTGTGTTCGATGTTGAATTTTTTCAGTCCGGCCCGGACTGCAAAAAGTTCGTGCCCTCACTCGGTATTGAGCCAGACCTTGGCCTTGAGATCATCCACGGCTTTGGCCTTGACCCTTACAATATGTTCCCAGGCATCGTTATCGGCAAGAAACATGCAGTAGTTTTCAGCCGCCCATCCCTTGGTGCCGTATGTCCAGTCGGCGCCGACCAGGTGTAAAATCTTCCAGAGGGGGACCATCTCATCCGGCTCGGTGACCGGTTCTCTGGAGTTCTGGTTCAAAAAGAATTCAGCCCCTTCCCGGTTGACATCCGCCTTCATGTCCTGAAATTCCGGCTGGGTTTCCTGATATTCCTCGAGCACGTCCTCAACAACGAATTGAAAGTCTTCTTCGGACGTCCCCATGGCACTGCAGGTATCATGTTTTAATGCCATGTCGCAGGAACCGAGGATTCCCTTGGGTCGATCTTCCCGGGCCCAGCTCGCCCTGGCGTTGAAAACCAGTTGGGGAATATCGATTTTCATGGGGCAGACATAAATACACCGCTGGCACATGGTGCACATCCACACCCAGGGGGTGCTGGTAACTTCTTCGTCCATTCCCAACGCGGCCATGCGCAAAAACTTTCTCGGGTCCATATCTTCCAGTCCCGTAGCCGGACATCCGGAAGAACAGGCGCCGCAGGTCAGGCAAAGATTGAGATTTCCCCCTTCCGGGAGAAGCTCTTTTACCTTGTCCAGAAAAATACTTTTCTTTTTGCCTCCTATTTTGATTGCTTCTTCAGCCATGATATCTCCTCCGTTTCTAGGCCTTTGTCGAATCTTTTAACGGGTTGGGTCCCAAAGACCTTATATTTTCGGTCATCTCCTTTGCATACGCTGCAAAGGTGGGTCCTTCACCTGAAGATAGATTATACATTCTCACCCGGTCGCTTTCGAGACCGATCTCTTCCAGCAACATGCGCACATGATCCACCCGTTCACGCGCCCTGAAATTTCCTTCGTTAAAGTGACAAGTCCCCTCCAGACAGCCGACCACGTAAGCTCCGTCGGCCCCTTTTTGGATCGCCCGCAAAAGGTGAATCACGTCGATCTTGCCGGTACAGGGCAATCTAACGATATTAATATTCGCAGGATAATCGAGCCGCATGGAACCTGCCAGGTCCGCTGCCGAATATCCTCAGTAATCACAACAAAACGCTAAAATGGTCGGTTCAAAGTCAGCCATCACATCCCCTCCGCCTCGAGCAAGGCATCAATTTTGCACATTATTTGATCATTTTCATAAAAGCTCAACTGAATCGTCTGTCTCGGGCATATACTTGCGCAAACGCCGCATCCATGACATATCGCCTCGTTGATTTCAATGAGTTTTTCGCTAACATTAAACGCCGGCACACCAAAGGGGCAGGCACGGACGCAGGTCAGGCATTTGACACAATGATCCGTATCGACCTTGGCCGTGATTGCCGAAAGCTTGATGGCATCTTTGGCAAGAAATGTCGTTGCCCTTGATGCCGCCGCCTGGGCCTGGGAAATGGCTTCCGTAATCAGCTTGGGGCCGTGGGCGGTTCCACACAAAAACACACCTTCACTGGGCATGTCCACCGGCCGGAGTTTGACATGGGCTTCAATGAAATAGCCTTCCGGATTGCGGTTGAGCTTCATGACCCCGCTCAGTTTTTGAGTATCTTCGGCCACCATCCCGGCGCTCAAGGCCACAAGATCGGCTCTGATTTCAACGTTCTGTTGCAATATATGGTCTTTGACCGTTACCAGCACCCCTTCGGACGAACCCCGGACCTCCGGCGGTGCATCCCTGTCAAAACGGATAAAAATGACCCCCTGTTTTCTGGCTTCGGTATAATAATCCTCGAGAAGACCGTATGTCCGGATGTCCCGGTACATGACATAAACCTGGGCCTCGGGATTCAGTTTTTTGATATGAAGCGCATTCTTTACGGCATTCTGGCAGCATATGCGTGAGCATTCAACATTCTCATCATTGCGGGAACCGACACACTGGATCATGACGACACTTTCAAGATCTGCAGCACCTTTTCCCTCGAGAATATCGGAAAGCTCCACCTGGGTCACCACCCGCTCGTCGTCTGTGTATAAATATTCTTTGGGCTGGTATTCCCCGGCACCAGTGGCAACAATGAAAACCCCGTGCTCGATCCTGCGTTTCTCCCCTTCGGAGCCGGTCATCACTTCGGTGGCAAAGTTTCCCTTGAATCCTTCAAAACCCGTGATGGTGGCGCCGGTCAAAACTTCGACTTTGTCATGGCCGGTCACTTCGCCGATCAATTTTTTGAGGTAGGCCTGGATATCTCCGCCTTCGATGGTATGGTGAAGTTTTCGTGAAAAACCACCCAGCTCGGTCTCTTTTTCAACCAATACCGTATTGAACCCCTGGTTTCCCAAACTGAGTGCGGCGTTCATCCCGGCAACACCGCCGCCGATGACCAGGGCCTGTTTGTTAATGGGAACGACTTTTTCATGAAGGGTTCTCAATGCAGCGGCTCTGGCCACGGACATGCGAACCAGGTCTTTGGCCTTTTTCGTTGCAACCTCGGGTTGCTTGGAATGGATCCAGGAGTCCTGGTTGCGAATATTGGCCATTTCAAAGAGATACTTGTTGAGGCCGCACGCCTCGAGGGTCTCCATGAACATCCCTTCATGGGTTTTGGGGCTGCATGAGGCCACCACCACCCGGTTGAGTTGATGTTCGATGATTTTTTCTTTGATCTTGTCCTGGGTATCCTGGCTGCAGGTAAAAAGGTTTTCATCCGTATAGACCACATGGGGAAGGGTTGCAGCATAATTTTTAACCGCCGGAACATCGACGATCCCGCCGATGTTGATACCGCAATTGCACACAAAAACCCCGATGCGAGGATCCTGTCCGGTCACATCGATCTCCTGGGGAACTTCAACCTTCGGAATGTCTTTCCCACGGGCTTCGACAAGCTCGGCCCCTGCCAAACAGGCGGCTGCACTGGCTTCCGTCACCGATCCGGGAATGTCCTTGGGTCCCTGGAGTACCCCGCAGATATAAATTCCGGGCCGGGATGTGGCCACCGGTGCAAATGGATCGTTATCCGCAAAATTGTATTTGTTCAGTTTAATTCCGAGACGCTCTGCAAGTTGTGCCGCATCCGGTTGAACCTGAAGGCCCACCGAAAGTACGACCATGCTATAGATCTCCTGTTTCATCATGCCGGTTTCATCGGCATACTGGACCATCAGATCGCCGGTTTCCGGAACCTCAATGATGCTGTGCACCCGGGCTTTAACAAAACGAACCCCGTCTTTATCCCGAGCGCGAAGATAATATTTCTCGTAATCCTTGCCGAATGTCCGCATATCCATATTAAAGACCGCACAATCCAGTTCTCCATGGGCATGCTCCTTGGCGATCATGGACTCTTTGACGGCGTACATGCAGCATACCGACGAACAATACCCGTTGCCGCACCGGTTGGTATCCCTGGAACCGACACATTGGAGCCAGGCAATGCTCTTGGGCTCTTCACGGTCCAACGGTCGCATCAGATGGCCGAAATAGGGACCGGAAGCGCTTAAAATTCTCTCGAACTCTTCACTGGTCACCACATTGGGATACTGGCCGTATCCCAAATAATCCAATCCGGAAGGATCATATCCCTTGCTTCCGGCGGACAGAATCACTGACCCCACCTTAACCGAAGTTTCACGTTCTTTGTCGTCATATTGGATTGCCTTGGCAATACACATATTCTCGCAAAGGCCGCAGCCGATACAGGTATCGGTGTCGATGGCAAATGCAAGGGGAACCGCCTGGGCATATTCAATATACGTGGCTCTTCGGTCATCGAGTTTCATGTTATATTGATTAACGGCGGTAACCGGACAATGACGGGCACACTCCCCGCACCCGGTACACTTAACAGGATCGATGTATCGGGGATGGTTGACCAGGGAAACCTCGAAATTTCCCGGGTCTCCCTCCACGCTTTTGACTTCACTGCACATCACCAGATCGATATTTATATGCCGGCCGACCTCGACCAGTTTGGGCGAGATCACTCACATGGCACAATCGTTGGTGGGGAAGGTTTTGTCCAGCCGGGCCATCATCCCGCCGACGGTCGGCGACTTGTCCACCAGATACACCTTGTAATCCGAATTGGCCAGGTCGAGCGCAGCCTGCATCCCTGCAATTCCGGCACCGATAACCATAACCGACCCGCTTTTTTCAGTCATTTCTCCTCCCTATTATCTCTCATTTGCCATTGGTCATTTACCACGGCCCCATGACCCATGACTACAATACTGCAAAAACCGGTATACGATCTTCCATTCCCTTAAACTCAACCTTGTTGGTCTTTTCCAAGTCGGCCAGAAGATAGGAAATTCTTCCAAGTTCAAGCCCGATCTTCTCGCTGATATCTCTCACAGAGGTATACCCCTCCTTAACCGCTTGATAAATCAAATTTTTCTGATATTCTCTTTCAAGCATCGAGTCGAGTATCGTTTCATAACTGTCCACATCCCACTGGCGTCCGTATACGTCCCCGCCGGTGGTAATCTTTATTTCCTTTCCCACCATCCATCGGAGTGTTTCTCCGGCAAGGGTTTCTTCGGCGGCTGCCAACTGGCCAGCGAATTTTTCGGGATCGAATTTTCCCTGGGTTTTGACCGATTCTGTAACCGTTGTAGCGACCTCCACAAACCGTTGGGCCTCGGCCGATGACACCCAGGCCAGATGAAGTCGCTCTTTGCCGATGCCGGCGATGTCAAACAATTTTTGGGTCAAACGGATTTTTTTCTCGGCTTGTTTATTACCTTCCAGGTAATGGCAATCACCGAAATGTCACCCGGCCACCAGTACGCCGTCGCATCCGTCCTTAAATGCTTCCAGTACGAACAGCGGATCGACCCTCCCCGAACACATGACGCGGACCGTTCGAATATTTGAGGGATACTGCAACCGGGAAACCCCCGCCAGATCGGCGCCGGCGTAGGCGCACCAGTTACACAGAAAAGCAACGATCTTTGGTTCAAAATCTCCCATTATATCACCTTCGTTTTAGAGGTTATGGGTTATGGATTACGGGCAACGGGACCGGATAACGAATCATACCGAAAAGCAGAATTCCCTTACCTTTGCCCCCTTACCTCTGACCCCTTACCTGTTGTGTATTTTAAACCACGGCACAAATCGAAGCGATAATTTGTGCATCCCGGAAATGAAGCATATCGATGGCTCTCTGCGGACACGACGATGCACAAAGCCCACAGCCCTTGCAGGACGCCGATATATTCTTTGCCCGATACCCTTTCCCTTCAATCTCTTCCAACTCAATGGCACTAAAGGCACAGACTTCTTCGCAAAGACCGCATCCGATACATTTTTCTGCATCGATCTGTGACACCAACGGCGAAATCTGGACGGAATCTTTTGCCAGAATCGTGGTGGCCCGGCTTGCAGCGGCCATGGCCTGGGCAATGCTCTCGTCAACCGACTTCGGATAGTGGGCAAGCCCGCAGAGAAAAATACCGTCTGTGGCAAAATCCACCGGTCTTAACTTGGCATGGGCCTCCATAAAGAAGTTTTCAGCATTGAGGGGAATTTTATAAAACTCAGAAATTTTATCGTTTTCGGCCGGCTCAATGGCGGTTGCCAAATTCACGAGGTCTGCCTTTATTTGCAAATTCTTTTGCAAAATCGGATCAAAGACCTCCACCGACAGGCCATCGTCAAGTTCCGTAACTTTCGGCGTGTTCTCCAGGGAATACCGGATAAAGATAACCCCAATCTCCCGGGCTTTTTTGTAAAGCATCTCTTTTTCGCCGTAAGTTCGTATATCCCGATACAGAATGAACACGTCCTTGTCGGGGGTCTCTTCTTTGATAGAAATCGCCTGTAATATGGATGACGTGCAGCAGATCCTCGAACAATAGGGCCGATGGTCATCCCTCGACCCGACGCACTGGATAAATACGATGCTTTCTGGCATTCTTTAATTTTTCCGGATCCTGTTCCAGATCATGCCAGCGGGTCACCCTTGAATTCTTGCCATAGAGGTACTCATCCGTATCCGTGGCCTTACCCCCGGTTGCAACGATGGTCACCCCATGTGCAACGGTTTTTGTACCATTCCCATTGGCCACCTGGGTTTCAAAATTGCCGACAAATCCGGATGCATCCACCACCTGGGCATCGGTCAACACCTCGATTTCAGGATGCTGTTGCACTTGATTTATAAGGCCGGCAAGGAATTCTTGGACATCATTACCTTTCCAGGTCTTGGTTAGATCCTTGGCCGCCCCGCCGAGTTCCGATGCTTTTTCCACAATGGTCGTCGGAAATCCCTGGTTGGCCAAACTCAGCGCCGCAGTCATACCGGCGACACCGCCGCCGATCACCAGGGCCGATTTATCGATTTTTACGGAAACCGCCGGAATCGACTCCAGCAAAGACGCTCTGTTTACGGACATCCGGACCAGATCCTTGGATTTTTCCGTAGCGGTTTTCTTGTCACCCGAGTGAACCCATGTGCACTGGTTTCTGATGTTGGCCATCTCAAAAAGATATGCATTCAGGCCCGCATTTCGTATGGTCTCCTGGAACAGCGGTTCATGGGTTCTGGGCGTACATGCCGCAACAACGATACGGTTTAAATTTTGTTCTTTGACGACCTCGATCATCTTATCCTGAGTATCTTGGCTGCAGGTAAAGAGGTTCTCTTCCACATAGGCAACATTGGGCAGGCTTCTGGCATACTCGGCAATGGCCGGAACATCGGCAATGCCGCCAATGTTGACGCCGCAGTTGCAGACAAAGACCCCGATGCGCGGTTCCTGACCGGAGATATCGCTTTCCTCGGGGAATTTTTTCTCTTTGACCAAAGATCCCCGGGCCGGTGACAGGTTAACGCCGGTGCTGCATGCTGCAGCGCTGGCTTCCATGACAGATTCGGGAATGTCTTTGGGTCCTTGAAACGCACCGCAAACGAATACGCCGTCCCTGGATGTTTCAAAGGGTCGAAAATTCGTGGTTTCGCAGAAATTTCCCGGCGTCAGCGCAACGCCGAGTTTGTTTGCGAGATCGACCATTGTCGGAGATATCTCCATACCCACGGACAGGACGATCATATCGAATATTTCAGTTTTAAGGTCTCCGCTCTCGGTGACGTATCGCACCTCAAGATCATCGGTTCCGGGAACCGGATCTATGGTATGGACCCGGCTCCGGATGAAGCGAACGCCATGTTTGTCCTTGGCATCGTTATAATATTTTTCAAAATCCTTTCCAGGGGTCCGCATATCCATGAAAAAGACGGCGCAATCCAGGTCATCATCTGCATGCTCTTTGGCGATCACCGCCTCTTTGACGGCGTACATGCAGCAAACCGATGAACAATAGGAATGGTCACAACGGTTAAGATCCCTGGAACCGACGCATTGGAACCATGCAATCTTCTTGGGCTCCTTCTTGTCCGATATCCGGGTAAGATGCCCCATGAAGGGGCCTGTGGCTGAAAGGATTCGTTCGAATTCCGTTGAAGTTACGACATTGGGATATTTTGCATAATTGTAATTGTCGAATTTTGAAGGATCAAACGGCTGAAAACCCGGCGCCAGAATAACGGAGCCCACATCGATGGTAGTGGTTTCGTCGCGCTGGGCATGGGTCTCGAGGGTGACGGCTTTGGCATCACAGACGGTCACACACTGATAGCATTCACAACAACTTCCGCAGTCCAGACACCGGTCCGCCTCTTGGTGTGCCGATTCTTCATCTGCGAGAAGGTTCACTTCTTCAAATCCCGAAAGTCGTTGTTCCACCGGCAACGTCGGAATTTTCATCCGATCTCTCGTGGGTTCGTCTTTGGGCGGCGCCACCCAGTTTGTTCCCATGGGCGATTCGTCCTGCCACTCTGAAGGGAGTTCCTCGCCCTGCAAATACTGGGCGATATATTTGGCGGCTCTCTGGCCGGCCTCCACCGCCTCGATAACGGTTGCCGGGCCGGAAATCACGTCGCCGCCGGCAAAGATTTCCGGTATGTTGGTCTGAAGGGTTTCAGGATTCACCTCCAAAAGGTTCCACTTGGACACTTTCAGATCCTGGGTTTTGGCAAGATCACCAAAATCGGGCTCCTGCCCGATGGCCGGAATGATATGATCGGCCTCAATAAAAAATTCCGACCCTTCAATGGGAATCGGCCGCCGCCTGCCGGTGGTGTCTTTTTCCGTCAACCGGGTTCGGATGCATTCGATGCCGACCACCGTGTCGTTTTCACTGGAAATATGTATGGGAGCCACCAGGAAATGAATTTTTACCCCCTCTTTTTCAGCTTCTTCGACTTCCTCGGGTTCAGCCAGCATTTCAGCCCGGGAACGACGATATATGATATTCGCCTCGCTTGCACCCAGCCGAAGCGCCACCCGTGCGGCATCCAGCGCGGAATGGCCGCCGCCGATGACAACGACCTTTCCTTCGACCTTCTTTAAATTCCCCAGATGAATCTCTTGTAAAAAGGTGATGACATCGGAAACACCCTGGGGCGTCTCCTCCCCGGGGATTCTGAGTTTCAAACCTTTCCAGGCACCGATGGCCAAAAAGATTGAATTCGCGCCGTGTTCCCTCAGTTCTTCAAGTGTCAGGTCCTTACCGATGGCGGTATTGGTATGGATCTTTACCCCGAATCGTTCGAGATTCTCGATCTCTGCATCCAGAACCGACCGTGGCAGACGGTGTTCGGGAATGCCGTACCGCATCATTCCCCCGGCTTCGGGCATGGACTCGTATACATTGACCTGATAGCCGTCGAGTGCCAGAAAATATGCAGCAGTGAGCCCGGCAGGGCCGGAGCCGATAATCGCCACCTTTTCATTTCTTGGGGTAATTTCGGGTACCGGAAGTTCTTTCAGATCCACATGGTCCGCGGCAACTCTTTTGAGTTCCCGTATGGAAATCGCCGCGTCCAATTCAAGCCTGCGACAGCTTTTTTCACATCGATGGGGGCAGATGCGGCCGAGTATCCCGGGAAACGGCGCATCCTTCATGACGATCTCTACGGCCTCCCGGTACTTTCCCATTTTGACCATGGCCACATACCCTTGAACATTAAGATTTGCCGGGCAGGCCATCCTGCATGGGGCCGTGTCGAGCTTCTCTATGGCAAAGCTACCGGGAATTGCCTGGGCGTAACATTTGTAAGTGGCTTTACGATTCGCCAGACCCAAATCATATTCGCTGGGCATTGATACCGGACAGACCTCTGCACAATCGCCGCAGGCGGTACATTTGTCCGAGTCGATATAGCGGGGGGTTTTATGGAGGGTTACCTGAAAGTTCCCGTTCTCTCCGTCGATGCTTTCAACATTTGAACAGGTATGAAGTTGGATATTGGTATGCCGGCCGACCTCGACCAGTTTCGGAGAAATAATTCACATGGAGCAGTCATTGGTCGGAAAAGTTTTGTCCAGCTGGGCCATTACACCGCCAATGGCCGGTGACTTTTCAACCAGATGAACATAAAATCCGGAATCGGCAAGATCCAATGCAGACTGCATACCGGCAATGCCGGCACCCACTACCAATACAGAACCATTAACTTTCGCGGTCATATAGTGCTCCTTATCTTATTTTAAAAAGAAGGTGAGGAAGATTGAATCCAAACTTCATTCACTGATGAACCCATGGATCACAACCAAAAAAACCTTTTACTCCCTATATGTTAAATTTGTCAACCAAAATTTAATACATATCCATAAGATGCGTGTTAAATTTGTCAGCCAAAATTTAATACATATCCATAAGATGCGTGTTAAATTTGTCAGGCAAAATTTAACACAGGGCATAAAGATACCGGTTAACCAAACGAACACTTGGCGAAAGCTAAATTAAGGTGGGTATTCAGGAGGGCTCGTGTAACAATACGAGACCCCTGAATACCCACAAAAAAACCTCCTGTTTTTTACCAAACAGGAGGTTTATTGGTCAGACTTTTTACGAGTTCATCAAGTTTTAAGAAAGGTTTTTACAAACTTGGACCATTTTTCTCCTTCAAGTTCTTGGGAGATGTCTTCGACTGAACCACCGCCATCTGCAGCCACCTTAAAATCCTCATTGGCCATGGCAAAGAGTTTTTCATTTTCCGCGTCGATGAAATTATGGGCTTCTTGTCCAAAGTAGAGCTCTTTTAGGTTTTTCCGAAGCTGGGTCGGCTCAATGGTAAATAACCACCCTCTTTCATAGGGAGATTCGTTGACCAGATCCGGATGATCCCGAAGGGTATCGTTCACATTGGTCACGGTGCCGTCCATGGGAGAGAGGACCTTGGCGATGTCTCCGTTACGTCTGACCTGAAATCCCACTTCACCCTGTTTGACGTCCTGGCCGATATTCGGCAATTCAATTCTTGCGAGTTTACCGATAAGCTTTTGGGCAAAATCATCCAGCCCAACCCGGACCCGTCCGCCATATTCCGGTCTGGCCCATGTGTGGCCGTCGTGATAATAAAAATCTTCCGCCAGTTCAAAGCCGCTTTCCCGACTTTGGGCATGCACCGGAAGGGCTTCTGCCTGGAGGCGGTCCTGCATCATCTGGTCAAAAGAACAGGTGCCGCATTCATAAGCACTGGGACATATCTTACGACCCACCTCCCCGGTGATCATATAACGGCATTTTCGCCGATTTGCAGGAAACTGCATCATCTTGTCCACCCAAGTTTCGGTGAACTTATCGGGTGTCGGTGCAGCTGGTTGTATGGCGACTTTCTCTTTATACCGGGCAACTCGATCATGCATGCCGTGATCGTATACACAGGTAGAGCAGTCAAAATTGTGATCGCACAGCTTATAGGAAACCACCCCGGCCTCCATCCATACACACTTTTTCTTGCCTGGTGGAACAATCTTCATCGATTCCCTCTTTTTCGCGGCACCCATTTTTTTATCCTCCTTGTTAACGGTCGGTTTATAATAATGAATCTGTTTTATTTTTGCGATGTTGCCGTAATTAAAAGCAAAGGGTGTGCCAACGTCCAACACGGCATGGATCAGCGAATGTAACCGATTGTTTTTTCTTAGATTATTTTTTTTCGACCGCTTGGGGGCAGGGACAATCCCGCCGAATGATTTGCCGAATTATTCGGCAAAAAAATGATTGCAACCCGAGGATGTAGTTGTAAAATATTGTTTATTCAGTATAATTACGATTTGCCGAGAAAAAAGACAGCCTGTAAAATATTTCGGCACTTACCCGGAAGATTTCTGAAGGGATTTCTTAAGATACCATTGAAAAAGCTCAAAACAGGTGGGGCAAAAGTCGGGGTGTTTGGCATCCGTATCCCCGATCCGGACCGAGGAGTACATCACACACCGCCGATCCCGGCAATGGGTAATGCCGAAGGTGTGACCCAGCTCGTGCATGACCGTCTTTTCCACCCGTGCCAACAGGAGATCCGGATTGGATGGCTGGTCATAAAACCGGGGGTGGAGCCGGTGTAGGGATATGATGGAACATTTGCCTTCAATCTGGGCCAATCCAAAGACGAACTTAAGGATCGGCACATACAAATCCACGGATGTAACGCCGATAAGTCTAAGGGTGCCGTGGAGGTTTCGTTGAAGGAGACGCTTTAATATCGCCTTTGAATCATACTGGCAGCGGACATCGTTATAGGCATACTGGGGATTTTCCATTCTCTTGGAAATTCTACAGGTTAGCCCACATCGAATCCAAATGCATTTCGCGATGTGCTCGAGAATCTCTTCGTCCACCGAGCCTACAGGGCAGATGGTGACGCAGTTTGACAAAGCGAATTATGATTCCTTTTCAATCGTATATTTTGCAATTTTATTATAGAGTGTCTGCCGGTCGACTTCCAATAGACGGGCAGTTTTGCTGATGTTCCAATGGGTCTCTTCCAGAATTCTCTTAATATGCATTTTTTCCATTAATTTTAGCGATTTGGGCATTTCAGCAGCCCCCAGATCTTTCCGTGAGAAAGGAAGATCATCCGTGACGATTTCTTTGCTCCGACCGATAACCAGCGCCCTTTCAATGACGTTTTCCAATTCTCTGACATTTCCGGGCCAGTCGTAATCCATTAATAATTTCAAGGCCGACGGCGCGATTTTTAACAGCTCTTTGTTCATTTCCAGACAATACCGGCGTATAAATGCCTTTACCAGCAGCGGGATGTCGTCTTTTCGCTCCCTCAATGGCGGAACATGAATAGAAATGACATTCAAACGGTAAAAAAGATCTTCACGAAATCTATTTTCAGAAATCGCCGTTTTCAAATCCTGATGGGTCGCGGCTAAAATGCGCACATCCACTTTAATTTCTTCCTGCCCCCCCAGACGTCTGAATTCTTTACGCTGCAAAACCCTTAATAGATCCACCTGTGTCTTTAAACTGATATCACCGATTTCATCCAAAAAAAGTGTTCCTTTATCGGCCATTTCAAAGCGCCCCTTTTTGGTATGCTCTGCACCTGTAAAGGCCCCTTTTTCATACCCGAACAGTTCACTCTCCAACAAAGAATCGGGCAAAGCCCCGCAACTTACGGCAATAAACGGCAGGTAACAGCGCCGGCTGTTCCCGTGAATCGCCTGTGCGATCAGTTCTTTACCGGTCCCACTTTCACCGGTTATCAAAACGGTAGAGTCGGTGGGTGCCACCTGGGAAATCAAATCGTAAATTTCCTGCATGGCATCGCTTTTCCCTATGATTTCATCATATTCTGATCTTTCCTCCAGTTTTTGTCGCAGTAAAATATTCTCTAAAACCAGTTCTCGATGGGCAACAATTTTTTTGATTTGCATTTCGATTTCGTCCGGGGCAAAGGGCTTGACCAGATAATCGAAAGCGCCCTCCTTCATGGCCTGAACCGCTGTATCCACCGTGGCATAGGCGGTCATCATGAGGATCTCCGCATCGGTCTCCACCGCCTTTCCTTTAAGCTGTCTCAAGGTTTCCAGCCCATCCATACCCGGCATTTTCAGATCCAGCAAAATGACGTCCCAGCTTTTTCCCAAGGCAATGGCAATGGCATCTTTGCCGCTTTCGGCCAGACCCACCTCATAACCATCCTCCTTAAGCCAGTCATAAAGAGCTTCTCGCATCGGCGCTTCATCATCAACCACAAGAATTCGGGGTTTTTTGGTCATTGTTGGTTCCTTCCATTCGTCTCTTGGTTGTAATTTTTGTGGTTTTCCCTGCAATCAGCTACATGGCAGACTCACCTTGAAAGTGCTCCCCTTCCCAGGAATGCTTTCCACGTCTATGGTTCCGTTGTGCCGTATGATAATGCCATAAACCACCGACAGACCGAGACCCACACCTTTTCCTTCTGCTTTGGTTGTAAAAAAAGGATCAAAAATTTTTTCCTTGTCTTCCTCGGTAATGCCGCAGCCTGTATCGGAAACCATGATGTCGAGAAATCTTTCGGATCCGGCTTTTATTTGGCCGGTTACCGTCAGGGTGCCGCCGTCGAGCATGGCGTCCGAAGCATTGTAGATAAGGTTTAACAGGGCCTGCTGAATCTGCTGGAAATCGCATTGAACCCTGGGCAGATCCGGCGCGATGTTTCTTTTCAACTGAATCCCTTTAATATCCAGATCATGTGCAATAAGATTGAGGGTCCTATCGATAATGTCAATAATGCTCTGGCTCTTGATGGAAATTTTAGACTGGCGGGAAAAGGCCAGAAGGTTTTTTACGATTTCCCCGCACCGGGCCGTTTCCAACTCCATGGTGGCCAGATATCGGGAAATGTCCTCAAGTCTTTCAGGAGAAAACATATCCCGGTCTTTGACCTTGATCATCAGCCGGATATAGGTCAAAACTGCAGCCAGAGGGTTGTTGATCTCATGGGCAATGGTGGCAGCCAATTTGCCCAGAGAGGCCAGTTTTTCTGACTGCACAATCTGTTCCTGGGCATGCTTGAGATCCTCATAGGCGGTCTTTATATTTTCATATAGATTTGCATTATCCACAGCAACGCCGATCTGGCTTCCGATAGCGGTCAAAAATTCAATATATCCGGATGCAAACTCAATGGGATAATGGCTGCTCACACACATGACACCCGTCAACTCCCCTTGGGTGGACAGCGGAATGTAAGCGCTGGTGTGCAGGCCCTCTTCGATGATGGAGTCCACATAGGGGTCTTGGGCTCGCAAAAAATTATCCACCATCCTGGTTTCACCGTCGAGTATGGTCTGACCCAAAAGCCCGTCCCCGGGCTTACGATATTTCATAAATTGCTTGGCGATCAATCGATCAGAAAGTCCTTTGTGGGCCACCAGTTTGAGAATCTCTTTTTTATCGTCCAGCAGATAAATCCGAACACTGTCTGATTCCAGAACTTCAAGGGTTTTATCGATGCTGCTGCTGAGGATCTCATCGAGATTCAAACTGCTGCTGACGGTCTTGGAGATGGAATTTAAAATGTCCAGCCGGATATTCCGCTTCTCGATCTGCTGTTGTGCGATTTTTCTCTTGGTAATGTCTCTTATAATCAGCACGTAGCCGGTAATCTGGCCCCTGACATCCACTGTAACATTGGATGTAATCAATGCATCAAATCGTGAATTATTTTTACCCAAAAGACGGGTTTCAAACTCCACAACGAACCCTTCCTGGGAAACTCTTTTCTGGAGATTGATAAAATCCTGCTTTTCCACAAAGAGTTTGGCTGTGGATTCCAATGCCAAAACTTCTTTTTGGGTTTTGTACCCCAGGATATGAACCCCGGCCTGGTTGACCTCCACGATCTTCCCACTGGGGTCGGTAAGAATGATGGCATCCCGGGACCGTTCAAATATGGTGCGATATTTCTCTTCGGATTTTTGCAATCCTTCCAGACGATTGGCCAGCATATCTTCGAGGTTGCCGACTATTTTGTCGATGTTTTCCTGAATGTGTTCCCTTTCCGTAATATCGGTAGCTCTTTCCAGAACATAAACAACCTCGCCACTTTCATTCTTGACTGGAATCGCTTTAATAAGCATATTGGCAACTCTGCCGTCCTTCATGGTGACATTTTCAACATTCCAGTGTCCCCAGCCATCCTGATAGGTTTTTGCGACCAGGCACTCTTCACATTTTTTATCTCTGTTTTTCCATACCTTGTAACAATAATCATTGGGCTGCATGCCGAATTCATTTTTAAAAAGCTCGTTGGCCATAATGATCTGGTAGTTGCGGTTGATGGCAACCACATAATCGGTGGCACTCTCGATAAGTGTCCTATAATATTTATGTTCTTGTAAAAATTCTTCGGTTTTCATGGGCACTCGCAACCTAATGAACCCGACACCTGGACCGGGTTTGATACCATTACAGCCCGGACTTTTGTTTTGGGTCGAGCCGGACAGAACAAATTGTGTTTGCGGCCATTTTGAAAAAAACAACCAACCGTGTTTCTCTAACCCATGCTCTTATTATAAATGGTCCAGGGTTGGCAATAGACAATCTGAATGTGCATCATCAAAAATATTCTCTTGGCATCAAAAAAACCTCATGATACGAAAGCCATGTTACAATTTTGAAGGCTGGTTCTCGATTCAATATCTGATGAACCCTAAAAATTCCGCCGCGCGCCGTATTGGATGACAAAATTCATGGACTTCAAAAAAACACCCCCATTGAAAAAATCGCTGGTGGCCGACTGGCAAGCCCTGACACGAACATTCATCCAGCCGGAAAACGAAGCTGCAAGGTCCACGTTGATCAAGTACATGGAGCAGATCCTGTTCGGACTCCACGATTTTCTAAAAACACATGTGGGGTTTACCGAAGCGGTGAGCCTCAAGGATTTGGCCGACAGATTCACGGACAGCCTTATCAGTCAAAATCCTGAAAAAAAACTGGCCGACGTTATTACCGATCTCATCGAAGACATCGCCCCCCATGCCGTGAATGTGGCCTCACCCTATTTTATCGGACACATGACCTCGGCCATTCCTTTTTTTATGGTCCACCTTAAAACCATCGTCGCCGCATTGAATCAAAATGTGGTTAAAATCGAAACGTCCAAGGTGGTATCGGTGGTGGAAAAGCAGGTGTTGGCCAAAATTCACCGGCTGATTTACGGGAAAAGCGATGCTTTTTACACGGAACACATCCAAAGCACCCACACGACCCTCGGCTGCTTTACCGAAAACGGTACCCTCTCCAACCTCACGGCCCTGTGGGTTGCTCGAAATACTCGATTTTCCCCAAAAAACGGATTTGACGGTGTGGAAAAAGAAGGCCTTAAGGCAGCCTATGAGGCATACGGAATCGAACGAAGCGTCGTTCTGGTGTCAAAACGCGGGCACTATTCATTTAACAAATCCGGAGGAATTCTGGGGATCGGCAACCGGAACATTGTTGCCGTAGATGTGGATGCGAAGAACCGGATCGATCTTTTGGCCCTTGAAAAAACCATCCGCACGTTAAAGAAAAGCTCAAAAAAAACAGCCATATTGGCCCTGGTCGGCATTGCCGGAACCACGGAAACCGGCTCCGTTGACCCGCTGTTAAACCTGGGCGACATTTGCGCGGAAAACAGCATTCATTTTCATGTGGATGCTGCCTGGGGAGGGCCGACCCTGATGTCGGGAAAATACCGCCATCTGCTCGCCGGAATCGAAAGGGCCGATTCGGTGACCATCGACGGACACAAACAGTTTTACATGCCCATGAGCTGCGGCATGGTCTATTTTAAAGATCCAACGATCATGGACAGCATCAGATATCATTCCAACTATGTCAACCGGCCCACCTCGGTGGACCTCGGCATAAAATCGCCGTCAGGGTCCCGGGAGGCAAACTCCCTGATTCTCGACAGCGCACTCAAGATCATGGGGAGCCTGGGTTATGCACTGCTCATCGACCACGGCATCGAAACCGCCCGCCAATTTGCCGATGAAATTGAAAAACGAACCGATTTTCAGCTGGTCACCCCCCCTGAACTCAACATCCTCACCTATAGGCTGTGTCCGTTGGGCTTCAAAAACCAACGGGTTCAAGGGAATGCGGAAAAAGCCGCTCAAATCAATGAAAAATTAAACACCCTCAATCGGACGGTTCAACGGCTGCAGCGGGAGGCCGGCAAAAGTTTCGTCTCCAGAACCACCTTAACCTCGGCAACCTGGCCCGGACAGGACATGGTGGTGCTTCGGGCCGTAATTATGAACCCCATGACCACCATGGAAATTTTGCGGGAGATTCTCGACGAGCAGGAAGAAATATATAAAAACAGGTTGGCCTGAGTTGAGTCAAAAGCACGTAAATGCTATAATCGTTGGATTTGCTGCCGGGTGCAAAGCGCCCGGTTTAGGCGAAAATTAAAACCGCTCCTTCACAAAAACACCAAACAGGAAAGGTTTGGGTCAGCAAAACTCTTTTTCTTATAATAATTGGAGATTAAATACAATGGACCAGCCACTAAAATTGTTAATAATTGATGATGACGAGCATGTTTTGGCCACCCTTGAAGATTTTCTTAGAGATAAAGGGTACGATGTCATCTCAGCTTCTGATGGCTTGAACGGATTGAAGTTGCTTGAAACTGAAAAACAAAGATTTGACCTGGTCATAACAGATCTCGTTATGCCCAAAATCAGTGGGATTGGCTTTATTTCAATAATCAAGGAAAAATTCCCAGATACACCCGTTATTGCCATAACCGGATGGGGGGAGTTTCCTGGAGGGTTCGCAATGGAATCCCAAGCGGATACGGTATTGTCAAAACCATTTGAACTTTCCGAACTTGACAAAGCAATTAAGGAACTTATTTCTTAAAAAAGCCCAAAATTGACGGTTAGTCGATTAAAAAGTCTTTTCGTGAGCGACTTAAAAATCGAGCGACGTCATTATTGGAGACAAGTGCATTATGCGTCTGACTTAAAATTGCAAGCTGTTTGAGGCCGTTTGCCCAAACGTCCTCTTTGCAATTTCTGCGTCAGGCTCAGATTTTAATCCTCGAAATACTCAATGTATTCACTGTGGTTAAAATTTTCACCTTCCTTGAACTTGAACAAAAATGAACATTTATCAAAGGTCTCAATTTATGCTTTTCTTTTTCTTAATGATACAAAACCTGAATAGGTCTAAAGGGTTTGCAATATGACGATTTTCAGACAATAATTCTTTATAGGTTTCAAAGTCTTCTGACGTACATCTTTGTTTGTTATAAATTCGATGGGCCCGGTCAATAAAATCACATGTAAAAAAGTAGTCTTCTATTTGATCATTATTTGGATATTCCTTTAAATAATTCCAATAGGCTTTTCGAAGTCTGACCGACTGATAGACTGTCGATTTTTTTTCTGTTTTGTAGTAAGCCTGCCTCGAATCTCGGTTGAATAAATTAATGTTAAGTTTTGGTTTCTTTTTACAGACGAATACATTATTAATTTCTCCGAGTGCTTTAAAATATCTTTCGGTATCATTAATTCCAACCTCGGCATTTGAAAAATGATACGCCTTTTGCAGTACGTACCCTTCCAGCGACACATCCGTTAAAGCATAAAAAATATCATCAGAGAAATATGTTGGGCAGTTGCCTTTTCGGCAATCTTTTAACATCCTATCAAACCATGCGAAACCTATATTTCGTTTTAGTGTATGATACCTATCATCCAAATTATTGGGCAATGATTTGCTCTTATACTCAAATAAGAATTCCGTCGATTTTTCCAGAGTCATTTTCTCAGGGAACTTTGTATTATTTGCGATTGTGGTTTTCATTGCATACTCCTCGATTTAAATTGTTTTTATTAAACATATCGAGCATTTCAGGTTATAAATAACGTCGAAAAATTTACTCCCAAAATCCTTTTTGCGGAACTCAAGGGTTTCTGAAACCGCCGTAAATATAAATGGCGATTTTCTCTTCGATGCTTTTTTTCTTTCCCGGCTGGGAAATTCTGGCCGTCTTTGACAGCTCAATACGCTTTACATTGTAGTTCTCTTCAAGATGCCTGGCAAGGGAATTTAAAATATCTTGTTGGGCATATGGGGTGTTTGGATATGCGATATTTTTTCGGACAATCACATTTTCTTCGATCTCACAGTTGATTTCGTCGGTGTTTTTAAGTGTTCCCTTCGCCCCAAATCTGCTGTCGGCATTTTCTTTGAAAACCGGTTCAAAATACTCGCAATAGTTTCCACTGGTTAGCGATATGGTGTCCATATAGCGGACACCGTATTTTTTATTTTCAAAAGTGAAAATTTTGCATTTCGGCGCTTTGTTTGAATCACTGATGATGTGAGCACAAGATTCACAGGTTTCATTCCTTAACTTTTCTGAAGAGAATCCACCCAGCATCTTTTTATCCATCTGGGTTGATAAAAAGATGTCTGAAATGTCATTGAATCCACGGCCAAGTCGCTTTTTTCCCATTTTTTCCCCTTAGATCTCGACGACGGAGTTTTTGCCTCCAAACACATTGTCAACTTGGTAGGAATTGTTTTGATCTTCAACCCATACATCATCTATCAGAAACCGGTATTGGTATGTACCCGGTGCAAGATAGACACGTTTTGACCATGTCCCATCTTTTTTGCGTTCCATGAGAGATTCTTCGGAGGTGTTCCAATTGTTGAAGGTCCCAACTATGTTAACGCGATTTGCTTTCGGTGCATGGTAGAAAAATTGCTTTTCTACCATGGTGGGTAAAGGAAAAGGCTTTGTTTTTTTAACATGTCCTATTCCAAGAACTTTTTCTTCTGCGATCACTTCCTTTGCAAGGGCCATATAGTCCCTGAAGCCCTTGGCTTTTTGATCATAATCAACAATGGATCTGCCAAAACTTGCGGCTTCCTTCAACTTTACGTTGGTATTTACAACTGTTCTAAACATAGAATCATTAAAATGATTTTTGATATCCTGCAGAACTTCTTTTGCGATTCTTGTCCGTTTATCGTACATCGTTGCAATAACTTTTATCCGAATTTCATGCCCTGTTTTTTCCCGAACCATCGTTATTATCTCCAGCAGCCTGCTAATCCCCTGCAGTGAAAACAAGCTCATCTCAATAGGAACCATCACCTCCGTCGAAGCAATGAGGGAATTAAACGTCAGCAATCCGAGGCTTGGGGGACAGTCAATGATGATGTAATCATAAATTGTATTTAAACCGTCAATCGCTTCTTTAAGCTTGGTCTCCCTGCCTTGTACCATGGAAAGATGCTGCTCAAAGGTACTCAAAGAAATATTTGATGGTGCGATATCGAAATTGTCGTCAACCTGAATTGTCACGTCCTCGAAAACGACTTTCGCGTCATTCGAACCGCAAAGGGTGTCGAAAACTGTTTTTTTCAACTTGCTGATATCGATATTTAAACCTATCGCAGAATGCCCCTGGGGATCCATATCGATGAGAAGTACCTTCCGACCTTTATGGGCCAAGCATGCGGATAAGTTAATTGAGGATGTTGTCTTTCCGCATCCTCCTTTTTGGTTGGCAATCGAGATAATCCTCACCATTACCTCCTTTTTACCCGTAATATCATTTCAGCTGTCAAAAAACGATTTACATCATGGTGCCGACATAATCATTCCATTTGTATAGCTTTGATGATCTTGAAGAAAACTATTGGGCGTGGTTCTGGAGGAGGTATTTCAACTGATATTTCTGATGGCGCGTCTAGGCTTCAAATGTTAAAAAAACATTTCATCGCTATAAAATTGGAAATGAATCGGTCAGCCACCACTTGTTCACGAGCAGCATAACCATTATACTGCTCTCGCTATTACCGAAACGGTTTCTTCTTTCAAGACAGGTTGGCTTTGCCGATGAATTAATAAAGCCTCCAAAAGGATATAGAACTCCTATGGAGGCTTCATGTGGACATTTTAGGACCTCTTTCATCATGATATATTACCATTCAAAGGTTGATAAATTTGTAAAAAGTGAAACGTGAAATTTAAAACGACTACATTTAGTACATTAAGAAGCAATATTGAACAACATATAGACTTTTCACGTTTTACTTTAAACTTTTTACCGAACTATCAAGGTTAATATGTGAAAAAGATCTTAATTTTTTAACCCATATTATAAAACATATTGTGTGTCAAGTAAAATTTAATACAACATGTTGTGGTAAAAACCCACTCGCTCATTAACATAATTTTAGGGAGGATGGACTCGAAATTTCAGAATCAAGCGGTCAGGTGATGGATTGATTAACCTTCCTGATCTTGTCAAACTTCCTTTAATTTTTTGTGCGTGTTCAGGAGGTGCGCTCCCCCGTGTAACGATATTGGCGGAAGCCGGCTCTCGTTATTTCAATGGCTTAGCAGTGGGGGAGTACCGCGGCTCCCCGCATGCTTTTTGCGGGAGAACGCGGAGGGGCAGGAATGCCCCCGCTGCTAAGTCATTGAAATGACCAGACACGTAGACGCCGGAGTGAAGCGGGGGAGCGCACCCCCTGAACACGTACAATTTTTTTATCGGTTGTCAAGCCATTCAATATTATTGATACCCTACAGAATATATTTTATCAATCGACTATTATTGACGGTTTCGTAAAAAGTCTTTTGTGAGCGACATCGAGCAATTTTGGAGAAAGATTCATGATGCGTCTGGCGTTAAAAATTTGCAAGCTGTTTGAGGGCGTTAGCCCGAGCTCTTGCAATTTAGCCAGGCGAGTCACGAATCCCAAAATTGCTTGGGAGCGGAGCAAAATCAGACTTTTTACGAGACCGTCAAATTTGATCTTTGGTAAACGGCACGCAATCACCATGACCCGGAAAGATATACTTCAACCCATTAACTTTTTAATTTTTTTGATCGAGTCTTCCTGATCTTTTTTGCTGGTGGCAAACGTGTTGCGGATGAGCTTCCCGTCGATAACCACCAACAAATCTCCGCAGATCAAAATGCCGCTGTCCCCATCGAAAAAAGACACCGAGTCGGGAGTGTGCCCGGGTGTATGGATTGTTGGAAAGCCCGGCACAACAGACGGCTCATTTGCAAAGAACCTTATACGGTCCAACTGAAACCCTTTTTTAAAGGGCGTTCCGTACAACCCGCCATTGACAGATCGAAAAAGCCCGGAAAATAGCCGGCTTCCTTCATGCACGGTATGAGAATCTCTTGGATATGCGCAAACGAAGGAAAGGAAATCCGCGCATCTCCTACAACAAAGGGCCTGGCCGCTGTATGACACCAAATTTTACAGTCTGTATATCGGTTTTTAAGACGAATCCATCCCGAGACGTGATCCACATGAAAGTGGGTGCAGACAATCCGTGTTAAGGGCTTAAACTTTTCGCAACGATGTTACCAGATTCTTGGCATCCGACGGCATCCCGCAATCCACAAGGTATGTGGCCCCTTTCCGATGATCTTCAATAATGTAAATATTGCCGGCCGTTCCCCTGAATCGATAAATCCTGCGATGGTCTGTAAGATCCACGGTTTTCGTAATCATATTTTTCAGTCCTTAAGCATTAATTTATATCCCATTGAGCTTTTCCATTCAATTGCGATCCTTCGCGTGCCTTAACTACAGGAGCGTAATTTTGTTTCTATCAATGGATTAAATAAGGTCGAACTCCATCGCCACTGGACTTCTCAGGATAAGATCGATGGACGTTGCCGAGGTGAGGGCGGCTTCAGGAAACACCCGTTTAAGGGACCGGATGTGTCTCAGATTGTCCGCGGTCCGCAGAATCAGCATGGCAAGGTCGCCCTCTTCCATCTCGGCAATGCCGAGCACTTTTTCCCAGGGCTGACCCACGGCCCAGGCGTAAATGGCGGCTGCCGGCCGCAAGAACAACGGCCGGACCTCGAATCCCCGGTCTGCCATGAGCCCTGCGAACGATCCAAGGTCTTTTTGGACACGGACAAAGGCATTCAAGAGAGTTTTTGGCGTAAACGCCTTCTCAATACGGTCGTCCGATTCCCGCTCATTGACGAACAGGGTGGTCATGGCCCCAAGGAGCCCAGGGTCGGATTCCGGAAAGACCCCCCGTCGAAAACCTTCGGCGATCATCAGCGGCTGATCGACCCTCAGTTGGGATGCCCAGATGCCGTCGGCGGTCAACACACCGTCATGGGTGACATAACCGGTTTCTTTCAGAAAATCGAGATGGTGCAGAAAATCCTGCCAGAGTATCTTGTGTTCGTCCTCGAATGGTTTGCGGCCGCTTTTTTTGCCTTTCCCTCTAACCATCACGAAGGTTGCAAAGGAATGGCTTAAAAGATCTCGGATCTGGTCCGGTGTGTGGGAGAAAAGCAGGTTGAGGACCATGGAAAAGTTGATCCGTATCTGGCTCAACACATCCGACGGCGGGGCGTTGACGAGCTTGGCCACCCGGCGCACGTCCATGAATTTTCCCGGGACCACCAGGGCAAAGCCGATCCGGTCCATGCCCCGGCGGCCGGCCCGGCCGGTCATCTGGTGGAATTCAGTGGGGTCGAGGGGGAGAAACTCCCGGCCGTTGAAGCGGTCGGAATTAAAAAAAACCATCGTCCGGGCGGGAAAAATCACACCGGCGGCAACTGTAGAGGTGGCAAACACAGCATCCAGAAGCCCCTCGGTCATGAGGGTTTCCAGTACAAGGCTTCCACGCCGGGCAGCTGGCCGCTGTGGTGGGCCCCCACGGCCAGATGTTCCAGGGGCTCCAGCTGGCGATGGCGGTCGATGTGAGGGTGGGGCGCCACCAGATCGCGATTCTCGGCTGCGGTAGTGCTGTTCGGTCCGGACGTGGGTCGGCCACCCGGTTGTTCTGACAGCGTTCGAGGGCTTTGTCGCCAGTCGGCCCGGGACTTGAGGAAAAAAAGCGCCGGCAGCAGCCGATATTTTCGTAAAACAGCAAGGATGTCGCCAAACGGGGGAAGCCTGCCTGGCGGTGCCGCATAAAGGGGCCGAGTGCTGCCCAGATAGGTCAGGACTTTCTTGTCGATCCGGCCCTGACCTTGACTTCCCGCCGGCGCCATCAACGGCAGCAGGGTGCCGGAAGGATGAAACAGCAGAGGAAACAGGGGCACGGGACGACGGGTTTCCTCGACCACGGCGCAGGTCCGCAAGCGGATCGACTCCAGCCAGGCGGCAATCTGGCGTCCGTTGCCGATGGTAGCCGAGAGCAGCAGCAGCGGAATTCTTGCGGGAAGATAAATCATGATCTCTTCCCAGACCACTCCCCGATCCGGATCGCCCAAAAAGTGGGCCTCGTCCAGGATCACCAGGTCGGCCGCCAGGGTTTGGCCGGTGTGCATGGCGTCGTATAGCTGGTTGCGAAGAATTTCGGTGGTCCCGACGATCACCGCGGCGTCCGGGTTCTCCTTGCGGTCACCGGTTAGGATACCCACGTTGCGGCTGCCGAAAAGGGTGCAGAAATCCGCGTACTTGGCGTTTGAAAGTGCTTTTAAAGGGGAGGCGTACCAGGCTTGCCTGTTGGCGTCCAGGAGGCGCGAAATGGCCTGCTCGGCGATCCAGGTCTTGCCCGATCCGGTGGGGGCGGTCACCAGGCAATCATCATGTTGGATCGCCGATACGGCCTCGAGCTGAACGGGTCGGGTTTAAAGGGTGTTTTTGCCGGTACGCCGATGCCGGAAAAAACTCTCTTTAACCCGGCATCGGCGCCGGGTCTGATTTTGAGAGTCCGGCGACCGGGCCTGAAGCCGCCTT
>CAWBNO010000019.1:0-282517 GCA_963790095.1 uncultured delta proteobacterium | reverse complement strand
CCCGCGACGATAATATTTTTTAAAATATATCGTTGGGTTCAATTGTTTCACGTGAAACATTATTTCCCGATACAAAACCGGCTGAAAATCTGATCGAGGACCTCTTCCCTGGCAGAAACGCCGATAATTTCGCCGAGACGGTCGATGGCTTCCCGGATATCGATGGCGATTAACTCAAAGGGCGTCCCGTTGCGAACTTCTTGTGCCGCGGAAACAGCAAGTTCCAGGCTCTTCTCAAGGGCAATTTTGTGCCTTAAATTTGGAACGATTCGGTTACGAACTTCTATGGGATTTTCTCCTGTTGCAAGTTGTGCGATTAAATCCTTGAGTCTCTCCAGCCCCCTGGCGTATAATGCTGAGATATTGACCCGGGGGATGTCTCCCCATGGATCGGGAATGGCGATATCAAAGTCATCTTCCACCAGATCGATTTTATTGATCACCATTATCAGGCGTTTTTGTTTGGCGGTTTCGAATATTTTAATGTCATCTCCGGTCAATGGATCACTGGCATCCATCATAAAAAGTATCAAATCTGACCCATTTATATATTCCTGGGTCTTTTCTATGCCGATGACTTCAACCGGATCATCCGTATCATGAAGGCCCGCGGTATCTGCAATGACTACGGGGATACCATGAATGTTCAGTGTTTCTTCGATCAAATCCCGGGTGGTGCCGGGAATGGGGGTAACAATGACGCGATCCTGTTGTATAAGCCGGTTCATCAGGCTCGACTTCCCCACATTGGGTCTGCCGATAACCGCCATTTTAAGACCGTCTCGAAAGTATCGGGCATTTTCATATTGATCGACCAGTTTTTTCAAAACTTCGATAACCTTTTTCTCCAAAACTTCGATGGCTTCGTCGGCATGAATGATTTCGCCCACATCGTCGGGAAAATCGATGGCAGCTTCGGCATCCGTCAAAATATCCAACAATGTGCTTCTTATGGATTCAATGGTGGTTTTCAACTCACCTTTAATCTGTGAAGTTGCAATCTCGAGGGACTTCTCGGTTCTGGAGTTGATAATATCGATGACCGCCTCGACCTGGGTCAGATCGATACGGCCATTGAGATAAGCTCTTTTCGTAAATTCTCCCGGCTCGGCCAGCCTGGCACCGCTTTTCAATACCAAATCGAGAATCGAACCCAGCACCACGTGGCCGGAATGGGTGTTTATTTCAACAACATCCTCCCGGGTGTATGTCCGGGGTGCGTCCATCTTAGACACAAGAACTTCATCCAACACTTTTCCGTTTTCCGTATTCACGATATGACCATGATAGAGACGATGGGATCTTAAGGAAGAAAAAAAGGGGGGGGTCCTGTCCTGAAGTTCATACGGTGGATCACAGGATCTTTGGAAAATCGATGCAGCGATTGAAAAAGCGTCTTTACCGGAAATTTTAATAATCCCGATTCCGCCGCTGCCCATGGGCGTTGCAATGGCGGCGATGGTATCACATTCCATTTTTTTTACAATTCGGATGTAAGCTCCCTGCAATGCCGTTAAAACAGGATATTCGCTTCGGCTTGCTGAGAGGTTTAGCGGTTATTGTTTGGGTCCACAGCTTTAAAACGCCTAGAGGATCGACTTACTGGCGTTTTTTCCGTTGCGAATTTTTTTTGGGAAATATGACGAGCTTCCTTAAAACTCCTTCTCCCATACTCTGGGTTCTTACCTTGCCGTCATTCTTCAAAGCAATATGTACGATCCTCCGGTCGTGAGAATTCATTTGACCGATGGTTGCGGGTTTTCCGGTCCGTTTTACCTTTTCCGCAAGCCGAGTGGCCAGCCCTTCCAGACTAATTCGTCTTTTTTCCAGATAGCCTTCCACATCCACCTGAATTCTTATGCGCTCTTGCCTCTTCTTGTTGACAATTTTTTCAAGGACATATTGAATTGCTTCAAGGGTTTGTCCCCGTTTGCCGATTAGGATGGCAGAGTTTCCGCCTTTGACGTTGAAAAAAATTCGGTTTGATCGCTCTTCGATGGATATGGTGGCATCGGTGGTTATCAAATCGATAATGCGTTGAAGCGCGTCCCTGCCGATATCCTTTGGATCCTCATCTGAAGGTAAAATTTCTAGCTTTTCAGATGCGACATCTATTTGTAAATCCATATTGTCTTTGGCTTGATGGGGGGAATCGCCGCTATTTTTTTCTGAATCTGATTCTTTTTGTTCAGGGGCCCGGAAAGGTTCCGGCAGGGTAACTCGGATACGCGCCTTCTTGGTTCCAACCAACCCGAAAATTCCCGTCGATCCGTAAGAAATAACATCGTGTTTGAGTTTTTCCCTGGGTATGTTCAATTTTTCACAGGCTTTTTTGACAGCCATTTCGACATTTTTTTCTTCAAATTCCAAATTGGGGGACATGATCAAACCTCCGTTATTAAGCGTTTTTCTTCGTGATATAATACTGTTGAGCCATTGAAAGTACATTGTTAACAAGCCAGTATAAAACCAGGCCCGAAGAAAAATTGATAAAAATAAACGTAAAAACAATCGGCATCATCATCATCATTTTGGCCTGGGTGGGATCACCCATTGGAGGGGACATTTTTTGCTGAAAAAACATGGTGGCCCCCATTATTATGGTTAAAACAGGTATTCCGTATGGCGGCTCCATGAAAGGTACGGCAAAGTCGAATCGAAAAAGTCGATCGGGCGCAGAAAGATCGTTAATCCACCAAAAGAACGGCGCATGTCTTAATTCTATGGCTTCATATAACATTCGATAGAGCGCAAAGAACACCGGAATCTGGACAACCATCGGAAGGCATCCACCCATGGGGTTGACTTTATACGTTTTGTACAACCCCATCATCTCTTCATTCATTTTTTTCTTGTCATCTTTATATTTTTCCTTGATCCCCGCCATTAAAGGTTGAATTTTTTTCATGTCGGCCATGGATTTATAACTCTTGTTTCCCAGGGGCCACAAAATGACTTTGGTAAAAATGGTTAAGATGATAATGGCCACCCCATAGTTGGGGATAAAATGTTCATAGATAAAATCCATGATCCAGACACAGGGCTTGGCAAGGATATCGAACATCCCAAAATTTACGGCTTTGACCAGATCATAATCCACGGTTTTTAAAATTTTTATGCTTTTGGGCCCAAAGAAAAGCCTGTATTTCGAGGCATGTTGATCACCGGAATTAATAATGAATTCCGGCTGTACAAATTCATTTTTGAGTGTTTTGTCGTCATCAAAGTAAAGGCGCATACTGGCTTTCACAGCGGGATCGGGAACGATTGCAGACATGAAATAACGATCCTGGACCGCAATCCAATTTATGTCTCCTGGATAGATATTTTTCTTTTTAATTTTCTTCGTCTTAACTTGTTCGAGCTTACCGTTTATCAGTGCGCTCGGACCTTCGAAACCATATCGGGTCTCTTTCCCAGAACTATAACGGCATAAGGATAGGGTCAGGCTGTCTTTAAAGGTCTGGTTGGAATCATTCTTTACGGTGACATTAAGTTCGATCATATACGTTTCAGGTGAAAACACATATTTCTTTTCAACAACAACCCCCTGGGGAGATGTCCATGAAAAAGAGATCTCTCGAGGTTCATGGGTAATCTCTACGGTATCTTTCTCAAAATTTGTTGAAAAAACCGCACCATTGACCCCAGAAAGGCTGTTGTCGGCAAATCCAACCCGTACGGTTCCTCCGGTCAAATCCGGAGATATCATTTCAAATAGCGGCGAATCGGAATTTATCGTCTCTTTGTACTTTTTAAGGACAAAACTCTTGAATACAGCTCCTTTTTCCGAAATTTTAACTGTGTATAATGGCGAACTTACGGTGATAATCCTGGATGGTTTAACCGGTACCAACGGCGTGTCTTTCAAAGAAGGCGCTGTCACCGTGGCCGGTTTTTCTTGGGCTTCCGGCGCTTTCTTCGCCTGTTGTTCCGTTTTCAGGGCTTGCTGGGGGAGTGTGTCCTTTGTCTTGTCAACAAAGAAAAAATTCCACACAAGAAAAACAAGCAACGAAAGTGCTATTGCGATAAATAGTCGAAGGTGTTCCATGGTTCTCTCCAAATTTCAGTAAAATACACAAAAAAATTGTGCTCGGTTTAATGCTGTGATGTCTAATGGGTCAAAATCCAGAGGAGTTAAATCTTTGCGGGTTTTTCAAAAGGCGGGAAAATATATTTATTTCCACCAATGGTGTCTTATATATCGAATCTACTCTAACAAAGCGCCTTAAGGCACAGGGTCAATTCCCCCCGGATGAAAAGGATGGCACCTTAAAATTCTCTTTAAAGCGAGGTAATTTCCTTTAAGAAATCCATAACGCCCAATAGACTCATAGGCATATTCGGAACAGGTTGGATAGAAACGGCACGCAGGAGCCAGAACTGAAGACAAGGTCAACTGATAGGCCCTTATAAAAAACAGAGCGATTATAACAAATACCCTATTAATGGTATAAGCCCCTGGAAATGCTCATAAAAATGTGTTGGAGGGATTGGTACGCCTGGCCCGTCGATAGTTCGGCCGCCTTTATTTTTGCGATAATATTGATATCCCAACAACCTGTTATCATGTGCCTGTTCAGCCGAAAATATTCGCGAGTAAGTCGCTTAATCCTGTTACGTATCGCGGCATTTCCAACCTTCCTCACGACAGTGACACCAAGGCGAGACCTTTGAAACAGACCCGGAGAAAATATTGCAACAAAATGTTTATTTTGAAATTTTTTTCCGAAATTAGACAACCTGAGAAACTCGGAGCGTTTCAATAGTCTGTCGGCCTTGGTAAAAAAAAAGCGCAAAAGAAACTCCTCTGTTCATTTCGCTGTTTTTCTATATCTATTTTTTTGGACCAGCCGGTTATACCGATAAACGGTTTCGGCCTTTTGATCTGCGCCGGTTAATAATTTTTCTGCCCTGTTTTGTGGACATCCGCTTCAAAAATCCGTGCGTTCTGGCGCGCTTAATCCTGCTTGGTTGATATGTTCTTTTCATAATACAAAACCCTTATTTGACGGTTTCGTAAAAAGTCTTTTGTAAGCGACATCGAGGAATTTTGGATAAAGATTCATGATGCGTCTGGCGTTAAAAATTGCAAGCTGTTTGATGGCGTTAGCCCGAGTTCTTGCAATTTAGCTAGGCGAGTCATGAATCCCAAAATTGCTTGCGGAGCGAGCAAAATCAGACTTTTTACGAATTCATTTTATTTAAACACTAAATTTTCTTTGCATGTGCTTTGAAAATATTATTTTTATATAATTAACCGGGTAAATTAATCATACGATCCCGAGGTTGTCAAGGCGTAAACGCTGTTGTCGCGAAAAAAGTCATTTTTATCCGGTTAACGCCCTATTATTCTTTATAAATTTCGAAAATATCAAACTCTTCCATATGCAACTGGGCCCCGGGGTATATGACAATCTGTTTTCCGATAATACCCTCGAGTTCGATAATAATTTGGCTTTCCTCACCATGGAGAAGATCGGCAATTTCAGGATTAACCCTCAGGCTTACCTTGACCCCCGCCATGTCGTGTGATTCACGAAGAATTTCCCTGAATATATTGTAACATATGGTCTGCCTGGATATCAGATATCCCTCTCCATCACAATAAAAGCACGGCTCGCACAGTATCCTGGTGAGAGGTTGTCGGATCCTTTTTCGCGTCATCTGAATCAATCCCAATTCGGACATGGGCAGCACATGGGTCTTGCTCCGGTCTTTTTTAAGCAACCCTGATAGGGCATTAAAGACCTTTTCCTGATTCAATTTTTTTTCCATATCGATAAAATCGATAATGATGATGCCCCCAGCATCCCTCAGACGGATTTGATATGCAATCTCTTTAACAGCTTCCAGGTTGGTTTTTAAAATGGTTTCTTCTAAATTGTGTTTGCCCACATACCGACCGGTGTTTACATCGATTGCCACCAGTGCTTCCGTATGCTCGATCACGATATAACCACCCGATTTCAGCCATACTTTCTTTTTTAAAGCACGGGAAATATCTCCTTCCAAATTATATGCATCAAAAATCGGTTCCAAACCCTCATACAGTTCTACGGAATCTTTGAGGCTCGGCTTGAACGTATCGAGAAAACTTAAAATAGACGCATACCCCAAACGGGAATCGATGATCAGTTTCTCGGCTTCATGGACCAAAAGATCCCGAACCGCACGAAGGCTCACCGCGACTTCTTTGTGCAACAGAGAGGGCGACGGAGCTGTTGAATACTTTTTTTGTATGCTCTCCCACAAATTTTTTAGAAACCCCATCTCATACTCGAGTTTTTCTTTTTGGGCACCTTCGGCGGCGGTTCGAACGATGTAACCGAAATTATCTTCCCGAATCGACTCTATGATCTCCTTTAACCGCTGCCTTTCAGACTCATCTTCGATACGCCGGGATATTCCAATATGTTCTGATGTGGGCATCAGAACAAGAAGTCGGCCGGGAAGGGATATATGGGTCGTCAGCCGAGCCCCCTTTGACCCCAATGGCGCTTTGGCCGCTTGGGCCATTATTTCCTGACCTTCGGTGATAAGCTCCTCTATATGTCTTTCGCGTTGTATCAGCGGTGAAAACGAATCGGCTGTATCGAAGTCCTGAGCATCATTTGGGTCATTGTTTCGTTTTATGAGAAAGTTTTCAATTTCATTATAGTTTCCACCAATCACATCATTCACATAGATAAAAGCAGCCTGTTTGAGTCCGATATCTACAAAAGCAGCCTGCATTCCCGGAAGAACCCGTTGCACCCTTCCCTTATAGATATTTCCGGCAATGTCTGAAGCATCTCCCCGCTCGATAAAAAGCTCAGCGATGTTTCCATCCTCGAGAAGCGCCACCCTTGTTTCATGTTCGGCCGCATTTATAATAATTTTTCTATACATTGTTTTTCCTGTATTTACAAATTGTTACAATTATATGTCGCCCCTTTGAAAAAGAATTTTCCCTGCCATACAGTTCTGGAAACCAATTTTGACAAACATGTAAGAAGTCTTTTGTGAGAGATATCCGATCATTTGGGATTCCAGTGTTTCATGCGGTGATGCGTTAAAAATTTCAACCTGCTTGAGGTGTTTGCGACGAGTTATTGAGATTTATCCGCCGCTGGCGTGATTTAGCAACACAGCTTGAAGCGCCCCCAAATGGTCACTGGGCGCGCGAAACGGACTTTTTAGGAGACCCTCAATTTGGCAAGGTCAGATTTTTATGACGGCTGCCTGTTTTATCTCTTCTTTACTCAATTCAAAAATATGCTCAAGAATCTCAAACGGTCTCACTGTTTTCCCCGGTTCGGATATCAACGTCATCTTTAGCCTGTTGGACGAAAGCATGGTTATCTTTATTACCACCTCTTTTAAGTCAAATTGGCTGGTTTTCCCCTTTCGGTTGGTGCGGGTAACGATGAATTCAGAATTTTTAACAAAAGATGCCATGTTTTCTTCGTTAAAGGAACCATTATTTTTTGTAACCAGATATGTCGACGGTAAAAAGTTGTTGCGGGAATCCTTTGTGGGGGAAAGCTGACAGTCTGTAATTTGCAGGCCTTTTGGAAAATGCCGGCTTAATCCATCTATAATGGTCTGGGGTTGAATGTCTCCGTTCACGGACACATAAAATTTTTCGTTCAGGCTCTCCAAACCGATGGGAAGCGGATCTTCAAAGGATATTATCGGCTTTGGATGAAAACCTTCGGAAAACTTGACCGGTATTCGGGCACGTCGAATGGCACGGGTTATGATTTTAACCAGTTCAAGATGTCCAAAATACTTTGCCTGATCCAGCTTGGAAAATGACACCTTGAATTTTTTGTAAAATGTATCCGTATTCCGGTCTAACGGATGGTTCTTTGGGACCTTGTCTTTATGGTCGGCAAAGACTTTGGGTTTAAGAACCTCAAAATCACAAACCCCGCAATGGTTACAATCACCGTTGCGGCAGTCCGTGGTGTGCGCACCTTTTGTGGCGTTATCCCATTCGTTGATTAAGAAATCTTTTGAAACCATCGTATCGATATGGTCCCAGGGCAACGGTTCGGCGACACCCCGAACACGGGTCGTAAAAAAATCGATATCGATCCCTTCATCGGAAAACGCTTCTTCCCACAATGGATATTTAAAATGATCGCTCCATCCGTCAAATTTACATCCTTTCTTGTATGCAGCAACCAATAGGCGGGAAAGACGCCGATCGCCCCGGGCCCAAATCCCTTCGATGAAACTGACTTCAGGGTTCTGCCATTTAAATTGAACCCTCGGTATTTTGAGTTGTTTCTTCAACAGATTAATTTTCTGTTTCGAATCAGCCAAAGCCAACTGGGAGGACCACTGAAACGGTGTGTGGGACTTTGGAATAAACGTTGCGACACTTACATTGATCTTGGCCTTGCGTCGGTTGGGTAAACAAACATCTTTCAACTTTTTTACAAGATCGACGATGGCCTGCAAGTCGTCGTCGGTTTCGGTGGGAAGGCCGATCATAAAGTAGAGCTTAACCACCTGCCAGCCCAGATGAAATGCATCTTTAACGGTTTCAATAATATCTTTTTCGGTGATATTTTTATTGATAACATCCCGAAGCCGCTGGCTTCCGGCTTCCGGTGCTAAGGTAAATCCTGTTTTTCTGACCTTTTTTACAAGATTCATGAGTTCCGGCGTTAGGGTGTCCGCCCTCAAAGATGGAAAGGAAACCGAAATCCGTTGGGATGCATACCGAGACGTGAGATTTTCCATTAGCGGTACAAGACAGCTATAATCCCCCGTACTCAAAGATAAAAGGGAGATATCCTCGTAGCCTGTTGACGCCACCGAAAAATCTGACAAAGAGAGCAGGGTCTCCGGCGAACGTTCACGAACCGGTCGATATATCATCCCGGCCTGACAGAAGCGGCAGCCCCGGGTGCATCCCCTGGATACTTCAAGCCGAAGCCGATCATGAACCGGTCTACCGTAAGGAACCACCGGTGCATGGGGAAACGGCGCCGTGTCGAGATCATCGACAATGGCACGTTTAACTGTATGATAATCTTGAAATTTCGGAACAAGGGCCTGGAAACCATGACGGTCAAATTGGGGCGTAAAAAATCCTGGAATATAGACCCCTTCTATCTTGGACCATTTTTTCAAAAGGCCTTCTTTATCACCCGTTCCTTCGGACTGCCATTTTAGCCAGGTTTGGGACAGTTCCATAATTACATCTTCGCCGTCTCCAACGACCATGGCATCAAAAAAATCCGCCACCGGTTCGGGGTTAGACGTACAGGGACCACCGGCGATAATCAGGGGATGAGAAATATTTCGCTGTCGAGAAAAAAACGGGATGTTGGCCAATTCTAATGCGGTCAGTATGTTGGTATAGTTCAACTCGTAGAGAAGGCTGAAGCCGATAATATCAAATTGATCGAGGGGTTTTTTAGATTCCAGAGAGGTAATGGGCGTTTGTGACGATCGGAGATATGCTTCCATATCAAGAGCAGGGGAAAAAACCCTTTCAGCGGCGATCTCTGGGTGGCTATTCAGAATATAGTACAGTATCTGAATCCCAAAATGGGATGTCCCGATCTCGTAACGGTCCGGAAAAACAAGGGCAAAACCGAGTTTTACCCGGTCGGGATCTTTTTTGATGGTATTTACCTCCGAGCCTAAATATTGGCTGGGCTGCTCTATTAGCGGTAAGATATCTTGAATGGTTGTTCTGCTCATGATATATATATCTCGGGTTTCGCGCCGTTTCGGGTGACCCTGAAAGTGGAACGAACCCGGGTTATTTTTTTACACATCGGTACTCACAAGTTTCATGCGAACAAATCAGATGGTCTGAGTGTGCTGTTTTTTTGAAACTTCCCGGCGCCCCCTGGAAAGGGAATCTCCGCCGAACCATCCCGCACGAATGGGGTAAAAATACAGCGTCAACAAATGTTTAATTCTTTTATCTTATTATAGCGGAACCTAAAATGCCAGCAATAAAACCTATAGATAACAAAATATTAGTAATTTCAGTCGTTTCCATTTTTATTTTTATTATCACGCCGATTCTTAAAGGGCCGGAAAACCTTTGGGCTGAAAATCTGCGTGAAAGCGCAATTGTAAAAGCGGTTCAAAAAGTCAGTCCTGTGGTGGTAAACATAAGCTCCGAATTCCAGGTTCGCAAGCGTACAAATCCATTTTATGGATTTGGCGTGGATCCGTCTTTGGAATCTTTTTTCAGAGATTTTTTTGATCCGGGATTTGAACAAAAATATAAACGAACCAGTTTGGGATCCGGAGTTATCATTGATGGTAAACGGGGATTTATCCTAACCAACAAACATGTCATCGTAAAGGGTTCAACCATTACCGTGGGCCTGAAAGATGGGCGTGAATTCACGGCACAAATTGTGGGGGCAGATCCTGATTCTGATCTGGCGGTTTTGCGTATTTCCGCCCAAAAAGTTCTCCCGGCCATTGAAATGGGAGACTCCGCTGACCTGATGATCGGCGAAACGGTCATTGCCATCGGCAACCCTTTTGGTTTTTCAAATACGGTAACCACCGGTGTTATCAGTGCCAAAAACCGAAGTATTCAGAGTGATGACATGGTGTATCATGATTTTATCCAAACCGACGCCTCCATTAACCCGGGCAACAGTGGCGGGCCGCTTCTCAATATAAACGGAGAACTCATCGGAATTAACACCGCTATATTTGCCAAAGCCCAAGGTATCGGTTTTGCCATCCCCATTAACAAAGCCAAAAGGATTGTTACCGACCTCATACGATACGGAGAGGTTATACCCGCATGGATCGGTATTACGGTACAGGATCTGGATACAGAGCTTGCCAACTATTTGAAAGTACCGAATATTGAGGGCGTTCTGGTGAAAAAGGTCGAACATACGGGACCTGCCTTTAAATACGGTATTCGAGAGGGAGATATTATCGTGTCCATCGGGTCGCGAAACATTCATTCTAAAATGGATTTTGAGAGGTCCATGGGCAGTATTCAGGCCGGAGAAACCATCGACATAAAAATACTAAGAAATAGAAAGACCGAGTCTTTTTCTGTAACATCATCGATATTCCCGAAAGAATTGGCTCTGGAGTTGGCCAAGAGCCTTCTGGGCATTTCCGTGGACAACATTTCTGCTAAAAACCGTAAAATCTTTAAAACTTACGCGAAAGAGGGCGTTATTATTTCAGATCTTCATCGTCAATCTTATCTGGCGCGTATCGGCGCAAGGCCCGGAGATGTAATTTGTCAACTCGATGATATATCCATAAAAAACGTCGACGATTTTAAAAAGGCCATCATAAAATACCGCCAAAAAAAGTCCCTGCTGATGGTTTTGCAGCGCGAAGATCAGCGGTATAATATAACGGTAAAACAGTAGGGCACCCAACCCATTAACCTGGTCTGACACTGGAGATTTATTATGAAACGGACAAAAATAATAAAATTATTAAAATCAGAACGCCCCGTCGATGACGTTCTTATAAAAGGGTGGGTCAGAACCAAGCGCGATTCAAAAGATTTTTCTTTTATCGAGGTCAACGATGGATCTTGCTTAAAAAACATACAGATCATCGTTGACAACACCACAGATAATTACAAAGACATCATCAAAATTTCCACCGGTTCGGCGGTTGCCATCCATGGAAAACTGGAAGCATCTAAAGGTCCTGGACAGAAATGGGAAGTGGTTGCGGATCGGGTGGAAATTTTACATGTTGCTCCCGAGAACTATCCGTTGCAGAAAAAACGTCACACAGATGAGTTTTTAAGAAACATCGCGCACTTAAGACCCCGGACCAACAAGTACGGCGCTGCATTTCGGATAAGATCCGAATTGTCATTTGCCATTCATAATTTTTTCAGGGACAAGGGGTTTAGATATATCCACTCGCCGATCATAACCGGTTCGGATTGCGAAGGCGCCGGAGAGCTGTTTCGTGTAACAACCATAGATCCGGACGACCCACCCCGAAAAGAAGGCCAAATCGATTATTCCAGAGATTTTTTTGGAAAAGAAGCAAATTTAACGGTGTCCGGGCAGCTATCCGCCGAAATGTTCGCCCTTGCCTTGGGAGATGTTTATACCTTTGGTCCCACCTTTCGTGCCGAAAATTCACACACCCGTCGACATGTTGCCGAATTTTGGATGGTTGAACCAGAAATGGCGTTCTGTGATCTGGAGGGCAACATGGATCTTGCAGAAGAGATGATAAAACATCTAACATCCTTTATACTCGAAGCGTGCAACGAAGATATCGAACTCTTTGCAAAATTTGTGGATAAAACCCTGACAAAAACGTTAAATAACGTGGCCGCCTCGGTTTTTGAACGCCTTCCCTACGCTGACGCTGTAAAAATATTAAAAAAATCCGGAAAAAAATTTAAATACGATATCGATTTTGGAAAAGACCTTCAAACCGAACATGAACGTTATCTAACCGAAGATTATTTTAAAAAACCCCTGATTGTCTTTGATTACCCCAAAAATATAAAGCCGTTTTATATGCGAATGAACGAGGATCATCAGACGGTGTCGGCCATGGATGTTCTGGTGCCGAGAATTGGAGAAATCATCGGCGGAAGTCAGCGTGAAGAACGCTTGGAGGTTCTGGAAAATCGGATGGATGAAATGGGACTGCCCAAAGAGAGCTACTGGTGGTATTTAGATTCCCGCCGTTTTGGATCTGTTGAACATAGTGGTTTTGGCCTCGGGTTCGAACGGTTGATCATGCTCATGACCGGAATCAGAAACATCAGGGATGTCATCCCTTTTCCGAGAACACCCAGCGCCATAGAATTCTGATTTGAGGTTATGATGTCGAACTTAAGCTTTCAAACATCTTAATTTCGCCAACTGCTCCGCATAGCCGTATAGATGAAGCCCTTTGCTTTCAACGATCATTTCACCGTCTTTTACACCGATCTCTGCTGCCATATAATCTTTAAGATTTTGGATCCCCGCCAGATTTGCCGGCATTCCCCCCCAAAGATCCCATGAACGAAAATAGACCATAAAATGAAGGGTTTCATCCTGTATCCGGGAATCGATTGAACGCAAACACGGTGGGTCCAGGAGTGTAAGGTCTGTGGGGTGGGCCACCTGAAGCACCATCTGGTTGTTGCGATTGCCATACTTTCGATAGGTTTGAATGACCCACTCGATCTGATTTAGGTAAATTTGTCCGTCTTCTTCAAAAAGTGCTTTCCCGTCGATCTCCCGTTTGTCGATAATTTCCGCGTTGGCCGCTTCCCACCATGCCAACTTATCCCCAATCAGCGGCGCCCGGGTCAATCGCTCACCATAAGTATAGGACTCTCCGGTCTCTTTTTGGCCGGTCATCAGATACTCGATGTACGATCTTTCGTAGCCTTCACCCCCATAAATATAGGCTTCTTCCACAGGATTTGGAATCCCGCAGGAGGCCGGTATATCGGGTAACAGGGGCTGAGTTCCAGGATGCCGAACGTGTCCGATAAAATAATCATATTCGAGCCTTGTCTGGCCGGCGTAACTTCCTCGATCTATTTTAAACCGCCGCCCACGGTCAAGAATGTCATGAACCGCCTGAAACCAAAGATCCGGTAAATCCCTTGCGTTAACCTTGTGAATATCCATATTTGTTATCTAATCTCGGCTAATTGTCCGTGAAAATTTTTCGATTGAGCGCTTATATATCCAGCATGTTCACTTCAAGGGCATTGCTGGTGATAAATTCCCTTCTGGGCTCCACAGCCTCGCCCATGAGAACAGTAAAAATTTCATCGGTTTCAACCACATCCTCGACCATTACCTGTAAGAGGGTTCTTTTGGCTGGATTCATTGTGGTTTCCCATAGCTGGTTTGGATTCATTTCACCCAGACCTTTGTATCTCTGAATGTTGAGACCCTTTTTTCCTTCCTCCATAAAAAAAGAAAGAAGGTCTTTTTTATCCTCAATGCGAATGGAGTTGCTCTCATCGTCCGGGTTAAAAACAAGAAACGGTGGGCGATCGTATTTGAAGATATTTTTACTCAGGAACAGGCTTTTTTGAAAATCTCCGGAATAAATAAGGCTTCTGCCGATTTTAATGGGTTTCACCTTGATGTTTGTCAATTTTTCCGAGAATAGTCCCTTTTTGCCAAACGACGGCGTAACCGTCATTTCATAAACATTCCGTTCCGAATTCCATGTTAATTCATCAACATGATAATCTTTTTCCGTAAGGGTCTCTTTTAACTGCGTCATTTTTTGTCGGTCTTTTAGAAATTTTTTATTTTCAACCCCTTTTTTTATTAACAATTCAATGAGATCGCTGAATATTCCTTGTTTTTTCAATCTTGAAATTATCAAAAAATATTCAGAAAGATTCGCCATAAAAAGATAGAGGTTGTGGTCGGACAGTATGTTTTCTTCTTCTCCAAACTTTATGTTTTTTTTATCGCATACTCTTTTTAAAATATGATCGTTCAACTGGTTTTCATGTTTTAAATAAGTTTCACTCTTTCCTTTGCCGATCTTAAACAAAGGGGGTTGAGCAATGTATAAATACCCTTTTTCGACCATCTCGGGCATATGTCTGTAAAAGAAGGTTAACAGAAGCGTCCGAATGTGGGATCCGTCAACATCGGCGTCTGTCATAATAATGGTTTTGTGGTACCTTATTTTTTCAATATCATATTCTTCATCACCCACTCCGGTTCCCAGGGCTGTAATGATATTTTTAATCTCTTCGCTTCGCAGAATTTTATCAAACCTAGCTTTCTCGACATTCAATATTTTACCCTTAAGTGGCAGTATTGCCTGAAATTTTCGGTCTCTGCCTTGTTTGGCACTGCCCCCGGCAGAGTCACCTTCTACGATAAAAATTTCTCTTTCCGAAGGATCTGAAACTTGGCATTCGGCAAGCTTTCCCGGAAGTGTTGAATCGATAAGAGCACCTTGTTTTCTTGCGATATCCCGTGCTCTTTTTGCTGCATCCCTAGCCCTGGAAGCATCCACAGCTTTCGCAACGATCTTTTTGGCCACAGAGGGATTTTCCTCAAGAAACATGCTCAATTTCTCGTTTATCAGAGACTCCACCAACCCTTTTACTTCGCTGTTTCCGAGTTTTGTCTTTGTTTGCCCCTCAAATTGGGGAGACTTTATTCTAATACTTATAACCGCTGTTAACCCCTCTCGAACGTCATCACCGCCTATTTTGGCTTGAAGGTTTTTCGGAAGATTCCCGTTTGTTGAATATTGATTGACGGTCCGGGTCAATGCCGCCTTGAAACCGATGAGATGAAACCCCCCTTCAACGGTATTGATATTGTTGGCAAATGAAAATATTTTTTCTTTAAATGTATCGTTGTATTGAATGGCAACTTCTATTTGAACATCGTTTTTTATCCCTTCTATGAAAATAGGTTTATGAAGTGGGGAATTCATTTTGTTCAGATACTCCACAAACGATATCAGGCCGCCTTTATAATAGAATTCGTCTTTTTTATCCGATCGTTCATCTTCGATGGTCAATCGGACGCCCTTGTTTAAAAAAGCGAGCTCTCTTAATCTTCGAATCAGAACATCATAACTAAAATTGCTTGTTTCTAAAATTTCCGTATCAGGAACAAACCGTATTTTTGTGCCCTGTTTTTTTGTTTCCCCTATAATACTGATATCTCGGGTTTTTTTTCCTTTTTCATAGGTTTGATAATAAATTTTTCCATCGGTATAAATTTCGACTTCCATAAATTTTGAAAGTGCATTGACCACCGATACCCCGACACCGTGAAGTCCGCCGGAAACTTTATAAGAATCGTTATCGAATTTTCCACCGGAATGAAGTTTGGTCATGACAACTTCAACGGCCGGCATATTTTCGGATTTTTGTATCCCCACGGGTATTCCCCTGCCGTTATCTTCGACACTTACACTGTTGTCCGTATGTATGATAACTTTTACAAGGTCGCAGTAACCGGCCATGGCTTCATCAATACTGTTATCCACAACTTCGTAGACCAGATGGTGAAGCCCCTCGATACCAATGTTCCCGATGTACATGGCCGGTCTTTTTCGGACCGCTTCAAGTCCTTCGAGAACTTTTATATTGTCAGCGCTGTATGTGTTTTCTTGTTTTTTCATATTCTCATCGGCATGATGACACTTAAAAAGGTGTCGTCATTGGCCCCTTCGAGTAAACAGGGTTTTTCACTGTCTATTATATTAACAATTATTTTTTCAGAATCAATTACGCTCATGGTTTCCATAATATATCTGGGATTAAAAGCAACCTCTATGGGATCTCCCTTATAGTCGATAACCATATCTTCTTTTGATTCACCCAAATCCGGATTGGTGGTGGTTATGGAAAGGTTGTCTTCTCTAAAATTAAAAATAACCCCCTTATAATCTTCCGAAGACAAAATGGACATTCTCTTTAACATGGATAGAAACATTTTACGATCCAAGTGGATCGCATGGGAAGATCCCCTTTTTATAATATCCCCATATTCTGGAAAATTTCCTTCGAGAAGCCTAATTATAATGGTTTCGGAGTCCTTTTTAATAATAAAATTATTGTTTTTAATACCAATCTGAACGGTTCCGGTGGAATCCAAAAATTTAACCACTTCACTCATTCCTTTTTTGGGAACAAGTATACCGGTTTTTTCAGGCAATTTTAAATCTTTTTCATAAATACAATCCACTTTTGAAAGACGGTTGCCGTCGGTTGAAACCATTCTGACGATGTTTTCTTTCTTTTGGTGCTGTATTTCAAAATATATTCCGGTGATATGGGTTCTTTTTTCATCCGGAGCACCTGAAATAATGATCGCTTTTTCGATCATGTCTTTAAAAAATTCGGAATCTATGGTAAAAAAATCAACATCTTCTATTTTTGGAGTTTCAGGGAAATCATCGGGATTCATTCCAACAATATTGTACTCTACATTTTGATTGCCGATTTTAATCCAATAATTTTCAACCTCATTGATCTCTATTTCTTGGCTCGGAAATTCTTTAACAATTTCATAAAACTTTCTTGAATTTATCGTTATGGTGCCATGGGATTCAATGTTCGCAGGATAGATTCCTTCAAAACCGGTTTCAAGATCCGTCACTACCAGTTTTATACCAGTGTCTGTTGTATGAATAAGAATATTCGAGGTGATCGCCAGATTGCTTTTTCGGCCGGTTATCCCCTGAACCTTGGACAATACATCCAGAATGTCTTCCTTTTTAATTTTAAACTTCATACCCTGTTCCTTATAAATTTATTAAAAGTGTTATATAAAGAAGAATGGTTGTTGATAACTATAAAAACTTTTTAATTTATTTAAATAATAGGGAAAAAATATATTAAAAACATAACAAAAAGTGCACAAATAAGGATTAAAAAAAAGTGTTTATTAACAGCTTGAAATTAATTGTTAATAAGTAGTCGTTTATTGAAAAAACATCAACACAAACACCAGTATATTTCGACCATTAAAATAAAGAGTTCTTCTCCTCCAAGGCAAAACTTCCGCTTCGGTTAAACAGTCTCTTGAGGGGTATCCTTGCCCTGAAGAATTCTCGAAATTCAAAAGGCCGAGCGGTTTCAGTTCAAAAAATACCATATATAGTGTTTTATTTTGTTTGATATAAATATATATACTGTTTATAAGATTGTTACAAGTTTTTTTACCAGGTATTTTATAATAATTTCAGGATTTAACTTCTTCTATTGATTTGAAATATCTCCCCAAAAAAAACCCTATGAAATTTATCGCTGATTTCCATGTTCATTCCCATTTTTCAAGAGCAACAGCGAAGAATCTTGATCTTGAAAACCTGTACATCGCTGCACAGCTTAAAGGTATAACGGTCGTTGGAACCGGAGATTTTACACATCCAGGATGGTTTGCCGAAATCAAAGAAAAGCTGGAACCGGCTGAACCGGGACTGTTCAAATTAAAAAAAGAAATATCCGCCGTCTGTGACAAAGAAGTTCCAAAAACATGCCGCCGAAACGTCCGGTTTATGCTGGTTTCTGAAATCAGCAATATTTATAAAAAAAACAACAAAACCCGGAAAAATCATAATCTTGTATTTTTATCCAATCTGGATAAGGCTGAAAAATTTAATTTAAGATTGGATAAAATTGGAAATATCAAATCAGACGGCCGGCCCATACTCGGGCTTGATGCCAGAAACCTTCTTGAAATTCTTCTTGAGACTTCTGATGGGGGATTTCTCATTCCAGCGCATATTTGGACACCCTGGTTTTCATTGCTGGGTTCAAAATCTGGTTTTGATTCCCTTGAAGAATGTTTTGAAGATCTTACCGATTACATATTTGCAGCTGAAACCGGTCTTTCTTCGGACCCTTCGATGAACTGGCGGGTATCTGGATTGGATGGACTGACTCTTGTATCAAACTCTGATGCCCACTCCCCCATGAAACTGGGTCGTGAGGCCAATATTTTAGATACGGACCTCTCTTACACCGCCATAAGGTCTGCCATGGAAAGCGGGGATCCTGAGAAATTTTTGGGTACCTTTGAGTTTTATCCTGAAGAAGGAAAATATCATATTGATGGACATCGGAAATGTAACGTTCGCAGTTGGCCCAAACAGACGCGTAAACAGGGCGGCATCTGTCCGGTTTGTGAAAAACCCCTGACCTTTGGGGTGTTATACAGGGTCGAGGAACTATCGGATCGAAAGGAAGGAGAGAAACCCGATGGACACCATCCGTTTTATAACACAATCCCCCTTGTGGAGATATTGTCGGAAGTTTTGAAAGTGGGGCCGGCCTCTAAAAAGGTCACGGGAACGTATCGGTCGTTAATTGAAAAACTGGGACCTGAATTCGACATCCTAACGACCCTTAAAAAAGAGATCCTCGACGACGCAGGGATTCCTTTGCTGGGTGAAGCAATTTCGAGGGTTCGCCGAAGTGAAATAGATCTTATTCCGGGGTTTGACGGAGAGTTTGGGAAGATAAAAATATTCGGTCAGGACGAACGAAACCGTCTGCTGGGTCAAAAATCTCTTTTTATTTCAAGTCCCCCCAATTCCCCTTTTGGGAAAAAGAAATGAGGTGGAAAAACATCGAAACAAAATACCCCAAAAAATGTGAGCAAAGATTCTACTCCCGGGAAAATTTATTGACACCCCCCGCCATTTATTGTAACCAAATTTAAAAAACAGGGTATTGAAGCCCCCCATCCAGAACAAAAAAAAAGAAAAAACCGAACACACACAACCACGAAGGATAATGTCATCAGAAGGTGGCACCGATCGTGGTTTTTTTGTTTAAAAAGGAGGGGTTGTGGTGGAACGAGAAAAGGCAGACCGAAGGACGAAGGCAGGACGACAGATTTTAATAACGATTGCGGCCGTTTTTTTAGTGTCTTTGGTGCCGGGGCTTCAAAACGCCTCTGGTCAGACATCCCACGACACGTTAGAACAACGAATTGAAGTAATGGAAGAACGCTTGGTAAATATAGAGAGGGCGAGGGATCAAGAGCCGTCAAGCCCCGAGATCTTCGACAAAATATCTTTAGGGGGCTTGGCTGCGGGTGCCTACCAATATCAAAGTGTGGATGACGTCCCTGGATTTGATGATACCGGACGAGGCGCCGTTGTCTTTCAACCCGAAATCGGTTTTGCCCTGACAGATGCCGATGAAATATTCACCAAGTTTGGGTTTGCGGCCGGCAACGCCTTGAATGATGCAACGGTATCTCCCTTTATTTTTGCACCGTGGGCGGCAGACCTGGAGGAGGATGTAAAAAATATTAATGGGCGGAATCGGGATTATCTTCTTACGGCCTGGTACAAACATACCTTTACATTCAATAAAGCCGGCACATTGGGAATTACCGGAGGGCTCATCGATGGAACAGACTATCTGGACGAAAATACCTTTGCCAATGATGAATTCACCCAGTTCATGAACCAGGTACTGGCAAATGCCCCCAATGGTTTTGTCCCTTCCTATGACGTGGGGGGTGCCGTGGAGTGGGAATTCGGCCAATTTACCCTCAAAGGTGTTGCCATGGGTGTGGATGAAAATGACGATGGAAGGAGTTACCAATTTTATGGCGCCAACCTGGGTTATACCGTGGATACCAAACTGGGAGAGGGACATTATCTGGTCAATGTTCAATGGACCAGCGAAGACTTCAACAATATTACGGGGGACAATCTGGAATCAAGGCAGTGTGTAATATTGTCCTTCGATCAACAACTGGGAAAGATCCTGGGTGCCTGGATTCGGTTCGGTTGGCAAGATGACGATGCTGCCATAGAGGCGAAGGCGGTGTATTCCGGCGGACTTGACATTAACGGAAGACTGTGGAGCCGAGAACAAGACAATATCGGTATCGGCTACGCATACGTGGACGGCGGCAATCAAGATCTGGATGCTGCCCATGTTTTCGAAACGTATGTCCGATTTTTACTCAACAAGTACGTTGCGCTTACCGTCGATCTGCAATATCAGGAAAACAAGATGAAGCAGGGAGACAGCCCTTCTGGATTCATATCCGCCGTGCGTTGCGTAGTTGAGTTCTGACCCGAATTGTTGCGAGCACCTACTTTTCATGAAATATTCGGATTATCGCGGTGCACAGTATCCATTGGGAACGCCCTTGGGAGAGAGGACGATCTGCCACAAATGGTTTCTTCTGGCGCGGAAAGCGCCGGCAAAGGACAATAGATAAAATTTCCACATCCGGAAGAAACGATTACCGTATTTATCTTTGAGAATATACCAGCTGTTTTGGAAATTTTGAAACCAGTGCATCAAAGTTTTATCATAATCGGTGCCGAAGTTATGCCAGTCTTCAAGGATGAATAGGTTTTCCATTGCGACGGTGAGCTGTTTGGGCGACGGCAACATTGAATTTGGAAATATATACCGCTCGACCCAAAGATCGCAATTTTTTTTACACTGGTTAGTACCGATGGTTTGCAGGAGGAAGAGACCATCTTCCTTGAGACATCCATGGACCACCCGCATAAATGTTTTGTAGTTTTTGTAACCCACATGCTCGATCATACCGATGGAAACAATCCGATCAAAAACGCCCTTCAGGCTTCGATAATCCTCCATACGGATCTCGACGGGGAGGCCATGGCAGAATTCTTTTGCAAAACCAGCCTGTTTTTCGGAAACGGTAATACCCACAACTTCGGCGTGATACTGTTCGGCGATGAATTTGGCAGTTCCTCCCCAACCGCAGCCAATATCGAGAACGCGCATTCCCGGTTGAAGCTGTAACTTTCGGCAAATCAGGTCCAGCTTTGCTTCTTGGGCTTCATCCAGGGTGGAAGCATTCTTCCAATAACCACAACTGTAAATCCAAAGCCTGTCGAGCATGTGTTGGTAGAGCTCATTGCCGATATCGTAATGATGCCGGCCGATTTGAAAAGCCCGGGACGTCTTTTGCAAATTGAAAAGCCTGGCCTTTAAAAACGAGAATAGATCCTTCCGGGCATTGACCCTATCGTCGAGATTCGCCTTTAGGACTCTATAAACCAACCCATCAAGATTTTCACAGTCCCACCAACCGTCCATGTAAGCTTCGCCCAACCCCAGGGAGCTTTCAGCCAGAATTCTCGGGTATAGTTTTTCATTGTGAACCTGTATGTCCCATGGACGGTCCCCGTTGATTTTAACATCGGCAAAGGATAAAAGGTGCTGTGTTTTTTTAAAGAATGAAGTGCTATCCATGACTTTATCCTTTCTCTGTTATGAGCAGCCAAATAAAGTGGGGATAGAAACCTTGTATTTCCCAAAGGTGAGAGTTCGTTTCAAGACCTAAGATGCGTTGATTTGAGCCCCAGCGTCCTGTATTGTGCCGGGCTCGCGACACTGAATTTGTAGAACTCGGGCTATTCTCCTCACACAGCAGAATTTTTCTACCACATTGCTAAGCGCTTTTTGACAACAGACAAAAAATCGCTTGTTGGAGGGTTTTGAAATAGCTTTTGATCTTATACAATTTTTAATTGAAGAATATTTATTTGTCAACCACCCGCCATACGGATATTGGAATCAAGATATCGGCGTTTCTTTCCGAGCATTTAATATTCAAAAGAAGGCAAACAATTCCGATTTCACCGGAGAATTCCACCCGACCTTTGTATAATACGGGTGAAACGGTGTTGTTCTAAATTGAGACACAATTGTCTCATGAGACAAGATAAACTGTACGTGTTCAAGGGGTTTGCCTCTCCGTTTCACTTCAGTGTCTTCGTGTTTTGTCATTTCGACACCTTAGTTACGATGGCATTCCTGCCCCGTCCGCGTTCTCCTGCGAAAAGCATGCGAGAGCCGCGGTCTTTCCCACCGCTAAGTCATTGAAATGACGAAGCCACTCCGCCAATATGGTTATACACCAAGATGCCCATAGAAAATTACCTTTGTGCTATTGCATTTAGCTGAGAATGTGTTATATACTGATTTGTAAATTCTTTCCCCCTGTAACCAAGAAGGCATTCAATACAAATGGCATAGTTATTGCTTTGTTAGTAGATGTTGCCCATTCCTGCATAAACTAAAAAAGCTTAATCGTTGATCAAAATATTCAAAAAGGGCTGAATTTTTAATTCGAACTTAAACGTCTTAAAAATTTTATTTGTATTTCTTCAAAAAAGGGACTTCATCGTTTTTAACATGGGTAACCGGAACTTTTAGCAAATTATTCAAAAAGGAGCTCGAACGTGGAGGGTATTGGTGCGAAAATTTGGGAGTTATTAACAATTTACGGCCTTAAAGTCGTTGCTGCCATTGCCGTTTTGATCGTGGGGAGATGGGTCGCCAAGGGTTTGACCGGTTTTACAGAAAAAATAATGAACAAAAAGCAGGTGGATCCCACAGTCGTCTCCTTTGTCGCCAATATGACCTACATCGCTTTATTGGTCTTCGTGGTTCTGGCGGCACTGGGACAGCTTGGCATACAGACAACCTCGTTTATCGCGGTTATCGGTGCCGCCGGGCTTGCCATCGGTCTTGCACTGCAGGGGTCCCTTTCAAACTTTGCCGCCGGATTTTTGATGATTATTTTTCGACCGTTCAAGGTTGGGGATTTCATCGAAGGTGCCGGGGTTGCGGGAACCGTTGAAAAAATTCAAATCTTCACCACCCAGTTGAAAACACCCGATAACAAGACCATAATTATTCCGAACGCAAAGTTAAGCGGCGACAACATCGTAAACTTCTCTGCAAAGGGAACCCGACGGGTGGATATGGTTTTTGGCATTGGCTATGGTGACGATATCGATAAGGCCAGAAAGATTATCGCCGATATCATTAAAAATGATGACCGCGTTCTGAAAGATCCGCCGCCAACAATTGCGGTTTCCGAACTGGCCGACAGCAGTGTGAATTTTGCGGTGCGCCCATGGGTGAACGGGGCGGATTATTGGGATCTTTTGTTCGATGTAACCGAAACCATTAAAAAGCGTTTTGATGCAGAGGACGTTTCAATTCCCTTTCCACAGCACGACGTGCATGTATATAGACATAAGGAATAGTAGGTGCTGACGGGATGTTATTTCTTAATAATATATAGTTTTAATTCAACCAAAGGAAAACAAGGAGGTAAATTATGACCAAGCGTTATTTGAAAGTATTGTTTATTTTAATGATCAGCACCCTGCTGATCAGTTGTGGCGGCAAAAAGGTTGTGAAAACCGCGCCGTCTTTTGAGCCCTACAAATTTAATGCAAATCAGTATGTACCCAAGGTTGACAATTTTGCAGTGATTCTGGACACATCTTCTTCAATGGCGGATAATTATGCGAAAAAGGAAAAAGCTAAAATCGCTAAAGAATTCTTAAGCGCCATGAATGAGACACTTCCGGAGTTGAAGTACAATGCTGCACTCAGAACGTTTGGCCACAGCGCCAGCTTGCCCGACAAGTCGACCATGTCTGTTTACGGACCGACTCAATATTCGACATCGGGTTTTGGAAAGGCCTTGAATTCTGTAAAGGGGCCCAGCGGGGACAGTTCTCTTGCGCTGGCAAAAGCCATCAACGCTGCCGGTGAGGACATGAAGTCGTCCCAAGGTCCCATAGCGGTCATTATCGTCAGCGATGGACTGAAGATGGAGGACAAAAAACCGGTGAAAGCTGCTGAGGCCTTAAAAAGCCAGTTCGGCGACAGAGTTTGCATCGACACGGTACAGGTGGGAGACGATCCTGCCGGAAAAATGACTTTGGAATCGATTGTCAAAGCAGGCGGGTGCGGCATTTCAACCACCGCCGACAGACTGGCTTCCTCAGCGAACATGGCCGGTTTTGTAGAAGGGATATTTTTAGCCAAGCCTGCTCCAAAACCCATGGCAAAACCCATGGCAAAACCCATGGACAGTGACGGCGACGGGGTGACGGACGATAAGGATCAATGCCCCAATACACCCAAGGGTGCAACCGTTGATGAAAGGGGTTGCTGGACATATGCAGCGGTGGTACTGTTTGATTTTGATAAGGCAGTGATTAAGTCCGAAGCACATCCCATGCTTGATGAGGCGGTGGCGATACTGAAAAAGAATCCGGAAATCAAGGTGGCGATCGACGGGCATACGGACAATATGGGTCCTGCCGCGTATAACATGACGCTTTCCGAAAAACGGGCCAACGCCGTGATGAAATATCTTGTTGATCATGGGGTTAAAGCCGAACGTCTTACCATGAAGGGGTTTGGGTTAACCAAGCCGGCCGTCAGCAATGATACCAAGGCCGGACGTGCCAAAAACCGAAGGGTCGAATTTAGGCCGGTTCAATAAATAAACCGGTCATTTATGACCATATGATTTGAAGATGGGGAGACGCAACGACATTGCCGATCCCCATCTTCATTCCCACCATCGTCCCCCCACGCCTTCTACCGGATTAATCCCCGAAATACCTCTTTCAGAAACGAAAAATTTTGAAGTCCATACCGCCCGATGCTTGTTTACGCCCCGGCGAAGATTTCCTGAAGTAATTTGTCAACACGATCATTGATTTCAAACATCGGCGGAAGAAAGCGGGGTGTTGTTTTTTTGGACACACGCACTAAATGTCAAGATCCTGTTTTTCGATAATCGATAGACCCATCAAAAAATGTCCCTTAAACGGATCCTGGTCTTTTTGGGTGATATGTACAATTTGTGTTTTTAAGGACTGAGAAAGGCCTGCAGATTCCGGGGGAAGATATTTCATATCTAGCGTATCCCCCACCTTTAGGTATTTTAATACCTCGGACCCTTTATGGACCAGAATCCCAATCCCTTTTGATGATATGTCCCTGAGTTTAAACTGATAGGTGCTGGCAATATCCCTCAGTCGAAACTCCACACTGTAGTATTGATCGAGAACCGTTCGGGTCTCGTATCGTCTTTCCCGGGGATTTTCGTTGACCGAATTTTTCTTCATGATTTTTTTTGATCCGGTAAGTTGTACATAATCCTAATAAAAATTTGTTGTAATGTCCATCTTTTTTGTAAAACGGTCCAGAATTTCACACCACAGGACTAAATAAAGATCCATTTAAACGGGATCCTATGGGCTTTCATTTTGTTAACGCACAGCCAGGGTTCTTAAAAGGTCCATTTGGATCTTGCTTTGGTATAAAAAGCGGATATACTTCCCTTGATGTGATTTCAAATAAGCCCCTTTCGTGCTTGAGGAATATATTGTCCGTGAATCATCATAAAAGCACATCTTTCAAAATCCCGTCGGAACGTCAACCGGTCAAAGAAAAAGATATTTTTCTCAGCGGAAAAAACCGACGGTATGTTATTGCTTCAGCACTATTGGCGCTTTTTCTCGGAGCCCTTGACACCCTGATCATGGGTGCCGCCATGCCGACAATTGTGTCGGATTTAGGAGGAATACAGCTTTATAGCTGGGTTTTCTCTGTCTATCTTCTTTCCCGTGCAGTGTCCCTTCCCATTTTCGGAAAACTATGTGATCTTTTCAACAGTAAAAAGCTTTATATGATATCCATCGTCATCTTTTTAATCAGCTCGGTTTGTGCCGGTGCATCCCACAACATGACCCAGCTTACCGTATCCCGGGTTGTCCAAGGTGTGGGGGCCGGCGGTAATTTTGCCTTGGCCTATATTGTTCTGGCGGATATTTCCCCACCGGAAAGACGGGGCAAAATGATGTCTCTGATCAGTTTCGTTTGGGGTTTTTCCAGTGTTTTGGGGCCAACCTTGGGCGGGTTTATTGTGAATTACTTTTCATGGCGCTGGATTTTTTTTATAAACGTACCCCTTGGAATCATCGCCTTTATCGGAATCTGGAGACATTTGGAAGAAACCCGGGAGAAAAAAAGAGACGCCGCCATCGATTATCTGGGGGCTTTTACACTTTCGACTACCATTCTGGCATTGCTCACCGCATTTTTGCTGGCCGGCCGCACCTACCCATGGATCTCACCGCAGATCCTCGCACTTTTCATTATAACCCTATGCTCAGCCGGGGTCTTTTACATTGCGGAACGGCGGGCAAAGGAACCGATTTTGCCCATCGGGTTTTTCGGAGTTCGGGGGTTTAGTATCGGTAACAGCGCAGCATTTTTTGCCAGTTTTTCAATTTTTTCACTTTCGGCATTCAGTCCGCTATTTATTCAAGGTGCCCTGGGAAAAACTCCGGCTCAACTGGGGGCGGCCATGGTTCCTTTGAGCCTGGGATGGTCGGTGGGGGCATTGGTTTGCGGCCAGATGATCCATCGGCTGAAAGAAAAACCCTCTGCGCTGCTGGGTTCTGTTTTACTTTTGGCGGGCTGCGGCATGACGCTTACCTTTTCCATTTCAACGTCTCTGACGGCATTTTCCATTGTTTTAGCCATTGCCGGCCTGGGAATGGGTTTTGTCTCCATTTCCACCCTTCTCATTGTCCAGAACAGCCTCTCTGTAGAAGACCTCGGGGTGGCCACCACCTCCCATCAATTCAGCAGAACTTTAGGGGGCACTATCGGGATCGGTGTTTCTGGAAGTTTCGTAACCGCTCGACTGTCAAAGACCCTGGATTCACTAATTGATTCTGGTATCCATGAAAAGATTGCCTTGTCTATTTCCAATCATGTTCATCAGAACATCGAAAATCTTTTTAGACCGGAGATACAGTCTTTTCTTTCCAATACGGTTCAACAATCTTTGCGAAATGCGGTTGCTCAAAGTCTTACTTTGGTTTTTTGGGCGTCATTGGTCATGTCCTGTGCATGCCTTTTTTTCAGTTACAGGCTTCCCAAATGCGCCCAAACAAAACAAAACCTAACTTGAGGGTTTCAAATTGCGCCAGTGTATTATATATTAACTTTAAGTGGTTATGTTGTTATAAAGCATTAAACAATAGTATCGACTCGGCAGAAAGGAGGGAAGTTTTTTTGAATCCGACAGATTGAGGGAATCGGATGTGGAATTGATGAAATTCGGTTTTGATTGGGTTAAATTTTTTCTCACCAATTCCGGCTCGCTCCGTGTGATCCGCTCCAAAAACAACCCGCTGTAGGTTGGATGTTCTTCATGGGGAAATGGCGGCCAATGATTTCAAACCCTTTGTGATTTTTCTATGATACCGACCATTTGCGGATATGGGAAAGCGTTTGGCTGTGCCACGTATCGGATACTCGAAGTTTAATGAAGTGGGAAAAAAGATTGTTCACCAAGCCAATGACCTTTTCCAGAAGATAGACCTTTTCGATCACAACGCCCTCAAGATCTTCCGACGTCTCCAGCGGTCCGGTCTCCGGTAGTTTCAGGTTGGAAATGTTGAGACTTTCCCCCTTGAGGCTGAACAGCCAGTCTTGCCCGACGGCTTTATATGAAAGATGCATTTCGGTAACTACGGCACCTTTTTTCAGCGCCACCAGTCCTTCTTCCAGGTTGGCCTCATCCCCTTTAATGGTGACGGTTTCTTTAGCGTTGTTGCGCGTATTTTCAAGCATCAAGCGGCTGCCGATGTTCAGGGATAAAAGATCCGGATCGTATTGGCGCAGCAGGTTCTGATCGGTTTCGATCATGAACCATAGCCAGGTCAGAAATTCGTTGCCTAAGAATTGGTAGCGGCGGTATGCTATGGCGACATCCAGCATGGGTTATCCCCCAGATTGGCTCTGTTCCAGATTTTCCAATAGATCACGTTCACCATCCGATAGTCCGGCGATCAGGTCGGCCGTGGTATAGGGGAACAGACGGATCAGATGCAGGCCGAAAGATTTGATAAAAAGCGTCTCCAATGCCTCGTTGGCCGATTTCAGATTGGAAAAGAACCACACCGAGGCTTCCTCGTAATTCCAGACCAAATCAAAAACGTTCGGGGTTGCCGGAATTCGGCGGCTGAGGTTGAGGACGACATTTTCTTTGATGGTTTTTTTCTCATTGGCGGATAAATAGCTTCGGCCGGTGTCCGCCAGGCGTTTGGCAGCCTCTATGGTATAATGCTTCCGAATGAGTTTCGGGGGAATGGACTTTTTGTCGACCCGGAGGGCAAAAATCATATGGGTACCGAAAACAAAAGAATACCCTTCAAAATCGGGAGCGTACGGAGTCTCAAAGGATGTCCAGCCGACGATGGCTTCGGACCCGTCATCTTCGATGTTGGGAATCGAACGTTGTTTGAGGCTCTGGTATACGGTTTCGTGTACCGGTCCGTCCAGCCAGCCCTCGACTTTATAGCGTGTTACGGAAATGCGTGATGATAATAAGCCCATGATCAAAAATTGGTATTGTTAACGTTAAAAAATCGGCGCCATCGATTGTCCATATGAAATCAGCGCAAGGGGCTTATAACTTCTTTGGGGTCCGGTTACAAGTAATATTGTTACGACATCCATTTTTTAAGATTCAAATGGGTTTGCCCTGCACCCAAACATCCTCTTCTTGCAATTCATTGGACGACGAATGTATACTGTTCCTTCGAAACAATAAATTCCTTCGAATGTTGTATGAAGCCTTTCAAAACCCCAGGCGGGAAAAATAAATAAAAATAGTACCTGCTTTTTCGTTTTCGAATAATTGGAGAAATATCCCCATGGGAAAAAAACCGACCTATAAAGAATTGGAACAAAAAATCCAAGAGTTAGAGAATGAAGTCCTCAAACGCAGGCGGGCAGAAGCTGCATTGCGCAACGCACACACAGAGTTTGAACAATGGGCAGAGGATCAAAATACCGAAGTGGCTAAAACTGTCCGGCCCCTCAAAGGAGAAATAAAAGCCAGTGACCGGGCTCGTTAGGGATGGCAATACAACCAAAGAGATCGCTGAATTGTTGAACTCCTCCACGGGTGCCGTTAATTTTCACCGGAATAATATTAGAGCCAAACTGGGTCTCCGAAATACAAAAACAAACCTTAGGTCCTTCCTTTTGCCCCTGGCATAATACAAGTTTTTACCTTATATTTTGCTTATAAATTTTTGTTGTTTACATATGGAGTTTTTGTTGCCAAACTGTCGGTAACATTCTGTGCTTTAATTAACCCATTAAGTTTTCTTCCACCCAGAAATTCAGACCTGTGTTCTTCGGGTGTGGGGGGATGTTATTTTCCCCTTGCTTTTATAACGTCCGAACATGCAGAGCTCGAGATAAAACGAGGATCTCGCCATCTCCAGACAAGGTCATGGCCATAAGGGGAGATTCTCATCTGCTTTCCGAAGAGAATTTAAAAAATATCGGTCAAGGAATAACCCCATAGCGTCAAACGGTTTAAAAGGTTCGGCAATGGGCAAAATTGAAGGGTTCGTAAAAAGTCTTTTGTGAGCGACATCGAGCAGTTTTGGAGAAAGATTCATGAGGAGTCTGGCGTTAAAAATTGCAAGCTGTTTGAGGGCGTTAGCCCGAGTTCTTGCAATTTAGAGAGGTGATTCATGAATCCCAAAATTGCTTGGGGAGTGAGCAAAATCAGACTTTTTACGAGTTCATCAAAATTAGTTTAAGAAAAATAGAACCCCTGATGATCAGCAAAACAGAGCTGGCAAGACTGGCCAATATCTCCCCCATGACCATTACACGGATAGAACAAGGTTTCCCATGCCGAAAGGACTCCCAGCGGAAAGTTACGTTGGCTTTAGAAGAGAACCTATCGGAGAGGAAGAATGTGATACCGTTATTTGACATGGAAAATAGAGATAAGTGCTCAGGGATAGACCGGCGTCAATTTTCCTACGACACGCATATTCCAGAACGAAGGTCTGAAAAGGACCGTAGAAACGGACTCGATAGAAAACTGAAATCCCGAAAAATAAATAAAAGATTTGTTTTAGCCGGATCGAATTGAAAGAAGCCTCGCCTTTATATGCTTTTCTCGTTTTGGGTTGCTGCTCGATATCGTTCCCATGCCTGCTTTTTGTATTGAAAAAATGGCGCTCGAAAAATTGAATGTTTTGGAGGTGATCTTAAACTATACGGACCCGAAGGGCGTGGGGCAGAGGTCGTATTTTCAACCGGGATGACCCAAGAATCCATGGGTATAAATATGGGTGACGAGGGGATGAAATGTGAAAAAAAGCGGGAGTGGGAATTCAGTTAAGAATTCTCCTTGGGGGTGACAAGGTAATCGGAAAACCGTTAAATGCATTGGGTAAGCGGAAACAATATCAAGAAAAATCAGAAGGTAAAGACCGCCGAATCCATAATATAAACGGATAACTTATGTGTAATAGTGATACTTGAAAATATTATTGAACCCAAAGCGTTGTTCATTTGAAAATGTTCGTACCGGTCCAATAGAATTGCGGAGGCAAGTGTGGAAAAGAAAAAAAAGATGTTAGAAAATATACTTCGAAGAAATATTGAGCTCTACGAGAAATCCCGGGCCAGAAAAGAGAAATCGAAAGCCAAATCTGGTACCGGGAATGTCATTCGCCGAAGAAAAGGCGACCCAGACAAATGGATTGCTTTTGAATTGAATCCGTCATGATAGCGTGACCGGCAAGAATCGGCTTCCGGAGTTTCAACATCCCTGTGGTACCAAGCCTTCATCCCTTGATGACCAGCTATAATTATGGGATAGTAAAATAAAATACCAGCAGGAAATGCCCCTTCAAAAACCCCTTTTTTCTTGAAGATACCCTCTCCCGATGTTTTCACTAGCACTATTAAATGGTCATATCTCCTGTCCGATTGTCGGAGTAGCGCGGCCATGGGAAAACGTCGTTGATTTGGCGGGCATCGGGGATGAAGCTGTCCCATGCTCCCGTCAAGCTCTCATAAGACCGGCGTGTCACTTCTTCTTTGTCGATGACATCATGTCCCGGGTTTCCAGCCAGCTCTGCATCTCCAGAAGCGTGTTGGTGAGCGGGTAGCGGCCGTCTTCGAAAACGCCGTAGTCCCCGCCGCCGGCCATGGCCGACACAAACCGGACATTGTTGGCATGGAACAGCCAGGCATCGCTCCATCGCCGTTCAATGAATTCGTCAAAGGGGCTGCCTTTTTGGCCCGGCCCTTGGGCGTAGCCCTTTTCCCAGGCTCTGCTCACCAGACCGGTGGCCGTTAGGACTTTGGCGTTGGACGTCTGGATGGCGTTGTTCAGCCGCACAAAGTGGCCCTTGACCCAGTCGGTGCTGTGGCAGTTCAGACAGGTGTTCTGCATGGTCTGTTGGCGTATTTTTTGCGCTTCGGGGCCGATGAGGTAATCGTTGGCAAATCCACCGTCAAAGTCTGTGGGCAGGGACAGGCCGGCACGGTTACGAATCTGGGTGGTGTCGGGTTCTTTGGGATACGGATGGGCGTAAATAAGTCCGAAAATCCGCCATCCCAGACGGTCGTTCATCTGGTGAGACCGGGAGTTGACCACGTCTCCGCCGGCATTGACCAACAGACTGATATGACATGCGGCACAGGTCGGCGCGGAAAAATCCCTGCCGATGGTCCAGGGCACCGCCGTAAAGTTCCAGGTGCTGTTCATGGCAGAAAAAATGTTGCCGTGTTTACTGGCAGCGTATACTTTGAAAGCCGGAACATCGGGCCCTGCGTGGCACTCCTTGCAGGTATAAGGTTTACGGGCCATCTTTATGGAGAAATGATGCCGGGAATGGCAGGCGGTGCAGGCCCCTCGGCTGCCGTCGAGGTTCACGCGGCCAACACCCTGATTCGGCCAGCCGTTGATGATCGGAAATTCGAGTTCTCCGGCATCCGTATCCCGGGTTTCATAACCGGCCAACTCCAGCCGTGTGCCATGGCAGTAAAAGCAGGCCTCTGCACGGGTGAGGCCATTGGCCGGGCTGAAGCGAATTTTGCCGTTTTCTAAGGCGGTTTCCCCCAGAATGGTCCGCTGAAGGTCCTGGTAGAGGGGGTTCTCGGCCAGGTTTTTATAGGCATGGGCCATGAGGTTTTTGGCGTACTGGGTTCTTTCCGTCACATGACATGTGGCGCAATCATCCGGACTGACCACCACATGGACTTCATACCCGTTATGCTCGAATGTATCGGAATGGGCGCCGGCCCTGAGGGTGTGGCATTCAGCGCATCCCACAGCTTGGTTTTGAAGGACTTCGGGCACGGAAGTGCCGGACATTCTCCGTTTCAGTTTATCGGCTTTCAAGGCGGTTTGGGGTGTCATTTTCGAATGTCGGCTGTTGTTCCAATCCGCTACGATGCCCGGATGAAACTCGCTGTGGCAATCTATACATTCCTGGGTGGCATCGCTGATGGGTACTTCCCCCGGGACCGCCAAAACCACCGGCGGCAAAACCCACAGGACGACAATTAACGTGAAGTAAAGTCGTTTCATCATACCCACCTCCTTAAACCGTTGGACGTGAAAATAAAAACATTCCCGAATGGTCCCCTAAACCTGCAGGCGTAAGCCACCCCTAAACAGCCGATCTCAACCCATGGGCAGGATCTTATTATGGTATTCTTTTTATTAAAATTTGATGCAAAACTTTACAACATAAATTTCAGAAAAATGGACGAAAAGGGGACGGTTCAGAAAATCTGATATAAGATCCGCCCCGGGAACACCGCGCCTGAAGGGGTAAAAGCACATAAGTAGCGCAAGGTTCGTATTGCTGTTACTTGGGAATACCCGGCAATGCCCGGTGGGAAATTCTTTGTGAAAATTTAGGTACCGAAAAATTGAATGTTGCCATAAGGTGGACTTTTAAGGTATCGTTGTTACGTTGGAGCACTCGATTCAACGCGCATGGCGATTTCAAGCGTCTAAATTTTACATCTGTATGACAGCCTATGGTCTATTATGTTTCTTTACCGAAGGAGAACAAAATGATTGTCGGAATTCTCAAGGAAATCAAAGCAGAGGAAAATCGTGTATCCATGACCCCGGCCGGTGTGGAAGTCATAAAACAGAACGGCCACACCGTTCTGGTGGAAAAGTCTGCCGGCGGCGGCAGCGGCTTCCACGACGCCGCCTATGAGAAAGCCGGGGCCGAGATCGTTGAAAACCCCAAAGAGATTTTCCAACGTGCGGACATGGTGATGCATGTGAAGGAGCCCCTACCACCGGAATACGATCTCATCCGTGAGGACCAGATTGTTTTTACGTATCTGCATCTGGCGGCGGCCGAGGAGTTGACGCACATTTTGATCAAAAGCGACGCCGTTAATATTGCTTATGAAACCATTCAAAAAGCAGACGGCTCCCTGCCCCTCCTCACCCCCATGAGTGAAGTGGCTGGACGAATGGCCATTCAGCAGGGGGCCAAATATCTGGAAATGGCCCAGGGCGGCCACGGCGTTCTCCTGGGGGGGGTGCCGGGGGTTGATCCGGGGACAGTGGTCATCATCGGCGGCGGGATCGTCGGGATCAACGCAGCCAAGATGGCCTGCGGCCTGGGCGCGAAGGTTTACGTTCTGGATTTGAACCTGGAACGTTTACGATACCTGAGCGATGTGATGCCGGCCAACTGCTTTCCCTTGATGGCCAGCCCGGCGGCCATCCGAAAGCTTGTCAGAGAGGCCGATGTGGTGGTGGGAGCGGTGCTGGTTACCGGTGCCAAGGCACCCAAGCTGGTGACCCGGGACATGCTCAAAACCATGAAAAAAGGCGCGGTGTTGGTGGATGTGGCTATCGATCAGGGCGGATGTTTTGAAACATCCAAGCCGACCACCCACTCGGATCCGATCTTTACCGTTGACGGGATCGTCCATTACTGTGTGGCCAACATGCCCGGGGGGGTGGCCAAAACATCCACCATGGCACTGACCAATGCCACCCTGCCCTATGCCGTGGAGATTGCCAACAAGGGCTGGAAGCGGGCCTTTCAGGAAACCCCGGAAATCAAACTCGGCGCCAACGTCGTCAAAGGAAAAGTTACCTACAAAGCCGTTGCAGATGCTTTCGACCTGGAATACACGCCCATCGATGCGTTGATTTAAAGCGCCCGTCCCGGATGACAGTAAAGGTTCATCCGGAGCCCGTGTTTTTTCCCCAATTCCCCTTATTGAATAATGAAAGGAAGACAGCATGATTGTGGGTGTTCTGAAGGAAATCAAACCTCAAGAAAATCGAGTTGCCATGACTCCTGCGGGCGTGGAGGTTATGGGAAATTTCGGGCATTCCATTCTGGTGGAAACCGGTGCCGGTGCCAACAGCGGGTTCCAAGACGCCGTTTATGTGAAAGCCGGTGCCGAGCTGGTGGACTCGCCGGCCGAAATTTTTTACCGGGCGGATATGATTCTAAGGGTCAAAGAACCCCAGCCCCCCGAATACGATCTTTTGCGGGAGGGGCAGATCTATTGTTCCTTTCTGCACCTGGCTGCATCCGAGCCCCTCACCCGGACCCTGATGGCAAGCGGCGCGGTGTGCATCGCCTATGAAACCCTTCAAACAGCAGACGGATCTCTGCCGCTCCTGAAGCCCATGAGTGAAGTCGCCGGCCCCATGGCCATCCAAGAAGGGGCCAAATATCTGGAAATGGCCCAGGGGGGTCACGGTGTTCTGCTGGGGGGCGTGCCGGGGGTCGATCCGGGCACAGTGGTGATCATCGGCGGGGGTGTTGTCGGAACCCATGCAGCAAAAATGGCCTGTGGGCTCGGAGCCAAGGTGTATGTTCTGGACATCAATCCGGATCGGCTCCGTTATCTGAGCGACGTGATGCCGGCCAACTGCTTCCTCCATATGTCGAGTCCGGCAACTATCCGTGGGTTGATCCAAGGTGCGGATGTGGTGGTGGGCGCCGTGCTGATTCCCGGCAGCAAGACCCCAACCTTGGTCACCCGCAAGATGCTTGAGACCATGAAGACGGGTGCTGTACTGGTTGATGTTTCCATCGACCAGGGCGGATGTTTTGAAACATCCCGTGAAACCAGCCATGCAGAGCCGACATATATGGTTGACGGGAAGGTGCATTATGCCGTTAGCAATATGCCGGGTGCCCTGCCGCGGACGTCGACCATTGCCTTGACCAATGCCACCTTGTTTTATGCATTGCAAATCGCCAACCAGGGTTTGAAAACCGCCATGACGGTTCATCCGGAAATCAAATCAGGGATCAATGTGGCCTACGGCAAGGTGACCTACCCCGGGGTTGCCCATACCTTCGACCTTGAACATGTGCCCGTGGACACCCTGTTTTAAACCCGTATTTTGCATCCAAACTCTTGCGCAAACCCATCCTGGGGTGACGGTGTTATCAGATTTTCGGCGGGAATGTTGATGCCCTTGGCGTAACTCCTTGGGAAGCTAAAATAAATCTTGTGAAAAAACCTGCCACTTGAACCTTGCATAGAGGGGAAAATGATCGGACATGTATCGTCCGTCAAATCTATCCTGAATCACCGTGCTGTCCTTTACCAGGATGTTGCCCCGATAAAGAACCCAGTCGATATGATCTCCCTTTGAAACCCCTGTGAATCCGTGGTGGGTTCCGGGAAAAGGCTTTTCAAATGCGTTTTTCAAATAGGATTCTTGGACGGCGGGTTTCTGATCGTGTCCGGTGAAAATATTGTAACAGGGGCTAAACGGCGGGGTGTTAAAGTCTCCCATGAGAATTACAGGGATGTCCCTGGGGAGATGGGACAGTCGCTGGAGAATCAGTTTGGCGCTTCGGGTCTGGACCGAAACGTCAAAGTCCAAGTGTGTGTTGACACAAATAAGTCGGCGGCGAGAATTTTTGAACATGCCAATGGTGCACTGTCTCGGCCAGAGGCTTTTCCGAAAACGGCTTGGCACCGTTGGTGTTGGGCTTAAGAAAAAATGTTCACGATGCATACAGGTCCAGGTATTTTTATAAAAGATAACATTGTGTTGCCAGAAATCCGGAGAAGGGCTTCGCCGACCGATATAATGATATTCAGCAAGAATTTTATGGATAAAGTCGATTTGAAAATCATTTGCTTCCTGGAACCCCATGAAATCTGCACGATATTTTTCGAAAAAAAGAGGAAAGCATCCCTTCCGGTATTGCCAGCTGTCAGGGCCGTCGTCAGCCAGGCCGAAACGAAGGTTTAATGTCAAAACAAAAAGCATGCTAGGCTCCAGGCTTAAATGGTTCGAGATCGAAATGGGTTCGATGGGTGATGATCTACAGGGTATGGACATCAAGGAGACCGGGATGTTCGGCAAGGTCGAATCGAATATTTTTGAAGTTTTCGAATGTTACATCAGAAAACCCCAGATTCAATTCCTTGCCGATGATATCAAATATGGCAAGATAATTCAGGAGTATTCTTTTGTGCCACTTGAGCCCGATTTGGGATGCCAGTTCTTTGATAGATTTTTTAGGGCCTTCGATTTCGAGAAAATCACCGAAGGGCATGGTGTCGAGACAGAGGTGCGTATCGCGCAACAGAAAGGTTTCACGCCATTTTTCGTAAACCTGTTCTTCATGAAACCCTAAAGATTCCAGAATGTGTTTCATGACGGCAAAGTCGGAAACCTCGACTTCGAACTCCCGTAATGTTTTAAATTCATCGTCTTTGAAAGGCGGCTCCGATTTAAACGTCAGGGTGGTTTTGATATCTTTTCGGAGTCTCAGGAGCGATTTTTTTTGAAACAGACGGGTATCCGCATCTTCAAACCGCAGGTTGGTCTCAAAGACCCGACCCTTGAAATCGGCACCCAGTTCAACAATTCGGCGTCGTATCGGATTCACCTTCGGCAAATAGAATTTCACCTCGGTTTCAAAATTTTCCATTTGACATTGCCTGCAAACCATTTCAATATGTTACGTTAGGCGATATTCGAGTTCCGCTCAAAGCGGACGGTATATAACATCGCCAAGGGATTTAATAACGGGTTTATTTATATTAGAAATCATGTTTCGTGTCAAATATTGACGCGGTTCGTTTTTTTCCCTTGACACAGGGGCAAATTTTATTTAAATTCGTAAGGTTTTAATATGAAGGAGAGTATCCAGTGAAAAAATATACATATAGTGCAAAAAATGAGGACAATCCAGGCAAATGGAGTCTTGTTGATGCCGAAGGTGCGGTGTTAGGAAGACTTGCCAGTTCCGTGGCGGCCCGGTTGCGGGGAAAGCACAGTCCCCTTTTTACCCCACATGCCGATACCGGAGACTGGGTGATTGTTGTTAATGCGGATAAAGTGGTGCTGACCGGGAGAAAATGGGATCAAAAAAACTATTACCGGCACAGCGGTTACATTGGCGGACTGAAGACCATTACGGCCAAGAAACTGATGGAAAAAAAACCTGAAGATTTGGTTCGTTTTGCCGTTAAGGGAATGCTGCCAAAGAATAGACTGGGAAGAAAACTGTTTAAAAAATTAAAAGTATATTCGTCCGTTGAGCATCCGCATGAGGCCCAGCAGCCTGAAATTTTCGAAATTTAATCTATAAAAATAAGTGTTTTTAATTATTGGGGAATCGTATGGAGAAGGAAAACGTCTATTATGCAACTGGCAAACGGAAAAATGCCGTAGCCAGGACCTGGTTGAAACCCGGAGGCGGCGACATTACCGTGAATGACCTGCCCATTGATGATTATTTTAAGGTCGAGTCGGTACAAACGACGGTCAAGCAGCCATTGGCTCTGACCAATATGCTCGGGTCATTTGATATAAAAGCCAAAGTTGCCGGTGGTGGTTTTTCAGGACAGGCCGGCGCAATCCGGCACGGCATCACCAAGGCGCTGATACTGGCCAATCCTGATCTAAGGGTGGCGTTGAAAAGAGCAGGTTTTGTTCGACGTGATCCAAGGGTAAAGGAGAGAAAGAAATACGGCCAGAAGGGTGCACGGGCCCGGTTCCAGTTCTCAAAACGCTAAAGTTTTTTCTATTATATCAAAGGGAGCCGGTGTTTGCCGGCTCCCTTTATTCATTCTGATTTTTCCACTTGGCCTTCCGCTTTTCCAAAAACGCCAGCATACCCTCCTGGGCATCTTCATCAACGCAGTTTATGGCAATTGCATGGGTTGCATAATCGTAAGCAGATCTCATATTGAGATCGACCTGCTTGTAAAAAGTGTCTTTTCCATAAGCGAGGGTGTGGCGACTGTATTGAGCGATTTCCATTGCCAGGTTTCGGGTCTTTTCGCCAAGGTTCTCCGGGGGGACGATCCTGTTGATCAGTCCGTACCTTTCGGCCTCATCGGATGAGATAAAACGCCCTGTCAACAGCATTTCCATGGCCCTTCGTTTTCCGATAATCCGAACCAGCGGTACTGCCGGAGTGGTACAGAAGAGGCCTATTTTGACCCCCGGTGTGGCAAATTGAGCCCCGGTTTCTGCAATGGCGAGATCGCAGGCCGCAACCAGTTGACATCCTGCCGCTGTTGCAATGCCGTGAACCTGAGCAATAACCGGCTGGGGCAGTTTTTGAAGCCGTTGCATCATTTCAGCGCAGACCGAAAACAAATGGTTAAAATGTTCGACATCAAAATCTGATCCCGCCATTTCTTCAAGGTCATGCCCTGCACAGAACGCCGGGCCGTTCCCCTTGATGACCACCACACGGACATCCGGGTCCTGGGCGACCGTGTTAAGTTTACGGAGCAGGTCCCCCATTAATTCCAGAGAGAGTGCATTTCGCTTTTCCGGACGATTTAATGTAAGCCATGCCACGGGTCCGTCCTTTTCCAGCAATACAGGTTCCACGATTGATCCTCCTTGTTAACAGCAAAAATTATATCCAATTGGCGTTATAGAACAATTTGGCCCACAAGCACTCGGGAGTTTTGGTCTAAAATCACAAATTCCAAGCACCAAATTACAAAGAAACCCGCCTGCCACACAAGGCACGAGCGGGCAGGTCTCAAATCCCAATATTGATGAACTCGTAAAAAGTCTGATTTTGCTCGCTCCCCAAGCAATTTTGGGATTCATGACTCGCCTGGCTAAATTGCAAGAACTCGGGCTAACGCCCTCAAACAGCTCGCAATTTTTAACGCCAGACGCATCATGAATCTTTCTCCAAAATTGCTCGATGTCGCTCACAAAAGACTTTTTACGAAACCGTTAATATTCAATGACCAAAATCGTCCATGACGAGACATTGTTTGAATTTTCGAATTTCGGTCATTGGACATTGTTTTATTTTTTCATTGCTTTCCAGCATCTGACAAAATGTCCTTCCCCGATTTTTTCGAAAAGGACCTGCTCTTTCCCACAGCGGGGCGCTTCCATGGAACACATCGACCGGTATTTACATCCTTCGAGCGCCGCCGAGGAATCGAAAATGTCCTCTTTTATGAGCGTGGGCGCCAATTTTTTTTGCGGCCCGGAATCGGGAATCGCAGCGAGCAATGACCGGGTATAGGGATGGTGCGGATGGTCAAAAATGTCTTCAGCAGATGCATACTCCATGATCTGTCCCATGTACATCACAGCAATGGTGTTGCACAGATATCCCACCACATTGAGGTCATGGGAAATGAAAAGATAACTTAACCCCAACCGATCCTGCAAGTCCTTTAAAAGGTTAATGATCTGGGCCTGGATAGAGACGTCCAGGGCCGATATGGGTTCATCGCATATGATGAGGGACGGCTCCACGCTCAAAGCCCGGGCAATGCCGATACGCTGGCGCTGGCCGCCGCTGAATTCATGGGGATACCGATCGGTGCTGTCCGGGGACATGCCCACCATTTCCATGAGTTTTTCAAGGCGGGCTTTGCGCAACCTGTGGTTTTTGATGCCGAGAATCCGTAACCCCTCTTCCACAGACTGGCCGACGGTCATTCGGGGGTTCAGCGATCCGAAGGGGTCCTGGAAGACAATCTGCATCTCTTTCCGGTGGGGCTTCATCTCTTTTTCGGATAATCGACCGATATCGACGCCCTGGTAGATAATTTTTCCTTCATCCAGCGCCAAAAGCTTCAGAATCAGTCGGGCCACCGTTGTTTTTCCACAGCCGCTTTCACCCACCAGGCCCATGGTTTTTCCCCGTTCGATTTCAAAACTGACGCCGTCCACAGCTTTCACCCACCCGGAGATTTTCTGCAAAAACCCCCTGCGTATGGGAAAATGTTTTTTCAAATCTTTAACGCAAAGAATAATGGGATTATTTCTATTTTTTGAATTCATCTAAATATGACGGCCTTTGTCTTGAAACAGTATCGGACAGCGGGCCAGATGCCCCTGGCCGTAATCGCACATGTTAGGATATTCGGTATGACAGCTCGGTGCTTTATGGGGACACCTGGGATGAAAGGGGCACCCCGCGGGCTTATACGCCGGGTCTGGCACTGCGCCGGGGATGCTGTAGAGTCTTTTGCCCCGCTTGGAAAGGCTGGGAAGCGAGGCAAGGAGTCCCTGGGTATACGGATGCCGGGCATTACGAAAGATGTGTTCCGCATTCCCCTGCTCCGCAATCATGCCGGCATACATGACATACACCCGATCGGCAATGGCTGCCACGACGCCGAGATCATGGGTAATATATAGAACCGACATGGATTGTTTTGTCTGAATGGCCCCGAAAAGTTCGAGAATCTGCGCCTGGACCGTGACGTCGAGGGCGGTGGTCGGCTCATCTGCAATGATCAGATCCGGGTCACACGCCAGTGCCATTGCGATCATAACCCGTTGTCTCTGACCGCCGCTGAGCTGATGGGGATAGTCTTCGAGTCGTTGTTCAGGATCGGAGATTCCCACGTCCTTCAAGAGCTGAATACATTTTTCATGAAGTGATTCGGTTTCGACCTTTTTATGGATGCGAACGGCTTCCGAGATCTGGTCTTCGATGGTAAAGACCGGGTTCAGGGATGTCAGAGGTTCCTGAAAAACCATGGCAATATGATTTCCCCGGATCTTTTGCATCTCTTTTTCGCCCAGTTCCAACAGATTTTGTCCTGCGAACACGATTCGGCCGTCTATGATTTCTCCGGGAGGGGTTGCAACGAGGCCGAGGATGCTGAGGGCCGAGACGGTTTTTCCGCATCCGGATTCACCCACAATACACACCGTCTCTTCTTTCCGGACATCGAAACTGACCCCATCCACGGCACGGGCACATGCATCGGCGCTTCGGAAATATACTTTTAAATCCTGTACGGAAAGAAGGATATTGTTGTCTGTCATTCTTTGTTTAATGTCTTTCTCTGAGTTTCGGGTTCAGCACATCCCTGAGACCTTCACCAAAAAGATTGAAAGAGAGCACCACAATCAATATGGTGATCCCGGGGATGAAGGTCAGCCAGGGGGCATCAAAAATGAAGCTTTTACCGTCGGAAAGTGATATTGCCCCAGGTGGCATGGGGCGGGGGCACGCCGAACCCGAGAAAGCTCAAGCCGGCCTCCGTCAAAATGGCGGAAGCGATGCCGATGGTGGCGGAAACCAGCACCGGTGCGACGGCATTGGGCATCATGTGCCGAAAGATGATCCGCAAGTTGCCGACGCCCAGTGCCTTTGCCGCTGCCACAAAGTCCTGTTCCCTCAGGGAAAGAAATTCCGCGCGGACAAATCGCGTGGTCCCCATCCAGCTGGTCAATCCGATGACGATCATAATGTTGTAGATGCTTGCAGGGAGAATCGCCACCACCGTTAGAATCAGAAAAAAGCTCGGAAAACAGAGCATAATATCCACGATTCGCATGATCAGGGTGTCCACGGAGACCGCATTGATGTGGAACATCGACCGCCGTGTGGGAGTTGCTTTTTCCCTGAATCTGTGCCGGGTCAAGACCGCATAAACGATGTATGCCAGGCAGAGCAATAAAAGTGCTGTGCCTAAGCGGGTAACACCAAGAAATATCAGTCCTGTTCCTGAAACCAAAAATAACGTCCATAGAATCTGGTCTATTTTAAAGTAATGTTGTCCAAAATAACCTGCAATTCCCCCCATGAAGATGCCGATGAGCACCGATATTCCGACGGCCACAAAACCGACGGTCAGGGAAACCCATGCCCCTTGAAGCATTCTTGAAAAAACATCTCTTCCCAAATCATCGGTTCCCATGAGATAGAAATTCAAGGTTGGAACCTGGTCTGGTTCCAGCAGGTCGAGATTGGGTTTTGAAAAAGGGGGTCGCAACTTTTCCTCGAGGCGGACCAGACGAGGATCAAAAACAGGCTTGGACCCCGAGGTCAGGAAAAGGCCCGTGATTGCGCAGCAGAAGAACAGGATAAAAATAAACAGCCCCATAATGGCAAGCCGGTTTTGTCTGAACAGACGCCAGAACTCCTCCATCCGCGTCCGCTTCGGGGCTCAGGGGTTCCTGGACATGGAAATTTTTGGCAACCGGTTGTTTCGTTTAGAGTCATCACAGGCGTATCCTCGGATCGACAATCAGGTAAAGAAGGTCCGATATAAAGGTGCCGATCAGCACCAATACGGCTGAAACAAAATTAACCGTCAGGATAATCGGGTAATCCCTGGCCAGAATCGCTTCATAGGCCATACGACCCATGCCGGGCCAGGAAAAGATGGATTCGATGATGACCGAGCCCCCGATCAAACCGGGTAAGATCAGACCGAACATGGTGACGAAGGGCAGAAGCGCATTTCGGAGCGCATGTTTGTAGTGGACCTGTTCCGGGGGAAGGCCCTTGGCCCGGGCGGTTCGAATATAATCCTGGCCTTCCACTTCCAGCATCTGGCTTCGAACATACCTGGAAAGGACTGCAATACCGCCGGAGGCACCCAGGAGCGATGGAAGGAGCAGGTGCCAGATCCTGTCCATCAATATGAAAGGGGTGGAAGCGTCTCCGATCCCGAAAGTTTCCATGCCGATAACCGGTACATGGAAGCGGGTCACCACAAAAATTATGAGGACGTAGGCGAAAAAGAAGCCGGGAATGGAAATCAGCAGGTAAGACAAGAATGTGGCGGTGCGATCATAGAGACCTTCCCTGGAGATGGCCGACCGGATCCCCACCGGGAAAGAAAGAGTCCAGGTTATGAGAGTTCCCACAATAAAAAGGGGAAGACTGTTTAAAAACCGTTCCCAAATCTTTTTAAGGACCGATTGATTGTCTTTCCATGATACGGTTTTTCCGGTGAACAGGTCCTTATAAAAATAGACATACTGGACGTACAGCGGTTTATCCAGATGAAATTCTTTGCGGAAACGTTCCACCACTTCGGGTGTAAATTTCGGATTCATGGGATCGACCTGGCTCGGTTTTCCCGGTGCAAGATGAATAATCAAAAAAGAAACGATGGAGACGAAAAAGAGGGTGATAATTTTTTGTACAAAACTTCGTCCGATAAATGATACCATGGTTTATCCTTCATCCATAAAGTTCGGGGCCGTTGGAAGCTTTATCCACTTGTTGAAATAGAACGTATAATTGCCGGTCTGGGTGGGTTTAATCTTTTCATACCGGATGGTTCCGGCATCATCGACATCTTTTATGACGATACGCTTGTCTAAAACGGCGGTCCACTTTCCGACATAAAGGAATGTATACGGCTGTTCTTTTGCAATAATTTCATGAAGCCTGTGGGAGTATTCCACCTGTCGGTTATGGTTGTATTCCTGCCGTATCTTGATGATGAGGTCATCGGCGTCTTTGTTTTTAAAATTGACGAAATTGAGCTGATAAGGATGTGTCTGGCTCGAATGCCATATCTGATACAGATCCGGTTCGATACCCATCTGCCACCCCAGAATCAGGGCATCAAAGTCGGCTTTGTTCACCCGTTCCTGTATAAAAACAGACCACTCCAAAAGATCGGTCCGGACATCGATACCGATCTGTTTCCAAGCATTCTGGGCAATGGCCAGTATGGCTTTTCGAAGATCGTTTCCGCTGTTTGTGATGAGGGTGAACTTAAATCGTTGGCCGTCTTTTTCAAGCCAGCCGTTCTTATTCCGTTGCCAACCGGCCGCTGCCAACAGTTTTAACGCACCTTTGGGATCGTAGGGAAGGGGATTGAGATGGTGGTTATAATAATCGGTCTGTTTGACAAAAGGTCCCGTGATTTTTTCTCCCTGGCCATACAGTACGTATTCAATGATCTTGTCGACATCGATGGCCATTCCCAATGCCTTTCGTACACGGGGATCGTCAAAGGGTTTTCGTCTCATGTTATAACCGATATAGGTATAGCCGAAAGCAATGCCGGAAAAACTTTGAAACTCAGGATCTTTTTCCAAGCGTTTCACCTGGTGGGGTTGAACAACATAGCTGTCGATGGTGCCGGCATAAAATTCCATTTCCTGGGTCAAAAGATCGGGAATAATCCGGAAGACATACCGTCGATAATTCGGCGGCCCTTCCCAGTAGTCGTCAAAACGATCCAGGGCAATGTACTGGTCCGACTTCCACTCACGGAATTTGAACGGTCCGGATCCGATGGGGCGCCGGTTGAAGATACTCTGGCGCATGGAAAAAGTTTTCGGGTCTTTTTTCAGACGCAAGGCTTCTTTTTCAAGTGTTTTTGAATTCAGCAGGTGTTCGGGGAGGATTCCCATGCCCCAGGTGCCAATGGCAGGAGAATAAAGCCGCTTGTAGACGATTTTTACGGTGAGGGGGTCAACAACTTCAACTCTTTTGACCGGCTCATAATCTGAAATGCGGGGCGAAAGGTTTTTGGGATTCATGATGGCTTCATAGGTAAATTTGACATCATCGGCTCCGACCCGATGGCCGTCATGAAATTTTACCCCGGGCCGCAGGTGAAACAGCAGGATCGGATTGTGTTCCGTGGCCGGTAACAGTTCCTCGGTGTATGCCGCCAATTTTTCTTTGCCGTTCTGAGACAAGGAACTCAAGTAGTCTTTGCCGTGAAAAGACTCAAAATAATCTTTGCCCAGAAGGTGCGAAAGGTTTTTAAAAAGATCCTGGTCGACGCCGTTGAGAACCAGTTTGATTCTGGCAGGTGCTGCAACGTGAATTTCTATCTGCTCCTGTGTGTCGGTCTTCGGATCTTTGAACGTCCGGGTCACCGAGAAGGTTCTGGGGGGAAGCACGGAAATTTCAGTGATGCGTTTTAGAGAATCTTTAAGCCCCGGATCTGTTGCATGATTTGTTTTTTGGGCGTTTCTCACAAATCCCGCCAGGGTTTGAGGATCTGCCTTGCCCAGGCCGGGTATGGATGCGGATGGGTTGACATAAAAAAAAGCTTCTTCAAAAACCTTCCAGGATTTTGCCAGCCGTCCCCTAAAACGCAATTGCTCATCCCGGTCGATAAGACCTTCGAACACAAGCTCCTGGATGTTGCTGCTGGCGGAATCCGCTGTAAGAATGGGATTAAGGAGGCTGGCATCACCGATGGATCCGGCAATGTATTCAGCAAGACGCGCGGGATTTCCCCGGGTTTGCTGTTCGTAGGTCGGCACCCAGAAATACGACTGCAACAAGACCAGAATGAGAAGGATGGGTGCGAAAATGAGGACGCGTCGAATGGTCATGATAACAGTCGTTTATTGTATGAATTTCGCCAATGGGTCGTTTGGGATAACTAAATGTTTTTAAAGGATAAATATTGTCGAAACATAAACATAAGAGATTCAGGTTTTTGAGTCAAGCGAAAAGGCATCGGCGGAAATAGAAAGAACCCGGCGCCACATCTCTCCACATTTTGAATATCAGAATCGTAAAGAGATGGCCTGGGGAGTTTTGGAGAAATGAAAAAGCGGACAACCGTTTTTTTTCAACCGTCGTCCGCTATGTTTAATCGTGATGAAGGATAAACAATCTATTTAGAAGGCTTTGCCGGAGATGTTTTCGCCGCCTGTTTTGCCTTCAGGGCCGTCATCTGTTGATCCACGGCTTTCATTTTTTGATGGATCAAATCGATTTTAAGATCATCGATGTCCAGTCTTTCCGCTTGGGAAAGATATCCTTTGGCTTGTTTAAGATCCGAAAGGGTAGGTTTGCTGGCGGATACATCCGCCTTGTATAGAAGAATCATCAGTTCGATGTTGTTTAGGCGGCCAAAAACAGCTTCATTGGCGGCCGGTGTTGTGGCATAGGCCAGCGCCTTATTTAAATACCTTTTAATTCCTTCAAAATCCGGTAACCCCGGAACCGCCAAAAGGGTATCTGCCTTATCCACATAAAAATTGAAAATAAGGGGGAAGGCCTCTGATTTTGAGTAAATATCTTTTATTGTTTCAGGAGCTTGAACGCCAGGGAGAGATATCAGACATGCCTCGCCCATGGGGGCGAATCTTCCCTGCCAGATTTCAAGGGCACCGTCGGTGGCATGAATGTAAAATTTATTTTTGTTTATCATACTGGTTCCGATAACCAGGGCCATGAGAACCGCGAAAACGGCTGCCAGATATTTCATGGCTTTTTCCATTGGATCTTCGGTTGTGGTGTCGCCACTATCGGGAGGCTCGTATGACACAGACACTTCAGGTTCAGCAGCCTTTTCAGCAGCAGCCTTTTCAGCGGCGGCCTTTTCAGCGGCGGCCTTTTCAGCAGCAGCTTTTTCGCCAGCGGCCTTGATTTCCGCCAGATCAAATTTTTTCAGCAGCAGTTCTTTGATCCGACGGGTGTCTTCTTCGGAGCCTGAGAAAAAAGGCGGTGCAGCAAAATCCTTTGAATCGGTTTTATCCGGACTCACGGTAAAGAGGGTTTCAGGCTTCCAAACATCGAACTTTTTCATCATGAGATCTTTCACTGAAACCTTCTTGGGTGTTTTAGGAATGGCTTTTTGCGTTTTAGCTGCGGGTGCCTTTTTGGCCTTGGGGAGAGCTTTGGCCTTTGGAGCTGCTTTGGCCTTAGCGGCCGCCTTTTTTTTTGCGGCTGATTTTTTCTTGGCTTTGGAGGTCGATTTAAGCAGGCTGTTCTTTCCCATAAAAAAACCTCTTTGAAATTGTGGTTGAGAGTGTATATTGTAATATAATAATTTATATTTAGAAAAATGTGTATATATCAATACATAAGTTTTGTAAACATTTTTTTATCATGAACCAGAATACCTTAACAATAAAAAGAGATCACCTGTTTTCGATTTTAGAAAAATATGGTGCGTTGGTCGTCGCATATTCCGGTGGCGTTGACAGTTCTTTTCTCCTGGCCATGGCACAGGAAGCATTGAAAAAGAATCTGGTTGCCGTCACCGCAAGTTCGCCGGTTCATTCAGAATGGGAAAGACAATCGGCAACAACCTTCGCACGACAACTGGGCGTTGAGCATATCATTATACATTCCAGGGAAATGCGCCGGCGCGAATTTAGATCCAACACCAAAGATCGGTGTTATTTCTGCAAGAAATATCTCTGCGAGGATTTGTTAAAAATTGCCGGCGACAGAGGGATTGCACACGTTGCCCATGGGGCCAACCTGGATGATTTTGATGACTTCCGTCCCGGGTTTGACGCTGCCCGTGAGATGGGCATTACAGCGCCGCTGGTGGATGCAGGGCTCACCAAGAACGATATTCGCATGCTTTCAAAGCAGATGAACCTGAGCACCTGGAACACACCGGCCATGGCATGCCTTGCCACAAGAATTCCCTACGGAACCCCCATAACCCCCAAAGACCTTAACATGGTGGAACAGGCTGAACAGGTTTTATGGGGCTACGGTTTTACGGGCTGTCGCGTTCGAAAGCACGGGAACGTCGCCCGGATAGAAGTCGATACCGGAGATGTCCAAAAATTCCTCGACCCGGAAATGCGATCCGTCATTGTAGAGAAGTTGAGGAAAATCGGTTTTTTCCATGTGGCTTTAGATCTCGAAGGGTATCGCCAGGGGAGCATGAATCGGGATTTGGCCGTCTGACGGGCAATCACGCCGGGCCAAGACTTCATGCCCCATAACCATCCAATCAAGAGCGGATGTTTGAATACGCCAACGATGCCCGGATGAACGCTTTGAACAGGGGATGGGGATCCATGGGCCGTGATTTGAACTCCGGATGGAACTGACAGCCGAGAAACCAGGGATGGTCTTTGAGCTCCACCATTTCAACCAGCTCGCCGTCCGGTGACGTTCCACTGACAACCAGGCCGCTGGTCTCGAGTCGGTCCATATACCCATTGTTGAACTCATATCTGTGGCGGTGACGTTCTGAAATATTTGAAACGCCGTACGCAGTATAGGCCACGGTATCGTTTTTAATAATGCAGGGATAAGCACCCAGGCGCATGGTTCCCCCTTTGTCCGAAGTGATATCCCGCCGCTGGACGGTTCCGGTCTTATCGTCATACCATTCCGTCATCAGGTATATCACCGGATACGGCGTGTTTTTATCAAATTCCTGGCTATGGGCGTCGTTCATGCCTGCGACGTTCCGTGCGAATTCGATGACGGCAATCTGCATGCCGAGGCAAATACCAAAATAGGGAATCTTTTCTTGCCGGGCATATTTTACGGCGCAAATCTTACCTTCAGTCCCCCGGGATCCAAAGCCGCCGGGGACCAGTATGCCGTCCACATCCCCGATCATCTGTCCGCAATTGTTTTCCTCGATCTTCTCTGAATCGACAAATTTGAGGTTTACCCGGCAATCATTGGGAATTCCGCCGTGACGGAGCGCTTCGTTCAAGCTTTTGTAGGATTCGGTCAAGTCGACATATTTGCCAACAATTGCAATGGTCACTGAAGATTTAGGCTCTTTGAGCCGCCGGACAATTTCCTCCCAGTCGTCGAGGAGGGGCGCTCGTGTCCAGATGTTAAGCTTTTCCACAATTTTTTCGTCAAGGCGTTCCTTACGGAATACCAGTGGGACTTCATAAATACACTCCACGTCTTTGGCTGTAATCACCTCATCTACGGTGACATTGCAAAATAGGGCTATTTTTGCCTTGATTTCTTTGGGCAGGTATTTTTTGGTGCGACAGAGGAGAATGTCCGGCTGAATACCGATACTGCGGAGTTCCTTTACGCTGTGCTGTGTCGGTTTGGTCTTAACTTCTCCGGCTGTGTCGATATATGGAACAAGGGTGAGATGGATATACAGGGCATTTTCCTTGCCGACATCCGTCCTGAATTGCCGGATGGCTTCCAGAAAAGGAAGGCTTTCTATATCTCCCACCGTTCCGCCGATTTCGACGATGACGATGTCAACTGAACCGGCAACAAGTTTGATACTTCTTTTAATTTCATCGGTAATGTGGGGAATCACCTGAACCGTACCGCCCAGATAGTCTCCCCGACGCTCCTTGGTGATGACCGAATCGTATATTTTCCCGGTGGTAAAGTTGTTGTCACGGCTCAATCTGGCGTGGGTAAATCTTTCATAGTGACCGAGATCCAGATCGGTTTCTGCACCGTCATCCGTTACATAGACCTCTCCGTGCTGGAACGGGTTCATGGTTCCGGGATCCACATTAATGTAGGGATCGAGTTTCTGTAAGGTTACGGTAAGTCCGCGGCTTTCAAGCAGTGCCCCGATGGCCGCGGACGCAAGTCCTTTGCCCAGAGATGAAAGTACGCCCCCTGTAACAAATATATATTTTGTTTTATTATCCATTCAGTGCCTCAGTTTCGAATTTAGGATTTAGATTATTATTTGTATATTTTTTTGAAATCCTCAATGGTTTTTTGAATTTCGTTGGTCGATTCTTTCTTGTCTTGACCTGTTGGCGCCGTGGGTTCAGCCTGGGGATAGCGTGATTTAAGATGTTCGATGATGAAAAGGTTTTTTTCAAAAGACGGGTCCACCTTGATGTTTTCCACATGGATTTCCCGGACTAAATTCCCATCGGCGATAAACTCGAAACGCGTTGGATACCAGGTATTCTCCAACTTACGCCACTGTAAATATCGAACTTCCAGGCGCTGCTGTGTTTGGCTTGTAATTATCCAGCGAAGCGGTCTGAAGGTATTCTTGTCCAACCATACTTGGGGAACCGTTTCATCCGGATATTGGGCACCCAGAACATATACCGGGTTGCCCTGAAAGCGCCCAAGGCTTGAAACCTTTGGGTCCACACCCAGATGGGACAACCTCTCTTGAAGCATCTCCCGGGATCTGAAAAGGAGAAGATCTTTGTAGTGATCATAGGGGCTTTCGCCTTCATCCGAAGTCTTTCCGTCAATGACCGTCAAGGCCCTGCCCCTGGATACCACATGAATTCGTTGAATATTTTCTGATAAAATATCCGAACGAAACGTATCCGGGAAAATATACTTTAACGTTTCGCTGAGTTCAACGGTGTTTTTGTTCAGGCTGCCGTTGAGCAGAACCAGTTTTTGGGTCACCAAAAGACGTTTGCCCTTGCCGAGATTCTGGGTCATCAATTCAAGAATGTAAGGTCCCGGCAAGACATAAGCCCGTGCCGGGGCATGGCAACAGATCAAAAGGGCAAGGCCGAAGAAAAGGATCAACGACCTTTTCAGGTGTTGATGTAGAAGAAACCTAAAGTATTTCATCTGAAAACGTGGCCCCATCCCCGAGTTCTTCTTCAATCCTCATGAGTTGGTTATACTTGGAGATACGGTCACTGCGGGACATGGAGCCGGTCTTTATCTGGCCGCCGTTGACACCCACGACAAAATCCGAGATAAAGTCGTCTTCGGTTTCACCCGATCTGTGAGATATCACCGTGGTGTACCCGGCATTTTTTGCCATCTCAATGGTGTCGAGGGTTTCGGTCACTGTCCCGACCTGATTCAGCTTTATCAAGATGGAGTTGCCGATGCTTTCTTCGATCCCTTTTTTAAAGATCTTGGGATTGGTCACGAAAATATCATCGCCCACAATCTGGATGGATCCTTCCAGCCGGTCGGTCATGAGCGCCCAGCCTTTCCAATCCTGTTCCGCAAGCCCGTCCTCAATACTCAGGATGGGATAGTTATCAATGAGATTCTCATAATAATCGATCAGTTTTTCGGCGGTCAGTTTTTTGTTTTCCGAATTAAGGATGTACGCTCCTTTTTTGAAGAACTCGCTTGCAGCGCAATCCAAAGCAAGCCCGATATCGGTCCCGGGTTTGTAGCCGGCGGATTCAATGGCGTCGATGATGAATTGGATGGCTTCTTCATGAGAATTGAAATCGGGTGCAAATCCCCCCTCATCCCCCACAGCCGTGTTAAGACCTTTGTCTTTGAGGATCTTTTTCAGGCTGTGAAAGGTTTCTGCTCCCATCTGAACAGCCTGGGTGATGGATTTGGCCCCCACGGGCACAATCATAAATTCCTGGATGTCCAGATTGTTGGCGGCATGGGCGCCGCCATTGATAATATTCATCATGGGAAGGGGGAGACATCTGGCATTGATGCCGCCTAGATATTTGTAAAGCGGTAACCCATAGGCCTGTGCAGCCGCTCTGGCAGCTGCCATCGATACGCTAAGGATTGCATTGGCGCCCAGTTTTGACTTGTTGGATGTGCCGTCCAGTTTAATCATGGCGTTGTCCAATGCCACTTGATCCGCGGCATCCATTCCAAAAACAGCCGGTGCAATCTTATCGATCACGTTTTTAACCGCCGTGACAACGCCTTTGCCGCCAAACCGTTTTGATCGTATGTCTCGAAGTTCCAAGGCTTCACGTTTTCCTGTGGAAGCGCCGGATGGGACTGCCGCACGGCCGACGGCACCGCAGGAAACATAGACATCGGCTTCAACGGTAGGATTGCCTCTTGAATCGAGAATTTCCCTTGCTTTGACATCAATTATTTCGGTCATTTTTCTCTCCTGTAAAAGATGTTGAATATTTCTGTAATGACTTTAAATTGCATGTAAATTTCAGCTATTCAAACCCATTTTTCCGGGTTGACAATTTGAAAATAAATGTTACTCTTCTAATAATTCAATGTCAAGGAAAGGACATCCGATATCTTTATTGCTGTAAATTTTTCTACACACAAGGCCCTTTAAGCGCTAAAATCATAACCTTTTTTAGAGGAAAAGAAAAGCCGGGTTCTTTTGTCCCGGTTCTTAAGGCGTGTTATGCAAAACTCTGACTTTTATTCCGATGCACATCTCGTGGCTGCAGCCATAAGGATTCTCACCCACAAGAATTCAACCCCTCCCTCCATCGATGAGATTTGCCAGACCCTGTTTTTTTCTTTGGAGCAAGGCAATTTTATCTGTAAAAAACTAAAAGATAAAGGAATCATCGAAATCATTGAAGGTGCCTTCGGGACCCGCCTATTTTTAAAAAACCATTTAAAAATAGAAGAAATCTCCAAAGAGAAAAAGGCGGACAGCCTCGAGGACGCCGTTAAAAAATTTCAGAGTTCAAGAAAAGATATGACCCAAAAAGCGGAATTGTTTCGGGCTGAACAGGAAAAAAAGCAAAAGGACCTTTTTGCGGAACTGGAAAAAAAGCTGAAAAAGGGCTCGGCCCCTAACAAAACCACAACTTGAACGTATTCCCCAATTGAGCGAAAGTCGAGGATGCCCCAGATTCGAGACACACAAGAAATCCCACTGATAATGCGGGATAGACCGCGATCGTCTAATGGAAACCCTTGACCCGCCTGCCAAAGTCTTGTACGGCGGACAAATAACGAATACGGCGAAGTATCATCGTACTTTTTGTTTATCCGGGGCGGAAAACCCCCCTTCCAGGGCTGCAGGGAGGTTCACTCATCGAGAATCTTCAGTATGGAGCATCCGGGCATCGGTCCTAAATGAGGTCATCATATAAAGAGGTCATTTATGAATTTTTCTCCCAAAACGATCCAGCTAGACGACATTGCCGGCATCATTGCCGCCAGCTTCAACGGCCGGGATGCGATTACCTGTTATATCGGATCCAATGCAGCCACCCCCACGGCCTCCATCGAGGCGCTGACCGACGCGGTAAAGTCCGGCTCACAACGGTTGCCGTTCTTAAAAATGGTTCATATACTGTTGCAGGGGCCGGTACCCTATGTGGAGAAAGGCCTCCAGGACCGCATCATGACGTATTCAATTTTTTCCAGCGGGCCTGTACGGGAGGCGGCCAACCAGGGACGGGCCTTTTATCTCCCCTGCACCCTTGCGAATTTAGACGGTCTGATCCGCCAAGGGCAAAAATATGAACCCGATGTGGTCATCATGAAAGTAAGCCGACATCCGACCACCGGTGAATACAGCTTGGGGCTGTCGGTGGAAGCGCTGCATACAGCCATCGATCACGCCAAGATCGTTATTGCCGAGGTAGACCCCAGCATGCCGTTTACCCAAGGCCAGAGCCTTGTAGACGCTCAGTCCATCGATTACCTTGTCGAAGAAGGCATAAAACCCGTGTATGACTTTCCAGCACCGGCTTTCGAGCACTTGTCGCCGGAAGAGCGCCGAATCGGGTCATTGATCACCGAGCACTTCATCCGAAACGGGATTACGCTCCAAGTGGGTATCGGAAAAATACCCGATGCGGTGGTGGGCACCATAAAAGAGGCAACCCCCAAGGATCTGGGGATCCAGACCGAGCTTTACGGCGACGGTCTAATGCTTTTGCAAAAAGCAGGAATCGTTACCAATCGAAAAAAGAAGACCAATATGGGTTACAGCACCACCAGTCTGATTATGGGTTCCCGGGACTTATATGACTATGTCCACATGCGCTCAGGCGTGCAGATGCGGCCATCGTCTTATACCAACGCGGCCCATACCATTCGTCTCAATCACCCTTTTGTTTCCGTAAACACCGCCATCGGTGTTGATCTTTTCGGCAATGTCTGGGCCGATTTCATCGATCCCCGGCGGTACTACAGCGGCGTTGGCGGACAGCCCGATTTTATTCGCGCCATCATCGACGCTTCCATCGGTACGCCGATCATTGCGATGAAAAGCCTGACCGACAAAGGTGCATCCAAAATCAGCTTCATGCATCCGCCGGGAATCAGCCTGACTGCCTCGGCCTATGACGGTGTTGTGCTGGTGACAGAATACGGAATTGCCGATCTCCGCGGCTTGACCCTGGGCAACAAAGCCTTGGCCATCGCCAGTGTTGCCCATCCCAATTTTCGCGACGATTTCCTGAAGCAAATCTGTGATGATCGCCTGTTTACCAAACCGTTTAAATTTTCAGCGGCCAAAATTCCCCACGGTGTAACCCTTTATCAGGGTTACATTGCCATTGACGATGAAAGGGCATCTTAAAACGTGCATAATTTTTTTCCGATGGGAATCCATGCAATGACGAACGGTTCCACATCGAGCACTTTTTTTTGGGAATGATACCCATGGGGTGCGGGCTGATGAAGGGCGTTTGCTCCATGTCGAATGATCCATGAGCGCCCAGGAAAAAGACGGTCTTCGATGAGAATCTTAAAATGAGGTGGTATGAAAAAACTTAATTCAGAGTATGTTGAAAGAGTCAACCTTCTCGTGAACAATTCACCCTACTTTTCATTGCTTTCCATGAAAATTCTTGACGTGGGCATCGGATATTCTCATCTTGAAATTGATATTGACCAAAAACATTTACAGCCTTTCGGTCTGGTGCACGGCGGGGTTTTTGCATCCATAATCGATGCAGCAGCTTTTTGGTCGGTCTATTATGACGTTGAAGATCAAAATTCCGGGGTAACCACCGTGGATATCAAGTTAAATTACCTTGCACCGGCAGTATCCGGGAAGCTCGTTGCAAGGGGGCGCCAGATCAAGCTGGGTAAAACCCTTGGATACGCAGAGGCCGAGGTGGCCAATGAAGATGGGAAGATCTTGGCCCATGGAACATCAACGGTGATGATTCAGCCGGGGCGGGGGTTGAAGGATGACCCGCCCCTTCCCCAAATAGATTAATCCAATTCCAAAGATATCCTGAAAAATTTACATCCACCTGACGCAACAAAAAACCCCCGCCGTTTCAGGGCGGGGGTGTAGGGGTCTTCAAGCTGATTTTTTTTCGGATATCCTCCGAAGATGTTGTTACTTCATCATACCTTCGGAAAACCCCCTGGAGCGGCGTACTGCTCCGGGCAAGGGCGATCATGCTGGGAATGTCAATCCCAAACGGGCAGTAACACCGGGTACACAGAACACATCGTTCCCAGATGTTGATGCTGATCTCTTCGAGCGTCGACCGATCGACCTTTCCTTTCTTTTTATACAGTGTGCCGAGGGAGTGGATGAACTTATAGGACGGCATAATTTATACCTTGATCGATGGCAAACAAAATAGATGGCCCAGACTGCAATGGCGCGTACTCAGCGAAAGCTTCATTTTTCCTTTATTTTTTTTCAGCATGCCTCTGATGAAGTTTATGTCAACCGACGCTGTTTGTTCTTCAATCATATTTTACTCCAAAGCCGGGCCATCTGGACCCTGATATTTACGCCACTGGACCTGTTCAATTTATCGCCATTGGGGATGCCAGGTTCGGCTGCCTCTTCCGGGTATGCTGGTTGATGAGAACGAATCTGCCGATAAAGAAAAAGACCATGTGGTAGATTTTTGTAAATGGAATTGCGATCAGCATGAGTTCGCCGGTCAACATGTGCAGGATGATCATGGTTTTATACTCGAACACTTGATAATAGACCAGATACGCTGTTGAGAACGGTGCGGTGGTAACCAGCAGGATGACATAATCGTAGACGGATGAAATCGCACGGAGCCGGGGCAAAAAACCCGGCGAATTAAAAAATAGGCCGCACAGATAAGGAATACAAAGGTCAGCCGGTCTGTAAACCGTTCCGAAAAAGAGAACAGGCTGAATCCCACCGCTTCTTGGATCAAAATGTTATGGGCGAGCAGGAAAATCGGTGTGATGATCAGGCACAGGTGGAAAATACAGCTGACCACGATGGTTACCGGGCTGGTTCCGATGATGGTCAATTTTAAATCCGAAAAAAACCGGAAGAGATCCTTGATCGAGAAATTTTGGCTCATTTGCTTATGGCCGCACTCGCTGATGCGATATCTATTTTTTCGACGTTTGTAGGGATATGAGCTGAAGGGTTCGAACCATGGTGCCGACAACACAGAAGACAGGGAGATCCACACGAAGGGACCTCTAGCCAAATTATAAATGACGTCGGCCGATAACATATGGGTAAGTTCCATATAATTCACACCCTCGCTTAAAATTATTCTCTTTTAGGGTTAACTGAACGTTCTTTCAAGAAGCGTGATGCCGCTTTTGGATGTATCGGCTTTCATAGGGTTCTTGGACGATGGTCCGTTGAACCTGATTCTGCCATTGCATGGGTGTTTGAATGTTTAAAATGCAATCCAGACGGTTTTGTTCTTTTAAGCGTTCATAAATGTCATACCAGGCACACGGAATGTCATGACCGACTTCACACATGCCGCTATCGGTGCCGCCGCAGGGACCGTTGAAGAGCCCTTTGCACACCGTGTGACCGGACAAATTCCGCCGGTATAGGCCAGCACGCATTCACCGCAGCCCGGCATTTTTTTCCCATATATCCCCAATGCCCCTGTCAACGCCGATACCATCGGTATTGATGCCGGGAACAACGGTATTTGCGTAAATCGTTCCGCAAGATACTGGACCCCTGCGCCGCAAGCCATGGAGACCAGACAATCATATTTTCCGAACCATGTCGTCTAATTCTGCCAGGAACTGCATTTGCACTGACGCTCGATGGTAACGGTTTTGAGGCCTTTTCTTGCTTTATCCTGCTTGTACAGCGCGGTTAGATCGGCTTTAAGGGCCTCGGTTTCTTTTTGGCCGCCGGCCAGACACACCGAGACACAGCCACCGCACCCGACAATTAAAATATTGTTGAACGCCTCGATGGCGGATTTGATTTCTTCCAACGGCTTTCTTTTACCTTTTACCACTTCTACCTCCGAAAATAGGGCTATCCGCTTTTGGTGCCGACATGGCATTCTCCACAAAGACTGGGACCGGTCTTCATATTTGCTGCGCTTAACCGGTCATGGCAGCCCATACACTGCCGGTGAAACGCTTGTTGTAGATCGTATTTTTCATGATCGTTATGACACGATGCGCAATAAACTTCCGAATCGCCGTCTTCCAGGTCACCCGCGTCTAAAATGTTTTCCCCGTTTTCGTATTTATGGTGGCAGTCCAGGCAATCCTGGTTCTCCATATGTTGATCGTGGTATTTTTCGAAAAACATAACCGGCGGTCGTTGACGATACGCAGAATCATTGTTGGGATCGGTCTTGGCACTGAGAATGGAAAAACCGACAAATACGGTTCCCAAAACAAAAAACAGCGCCATGTAAACAATCTTTTTCTGATAGAATTTCATATGTAAAGGTCTACCTGTTAAAGCAGTTCCGTTGGCATCTTAAAAAACGTCGGCTAACGGCTGCTTTTGGTTGTTATATTGGAACCTGACAGACAGGCAAAGGCCTCGGCGAAGTATTTTGGCGGAATTTAACCTGAAAATAAATCGAGCGTATCTAATCAAGGAGGCCTTCCGAACCGTTGGGTCCTATTCAAGCCCAGGATGGGCTGAAAAATACCTAAAAGGGAGGTTCTGTTGGGCAACTCATTCCCGACTAAAGCCGATGAGAGACTTTGCCTGGCGTAAAATATGTCTTGAAAAGATATCCTGAGCTATTTTAGCATATATTTCCATATGGGTTCGGCCAAAGGCGTCAATACCAAAGCTAACCGAATAAATCATGAAGCTTATGGATTTCGATCAGCGAAAAAATTTTATTCTAAACTGCTATCCCGGTATGGCAGATCTGCCATACCGCAAATTTTGCTACATTCATGTGAATTACATTATTTTGGGGGTCTTTTTCAGGGTATTTGCATGTATGAAGCTCTAACTCCTTGAGTATATACTGCTGCCGTATTTTTCTGGTATTCGAAAAATCTTTTCCCTGCTCCAGTCGTACCAGTTGATAAAAGTCACACCGCTCACAGTCGCATTCTTTTGATCCAAATCCTTCCCGAACTCGCCCAAGACAGAGGGTTCCGGATACTGCCCAGCAGGCACGTCCCCCCTTGTTACCCTGGTTGATGCCTTCAAATGCAGGGTCTTCTGCAGCCGGACATACTCCCAAATCATCGACGAACTCACCGCCCGGTTCTCTTCCGCACGCCATAAATTCCCAGCAATTGACTTTCGGCAGATTTTCCCAACGTCCCTTGAGGGGCCGGATCTTTAAGTTAAGATGGTCTTTGTATTTTTCTCCAACATGACGTTTCAGATCGGTCAGCATGAGTGCCCGGCGGATTTCCCGGATATCTTGTAATTTGCTGCCCTGCTGCATTAGAACTAGCTTAAAGAAACTACATTTTTTGCAATCTCTAAACTTCGTTGCAAAGGTGCCCTGCACCTCTCCCTCACAGAATGTCCCTGAAATCGCCCAGCAGGCACGCCCTCCGCTCTTGCCCTGGTTGATACCGTCAAGATTCGTATCACGGGCAGCCGGGCATATTCCAAATTCAGACACATTGTCGCCGCCCGGCTCCCTGCCACACATATTGAATTCCCAACAATTCATTTTCACCATTGTCGTTTCCTTTTTATTCCCGGAAGATATCCCTGTTAAATTTATCTGCCCTTAAGTGTCCGCCCGGAAGCGCTGAGAACCATTGCATTCTAAAATTTGTTGTTAAAAATTTGAGCAAATGATTTTCGTATAAGTTAAGCGGCTAAATCTGACACATTGAGGTATTTCAAAAATCATGCCAATTCCATCGATCCCATAGTTGATAGGTATTCAGGAGGTGGGCTCCCCCGCTTCACCCCGGTGCAACCGTGCTTGGTCATTTCAATGACTTAGCAGCGGGGGCATTCGTGCCCCTCCCGCGTTCTCCTCCACAGTTAACACATTGAAATAACGAAACACTCCGCCAGCCCGCCTGCCATGCGAGGCACAAGCGGGCAGGTATCGTTACGCGTGGAAGCGCACCCCTGAACACCCCCTGTTTTGTCGCGGTTTACCCGGTATCGACGTCAAAATTTCCGTTGATCACCCGTCCATTTTGGAAAGTTAAATTCCAAAATGGATTTTTTCCGCATCCATCGAATGCCAGAGGGCGGCTATGGGGGACATGAATCTTTCTCCAAAGTTGCTCGATGTTGCTCACAAAAGACTTTTTACGAAACCTTCAACCTTGACGGTTTCGTCAAAAAGTTAAAAGTTAAACGTGAAAAGTCTATATGTTGTGCAATATTGCTTATTAATCTACTAAATGTAGTCGTTTTACATTTCACGGCTTCACCTTTGACAAATGGTATCAAACCTTGATTTTTAAACAATAGTCTGACATTAACACTCCACATTCAAATCAACCTGTCCACCCCATAATTTGGAAGAGAACATATTAACAGGCAGTTGGGTTAATATCGAATGATCAAACTTATTTTACTCGGCCTTTTAGCCTCAGCTTTTTTCAGTGCAACATTTATTCTCAATCGCGCCATGAGTTTATCCGGCGGCCATTGGGTTTGGTCATCTTCGTTACGGTATGTTTATATGCTGGTTCTGCTTATTATTTTAATCGGCATGAATAAAGGTGTGGCGCATTTGCGGGATGTCATAAAGATATTTATAAGGCATTTTAAGTTCTGGCTGTTGGCTGGAAGTATCGGCTTCGGCATGTTCTACAGTTTTCTTTGCTATGCAGCGGATCATGCCACCCGGTTGGGTTATCGCCGGAACATGGCAGATTACCGTTATTGCAACGCCCATCGTTCTTCTTTTTTTTAAAGAGAAAGTCCCCCGGCAGGGTATTTATTTTTCTGTTCTCATCTTCATGGGTATTTTTCTCATCCAATTTTATAACAAAGAAAGTGAATTTGCGTAAAACATATTGTTTATGGCGTGATCCCCGTGGTCATTGCCGCCTTTGCATTTCCCATAGGAAATCAGCTATTAAATTTTGCGAAACATGGCAATCATTCATGGATACCCCATATCGACTCCCCAATTTTGCACCATGCCCCCACATGTGTCCTGCTTATGACCATGGGGTCGATGCCTTTTTGGGCGCTGCTCCTGCTATGGGTTGCACCGCCGCCGCCACTCAAAAACCAGCTCATACAAACGTTCATTGTTGCCGTATCGTCGGGCATTATTGCGACGTCAATATTTTATAAAGCAAGAAACTCATCAAAATCTCCTTACGTCATATCGGGGATAGATGCCACTCAGTCCGGGGGGATTGTATTTTCCCTGGCGGGTGAAATACTGATGTTAAATGGTGCATGGCCCCAGTAACCGGCGTTGTCGGAATTGTTTTGATCATGGTGGGGATTATCGGTTACAGCTTGAAAAGATATTAGAATCTGTCTTAAAAATAGTCGGTGACACCTCATACGGTTGTTGGGAACATATACGGGGCATCCCATCATTTTGTATTTAAATTCCGACGCCTTCCTTGTTCCTCAATTTGACAACCAGCCCTTTGGGCAACGGCACGGATTTGCGAGCCTTCTGATTGGTGTTCACCCACACAACCTCGCCTTTGACCAAGGTCGTTTCGCTGTTTTTCGGGAATATTTCAATACAAAAAGTGAGGCTGGATCTGCCGATCTGTTCGGTTCGGACGCAAACTTCGATTTCGTCGTCAAAATGACTCGGGGCGAAGAATTCGACGGTGACCTTGACCACATGGAAGTCCGTTCCGGTTTGTTTGACATGTTCAATATAATTGAGGGGAAGATCCCGAAGATACTCGTTGATGGCCGTGTCGAAATAGGTCAAGTAATGGGCAAAGAAGACGATGCCCTGGGCATCTGTTTCTGAATAGCGAACACGGAAGGGGAAGGAAAATTTAAAATCGGATTTGGCCATGACGCAATATTCCCGTAACGTACGTGGTTTTCGCAAATATTCCGACGATCACTTAAATCATAGACTGGGGAGACGACGATCCTTCACAGAGCCCGTATACCCCTTCGGGTCTTCAGGGTCTGTTTTTCAGCTTTTCCAAAGGGGGATTCACCCCAAGATCGAATATTTCATATTCCGTCTCGCCATCAAGGAATATTTCGAGTTTTTGTTCTATGGATTTCCGCAACTCGCTGTTTTTCCATTTATTCCAATATTCGATACTTCTCCAGTTTGAGACGATCACAACGCGAAACGGATCGTCATGGTCCCACATGGTCTCAGCGGTTATGTACCCTTCCTGGTCCATAGCCCCAAAACGAATCTTTTTTATGACCTTGTTGATGTCGTTGACATACCCCGCCTTGAATCGTCGTTTGATTAACACCTTGATTGGCATTGTGGCCTCCTTGGGTCGCCGGATTGTATCTTTTTATTTTTAATGGATTTTTCGATATGGATAATCCGAATCGATCGACGGCGGACTCATCCTGTTTTTATGGTTAAAATTGGCATAAAAGAAGATGCTTATCAAAACATTTTACAACTTTATCGGGCCCAGAACCGGGGCTCATTTTAAGCTGAATCATGATAGAAGCCCGGCAGTTGTCTGGGCAACACAACACAAAATCGTTTAAAAGCCGTTTCAAACCCTTCCGGAAAAAACAAAAAAATCATGATATCCTCCAAATAGGGGATGTTTTTTATTCCATACTGTGCATAAAATATATTTTATGCGGAACCGAGGCATGGATTGCAAGCTTATTTTAAAAAAATTTCCTCCTATCATGGCCGGAAAAAAGGAGAATCCCCGTATGGCTCAATTTGTAAATACCATGGAAATCTTCAAACTGCTCGATAAGTCGAATTGCAGAAAGTGTTACAAGCCGACATGTCTGGCATTTGCTGCTGCCGTATTCCAGGGAGAAAAACAGCTCGACGAGTGCCCGAATCTGGAGCGAGAAATCATCGAGAAGTATGGCGGACCAGCCGCCAGTCATATGACGCTGGTGCAGGAGCGGGAACAGGCCATGAAACAGTTGAAGGAGAAAAATTGCCGCCCTGGATCTTGGTTTGGCTGCCCGGAGATTGGGGGCCCAGTTTTCTGGCGATAAATTGACCATCAAGTGTCTTGGCAAGGACTTCAGCGTCGATACAAGGGGGAACATTACAACCGACATCCACGTCCATTCATGGATAACCATTCCCGTACTCAACTACATTCTCCATGGTGGAGGCGTCCCAGTTTCAGGAAAATGGATTCCATTCAGAGAATTGGACGGCGGGAAGACGTGGTATCGGCTTTTTGGACAACGATGCGAAAAACCCTTAAAAAAAGTGGCGGACACCTATACCGATCTTTTCGAAGACATGATTCACCTTTTCAACGGCAGGCAAGTGGAAAAACATTACAACGCCGATATTTCACTGGTGTTGCACCCGCTGCCCAACCTGCCGCTTCTGATCTGCTACTGGAAGCCCGAAGATGGACTCGAATCGAGCCTCAACATTTTTTTCGATACAACAGCCGAAGAGAATCTCAATATTGAATCCATCTATATTCTGGGTGCCGGACTGGTGATAATGTTTGAAAAGCTCTCTGTTCGGCACGGTATACAATAATCCCTCATCGGAAGGTGTTCAATGGCTTCGGGTCAAAAAAGAGAAAAATGAAGAAATGTACCAGACAAGAAACACGGGAATGGGGCTTTGATTCAATATTTTATGGCCACTATGTTTGATCGTCGCAGAAAAGTTTGAAGGTGTCCGATTCAAAACATTGCATTCCCTTTTGCTAAAAATCATGCTGTGGAACCATGGATTAAAAAAATAGATTCTTCATCCTTCGGAGCGCTGGATTCCTCACCTCCCACACGAGAATGGTGTATTTTATTCAATATTTTCTATCGCCGTTTCAGATCTGATCTATCCGCCCTGAACCAGTTAGAAGGTGTCCCATTCACAAACCTATCATTCCCCTTTGAAAAATCCCGGATGGAGTCCCCGATTTGTGAAATGGATCCGATGGTTCTGGTTCGCAGGATTACTCACATCCCCATAAGCGTAACTCCCAATGCCGGATCGATGATCTTTTTGTAAGCAACACAAATGACATGGGGGTGTGGATACGGTTTGTTTCCGTCATAGCGGTTCCTGCCGGTCGCCGTCGCGGGACGCAACGTCGGAGTCGTCGGACCAGGACACCAACTGTGTTCACGGTTCAAGGCCGCCTTCGCCACGTTGACCAACGTCGATTTCGATCCCGATCGATTTCTTCCGCCGATCCACGAGGTCTGTCCAAGAAGCGCGATCAGCTCAAACAACAGAGTCAGGCTGCCGGTGGACACCGTCGATCTGCCTAGACGGCCGCGGCCGCTGCGTTTCAGCCCCGCACCACGGTCGCGGACCTGATCGAGCAGGCCGAGGCGTGTCGGCCTGGAAATCCAACCCGACCGACAACCCGGATATTCTCTCCTTGAAGCACACGGTCCTTTTGGGATCATGAGTGTCAGCGCCTATGCCGACCATGCCCATATTTCTGGGGCAATCCGACGACAAGCGTCTACGCCTATCGTCCACGAAGGCCTGGCGGCCATTCAGCGAGTCGGACCTGACCCTCGACGACTGGGTCGGGCTGGCGCTTGCGCTGCGGCGAAGCCGCCCTGAGGGCCATGGAACTGCTCGACGCCGGCAACACCGGCACCTACGGCCACCCGGTGCCCACCCGGGTCCCCCTGGGTCACAAGCAGGGCAAGGCCATTCTGGTGTCGGGCCATGATCTGATGGATCTCGAGGCACTGCTCAAGCAGACCGAGGGCAAGGGCATCTACGTATACACCCACGGTGAAATGCTTCCGACGCATGGCTACCCCCGGCTCAAGCAGTACAAACATTTCTATGGGCATTACGGCACGGGCTGGCAGAATCAGATCAGGGAGTTCTCGGATTTTCCCGGCCCCATCCTGATGACCACCAATTGCATCCAGCGGCCCAAGAACGACTATAACGACCGCATCTTCACGAGCGGCATGGTCGGTTGGCCCGGGGTTGCGCACATAGCGGACCTCAACTTCCAACCGGTCATCGACAAGGCCCTGGCCATGCCCGGCTTCCCGGAGGATGCCAACGGCCGGGAGGTCACCGTGGGCTTTGCCCGCAACGCGGTGCTGGGAGTGGCCAGCCACGCTCGGGCGTAAGCTTGTGATGATTTTCCTTAAGTTTTTTTACGATGGAATCGAATCGTTCATTCGGATCCGTCATGGCAGAGCCGTGAAACTTTTTTTGCACTGTAAACATTGTGCCCGGATTGTAACCGACCGATATAGGGAGTTTATCTTTAAATTTGGCAAATAACGTCAACATTCGTTGCACCGTTAAAAAAAACCTGGTTTCCAACCCATCCCAATACCGTGAATTCTCCGGAAAGGACCGACCCTGGATTCCCAGACAAAACCCAAAACATGTATTGTTCGCAATATCATTATGGTGCTATAGTCCTCAAGTTGACCTCATTGCCGATCAAGGAACCGTTGCCCAAAAAACATGTCTACCCTTTATAAAAAAGTCGGTTTTGCCTCGCTGATTATGATGGCTTCGGTGTTTTTAAGCCGTCTTACCGGTCTTGTCCGGGAGCAGGTCATTGCCTATATCGGTGGAATCAGCGGTGGCGTCGATGCCTATCAGGTCGCCTTTATCATCCCCGAAATTCTAAATCATATCGTTGCCAGCGGATTCCTTTCGGTGACGTTTATCCCAATTTTTTCTCTGTATCTGGTACGAAACCAAGAAGACGAGGGCTGGCGGGTCTTTTCCCTCATCCTCACCGGCTTCGGTAGCGTCCTGCTGGTATTGATTACCATTGCCTGTGCTTTTGCACGCGGGTTCGTCGAGATTCTCGCGCCGGGACTCGATGATCCCGTATTGATCGAACAGGCCGTCCGGATGACGCGGATTATCATCCCGGCCCAGTTTTTCTTCTTTTCCGGCGGCATGCTGATGGCCGTTCAGTTCGCCAAGGAAAAATTTTTGATACCGGCCCTGTCCCCCCTTTTATACAATCTGGGAATTATTTGCGGGGGTTTACTGCTGGGGCCTCGAATCGGTATGGAAGGTTTTTCCTGGGGCGTTTTCATCGGGGCCTTTATGGGAAATTTCCTGGTTCAGATCTGGGGTGCGAAAAAAGTGGGGATGCGGTTCACGGTGGCCTTCGATTTCAGGCACCCGGATCTCTGGCGCTATATTCGGCTGACACTTCCTTTGATCATCGGTCTGACCATGAGCTTTTCAACGGAATTTTTATTTCGATTTTTCGGCTCCTACTTGCCCCGGGGGAGCATAGCCGGGTCTCAATTACGGATTGAGGACCATGTTTATTCTCGTGGGTTTTTTCGGCCAGGCCGTGGGAATGGCATCGTTTCCGTTTATGGCGCGTCTGGCGGCGGAGAATAAAATCGGTGAAATGAACCGGCTGCTGAACGATACCCTCCGATATCTCGCGCTGGTGATACCGTTTTCCGTTCTGATTATAGCCCTCAGACAGGAAACGGTGGTCATTTTGTTTCAGCGGGGCCGCTTTGATGCCGCCGCAACGGCCTTAACGTCCCAAGTGCTGGTTTTTCTGATGATCGGCGCGTTTGCATTTGCTGCGCAGACCATAGTGGTTCGGGGATATTATGCTGTACAGAACACCCTCTTTCCCGCGTTGTACGGAACCGTGGCGGTAATTCTGAGCATTCCCGTTTACATGGCTGGAATGATGAAGATGGGCGCCGGAGGAGTGGCCCTGGCGATTTCACTTTCAGCCATTTTTCAAGTGGCTTTGCTGTACGTTCTTTGGAACAAAAAGAGTGAAAACAAGGATAGTCTAAGGGTGTATTGGTTTTATCTGTGGACGGTCCTGCTGAGCATACCCTTGGGCCTGTTTCTGGAGTTTTTCAAGGGAACCGTCCTTTCGGGATTCGATTCAGCCACCTTTGGCGGAAGCCTCGCGGTTTCAATTCTCACCGGCCTGGTGTTTGTCGTCATCCTTATGTCGGGGGGATATGTGCTGGGGATAGGGGAGATCAAGGCGCTGTGGCGGGGCATCCTGGAGAAGATCAAAAACATTTCCCAAAATTAAAATCGCCGGTATTCGACTACCCCTGGCAGATATCGGCCAGACGCTGGTCGTAGAGCATTCCGATGCCGTACTCACTCCGCCGCATGAATTTTTCCTTGGCAGGTCCGGCAATCTGCATCTCCGGGTGCTTCTTCTGGACGTCCAGGGCAATTTTCATCTCCTTGGTGCATCCGGTGCTGAATGTGGCGTCTTTGCCGACCCACTCCGGCGGGACCTTACTCTCCATGATTCGGAAGGCCTGAACGATGTCCTCGTAGGTCTGAAATCGCCAGATGTCGATGAGTCTGCTGCGCTGGACAATCTCCCACATGTACATCAGATCATCCGCATCCATCCCCGTCTCGAAGTATTCAGAAGGGTTGATGATAAAGGTCAGGGCATATTCCCGTCTCAGGTGATTGATGAAGATGGACATGATCTTTTTGGCCATCTGGAGTCTTCCGGGAATCGACCCGATGATGCCGCTGTAGAACATGACGGTCATGCCTTTCTTTTTGGCGGCCCGCATTTCCTCGATAATCGCTTTGGCCTTTTCTTCCAGCTCGTTGTAGATGTATTTGATCACTGCCGGATGCCGGGGCTTGAAACTGACCATGACCGTGCCGTCCCCTCCGTCCGAAATATTGAAGATGTCTTGGGTGAACTGGAAGTGGCTTCCAAAAAATCGTCGCTTCTGATCGGGTCCTCGGGAAATAACGCCGTCGACCTCCTTGAAAAGGCGGGCAAAGGCGGTGGAGGCCAATAGCAGGTTGACATTTTCCCGGGTGCCGTCGGAAATAACGATAATGTTGTAGTCGCTTCGAAGAATATCAACGAGTTCGTTTTTCCCCAGGTGCTTTTCCCGGATAAAATAGGCTTTATTGAGTTCATTGTTCAGGGTTTCGTCGCTGTGGGCGTCATTGAAGTCGACCTTGGTGTAAACCGCGCCCTCTTTTAAGCCGACGATGATCTTGTGTCCCAGACGCGCGAGGAGCCGAATGATCAAGAGGTCCACCATGAACTCTCCGGATTCGTCGCCCAGCCACAGAATTTTTTTCGGGATCAGACCGGGATGTTCCGATGATTCCTTTCCACGAATTCCCAAAAAATCGAAGAGGGGTTGGGCGCCTTCGCCGGTCACCGGGCGCTTTAAAAGTCGAATGTAGTCCGATTCGGTGAATCGGACCGCGTTGTCGTCGATCCAGAGTGATGTCTCCACCGTCAACGCGAGGAGCCGTTTCAGCTCGATGAAACGGAGAAGTTCCCGGGTTTCGGTGAGGGTTCGGTGCGTGCTGTCGAGGTCTTTCGCCTCCAACATGTTCAGGGCGTTTTTACAGGCTGTCGAACGGAGGGCGGCGCCGGCCCGAAGGTTTCGCATCCCCTTTTCGCAGAAAAAGGGGTCTTCGATCTGGGTCCGGTTGAGAAATATATTGATCAAACGCTTTTCCAGTCGCGACGGAATCATGATTTCGTCGCGTATCTCATGTTCGAACTTGATACGGATCAGTGCATCAAGATAATCTTTTTCCCTCGGATCGTCGATCATTCGGTGGATCAGCTTCAGAACCCGGTCCAGCACTTCGGCGTATTTTCTCTGGAGAAAATCGGACTGGTTCCGGCTCATGATGGCCTTGAACATTCGGTCGGAACACGGATAGTATCGCTCCTCATCTTCGGTGAAGACCATGAACCGAATCTGCTCGGAAGTTGCCACGTGTTGGGGATAGGCAAAGTGGTCTATATGATTTTCAATGAAAAAGGCCGTGTACCATGCATCTTTTTGGGGGCTTACGTTGGGCAGGTAGGGCTGGGCGCTGTCGGCCGGTGTGAATGTCTGGTTGCTTTTACGGGTTTCGTTCATAATTCGGTCCTCTGTTCAGTGTCGGTATCGGTGCGATTGAGCATAAAATATTTAAATAAATTCAAAAGATTACATACACAATTAATCCGGATCGGTCAAGGAAATAATGGGAACTGAAACCCTTACGGTGCGGTTCAAACTTGATAGGTGTACATTTTCTTTTTGACCCACAGAGTGGTCGTTTGGTAAGCTAAAGGACATATGAACCCAGGACCCTCTATAATTTTCCGAACAGAGCCCAATCAATAAATTGCAAGTTGAGGCGAAAAGATGCGAATCGTTCTCGTCAATCCGAACCCCATGAAACCGCCAGTGACGCCGGTATCTTTAGACTATCTTGGCGCTGCGTGCCGACATGCCGGCATAGACGTCGATTTGGTGGATTGTGCCATTGAGTCGGATTGGCGGAAAAAACTCTCCGAGGTTTTATCGGAAAAACCGGTTCTCGTGGGTGTGACCCTCCGAAACATCGATGATTCCTATTTCGCCAGTCAGGATTTTTCTCTGCTTCGAGCCATGCCGGTTCTTGAAACCATCAAACGATCAACAGACGCACCCATTTGTCTGGGCGGCGTCGGTTTTTCCATATTTCCTTCTGAAGTTCTGAAATTCTGCCATGTGCCTTATGGTATCTGTGGAGACGGAGAGGAGGGGCTCGTTAAACTGGCAACGGCCCTAAGACACCATACGGCGTTGGATACGGTGCCGGGACTGGTTTGGATGGAAAACGGCATTGTCAGACACAACGCCATTTTTCCGGTGCCCCTTGAAACCATAGATTTGGCCGCCAGATCTTTGATCGACAACCGGCATTATTTCGAAAACGGGGGGCAGGTGGGGTTCGAGACCAAACGGGGCTGTTCGTTGAAGTGTATCTATTGTCCGGAACCGTTTGTCAAGGGTAACACCGTCAGAATGCGCCCGCCGAAAAATGTGGCGGCGGAATTGACCGATCTGTATCACCGTGGCGTCAAAGTTTTTCACACGTGTGACTGCGAGTTTAACGGGCCCTATTCCCATGCCGTTCAGGTATCCAAGGCCATCGTCGAATCCGGGCTGGGGAAGTAAAATCAGATGGTATGCCTACTGTTCTCCCGAGTATTTTACCGAAGAGCTGGCGTATTTAATGTGCACTGCCGGATGTGTTGGAATCGATTTTGGTGCCGACCATGGGGATGATGTCATGCTGCGGCGTCTGGGGCATAATTATGGCCCGGAGGATTTGATCCGGATTCGAGACATTTGCCTCAGATATAATATCATTTGCATGTTCGACTTGCTCCTCGGATCTCCCGGCGAAACTAGAAAATCCATTGAAACAACCATCCATCTCATGAAGAAGATCAAACCGGATCGTGTGGGGATCAGTCTTGGTGTAAGACTTTATCCGATGACGCAACTGGGGCGACAGATTATGGAGACGTCAAAAGGGTCGTTGTCGAAAAATCCCAGCCTTTTCGGCGCCCTGGAAGACAACGAATCTTTTCTTCGCCCCATTTATTACTGTGATATGGGGTTGGGTGAAGATGTGGAAGATTGGCTGCACGGTCTCGTGGGGGATGATCCGAGATTTCTTCTGGGCCGACGGACCGAGGCTAATCCGGACTACAATTATAATGACAATCCGGAGCTGACAGCCGCCATCAAGTCCGGACACCGCGGCGCATATTGGGACATTCTCCGAAGGGTTTCCGAGGGGATTCCGCCCTTATTGCAGAACGAATCTTCGTCTTGAAAAAAGGTGAAGCCGCCCCAGATTTCCTTAAAACCCTAAAATTGGGTACAAAAAGCACCCCCTATGATCTGTAATCAGCATCATATCACGGCATTGTTCAAACAGTATGCCGGTTTACAGCAAAATTTGCTGAGCAGACAGGATACCGCACAACCACATGCCGCAAACCGGTTTTTTAAGCGGTTGCTCGCCCGTTTTCATCGCGAAACGGATGTCTCCATTTTGTTGGAAGCATTACCGGATCCCTACTTTCCCCTGGGCATGCTGGAACAGAGCATATTCGCCGATGTGGTGGGCATGCGCTTTTTTATCAACAAGGGTCGATGGGACTTGGAACCGAGCCTGGGCCGGGAACTGGTGGCATGGGCGAAAGCCTTTTTAAGGATTCGCCACGACATTCAGAGCCTTTTTGATCCGAACACCGTTACCTGCATACCCGTGGACGAAACCCGTCACCGCCTCCCTTCCGGCCAGTGGTGCACCCTTTGCGGCGTCTGCTGTCAGATCGGGGGCGTACCGCCGGAGCCCCCGGCAGGGGTTGTCTATCCGGATCACTGGATTGAGTTCCTTGCCGGTGAAACACTTGAAAATCAACAGCTCTGCCCGTTTCTGTTTCAGTATTTTGGTGAACCGCGCTTTTTTTGTGCCATTCATCATATCAAACCCAGATCCTGCCGTCGTTTTGACCGGAAAGACTGTTGCCGACGCCTCGACGACCGGGGCCTACACGGTAAGTAATCGATGATCAAGGTTTGCCCGGTTCACGGCACTTTCTGCATGACCCCATGACCCAATTGATTTCAAACTGAAATTGATAGATTATCAAAATTTCCCTGGAATAAGCCCGATACGTTACGTTAAAAGGGGACTCACAAACAATAACTCCAATCAATGAATAACGATACTGGATTACAATGCTCTTTTTCTATGGGTCCCCAAGATTAAAAATCTAAACATGGTCGCCCCTACCAAGGCACCCAATGTATTTAAAATTAGGTCCAGCATATAAGAATCTCTCGAGGGTATCCATGCTTGAAAAATTTCGATGAACAAGCTCACCGCAAAACATAAAGAAACTGCGATCAAGACATCATGCTTTTCAAAAGTCCCACCAAGTTTAACGAAAGTTGCGGATAGGATAAAACCCAACGGTATGAAGCCCAATAAATTTAAAATACTATCTATATAGAAACTTCTGTCGAACTTAAACGGGATGCGTGCGGGGAACAGAATTTTTTTCTGTAACAGGTGCGTCCTCGATGGTATTTTGAGATGGTTGTTTCCACCTGCATGGTCAAGGGCTCTTTCGCCAACATTTTCATCAAAGACATATAGCACAGAGGGTTTTTCTTTATTTGCAAACGAAAAGTTCCGGACTTGAACCCACCGATCGAAGTGGGATGCGGCATCCTGAGCAGTAAGGGGATATCCGTAGAATGCCAAACCGTAAATATCACCATGCCAGGGTTGCTTTCCATATACGGAGTTGCCTAAAAGAAGTCTGGTTTTTTTGCCACTTGGTATTTTAAGTGTTAAATCCTTCTTCCGAGTGACAAACTGGCCATCCAAATAGACTTCAGTGCCCTCTTCTCCCGAGGTTACGGTTATGAATCGTGTTGTTGGGGACAGGGGAACCATGTCCACTGATATTCTCTTGGTTCTCCGACTATGATCATAATCATCTCCGTTCATAAAAATTATCCATGAATGATATTGCCACATTATTAATTGATTGTGATCACTTCCGTTATGGAGTGCCAAAATAAAATTGGTTCCTTTTGTTTTATTCCCCGCCGGTCTCAAGGCGATTTCTATGGAAAAACAATTTGGTTTGGAAATATGATCTTCAATAAACTCAAAAAAGGGATCCGTATAGGCGATACCATATCTGCTAAAACGAAGGCCGGGTTGATCTGTGATCCAGTTGACACCGTTGATAAAGTTAAAACCATTGGGTTTTAACCCAAAAATCAGGATCCCAAATAAAATAGCAACGGACAAGCCAACGAAATACTTTAAAGAGATTTGTTTTTGATGCTTTAAAAAGTCCAATAATCTAGTATAGTAAATGAACTATCTCCATGGCGAGTAGTGATGTATTTGAAATTAAAAGGTTGTTATGTGAAATGGATAAGCTTGGCCCCCTGACCGAAGTTCATCCATAGAAACATTGTACCTTTCAGCAACCTTTTCGGCAAGGATTTAATACCTATTCGGCGTTCTGACAGCCTCAATTTGAAATGATTGTGAGGTAAGACATGAAAAGTTTATCAGAAAAAGCTGCTTGGAATCTGGCAGCAATAAGAAAGAAAAAGCCATTGATTCATAATATCACCAATTACGTGGTAATGAACTACACTGCAAATGCCCTCTTGGCGATGGGAGCGTCACCGGTGATGGCCCATGCTCCCAATGAGGTTGAAGAAATGGTATCCTATGCCGGAGCGCTGGTTCTCAATATCGGCACCCTGACCGATGACTGGATCGAATCGATGATAAAAGCCGGGAAAAAGGCATCGGAATTGAAAACGCCTGTCATACTCGATCCTGTGGGATCTGGTGCAACATCCCTCAGGACAAGGGCCGCAAAAAAAATCATCCGGGAAACCCGGGTCAGCGTCATTCGGGGGAATGCATCAGAGATTTTATCCCTCCGACAGGACGATTCAAAAACCAGGGGGGTTGATTCGATTCATTCGGTGGAGGCTGCCGCGGAATCCGCAAGAATTCTCGCCGGCGAACTTGAAACCGTTCTTGCAGTTACGGGTCCCACAGACTTAATCACAGACGGCAAAAAGGTGATACAAGCCTCAAACGGTCATCCCCTCATGGGATATGTCACCGGAACCGGTTGCACGGCTACGGTGACTGTTGGCGCGTTCCTGTCGGTGGACGAGGACCCCGTCAGTGCAACGGCCACGGCACTGGCCTTTTTCGGGCTGGCCGGAGAAGTTGCCGGAAAAATTGCCTTTGCCCCGGGAAGTTTCATGATAGCGATGCTGGACGCACTTTACATGATTACACCGGAAGAACTCTTACGGGGATGTAAATTTGAAGACGGCACATAGTCTTATTGTTTCATGAAATATGCGGGTAAACTTGTTTTTTGTACCCTTTCAAGATCGATAAAATTATGCCTGTTCCGGGCTTCCCAAAACCAGATTATTACGGCAGTGTGTTTTTCAATCTTTGGAACCGCTCCATGGGACAATTTTCAAACATTATGGATAGTTGCCTCGACAAAAAAACAAGAGGGGCGGATCTTCGTTCTTGACAGAATCTAATGAAAAGTGAAGAATAAAGACCTGCCCGGGATGTTGCTCCACGTCTGGCAAGGACACCATCTCCGCCTGAATGAACGCAAAATTATCGGGCGCCAACAGCGGGATAGGCCACTGTATCGCTATACATACTTCGATAATCATCCGGTGAATTCAACGCATAGGTGCAACGCTGTTTGGTGGTGTATTCAATAAACCAAATAACATGTTGTCATTTATTCCAGATTTTTCTTCGATTTTCAATGGAGCATCCGCGTCAATTGGCGATAGAGAAAGGAGCACGGAGATGCCTAACACCCCAGAAGAATTACCTGTGGGCCTGAAACTGCTTCAGGATCCGTTTTTGAACAAAGGGACGGCTTTTACTGAAGCGGAGAGAGACGGACTAAAGCTTCGGGGACTTTTGCCTCCACGGATTCTGACTATGGAACAGCAATGTGCCAAGGTGTTGGAAAGCGTCCGCAGAAAAACTACCGATCTTGAAAAATATATCACCCTGATGGCGCTTTACGATCGCAATATCACTTTGTTTTATAAAGTGATTGAAGAGAACCTCGAAGAAATGATGCCGATCATTTATACCCCTACGGTGGGACAGGCATGTCAGGAGTTTTCGCATATTTTCAGGAAAGCCCGCGGGCTTTATATTGCAGCAAATAACAAGGGACGGATACGCAAAATTTTAAAAAACTGGCCCCACAAAGACGTTCGTATTATCGTGGTCACCGACGGCGAAAGAATCCTCGGGATCGGGGATCTCGGGGTTGACGGAATGGGCATCCCCGTGGGAAAACTTTGCCTTTATTCCGCCTGTGCCGGTATCCATCCCTTATCCTGTTTGCCCGTGTGTATTGACGTCGGAACGAACAACGAAAAATTGTTAAATGACCCGCTTTATCTGGGGTTACAGAATTCGCGACCCTATGATGAGACCTATGATGAACTGATTGAAGAATTTGTCATGGCGGTGGGAGAAACGTTTCCCCGGGCGCTGATTCAGTTTGAAGATTTCGGCAACCGCAATGCATTCCGGTTGCTGGCAAAATATCGAGACCGGATTTGCTGTTTTAATGACGATATCCAGGGCACCGCAAGTGTTGCGGTGGCGGGAATTTACTCGGTCATGCGAATGACAGAAAAAAATCTAAAGGACCAGAAAATTTTGTTTCTCGGTGCTGGGGAAGCGGGCATTGGAATCGGCGATCTCATCGTTTCTGCCGTCACAGACCAGGGCATATCTCAAAAAGAAGCCCGGAACATGTGCTGGTATATGGATTCCAAAGGTCTGGTCGTAAAAAGCCGTGAAAAATTAGCCAGGCAAAAGCGTTCCTATGCCCATGATCATGCGTTCGTTCCTGATTTTCTTACTGCAGTTGAAACGTTGAAGCCGACCGCCGTTATCGGCGTATCCGGTCAGCATGGAGCCTTTACTCGGCCGGTACTGGAAGCCATGGCAAGGCACAATGAAAAACCCATCGTGTTTGCCCTGTCGAATCCGACCTCCAAATCCGAATGTACGGCAGAAGAAGCATATCAATGGACCCAGGGACGTGCTGTTTTTGCAAGCGGGAGTCCTTTTGAACCTGTCACCTTCAACGGCAAAAGGTATGTGCCGGGGCAGGGAAACAACGTTTATATTTTTCCCGGTGTGGGGTTGGGGGCGATTGCGACAGGAGCCAGGCATGTGACCGATGAGATGTTCCTCATTGCTGCGAAAGCGTTGGCTGAACTCGTATCAGAAGAAGATTATAACATCGGATGCATTTATCCGTCGTTGACAAAAATCAGAGCGGTTTCAGCACACATTGCCACCGCTGTAGCGGAGGTGGTTTATAAAAGAGGCCTTGCAACGAACCCGAAACCCGATGACCTGTCAAACCATGTTAAATCTCTGATGTTCGAGCCGGTCTATCCGGACTATTTAAAACCGGATGGCCAGGGCAGATAGACGGTTCTTTTCTTTTAGTCGTAAAAAGGTAATCGTTTGTCTTGAACCTTAAAATTTTGCGCGCAGACCATGGATTTTTTATATCTTTCCCCGGAATTTCCACCGAATTATGCCAATTTTGTCCTGAAACTGGACGAAATGAACGTCAACGTTTGGGGAATCGGTGAAGCTGATTTTTATTTCATGCCCGAAAAATTGCGTTCGGCCTTGAAATGGTATGTCCAGGCAAATCTAAGCTCAATAGCGGACGTCGAAAATGCACTCGAGGACCTTTTAAGGGTCAAAGCTTCCTTTGGCATGTCACCGAATTTTGACCGGGTTGAGTCCCATAACGAACAATGGCTTCAGCTGGAAGGCTTTATCAATCATAAATTGGGCATTGACGGGATTCAGCCGAACGACCTGAACCGGCTCAAAAAAAAGTCGGTCATGAAAAAGCTTTTTAAAGAGAGCGGGCTGCCGGTTGCCAGGGGTGAACGGATTGCGGATTTCAATCACGGGCTCCGACTGGCAGACGACCTGGGGTATCCCTTGATCCTAAAGCCGGATGAGGGGGTCGGTGCAAGTGGAATCCACAAGGTCATCGATGAAGCACAGCTCAGGCACCTTTTGCCGGAAATCAACGGTGACTGTGTGATGGAAGAATTTATTGACGCCAAGATTATAACGTATGACGGCCTGGTCGATGGCAACGGGCGCATCCTCTTTGAAAACTCGCTCATTTATGGAGAGGGCGTTCTGGAATACGTCCTGGGTAAAGACACCTTTTTCTATGTCAGCCGCAACATCCCCGACCAACTGTCGCAGATCGGCAGCCGGCTCACGAAGCTGTTTGACATTCGCCGAAAGTTCTTTCATTTTGAGTTTTTTAGGGTTGGTGACGATTATATGCCCATCGAAATCAACTGCCGGCCACCGGGCGGTGCGATTCTGGATATGATGAACTACAGCGTAGATGATGATTTATACGCCGCTTATGCCCGTATGATTGCCCGAGGCGATGCGGCCGTTGCTACTGAAAAAAAATATTACTGCTGCTACCTGGGTCGGCGGGATAGGGAGTATGTGCATCGCCATTCCGACATTCTGGCCGCATTCGGCGATTGCCTGGTCGAATATGCCGAAAACCCCCCCATCTTTCAAAACGCCATGGGGAAATACCGGTACATCTTAAGATCGACATCCGAATCGGAAATACTCCGAATGGCGGATTTTGTTCTGCAAAAACCCTAAGGAGAAAATGAATTTAAAGGAAAAACCATGAATATTGTATATCTCTCACCTCACTTTCCGCCCCAGTACCACCGTTTTTGCTGGCATCTGAAACAGGCCGGGGCCAACGTCCTGGGAATCGGAGATGCCCAGAACGATCACCTGGACCTCGAGGTGCGTGATTCTCTGACAGAGTACTTTCGAATCGATGATATGCACGACTACGATGCGATGCTGCGGGCCTGCGGATTTTTCACCCACAAGTACGGCAAGATCGATCGGTTTGAATCGCTGAACGAGTACTGGTTGAGCACCGAGGCCCGGATACGGGACGATTTCAATATCGTTGGTATTCGCGGCCGGGACATTGACGGCATCCGCCGCAAATCCCGGATGAAGGACAAATTTCGGGAGGCCGGGGTGCCGGTGCCCCGGGGACGGGTGGTGCACACCCTGGAAGACGCCCGGGGGTTGATCCGCGAGACGGGCTATCCGGTTGTGGCCAAACCCGATGCAGGGGTGGGTGCTCTGGATACCTATCGCCTGGAAAGTGATGAAGATCTGGTAACGTTTTTTGCCGACAAGCCGGAAGTGGAATACATGATGGAAGAATTCATTTCCGGCACCATTTATTCTTTTGACGGACTGGCCGACCGCAAGGGCAACCTGGTGTTCTACACCGCGCATACGTTCAGTCAGGGAATCATGGAAACGGTCAACGAGGGGCGCCACATCTATTACTACTCTTTGCGGGAGATTCCCCCGACTTTGGAAGCGCTGGGGCGTCGGTGCATACAGGCGTTCGAAGTGAGTGAACGTTTTTTTCATATCGAATTTTTTCAAACCGCCCCAGACACCTATACAGGGCTGGAAGTGAACATGCGCCCGCCGGGCGGCTTTACCACCGACATGTTCAATTATGCCTGTGACATCGATATTTATCGGGTATGGGCCGAACTGCTGGTGCACCGGCGCACGGAACTTCCCTATACCCGCAAGCATCACTGCTGCTACGCGAGCCGCAAAAACAACCAGCAATATCGTCACGGACATACGGACATCATGACCCGTTATGGTGACTTCATGGTCCAGGTGGCCAGCGTTCCCGGCGTGTTCAGCAGTGCCCTAGGTGATATCGGCTATATTTTCAGATCCGCAAAATCAGACGATATCTTTGAGATCATTAATTACATCCACGCAACTGAAATTTAAAATATGCACATTGAAGAGCACCACTGGTTCAGCCCGAACCTGAATCGGGATATGGCCCTGAAAATTTACGGACACTGGGGAAAACCGTTTATCGTTTTCCCCTGCTCCTGCGGCCGTTATTTTGATTATGAAGGCATGGGAATGATCAACGCCGTTGCCGGGTTCATCGATGGTGGCAAGATCAAGATGTTTTGCATAGACAGCATCGACGCAGAGTCCTGGTACAATTTCGCTGCTTTACCGGCGGATCGAAATGCGCGGCACGAAGCCTTTGACCGGTATGTGGTCGAAGAGGTGATCCCGTTTATCCGCGACCACTGCAGCTCACCGAATGAACGGGCGATGACCAACGGCTGCAGCATGGGCGGCTATCACGCCGTGAATTTTTTCCTCAAGCATCCGGATGTTTTCGACGGCACCATCGCCTTAAGCGGCCTCTATCGTCTGGATCGGGCCGAGTTTGGACTCTCGGCCACCGACATCCCTGCCGTCTACTTCAATTCTCCGGTTCACTATCTTTCGGGAATCAATGATCCCTGGTATCTGGATCGCTACCGGCACCGTAAAATCATTGTCTGCGTGGGTCAAGGCGCCTGGGAAGAGGAAGCCGTTGCCGACACACGCTCTCTGGATGCCCTTTTTAGAGAAAGATCGATTCCGGCCTGGGTCGATTTCTGGGGCTACGACGTGAATCACGACTGGCCCTGGTGGTACCAGCAGATGAATTATTTTTTACAACACCTTTGTGAATAAAACCGGGCGGTAAAGCGGCACCCTAATGGAAAACCTTCCGCTATGCAGGGGGTAGTTGGGTCAAGAGTGCCCCAATATCCAGCTGATTGATCAAGTCGGCATACATTTCGCTTACCGTGGTTCCAGAATCATCCACACCCGGGACATCAATCCGTTCCGCTTCTCCGCTGAATGTTTTCTTTACAAGAACATTCCCATCTTTCACCAGACTGGCGGCATAGTTCATCCGGAAGTGCCATTTGTAATCTCGCAGATCGAGCTGAAAGAGCGTAATCGCCACTTCCAGTTCCGGGATTTGCCGAGAGCTGGAATCAACCACCCGGATTCCCATCTGACTCAAGCGTTTTTGGAAAACCGTTTCAAACAAGGTGCTAAGATCGTAAACCCCCTCCATAGGGGCGTTTTCACCTTTGGGCGCCATGATCAGCATATAGTTACCGCGAAAATTTTTGAGCTTTTCCCGGGCGCTGGCGCTCAACGGATCCGGATGGTTCCGCTGATCCACCACGCTCAACCGGACCTCTGTTATCGCCGGCTTAACCGGAATTTTATCCGGCAACTGGTAATTGACCTTGATATAAGATCGGGATGCGCAGGCAGACAAGGTTAAGAGGATTAAAACGAACATTAGCAGGTATTTCGTCGCGTTTTTGACAAATGGTAAAAAGCGTTTCATCACAGGCTCCTTTTATTGGATTACCCGAATATTTCATGAAAATTATCGAGAGATATTTTATATTGGTAATGAAAAAAGCTTGTTATCTGCAATTATGCTTCAAGTTTTAAGGTGACAGTTTTTACTGAGGATTTTCACCCCAGGCTTTTTTAGTCCGAAGGATCTTTTTCTGAACTGTTGCCCACGTCTTTGTGGTTAGAAAAGATTCACCAAAGCGATTGAGCATCTCTTTAAACATCTGATAAGGGACCGTGAACGAAAGCTCATCGGTTTTATAAAACTTTCTGGCAGAAGGGTCCCAGCCGCCAATCACCGCCTTGTTTTGTCCCTTTGATAAATAGTGCAGCGGCCAGACCGCAATACTCCCGCATCCGGCGCTCCATGGCGACACGATCACTTCGGGATCATGGGTCACAAAAGCCGCCAGCTGGTGCAGCCCGCAAAGAGATTCCGGACGTGCGAAAAATACGACCAGTTCCGGTACTTCATCATCTGAAAATTTGCTGATGGATTTTACAATACAAAATTTATGGGGTGCCGGTCGAGGGTCAACAAATTCGAAAATTCGCCTAAGCTCGTCAGGTGAATCGCAGTACAACTCGCCCTCGGTCCAGTTCGGAATGCCGGTGGAAACGTAATTGATAATGGTTTCTGTCTGCGGCTTGTTAAACCCCAGCCAGAAGGCGCCTCCGGGACATCCGAACAGTTCGGCAGAAAAATATGCCGCAGCCTTTTTTTTACGAGCGCGCCAGATGTGGCCCATCACGCAGGAAAATTGACCGAACACCGTCTGCCAGTCAATTTCGTTTTTTATTTCTTTTTCCCGGGTGGGCAAATCGATTCGTTTGGGTGAAAAGCCTTCGGCTGGTTTTTTATCCGTATAAAAAAGCCCCATGGGTTCCTCGTCAAGACCCAGTACCTCGAGAAAATTCGGTAATGATTTCAGCATATGAGCGTTCATGGTCTCCACCTAAATATATGAGAAAAGTTTTCAGCAAACTACTTTTTCTTAATCATGATTGGATGATAACACGAGAATTAATAAAATCACTATGAAAATTGTCTAAATCAAGATGAATCATCCACCTGTATGAATTACCTTGAAGCTGAATTCGTCCGACAATTTTCCAGGTATGTGGATTTTTTTCCGGACAATTTCCCAGATTGCCATAGTGCTTTTGAGAATGGCTGCAAGGTTCACTGAAAAAAGTATGGGCAGTTATGAAATCCGATTAGTGAATGACAGCGAACCTGTTGCTCTTTTTGAGACCAAAGAAAGTGAGATCAACATTGATAAATCGTGAATCCTTTCAGGCATCCACCCTCGGGAAAATATTTTCCTTGATCCAGGCGACAACCGAATCGGCCAGCTGGCGGGCTTGTTGATAGGCTTCACGGCTGACGGAGCTGATCAGAGACGCTGGTTCCGAAAGTTTCAGGTTTTTCCCCAGCAAGTGCCGGTACTTGCTGATAAAGTCGTCCGGCAGGTCGTCGGACAGCTCAACCCCTTTCATTATCGCCCAGGCCGAGGTCCACGCCCGTGCAACGTTCATGATGTTATATCCGCCGCCGCCCAGTGCAACCCAACAAAGTCCCCAGGACTTGATCTCTCGAATCAGCTTGCAAAAACCTTGGTTTGTGAGGTTCAGGGAAGCCAAAGGATCGGTTGTAAAGGTGTCCACTCCCAGCTGGGTTACCAACACATTAGGGTCAAAGGCACGCACCAAGGGCGGAACCGTTTCTTTAAACACCCGAAGATACAGATCGTCATCGGTGCTGGGAGCCAGAGGTATGTTGACGGCAAAACCAAGGCCCGGCCCTTGCCCCATTTCTTCGGGGAATCCGGTGCCGGGGAAAAGGGTGTGACCGTGTTGATGAATGGAAATGGTCAACACCTGGTCCGTGTTATAAAAAACCCTTTCAACGCCGTCACCGTGATGTACGTCTAAATCCAGGTAAACAACGCGCAAACCATCCTGGATCATTCGAGCAATTCCGATGGCCGGATCATTTAGGTAACAGAATCCGGAGGCTCGGGCGGCTCGCGCATGATGCAACCCGCCGGCAATATTGAATGCGATCCGGCGATTCTCATATCTGACTTGGCGGATGCATTCCAACGTCGCTCCGGTGACCAGCAGGGACCATTCATATAATCCTGGAAATACCGGGTTGTCGCCGCTCCCCAGGCCATATTGTGCTGATTGTGCCGGCGGCCGGCCGGAATTGGCCTGACGGAGGACTTCCAGGTATTTGGCAGTGTGGACCCGGCGCACGTCCTGTTCGTCGGCCTCCCGGGCTTCCACCCATGGCATATCGGGGTTATCGAACAATCCATAGGCTTCGATCAAATCCATGGTTATTTGGAGCCTTTCCACCTTCAAAGGGTGATTGGGGCCATAACTGTGTCGGTCGAATCGTTCGCTAAAGACAAGGACTTCCTTACTGTGGTTCATATTTTAATCCTGTTTCACTTAAAGCTTTTGGACACGGCCGGGCGCATGGGGGTGCCTTGTTCAATATCCCAACCCATGACAGGGTGGAACACGCCGGGGGCATCTAATCCGGTTAACCTTGGCATAATCTGTAGCTCTCATATTCAATATTGAACCTCAAGAACTTTCTGCACGAACGCCCCCTATCCTTAAAAGTTTGTGGGTGAAGGCCCCCTGTCACAAAAATACGAGCATCCGGTTCATGGGGATGTTCGGCGGCGTCTGTTTTTACGTTCTGCAATTCCCGCGCTCAATGGAATAACCAAAAATAACAAGCAAATATATATCACCGCACGCCAACCTCCCTGTTTATACGCAAATCCGGACAAGGTTATTCCAAGCCATCCCCCCATGTAGTAAAACAACACATAAAGCGCATTCGCACGCCCCTGGCCGCTGGAAAGCTTACGGTTAAGGGAACCCACCGCCGCGGCATGGATGCTGAAAAACCCGGCACAAACACCTAAAAGCGCAAGTACGACCGCAGTAATCGAAGGCAGCAGGATAAGCATCAATGAAACCCCTAAAACGGCGACACCCCCCAGTAACGTGTTCCCGGTTCCAAAGCGGTTACCGGCTCGACCGGCTGTCGGCCCCATAAAGATTCCTACGATATACGCGAGATAAAGGAGTGTGGTGAGTTCGGTGGAGTAACCAAAAGGCGGCGCGGTCATCCGAAACGGCAAGTAATTGAAAACCGACGAGAAAATAAAAAAGCTGCCTGCGGCACAGAAATAAATAAGTAAAAGCTCCCACCGCTTTAGCAGCTCCCAATAACTGATGGTCACATGCTGCTGCTTGTTTTCAATTAAAGTGCGCGGAAGCCACCGAAACGCAGTGAATGTTGCAATGAGGATGAGAATCGAAGCCGATACGAAAGCATGGCGCCAGTGCGTTGGCGGGTGTATCCAGCCACCCAGCAACCGGCCCCCCAATCCACCGAGCACCGTAGCAGAAACATATGAGCCCATTACCACGTTAAGCCGCGCTGCCGGAAGAACCCTTGCCAGATAGGCTGCAAGGCAGGTGGTCAAGGCAGGGATGAAGAGACCTTGGAGAAACCGTGCTCCAATTAAAACCCAAAGGTCTTTTGTCACCGCACAAACCAAACCGCCCAAAGCCACCAAAACGCCGCCGGTTAAAATAATGGGATGGATCGGCAGCCGATCTGCCAAAAAACCGAAGGGAAGATTGGATATTGCGATGCCGAGGATAACCGCAGATACGCTGAAAGAAACCCATACCATGTCCGTTGCGAACTCATCCTGCAACACAGGCAATACAGGTTGAGTGATATAAATGTTCGTGAAGGAGGCGGCCACCAGCGCAAAGACAATAAATTGCAGGCGGAAATAGGAAGTGTCAGCCATGTCTACACATCACAGAGGAATGTTTCAGGATATACGGGCTTCCGATTATGCAGAACATGTTAATTCCCTCATCTAACGTAGCAGTTTTATTTCAGAGACATTTGTTAATAGCAGATCTTGCCATAACGTCGAGTCAACGTCAATTCCAACCGATTACATCTATCCAAAATCCATAAAACAGCAAAAAAACACGTCTCCGAATAAGGATTGACCCGTATGGGAAAACGATATCACACTATTTTGACCTGATATTTATGCAGCAAAAATAGCAACTGTAGCGGTGACGTTGCGGGCGGTTCATTGCTATGGATCGAGAAAAAGCCCTCCGGCGCTTTTGTTTTATGAACAAAAAAACCCCTGCCGGAATGACAGGGGCAATGCGCTTTGATAATTTAAGGGAGGTTTAAATCAATAGTTTTGCGGGTCTGTTAAAACGAATCCCTATCCCTTCTGGCGTTGAACGCACCATAGTCCCCGCACATTTTTCAAAATTCTTCAGTTTCTTATTTTTGCTCGGGATGGTGAGGTCTATAATAAACCTCGTATCATCTGGAAGATAAGAGGCCTCTTTGGTATAAATGAATATCCCGCCGGCAGATATGTCTTTGGTTTTGTCATAAAGAACCCTTATTTTGCTTGACGTTATGGCCTCCAGTCTTACAGGAAGTTTCTCCGAAAGTCTTTTATATAGACGTCGCTCTTTCATTGATAACTCCTTTATTGTTGGGATTTACGATTAATCACCAATCAATGATGAATATTTCCCATTAATATATGCATAAATCGTACAAATACAATCAATTATAATGTAACAACCTGTTAATTATGCATTTGTTTTAATTGCAGCGTCCGAAGCGTATCGCTAAATCACAGAAAAAGGTGTGAAATTGTGTTGTAAACTACATAATCGGTGAAGTTTTTTTCATATTAAAGGAATCACCCTTATTATAAGTCGGTATCCCATGTGCTATAAACCCGGGCAGTGAACGCTGATCTGTTTTTATCTTTTTTTTCCGCGCATCGCCGATGGTCCTCACTATCTTCTGTTTTTCAGAGTAAGTATTGACAAGCCCCTAAAAAGCACCACTTTGTGTTAAAATAACCATCAGAAAATATTGTTGAAGCAAAATTTTCATCATTTAGACGAAAACAATTGAGCGATATTGATATTTGGAAAGATCGAGGTTGAATCATGAAAAAATTATTAGCAGCCATTATTGTTTTAATGTGTTATATCGCCGGGCCAGCCTGGGGAGGGTATGATGCCGAACGTTTTTACAACCTTGGCTTGGAAAGCACCATGGCGAACACAAAGATAAACTATTTCACCCGGGCCATTGAATTGAATCCTGGGTTGTCTGCCGCCTATGAAAAACGAGGGATGCTCTACTATTTTCAGGAACATTACACTGAAATGATTGGTGATTTTCAGAAAGTTACCAAGTTGAACCCTGACAGTGCCAATGGCTACACAATGCTGGGAGTGGCATATTTTAAAAAGAACGATTATGATTCAGCGCTGTCCAACTTGACTCGGGCCATTGAATTAAAGCCTGAGTTCGCTGAACCTTATGGTTATCGCGCAGAAACGTATCGTCTAAAGGCAATGTTGAATCTTGCAGTTCAGGATGCCACCCGAGCAATCGACATCGGTGGCGACAAAAGGACCATCGGCAAGGCGTATTCGACACGAGCTAAGGCATACAGAGAATTGGAAGAGAGCGAACGGGCCGAGGTTGATTTAAAAAAGGCAGTGAATCTAGATCCTGTATATGATATCTATAAAACCTTTACCACCACCGAGTACCTTGCAGATTCTGCCGGCCGGTCAGGCAGTGTAAAAGGCGTTGGACGGATGGGTGCCGCCGGCTTGATTGCAATATTTTTTGTGATGATTTTTAAACTGACCATACCGCCGCCCAGAAAAGGTGATGAAGACGACGATTCCTGATAATTCCTCAGAAATTACAACACTTATCGAAAGGAGTTAGGCAAATGGCAAAATACATTCTCTCGGACCCCAATTTTAGTGACGGTACCCGCCCAGAGGTTATAGAGGCGATCATGGACCAGCTGAGGGGACGCGACGGCGTGAAGCTCATCGGGTACGAGCCCGATTCCGACTTCGACCGCCTGCCGGCCGAGGTGATAGGTCGCCCCGAGGCGATGAAAGAAGCATTGCTCGACGCGGCCGGCAAGGCTTACGAGCTCATCGACATGGAGAAGCAGCACGGTCGCCACCCGCGTATCGGGGCCGTGGACACCATCGAGATCTACCCGGCCAAGGACATTACCATTGAGGAATGTAAGGAATTCGCCGAGGATCTTGGCCGGGAGCTGCATAAGCGGTTCGACGTGCCTATCTACTTCACCGGCAAGAACGCAAGGCGCCCGGAGAACGAGGGCCTGACCTTCATCCGCAAGGGCAATTACGAGGGGCTCAAAGAGGCCGTCCTCCTGGATCCGGAGCGGGCTCCCGACATCGGGCCGGCGAAGTTGCATCCGACGGCGGGAGCCACCATCGTCGGTGCCTTGGAGGAACACGACGCCTATTTTAACGTGGTTCTGGACACCACGGATTTATCGATCGCGAAAAAGCTGGCCAGTTATGTGCGCGGCAAGGACGGAGGCTTTACCAACATCCAGGGCGTGATCGGCCTGCCTCAGACGCATCGTCGGACTGGCAAGGCTTGCGTGGCGGTGTCCTGCGAGATAACGAACCCTCTGAAGACACCCCTTCACCGCGTATACAACCTGCTCAAGGCTGAGGCCGCCCGGTATGGAGTTAATGTCATCTCAGGGCAGATCTGCGGGACCATTGAGGCGGAGGTGCTCGTCCAGACCGCCGAGTGGTACCTGCAACTCGAGGGGATTAACGGACCTTGGGATTACAAGAACCAGATTCTCGAGAATCATCTCCTTGAGCTCGAGTCTTAGCCCCCGACTTCGGCGCGGCGCCGACAAATCGGTGGGCGACGGCGAGTCGATTCGTCAAATGAACGTTCTCACTCGAACCTACGGCAATTAGATTTGCCGATTAGTATGCTGATCAAGGTCCGACGCTATGCCTCTTTCGAATATCTCAAAAAAAGCGCTTTGGGAATTGATTCAACGCTAAAAAATAAGGAGTTATCGTTATGTACAGCACGGGATTAGACCCTCGCTTGCCCCTCATCCAGAACGCTGACCTGAGGGACAAGCTTGTTCTGGTGCGAGTGGACCACAATGTCGTTAAAAATGGAGAGATTCATGATCCCTACCGCATCGATGCCACCATCGGCACATTGTACAACATCGTGGAACGAGGCGGACGGCTTATCCTCATGTCTCACGTGGGCCGGCCCAGGGACAAAGAGACCGGCCGAATCAAAGTGGAAAACAATACTTCGATTCAGCCTATTGTTGACTATCTGGAACGCAAACTTCACACCAAATTCTCGGTGCCTCGGTTTCCGGTTGATCCCGACGTCGGTATCCGGCAGGTAGATACCTCCATCAACTGGCATATCCGGGACCTGCGCGCCCACCGGATCGGCGGAATTTATCTGCCCAATACGCGCTGGTTCGAAGGCGAGGAGGCTGCCGGCGAAACCAGAGAACGCTTTACCCTGCAACTGGCCGGTCTGGCGGACGTCTTTGTAAATGACGCATTCGGTTCCTGGCAGCCCAATGCCTCCACCTATGACGTCGCCCGGTATTTGCCAGGTTACGCCGGCTTTCTTATGCAGAAGGAACTCATATTTCTAAAGCAAGTTTTGGAGCCGGAGCGCCCCTTCGTTGCCGTGGTCGCCGGAGCCAAATACGACACCAAAATCGGCCCGCTCAACGAGATCTACAAAAAGGTTGACCACCTTTTGCTGGGCGGAGTTATCTATAATACTTTTTTGTGCGCCAAATATGATGTTCGGGTGGCCGGGGTCGGCGAGGATGACATCCAGGCAGCCAAGGAACTGGTCCGGCAGGACCGGCAGAACAAAAAAATAGTGGAGCTCCCCTTCGTGGTCGAGTCAGATACCCTTGAGGGGCGTGTGGAAGGCAAATTCCGGACGCTCGACATCAGAAACTTTAAGCCGGGGGAGGAATACCAATACCTGCTCGACGTGGCCCCGGAATCTTTCGATGCTCCCGGAGTAGCTAACGTTATCAGCTCGGCCAAGACCATTTTAGTTAATGCGGTCATGGGGTTTACCCCGCACTTTTATGAGGGTTCCAAGGAATTGGATCAAACCATCGACCGGAACTGGAAAGCCCAAAAGCTCTACGGCGGAGGTGACACTCTCCAGGAGTTCAAGAACCTCAGTCCCGGCTTGTATCTGGCCGCCATGGATGACGCTAAGTATTATTTTTTCACCGGAGGAGGGACCGTTCTCAAAGCCATAGAAGAAGGATCGCCTTACGGTCTCGAACCGGTCAAGGCACTGATGGAAAACGCAGTCAACCTGGCCCGAGGCTGAGAAACATCTGTGTAAAAGGTCTCCATCTGCCATCCACCTGGAGTCGGGCCACAGTAATCAACTATAATAACAGCAAATGAAGAATAAAATAGGCCCTAAAATCGTCTTAAACGACTCTTTTTGACCCCAAAAAGGACCTTTTAAGCAAAAATCTCTTAATATAATCCTTAGACCTGTTATTTTGGACCCAAAATTGTAAGTTCAAGACCAAAAAAACGGCTACTTTTAGAGTTCTTCTTACATAAAATCAAATACTTATCGAGGCCCCCCATTCAATTTCATCTTCAATGAAAAGCATAAAATCCTAGGATGTCCCCATTGTTCTCTGTGGTTGTTTTTTTCGTATGCCCCTCCGGGGCGTAGGCTTGATCTCGAGCAAAAATCCTCATTTATGGATGGACATTATTTAGGATAAATCAATCTTTTCAAAAGGATATCTTCGATGTTCTGCCTCGCGTCCAAAACAGATAAAACATAAATTTTCATTTCTGATATTCTGTATATCATTCTCCAGGGAGATATAATTAATTCACGATATATCAAGATACCTTGATCCCGGAGTTCCGGTACGATGCGTCCTCGTTCAGGAAGGGTGTAAAGGCTGGATGCTTTTTGTTTGATCTTTTTTAGTATTTTTAATGCATTGGCAGGGCTGTCTTCTGCAATATATTCGATGATTCCCTTTAAATCATTTTCTGCAACTTCAGCCCATTCAATGTTGAAGTTGTCACTCATTTAATCTTTTCTTTCAGTGAGTTTTCTAAATCTTTGAACACATCCTCCTGTGACTTGGCCTTACCATTTTTAATGTCGGATTCACCCTGTGAAATCAACTTCAATATGCCGATTGCATTGCGCATATTTTCATAACTTTTAGGGTCCTGAAGCACGGCTCTCGGCTCTCCATTCTGTGTTATTATTACGGGGCGATGGGTTTTGTTGATTTGATTAAGCAAATCGGCAGCCTTTGACTTGAGATAAGTAATAGACTTTATGTCACTTGTAATATTCATTTTTATCACCTCCAGACTTCATATGATACCAAATATAGACCGATAGTCAAGTCTTAAAATTTTGTGCACGCTCAACACCAACGCCCCCAAAGAAACCTTAGCAAGTTTCGTCTTTTCTCGTGGTTTGGCGAATTTACCATGAAGTGCGGACATAGAAGCCATAAGAAGAGGTTTATGAACGTTCTGCACGAACGTATCCCGGGATTCTTATCACCAACGCCCTTTGTGAGCGGAAAATGAGGGAAAGAGCCCACCAATTCGCATTTGGGGTCGGGCCATGGTAATCAACTATAATAACAGCAAATTAAGAATAAAATAGGCCCTAAAATCGTCTTAAAAGGTCCCTTTTGACCCCAAAAAGGACCTTTTAACCCAAATATACCGGGGCCCATCATAGCGCCGATACCGATCATAACGGCCATAAACAGCCCTATGTTGCGCTTAAACGCTATCTTTTCAGACATGAGATGTGGGTAAACTTCAGGAATTTTTTATTAAAGAGAACTCGTATCTTCCTTTCCGGTCTTAATAGTGATTCTTGAGTCTTTTGCTCAAACAACTTCAAACAACTTTATGCTATCATTGAAGCCTTTTGGTTGAAAGGTTTCTCTTTCAACAAACTACCGACTCAGAGCTTAACCCTAAGCTCAGGCTATCCAATAAATTGGGTTCAGGGCCCGTGATACCAGGTTGCAATGTATTGATTCCAAACTTTCAAAAAATAATGAGATTATTTCTTCGGGGCCAGCATTATTGTAATCATCGATTTGCCGGACTGACCCGCACCGAGGTTAACAATCCCATTGTTCGATCCTTTTTCACCTATAAGGCCTGCATGCCCCTGTTGTCTGGTTTCGGCCGTGATTGTCCAGCCGTTAGCCGGCAATTCATTTTTATAAAACTCGAATATCGAATCCAGATTGTCGTTAGATTCCATCGTCACCATTACTGTTCCAGAAATGTTCGTGGTCTGGACGATTGTGGCTCCTGGATAAGGAGCAGAGACCAGGTTCAACTCTTGGGGATATTCCATACCAGACAAAGCCGCATTCATAGAGAGGGCAAAAAACACTAAAACAGCACAAAAAATGATTTTTTTTGACATGATGGCCTCCTATTCGAAATTAATTGTTTGCTTTTATTCCGCCTGCCGACGTTGCGGCTTTCAACCACCATTCCTCATCCCAAAAGACAAGGTGGACTAAAAAATCTTGGGTCTATCCTTTTTGTGGCCGAATCCGTGATTTATTGAGAATATCGTGCATCGTTAATTTTGAATATCTTGGAGATATCTCACAAATTTGAAGCCAATTTATGCTGATTGAATATCATACTATTTTATATAGTACCCAGAAGTCCTCCACTTTCCATCTTTATCCAACATAGGCGTAATTGTCTCTATTGATGATTTCTTGTTCTCAAATGATGTTTCAAATTGAATTACCACATATTCTCCATCTGGAGCACCAGGAAGGGCTGTCATGTAGTGGCTGTTTTTTATCTTTCTCACAAGCAACTTGCCAAGTGGTTTGCGGACTGCATTCATAGAGGTAATCCATTGTTCTTTCTGAACAGCATTTTTAAAGAAGCTTGCCGCTGTTTCCCAACTCTCCCCATATCTCTCCTCATCCACTAAGAATAGCCAGTCCTTAGCAGCTTGAATCGCACTTTCTTCTTTTGTCTGTTCTGCGAACAAAAGATTGAGGTTAAATAACGCAAAGTGGCTTACTAAAATAATAAAGATGATAGTATTTCTCATTATAAAGGCTCCTTCGACAAAACAATATTGTCGATCCAAACTGTTCCTATACCATTTATAACTATATTGAGAGTGATCTTATCAGGCTTCTGTCCCATTTGAAAAATAAAGGGGGTCTGAATCAACTTCCAGTCTGACTTCCCACTTATCGGATCATTCATTCCTTTTGAGAAATACTGACTGCCTCCGATATGTGCCCACATTTCTAAAAAGGCGACGCCTTCGAGATCGCTTTTGACATCGGCTTTGTAAATGAGTTTTGTATTTTCAATATTCAAACCCGTAACCTCATCAAGATAAATGGTTGTTGGCCATTTGGTTGTAATCTTGATTGAGCCTTTACCCTCAGTTTTAACTGTTAGATCAGTTTGGGTCCTCGGGCTGATAAAAGAAGCGTCATCTAAGCTCATTTTTTTCAGATCTTCTGCAACAATCGGTGTGGAAATCAAAGCTAACAAGACCAAAAATGCGAGTGTGCGTTTCATCTTTTTCCTTTCCAATAATTCTGTTATCTTACCATTGCATGGCCAATACCTATCTTTGTGATATCTAATCGGTATCAATAAAAATAGAAAACCCCACCTCTATTTAGAATTGGGGTTAAATTCATTACATAATGCTCTCCAAATGTTTAAGGATTTTATAAGATCTAATTGTCAAAGTACAAGGCAAGCCAAGATTGAATCAACTGCGGGCGACAGCAAGTAAAATATTGGAAAATAGAATCAGATCGTATGTGCAGGTTAACCAGTTGATAACAGATGAATTTTCCAACTATCATTTCTCATAATCTGGGTAACATGTCAAGGATATTCCCGGGGGAGCTTTCAGGATATCCTATAAAATTATAAGTTTTTTTCTGATTAGCTTAAAACCCGAACACAGTAATAACTCAACAACGTTAAAGAGAGTTGAACTGTTCACTTAACGGCGTGACAAGACAAGCGGAATCGGCGAGTTCCGCCCAGGTCGAGAATGAGATTAGTTCAAAATATTCAAGTAAATTCAGAAATATGCATACAGATATCCCCCCTGACGGTCAAGGAATTTTTGGATGCGGGTTACGGGTTGCGAGTTTCGGGTTATGGGTTGCGATGCGGGTTGCGGGTTACGTGTTGCGATACGGGTGTGGGTAAAGAGCAGGGGTCTAGTAAATGTTTATCACCGCTTACAATGAGCATGGCCTCGCCGGCAATTACACTTGCAAAGAATTTATCATCATCCGGATCATCACAGACGGATTCATCAAGCGATGCTGCTTCTATCAATTCTCCTTTGGCAAGCATAAATTCAGAAATTAAGGCTGCAAGCTGCTTTTGACCCTTGATAGAAACAAAAACAGTTGATGCGATCAGGTGCAAAGGGCAGGGATCAAGGATCGGATGTCCCCGGTTAAATTCGCTGGGTTTGTCTTCTTCGAAGAATTTAACGGGGCAAGCAGGGGGCAGTTCTTTTTAATTGGGATAGACCGAATTTGTGGATGGACACTCGTTAGCTTTTTGGGCTGTACAAATTTTAACTTTTAATGCCGTGCCAAATTTAGCGTATTATGTCCTGGACGAACTGCGGGACGTTGTGCAGAGCGCGCCTGGCGAATGCTTTCTTCGGTGTCTACGGTCAAACCTTTAACCGTGCTTAAAAATCAATCCAAACCTCCTGAAATTGCAAGAAGTTTTATAAAATTTGATTGTTGACAATGCGCTTTATTTTCGATATTTTAACTCGGTTTGTCCGGATATTGGGTATGATCATCCATGCATACCGGACCAGCCGTTATATTGTGACGCATTCGAATAATGAACCATGCAAATTTTTTACGTATTCCATTTTCAAAAAAGTGAGCGGCAACAGCGAAGGCATTCCCCGCAGCTTGTCGGAACGCAGTGTAACTTGGATGCCACCCTATGAAACGTTCCACCATCTTTGCTGACCTGCTGATCTTCATTGCCTTTACGGTGGTGACCGTCAGTTTGTGGGCTTATTTCAACCGTCCGGTTCCCGAGCCTCCCTGGCCGGTGAGCATCCAGGGTTTTTCTTTTTCCCCGTTCCGTGACGGGCAGGACGGCATCACCGGCGTCTACCCTTCGGAGCAGGAGATCGAGGAGGACCTTAAGCGGTTATCCGGCAAAACCTACGCGGTACGCACCTACAGTGTCGACGGCCCGTTGGGCAAAATTCCCAATCTTGCTTCAGAGCACAACATCAACGTGGCACTGGGGATCTGGATCGGCGACGACCAGCCGCGCAACCTCCGGGAGGTTGAAACCGCCAAGCTGCTGGCCTGGACCCATCGCAACGTCGTTCGCCTGATTGTCGGCAACGAGGTGGTGCTCCGGGGCGACGTGCCCAAGGAGGAGCTCTTCGGTTACCTCGACTATCTGCGCGAGGCCGCTTGGCAGCCGGTGAGCACCGCCGAGCCATGGCATGTGTGGATCAAACATCCGGAAATGGTCCGCCACGTGGATTATATCGCCGTTCATATGCTTCCTTACTGGGAAGGGGTGCACGTTGATCGGGCGGTGGGTTACGTGATCGAAAAGCTAGACCTGCTGCAACGCACCTTTCCCGGTATGCCCATCGTGATTGCCGAAGTCGGCTGGCCCAGCAACGGCCGTACCTTCCGGTCCGCTGTGGCCTCGACTGCCAATGAGGCCCTGTTCCTGAGGCGTTTTTTGAACGAGGCTGAGCAGCGGCACTTCATTTATTACGTGATGGAGGCCTTCGACCAGCCCTGGAAAGCGGTTGCCGAAGGCGCAGTGGGCGCATACTGGGGGGTCTATAATGTGGAGCGGCAGCCCAAATTCCCCTTCACGGCGCCGGTGGTCCGTATCCCCCACTGGAAGGCATTGGCCGGTCTTTCCGTGGTGGTGGCCTTGATTATCCTTAGTCTGCTGCTGTTCGACAGACGTGTCCTGCGTCGGGGCGGGCGCAGTTTTTTGGCCATCATCGCCTTTGCCTCGGCCACGGCCGCAGTATGGATCGTCAATGACTACAGTCGCCAGTACCTGTCTCCCTACATGATCGTCGTCGGTCTGCTGTTGTTCGTAGGCCTGATCGGCGTTATGCTGATGCTTTTGGCCGAGGCGCACGAGTGGGCCGAGGCCCACTGGACGCTTTACCGAACCCGGGTGTTCATCCCCCAGAAAGCGATTCCGTTGGTGCGACCCAAAGTCTCGATCCACCTGCCGACCTACAACGAACCGCCCGATATGGTTGGCGAGACACTGAATTCGCTGGCGGCCCTGGACTATCCGGACTTCGAGGTAATCGTCGTCGACAACAACACCCAGGAGCCGGCGATCTGGGAGCCCATCGAGGCCCATTGCCGAAAGCTCGGCCCGCGTTTTCGATTCTTTCACATCGATTCGTTGGCGGGGTTCAAAGCCGGCGCCTTGAACTACGCCCTCGGGCGGACATCGCCGGATGCAAAGATCGTTGCCGTGATCGACAGCGATTACCAGGTTCGTTCGGACTGGCTCAAGGACCTCGTCCCCATATTTAACGACCCGCGTATGGCCATTGTGCAGGCGCCTCAGGACTATCGTGACGGCGATATCAACACATTCAAGGCCATGATGCATGCCGAATACCGCGGGTTCTTTTACATCGGTATGATCACCCGCAACGAGCGCAATGCCATCATCCAGCACGGCACGATGACCCTGGTTCGTCGCCGGGTGTTGGAAGAGGTGGGCGGATGGGCCGAGTGGTGTATCACCGAAGACGCCGAGTTGGGACTGCGTATCTTCGAACGCGGCTATGAGGCGGTCTACGTCTCCCGGAGTTACGGCAAGGGCCTGATGCCCGATACCCTTGCCGATTTTAAAAAACAGCGCTTCCGATGGGCCTTTGGGGCGACCCAAATCATGCGTCGCCACCGGATCGCCCTGCTGGGCCACAGCGGTCTGACCGGGGGACAGCGGTATCACTTTATCGCCGGATGGCTTCCGTGGATGGCCGACGGTTTAAATTTGGTCTTCAACTTTGCCGCCTTGGCCTGGTCGACGGCCATGGTGTGGCTACCCCGCACGGTGGACCCTCCGCTGATCATGTTCGCGGTATTGCCTCTGTCCCTGTTCTGTTTTAAAATGATCAAGCTGTTCCATCTCTACACGACCCGGGTTGGGACAAGCCCCCGCCAGACAATGGCCGCCGCTTTTGCGGGCCTGGCGCTGACCCATGTCATCGGCCGGGCCATGCTCACAGGGCTTTTCCGCAAAAATCGAACTTTTTTCCGAACACCCAAGATGGCAGCCGCCCATACCCTGACCCATGCTTTGAGGGCCGCCAGGGAGGAAATACTGTTCATGCTGGTCTTGTGGTTGGCTGCGTTTTCCGTGACCTTTTTCACGAACATGAATTCTCCGGATGCCCACCTGTGGGTAATCATGCTGCTGATCCAGTCGGTGCCTTACACATCGTCGACCCTTGTGGCCTTGATCAGTGGGTTTCCGCGGATGCCTGCCCGGATGGTCGGACGCAGCGCCAGCATGGAGGCAGCGGTCCAGGAAATCCATCCAGCCGCCCACTCCGGGGAGGATGCCGGCAAAGACGGTCACGGCCTGCCGGTCGATACAGACAAGATAGCCTAGTTTCCATCCATAAATGGCTCTTTTTGCCCGGATCTGCGTTCTCCGTGGGTTTCCGGCTGCGGCATACAGGGAGTATGCCTCACCGAAAACCCTTGTGCGGCCTTGATCCGAAAAAAAATTGCTCATTTATGAATTGGAAACGCACGGTGCCTTTTCAAAAAGTTGTGCCGGTGTTGCATTTTTTTCTTGACAAATACGAACGGTCGTACTATTTTATGGGCATGGCAAAAAGAAAGGACACAAAACTCACTGTTTTGGAAGCTGGTCTGGATATGGCCAGCCAGCTGGGCTTAGAGTGCGTGACCATCGGAAACCTGGCAAAGACAACGAAAATGTCCAAAAGCGGGTTGTTCGGGCATTTTCAGTCCAAGGAGAATCTTCAGATAGAGATACTCAATTACGCGGCGCAACTTTTTTCAGAAGGTGTCATCGTCCCGGCCCTTAAAGCCGAAGCCGGCATCCCGAGAATCCGGGCATTGGTGGACAACTGGATTCAGTGGACGGCTGAATTGACCGGAGGCTGCATTTTTGTTTCTGCCAGCGGGGATTTCAGTGACCGACCCGGAAAGGTGAGGGATGTTCTGCTGCATCAACAGGAAGAATGGATCGATTGTCTTCGACGCATCGCCCGATCGGCCGTTGAGGCGGGTGATTTCAGACAAGATATCGATGATGATCAGTTTGCCTTTGACCTCTATTCTCTTCTCCTCGGTTTTCATTTGTACTATAAATTGCTCGACGACGCTGAAACCCGAAAACACGAGGAAACCGCTCTGATCCGCCTGCTAAACAGCTACCAACGATAAGGTAATTTTATGGCAAAAAAACGTATTAAAATAAAACCATCAAGCACGAACGTTCGTTATATTAAGGCCCGGCAAAGGGCCAAGCACCTTTTCTAAAAGGAGGGAAAAAATGAAAGACATTCAAATAATTATAGAAGAATACCGCGATGCAGACTTCGAAACGCGCCAATATCTGTTTCTGTCACATCGGTCGCTTAGGAATGAATTTTTGGAAATCGAACAGCTGGATACGTCGGTCCAATTTTCATCGGCGCCCGTTAAAAAGAAATGTTGCATGCGCGGATTCTGGAGGCAAAGCTGTATGGGTGCGTAACAATAACATCCGCGTTATCGGACCGCAGCCCGTGAGCTGAAGAAATCCTCACCGGAAAAAAAAATTTTAGGCACTGGGATAGATCTTATTCCGGAAATTTCAGGGTGACTTTCTTCCCGCCATCCTTGGCCTTGAGTTTGACGTTCAGATCGATACTGCTGTCCCGGATCCCCAATGCCAGCGGGGTCTTTCCTTCATCCCCCTCGATATGCGCAATTTCGGCCACCGCTGCAATGATCTTTTCAGCGACTTCGGCCCCGGGAGACGGAAGGTCGGTTTTACGGTATGTTGCGGTTACCGTTACATTTCCGTCATCGGATCGTGTGATGGAAATTTTTTCAGCGTTGTTGTTGACGCCGTGCAGCGCAGCCAAGGCCAGCCATTTCAAGGCAGCTTCCTGGGTATCTGCGTCATCTTTAACCAGGGACATCTCTTTGAGGGGGTCTGTGGTTGCATAACAGTCACAGTGTTCCTGGACTTTCAAATGTAAACTTACCGTATCTTTCATGGCAATCCCTCCTTTTATCTTCGGCTCAGTGACACGAGGGTCCTTTGCACCCGAAGGCCTTTTTATTGGACTGGGCCATCCGGTGGAGAAATCGTCCGAAGAACCCTTTTGGTTTCAGATACTTTTCCGGATTCTTTGCAAATACCGATCTGCAGTTTTCGGCACAGAAATGATAGATACGTCCCTTGTACGCGTTCACCGGATGGGCCGATTCGGGATTTATGTCCATGCTGCAAACCGGATCTTGAACCCTGTCGTGTTGAGCGGTCATCCTATTCGAATCTCCATTATACGTCCTTCTGGCTGGGTAGGGCAAATTCCAACCGGAAGGGTTTTTTTGTGCTTTTTGTGTCTGCATTAAACTTGACACTATTGAAATATAATGCCACATTGTGGCATTTTCAATCTTTTTTTTAAAACCCGGAAAACTTTTACCCCCATTTAACGAAAGTTTAGGCTGCCCCGAAGCCTCGATTCCGGGACAATGCATCCTCGACTTTTGCGAATTTGGGTATTAATGTAATGGAAAAGGAACCTAAATTGAGCGTTTTAAATAGTGACGGAGTAAAATAGAATCAATTGTTTTAGACCGTTAAATAGCAATTAAAGCCTTGCATCTTCGGCAAACTCGACAATCGCTCAAATTAAGAAGGAAGAAATCCATGGCTCGAAACCGCTTGAGGATGTTGAAAGGATGGCCATGAACGCCGGAGACGAAGATAAAAAACAGCGGCGGAACGGACTGCTGGCCCTGGTGCATATCGCCAAGAAAGAGATTCCCCTTTCAGATGACGAATATCGGGACGTGATTGCCTATTGGGGGGTTGGATCATCGGCGGACATGACCGTTCCGGAGCTCGAGGAGCTGGTGAAATATTTCGAGTCCTTGGGATTTAAAAAAAAAGTGTCCGATTCCAGGGACCCGGGTTCAGGGGTCGGTCAGATCAAAGCCCTTCAGGAACGCATCCGGGCCGAAGCTGAAAAACTGAGCAACGGAGAACAAAGACTCAAAGGACTGGTTGAGAAAATCGCAAAGGCCGACGACCTAAAAGCGTGTCGGAACGTGAAGAAATTGAAGCAGGTTCTCAAGGTGGTTCGGCTGCTCCAAGATCGGGAGTGATACCCAACGTTCATAACGAACCGTGTGGGAATAAAAAAAATGATACTAGGGAAATGGAAGTCTGAAGGAGGCAAAAATGGAATATGATTTTCTGGTGGACGCCTATGACACCGAACGGATCAAGACCCTCAGCGTTTGGAGTATGTTCGAGGACGATGATCTTTTCATCCGCCCTCACCCCCTGGAGCGAAAAGATCGGAATCCTCTGGAGCACATGGTCCATCAGTGCATGGGTGAAAACAAATGGTTCTGCAATATGTTCGGCATCGATGTGGGGGCACCGCCGCTGCCCGAAAAGGAAACCCGGATTGAATTCATCAAGCAATATGCCGAGGATTCGGAAAAACGACTGGCAATGCTCAAGGAAAAGGACAAATCCTGGTGGGAGAAAGAGGTTGCTTTTTTTGATGCATTGCGGAGGAGAACCTGGATTATGCTGAGACGGATCGCCCATACGGCCCACCATCGGGGAGAGCAGACGGCCCTGCTCAGAATGCTGCGAAGAGCCGTCCACAGCATCTACGGACCGTCTGCCGATACCGGGGGCTTGCCCCAAAATAATGCAATGACCGTATATGCATACCCGGACATACCGTCTCTGATCCAAGGGGAATCCAAAGGCTGCATGAAAGCACCCCTGCCGGGTCCCGGAGTCATGCCCTGCACCGAGCGTCCGGATCTTTAGGAATCGATTAGATTCTGAGAATCGGCGTTCCGTATGGACCCGGAACGTGAAACAATTGTGATGAACTCGTAAAAAGTCTGATTTTGCTCACTCCCCAAGCAATTTTGGGATTCATGACGCGCCTGGCTAAATTGCAAGAACTCGGGCTAACGCCCTCAAACAGCTTGCAATTTTTAACGTCAGACGCATCATGAATCTTTCTTCAAAATTGCTCGATGTCGCTCACAAAAGACTTTTTACGAGTTCATCAATTATGAAGTTCAAATGAAAAGCTCGTGAAAAATTGAAGGAACCGATGGGCTTCCCGGAATTTTTGCAACGGGAGATCATGGCCTCTTTGAGGATTTTCTATTGAAAAAATTAACCAAGTATTGCAAAAGTATCCGTTGAAGCGCATCATTTGCAACTTGTGATGCGGTTAAAATGTGTACGTTTTCACTATAACCATCAACCTATCATTGGAGAATCTATTGTCAGCGATAAAAATCGGTATCATCGGCGTAGGCAACTGTGCCAGTTCGCTGTTGCAGGGAATTACATATTACAGGGGAAAAAATTCCGATGACGCCATCGGGATTCTAAACTGGTCCATAAACGGCTTCACACCGGGGGATATCGAGATGGTCGCGGCCTTTGACATCGATCAGAGGAAAGTCGGCAAAGACGTTCACGAGGCCATTTTTGAATTGCCCAACTGTACCAAAAAGTTTGTGGATCCCATGCCCAGGGCAGGGGTTACGGTGTCCATGGGGAAAAAATTGGACGGCGTTGCCGGACACATGAAACAGTACGAACCGGATTACACCTTTTTGCCGTGTGATCAAAAAGAGCCGACCCAAGGGGACGTGGTCGAAATTTTAAAGGATTCCGGCACGGAAATCCTTATGAATTACCTGCCGGTGGGATCGGAGATGGCCACCCGGTTTTATGTGGAATGTGCCATGGAAGCCGGCGTCGGGTTTATCAACAACATACCGGTGTTTATTGCCAGCGATCCTTTTTGGGCCCAACAGTTCAAGTCCCGAAAAATTCCACTGATCGGCGACGATATCAAATCTCAGATGGGTGCAACCATCGTTCATCGCGCGTTGACGAACCTGTTTGAAAAACGGGGGGCCAGACTGGAAAGAACCTATCAGTTAAATACCGGCGGCAACACCGATTTTCTCAATATGTTGGACAGGGAGCGGGTCCATCAAAAAAAGGAATCCAAAACAGCCGCCGTTCAGGCGGTTATGCGCAAAAAGCTCCAAGACCGCAGCATACATATTGCCCCCTGCGACTATGTGCCCTGGCTCAATGACCAGAAAGTATGTTTTATTCGCATGGAAGGCCGGATTTTCGGCGATATGCCCATGAATGTCGAGCTGAGACTCTCGGTGGAGGATTCCCCCAATTCCGCCGGCGCTGCCATCGATTGCATCCGGTTGTGCAAACTGGCCCTTCAAAGAAACATCGGGGGGGTGTTGGAAGCCCCTTCAGCCTACTATTGCAAACATCCGCCGGTTCAATACACGGACGATGTCGCATTTTCATTGGTGGAAGATTTTATTTTGAACGGTTGATTCCTCTGGTTATGATACGCGCAATAATTTTCGATTTCGGGCGGGTCATCTCGGCCCAAAAGCCAACCGCCCTGTTTGCTCGATACGAGAAAGATCTGGGGCTCGCCCCCGACTCCATCAACGCCATCATGTTCGGCAGCAACGCCTGGAAAGACGCGCTGCTGGGCCGGAAGACCGCCCAAGGCTTCTGGGATGCCATCGGACCTGAACTCGGGTTGAACGCTGCCGAAGACATCGATGGGTTTCGTCGCCGGTATCATGCCGATGAGGCCATCAACCCCGGTGTGGCGGAACTCATTCATCTTCTGTACGGCCGCACCAAACTGGCGGTGCTCTCCAATTCGCCGCCGGGTCTGGTGAACTGGCTGGCGGATTGGAATATCGGCCACTTGTTCGACGTTGTTTTCTGCTCCGGCGACGAGGGGGTGGTCAAGCCCGATCCGGCGGCCTTCGAAATGACCCTCGCCCGGCTGGGGGTTGAACCCGAAGAGGTCGTCTTCATCGACGACACCGTAGAGCATGTAAGGGCCGCTGAGGCCTTGGGGATTCACGGCATCTGCTTTACCACCGCCGAGGTGCTGTGGGATCGATTGAATGGGTTGCTAAAATCCCCATAAATTCAAGAGAATATCAGAAATACGGGTCCAAACTTTCCATCAAAGGGGGACCGTGACCTGATGGAACGCTTCGGCCAGATCGAAATCAGCCCCTTGGGCCATTTCCCGGCACCGCTCCCACAGCCTTTTTTCCAGATCAGGAATATTTAGCTGGGCCAATTGGCTTTGGTGGCAGTGCAGTGCAGCGAGCTTGAGGTCGAAGGTTTCGGTAATATCGATACGCAGATTGACGTCTTCAGCGCCGAAGAACAAAATTTTTTGAACCATATGGGGCATGAGCCCTTCTTCGATCAAATCCGGGTAGGCCGGGAGGTTTCGGGCATAGGGAAAGACCGCATCAAGGGTTACCTGGCCGGTGATCCGGTGGTCCCGGTGCCAGATGTAGCGCCGGTATGGATCCGATGTTACGATGGTTTCAGGTTTGTACTTTCGGATTTGCCTCACGATGGCTTTGCGGAAATCCGGCGTATCTTCGAGACCCTGATCCGGATATCGGAGAAAAACCACGTCCGAGACCCCCACTACCGCTGCGGCTCCTTTCTGTTCTTTTTCTCGAATTTTCACAAGTTGTTGGGGGGTTATGTCCGGATCGTCGGTGCCTTTGTCACCGCTGGTGCACACGACATAGACAACCCGTCGACCTTCCCGGGTCCACTTGGCAATGGAACCCGCCGCACCGAATTCAGCGTCATCCGGATGGGCGGTAATCATCATTATTTCTGATCTGTCCGACACATTGAATCTCCTCTTTTATTGAGTTCTGAAAACCGGGTCTTCGGTGCCCGGATTCTTTTCTTAAATTTTCTAGTGTTCGTGCAAGGCCCGTTGGTAGGCTTCGAGCAGTAAAGAAGCGGATCGTGCCCATGTCAATTCCGTCACCGACGCCCGAATTTTGGACGGCGACAGGCTGTTTTGCTGCTGTTTCACCCATATGGCCTCGATGAGGCGGGCAAAATGGGTTGGATCCGAATCCCTTGCCACATATCCGGTCACACCGTCTTTTACAATCTTTTCCATGGCCCCCACCGGTGTCGTCACAACGGGGGTTCCGCACGCCAGGGCTTCGAGGGCCACCAGGCCAAAGCTCTCATAATAGGACGGCACGGCGAGAACATCCGCGGCACTGTAATATTGGGGCAGGGTTTCCTGCTCGACCCTTCCGGCAAAGGTTACGCGATCTTGGATGTCCAGGGCCGCCGCTTCAGCCTTTAGCTGTCGAAACATGGGCGTGTGGGGGCCGTCGCCGCCGATGATGACCAGCCGAAGACCCGGAAGATGCGTCAGCCGGCCAACGATTTCCAATAGGCGGTGGAGTCCTTTTACAGGGGCATACCGTCCCACGAAGAGGACCATGAAATCATCGCCGGAAAACCCCAATTGCCGGCGGGCGGATGGTTTGTCCACGGGTTTGAATCGGTGAAGATCGACGCCGCACGGTATCACCGTAATTTTGTCACCCGGCACATCATATCGCCTTAAATATTCCTTTTCCTTTTGGGTGGCAACCACCAGGCCGTCACAACCGATGGCCAGTTTTCGTTCGCTGGTCAGCCGCAATTCAGGCTCATGCTCCGACGGACAGGTCTCTTGTTTTACCGCGCCGATGGTGTGATACGTGAGCAGGTGATGAATATCCCAGGCGGACTGGGCCATGGCCCCCAAAACTCCCGAGAGCCAGTAGTGACTGTGGAGGATATCATATTCGATGTTTTCCTTGACTTTAAAGGATTCCAGATCGTGAAAAAGTTGGGGCAAATGGGCATAAAGGGCGTCTTTAGATACACTGCCCAGGGTTCCTCCGGACACGTGGATGAGCCGGACGTTGTCATATAGATCCACCACCTGTTCGTGGCGGCCGGAATTGTGCTGGGTGAAGATGTCGATGCAATGGCCCCGGCGGCCGAATTCTTTGGCCAGTTCCCGAACATAGATGCTCATACCGCCCGTATCCTGGGTTCCCAACTTTCCAATGGGACTTGAATGAATACTGAGCATGGCAATATTCAACACCATGGGCCGACATTTCCTCTAATTTTTCCCCGATTATCCATCCAGGTCGATGGTTAAGCGATGCAAGTGAACCGGCGTGCTTCCCAATCGTTTTTTATAGATTTCGTTGCCCTTTAATAGATCGTACCGGAGCCTTTTTTGTTCGATGCTGTCTTTGATACTGTATACCTTGCTGAGCAACCCGACGCTCAGACGGCCAAACCGGGGATCATATCCGTTATTGTAAAGGAAAATTGTATGGTTGTAATCGAAACACATGACGCCGGCCGCCGGCACCCCATCGATGTCTAAAAAGGACATTTTGAAAAACCCGTGCTCGGCCATTCTTCGGGCCAGGAGCAGAAAAAAAGACAACATGGCGTCGGTCAAAAATTCGGATTTATCCGGGCGGCTCGCCGTAAACAGAGAAAAAAAGATGTCCATGTGTTCCGAGATCTCTTCCGGCCGCTGTACGACCCGAAACCGGACAAGACCTGCCTCGTTGAGCCGCCGAATTTTACGTCGAATTTCATGGCGCTGTTTGCTCTCCAGCATTTGGAGATAGGACTCCCAGGTACCGGGCAGTTCCATCTCGGAGCTTATACCCGCCGGGTCGCACACCACGGTGTGCCCTGTTCGCCGGGCCACGTCGGGGAGTTGTGTGAGGGTAACGGACTCGGGTCTCAAGGCGCCCAATTCAAAGGATTGGATCCCTTTATCTTTCAGGTGGGATAAGATGGCCCCGAGGAACTCCCCATGATGGTTCGGGGCCACGATCATATCCTGGTAATCGCAGACATTTTCTCCCCCGATGAACCGTGCGATGTTTCCTTCCACAGCCAGGGGCGCAACGCCGATGAGTTTTCCCTGGCGATATCCCGTTAGAATTTTCGGATCTTGATTACCGCCGAACACATCCCACCAGGTTTTCAGCCACACCGGAAGGACAAACAGACAATTCCAGCCGAGGGCGAATTCTTTGTTTAAAAAAATAGATTCAAAATATCCAAAGGATTCTGTTCGGATCTTTATGGCGTGTTCTTTCTGCATCATGGACATTTTTCGTTGGATCCTAAAGGTGCTGTTTGGATTTTATTTTTGCCAAAAACCGGGTGCGTTGAACCCGGTAACAACTTTAACAATTAAAGGACTCACCGGTTTTTGCCGTTTCGGCCGATGGCCGAAAATTCAAGTCAACCGTTTTTCGGGTGGCCGTTGACTTCCTTTTGTACAGTTTCCACAGCTCGAATCCATGGGCCATGAAAACTGCGGGTTAAAGGTTTTCATCGATAAATCGCCAGTGAAACCCGTCTTCGGTATCCTCAACGCGGATGTTGGCCTGCAAAAGGAGATCTCGGATGCTGTCGGCGTCCGACCATTGTTGTTTTTTTCTAAACGCCACCCTCAAGCGCAGCATCGGTTCCACCAAAGGTGCCAGGTATTCTCGAAGACGGCGGGGAGAAGGACCCAATTCCGCCCCCAAAAGCACAATCGATTCTCTCAGGATTTCACGGGCTTGGGAAATGCTCCCCGCATCTTCCAAGTCCCTTTGCGCTTTCCAGATGATGCTGTCCAAGGCCAAAAGGGCATTGGTGGCAACTTTCTGATCCCGGAGGGCCAGCCCGTTGCGAAACGAAGCTTCCAGGTCACCGGCTTTGGTCAACACGGTTTTTTCCGGGGCGCTCATGTGGACCGAACCGTCGATTTCATCGGGTTCTTTTAGGGTCCATTCCCTAATGTCCATTTCCTCGGCCAGTGTTTCAAAGGTCAGGGAGTCTCCTTTGCCGAATTTCATCTCACGCCCCATTTTTCGGAGGGTGACGTCTCCGATTCCCTGGATTTCGATTCGCTGTGCGTTAAGATCGATGATGCAGGCGGTGTGCTCGTCGATACCCAAAATCGTCGTGTTTCCTGGCAACAGCGCCTCGAGTTTCCGAAACCGGGATTTTCCCATAAAACAAAACCGTGTGTCGTGGGTTCCGCCTTCGGCGTTGTTCCAATGGGGAACCACAACCAGGTTGAACCCGAAGGGTGCCAAAATATCGAGGCCGTCGATCCAGTGGATTTCCTGGCCGACCTTGTATATCTCATATACGGGCAGGGTATGGCGGCCCATGGTCAGGGCAGCTGCGCTTGCAGCCACCAGGCAGCCGCCGGATTGAATGACGGCATTGAGAATTTCGGGGATCGGGGTTTTTTGAAGCTGACGAACCGCATAGGTGGGGCTCCCCGGCCCCACCAGCACAAAATGTGCGTTTCGCAACAGATTGTAGGCTGTTTCGGCTTCAAATGCCGTGATATTCTCAGCGGATTTGTAACTGGCGACGGCCAGGGGTTTTTGAACGTGAACTCGAAAATATTCCACCGCTTTCCGGGAAATCTCTTCCACATTCAGCTGAAACCCGGCGGGGGTGTCTAAAAACACCGCATTGGTCGGGTCCGGCAGCCGGGCGAGGATTTTTTTGTGCACCTCCACCATTGTGGCGGTGAGTTCACCGGAGCCCATGAGGACAATCATACCCGTTGCTGTGGACATATTAGAAATCTTTTTCGAGTTTTTATGTTTTTTCTAAAAACAGGTTCCGTCACCGGAACCATCGGTTTAATGGCGTTACCCTCATAGATCGTAAACAATCTGGGAGATATATTACAAGTGTTTAGGGGGTTACATATCCCAGGTTGCATCTCCAAAAAAAGATCCATGATCCTTATGGAGAAATTTTTCCATAGGCTTTCGGACATCCCCCAGGCAAAACCCGGGCCCGTGACCGGGATAGCAGCGGGTCTCATCCGGCCAGGACAAGACGATTTTACGTAATGTTTTTAGGGTGATCTGGAATTCTTCTCTAGACCATGTTTTGCCTGGACCGCCTTGAAAAATCGTATCGCCAACCATGGCAACCGGAGGGTCTTTGACCATGAGAGATATCTGATCGGCACTGTGGCCCGGCGTATGGTGCACGTTTATTTGATGAATACCGACGTCAACGGTGCTCCCGTGGTGCAGCCAGCGGTCGGCAGTTAGATGCGTTGGGTGCGCCCCATCTCCGGGATGGGCCATTACCGGAACCTTCAATCTTTTTCGCATTTGGGCCAGGGCCCCCGTGTGATCGGAATGGCTGTGGGTCAAGACGATGGCCACGGGGTCGCTTTCCGCCAGGAGTCGTTCCAATGCCTCGGGCTCGGCCCCAGGATCGATGAGGACACTTTTTCGGGTTTCCCAACAGACCAGGGCATAGGCATTCAGACCCCAGGGGCCGACTTGGCAGGTTCGAATCTTCAGCTGGAGCCCATTGTAAATTACCATCATACCGGGTTTTTACCCTTACATGTAACTTTATTTTTGCCTGTTGGGGACAACCACGAATGCCGGTGAAAAAATTTCAACGGGCATTTCGTCCCATAGCCTTTGGCAGAACGCCGCACGGATCCTATAGGGACCGGGGGCGATACCCCGGGGCACTTGCCAACGGATTCTTGCCATCTGGTCCATTTGGAAAAACCGAAGGCAGTCGCCGGAAGCGGCGGATGCAAACGACGGTTTAAAACGGACGGTCGTTTTGGATGGGCCGTCCGTTGGAACACCCTCCAGAACAAATTCATGGGTGACACCGATGGGAAAGGACGTCATCCGGATGAACCGCAGTGCCAGGGTCTCCCCCGGCAGATAAAAATCATAGTCGGTTACGAGGCCGATCAGTTTGTTGTGTGCCGAGATATCCGTACCCACGCCGGATGTTTTTTCATCCCACGAGCGGGCGGGCCCCACATCCACATGGACGAGTTCTCCCTGATAGTATCCGGTTCCGCCGAACCCGAGTTCTTTGATCGTGTTCCAGATGTCCTTGGATGAGGTTCCGGCGATTTTTATGTCTGCCGCCATCCCATATTGATGGAGGCTGGCCGTTGCAGCCAGTTTCCCCTTGTTGCGAAGATCGGTATTGTATTGGGGGCTTCTCCATCCGGAAGCGATAGTGATCCGTGCCCCTGGATGAAAACGATCTTCTAAAAAGTCGATAAACTCGATGAGCCGCAGGGATACGGTGGAACCGTCCGAATCAGGGTCAACCCCAAACAGACCGTCGATGGCTTTGAGAGCCTTTTCACGATAGAGGCCCTGGCCGGTCCGGTATCTCCCGTTGAAAGAAATCCCGTTTTTTGCGCTGACCAGATTAAGGGTCCCGTCGCCGGTGTAAACGTAGCGGCGGACATCCGGGGTGTTTACGGATGCCGTGTTGCCCGCGGCAACGAGGCCCAAAAGGAATAACGCAATAATTCCAACTGTTTGTATTCGTTTCATCCGGCGATATATCCTCCCAACAGGGGAGCGTCTTTTATGGGTGCTTAGAAAATAATTGACAAAATTTATTTGCCAAGAAAATATAGATATCCTTATGTTAGCCCTGACAGTGAAAACCGACAATCCGGCTGTGGGGAATGTTTCGCGTTTGGGCCCGATCCGGGGCCCGGCGCAACCCATTTTTTAGTTATTTATGAAACGTAACAAGATGGTGTCTGATTCACCAAAAAACCAGCAGAATGTCAAGACTTCAATTCTTCAGGGTCTTGGGGCGGCATGGCCCATTTGCCTCGGATACATTCCCATCGGACTTGCTTTTGGCGTACTGGCCCAGAAAGCCGGGCTCAATCCGCTTCAAATCATGCTCATGTCTATTCTGGTCTTTGCCGGCAGCGCTCAGTTTATTGCCGTATCCATGCTGTCCGCAGGGGCCGGGGCAGCCGCGATTATTGTTACGACCTTTGCGGTGAATCTGAGGCATTTTTTGATGAGTTCGTCTCTGGCGGTGTTTTTGGGCGATACAACCCGAAAGAAACTCTCTCTTTTTGCCTACGGGGTGACCGATGAAAGTTTTGCCGTAAACCATGCCCGGTTCAGCCAGAAGACCTGGGGGCTGGATGAGGCCCTGGTGGTCAACCACACGGCAAATATTGCCTGGGTTGCCAGCACCTACATCGGCGGATACAGCGGCAGATTTTTTCCCGAAGGTGCATTCGGTATCGATTATGCCCTGACAGCCATGTTTATCTGCCTGTTGATATTTCAGCTCAAGGGACGCATCTATGTGCTCACGGCGATCATTTCCGGTCTGGCGGCGGCGGTTCTGTCACTGGTGATTTCCGGCAGTTCATACATCGTTCTGGCTTCCATATTGGCGGCAACGACGGTTCTGGGTTTAAAAAAATGGAGTCAATGACCGTTCATACAGGGTATTTATGGATCGTTCTCGGTATGGGCCTGGTGACCTATCTGCCCCGGTGGTTTCCCCTGTTTTTCCTGGCCCGGCGGAATCTCCCCCGATGGTTGATCGAGTGGCTCGACCTGATTCCGGCGGCGATTCTCAGCGCCCTTTTGGTGCCGGAGCTGATCACCGTCGGCACGCCCCGCCACCTGGTCCTGTGGCGGCCTGAGCTTTGGGTGGCCTTGCCAACCTTTATTTTTGCGCTGAAAACGAAATCCTTGGGGGGTAGCGTTGTGGTCGGCATGGCGCTGTTTTGGGCGGTCCAAAAAGTCATGTGACCCCCCAGCTTTAGGGTTGAAAACGCAGCTGGGAAAAAAGCGGCATAAAATTTCTTCCGCCAAGGTTTTGCCTTTATGGTATGGGCAACTGGAATATCTTTAAAGATCTTTTAACATTTTTTTCCAAAAATTTCAACCATCCGTGGACCCAAGGCGATGTCCGTAGAGCACTTGCCTTATTCCGCACGAAGATCGCGCGGTTAATAATTCGTGAATACATGGTTGTAATAACCGTTTCGATGCTTATGTTATTAGTTTGGCTTTTATACGGCAACGATCCGGGTCCAGAGGACCCGGTTTTTTTTATGACTAAATTTGTAAGGAAATTCATTCAGTGAAAAACGCTGCAAGAAATGAAAATATAAGGAATATCGCCATCATCGCACATGTCGACCACGGCAAGACCACTCTGGTGGATGCCATATTAAAGCAGAGTGGGCTCTTCAGGCCGGGCCTTGAAGTCGACGAGAGAATGATGGACAGCATGGATCTGGAGCGGGAGAGAGGGATCACCATTGCTGCAAAAAACTGTTCGGTGCGATGGAAAGGCGTAAAAATAAACATCATTGATACTCCCGGCCATGCCGATTTTGGCGGTGAGGTCGAGCGCGCACTTTCCATGGCTGACGGTGCGATTCTTTTGGTTGATGCTTCTGAAGGGCCGCTGCCGCAGACCCGTTTCGTGTTGAAAAAAACCTTGGAGATAGGCCTCAAGGTTATTGTAGTGATCAACAAGATCGACAGAAAGGATGCCCGGCCCGATGCGGTGCTCGACGAAATATACGACCTTTTCATAGACCTCGGTGCAGACGGGGAACAGCTCGATTTTCCGTATCTGTATGCCATCGGACGCGAAGGCGTCGCAAAAAAGACCCTGGCCGAAAAAAGCGATGATCTTCATCTTCTCTTTGAAACCATCATCAAGGAAATACCGCCCCCTGAATACGATCCCGAAGAACCGTTTCAGATGCTGGTGTCGGATCTCGGGTATTCCGATTATCTCGGAAGGCTCGCCATCGGCAGAGTTGTTAACGGGAATGCCCAATTCAATGATACCTTGGCCTGCATCAATGATAAAGCGGAGCGCCTCCCCCTCAAGATCTCCAAGCTTCAGGTATATGACGGTATGACGCTCAAAGCGGCCGATATTGCAGAAACCGGCGAAATTGTTGTTCTTTCCGGGATCGAAGATGTCATGATCGGCGATACCATCTGCACAAAGGAGTATCCGAAATCCTTAAAGAGAATCACCGTAGACGAGCCGACCATCTCCATGGAATTCACCATCAACACGTCGCCGTTGCGGGGCAAGGAGGGTAGGATCGTACAGTCCGGGAAGATCCGTGAGCGGCTGATCAAGGAGACGCTCCAAAACGTTGCCGTGAGGTTTGAACAGACCCAGGATCGGGATCGCTTTATTGTAAAGGGCCGGGGAGAATTCCAAATGGTTATCCTTATCGAAACCATGCGAAGGGAAGGTTTCGAGCTTTCTGTGGGCCGGCCCAAGGTGATTTTCAAACAGGAAAACGGGAAAACCCTCGAGCCGATCGAGCAGCTGTTTGTGGATTGTGAGGAAGATTTTTTGGGGCTTGTGACCGAAAAACTCTCCTTGAGAAAGGGACGGCTGACACGCCTTGTCAATGACGGAAACAGAAGAATACGGGCTGAATTTTCCATTCCGTCCCGGTCTTTGATTGGTTATCGAGATGGATTCCTTACGGATACAAAAGGGACCGGAATCATGAACACCCTTTTTGGCGGGTATGAAGCCTTTCGCGGTGATTTCCCCACCCGGTGTACCGGCTCCATCGTTTCAGACAGGCAGGGACGTGCTGTTGCATATGCACTCTTTCACCTTGAACCCAGAGGCCGTCTTTTCATTGCTCCGGGAGAACCTGTTTATGAGGGAATGATCGTTGGGGAGCACAGTAAAGAGGGTGATATCAATGTCAATCCGAGCAAGGAGAAGAAGCTCACAAACATGCGGGCTTCAGGAAAGGATGAAAGCACGGCATGTTCGCCGGTGAAGCCCATGACCCTGGAGCGGGCCATTAACTTCATCGCCGATGATGAGATGGTGGAGGTTACGCCAAAATCCATCCGGATGCACAAGCGGGTGCTTTCAGGACAGAAGCGGTATCAAATGCGGCCGCCAAAGAATCAAACCGACTAGAAGCTGTTTCAAAACCGCCCATTCGTAAACGCTTGGCGACGATGGGTTGTGGAGATCAGAGACATATATCATGGTTAATAACAAAAAAGAGATCGACCGGCGCCGGACGTTCGGCATCATCAGCCATCCGGACGCAGGGAAGACCACATTGACCGAAAAGCTCTTGCTTTACGGCGGGGCCATTCAGCAGGCAGGGGCCGTCAAGGCTCGCAAGGCTGAAAGATATGCCACCAGTGATTGGATGACCATTGAAAAGGAACGGGGCATCTCCGTCACCACATCGGTGATGAAATTCAATTATCGGGGCTTTGAAATCAATCTTCTGGATACCCCCGGGCATCAAGACTTCTCCGAGGATACCTACAGGGTGCTTACGGCGGTTGACAGCGCCCTCATGGTCATCGACAACGCCAAGGGGGTCGAGGCCCAGACCGAGAGACTGATGGAAGTCTGCCGCATGCGCAACACGCCCATCATGACCTTTATCAATAAGCTCGACCGAGAGGGGATGGCACCCCTTGATATCCTTGATGATATAGAAAACAAGCTTCAGGTCGAGTGCACCCCCCTTTCCTGGCCCGTGGGCATGGGAAAAAGGTTCAAAGGGGTCTACAACCTCTTTAAAAAAGAACTTCATCTTTTTGTCCCGGGTGGGGAGACCCGGCGCAGGGACGGCATTTTGATCAGCGACCTTTCGGTCTCGACACTCGATGAGATTCTTGGAAGTCAGGCTGACGAGTTAAGAGAGGATATTGAATTGATCGAAGGTGTTGCAGATCCTTTTGACCTCGACCATTACCTGAAAGGCAACCAGACCCCTGTATTTTTCGGAAGTGCCGTCAACAATTTCGGTGTGAAGGAGATGCTGGACGCTTTTGTCGAAACCGCCCCGGCTCCCGGTCCCAGAGCTTCTGTGACACGGGACGTTTCTCCCTACGAGGAACCTTTTTCCGGATTTGCATTTAAAATCCAGGCGAATATGAATCCGGCCCACCGGGACAGAATCGCATTTATACGGATTTGTTCCGGGAAATTCGCTCGGGGCATGAAGGCGGTTCACCACAGAATCGGAAAAGAAGTTACCTTTTCAAATGCCACCATTTTCATGGCCAATGCATGTGAAAACGTGGCGGAAGCCTATCCCGGTGACATCATCGGCATTCATAACCATGGCACCATAAAGATCGGCGACACGTTTTCCGAAAAAGAGCCCTTAAAATTCTGCGGAATTCCCAGTTTTGCCCCTGAATTTTTTCGAAAGGTCATTCTCAAAAACCCCATGAAGGCAAAGCATCTTCAAAAAGGGCTGACCCATCTCGCAGAAGAGGGGGTGGTTCAGATTTTCAGACCGGTTGCCGGAAACGACTATATCCTCGGCGCCGTGGGACTGTTGCAGTTCGACATTACCATGGAACGTCTCAAATCTGAATACGGTGTGGATGCAGTTTACGAGCCGGTGGGGTATCATGTTGCGCGGTGGGTGGAATCCGACGATCCCAAAAAGATGGTGGATTTCGAGAAGAAAAACCGATCCAACATGGCAGTGGATGCCGAAGGGGCCCGGGCCTATCTGACCACCAGTCAATGGCAGCTCGACTATTGTATAAAGGAGTGGCCCGGAATAGCCTTCAACAAGACCCGGGAAATCAACGAAAAAAACTTGCTTTTTTAGAAATGATCGATATAACCCTATGCGGGGGGCTCCGATCCTAAACATGGGGGAAACATGCAAGTCGTTGAAGAAAAGCTGGATCAGGTTAATCGATTAATTGAAGCCATTACCGCACACCGGGACCAAATGATCGCCACCGCAGTGCGGGACACCGGTTTTACACGCAGAGAATGCAGCATCGAAACGGACCTTGTCATTACCAACTTACAGAGTTTCGGCGACATGGCGCCCGTATTTGCGGACCGCCTGCCCCTATGCGGTCCGGATCAGGAAGTCGCCCTGGTGCTTCCCTACAACGGCAGCGCCTGGCTGAACACGGCCATCGTGTCCATTTTCATAGTGGGAAACCGGGTCCGGGTGAAATTCGCCACCCGAGGCTCCGAAATTTCCCGACTCACCGAATCTCTTTATACGCCCATCTTCGGCGACGCCATCTGTTTTGAATACGCGAACGGCAGAAAATTTCTCGAGAATGCCGTTGCCGACCCCCAAATACCCGCAATCTGTCTGTTCGGTACCGACGAGTATGCCATACAGTATCTGGACGCCATTAAGACCCTTGGAAAGAAATTCGTTTTCGAAGGACCGGGCAAAGACCCATTTATCGTTCTTCCCGGTGCCGACCTGGAACAAGCGGCCCGGGAACTGGCCTTTTCCAAATACATTTATGCCGGTCAGACCTGCACGGCACCGGAGCGGGTCTATTTGCACGAATCCATCCACGACGATTTTCTTGAACTGTTTCTCGATTACAGCCGGGCGGTGAAAATCGGGGACCCCGAAGACCCTGCCACTGAAATGGGACCGGTGGCGAGCCCCAGAGCGGTTTCGGCCATCAAGGCCCAGCTCAAAGACGCTGTGGATCGGGGCGCCCGAATCGTTTTGGGGGGCACCATCGAAGGCAACCTGGTTTATCCCACGGTGGTGGTGGAGGCCCGCCAGGAGATGCTGGGCATGAAGGATGAGATCTTCGGCCCGGTTGTGTTCGTCAGCGCGTTTCCGACGTTTGAAGCGGCCGTCCGTTTGGCCCGGGACAATCGCTATGGTCTGAGAGCCTCAATTTACGGCAGCGATGACGAGGCCCGGAGACTCGAAGAGCAACTGGTCGGCGAACCCTACTGCCATCGGGTCCCTGAAATGACCTTCGGGCGCTTCGGAACGGTGGGGGTCAATCAGGGCCGATCGGAAACATGGGTCGGCGCCTTTGTCAACAAGCCGGTGGGGGGGTACGGTTTCTCGGGATGGATCTGGGAGACGGTGGCGGGCCGATTCGTCCTCAAACAGGGCCCCAAGCTGTTGAGCCTGGAGACCTCCAACGATCCGTTATAAAACGACAATTTTTACCGAAATTTTTTGAGTATTCGTGGAGAAAATTTATGAAAGGACTTTTCCTGAGGTGGTTGATTTTAACGGTTGCCATCATTGTAACCTCATATCTGCTTGACGGAATCCGCATCAGCGGCTTTTCGTCTGCACTCTTTGCTGCGGCCATTTTAGGCATCCTGAACGCTTTTTTCCGGCCCATCCTATTGATATTGACCCTTCCCATAAACATATTGACCCTGGGTATTTTCACCTTTGTGATCAACGCAATTATGCTGATGATGGTATCGGGGGTGATATCCGGATTTGCAGTTTCCGGATTCTGGTCGGCGGTGTTCGGGTCGCTGCTGATCAGCCTGGTCAGTTCGATTCTCACCTCTTTTATCAATGAGCGGGGGACGGTACAGTATATCGATTTGAAAAAAGTCGGCGACAACCGGTGGGAATGATATACAAAAAACCGACTCCGGCTCCGCCTTCCGGCGTTACCCCATCCCCACAATTTAAACGGTGTGGGGCCCCATGGGCAGCTGATCGATAAACGCATCCAAGAAACGATAGAGGGAATAAACGCTTTCAACGTTGACGTGCTCGGTCTCGGAATGCTGACTTTGGTCACCATCGGCACCCCAGACGATCCCGTTGATTCCGTATTCCGAAAGAAATCGAGCGTCGTTGGATCCGTCTTCAAATCCCACTGCGGTGTTTTTAGAAATCGCCAACAAAAGATCCAGATAGGATGAGGGGCCTTCATGGAAAATCGGCGTGATGGATTTAATCACCACCGTGCTGTGCAATTCTTTTTGCACCTTGGCCATAAAGGCTTCCATGGCGTCATTTTCCGTGTAACGGATGTCGAGAATCGCCTCGGCGTATTTTGGAACCCGGTGAAACCGCTTCCCGGCCTCGATGCGGCTGATGGTAACATCCCTGTGCCAGTGTTCCGGGGCGGATCGCACAAAATAGGTCCGAATTTTAATGTAATCGTCGATCAGTTTTTCCAGGGCGTTTTCACCGCGCCAGGGGTTTGGTTCGTTGGCAATCTTTCCCCTTGAGATGAGTTTCAGCCGGAGAAGCCCTTTTTCTTTAACCACGATTTTTTCGACGCTCCCGCCGTCGAGAACGATACAAAAGTCTGTTTTAATTTTCTCAAGGGCCTTTTTTGCGCCGTTGAAGCCGCCGATTTCCTCGTCACTGGTAATTAAAATTCCGAATGGCAAATCGTCCGGGCCCTTCCCCTGGTTTCGGAGCCGCTTCAGGTGTTTTTTTAACAGCACCAGGGACAGGGCCACCGCATATTTATCATCGAGACTCCCCCGGCCGTAAAGTCTTTGATCTTTTTCCACCGGAACGAAACGTTTATCCGGCGAATCGACGACATCGATGTGGGACATGAGCAATAGGGGAACAAAACCGCTTGAAGGCGCAACGAGAATCGATGGAACTTTCGGGTGGTCGATACGCCGGTATTCCATCTTGTGGGTGTTTAAAAAATTTTCAATAAAGGTCACACATCGCCGGATTTCAGAAGGCTTTGAGTGCATCGATTTGAATCGAATCAGATCTTTTGTCAGGGGTATAATCTGTTCCATCTTCGGGTATTGGAAATCTTCCTTGGTGAAAGTTCGGTTTTTCGCCGGCCGGGCCTTACCCTCGAGCGCATCTGCCATTATATAAAGGCGGAGATGAATATAATATAGCATGTTTATGACCTGGATACTACCCTGGGACGGTTGCCCGGCATGAAATAATCGCCGGAATGCCAGGGCTACAATCCGAAACACAAGGTTCCCAGGATTGACAGTATTAAGATCATCACCATAAAAATACAATCCAATATACCATCGATGATTTTATCCAACATGGTATCCTCTATGATTCCCCTAGTTGTCATAAAAAAAATCTAGCGCCTCCTCAACGGAATCGAACAATAGCCAATCTTTTTTAATGGTCGTTCGCCCCTGTTTTCTGGTTATTTCAACGGCGGTGCTTCCATGATATTCATAGCTTTCATGATAATCTGGGTAAACCTCGTGTCTTGTCATTTCCATATCTCCTAAAATTTATGAACTTCAGCCGCCGGCCCGGTTTAATTTGGAGGATTCAACCGGACCAGCGCATTCCCCGCAAGCGTGTTGAAGCCTATCGGAGATTCCGTTTCAACGGGGCTTCGGGGGCCTCGATTTGAAAAAATCTTCGATTCTGTCTTGGTCGGACCTGAAAAGAGTCTTCCGGTTCTGGTTCAAAAATAAAGGTGGATGCCACATGGGACGGCCCAACCCACCCAACGGCTGTTGCATACTTTAACCTGTTATGTTTATGTCAAATCTCATAAAGTTTATATATATAAACAAAAACGACAAAAAAAATTATCTGAATTCCCGGCAAATCCAGATTATTTTGCCAATGATACGGACACTGTTTATATCATCGCCCTGGAGATAAATGGGAGAATAATCCTTGTTGTCACTGTGTAAAACAAGCTTGTTGGGATGTTTTTCCAACCGTTTAACCATGATCGTATCGTCAATGCCAACAGCGTATACAGCGCCCGCCAAGATATCTTTTTGAGACTCGTCTATGAGTACGGTATCGCCATCCTTTAATTCAGGTTCCATACTGTTGCCGAAAATATCCATTAAAACGATCTGGTTTATGTTACCCTTTTTGGTCAACCACTCCTTCCGAAAGGCATAATAACCTTCTATTTCGGCTCCGACTTCAAAGGAACCTCCGCCGGCACTTAGCCTGGCTTTGACCTTGGGTATATTTTTAAATATGGAATCTCTGGACGCCGATGGTTTCAGGAATGTTGGGCCGGAGCCTGTTTCGACCCAGTCCGGGTTTAGGCCAAAGGTTCGATACAATTTCAATATCCATTTGTCTGGTATGGAATCTTTTTTTCTGGCTTGGGTAATTGCCGAACGGTTGATATTAAGAGCGGACGCCAATTCGGTTTGTGATGCGATTCCCGTGGCGTCATTAACCCGCTTTAAAAAGGATTCAAATTTATTTGGGGCCATATTTTCCCGGTTTTTTTAGGGGTTGAGAAGGACTGTTTAGTTTATTAAACATGCTTATTTATAAAATGCAACATTTTTTTTTAAAAAACGTATATTCTTTGCCCTGGGGGAGGGTCCTCCGGAGGCGGGGACGCCGATGGCGCTAGAAAATTCCCCTACTTGCAGGCGTTTCTTGGGCGAATAGAGCCTCCTCGACGCGACCTCAATGAATTGGAAAAATTCAGGATATTTTAAATTGTCGTATAAAAAGTACGGGCGGGCATCGGGTTCATTTAGCTGCAGCAGGTTACTTTGGGAGTTCTTCTATCCCAAATCAACCCCCTTCTATCATGACCGCTTCGCCGTTCAGGGCCGCTATAATAGGGGTCGTTTTTTTGCCTGCGGTCGACGAACTCATACGTTATTCCCACCGGAACCCTGCTTTTTCGTCTTTCTAAACCGCTTCTGCGGTCTTTTTGAAGATAGGGATAAGCGCTCATCAAGAACCCTCCTGGCCGCAAAATTTCGAGGATCAAAATCTGAGTCTGACACGGGATTGAGAAAAAGAAAATGCTTTTCAGCGACCTGTTATACTATATCTGGTAGAATCAATTTGATGAGAAACTATATACAGGAATTTTGTGGGAATTGTCAAATAAAAAAGGCAGGACCTTTGCCGGTCCCACCATTTTAAATCCAAAATATCCGGTTATTTTTCTATTCCGGTGCCCTGGGTTTCAGCCGTCTATCCAACCCGCTTCTCCGGTCCTTACCCGACCTTCGTTCAGGTATGTATGAGGTGTAAGAATATTCCCTACGGTCTGTTCCTGAGCGCCGGCCGCCGTTATCGGGTAGTTCACCAGTCATAATTAATAGGGTCATCCTTGAATTGGAACAGCGTGGGTATTTCCCCGGTCTGTTAAAACAATTCAAAAATCCGGTTTCAACTGCGCTGCAGGAAACTCCGGCTGTTTTGAAAGGGTTCGTCGTTGCGTTAATGGGATAAGAGCATGCAAAAAGCATGCAGGAACAGGATGTTTTTTCGCTTCCTGATATTTCAAATAGTTAGCTCAAAAAAACGGGTAACAGTCCGGAAAAATGTGAAATAAATGCCACATTTCTTGTTACTTTCATTACATATTAGGTAATTCAGGTAACATGGAAAATGGAACTCCGTATGGAACACCGCCGGATAATAATCTCCTTTTATACCACCTCAGACACCCCTTGACATCCTGACACAGGGTTATTCGAATCTCTGTTTGAGTTCCACCAGGGTCGCGCCCCAACCACCGGCTTCAAGGGGCGCATTTTTAAAGGATTTCACCAGCGGATTTTTTTTCAAAAGCCCTTGAACCCGTTTTTTCAAAATTCCCCGGCCCTTTCCATGAACGATCCGTACAGAATAAATGCCGGCATCGATACACTCAGAGAAGTAATCGATCAAAAGATCCGGAACCTCATTGGGGTTAAAGGTGTGAAGATCTAAAATATCTTCGATGGGAATTTTTACAGGTTTCACGTAAAACGCTCCCCTTTTGAGAGATATTATATGGACTTGATATTACGGTGGATAGTGATATGATACCCACTATGTTTTCAGGATGCACTCTGTATGGCTTGCAGGGTGTATCGTTCCATTAAAATAACACCGTGGTGTCGCTTAAATGATTAAACTTCTCATTCTGCCGTTTTTTGCGTATCTTCTGGGCTCCATCCCTTGGGGGCTTGTCCTGACCCGGCTGTTCACCTCAATAAACATCCGGCAGGAGGGGAGTGGAAATATCGGTGCCACCAATGTAAGGCGAGTGGCAGGGACAAAGCTCGGGATTTTAACCCTTGCCGGCGATATCCTCAAAGGCGCCGTTCCGGTCTGGTTGGCGATTTCCTTAACAGATTCAAATGGATTCTGGGCCGCTTTCTACATTTCACTGGTTGCCTTTGCCGCCTTTCTGGGCCACCTTTATCCCATATATATGAAGTTTAAAAACGGGGGCAAAGGCGTTGCAACTGCCGCCGGGTGTTTTGCCGTAATTTCACCGCCGGCATTTGGGGTTGTAATTCTGGTCTTTATCCTGTTTGTTTGCGGGTTCAACCGGGTCTCGGCGGCATCCCTGGCCGCCGCCGCCGTTCTGCCGGTTGCGGTCTGGAAGGCTACCGGCTCCGGCGTCCTCACAGGAGGTGCCGCAGCAACAGCCGTATTCATCGGTTTTCGCCACAAAGAAAACATCAAAAGAATTCTGTCCGGAACGGAACCGACCATATGGAAATAAACCGACGGGGACCTGAGGCTGTGGTTCGTCCAAGGATTAAAAGGACACCCCCGGATATTCACCGATCAACGATTTTTTGCTCGATGTCTTTGGATTGTTTTACGGCCAGATATATCAAATACCCTCCGGAAATATTTTCCACTTTAAAACCATACTGTTCCAGAATGCGCAGGGCAAAATAAGACCGTTTCCCTTCATAACAGTATGTCCAAATTTTCCGATCCCGGGGAAGCTCCGACATCCGATTCCTTAAGTCAGCCAGAGGGATATTCACTGCATTTTTGACATGCCCCCTTTTAAATTCAAAAGGTCCGCGGACATCCAAAAGAAATGCATCGGACCCGGAAAGATCCTCCCAATGGACAATGGACGTTTGCCCCCGCATCAGATTTGATGCGATCATCCCCGCCAGGTTGACGGGGTCTTTGGCAGCCCCGTATTGGGGTGCATAGCACAGTTCCGATTCCTCAAGGTCGAATACGGTTCCGTTATGCTGGATGGATTTTGCAATCACATCGATTCTTTTTTCGACACCTTCCGTCCCAACGGCCTGGGCACCCAGTATCTGTCCGGTTTTTTTTGAAAAAATCAATTTGATTGTCATGGGCTTCGCCCCTGGATAGTATCCGGCATGGTGATTCGGGGTGAGATAGATTTTTTCGTAAGGTTTTAAATCTTCATTTCCGTCCAACCGGGCCAAGGCTTTTTCGCTGGTGCCCGTGGCAGCTATGGTCAGGCCGAGTACCCCGCAAACTGTTGTGGCCTGAACTCCGCGGAATCGGGGCGGCGCAGATCGGTTGTTTCCAAAGATGACATCCGCCGCAATTCGTCCTTGACGGTTGGCCGGACCTGCCAGGGGAATCAGGCCCTGCGCGGCGGTGACAAAGTTTTGCACTTCAACTGCATCGCCCACCGCGAAAATATTTTCATCGCTGGTGCGCATTTGATCGTCCACCAGAATCCCTCCCAGGCTGCCGACGGCGAGACCGGCTGTTTTTGCCAGCTCAACCTCCGGACGAACACCGATGGCAAGAATGACCACATCCGCTGCAACCCTTTTGCCGGATTCGATCATAACCTCGATCATCCCATTGTTTTTCTGCCTGAATCCGGTCACCGGACTTTCCAAACAGAGTAATATATCTTTGGACTTAAGATGATCATGGATGAACGCTGCAATTTCAGGATCTAAAAAAGGCATGACCTGGGGCAGCATTTCAATGATGGAGACATCTATTCCTTGTATTTTCAAATTTTCAGTCATTTCCAGACCGATGAATCCGCCGCCGACGACAGTGGCTTTTTTCACCGTTCGGGTGTTAATCCAGTCGATAATCTTGCGCATGTCCGGAATGGTGCGCAAGGTAAAGATGCCAGGGAGGTCTATTCCCTTGAAATCCGGTTTTATGGGCGCCGCTCCGGGAGAGAGGACAAGGGCATCGTAGCTTTCACGGTATACCTCACCGGTTTTTAAATTTTCGATGTCGATCCGTTTATTTTTACGGTCAATATATCGGACATTATTTTGGGTTCTTACATCCACATTCAGCTGTCTTTTAAACAACTCCGGTGACGCAACAAAAAGCGACCGCTCCTTTGGAATAACTTTTCCGATATGATACGGGAGACCGCAATTGGCAAAAGAGATATGGGATCCGCGTTCAAATAGAATAATATCGGCATCTTCGCGAAGTCTTCTCGCTCTTGCGGCGCAGGACGCTCCCCCTGCAACACCGCCAACGATCAGCAATTTTTTTCTGTGTTTCATGTTATGATATCCTGATGTGAGACTTTTGAGAAACGCCCTTTTTTGCCCAATTTTTGCTTTAACTGGGCAGGCAAAAATGAACATTTTTCAAAGGTCTCGATATGTTTGCCTTGAAGAACGTTAATACACGGGTTTAAACGGGTTGAAAAAAACATTGTTCCGGGAGCGGTTTAACAAAGAAAACAGTCCCCCCGCCGAGTGGATCACCCTAAAGAAGAGACCAAATAAGGGCGATCAAGCCGGCCAGAACAAAATTACTTTCAACCAAAAATTCCAGCCGGATCCCGGGAAGCATATAACCGCGTTCGTGGGCTGAAAGAACGGTGAAGATAAAAGCGGGGCAGATCCCAAGGGCAAATCCGAGACTCGAAATAAGGTGAAAGGCACTGGACAAAATCAGAATGCCAAAATTGATGGCAAGTATCGTTTTTAAAAGGCGCAGGGTTCGCTTTTCTCCCATCAATATGGGGATGGTCTCTTTTCCCACAATGCGATCGCCCTGCATATCAAGAACGTCGAAAAATGCCGTCCTGACAAAGACCAGGCTCAAAGACCACAAGATTATGATGACCGTACTCAGACGAATATTCTCGGAAACGGACAGGGAGGGCAATACGGATGTCACGATTCCCCATGCCATTGCAATCAGAACAGTCTTTGATCCCGGGATATCCCTTATCCGCCGGTACTTGTTCCCTGTAAAATGTTCCGGTATCAACCTCAGGTTGTAAGAAAGTCCCATGATGCTCATGCCGAGAAGGATCAGAAAAGGTATGGTTCCGGTTGAATGGGCGATGATCAGCCCAGCACCCCCTGCTGTACACGCGAGAATGGCAAGGGAGATCTTGTTTTTGTCATAAAAAAAAGACCGTTCAGGATCATTGTATCGGTCTGCCTTTGTACCGATCAGGTTGTTGAAGATATGCATGGATTGAACATAAAGCACCGATATAAATACATAGGGCAGGTAGTTTGAAATCTCCTGAATCCTGATACAGGCATAACAAAGGCATCCGGCGCCCATGGACACATAGATATTTGTGAGAAGGAGGGCTCGCTGGACGGCAAACACGCTCCTTTTCCAGCGCTGCTTCTTTTTATAAGGGAGGGCTTCGAGCTTTCTGTAGATTTTATTGATGATCCAGTTCGGGGTGGAAGCGCCGGCTGCAATCCCAATACAGCTTGCTTCAGAAAGTGCATCCATGTCGATGTCCGATTCATCTTGGATGTGATACGTCGGTTTACCGGTTTTTTGGGCAATTTCCGCGAGCCGCTTTGTATTTCCGCTGGTATACCCCCCCACAACAATAACGGCATCCACAGAATCTGCCAGGTCATGGACTTCGGCCTGGCGCTTGGCGGTGGAATCGCAAATGGTGTCATAGATCTTGTAGTGGGGAAATCTTTGGTTTGCCCAGGTTTTTACCTTTTCAAAAAAGCGGGTGTTCTGTGTGGTCTGGGCAACAATGATGGCGTTTTCAAACAAAGGAAGAGAATCAAGATCATTAATATTGTCGACAACATACCCTTTTTCCCCTGCATAGCCTAAAAGACCGATGACTTCAGGGTGTTCTTTGTCTCCAATGATGATCGCCGCGGATCCTTGCCGTGCATGTTTCCGGATGATGGTTTGTACCTTGATCACCCGGGGGCATGTGGCGTCGATAATCTTGAAACCGGCTTTTTTCAGATTTTCTTTGGTATCGGGTGGAACCCCATGGGCTCTAATCAGAACCATACCGGATCCGTGATCCGGAACTTCATCGAGTATGGATATCCCTTTTTCTTCCAACAGTTTTAGAACCTGGGGATTGTGTATGAGCGGCCCAAAGGTGCAGATAGGATTTTCGTGTTTGTTCGGGGTATCTAGGACCATTTCAACGGCTCTGCGAACCCCCATGCAGAAACCAGCGTTCTTTGCAATTAATATTTTCATCTATGACATGCTGGTTCGGCGCAACGCATCGAATTTTATGAATAAAAGCCGCTTATTGTATCGAGTCGTTATGTTAGGCTTTCAGAAATACATTGTGGTCCACCAGCGCCAGTGAATGAATGTGCGCCTGTATGAATTTCTGGTCTCCAAATATACTGGTCAATCGAATGCCGTTTTCCTCGGGTTCCACGGTATCAACAGCTTCCATAACCAGTATTTTCTCATTTCCTTCGATCAAGTATGCGTTTGCCTCACACATGGTATTTTCCCTTTTAAATTTTCCTCGATAAGCGCATCAATAAGATGGGGAAGCGGCGTTGAGGGTAAACCTACGATTTCCACATTTTCCTGGGTAAGCGGTATCAGCAGTTTTTGAGCGGGGCTCCCGGCCACGGCTTCTGCTATTTTGGGGGTCACTTCTCCCATCATGGAATGGGCCAGGATAATGCTAACCGTACCGATGATAAAATCTCACTTTTTTAGACGTCTGAACAATTGCATTTTCTCCAGATGCACCTCTGTTGGCTCTGGCTTTCAGCATCTGGGCGGTGGCAATGGCGTTGGTGCCCAGGGCGATAATTTCAACGGTTTCTCCGAAAAGGTCTTTGAGTTTTTTGATGACCGCGCTTCCGATACCGCCGCCCTGACCGTCTATTACGCATATCCGAACCAGGTCCGATTTATTTTCTGTTGTATTCATGTTGTTAAATCTCAAAGCGTTATGAAAAAAACCCCTCGGAATCGTTGTGTGACTATCAGATAATGCCGACCGCGTCAATGGAAACGAGCATCGGGTGGTCCTTGAATTTTTTCGCTGATTTATCTGCGGGGTTGACTCGTTATAGAATCAGAAAATCTGAATAGGATATTTTTTTCAAAATCAGACTTTTTACGAGTTTGTCAAATTTTTACAGTTTTTTAATTTTGACCCTGCTGCGCCGTTTTTTTTTTGAAAGTCGTCTGCCGGGACCTTTCTTTTTCGTCGTTGGAACCCACCCCTCCGCCGCCTCGCTTTCCATTCCTTTGGTATCCATATAGACCGCCATGGCCATCTTTTCTTCAAATCCGGGAGAGTTGATGGTTGCCGACCCTTTGGATGCCGCAAAATGAATCACATCCAGATCAGAGCTTACAACCAGGGCTTTTTCCCTTAGTTGGGCGGTCATCCGTTTAATCACGGCATCGGCGGATTCTCCACGGCGGGAAAATTTCACCTTGATTCCTTTTATTCGCTCTTTGTGCTGGGAAAATTGCGGCGCGTTGGTACCGTCAAAAACGACGGTAATGGTGTGGCGTTTTATTCTTTTGTATGCTGAAAGCATGTCAAGGAGGGCTTCACGGCCCAATTGTAAATCTTGGCGGTCAAGGGCGGATAGGGCGTTGGACTGTCGGATTAAATTATAGCCGTCGATGACGATATGAATAGACATTATATCTGCTTCAATCGACTGAGCAGATGATCGAGATCGTCATTGCTGTAAAATTCGATCTCAACCTTACCTTTTTGTCCCCGTCGTTTAATCTGAACCTTGGTTCCGAAGTGACGCGAAAGATCGTCGCTCAGACTCGAAAAATATGTTTGTTCAGAATCGGGCGAGGGTTGTTTCGGCTTTTTTACTTCTGTTTTCAACCGTTTAACCAGGCTTTCAGTCTCCCTTACCGAAAGCCTTTTGGAAACAACGACCCGCCATACGGCGTTTTGCTGGGCCGAGGTGGCAGCACCCAGCAATGCCCGTGCGTGGCCCATGCTTAGGGCACCATCCATTATGCTGGCTTTAATCTGCTCGGGTAGCTGACGAAGCCTTAATAGGTTGGCGACAGCAGACCTGCTTTTCCCCACACGCACCGCAGCCTGATCCTGGGTAAGCCCGAATTCGGTGATCAGACGGTGATAGGCTTCTGCTTCTTCGATGGGGTTTAGATCTTCTCGTTGTACATTTTCCACAATGGACATTTCCAGAAGATCTGTATCGGTAAGGTTTTTGATCAAAACCGGCACCTGTTTCAGGCCGGCCTTTTTTGCGGCACGCAAGCGTCTTTCGCCGGTTACGAGTTCGTATCCATGATCATCCTTTCTCACCAGAAGGGGTTGTATGATTCCTTGCTGTTTAATGGAAAGGGACATTTCCTCAAGTTCATCGTTTGGAAACCGAAGGCGGGGCTGGTAACGATTTGGATGGATCTGCTCGATATCACACTCAAAATATCCTTCTGAAAAGTCTTCCATGGGTTTGATATCGGGCAGCAAGGCATCGAGACCTCTTCCAAGGGCCATTTTTTTGGGTTTTTTTGAGGTCAACCCCGCGTTTCTTTCTTTCTTTTCTTTTTTCATTTTAATTCGATTAAGTTAGTTGCCCAGCTTTGAGTGCATCTTGGGACGTTGAATCGGATTTGATACCTTCCCAGAATTGCTCAGTATCTCCTTGGCCAGGCTGAAGTAACTTTGTGCCCCTGCAGACGTTGCATCATATAACAAAATAGGTTTTCCGTAACTCGGCGCTTCGCCCAAGCGGACATTTCTGGGAATCATGGTCTTGAATACCAGGTACTTGAAGTATTTTTGAGCATCTTCAGCCACCTGGTGGGATAAGTTTGTTCGTTTATCAAACATGGTCAGGAGAATTCCTGCGATTTTAAGTTTTGGATTCAAATTATGCTTGATACGTTTTATGGTTTGTAAAAGCTGCCCCAGACCCTCCAGTGCATAAAATTCACACTGAAGGGGAATCAGTATGGAATCCGCCGCCGTCAGTGCATTGATGGTCAGAAGGCTCAAAGACGGGGGGCAGTCGATGATAATGTAGTCAAATAAATGTTTAACCCGGAATAAAAGGTCTTTTAACACCGTTTCACGGTTGGGATTTGACATCATTTCCACTTCAAAACCGATGAGCTCCACCCGGGACGGAATGATTTTCAGCGTATCGATTTCGCTGTCCAAAATGAGATTGTTCGCATCGACTTCTCCAATCATTCCGTGGTATAATGAGCTGTCAATACGATTTTTGTCGATGCCGAGTCCGGTGGTTGCATTTCCCTGGGGATCGCAATCCACAAGGAGCGTTTTTTTTTCGGACACTGCAAAGGCGGCGGACAAATTTATGGCGGTGGTCGTTTTGCCCACGCCGCCTTTTTGATTGGCTATGCATATGATATCTGTCATGTTGGCGAAACTCTATCATAAAATATGGTGTTTGAAAAGACATATACAGATATGAATTGACTATTAACCATTGAATATTCAATAATAGTGTATAAAAAATAAACCCTTTGGTTTTGTTTTTTGGTTGAATTCAAGAATCGATGAACATGGAGTCTCTTCTGCCGAGGCAACTATGAAATTTTTCAAAAAAATGACCTTGCTATGGGCTGCGCTCATGATCATGGGGGGCACCCTTTCGTCTCAAAGCGCTTTCGGCATTACCCTGCAAGAAGAAGAAGAGCTGTCACGGGAATTTTTAAAAGTCGTTTTAGCTCACTTCGAGATTATCGATGACCCGCTTATCGCCAACTATGTCAACGACGTCGGCAACAAAATACTCTCGGTGCTTCCTCCCCAACCGTTTTCCTATCATTTTTATGTCATAAAAGAAGATGTTTATAATGCATTTGCCATCCCGGGAGGCCATATTTTTATAAACAGCGGACTTTTTGAAGCCATGGAGAGTGAAGAAGAACTGGCAGGTATCTTGTCCCATGAAATCGCCCATGTGGTGTGCCGTCATATTTCCCAGAAAATAGAAAGCGCGCGAAAAATAAACATGGCCACATTGGCCGGGATGGTGGCCGGTGTGCTCCTTGGCGCCGCCGGGGGAGCAGCAGCAGCCAATGCCGTCACCATGGGATCTATGGCTGCCGGTCAATCCATGGCTTTGGCAAACAGCCGTGAAGACGAAAGGCAGGCGGACCAGATCGGCCTCCACATGGAAAGAAAAGCGGGATATAACGGCAAAGGACTCCTGGAGGTACTCAAAAAAATCCGGAGCAAACGGTGGTTCGATTCAAAGCAGATTCCAACGTATTTACAGACACATCCCGGTGCAGAAGAGCGGATGGCCTATATCGACACCTGGCTCGAGAAAAATAAAATGACGGCAGCACCGATGGATCCTTATAATTTTGAAAGGGCTCACACACGTCTTGTTGCTGTTTACGGGGATAAAAGCACCGCACTCACACAGTTCAAATCGGCGGTGGAAAAGAACCCTGACGACCCGTTGACACATTACGGATACGGCCTGGTTCTGGAAAGGGAGGGCGATCACAAAGGTGCCGTTGAGGAGCTTAGAGCCGCATTGGGCAAAAGAGCATTCGATCCTTATATCTTGAAAGATCTCGGCGTCATCTATTTCAACGACGGTCAATATGAGCAAGCAGCCCGCATTCTCGAAGGCGCCGCCAGCATTACTTCCATTGATCCGGAAATTCTCTTTTATCTCGGACGGACCCAGGCAGAGCTCGGACAGCTTGTGGATGCAGCCGCCACGTTTGAAGCGTTGATCGCAAAAAAATACAACTTCCCGCGTGTCTTTTATTTCCTGGGTGAAACCTATGGGAAGCTCGGAAAACTCGATGATGCCCATTATAATTTGGGGATTTATTACGATAAAAAAGGGGAGTTAAAAAATGCCGCTTTTCATCTGAAAAAGGCGTTGGAGCTTATGGAGGATCCAAACAAAAGGGACGTTATTGAAAAGATGTTGAAAGACGTCAAGGAAAAGCAGATAGAAAAAGCGAAAGCTGGGCAATAGGAGGTTTTAAAATTGGTTGCCGTCAAGACCGGTCAAAATGAGAGAAATGCATGGTAAATGTCCCTCTGCCTTGGGTTGCCGATCGTAATGAGGTCGAGTATCCGAACATGCGTGACAGGGGAACGATGGCTTTGATAACATTTGCCCCCATTTTGTGTTCAATGGATTCAATTTTTCCACCGCGGGAATTAAGGTCCCCGATAACATCGCCCACAAGTGCTTCTGAAATAAAAATTTCCACAGTCATAATCGGATCAAGGAGAAAGGGTTCACCGTTTTCAAGGGCTGTTTTGCACGCCATGGATGCACTGACTTTATACGCCAATTCCGTGCTCAGTGATTCTTTATACGCCCCGCCCATGAGAACCGCTTCGACATCCACAACCGGATAGCCCATCAGCGGACCGCTTTCCAAAGATTCCATCACCCCTTCTTTGATGGCAGGAATAAAACTATCCGGTATGGTTTCATTGTCCACTTCCGACCGGAACCTTTTTTCAACACCTCGCTCCAACGGTATCAGTTTCAAGGTTACTTCGGCAAAGTGTCGTTGTCCCGCAACTTCCTTGTCGAATACAGCAGATGCCTGCCCTTTTTTTTCAATGGTTTCCCTGTATACAACCTGGGGTTTTCCAACGTTTACATTGGTTTTAAATTCACGCTGCATGCGACTGATGATAACTTCGAGATGAAGTTCTCCCATGCCGGACAAAATGGTCTGTCCGGTATCCTCATCCTTTTTAAGCTTGAGTGTCGGGTCTTCAGCCATGAATTTTTCCAGGACTTGATCGAATTTTTCTTGATCCGCGTGGGTCTTGGGCTCCACAGCCACGGAGATGACCGGCTCGAAAAACTCCATTTTTTCCAGCAAAACAGGATGATCCACAGAGCAGAGTGTTTCGCCGGTGGTCGATTCCTTCAATCCGACAACCCCGACAATACTTCCGGCACCTGCAGTATCGATCCGCTCCCTCTTGTTGGCGTGCATCTTCAATATTCGGGAAAGTTTTTCATTTATTTTCCGAGTCGGATTATACGCATCGGATTTGGCGTGCATGGTCCCGCTGTAAATTCTTACATAGGAAAGTTTACGGCCTTCTACCATGGTGACTTTGAATATGAGCGCCGCAAGGGGATCCGTGTCTTTGGGGTTACATACAATCGGCTCTCCGGTTTCCGGGTGTACACCTTTAATGGGGGGAATGTCTAAAGGACTCGGAAGAAACAGCTCAATGGCGTCAAGGAGGGGTTGTATCCCCTTGTTTCTCAGGGCACTGCCGCAAAGAACCGGAACCAGCTTCAAATCTATGGTAGCCCTTCGTATGGCAGCCATCAGATTCTCCGGGGCAATCGGTGTTTCCGACAAATAATCTTCCATGATATCATCATCGACTTCAGCGACGGTTTCAATGAGTTTTTCATGATATTCCGTTGCGGAATCGAGCAAGCTCGGAGGAATTTCTTCCGCAGTATACGTAGCGCCCAGGGTCTCGTCTTCCCAGACAATCTGTTTCATATTGATGAGATCGATGATGCCGGTAAAATCGTCTTCCGAGCCCACCGGGAGTTGTAAAATTAGCGGATTCGCATGCAGTCTCTCTTTCATCATTTCGATGGTGCCGAAGAAATCGGCCCCCACCCGGTCGAGCTTATTGACAAAGGCCATCTTTGGAACCCGATATTTGTCCGCCTGTCGCCATACGGTTTCCGACTGGGGCTCTACACCGCCAACGGCGCAGAAGACGCCGATGGCACCGTCGAGGACTCTCAACGAACGTTCAACCTCAATGGTAAAATCGACATGTCCCGGTGTATCGATGATCTGGACCACGCTCTCCTTCCAGTGGCAGGTTGTAACGGCAGAGGTAATGGTAATGCCCCGTTCCTGTTCATCGGGCATCCAGTCCATAACCGCTTCACCGTCATGAACTTCGCCGATTTTGTGGGAGCGTCCCGTATAGTAAAGTATACGCTCTGTTACGGTGGTCTTGCCGGCGTCAATATGGGCGATAATGCCGATATTCCTTATATTTTTTATACGGCTCTTTTTTTTCATCGTATCAGAAGCATGTTGGCTTTAAAGGGAAAGCGAAGATCGATATGGCCGGCCAGGGTCATGGTGTCACGTCCGCCGATGAGGATCTTCACACGGTCGATTTCAGGAATATTCAATATCAATGAATTTACGATTGAATAAATAATAAAAAGTTCGGATTTAACTCCGCCGGGCTGGGACTGGCTTATTTTGTCCGACAGATCGACATAGGCAGTTCCATCCCGGGTAACATAGCATGCATTAAGGGTCGTCCCTTCGGGAAGCGTCCGCATAAGTCCTGTGCGGGGACCGTTTGCCAGGGCTTCGACGATGACTTTGCCAAATTCTGCCGGATTGTCAGAATGACCCAGACTCCACGCTTCTGCAATGAGAAACGAATTTTTTTTGTCGGAAAAATACAGATGGACAACAGACGTGTCTAAATCTTGGGGTTCAACGAATTTTAGTTTTTGCTCAAATTGATCCAACCCCCAGGATTTAAAGGGCATCATCACCAGAACCGTGCAGATGACAACGCCGGCAATAACGGCAAAACACGTATCGGACAAACGATTATTATTCATCATGATGGATCAGCTTTTTTTACAAAATGACAAGGTTTTTTAAGCCAATACAATGGGTATGTCAAGGGAAGAAGGGGCCGTGGATGTCAGAATCAGGTCTCGGCGGCCGTATCCAGCAATGAAAGTGCTTTTTCCTTGCCCACCAGTTGAACAAAGGTTCCAAATCGAGGTCCACGTTCTTGACCAAAGACCACTTCATAAAAGGTTTTAAAAAAGTTTTTCGGCGATTCATCACACAATCGAGCCACCGAAAACGGGATGGATTGAATTTCGTTCTCATCATTGCCATCATAATTTTCGAGTTCATCCCGAAGACGCTTTAACATCTCTTTTTCTTTTTCGGTGGGGGTGCGATACTGCTTGTTCGGCAAGATAAAATCCCGGTAATAGTTCATGGCCTTCTTTACCAGATCTTCGATGACCCCACTGAACTCATCCATCGAAGGATCATAGCGTTTGAGATAGTCTAATATTAAGTCGATATCGTCCGCACCCACCGCTGAAATGAGGTTGTTGATCAATGAAAAATTGATGGATGTCCTATAATCGGGAACCGCTGCACCCTGATTGAAAAGGTGCCAAATCGTCGAATCCGGCTGCTTCTCGGCATCCAGTTGTTCATAATTATTTAAACCCGTAAGGTATTCATCCACCGACTTGGGTACAATCCCCCAAAAGAGCCGTTTCGCTTGCTTTGGGTTCTGAAAGATATAGTACAACAAAGACTCTAACGGCGCGTAACTCATCCAAGATTCTATGGTTAACCCTTTACCGACGCTTTTTGAAATCTTCCGACCTTTTTCGTCTAAAAAGAGTTCATAGAACAACCCGATGGGGGGCTGTTTACCCATTAACCGGACAATTTTACCGGAAAGCTTTGCAGATTCGATCAGATCTTTTCCATACATCTCATATCCAATGTCATAAGCGTACCAGCGCAATGCCCAGTCTATTTTCCAGCCCACTTTGACATGGCCGTTAAAGATGGAAATGGTCCCTTTATTTCCGCAACTTTTTACCAAACCTTCTTCCTGGTCGCAGATGTAGTCGATGGTATTTTTTTCAGCGTCATAGCCGGTCACCCGGGTGCTGTAAATCCGTTCGCATTTTTCGCAGATTGGGAAAAACGGGGACCAATTCGATCGTTTTTCCTCACCCATGGTGGGGAGAATGATCCCTTTGATATCTTCGACTTTTTGAAGGATAATCGCCAAACCTTCGTTAAAATCACCCCGGGTATAGGCTTCATATGAACTTTGAAACACATAATCAAATTTATAACTATCCAAAAATTCGCGCAATTTTTTGTTCATATATGCGCTATAACTTTCACACGCATCAAATGGATCAGGAATGCGACATAGGGGCTTTCCCAAATTTTCAGTCAACATTTCCTGTTGGGGCATATTTAAAGGCACTTTTCTCAAACCGTCCATATCATCGCTAAACGCGATGAGTTGGGTTTCCCGCTGGGTTAAAAATTCAAAGGCTTGGCGTATCCAGGTCGTTCGAGCGATCTCGGCAAATGTCCCGATATGGGGCAACCCACTGGGGCCAAAGCCGGTTTCAAACCGGAGGGGAATATTTTCAGATTTTGAAAATCGTTTGCGTAACTTGTCGGCCTCTTTGAAAGGCCAGGATTTATAATTCGGCGACGTCATCAGTTTAACCCTCTAAGATTCTGTATGTATGGGCAACAATTAAAAATTCCATTCTATAACTTTTTATACACCATATATCAAGACACTATTTGTTATTTTTCCCCGGGGCATACCGACCATTGATTTCTAAAGATGGTCTTAACGCACGTGGGGTTATGGGGTCATGGCCGGCGGCAAAATGCACAAAAACACGTGCGCAGTTGAACCGTTTTCTGTGCATGCTGCTCGTATGGATTTTATGGTTCGATGTAATACCCAACCTTCAATCAGCAAGATGCAGAATATTAACCGCCGTAACCGTCTTTAAAATAAAGATTTTCGAGCATGTGGGGCTGAATCGGCCCCAACCTGTTCAATGGGTTTAAAGCAAATTCAGACTTGGCACGAAAATTGATTTACAGAGATCGAGATCGGATTCCATCAATTTTCAAAGGTTGAAGCTCCTTCCAGGTCCCCAGGCTGGGATTTCCGTCCCGGCTGAACAGAAAGATTGATCGCTATCACGGAATAAACTTCGCAGCAACAGACATAGAGGGAATGCATATGCCCGGTTGAATTTTGAAATTCAACGGGGGGAGTGGTTGGAGTTCAAGGGAGCCGCCATGGACAAACTGCTTTTCATCGATGACGAAGAAGGCATCCGGCGTTCGGTGGTTCGTGCCCTTAAACATGAGCCGTATAAAACCCATACCGCCGAAAACGGTGAAACCGGGATTGCCTTTGTAAAAGAGAACATTTCTGACACTGCAACGGTAATTTCCGACTACAAAATGCCAGGATTGGACGGTATCGAAACCCTCTCTATCATTGGATCCATCAATCCTGAAATCACCCGCATCGTCCTTACGGGATACGCAACCATGGAAGCGGCGATTCAGGCCACCAACGACGGGATTGACGGTTTTCTAACCAAACCGTTTGACAATATGGAGCTCAGGGCAAAAATCCACACCATCCATGTTCGAAAGCGCCTCAAACAGTTTGTGTCCGAACAGGTTTATCAAAAGATCGAAAAATCGTCGGGGGTTCTGAAGCCGACGTACCATGAAGCTTCGATTCTTTTTTCCGATATTCGCGATTTCACCCGGATGTCTCAGCAGGTTCAACCCAACAAAATCGCCGACTTTTTAAACAACGACTATTTCACGCCCCTGGGTGAGATCGCGTATCGGTATAACGGAACCGTGGACAAACATATTGGAGACAGTATTATGGTGGTTTTCGGCTCCCCGGTCGCCGATGATGACAATGCCACCCGTGCAGTGGAAACGGCCATGGAAATGCAGAGATGTGCAAAAAAAATCGATGAAAAACTATATGGAAAAAATGGATTGAGGCTGAAAATCGGCATCGGCATATCAACAGGAAAGGTATTTTCCGGCATTTTGGGGTCATTGAGAATCAAAGAATTTACCTCCATAGGAATGCCGGTCAATATCGCCGCACGGCTGCAAATCATGGCAAAGGCCGGTGAAATCCTCATCAGCGATGCGACGTTTCAAAAGCTTTCAGGGGAAATAAACGTTGAAACCCTCCCTTCAGTATCCGTAAAGGGGATTGACCGACCGATTGTCGCCTACAGAGTTGAACCCTAATGGATCGTAAACAAACTGGGAAAAACATTATAAGTGTTTAGTTTTTTTTAACGCTTCTATAGATGAGATATAAATTTTTTATACAATCCCAGTTTGTTTACCCTTCGGGAAAGCTTATGATACCCTATCCCCATCGTTATCAAGGGCTCGCAGTAGACGACTACGGCATCGCCCTTGATGCCTCGGATTTGGGGCATCCTAAACTTTCGCTCAATAAGGGTTGACCCTAATTGATCGTAAACAAACTGGGAAAAATGTTTTTTTAGCGTAAGATAGATTTTTTATTCCCGTGGAATTAATCTTTTGGTCGAACCGTAAAGCCTTCACGAATGTCTTGGCCTGAAATACGAACAGCTTCAGCAGTGTCGGGATAGACGGTGGTTATTTCTATTTCTCCGGTCTTAAGACCGGGAATAAAGAATCGGTGACCGTCCACGCCCTGGAAGGTATCCGTACTGTTATAAACTTCAAAGATGTCCCCGGGCTCAACTCCCACCCGTTCTCCAGAGGATAGAATGATCTTATCATCAACAATGGAGGTAATGTATCCTGTCCAGGGATCTAACACCACGGCATTACAGATTTTTTCGCCCATATCAATGGCGATGGTCTTAAAAATATCATCTTTTATATAGGCCTTGATTTCATCGTCTGCACCGGTGGATTCCAGGTCTGATTCGTCGATTTCCATTTCGCGCATAAAACTTTCGTCGAGAAGCTTTGCGCCGGTTTCGGTATCGTATACTTCAGCGACAATCTGAAATTGGACATAGTGATGAATGTCTTTCCACCACCAGAACCCCTTTTTCCTTTTATCGATTCTGGCATCATTTAACGCGCCGGTTACAATTGAATTCAAACCGGACCGTCTGCCGGACGTGGCCAGATCATAGTTGTCGACCCGTCCGGATGCCTTCCTGGGTAAAGTTACCAAAAAATCAGGATAGCCGGAATCCCCCGGTTTTACCAAAAGGACGTCGGGGCATGAAGACATTATCTTTTCCGTCAGATCGATAAAAAAGCGTTGTTGCATCTCCGTATCAGAAAACGCCGTTTTGTTTTCAAAAAGGGTAATGGCCATTCTTTTTTTCAAATCACCGTCCGACGCCCGAAGATCTCTGACCATTCGCTTGGTTTTTCTCTCCATGGACGAATACGTTGAGCACCCTCCTGTCAAGGAAAAAATCAGGAATAATGATAAAATAACAGCAACGTGATATTGATTTACACCGTGAATTTTGGTAGTTTTGGACATTATGTATTCCCCTCGAACACCGCGGTAACTCTGGCCGTGATTCCGCCCCTTGCTGTGAAATCTCCGGTAACCTCCATAAATTTGGGGGATAGAACGGCAACAAGATCATCGAGAATCCGGTTGGCCACATGCTCATAAAAAATGCCCACATTCCGGTACTGCAACAGATAAAATTTCAAGGATTTCAGTTCAACGATTTTTTGGTCCGGCCGGTACTTAATGGTTATGCATCCAACATCGGGTAATCCGGTCATGGGACATACCGATGTATATTCCGGTTGTCGGATGACGATATCAACATCTCTTCGGGATCGATATTGATATTCGATGGGCGTCAGAAGGTCGGTCTTTACGATGTCCGGACTTTCAATAGTGTATTTTATATGGTTTTCAAAGGTTGGTGTCATTTTTTTGTCTCCATTATAATTATCCCTTTTAATAATTAAGAAAACGGTCGGTGTCAAATAAACCCTTATTATTTTTTTAATGCCGGGAACAAAACGGTTAGAGAGAATCTTGACATCAAAGGATTTTTCTGCTAACGGATCAATTTTATTGTAAAAACTCCTAACAGAAAGGTGCTGCAAATGAGTTCTATCGATGAGCTGATTCTCAGATCCACCAAAGAAATCGTCGTGAAATTCATCGAAACCGGAAGGCTGGGCCCCGCCGGTTTTAACGAGACATTCAAGTCTATCTACCAAACTGTGGAAGAGACAGTGAAAGGATTGGAAGAAACGTCCGAAAAATCCAAAGAGTAAACGGTGACGGTTTCGAAAAATTGAATACGTATTTAATGGGAAATCCGGGTTAGTGGGCTTCAGCCCAATTACTGCCCGATACCACATTCACCTTCAGGGGCACTTTGAGGTCCCAGATCCCTTCCATGGTTTTTTTCACCAGATCTTTAACGGGTTCGAGCTCTTTGGGCGGAACTTCAAACACGATTTCATCATGTACTGAAAGGAGCATGGCGCTTTTAAGGCCTTTTTCTCCGAAGGCGGCGTCCACATGGATCATGGCCAGTTTGATAAGGTCAGCGGCTGTGCCCTGCACCGGCGTATTGATGGCGGTTCGTTCTGCAAACTCCCGGACCATCTTGTTGGGACTGTTGATATCCGGCAGAAGTCTGATTCGGCCCAGAAGGGTGCTGGTTCTTTGGGTCTTTCTGGCGTCTTCGATGGTCTGATCGATGAACCTTTTCACACCTTTATATCTCGAGAAATAATTGTCGATATAGGTTGTGGCCATTTTACGGCTGATGCCCAGCTCTTTGGAAAGGCCGTAAGGACTCATACCATATACAATGCCGAAATTGATCGCTTTGGCCTGCCGTCGCAATTCGGGTGTTATAAACGACGGAAAGACCTGGAACACTTCAGTTGCCGTTCGTGTGTGAATATCCTCATCACCTTTGAAAGCTTGAATCAAAATTTCATCATTGGCATAATGGGCCAGAATACGGAGTTCTATCTGGGAATAATCTGCGGAAACCAGTGTCCACCCCTTTCTGGGAACAAATGCTCTGCGAATTTCTATCCCCTCTTCCGTTCGGATGGGTATATTCTGGAGGTTCGGATCAGAGCTGCTCAATCTTCCGGTGGCCGTCACCGTTTGATTGTAGGAGGTATGAATTCTTTCGGTTACCGGATGAACGAGGTTGAGCAGGGCATCGGTATAGGTCGATTTCAGCTTGGCCAAAGTTCTGTGCCTTAAAATAAGTTGAGGGAGTTCATGCTTTTCTGCAAGGGATGTCAACACGTTGACGTCCGTTGAATACCCGGTTTTTTTCTTGGTCTTTTTTTGAACCGGCAGTTTAAGCTTTTCAAACAGTATCTTTCCAAGCTGCTGGGTCGATTTTATATTAAATTCTTCACCGGCCATTGAATATATCATTTTTTCGAGCAACTCGAGCTGGTGTTCAAACGATTTTGAAAGATCCCGGAGCTTTTCCCGGTCAACACATATGCCGGTCATTTCCATCTTCATCAAAACAGGCACCAGGGGCATTTCGACCTTTTCAAAAAGTTCCATCAAACCGGAAGCTTTGATTTTCGGCATCAGAACATGATAGGCCGCCAATGTAACATCTGCATCTTCGCAAGAATAGGGAGCGGCCTTTTCAATGGGAATTTCTGCAAAACACATGTTCTTTTTGCCTTTGCCTGCAACTTCCTCGTAGGTAATTGTTTTGTGATCCAGAAAATCGAGGGCGATCTGATCCAGGTTGTGGGCACGTTTTGAAGGGTCGATGAGATAGGATGCCAACATGGTGTCGAAGATAGCGCCGGCCAGGTCTATTCCGTGTCGTTCAAGGACCATCCAGTCATATTTTATATTTTGACCGACCTTTTTGATCTTGGGATTTTCCAGCACCGGTTTCAACTGTTTCAATACGTCTTCAAGCGCCAGCTGTGGCAGGTGCATCCGGATACGTATGGGCACAGGGGATGTAAAAGGCCTCATGGGGCTCGATGGAAAAGGAAAGACCCACGATCCGTGCCTCCATGGGATTCTTGGAGGTGGTTTCGGTGTCGACGGCGAATATTTCGGTGGTTTCCAGGCGAAGGCGCAGATCCGACAGTGCCGACAGGTCCCATATGGTGCAATAATTTTTATTTGAAAGATCGGCCTTCTGAGGAAAGGCTTGTTGTAATTGCCTGAATTCCAGGGTTTTAAAAAGGCGGGACAGCGTGCTGTTGTCCGGGGGTTGGCATTTTAAGTTTTCAGGATTGAATGGAACCGGCGCATCTGTATCGATGGTAACCAGTTTTTTGCTCAAAAAGGCTTGTTCTTTGTATTGAACAAGGTTTTGATGCTGTTTTTTCTTTGTAATCGTTTCGATTTGTTCATAAAGATGCTCGATGTTTCCGTAGGTTTGAATCAAAGACAGGGCGGTTTTGGGTCCGATGCCCGGAACCCCGGGGATATTGTCCGACGCATCGCCGGAAAGGGCCATAACGTCGACCATTTGTTGGGGCTCGACACCAAAAGATTTTCTAACGCCTTCTAAATCGATGATTTTTTCTTTCATGGGGTCCCAGATAGTGGTCGTATCGGTGACCAGCTGCACGAAATCCTTGTCCCCGGTGACCATTACAACGGAGAATCCGGCCGCTTCAGCCTGTTGTTTGAACGTGCCGATAAGGTCATCCGCCTCAAAACCCTGCATTTCCATAACCGGGATGTTGAATCCATGGGTGATTTTTTTTATATAGGGGACTTGAACCGACAAGTCTTCGGGCATGGGGGGACGATTGGCTTTGTAGTCCGGGTATATTTCGTGCCGAAAGGTGGGCCCCTTGGCATCAAAAAACAGGGCGACATACTCCGGGGATCGATCTTCAATGAGTTTTATTAACATTCGGGTGAATCCGAACGCTGCATTTGTTGGAAAGCCCTTTGAATTGCTCAACCCCCGTATGGCGTGGTAGGCACGGTAAATATATGCACTGCCGTCGATAAGATATACTGTTTTGTCATTTTTCATAGGGTCTCAGATGGTGTTGCGGGCCGGGTTTGTTCCGGCTCGGTGCCGGTTGACACGGCTCCTTTGTTGCATTAAATTTGATGGCGTCGTAAAAAGTCCCATCTACTGCGTTGTAGTATTTTTTCAGACACTCGGCATACTACATGTATTGCCTCGTTCCTGAAAAAATAATACGCCTTGTATATGAACCTTTTTACTTGGCTATCTGTAGTTTAATTCATGACTTTTTACGAGATCATCAATCTTTAACTACAATATGTCGTTGACCATTCTGTTCCTATCATTGATTCAGTAAAACAGCAAGATCGCATAAGGAATTATACCATGAAACCCGGCAAGATAATTACCGAAGATGATGAAATTAAAAGAACACTGGAAAACGCAAAGACCATTGCCATTGTGGGTTTAAGCCCCAAACCCGAAAGAGACTCCAACAGCGTCGCCAGATATCTCAAAAATCAGGGATACCGAATCATTCCGGTCCGGCCCGGGCAAAAAGAAATTCTGGGCGAAAAAGCCTATGCCACACTGGATGATATCCAGGAAAACGTGGATATTGTGGACGTATTCCGAAATCCCCCACAGATGGTGCCCCATGCCCGTGAAGCCGCCCGCCTCTCCCCGAAGGTCTTCTGGATGCAGCTGGACATCGAAAACCCGGAAGCCGCAGCACTGTTAACAGAAGCAGGCATCGATGTGTTAATGAACAAATGCATAAAGATCGAACATGACAGGCTCTGTAAAAAGAACGTCTTATAGGGAAAAACGCCGCATTGCCAAACAAAGCGGCTGCCACTGCTGCAGGAAGAAACCGCCTTTTTGCTGGAGATGCCGTTGCGGCTTTGCCATGTGTCAGGAATGCATGTTGGAAAATATCTGGGGGATGTCTTGCAACGGAATCACCTGGGAATGCCCGGATTGCGGCGACAACAATGGGTTCGGCAACCAATAACCGACCCCTATAATAAATTTTCGGCTCGGGTTTACGGGTGCTCGAGCACAAGTTTCAGTCGGTTGGAAAGAGATATACCCCGTTGTGGAGCGTTCTCTCTCTATTGGGATTCAAATGCGTTTGCCCTGAAATCAAGGATCGTTGCAATTTCTTTCAAGCTGTGTATATGAAACTCAGCGGAAAGGGATCTGTTTCGATACGCCACAAAGGGCATCCCCGCCGCTTTTGCCGCAACTTCGTCGAGGTTCGAATCCCCGATATATATCGCATGATTCGGTTCTATTCCAAAATGTTCCAGAATTTTTATCAGGGGGTCCGGGTGAGGTTTGGGACGCTCCACGTCCAAGGAACTGACCACAAGGTCAAAATACCCTTCCAGGCCGTGTTCCGTTAGAACCCGTTCCATGGTGTCGGATCGGTTGGTTGCAACTGCGGTTTTATATGTCGGCCTGAGGATTTTAAGGAGCTGTTTTAAATCAGGTTCCATGACCATATATTTTAAAAAGGGAAGATAGCTCATATTTTTCCGATAACTCTGGGCCGTCTTGATATCTTCCGGGGTATTACAGAGGAATTCAATGGACTGCTCTACGGTATGGCTGTGGCAGTAAGCAAATTGATCGGGGGTCAACGGCGGCTGACCGAGATGGCCCAATATCTTATTATAATAGACAATGTTGGCCTTTGTTGTGTCGAACATGACGCCGTCACAATCGAAAGCAACAACTTTGATATTTTTCATCTTATTTTTTGGGGTTTTTCGGCCGTTCTGAGATATATCCGTAGACATAGATTTTGATCTCCGGCCGTATTTTGCTGTCCGTAGTCAATTTGATGGTATCAAAATAGCGGCCCGTATCATTTTTCAGGTTTTCAACTGTCAGAACATATTCCATATTTTCTGAAGATTTATTTTTTTCCAGCGTATACTGGATGTATTTTCCAGTAATTGCCGTGACGTCGGAAATTCCGAACGGATACTTTTTTTCAGGTATGATCTTCACGGTTGATGTTATTTTATCGCCGGGAAAACCGCGGAGCGTGGCCCGCTTCGGAACGATGGTAACAAAGTTTTCAACATTACCGGAAATGGTCAGGTGAAGTACGGGTTGGTCGGGTAAATTGGTTTTGACCCGTATGGTTTTGGTAACGGTTCTTCCACCGTAGCCCGATGTATCGACTTTAATGACAATCTTTCCCTCGCCGCCGGCAGGGATCTGTCTCGGGTATGAGACAGTGGTGCACCCTCACCCGGTTTTGACGCTCTCGATCTTCAGCGGAGCGGTTCCTTGGTTTTGTATGACAAAACCATGGGTTACTTCAGTGCCGTCCGTAACCTGGGCAAAGGTGTAACGGCTTTCCGGTACTACGGCGGAGGGTGATTGAGGTGTTGGTTTCGAGGCGCCAAAAGCGCTGGCTTGGAAAAAAGCCATGCAGAACAGTAGAAAAAAGGAAGCACAAATTTTAGCTCTCATTTTAAAAAATTCCTATAGATCACATGTTGTAATTCGGTTTGAAAAATCGGATCTTCGGTCCCGTCATCCGGCTGTCCGACAGGGCATGAACAGACTATTTAAGTTGTATGCTTTGGAATGTCAAGTTGCATCTTTTTATTTTAAACCGACCCGTTTGTTTGGTCTGGGCAAGGATTTGTACGGCAACCGGCCGTCAAACCGCATCCCAATACAGGATTTAGATCATAAAAAACGGGTCCACGTCCAGAACAACCTTAACATCCCGGTTTTGGATGGCTGCCCGGTTCTCAAACCACACCTTGTGAAGAAACCCGTGGAGGGGCTTAACGCTTCGGCCTTTTAATAATATTTGCCAACGGTAGTGTTTGGCAATCTTTGGAATCGGCGCTTCTATGGGGCCTAAAATCTCCAAAGATCTCAAAAACGATCGATTGTTTCTTTTTAAATCAACGCAGAGATCTCCCAATGCCTGGGCATGGTCCCGGGTCTTTTCCTTGTTTTTACCGGATATTTTAAGTTGGACCATTCTTGAAAATGGGGGATAATTCAGATTTTCCCGGAATCCGATCTCGTCGTTGTAAAAGGCCTCAAAGTCCTGAGCCGTCGCATATAAAATGCTGGAATGATCTGGGTTGTAGGTTTGAAGGATTACATTGCCGGGCACAGACCCCCGTCCGGCACGTCCGGCGACCTGGGCCAGAAGCTGAAAGGTTCGCTCTGCGGCTCGAAAGTCCGGAAAGTTGAGGGAGAGATCTGCACAGATAATCCCCACCAGGGTGATATTCGGATAGTCATGTCCTTTGGCCACCATCTGGGTTCCCACCAAAACATCGATGGTTTGGTTTCTCAGACCTTTTAATATTTTGATGATCGATCCTTTTCTCCGGGTGGTATCACGATCCATCCTGGCCACCATGGCATCGGGAAAAAGGGTTTTCACCGTAGATTCGATCTTTTCAGTGCCGAGTCCCAAGAGCCGGATCTTTGAGGACCCGCAGGTCTTGCAGTCCGATACCGCCGCCCGTGTAAAACCACAGTAATGACATTTATATGCATTGGCCTTTTGGTGGAGTGTCAGAGAAATGTCACAGTTTTTACATTGTATGGATTCACCACAGGCGGAGCAGACCGGATAGCTGGCGAAACCTCGCCGGTTCAGAAAAAGGAGTACCTGCTCGCCACGGGCAAGGGTTGTTCCCATTGCCTCGTGGAGTTCAGGCGTAATAAAACGCTGGATTCCCCTGACATCTCTATTTTTTCGAAGATCGACCATGGTTATTTTGGGCATCGGTCGTTTTTCAACACGTTTTTTTAGGGTAACCCCCTTAAATTTATTTGTTTTAAAATTATAGTAGGACTGTAGGGACGGCGTGGCGGATCCCAGAAGGGCAACACCGTTTTGAAGCTTTGCCCTTACCACGGCAAGATCTCTGGCATTGTATCGCAACCCACCGTCCTGTTTGTAGGATGTGTCATGTTCTTCATCGACGATGATAATCCCGATATTTTCAAACGGTGCAAAAACAGCAGATCTGGCACCAATGGCGATGGCAACCTCACCCCGGACAATTCGGGTCCACTGATCATAGCGTTCTCCGGGGGAAAGTGCACTGTGTAGAACGGCGACGCCCTCGCCAAATCGTGCCCGGAAGCGCCGCTCCATCTGTGATATAAGAGCGATTTCGGGAACCAGAACTAAAACGGAATACCCGCCGTCGATGGCCTTTGCCGCAAGGTGCATGTAAACTTCGGTCTTGCCGCTGCCGGTGACGCCGGTTAAAAGGCAGGTTGAAAATTTTCGACCCAGAGATGCCATTACGGTGGAGACCACGGTTGTCTGTTCCTGGGTGAGATTGTGGGAGATGTCCGAGCTGATGGTTTCACCAAAGGGATCGCGATACACTCTTTTATTAAAAATTGAAATATAACCGTCGGCTTCTAAATGTTTGATTAATTTGGCGGCAGACGGAACCACGGCCTTTAATTCTTTCACCGAGATTTCACCCTGGGCTTCGATCATCCCAATGATTTTTTTTCTTGAATTGGAAAGACCGTCCACAGGCATATTCGAGTCGGTCAACGCCACATACCGATCGACCTTCGGCTTTGTCGTTCCACCTTTAAGTTTACACGTATGCTCAATATGCCCTTGATCTTCCATGGCATACATCAGGGCATTGGGGATTTGCTGGTGGAGTTTTTTCCGGAGTTCTTTTAGGCGGCAGGGTGCTGCGGTGAGCAGATTCAAAATCTCGATTTCCAAAGGTGTAACAGAATTTTCGACCCGCGCTTCTTCCCCTTTTGCCGTAATGCTCACCATGTGGTCGTCACAAACATTCAGTCCGCCAGGGAGTGCGTTCTTGATGACATCTCCGATGGGATGAATGTAGTAATCGGCAATCCATCTAAAGAAAGGTACCATAGATGACGGAAACAGGGACGATTCGTCAAGGATATCCAGAACCGTTTTTATCTCTTCCGGATGGTTTTTTTTGCACACACCCAAAATATATCCCGTTACCCTGCGCCGACCAAAGGGAACGAGGACCCTTTTTCCTGTTAGGGCCAGCGCTGAAAGGTCTTCGGGAACCCTGTACGTATAGGTGTTATGTACCGGAAGGGCAACGGCCACCTCTATGTAAATCAACGGGGATGTCATTGGGTTAAGTGCCTCGTTGTTATGGGCATAAAGAAAGCATGATGGCAAACAGTGGCTTTTTTCTTGACAGCCAGCCGGCTTTTCTTTAAGCTGTTACCTGAAAACTATCCGTGAAAATTAGATATTTTAAAAACATTTCGATTCAATCCCATTGTAATTGAAATCGGATAAAATCGTGCGGCGTCTTTATCAAACCTTCCAAAATATAGCGTTAACGTCGATATTTTTCAACCATTTCTAAATCAGTTATGCGCATCGCCGGTTTTGAAAAAATTAACGTCATCATACTCTCAAAACGCACACCCGAAAAAAATCCAGATATCCTGCTTGGGCGATCCACGCCACAAATTTATAGGAACCCACTAAAAGAGGAGATAAAATAAACATCTCGGAAATTCTACAACCGATTAAAGGAGGAGAATATGCATAAAATTGTAAAACAATCCATGGTATTTTTGTTGATTGCAGCCCTTGTTCTGGTTCCAATGGGGACTTCCGCCCTGGCACGGGAGGGGTCCCTTGATGAGAAAAATACCGCCGGCGCCATGAGCGCCGATCTTGTGCTTGTCAGACCTTTGGGAATCGTCGCCACCGTTTTGGGGTGCGCTGTTTTTGTCGTATCTCTCCCCTTCTCGGCGCTGGGGGGCAATACCAAAGAGGCCTCCCAAAAACTGGTGAAAGATCCCGCCCAATTTACCTTTAAAAGGCCCCTGGGAGATTTTTAGGTTTTTTAATCCATACGACTTTTTATAAAGATGCACCGGCACGTTTAAACAAGGAGGGTAGATGGCTGATAAAAAACGTCATGGGATTGAAGTATTGACTCAATTCGCGATGGAAGTGATCCGCCGTTCAGGTGAAGAGGCGCTGTTGTATTATGGCAAAGGTAATTCCCGCATAAAATTCGACGAAGAGCTTGTTACAGAGGCGGATTCCCATCTGATGGAATTTTTTCAGGATCAACTGAACCATCGTTTTCCCGAACACCAGGTGTTTAAAAACAATCAATCGAACACCGATTATACCCATGATGAAAAGCGCTATATATGGATATTTGATCCATTGGACGGTGTGGCCAACTTTCAGGCGGGTATTCCCATATGGGGCATCTCTCTGGCACTCATTGAAAATTTCTGGCCGATTTTCGGCGTGTTTTACATGCCGGCAACCGGTGATCTTTTTCATGCACGGGCCGACCAGAACGCTTTTTTAGGAGATGAAGAAATTCACGTTTCAGATCTGAAGAATATCAACGACGAGAGCCTTCTCTTTACGTATTCACGATTTCACCACCGTTACCGGTCAACATTTCCGGGGAAAATCCGCGATCTGGGCTGCACCGGCGCACACATATGTTATGTGGCCATGGGGCGGGCAGAAGCTGCCGTGATCGCCAACGAATCGTATCAGGATCTTGCGGCTGCGGGCATTATTCTTGAGGCGGCCGGCGGAAAAATTTGCAAGATGGATGGGAGCGATTTTTTCATCAATGAATATCTGGATGGGCAAAAGATCAATGACCGCCTTCTGGTTATGGCGCCGGGTATTTACTCCCAAATTCGAAACAGTTTTCAAGAGAGTTCTTAAATGATTTCAAGGATCGATCATATCTCAATCGCTGTAAATGATTATGCAAACGCACGCCATTTTTTTGAAGATATACTCGGGGCGATCCCCGGTGCAGGGGATAAAAACCATACATTGAAATATCATTGGCAAATTTTTTCATTCGGAGACCTCTCTCGTCTCGAGTTGATAAGTTCCACCGGGACGGAAAGTTTTCTATCCAATTTCTTTAAAAAAAATAAAAACGGCGGCCTTCACCATATTTCCCTGCAGACTCCGGATATCCAAAAAGCGATCCAGAAGCTGGAGGATCATAGTATCCCCTATTTCGGGTATAATGAATATGCCGATTTCTGGAAGGAGATCTTTATTCATCCCAAAGATGCCTTCGGCGTTCTCATCCAGATTGCAGAATTTGATCCGGACGACTGGCTGGACAAATCCGCTGTACTTCCCAAAGGACAAAAATGGGCGGTGGGTGAACATAAAGATGGCTGTACGTTAAGTTTTGCCCATCCAGGCGGCGGAAAAGTTAAACTTAAATTGACAAAGAAAGAAATTGAAAGACTTATCCATGAATTGGAGCAATCATGCTAAGGCTTGATCTGTTCCAGCATCCACCGGGATAGAACCTTTGCAAGCTTCTCCTGGTGATTGCTGAAACGGTGATTGGCGTCGGGTATTTTGATCACCGTCACATCGGTGGCGGATCTTCCGTTGCTTCGGAGCCGGTCAGCGACTTGGGGGTCGGCCAATCGGTCCGCCAGGCCGTGAACAATGAGAACCGGTTTTAAAATTCGGGCAATGTTTCGGTATGGGTCAGAAACGGTTTCCGGTCCTCTTAGGCTCACAACGTGGTCGGCGGTGTAAAGCGCTTTGCCCAACGGACCGAGATCGATGAGCATCCATTGGTCGCCTTTTCCCCTGGCCACCAGATCTTGGGCCTGGCGGAGAATGTGGGTTGCAGTTTCGATACCGAATATGTGAATATTCCACTCGAACAGATTGCCCGGAGGGCCGGTTAAAAGTACGCCGTTAATCCTGGGATCTCCGGTTTTTGCCAGATAGTATAAGACCCGGTTGGTTCCCATGCTGTGACCGTAGAGGAAGATGGAATTATATCCAAGTTGTGCTATTTTATGGACTGCCGCTGCAATGTCATGGCGGTTGTCTTCAAAGCGGTTTTTTTTGGGACCCCGGTCATGATCACGCATATTGAGGGCAAGGGTGGTAAACCCTCGATCTGCAAGGGCTTCCGGGAGAAAGCCCATGATGCCCGAATAAAAATTGCCGCTGTAGCCGTGAATCATGACCACACCGGCATTTTTTTGGGCCTTATGGGGCGTTCGCATTACACCGGTTAGCGATATGCCGTCGGTGGTTTTCAGGCGAACCAGCTCTACCCCGATATCTCCAGCCGCCCGGGCCGGCGGATTTATGTACATAAAGACAAGCAAGCAGACCAGAACAGCATGTTTGAAAAATCGCATCATAACCTCTTTGTTGTCGTTATAACCGCCATGGTTTTGCGGTTTAAACCCTTTGAACTTCTAAAGGCAACGCATAAAATTTTCAATAAAATAGTTATGTTGTCATCCACAGGAGGTAAAAATGCTCGTTCATAAAACCGAAGTTCCGGTTCGTTTTGGTGATACCGATCCCTATGGTGTTGTTTATTTTGTCGCCTATTTCAGCTATTTTCATCAGGGCATTGAAGAATTCCTGCGTCATATCGGCATAAACCCCGGCACTTTTTTTCGAAACAGGAAAGAAAAATTCGGCATGCCCAAAGTGGCGGCCGACTGCCATTTTTTAGCCCCGGCCCATTATGGGGATTTGCTGGAGATGCATACTTCCATCAAAGAGATCCGGGAAAAAGCCATCATTTTTCAGTTCCATTTTTACCGACCTCCAGAAACGCGCTTGCTGGCTGAAGGGAGTGTCACCTTCGTGGCCATCGATCATACCTGGAAGGCGATACCTTTGCCCAAAATTATCGCCGAGAAAGTAGCGGGTCTTTAGCCCGATGTCGCTCAAAAAAACTTTTTACGAAACCGTCAAAATTAGGTTAAGAGAGTTCGAAGGGGTCACCGTCCCATGGAACACACGCTTTTTTAACGGGCCCCAGTGGATGTCCATGCAAATTGCCTCCATTGGAAAAAGGGATCGGGGGGGCGAATACGTTGCTCCCTGGCGGGCATTTATTTAAATATCAGATACGTCGCGGCTTTCACTTCACGAACACGGCCGATGATTTTGGCCGCCGCCACCTTCCCGGTATGTAATGCTTTGATGAGATTTTCTCCCTGGGATTCAGGGACTGCCACTAAAAGGCCGCCACTGGTTTGTGGGTCAAATACGATCTCTTGGTGCCAGACGGGGAGATCGGCCTCAAACCGCATATATTTTTCCACCATCTGTCTGTTGGAGGCATTTACGCCGGTTCTCATCCCTTTTTTATAGACCGCCAGCGCCTCGTCCATGATCGGAATACGGGCAACTTCGATTTCCAGGCAGACTTCAGAAGCTTTGGCCATTTCAAAGCCGTGCCCGGACAACCCGAATCCGGTTACATCGGTGGCGGCATGTATGTCGAAACCCGCCATAACTTCAGCAGCGGTCCGGTTGAGGGTTGAAGTGGTTGCCACACAGGCATCCATGGCCTTCTTGGAGACCCATTGTTTCAAATTGGCATTGAACAGTACGCCGCTTCCGATGGGTTTGGTGAGAATCAACACATCTCCCGACCGGGCGCCCCGGTTGGTCCAGAATTTGTCGGGATGGACGATGCCGGTCACCGCCAACCCGAATTTGGGCTCTTCGTCTTCGATGGAATGGCCCCCTGCCAGCACCGCTCCTGCTTCGGTAATCTTGCTTAAAGCGCCGGCGATGATTTGGTGCAGGACGTCCATGGGGAGCTTCTTGGCGGGAAAACTGACCAGATTCAGGCAGGCGATAGGACGGCCGCCCATGGCATAAACATCGCTGATGGCGTTGGCGGCCGCAATCTGGCCGAACATATACGGATCGTTCACCGGGGGCGTAATATAGTCGGCCGTCATAATAACGGCCAGATCGTCGGTCAATCGATAAATGCCGGCATCATCACTGGTTTCATACCCCACCAGTAAGTTGGGATCTTCATGTTTGGGTAAACCCGCCAACAAATCTCCGAGCCCGACCGGGTCGATTTTTGCGGCTCAACCGCAGGTTTTTGACAGGCTCAGCAGGGTCGGCTTTTTAAAAAGATTCAGTTTCACGGTATGAATGCTCCGGGGTCGAAATTTTAATATGTCACCAATATTCTTTCACTTTCGTGTAAAGGTCAAGATCTTTCATCAAAACAATATCGGGTATTCCATCGGCAAACTTTGAAATAACAAGCGGTTATGATCGAAAAGTATTGGCCAGTTGCCGGATCCGTCCACCGATATTGGAATCAATTCGATTCACATAGGTCCAGTCGGCCTTGCCCACCAGTTCCGGTTTTTGTTCCAGGATAAGGCGGGCGGCCTGTTCGGCAACGGTTCCCGCTTTTTTGGCACACCGTCGGTAATAGCTCTGTGTTCCGAGCTTGATATTTTTCGTTAACACCCGGCAGCAGGTGGCACCGAAACAGGCCCTGAACCGGTCGTGCAGTTCTTTGGAAGCCCTGTAAACCGCTCGGTTGTTGAAAAATCCGGGCCCGTTTCGTCCCAAAAACAACCCCAGAGAAATAACTCCGGCACTTAACGCGCCGCACGTACATCCGCTGCCCCCGAATCCTTCGGGTAAACCCGAGGTAAGCCGCACGGCCATCCCAGGAGGCAATCCCCCTTTGAGCCCTTGATTCAGGACCGTTAGAACCGCTTCGGAACACATGAGCTGTTTGGTCGTGAACAGGTTTTCGCTACGCTGCCGGATTTTTTTAATCAGTACGTCCACACTGGGGTCCAAACGGTAATTTCCGGAGTTTGGTCGTATCATAATACATTCTTAAAGACATACGACCTCCAACTTGAAATATTAGGGGTTAGGGGCGTGTGTCCTTAACCTAGATCCTTATTTAATTTTTTCTATGGGGTAGTTGGCGCCTTTCCAGGCAAAAATTCCCCCCGGAAAGCGCAGAACATTTTTGTAGCCCAGCTTCTGGGCCCACATGGCCCCATTGTGGCTTCGGGTACATTTGACGAATCCGCAGTAGACGACGATGGTTTTTGACATGTCGGGACCCAGAAATGCCTTGAAATCGTCAATGGTTTTGCCATCCGTCTCTTTGGTATCCCACGCTTTCATCTCGGGAATGGGAAACAGAAACTGCTTTGCACCCGGGACGTGCGTTTTTTTATAGCTGGCATCATAGGGCATGGTATCGATAATAAGGATATCCTTACCGGAATCGATCAGGTCTTTAAGCTCCTTGGCTGTGATCACGTCATACCCCCCCCGCTGCACTTCACGGACCAGTTTAACACCCGCCTGCTCTTTTTCCACTTCTTTTTCAAATTTGTTTTTGGCGAATGCCGGACTTGCCGGGTGCATCACAAAAAGTCCAACGGCCATAAAGCCGAAAATAATTTTTCCCATTCGAATCATCACGCCTCCTTATTTTTAAAGCTTCTAAACAGATTTGTTAACGGTTTGGGTGTCATGCTTTTGCGATGACGCCAAAAATAAAGGTAAACAATCACCAACATCATCACAATGTTCCGGAAAAGGGCCGAACGGAGTCCATGAAAGGCCCCAGAATCCGTATCTTCGGGACCGAAACATCCGCAATCGATATCGAGCCCCAGCCAGATGCCATAACTCAAAACCAGGATAAATAATCCCAACAAGCCGGTAACGACGGTCAGAGATCCGCGGATGTCGGCCAACAGGCCCAGTCCCGCGAAAACCTCCAACATGGATAAGACAATGGCCACCGGCAGGGTCAAGGGATCGGGCAGCAAACCATAATTTTCGATAACACCGGCAAAAAATTGGGGGGCCATGAGTTTGGAGATGCCGGACCATAGAAACATCGCACTCAACAAAATACGGAAAAGGTTGTAACTCAATGGGGATAAAAAGATATTTCCCAGGTCATAAAGTCTTTCGGCATTTTTGCCGGCAAGGGTTCCCGCTGCTTCACGCATTGTTGAACGAATCATATTCAAATTTTCCATATTCAGGTAGGATGTTACACCCTGATGAGGCCAAAATGCCTTTGAAATTTAAATGGGAGATATATAGTATAAGGATGGTCGATATGTAAAATTGATAATTTCAATGTCTGGGCATAAAATGATTGGCCCTGTCGATTCCATGAAGCGGTTAAGCCCGCACGATCGTCTTATGGGAAAAAAGTGGGTCCCCAAATGATCAGATATCGCTCACAAAAAACTTTTCACGAGTTTGTCAGGTTTAACCGCTTGATTTTTTATATTTTCGAGTTTAAGATTTTATGGGTTAATGGATAAACGCCCTTGGTTTGTCAGGAGATGAATCCTATAATATTTAGTTATCGGTGAAAAAATGGCAAAAATATTCAATGGTAAAAAGACGGGAAAATTGGGGACTGAAAAGAACCCTGCGGTTGTTCAGGTACAAACAGAAGATAGATTAAAAGAAATCGCATCAATATTTGAAAAAAACGGGTGGGCGTATACAATTGGATTGGAGCCGGAGCTGCCAGAAGACATTACCGATTTAGAAAGATTGTTGAATCCGCCAAAACCACAGATCTCCGAAAAGAGCGTCGGGCGCAATGCCCCCTGCCTGTGCGGAAGCGGCATTAAATATAAAAAATGCTGTGGTAAATAAGGCTGTTCTCATTCCAAAAGATCGGGCTCCGGGGAACTGCTTGCTTCACTCTGAAGCCTGGAAGTCGGGGTATTAGATTTTATAATAAAACGGCTAGGTTAAAACAGGCATCACGGAGTCCCAAAAATACTTGTAAAACAAATCGCGATACCCTCTGATATTTTCAACGATATTTTCACTGCGTGTATGCTCCGGTGTGTCACTGACAAATTTAAACATAAAGCACGTTGTCCGGAACTTCCTGCACGCCTGAACCACGGAGGCCCCTTCCATATCGATTAGGTCGGCATTTTTGGAGATTTTTTTTCGTTCGTCCGGAGCAAGAATCGCTCTGTCACTGGTGGCGAGTTTTGCGGTCGGGAACCCATCAAGGGTATCCGGTATATAGATACGGGGTTTTCCCGATTTCAGCTCCGGTCTGTCGTATTCGATAATTTCATCGATATGGAATATTTCCCCCAGAGAATGGCCGTTGCCTGCGGCGCCCACCGCACCCAGATTACAGATGCACAACGGCGTATACCCTTGACAGCAGATGGCGGTTGCCATGGCTGCATTTGCTTTACCGATGCCCGAAATGATCAAAAGAACAGTGTCATTTTGAAAAACTCGAAACGGTGCGTTATGGGTTTGCTTCAAAGACATCCCCAGAACAAACGGTTTTGCTTCGAGGAGGGTGGCCATGACCAATCCAGTTACAAAATTTTTTTCCACCGTGCCATCTCCTCAAGGGCCTGTATCGCTTTTTCGCCGGTTTCTCCAAGTGATACGGTGAAATTGTTGACATACAGGTCGATATGTCCGTCAATGACGGCGTCATTTATTTCCTGGGCATGCAATTTTACAAATTCCCTGGACGCGTGTCTGTTTTCCAAAGCATATTGCACCGATTTCCGAAGCACGGATTCAATATCGTTTTTCAGATCGATGGTTGGCGGATCTTTTCTGACAGCGATACATCCCAAAGGGATCGGAAGCCCTGTTTCGCCTTCCCACCACTTGCCAAGATCGATGATCTCGACACAGTCATATTCCGGATAGATGAACCGGCCCTCGTGAATGATCAGCCCGGCATCGTATTTTCCCATTTGCACTTTTTCAAGGATGTTGTCAAACCGGGTAATTTGGATGTTTCGGATTTCAGGACGCCACAGTTTTAACAAAAGATACGCGGTGGTATATTCCCCGGGTACGGCGATTTTTGCTTCGGACAAGGACAGATCCGCCGACCTTCCCACCAGAAGCGGCCCGCATCCATACCCCAGCGCCGAGCCTGCATCGAGGATTTCGTAGTTTTGTCTCAGTTTAAGATAGGCATAAAAGGAGAGCTTTGAAACATGAAATGTTTTAGAAAAAGCTTTTTTATTGAGATCCTCCACATCGTGCATATGGGGAATAAAACGCAATTTCCCCGTATCGATGCAATGGTGAAGCATTGCATGAAAGACAAAGGTGTCATTGGGGCACGTTGAAAACCCGATATCGAGTGGTATCATAATATTTCTTTCAAAATCGGCAGAGGTACCTGTTCACCGGAAATTCCGTATGGCCCGATATTGAGAATCCCTTTGAACCGGAATCTTTCCGGCATTTTTAATGATATGGATCAGCTCCTTTTGGTGGGTCTGGTTGGTGATCCCTGTTGCCTTCACCACAACCTCTTCCATGAGCACGCCGCCCATGTCGTTGGCCCCCATGGTCAGGGCAATCTGGGCAAGCTTCAGACCCTCGGTCAGCCATCCCGCCTGAATATGGGTGATATTGTCAAGGAATATCCTCGAGATGGCCACGATTTTAAGATAATCCATACCCGTTGCCGGGAGGAGATTCGCCATGCGCGTCCTTGCAGGTGAAAAAGACCAGGGAATAAACGCCTGCAAAACGCCGGTCCGGTCCTGGACATCCCGGATGACCTCAAAGTGCTCAATCTTCTCTTTAAGGGTCTCTCCCATGCCGTAAGTCATGGTGGCAGATGACGTCATTTCATTTTGGGATATGGCGTGTATGACCGCTATCCATTCACCCACGGTGATTTTTTTTGGGCTCACCTTGGTGCGGATTCTGTCGACCAAAAGATCGGATGCCCCCGGTATGGAATCGAGGCCGGCGGCTTTCAATGCTTTTACGACATCGGCTGTGGGCAGCGAGTTCTTGCGTGAAATATGTACAATTTCCGCGGGAGAAAAGGAGTGTAGGTAGATATCCGGGAAACGTTTTTTAACGGACGTCACAATATGGATGTATGTTTCCAGTGTGTAATCGGGGTGAAGTCCCCCCTGAAGCATCACCTGGGTTCCTCCCACCGCAACCAGTTCTTCAACCTTTTGAAAAATTTCATCCAGGGTCAGTTCATAAGATTCACTGGGATTTGCCAGGGAATGAAATGCGCAGAAAGCACAAGCCGCCTCACAAATATTGGTAAAGTTCACAATCCGATCGACGATGAATCCCACCGCTTCTTTGGGGAGTGCCAATTTTCTTCTCATATCACCGGCTTTTCCCAGATCGATGATGTCCCAGGAAAATAAATCCAGAGCTTCTTTGGCGGTGATTCTATACCCCCCGTATATCTTATGATAAAGATCGCTGTTTTGAATCATGTTCTTTATTTCTATTCAAAAGACAAATACCTTAATTCTTTCACCTTTTTAATCAGCCCCATGTCGCCTGCCCTTGAATAGTAAAACATCAAGGCATCTTTCAAATCCGCGTTGAACTTAAACTGCAACAGATCAAAGTAGCCGTTTATGTCGTAAATAATATCCGGATATTTTGCGCTTGCCTTTGAAACGACCTGGGCTTTATCCGCTTCGAGGTGGCGCAAAGAGCCGTGATATGAAGACACCACCGCGCTGATTTCCGACGCGTATTTTTCGACAATGCATTCTCTGACCACAAACACGGCAAATACCACAGGGAAGCCGGTCTTGCGAAGCCACAGGTCGCCGAGATCATACATATAGGATACCGGTTCAGCGGATATTGCCATGGCATCGTTGCCGATAACCAGAGCCGCATCCATATCTTTAAGCCGTGGCCTCGGATAGGTGGGGATGTAAACGGGCTCTATATTGTAATAAGTTTTAAGAAGAATTTTCAACAGCACCGCCGACGTATGAGATGCGCTGGTAATCCCCACGTTCTTGTGATTCAATTCTTCGATGGGAATTTTGCTCACAAGGATCACCGATCCCACATATCCCACCGAACTCAAGCAGAATTGGGGAAGAAGGGCCACATGATCGGAAATTTCCGCGCAGGTGGCAGCGGAAATGGGGCTCATGTCGAGTTGCCGGTCCGCCATCATTTTATTGAGCATGCACGGGTACCCCGGATAGATGCGGATTCCCGGGACAGGTTTTTTTTCAAACATCCGGTAATAAAAGGGATAGCAGTTAAGATAGTCGATATACCCGAGCCTCATACACATCCCTCTTTCAGATTGGCTGATACATCGGGGTAACTGGCGGTTGTCCGTTTGGGTATGAGTTGGGCTTCATAAATGAGTCTTTTTAAAAACGGCTCGGATCCAAAATCGGGCGTCTGTGCACCGGCGGCATGAACCACTTTTTCATTGTGATAGGTTGCGCCGATATCATCAACGCCGAACCGGAGAAGTACTTGGGCCATTTTATCCCCTACATACATCCACAATGCCTTTAGATGGGGCACATTGTGAAGAAAAACCCTGCTGGCAGCATAGAGCCGGATGTCATCGTAGCCGGTGGTCGATCGACGGGCATCTATTTTTGTGTTTTCTCCGTGGAACTGCAACGGCACAAAGGTTTTGAATCCCCCGGTTTCGTCCTGGAGATTACGAATCTGTGAAAGGTGATCCACAATATCGACCGGGGTCTCGATATGGTTATACAGCAGGGTGGCATTCGTTTTAAGGCCCATCTTGTGCGCTGTTCGCATGACGGACAGCCATTTTGACCCTGATATTTTCTTGGGCGCGATGATATTGCGGATCCGGGGCGAAAAAATTTCAGCACCGCCCCCGGGGAGTGCTTCGACGCCGGCATCCATGAGCCGTTTGAACACTTCTTCAAGGGGAATTTTGTTTTTTTTCGCAAAATAATCATACTCAACCGCCGTAAAACCGACAATGTGAATATTCGGTTTTATCTTTTTTATGCGTCGTAACATCTCCTCGAAATAATCGATACCCAGATCCGGATGGAGCCCCCCCACGATGTGAACTTCATCGATTCCCATCAAACCGGCCTTTCGTATCCGCCGGTCAATTTCGTCCAAAGAAAGCAGAAACGCGTTTTCGTCGTTTTCATCACAGGAAAAGGCGCACAAGGGGCACCGAAGCTCGCATATATTGGTGTAATTGAGATTCATGTTTACACCATAAAATGCAATGTCTCCGTGCAATTTCGTCCGGATATGGTGGGCAATGGCACCGAGATCGAGGATGTCGCCGGTGGTGAGCATGTAAAGGGCATCTTCTTCGCTGACAGGAACGTTGTTGCAGACTTTTTCGGCAATGCTGCGGAGCGTTTTATTCTGTAACGTATCCAGAATTTCCACCTTATTCGCTCCTTTCCCCCCAGCTTTCAAACAGGTCGTGTCTTTTGTTCAAAAGGTTCAACACCTTTCCCACAACAAAGTTGATCACGTCATCCAGGGATTCAGGCCGGGTGTAAAACCCGGGAACCGGCGGCACAATCTCGATTCCTGCCAGGGCGGCCTTGTGCAAATTTCCGGTATGAATAACACTCAGCGGTGTTTCTCTGGGCACGATGATGCATCTGCGCCGTTCTTTTAATGCCACGTCGCAGGCTCTGGTAATCAGTGAATCGGCATATCCATGGACAATGGCGGACAGTGTTTTCATGGAGCAGGGCATGACAACCATCGCTTCAAATTTTGAAGATCCGCTGGCAACCGGAGTAAAGAAATCATGGTTTTTAAATTCGCTCAAAAGATGATGGTTGCCCGAAAGGCCCCGTTTTAAAAGCAATTCTTTCAAGGATATAAAGGATTCCTTTTCGTGGAGCATTTCGTATTCAATAATCTGCCCGGCAGCCGGTGAAACGATGGCTGCCACTCGCTCGTTTGAATTGAGGAGTTCTTCAATCAAACGAATGCCCATGATGGGGCCGCTGGCCCCTGAAATTCCAACAACGATCATTGTGTTCAGCCTTACCTTAGTCCTCTGTTCGATGGTGATTAAATTTGTCCGAGCAAAACATCCGTGAGGGTTCCGAAAAAGAGTATCGGGGATATATACATGTTGACTCTAAAAAAATTCTTTACCGCCAAAGCGATGTTTTTACGCCGGGCAAGTTTCTGTTGGTAAAAAAATATAATTCCAACCAATAATACCGCAGTCCAGTAGGGAACATTCTTATGTGTCAGAAGACCTGCATATATCATTGCGCCAATGGAGCCGATATAGCAGGCCGCGGAGATGACGAGGGCCTTTTTCCTCCCCAGGCGGACCGGTATGGAGTGCAGATCTTCTTTAAAATCAAAATCGATGTCCTGTATGGCATATACGATGTCGAGCCCGGCAATCCAGGTCAAGATAACCAGCCCCAGGACCAAAGGAACACGCCCAAATTCCCCGGTGACGGCAAGATATCCGCCGATGGGGGCGGCGGCTTCAACCAGGCCGAGATAAAAATGAGACGAAGCGCTGAAGCGTTTAAAATATGAGTAGGTAAACAGCATTAAAACCGCTGGAAAAGACAGATAAAAACAGAGACTGTTGAGCATGAATGAAGCGCCCACAAGCATCAGCGAGGATATTACCGCCGTCATCCATACCACCGAAGGCCCAACCGCCCCTTTGGGGACCAACCGGTCACGGGTGCGGGGATTTTTCCCATCGATTTTTGCATCGATAACTCGGTTGAATGACATGCCGGCGGTTCTGGCTGCCGCCAGAGCGACGATGACCCAGAACCAGGTCTTAACGGTTCCGCCACCGGCAAACAGCACACCCAACAATGCAAAGGGAAAGGCAAAAAAGGTCTGCTCGATCATAATGAGCTCGGAGAATTTCTTAAAATCCATATTCCTTCCACCGGGCACTGACTTTTTCGATGATTTCTTCAGACATTTTGATTTCTTCAGGCCATTCCCGACCCATACCTTCTTCCCGGGTTTTTCTGGTGGCGTCTATCCCCATTTTTCCGCCAAAATTCGGGTAGGCCGCAGAATGGTCCAGAGCATCCAGGGGCCCTTCGGATATCAGCAGATCTCTTTTGGGATCCACGTTATTCAGGAGCTTCCAGACCAGCGTACTCGAATCCCGAAGATCCATATCTTTATCGAATACGGCAATATATTTCGTGGAGGCCATCTGTCCGAGGCCCCAGAGTGCATGGATGACTTTTTTTGCCTGGCCGGGAAACTTCTTGTCGATGGATATCAGGGCGCAGTTGTGAAACACGCCTTCCATGGGGAGCTCCATATCCACAATTTCCGGAACGAGCATCTTTAACACCGGCAGAAAGATTCTTTCCGTTGCCTTTGCCATATAACAGTCTTCCATGGGCGGCTTCCCCACAACCGTCGAAGGATAAACAGCGTCATTCCGGCAGGTTATACAGGTTACATGAAATATCGGGTACAGATCGGCAGGCGAGTAAAATCCGGTATGATCTCCGAAGGGACCTTCAACCCGATCCTCATCAGGATCAACGTACCCTTCGATAACAAAGTCGGATTCCGCGGGGACAAAGAGGTCCACTGTTTTTCCCCGAGTGATTTCAATGGGGCGTGACCCGATAAAACCTGCAAGTAAGAATTCATCGATATCCGGCGGCAGGGGTGCGGTTGCAGCATAGGTCACCAAGGGGGGACCGCCCAGGGCCACCGCCACTTCCATGCGCTCTCCCTGGGATTTGTATTTGTCAAAATGACGGGTGCCGTCTTTGTTGTACTGCCAGTGCATCCCGGTGGTGGCATTATCATATTTATGCATGCGATACATGCCGGCATTCTGGGTGCTGCTTTCGGGGTCCTTTGTAATGACAATGGGAAGGGTGATAAACGGACCGCCGTCGTGGGGCCAGCAGGTGAGAATGGGGAGCATATCCAGCAATGGGCCGTCCGGACCGTAAACCTGCTGCTGGCACGGTGCATGTTTCACCTTTTTGGGGGTGATGCCCGCCAGCTCTTTCAAGTCGAAAAACATCCGTATTTTTTGCGTTAAACTTCCCGGGGGTTTGATTTTGATGAGGGATTCGATACGGCGGCCGATCGTATCAAAGGAATCGCACCCCAACGCCATTTCCATCCGCCCAAAGCTGCCGAAGGCATTGATCAACAGCGGAAATGAGGAGCCTTTGATGTTTTCAAAAAGCAAGGCGGGACCGTTGGTTTTACTCATACGGTCTGTGATTTCCGTCACTTCCAAAACCGGATCGACTTCGGATGAAATCCTTTTGAGTTCGCCTCCGGATTCCAGTTTCTTGATAAATTCCTGTGTGTTTTTAAGGGCCATGGGTATGGATCCTATACAAAAGGTTTTTAAATTTTAGACCAAATTAAAAAATATAAGTAAATCCAAAGATGGTGTCAAGGTTGAAAAAATGGGGATTTGGGTTAGAAGATACCAAAATAATTTTGTCCGGACCTGATCCGCGCCACAGTGTTTATATCCGCATGAAACGGTATTTCCGGCAACACCGGATCCGGCAGCCTATTTAGATAAAAGGGCGTGTCCGCGATTTTCAGATTGTACGCAATAACCATCAGGATTTCCAGAGACAGAACATCTTGAATATTATACGCCAGCAGTGTCTCCAAGGCCTTTATGTTTCTGTTTTTTTGGTAATCCTGCCAAAGGAGGACGGCAAAAAATCCGTCAATATCGGTTAAATCTCCCCGATGGAATCCCAACCGGGTTTCGCAGCCTTTCAGCCCCCCCCTATACCCCAGGCTTGCGAGGACATATCTTAAATCGATATGTGATTGGTTCAGCTTGATGCCAAAATATCTCTCGATAAACGGGAGATCGAAACTCTTGCCGTTATAGGTCACAATGACCTTGTATTTCCCTATATCTTCCGGGAAGTCATCCAGATTGCGGCCTTTGACATAATAGAAAATCGATTTTCCATTATAAAGGGCAATGGTGGTGATGGTTTCGGTATACCGGCTCAGCCCCGTTGTCTCGATATCCAGATAAACGGTGGCGTCTCTGAATTCAGGGAAAAATCGCCAGTGGTGGCTGGCGGGGCTTAACTCGAAAAAATAGTTCGGGTTAGTGGAACCAAGGTGTTCGTTTGATTCCAGGAGGTGCTCGACCACCGTCTGCCGTTTTTTGGGGGATAGTCCCCCTGTTCGATCTTCTGTAACGTCATCCCAGTTTTGAATACCGGACGCCCACAATCGTTGTTCTGTTTGGATCCCGATGCCGGGGATATGGAGAAATGTGTTTTTCAGCAAATATCAACCTAACCATCTAATTTTTTGGCCAATTCTGCAACTCTTTGGCCCAGTTTCATCCCGTTTTCCAGGGTGCCCCTGTCCGGTGATCCCACGCAGGACGTTCCGAAATGCCCGGTGGCGGACATGGGATCGCCGACAATCACCATGCCGTAAATCAACATTGCCTGGATAATGGACATCATGGTGGTCTCCTTACCCCCCGACGGATCTGCGGAAGTTGCAAAGGCGGCCCCAATCTTGCCTTCCATTTTTTTGCGTACCCCCACAAATTCGTCGAATATCTTTTTAAGCTGGGCAGCCATTATTCCGAAATAGACGGGAGATCCGGCGATGACGCCCCCCGAGGCAACAAAATCTTCCTTGGTTACGTCATCGGTATGTTTCAAAACCCCCCTGACACCTTGGACACTCTCAACGCCTTTTAAAATAGCCTCCGCCAGCTTTTTTGTATTACCGCCTTTTGAAAAATAGAGAACCAGAATCTGCATTCAAAACCTCCTTATGGAACTTGCATTAGCAGGACAAATGGAATCCTGCACAAACATTTTTACCTTCTTTAAAAAGCCGGTTGAAGATCATTATTGCTTTGGATGTCTTCTCTTCGATCAAATCAATATCATTTTTTTGAAGAAACTCCCTTAAGGAACGGGTCGATTTCATCAAACCGAACTGGCCTTTACCCAACACCAAAACACTGGGGTTTGCCTCAATAATATCTTTGATATCATTAAGTTCCACCCTATGACCACGATTTCTCCACCAGGTGGAAACCACGGTGCCTTGAATGATTTTAATATCGTCGTTGTAGGGGGTTCCATTGACAACGATATTTCCAAATGAATATTTATCGATCATCATATACTTTCCAGTACGGTTTCTCCGTTTCCCATTTGTCAAGAATTTCCTGGGGAGGGCGAACGACGACGGCTTTGCATTCGGCGGTTAGGGTTCCGTCAGGAAGACGGATCTCCCCGGCAACCTGTGCCCGGCTCGAACTCTGTTTGATCACCCGGCCGACAACCGTCAGTGGTGTGTTGGTCGGGGTGGGACGTCGAAAGGTGACCTCCAGTTTGATGGCAACCATCAACGCATCTTTACCGGATTTCAACATGACCGCACGGCCGGATGTCTCGTCCAATATTGCTGAAACGATTCCCCCGTGCACAACGCCCGGATAACCGTTGAAATGATCGGGAACCGTCACCGTCGAACGAATTTCCTGGGCCTGGTGATCTTCGTACCATCTCATCTTTAAAGAAACATCATTTTCGAGTCCGCAGACAAAACACCCGCGCGAGTTTTTCTGTTTTTCCATCTTTGATTCACCTCCAATGATTTATACCCCTATATCCGGCAAAGGGTCAAGCCCGTCCTTGACCCGTGTTCGAGAAAATATTATAGTATGTGGATACGCAAAATTGCGTAGAATAAAGCATCCGATTTTTTCCATGGACAAAAACATCACATATGAGCAGATTTTTCACGCAACCAGCAACGGTGTTGTCATCACCGATGCATCCGGTAATATCGTCTATATCAATCAGCGTGCTGAAAAAATTCTCCACCTAAGCGCTAAAAAGCACACCGGAAATTATATTTCAAAGCTTCTGCCGTTAACCGGTCCGCAGGTTATGGAGTGTCTGAGAACCGGTAAGTCTAAGTTGGGCCATCACATCATCGGAAAGAAAGTCGATCTGGTGCTCAATATCACCTTGATTCGTTCGGGCAAGCAAATCAAGGGTTCGGTGTGCAATTTTCAGGAATTGAAGCAATTTGAAAGTGCGGCGAAAAAACTGGAATCTTACCGATGTCTGAATCGTCAGTTAGAAACCATTTTTAAGGCGTCTTCCGACGGGATTTGGGTCTGCAATGGTAAGGGCAAGGTTATCGATATCAATGAAGCCTCGGAAAAGCTAAATGGGATTCAGGCAAAGCAGATCATCGGCAAGAACATATCCGATCTTGTAGATGGGGGCCTGTTTGATCGTTCGGTCACCCTGGAGGTCTTGGAAACCAAACGTCAGGTCAGTGTGCTCCAGCATATGAAACGGACCCATAAAATTATATTGGCGACGGGTACACCTGCTTTTGATGAAAAGGGGGATATTTTTTTAGTGGTGGTCAATGAACGGGATATGACGCAATTGAATGCCATCCAGGATCAGCTGGAACAGTCCCGTATGGTCACGGAAAAAATCAAGGACAAGCTGGCCGAACTGAGTATGTTGGAGCTGAAAGACCAAAAGATCGTTGCTGAAAATAGAAACATGCAAGAAGTGCTTCAACTTGTCCCTTAAACTTGCGCATCTGCAAGCGTCCGATATATTGATTCTGGGAGAATCCGGAACCGGCAAGGGGCTTTTGGCCAAATTCATTCATAAAAACAGCCACCGAAGCAAAAACCCCTTTATTCAGATCAACTGTGCGGCCTTGCCGGAAAATCTCCTGGAAGCCGAACTCTTTGGCTACGAAAAAGGTGCGTTCACCGGTGCTCGGCAGGAAGGTAAAGCCGGTCTTTTCGAACTGGCACAGGAAGGAACTCTTTTTTTGGATGAGATTGGCGACCTGCCACATTCCCTTCAGGCTAAACTACTGAAATACCTGGATGATCATGAGATCATGCGCCTTGGCGGACTCAAATCAAAAAAAATTGACTGTACGATTATTGCCGCAACAAATCGAGATTTGGCGGCCCGGGTACAAACAGAAACGGTTTCGGAAGGATCTGTTTTACCGGCTCAATACTTTTACCATCAAGATTCCACCGCTACGGGAAAGACCGGAGGATATTTTCGAGCTTGTCAACGTCTACATGAAAAAATACGGAAAAGAATATGGGTTAACCCGCCGAATTTCTCCTGAAGCACTGAAGATACTTCAGGATTTTCCATTTCCCGGCAATATCCGTGAACTGAAAAACATCCTAAAAAAGGCGGTGGTCATGAGCGAACACGAATCCATTGATGAGATGATCCATCAAAGCCTTTCGGTGGATGCCGGCCAATATGCTGACTCGAAGATGGATGCATATCACAGAAAGGGTCTGATAGACCAGATCCTGGATGTAGAGAAGGAAATTTTTCAAAATGCCATGGCCCGCTGCAGGTCGACCCGAGAAATGGCACGGCATTTAAGGATAAGTCAGCCAACCGTCGTGCGCAAACTGAAAAAGCATCGTCTTTATCGAGATTCGATCCAATAATGAATCGAAATGTCATATAACCTTTTAATATTATAACACATATAGTATTTTTTGTGCGATGCATTATTGAATCACCCTTAAACCCCTGTCTCGACGCTTTTTTCACCCTTGTTTCGATTCATATGTGAATCAATTGGTTTAAATCCCTGCCCCAACAAATGAATAATTTCCTATAATAACAATTATTGTGGCCATTTAATCCATTTTTGGCACGCTTGTTGCTCGATATCGATAAGATTGTATTTAAAAGAAACCTGTTTCATCTCAACCCAAGGAGTTTCCGATGAACCATTCAACAAACAATGCACTTAAAGAATTGCGGGATAAATACATACCCCCCGGACATGGAAGCCTGACGTCCACTTACGTGGCATCAGCCAAAGGTGCGCTGGTCCGGGATGTGGAGGGCCGGGAGTTCATCGACTTCACCAGTGGTATCGGCGTGATGAATGTCGGGCATTCCCATCCCAAAGTGGTTGCGGCCATCAAAGATCAGGCAGAGAAGTTCACGCACACGTGCTTCATGGTGATGCCGTATGAGCCGGTTGTGACCCTGGCGGAGAAGCTGTGTGCTGCAACGCCGGGTGATTTTCCGAAAACGGCTCTTTTCATAAACAGCGGGGCCGAGGCTGTTGAAAATGCGGTCAAAATTGCCCGGTACTATACCCAAAGACCCGCGGTTATCGCTTTTGAAAACGGCTACCATGGTCGCACCCTCTTGACCATGAGCCTTACCAGCAAGGTCAAGCCTTATAAGTTCGGCTTCGGTCCTTTTGCGCCGGAAGTCTACCGCATGCCGTTTGCATACTGTTATCGTTGTTCCTTCGGTCTCAAGTACCCGGGCTGCGATATCGCCTGTGCGGATCATCTGAAAGAATTTTTTATCAGCCATGTGGCTGCAGAAAAAATTGCCGCGGTTATTGCAGAGCCCATCACAGGTGAAGGCGGTTTTATTACGCCACCTCCGGAATATTTCCCCAAACTGCTCAAAATATGCCGTGACAACGGGATTCTGTTTATCAGTGACGAAATTCAAACCGGTATGGGGCGAACCGGCAGGATGTTCGCCATGGAGCATTGGAACGAGGCGCCGGATCTGATGACCGTTGCAAAAAGCCTCGCCGCAGGAATGCCCCTGAGTGCGGTGGTGGGGAGAAAAGAAATAATGGCGGCGGTGCACCCCTTTGGTTTGGGTGGCACCTATGGCGGGAATCCGGTTGCCTGCCGTGCGGGTCTTGCCGTAATGGAAATCTTTGAAGAGGAAAATCTCCTTCAATCTGCTGAGTCCCTGGGGAAAAAGCTAAGGAAGCGCTTTGATGCCTTTCAAAAGGAATTTGAGCTCGTTGGAGACGTTCGTGGAATGGGTCCCATGCTGGCATTGGAGCTGGTTAAAGACCGGGAGACCAAAGAGCCCGCCACCGATGCGGCCAAGGCACTGGTGAAATATTGTTATGACAACGGACTGATTATACTGGCCTGCGGCAATTATGGAAACGTAATTCGAACCTTGACGCCGCTGGTCATAACAGACGAGCTACTAGATAAAGGTCTGACCATAATAGAAGAAGGGCTCACGTCCCTTTCGAAATGATATGAAAGCCCGGCGTAAACTCGATTCACCTGTGTTAGAGAAGATCAAACAGACACTCGATCCTGCCTACAGTTACGTGATTTTTGAAAGGTCCAGCGGATCGACCGATGAAGATGAGTTTCAAGGAGTTTTTGATATCATCTCACGTTTGAAACTGGGAAATTTTGAATGGAAGATTCATTACGACAAAACCAAAGGCGTGGCCATACTGGTGCTGAAAATCGATCCGGGCCGGACAGATAAGATTTTGGAAGAATTTATCAATATGGGAATCCCAAAGGATTTTACCTTTTATTCCTTTGGCAGTCGCATTGAGGTTTGATTGTGTGAAATTGAAGAAATTTAAACTTTCAAAACCCAAGGAGGAACTAAAAAATGAAAACCAACTTTAAACTAAAGCTGATCGCCATTTTTGCAATCATCACTTTTCTTGCCGTCGTCCCGCAATCATCTTCAGTATGGGCGAAGGACAAAGTGGTTAAAGTCGGCAATATCATACCGCTGTCCGGACCTTCGGCATCGGTGGGCCAGCAGGGTAAAAACGCCCGTGAAATGGCGGTCGAAGAGATTAATGCTGCCGGTGGTATTAAGTCTTTAGGGGGGGCCAAGCTGGAAATGGTTTACGCCGACTCTGAATCCAAACCGGAAAAGGGTGTTTCCGAGGCCGAACGTTTTATTAATACCGAAAAAGTCAATGTGTTAACCGGCTGCTGGAACTCCGCAGTGAGTTACCCGACGTCTGCAGTGGCCGAGCGTTACGGCATTCCGTTCATCGTTCCAGTGTCTGTGGCCGACAAAATCACCGAACAGGGTTTCAAGAATGTATTCAGAATTGCCGCCAAAGACAGTTGGTGGACGCGTGACCAGTTTGCCTTTCTCAAGGACATGGAAAAAGAATTCAATACCAAGGTGGAGAAAGTGGCCTTTGTGTATGAAAACGGTGACTGGGGCAAAGGGTTTGCCGGACAATGGAAGGCGCTGGCTGAAAAAGCGGGTTACAAAGTCGTTCTGGATGAACCCTATCCGTCTACCGCCACGGACCTGAGTCCGGTGGCTCAAAAGATTAAACGCGCCCGCCCCGATGTATTGATGCTGGTCTCCAATGCAGCGGACGCAATTTTGCTGACCAACACCCTGGCCGAGTATAAAGTGAAATTAAAAGCCATCATCGGCAGCGGGGGTGGACATGCTGACCCGTCTTTTTTGAAGGCTGCAGGGAAGAACGGACAGTATATCTTTGATATCGTTGAATGGGAGACCGACGTCAACAAACCCGGTGCCAAGGAGGCCAATGCCAAGTACAATGCCAAGTATGGATCCAATCTTACCGGCGAAGCTGTAGACGCTTACCTGGCCATGTATGTACTCAAAGACGCCCTGGAGCGGGCGGGGTCCCTGGATCCGGCTAAAATTCGCCAGGCACTGGCGACCACAAATTTGACGGGCGGACCCGGCATGATCGTCGGCTACGATGCGGTTGAATTCGACAAGACCGGCCAGAACAAGCACGCTGCACTGGTGATGGTTCAGATCAACGATCTGGGCAAGGGTTTGGAACGCATCACCGTATGGCCAAAAAACGCCCGTCGCGCCGGTTATACGCCTATATTTCCCATGCCGAATAAGTAATTGACAGCGCGTCTTTTAAACCGGGAGCGTCGCTCACAAGACGACGCTCCCCATAATCGTTCCTTTTTTCTTATTGAGTTTATGAGATGATCTATATTCTGGAAGATGCGATCAACGGTGTTCTCATGGGGTCGATTTACGGCCTGACAGCCTTAGGGCTGACCCTGATTTTCGGTGTCCTGAAGGTCATTAACTTTGCTCACGGGTCCCTTCTGATGGTCGGCATGTACGCAGCATACTGGGCCATCATACTGACGGGAGTGCATCCATATGTTGCGCTGATTATCGTCGCTCCTGTAATGTATCTCTTCGGATATTATCTCCAGGACATCGTCATCAAACCCATTTTCAAAGCTGAAAAGGATGTTCGTGAGCCGATTACAGTTATTATCGTAACCACCGGTGTCTGGTATATTCTGGACAACCTTACCCTGCTCATATTCGGCCCGACGTACCGCAATATTCAGGACAATCCCCTGAAAGGAAAAATGCTGGAAATTGGGGAGATGTTTATATCCGTTCCCAAGCTATGGGGATTTGTAACGGCGGTTATCACAGCAGCGGCGGTCTACTGGTTCCTGCAAAAGACCCGCATGGGTCGGGCCATACGGGCCACCAGCCTCGATCGCGAAGCCGCCAGCCTGATGGGCATCAATCAGTTTAAGGTATATAACGTCGCTTTCGGGATCGGAACGGCCACCGCCGGAATTGCGGCGGTGACCCTTGTACCGTTTTATAATATTTTCCCCTCTGTCGGGGTGCTTTTCGACATTAAAGGATTCATCATCGTGGTTCTGGGGGGGTTGGGAAGTATCGGCGGAGCGATCTTGGGCGGGATTATCATCGGTCTGATCGAATCCATCGCGCCCCAGTTTATGACCGCCACATGGACGGAAGCCATTGTTTACGGTCTGTTTCTGGTGGTCCTTTTCGTCAAGCCTTCGGGGCTGTTCGGAGTTAAATACGACTGGTAGTGTATAATTTATTCAGGTAATATAATGACGCGTCAAAATATAAACAGATTTGCCTTGATCCTGGTGGGAGTTGTCGCCTTTGGTCTGCCACTGGTGCTCCGCAGTCCTACGTATCTCCATATATTAATTCTACTTTATTTGTATGCCTATCTGACTTCGAGCTGGAATCTGGTGGGCGGTTTTGCCGGCGTACTTCCGTTGGGGCACTCCGCTTTTATCGGCATCGGTGCTTATGCATCGACAATTTTGTCGCTTCAGTACGGAATCAGTCCATGGATCGGCATGATAGTGGGCGGCATTCTGGCCTCTATTACCGGGGTCCTTATCGGACTGCCCACATTTAAAATGCGAGGGGCCTATTTTGCCCTGGCGACCATTGCTTTTGGTGAGGGGATTCGCGTCATGGTGGAAAACGTCGATAACCTCGGACCACTGAAAATTAATGGACCGAGAGGGCTGCAGATCCCCCCCACCAATATCGGGTTTGTCAACTACATGTTCAACGGGAAGGAGCCTTATTACTATATTATACTGGTGATGCTTTTTGGGATCATTGCAATCACCTATTTTATTTCACGCTCAAAACTGGGTTACTACTTGAACGCCGGCGGTGAAGAACCCGAAGCCGCCATGGCACTGGGGGTCAACGTTGCCCGAGCCAAACTGATTGCCATGGCAATGAGTTCCTTTTTTACCGCCTTGGCCGGGACCTTTTATGCTCAATTTACGCTTTATATACATCCAAAGAGCGTAATTTCTCTGGATTTTTCTTTTGAAATCGCTTTCATTGCGCTTATCGGCGGAAGAGGATCCATTGCCGGGCCTGTATTGGGAGCGCTCCTTCTCCGGCCGGTCAGCGATTTTTCACGGATTTACTTCGGTTCAACACTGCCGGGACTCCACCTGATTATATTCGGCACGGTCCTGATACTTGTCATGATTTTTCAGCCTCGCGGTCTCCAAGAACCCCTGACCAGAGCCTACAACAGGCTACTGGATAAAATCTTCGGGGGGACTGAGCAGAAAGAGATAACGCATGAATATTCTTGAAATAAAAAATCTAGTAAAGGATTTTGGCGGTCTTAGGGCCGTTGATACATTGAGCCTCAGCATTGAAGAAGGGCAGATTCTGGGTCTGATAGGCCCCAATGGCGCCGGCAAATCCACGGCATTTAATTGTATTGCCGGTGTATATCCGCCGACCGGGGGTGAAATCTATTTTGCTGGTGAAAAAATTAACCGGAGCAAGCCCTGGAATCTTTGCAAAAAGGGCTTGGCCCGAACCTTCCAGATTGTGAAGCCCTTCTCCTCCAAAAGTGTGCTTTACAATGTTATGGTTGGAAGCTTTGTCACCACGGATAAAACTTCCGTCGCCAAGGAAAAGGCACTAAACGTTTTGAGACTGCTTCAGTTTGAAGATAAGAAAGACGAGAGGGCCGGCAATCTGACCATTGCCGAACGCAAGCGCCTGGAGATTGCCCGTGCCCTGGCCACTGAACCTAAACTGCTGCTGTTCGATGAAGTTATGGCGGGTTTAAGGCCTGCCGAGGTGGATGAGATGGTGCAGATTATCCAAAACCTGCGCGATCAGGGCATTACTATTTTTGTCATTGAACACATTATGCGTGCAATCATGGCGCTTTCCGACCGGATCGTGGTGATCCATTTTGGCAAGAAAATTGCCGAGGGTTCTCCCCAGGAGGTCGCCTCCGATGAAAACGTGATCAAAGCATACCTGGGAGATGAATATGTCGTTTCTTGAGGTTAAAAATATCGATGTTTATTATGGAGACGTACAGGTTATTTTCGACCTTTCTCTGGAAATAGCCGAAGGAGAAGTGGTCAGTATTATTGGCGGTAACGGCGCAGGCAAGTCGACATTGTTGAAAACGATTTCCGGGTTAATGCATCCGGCCAAAGGGGAAATTTTTTTCGAAGACACTGCAATCCAAACCGCGCCTCCGGAAAAAATCGTGGAATGCGGGATCGTGCAGGTGCCGGAGGGGCGGCGGCTTTTTACCTTGATGTCTGTGAAAGACAACCTCATCGTCGGGGCGTACAACAGCCGTGCCGATCAGTACGTGAAGACCACCATTGAAGACGTCTATACCCTGCTTCCACGGCTGCAAGAAAGAGAGTCCCAGTTGGCAATGACCCTGTCAGGGGGTGAACAGCAGATGGTGGCCATTGGTCGAGGCCTCATGGCCAAGCCAAAGTTGTTGATGCTTGATGAACCTTCGTTGGGTCTTGCTCCGATCCTAATAAAAGACATTTTCCAAACAGTACGAAAGATTGCAGACCAGGGCACGACCGTGCTTTTGGTCGAGCAGGATGTTATGCATTCACTCAGTTTGAGTGACCGTGGGTATGTGTTGGAGCATGGCCGCATTGCCATGGAAGGTCCGGCCAAAGATCTGCTGGATAATCCCCACATCAAGACCGCCTATCTCGGGTTGTAGTCATTCCAAAGTACTAGTAGAATACTTTGATCAGAGGCTTTATTCATCTGATATAACCTAAAATGTAACTCTTGAATTTTAACAGATGGCATCTAATTCCAGGATGAAATTCCTTTTAAAGCAGATACCCACGGCCTCGCCCGTGGGTATCTGCTATTTGGATAGTAAAACAAGGAGAAGGCAATGATTGATAAAGATCAGTATGATGAAAGCAAGCCCTTGGATATGCATAACTTGCAGTTTGATATTGCTGCGCAGCGGCTCAATCTGGAGCCATGGATTGCTGATAAAATCAAGTATGCGAGAAGAGAATTTTCAGTAAAATTTCCTCTTAGATATGATGACGGCCGTACTGAATTGCTGAACGGTTACCGCGTTCAGCATAATACCCTGCGAGGGCCTGCCAAAGGCGGAATCCGCTACCACCCTAATGTGGATTTGGATGAAGTAAGAGCATTGGCAGGATGGATGACATGGAAGTGTGCTGTTGTCAATATCCCTTTCGGCGGAGCCAAGGGTGGTGTGACTTGCGATCCCTCAACAATGTCTCAAAAGGAGATTGAAAGACTCACAAGACGTTACATTTGGGAGATATCGCCAATTATAGGGCCTGATTCTGATATTCCTGCACCGGATGTAAATACGAACCCGCAAATTATGGCGTGGATTGTCGATACTTACAGTGTCTTCAAAGGATATACATGTCCTAGCATTGTAACGGGAAAACCTGTAGAAATCGGTGGTTCTTTAGGAAGGCTCAAATCGACTTCAATGGGCGCCGTCTTTACATTGCGCGAGGCGGCCAAGCATTTAAATATTAATTTGCCAGATTCGACAGTCGTTATACAAGGATTCGGCAATGTGGGGTATCATGCCGCAGAAATTCTGGATAAGCTTGGTTCCAAAGTCATAGCGGTATCGGATGTTAAAGGCGGAATTCTCAATAAAAAAGGATTGGATGTATCCAAGGTTTTCGAATACTGCCGAAAAACCGGCTATTTGGTGGACTACCCGGAATCTGATAACATTACAAATGCAGAACTTCTGGAATTGCCTTGTGACATACTGATTCCTGCTGCGTTGGAAGGCCAAATCACTCGACAGAATGCAGGAAACATTAAAACAAAAGTGATTGTAGAAGGTGCAAACGGCCCAACAAGTCCTTTTGCAGATGAGATTCTGGACGACAAGGGTATTTTTGTCATTCCAGACATTCTGGCTAATGCAGGAGGGGTTACGGTCTCTTATTTTGAGTGGGTGCAGAACGTTCAGCGACTTTTCTGGGATGAAGATGATGTTAACCAGCGGTTGGATCAGATTATGACAAAAGCATTCCACGAAGTTTACGATCTTTCTGTAAAAGAAAAGGTAAATATGCGCACTGCCGCCTATATGCTGGCCCTTGGGAAAGTGGGAGAAGCCAAGAGATTAAGAGGTATTTTTCCTTAACCCAAACATAAGCCGTAAGGGAGAGTAATAACAATGTATGGATTTTATGGAAAAATTCTAAAAATCGATTTGGACAAGGAAACCTTTAGTATTGAACCGGTTGACGACCAAATACTGAAAACCTGTCTGGGGGGAAAAGGACTTGCGACGCATCTCTTGCTCGACCTTAATCCGCCACAAGTCGATCCCCTGGGTCCTGAGAATCTTCTCATCTTTCGCTTCAGGTCCAATAACCGGAAGTCCGGGTATGGGGCTCTTGCCGTCATGGCGTTTATACCAAATCCCCCCAGACCGGTTATTTCTCGGAATCTTATTCAGGCGGTACGGTGGCCGAACATATGAGTGGTACGGGGTTCGATGCCATGGTCATAACACGGTGCTGCCAAGAGACCGGTTTGGCTCGAAATTTGTGAAGAAGCGGTTCATTTTCATTCTGCCGAAGATCTTTGGGGACAGGATACGTTTAAAACCGAAGACCGTGTCAAAGAATGGATCAAGCAACATCGCCCTGAAACGAAAAAGTGCGGTGTGGTCTGCATCGGACCGGCCGGTGAAAATAAGGTCAGCTTTGCGGTCTTGGAGAACGATTACTGGCGCAGTGCCGGTCGAACCGGAACCGGTGCAGTGGCCGGCTCAAAAAACATCAAGGCCATTGCCTTTTGGGGAAACCGGAAAAAGGCGTTTGCCGACGTCGGTCTGTTGAAAGATTTTGCGAAATCCCTGGCTCAAGGCGCAAAAGAAGACGCGGGCGTAAAGGCGTATAAAACCATGGGCACGCCGATGCTGGTGGATATTATGAACAACGCCGGCGGATTTCCCACCCGTTACTGGAAAAAGGGGAAATATGAACATTTTGAAAAAATAAATGCCGGAGCGCTTCACCAGCGCTGCGAGGTTCAACCCCATGCCTGTTTGAAATGTTTTATGGCATGCGGCAGGCTGTCCACCGTAAAGGAAGGAAGACACAAAGGACTCAAAATAGAGGGACCGGAATACGAGACGATCTATGCCTTTGGCGGCCTCTGTGAAATCGACAGCATCGAGGAAATCGCATACTTAAACGATATCTGCGATCGTCTTGGCATGGATACCATCAGTGGCGGCAACCTTGCCGCCCTGACCATCGAGGCCTCCCGGCAGGGTAAAATCGATTATAAAATTGACTACGGCCAGGTCGATTCGATTGCGCAGCTTTTGGAAGATATTGCCGATCGTCGCGGGATTGGCGACACATTGGCCCGCGGCATTAAGTTCACAGCCAAAGAATGGCAAATGGAGGATCAGGCCATACATGTCAAAGGTCTGGAGCCGGCCGGTTATGATCCCGCGGGTATTGAAAGGAATGGGGTCTGGCGTACGGATCATCCGCCCGGGGGCCTGCCATCTTCGTGCCACCTTCTACAAAGCCGAACTCAGCGGAATTGTCGATCCGGAACAAATCGACGGAAAGGCAAAGATGTTTACGGAATGGGAGGATCGCCTGACCATTTTTGATGCATTAATTCTGTGCCGGTTCTATCGAGATCTCTATCAGTGGGATAAGCTGTCAACCATAATCAAAGCAACAACCGGTATGGAACTTGATAGTCGGAGAAATGCGATCCATTGCCGCGTCAATTGTCGATAATACCCGGCGGTTCAATTTAAGAGAAGGCCTTACCCTCCAAGAAGATGGTATTCCCGGGCGTTTTTTCCGTGAGGCGTTACCTGAAACCCAGAAAATTATCACCGAAGATCAAATGAAACAGATGATGAACGAATATTACAGGGAACGGGGCTGGAACGAGAACGGGAGAACCGCCAAAGTCTGAACTGCAACAGTGACCCCATTCCCCGAAAACTTGTCGAAGATCCCGTTAAATTGTGATCGTAAGCAGTTCGGAACATATTCTTTTGAACTGCTCTAATTAACCGTCTTGGGGGTAACTTTATAACAGTCCGGACACTTGGCAGTATAGCCGCCAAGGGTATTTTTATATAACGCCCCGCCTTGTATGCCAAATCCTCCGGATGTGGGGGTTATTTCGATGACGACCCTTCGTCGGCAGTCTGAACATGTATCGTTCAATACGATGGTCGAATTTTCAGGGTTTGATTTAAATATTTTCTTCAATATTCCTACCATAGGATAGAACCACCTTTCGTTTCCCATGTAATTTGTTTAGCAATGTATTTTTCTGAAGCGTTTTTTAGGTCCCTTCCTGAAAAGAGCGATCAAACCGATACCGAAAAAGAGCACGAGTAACACGGTAGGACCCGGGCCCATCTTCAGGGCGATCCAGCTTATCCCCACGACCGGCACCAAGGTCACGCGTACCATGGCCCTCAGGGCGCCGTGCTCGGCGATGAATTTTGCCGCCGAAGGCGAGTGTTTGTAATAGAAATCCACAAAGCTTTTTCCAAAACTGTTGGGAAGCAGGATGCGGTCGCGGAATTCGCACAATATCTTAACGTGCGGGGCCATCAACGAGCCGTAAACCGCAGTTGCGATGAAGCATCCGCCACCACCGGCGCTTGAAACGCCACTACTGCTTTCGCTATCTTTACTGGTTGATGAAATTCCTCCAAACCCTGAAGGATCTATGATTACGCCGTTTTCGATCCCGTCAGCATCACCAAAGCCGCCATCCTTAAGTTCCAAGGTAACGGACTTCCTACTGTCACTGAATATTGCATGATCTGAATAATTCTGCCATCCATTGATTGAATCATACTTATACCAGTCGGCCCCATCCGATGCCGCCTCAGAAAAATAAACTGTAACCACAGCAGTATCGCCTGGATTTTCGACCGTTATTTTAAAACTGATAACTCCAAGCGGCATCTCATCCGGTCTATTCTCAAAGTCGGCAATCTCTTCCGGATCGGTTGACTTTATCGACTCAATGGACATGATGTTTGTGGATATCTTAACGCCGATCTGCTCATCTTCAGTTACTGCATTAACACATTTGATATCATCTTGAAATATATCAAAAATCCCGTTTTCGTCTATGTCAACTGTGGTATCAACCTCTTGATCATCCGGAATACCATTTGAATTCGTGTCATCAATGGATTTAATAACAGTCTGAAACAAAAATGCATCTGACCATTCTGATTCACTTTTATTATCGGCATAGAATCGAACTCTCCAATAATAGATCGTGCCTGTACTCAATAGCAAATCAGGCACCGGCAATGTGGTAAGATGTTTCTTGCTGGTTACGTCCAGAACCAGTGACAATGGCGTGAAGCTATTATCTGTGCTAATTTGCCATTGGGTCTTAAAATGGGTATCTTCGATGTTTTGATCAGAAAAAGCGTTGTTTTGAAGCTCAGGTGTTAATGTAATATTGGTTTCGCCGTCCGTTGGCCAAAGAAGAACGGGTTGGTCGGGGATAGTGTTAACAGGATTTGAATTCGTATCAACGACGGGGTTAATAATAGTCTGAAATAAATACGGATCTGACCATTCTGATTCACCATTATGGTTGTCGTAGAATCGAACTCTCCAATAATAGATCGTGCCTGTACTCAATAGCAAATCAGGCACCGGCAATGTGGTAAGATGTTTCTTGCTGGTTACGTCCAGAACCAGTGACAATGGCGTGAAGCTATTATCTGTGCTAATTTGCCATTGGGTCTTAAAATGGGTATCTTCGATGTTTTGATCAGAAAAAGCGTTGTTTTGAAGCTCAGGTGTTAATGTAATATTGGTTTCGCCGTCCGTTGGCCAAAGAAGAACGGGTTGGTCGGGGATAGTGTTAATAGGATTTGTCCTTGCTTCAAGACCCACCTCATTGGAATCGCTGCTCTCAAATCCTTCATTATCAAATGCTCTTATAACAAAATAATAAGATTTAGTTTCAATTAGATTGTAAATTGTACACGTGGTATCTGCTCCTTCCCAGGCTGGATTGGTGTAATTATAGGGTTGGCCTTCCTCGCGATAAAAAGCTCTGTAACCTGCCAAATCAGGTTCACTATTTGCTCCCCATTCTAATATAACGTCCACTGCATAGACTGATGATGCGAAACAAAGAAAAATCGGAATGAAAAACAGTATTTGTCTCCAGGTATTAAATATATATATGTTTGTTTTTGTCATAATTTCACTAGATCTTCGAGCCTTTTATAAGACCTTAAATTTTTAAGCTGTTCGTTTTTCAACTTGTACCATTTAATTCATTTTTCCATAAACAGTCGCCTTAATGAGCAAGTTATGTGCCAGCAGGAAATAATCTTCATGGACCCAGGTGGCCTGACTAAAAACCAAATGATTTCAAAAAAATAAAGCCAATTCCCACAAAATGGCCGAACTTCGGGTCTGTATGTGTGGCGGGACGGAATTTTAAGTGCGGCTTTTTCCAAGATATTGGAATGCCAGCACAAAAATCGATGGGCTAAATTCAGCTTGATAATAACCACGTTGTGGCAGTGTATGATTTTAAAACAGGGGCCATTGGTTCACCGAACAGGCTTTGGGATTTGTCCAAGGTTGCTGGTGGTGCGGGCACAGGAAATGAATACGTCTTTTACCTGTGAGGATCAACGGACCGGCAGATTCTATGACGGAAAACCATAAGATTCATGGGCGGTTGAACGGAGGGAGCAAGATATGGCTTTGAAAAAAAACATCCCGTCAACCCTTCTGAGCACCCAATTTAAACCGGATCGACTGTATGAAAATTCCTTCATCCGATAATCATTTATTTACATGCTCTTGGCCGGTTACGTCCGTAAAATTTCGTTTGCCTGACGTATGAAAAACCCTTCACAAGCCCTGTTTGTTTTTAAACAATCAGGTTTAAATTGTATGAAAATCAGAGTGTTGTCTTTATTTTTCAACTCGGCATATCAATTGCAAATGCCTAGGAACGAACAGGTTCATCATGTGGCACAAATAAAATGCCGTACACTTACAGAGGACGCCCTTAAATTGTATAATTTAATGCTGCGGGATGAATGTTGTTTTAAATCTGCCCGCTATTGTCGGGAAAAGGAGAATGCCATGAAAAGAACACTGGGGCGGGTCGTCTGCGGACTGCTGATGGTTGCCATGGTGTCGGGTGCTGCACCATCTGCCGAAAAGAAAGCCCCAGATAAAGATCAGGAAATTATGATTACCGGGACCATCAATAATAACCAGCAGATCGTCGACAGAGGGGGCCAAGTCTTCAGCATTGCCCGCACCCAAGAAGGTAACGAACTGGTCAGTCATGTGGGCATGAAAGTTCAGGTAAAGGGAAGTGTGGCGGAGCGTAAGGGGAAGAGATGGATTACAATTTTACACTATGAAATCGTCAAAAGATAACCGGCCGTCGCTGACAAAAACAATTTATTGAACGACGGGCAATTTCCCCGGTTTCTTTGAAACGAAAAAAGCCCGCCAGATTGTCCCCAGCCAGCCCAGAAAAGGGAGTTAACACGGCGGTCCCGATGACGAAAACCGCCTTTCCGAGATGCCATTGATCCGGCGGATGCGGGTTCGGGACTTCCTATGGTCAGAAATCCGGGGAGCCGCGCTACTTGTTCCTAAAATCGGTGAGTTTAAGATTATATTTTTTTACCAGCTCATAAACATCCGCACGATATTTTCCGGCCAGTTTGGCTGCCTGGCTCACATTGCCCCGGGTCAGTTCAAAAAGCTTGATGAGATAATTTTTTTCAAAATTCTCCTTGGCATCTTTGAACGGTTTTAAACCTTCGGGAGTAACATTCTGGGTTTGAAGGATCAGATCTTCGGTGATGATATTACGTTTTGTCATGGCCACGGCGCACTCAATGGTATTTTCAAGCTCCCTGATATTTCCCGGCCAGGGGTAAGCGATCAGTTTCTGCATGGCAGCTGTTGAAAACGCTTGGATCTCTTTTCCCATTTCTCTGGAATATTTTTGTAAAAAATGCCTGGACAGGGCCGGAATATCTTCTTTTCTTTCATTAAGGGGTGGCAAATTAATCGGGATGACATGAATGCGATAAAAAAGATCCTCTCGAAAGTTGCCGTTTTCAATTTCTTGCTCAAGATTTTTATTGGACGCTGCAATAATTCTTGCGTCCAATGTTACGGTCTGTCTTCCACCCACCGGATAAAACTCTTTTTCTTCCAGAACCCGTAACATCTTGACCTGCATGGACAAGGGCATTTCGGATATTTCATCCAGAAAGAGGGTGCCGAACCCGGCTTCGGAAAAAAGCCCTTTTTTACGTGCGTCCGCTCCGGTAAACGCACCCTTTTCATACCCGAAGAGTTCACTTTCCATAAGATTTTCCGGTATAGCTGCGCAGTTTAAGCCGACAAACGGATGATCCTTTCTATCGCTTGCAACATGCAGGGTCTTGGCGATTAATTCCTTACCGGTGCCGCTTTTTCCCTCGATGTATACATTGGAATCGGTGGTGGCCGCCAGGGAGACCTGCTCGAAAACTTTTTTCATCTTTTCGCTGTTGCCGATGATATTATCGAACCCGTACATTTCTTTGACCAGGTTTCGGAGCCGTTTAACTTCGGTTGAAAGCCTGCTTTTCTCCAGACAGTTGTTTATTTGGATCAGCAGTTCATGGCCGTCGAAGGGCTTGGTCAAGTAGCCGTAGGCACCTTTTTTCATGGCATTGACGGCGCTTTTAATGGTCCCATAAGCGGTTAGAATTATAACAGGAATAGTAGGATTGATCCGGTAAATATTTTCCATCAGCTGGATGCCGTCTTGACCGTTAAGTTTCAGATCGATGAGGGCCAAATCAAACGGTTCATTTTGTGCCAGTTTCAAGGCTTCTTCCGGGCCGGTGGTCATGGTAACATCATATCCGCCGGACACGAGCCGCAATTGAATCACGTGAAGAATGTTCCGGTCATCATCGACCACCAGTATTTTTTCTTTAGGGGCGCTCATGATTTTACTGTCCTATTTCGGGAAGGGCTTCTCTTTTCTTTTCTTCGATACCCAGGTCAATTTCTTTGAGGCTTTTTATCTGATTTTGTAGATTTTTTATCTGTTTCTTTTCAGCGTTGAGTGCCTTTTCCAGCAAATCCATCTGTTTTTTATTTTTATCCCTCTCCTTTTCATTTTCAGTGGTCTGGTTCAAAATGGATATCCAGATCTTTGCTTGGTTTTTGAAAACAGATTCAGGATATTCTCTGATTAATTTTTTAAAAAAAGTCAGGGCCGTTTCACAATTCGCATCCGGATATTCCGGATAGGCATATATCAGACCCATGGCATACAGGGCATGATCTCCGTATTTTTCTGGAAAACGGTTCAATATTTCTTGGTTTTCTTTGATGGACGTCAATAAATCGCCACGGGCAAAAGATGATTTTGCCCGCAATAGAAGCTGTTTCTCTTCACTGGGTTTTTGTAACGGAAGCTGTTCCCCTCCGTAAGGTTTATGAAAAGAAGCGCATCCGGCGCTGGTAAGCGAAAAACTTAGCCAGCAGGCAAAGTAAAGAAAAAAGTGCTTCCTTTGCCGGGAGTGCTTTCTGCCCATATCTTTCCTCCGTGAGCCGTAATGATATGTTTCGCGATGGAAAGGCCCAGCCCGGTACCCCTGGCTATTTCTTTCCCGCTCTCTATCCGTTTGAATTTGGTGAAAATATTTTCGAGATCGTTTTTGTGAATTCCACAACCGGTATCTGAAACCGCCACCTCGATCACCCTGCAGTCTCGATCTTTCAATGACACATCAACAGAAACGGATCCCCCTTCATCCGTATATTTTAAAGCATTTCCAACTAAATTTTCAAGCAGCTGGTCGATCCTTTCAGCATCCAGCCAAATATCCGGAAGGTTTGGCGGCGGGGTTAATTCAAAGGCAATACTTTTTCGCAGAGCGATGGGGGCCAGTTTCAGTATGCACTTACGCAAGAGATGGTTCAGACTGGTTCGGCTGAAATGGTATTCCATCATTTTAGCTTCCATGCGGGAGAGGTCAAGGATCCTATTGACCGATACAATCAATCGTTCGCAATCATCTTTGACAATGGTTAACAGTTCCTCTCGACTTCCAGGGTTGTCGGCAAAGGCGCCCTCGATCAGTAATCCTGAAGCTTCCCTAATGGCTGTCAGGGGGGTGCGAAGTTCATGGGATACATGGCTGATAAAATCTTCTTTTAGTTCATCAAGTTCTTTCAGCCTGTCACACATAATGTTGAAATCATTTGCTAAATCCTTAATTTCAGGCGGCGAGTCAATCCTGGAAATTTTTTCGAATTTACCGTTTGCAATATCCTTTGTTTTTTCTTGTAGCAGCATGATGGAACGGTTGATACTCCGGGTGGTGAAAAATGAAATTAAAATTCCGAAGAAAATGGAAAGTCCCGATGCAATGGATGTGATTTTTAAAACATTGTAACTGATCTGGCTGGAGATTTTTATCTTTTCATCTCTATCGGATCTTGCCGACCACATAATATCCTTAAAATTATTATTGATTTCTTCAACAATGTTTTCTTTTTGAATCTGATATTCCTTATAAGGATATTTTTGGCCTTTTTTAATGTTTTCAATTTCCCGGGTGAAGATGGAAAAGTAGTCATTGCACAGCTGTCGGGTTTTGGCATATTTTAAATTTTTTTCAAGATCGGCCACCACCAGACCCAGTTGTTGCATGTCTTTGTTGAAGTACGCTCTAATCTCGAGAAAATGTTCGTAAAAGTCATGGTCTTTGGAGATAAGGTATTTTTTTTCAAAGCTGACCATTGAAAACATATTGTTTGAAAGGCGTTCAGACAGGCGGGCAGTCTGGCCGTCTACGGATGAAGCTGCCCGCGTCAGCCGGGTTAACTGGTTCAGTTTAAAGGTGACAAAGACCACCAGAAACAGCACGAGCATCATGATGGCAAGATATCCGAAAGTCAGCCGTTTGAAAATTGTAAATCGCATAATATATAATAAGGATAAGGGTTCTATTTTCGAACCAGCAAACATAGAGAAACAAAACTTATATGTCAAACAAAACATGGAATCGAAATAGGGCGTATCAAAATAATCTTTTGAGAAAATTGTTGCATCCAGGTGATCATTTTATGGCGTGAATGCCATTGGATGTAAAGGAGCAGAAGCCAAAAAACGCTGGGTGAGATCAATTTTCACTGGGCTTCCTGATTTGACAAGGTGTTGATGATTAATGTATATCTGCTTCGAAACGTTTAATCGTCACCTTAAATAGTTAAATCTGATATGAAACCGATTGTTGCCATAGTGGGTCGACCCAATGTGGGGAAATCGACCTTTTTTAACCGTGTAACCGGAACGAGGGACGCCCTTGTTGACGACCTGCCCGGTGTTACCAGAGATCGTCATTACGGTGATGCCTGTTGGCAAGACGTCGATTTTACCCTGGTGGATACCGGCGGATTTCCGGGGGATGACGAGGATGACTTTGCCCACAAGATCCGTTTCCAGATCATTCAAGCCATCGACGATGCCGATGTGATTATTCTTATGCTGGACGGAAAGAGCGGAATTTCTCCGTTCGACGAAGATGTTGTCCAGATCCTTCGGTCCCAAAAGAAACCGGTCTTTTATGCGGTCAATAAAATTGACGGTGCTGAACACGAGGTCAAGCTTTACGATTTTTACAGCCTCGGCATAGAGAAATTATATCCCATTTCCGCCGAACACCGTTACGGAATATCGGATTTCTTAGATGACTTGACGGATATTCTGCCAAAAACATTATCCGAAGAACCCGGTGACCTCATCCGGTTGGCAGTGGTGGGGAAACCCAATGTTGGAAAATCATCGTTGATCAACCGGATCCTCGGAGAAAACCGTCTGCTGGTCAGTGATACGCCGGGGACAACGCGGGATTCCATCGACTCTGTTTGCCGTGTTGACGGGAAATCATACCTTCTTATCGATACTGCAGGAATTCGGCGCAAGGCAAAGGTTTCGAAAAAGCTCGAAAAATTTTCAATTATTAAAGCATTAAGGAGCCTGGACCGGTGTGACGTGGCGCTCATCGTCATCGATGCCCACCAGGGCATCACAGAACAGGATATCAATATTGCCGGCTATGCGTTCGAGCGCAAATGCGGATGTATTTTTCTGCTGAATAAATGGGATCTTGTTGAAAAAGACACCAAAACGGTGAAAAGATTCCAGGACCGGTTAAGAATGGAAGCAAAATTTTTAAGCTTTGCCCCGATTTTGACCATTTCAGCGTTAACCGGTCTCAGAATTTTGAAAATATTCAGCATGGTGGAAGAGGTTTACCGGCAGTACGCATTTCGTATCGGAACGGGACAGCTCAACAAAATATTTGAACAGGCCATCCAGAACAACGAACCGGCACTTTTCAGGGGCAGGCGTCTTAAATTTTATTATGCAACCCAGGTGTCCACCGGACCGCCGAGTTTTGTCTGCTTTGTCAACTATCCCGATGCCGTGCATTTTTCTTACAGACGTTATCTTATCAATCAGATCAGGGAGAAGGCAGGACTCGACAAAACACCGATACGGATAATCTTCCGAAAGCGGACCGGCAAGACCCAAAAATGATTCGGGATGGAATAAATATTTCCCGACCACTGCCCGAGGGAAAGGGCTCCCGGTTAAAAAGATGAATTATGGATCTTTTTGAATACAGTTCCCAAAAGAATGCCGATGTATCAAGGCCCCTTGCCGACAGAATGCGCCCGGTAAATCTGAATGAGTTTATCGGGCAAACCCATGCCGTGGGAGAGGGAACATTGATCCGGAAGGCCATTGAACAAGACCGGATTTTTTCCATGATCTTATGGGGGCCGCCGGGATGTGGGAAAACGACCCTTGCCAGAATTTTCGCCCGGCAAACACGCCGTCATTTTGTCCATTTTTCTGCGGTTCTTTCAGGGGTTAAAGAGATCAGGTCGGTTGTTAAAGATGCCAAAGAGCAGCAATCCCTTTTTCGAAAAAAGACCATTCTGTTTGTGGATGAGATTCACCGATTCAACAAGGCCCAGCAAGATGCATTTCTTCACCATGTGGAAAGCGGCCTGATCACCCTGATCGGTGCCACCACCGAAAACCCGTCGTTCGAAGTGATTCCGCCCTTGATGTCCAGATGCCGTCTAATCACCCTAAAACCGCTTTCACCCGGCGACATTGCCGGTATCATAGAAAACGCCCTCAAAGACAAAAAAAGGGGCCTGGGAAAATGAATCTGGCCATCGATAAAGATGCCCTGGCTCATCTCGTGCGCATATCGGACGGTGATGCCCGGACGGCACTCAACGGGCTCGAAACAACGGCATTGCTCATCGTATCGAGTGGTAACGATTCGTCAGACGGAACGTCTTCAACCATAACCCTTCAAGACATAGAAGGTGCCATGGCGCGAAAGGCCCTTTTGTACGACAAGTCCGGCGAAGAGCACTATAATCTGATATCCGCTTTTCACAAGAGCTTAAGGGGAAGTGATCCGGATGCTGCTGTCTATTGGCTTGTCCGAATGTTGTCGGCCGGGGAAGACCCTTTTTATATCGCCCGAAGAATGGTCCGATTTGCATCTGAAGACATCGGAAATGCAGATCCGAATGCACTGGGAATCGCACTGAACGCCATGGAAGCGTTCAGATTCCTCGGCCATCCGGAAGGTGAACTGGCACTTTCGCAAGCTGCCATCTACCTGGCTTCGGCACCGAAGAGCAACAGCATATATGTCGCCCACGGAAAAGTCAAAGCGGTCATCGACCGACATGGTGCGCTGCCGGTTCCCCTTCATGTCCGGAATGCACCCACAGCGCTCATGAACGGGCTGGGTTACGGGAAAGATTACAAATATGCCCACGATTATGAAGATGCATATGTCCCTCAAAACTATTTGCCCGAAAGACTCCAAGGCCAGCGTTTTTATCTGCCCACGGAAAGGGGGCATGAAAAGCGTATAAAAGGGTTGTTGGAACAATGGCGCAGTTTGCAGGAAAAGAAAAAACCCTCGAAAAAGAGCACGTCATAAACAAGACGCCCTGGCAAGATTCTCCATCATCTATAAGATATTTTCAAAGTATGTTCTCGTGAAGAACTGCTGCGAAGGGAAATCTTCCCCATCGGTCGGATTTAAACCAAAACCCTGTTTCTTGGGGCTTCGGGGTTGGCGGGGGAATGGTAAACCCTATGAATTCCCCTCTCTGTCGAAGCTTCCCGAAGCTTGTTGCAGGAAGCTTCAATCCAGGCCATGTTCCTGAAAAGAGCTTGACACCGCTGGAAAATAAAAATACAAAGCAGCTAATTTTTTTAAGAGTTTATCGATTTTGATCGGATTTAATACAGTGGAACAGATTAAAGGGATTGTCGTTGTTGTTGGGAACTACGGAAGCGGGAAAACCGAAGTTTCCATAAATCTTGCCGTGAATCGCAAGCGGGCAGGTATCGACGTTCGGATCGCAGATCTTGATCTTGTGAATCCTTACTTTCGAACCCGGGAAGCCAGGAAGCCGCTTGCCGAGTTGGGCATTGAGGTGGTCGTGCCCGGGGAAAAATACCTGAAGGCGGATCTGCCCATTCTGAGTCCTGTCATCGCGGGGTTAATCCGCCGTCCCAGCCAACTGACATTGATCGATGCAGGGGGCAATGATGTGGGCGCAACCGTTCTTGCAGCACTGGCCGATGCACTGCGCAAAGCCAGCGTTCAAATGCTTCAGGTGGTAAATCCCTATCGCCCGTTTACTGAAACCATTGAAGGCTGTTTAAAAATGCGCGATGAGATCGAAAAGACCTCGAAAATGACCATCAACGGCATCATCGGCAATGCAAACATGATCGATGAAACCGCCATCGAAGATATATACAACGGGTATGATTTTGTTAAAGCCTTGTCTGACGAGAGTCGGTTGCCGCTCAAGTTTATCACTGCTCCGGCAACCCTATTGGCTGAGATAGATACGGGGCGTTTTTCCTGTCCGGTCTTACCCATAGAAAGACAGCTCGTTCCACCGTGGATAAGAGCAGCCGGGCTGAAAAAATAAGCTGTTAAAAGGAGTTAGAAAACATGGCATATAGACATATCATCGACAATGATCGATGCAAAGGGTGCGGACTGTGTGTAACGATATGTCCAAAGAAAGTTCTGGAAATGTCCGAAGAAGTCAACTCCATGGGCTATTTCCCAGTACATCAGGCGCGTCCCGATGACTGCATTTTTTGTACAACCTGCTGCATCATGTGTCCGGATGTGGCGATAACCATAACCAAAGTCGTTGAGGAAACGGAAGCGTCGGAACAATAGTTGGAGGAAAAACATGGGCAAAATATTAATGAAGGGGAATGAAGCGATTGGTGAGGCAGCAATAAGGGCTGGATGCCTCAATTATTTTGCGTATCCCATTACCCCTCAATCTGAAGTTGCTGAATACCTTTCTCGCCGAATGCCGGAAGTGGGAGGTGTATTTTTGCAGGGTGAAAGCGAGGTTGCGGTCGGCTACATGCTTTTCGGTGCAGCAGGATGTGGTGCCCGGGTTTTTACAACATCGTCGAGCCCCGGAATAAGCCTGATGAGCGAAGCCATCAGTTATATCTCATCGGCCGAGCTTCCGGTGGTTTTTGTTAATATTGTCCGCGGCGGTCCTGGATTGGGCGGGATACTGCCGTCCCAGGCGGATTATTTTCAAGCGACAAAAGGCGGGGGACATGGCGATTACAGATTGCTTGTCCTGGCGCCGGCCGGCGTTCAGGAAGCCGTGGACATGGTTATGATGGCATTCCCTTTGGCGGAAAAATATCGAAATCCGGTGATGATTTTAGGGGATGGCTTGATCGGCCAAATGATGGAACCCGTTGAATTTTCGGATCATTTAAAATCTGAACCGAGCAATAAGGATGACTGGGCAACCAACGGAATGGACACCCGAAATAGAAAAGAACGCAACCTGGTCAAATCCCTATTTTTAGATGCCCAACAACTCGAGGAACACAATTTGGTTTTAAAGGCCAAGTACGATCGCATGAAGCAAGAAGAGGTCCGATATGAATCGTATAACCTTGAAACAGACTATCGGGTGCTTGTTGTCAGCTATGGCACCATGAGCCGGGTTTGTAAAACGGCCATTGACAATATGAAGGCCGAAGGGATTGAAGTGGCCATGATAAGACCCCAGACCCTTTTTCCCTTTCCCATTGACCCGATACGGGCGGCAGCTTCAAAAGACGGTTGCCAGGCTGCCATAAGTATCGAGTTAAGCATGGGGCAGATGGTCGAAGACGTAGAGCGAAGTGTTCAGGGGAAGTGTCCGGTTCACTGGCATGGAAAAGCCGGCGGTGAAATACCGACACCTGAAGAAGTCGTTGATGTGATTAAATCCTTAATTAAGTAAATACGCCCAAACAAAATGACCCTGAGTCGCAGTAAATAGAAAATACCGTGTGATATACAACTGCAATCACGACAGGTATAGAGATAGAAAAGATCTCATATCACATAAGGAGCAGATATAATGGCAAAAACATATAAGAAACCCGAGGCCCTTTCCGACCAGGTTACCCATTACTGTCCGGGGTGTACCCACGGTGTTATTCACCGGCTTTTGGCAGAAGTTATCGACGAACTGGGTATCCGCGGCCGGACGGTCGGCATCGCCCCTGTTGGGTGTGCTGTTTTGGCCTATAATTATTTTACATTTGACTTCCAGGAGGCGGCCCACGGCCGAGCACCGGCAATGGCCACCGGGATAAAAAGGGTTCGGCCCGACCTGATGGTTTTTACCTATCAAGGTGACGGCGATCTGGCAAGTATCGGAATGGGAGAAATTATCCACGCCGCCAACCGGGGAGAAAAATTTACCACCATATTTGTTAACAACACCGTCTATGGGATGACCGGGGGACAGATGGCGCCGACGACGTTAAAAGGTCAGCGGACCACAACCTCTCCTGCCGGACGTGATGTGGAGGATGTGGGCATGCCGATCAAGATGGCCGAACTGATTTCCGCCCTGGAAACACCTGCATATATCACCCGACAAACGGTGATAAAACCCAAGTATATTGTCAGGGCCAAAAAAGCGATAAAAATGGCCTTCCAGTATCAAATGGACCGCAGATGTTTCAGCCTGGTGGAACTGGTCAGCACATGTCCGACCAACTGGGGGCTTACCCCCGTAGAGTCGGTAAAGTGGGCTGAAGAGAATATGCTTCCCTATTTCCAACTGGGCGAATTTAAAACACCCGATGAAGTTTAGGAGGACTGAATGCAACGCGAAGTAATGTTTGCCGGTTTTGGGGGGCAGGGAATTCTGTTGATCGGAAATATCCTTGCACATGCTGCAATGGATCAAGGTTTCGAGGTGGCGTGGGTTCCTTCTTATGGTCCGGAGATGCGGGGCGGAACAGCCTATTGTCTCGTGGCGATCAGTGACAGGCCCATCGGTTCTCCGATTATCAGAAACCCGATGCACCTGGTGGCCATGAACCGCCCTTCTTTGGAAAAATTTGCACCCATGGTGAAGCCAAAGGGTGTTGTGGTCATCAACAGTTCATTGATTTCCATCGGTGCCCAACGAGATGATGTTGATGAACTCAGGGTGCCGGCCAACGATATTGCAAAGGATCTTGGGAGTACGAAAGTCGCCAATATTGTGGCACTGGGCGCTTTTGTCGCTCGCAGCAACATCGTCGATTTTGAAGTCCTCCGCAAATGCGTCCAAGAACAATTTGCTTCCAGAGAAAAACTTATCCCCATCAATATGGCGGCGCTGGATGCGGGAAAAAAGGCGGCCCGGTTGAAGTAGAACACAAAAAAATCCAAAGCGAATGGAAAGAATCAGAAACCGATGAATATTGAATAAGAAGGTTCGAGGATTCAGGGACGTTGATTCGGGCCGGTGTTTTGAGATTTTAGAAGAAATTAAAAAAAGTTTTTAAATCTTCAGAAAAACATTTCATTGTCTGCCGTCAAACAAAAAAAATATCGCTAATAAACATGAAATTGTCAGTTCCGGATTACATCGCATCCATAAAGCCCTATGTGCCTGGAAAACCCATTGAGGCCCTTGAAAGGGAATATGGTATCGTCGATTCCATAAAGCTTGCCTCCAATGAAAATCCGTTGGGGCCTTCTCCCAAGGCGGTTGAAGCCATCCAACGTACCATTGGGAATTTGCACCGGTATCCCGATGGAAGCGGTCATAATCTTATACAAAAAATTTCGGAACATTTTGGATTTTCGCCGGAAAATATTGTTTTGGGGAACGGTTCCGACGAAATTATCGGTATGCTTGCCAGTGCATTTCTTCAGCCGGGGGAAGAGGTCATCCTGCCCCGGCCATCATTTCTCATGTATGAAATAACGGCCTTCACCGTGGGTGCAACACCGGTGTTTGTTCCTTTAAAATCCCTTTCAATCGATCTGGAAAGAATAACAGAAGAAATTACATCGAAAACCCGAATGGTTTTCCTGTGCAACCCCAATAACCCCACGGGAACCATTGTTTCTAAAAATGATTTTGAAAAATTTCTGAAAAAAATTCCGCCTGAAGTCCTTGTCGTGGTGGATGAGGCCTATGTTGAATTTGTGCGGGATCAGAACTGTGCCAGAAGCATTGACTATATCGACGACTCCCGGCCTTTAATTACCCTACGCACCTTTTCCAAGGCTTACGGACTTGCGGGACTTCGTGTGGGCTTTGGCATTATGCCCAAAGAAATCGCAAATCTGCTAAATAGAATCCGGCATCCGTTTAACACCAATTCACTGGCCCAGGCCGGCGCCTGCGCGGCACTTGACGACACGATTTTCTTTGAAAAGACGCTGGCATTGGTACATGCAGAACTCGATTTCTTACACGACGCCCTTGACCGGTGGGGCATAAAATATTTTCCCACACAAACCAACTTTTTTCTGGTGGACGTGGGGAAAGATGCGGATGAAATTTACGAAAATATGCTCCGACAAGGGGTTATCGTCCGTTCCATGAAATCCTATGGTTATTCCCATTATATCAGAATCAATGTCGGACTTCATGAAGAGAACGTCCGTTTTATAACGGCCCTTGAAAAAAGCTTGGTGTGAAAAATATCGTATTTAAACCATGAAGGGGTCGTAAAAAGTTTTTTGTGAGCGACATCGAGGAAAATCAGACTTTTTACGCGTTCATCAACCATACCCTAAAACAATTCCAATTTTCTTTTGAAACCACTGCTGATTACCATAGACGGTCCTTCGGGGGCCGGAAAAACAACCACCAGCCGGTTGCTGGCCGATCGTTTGGACTACAGATATATCGACACCGGTGCCCTTTACAGGGGGGTTGCCTTGGCCGCCATATCGACGGGCCTGACGCCTGACGACGATACCGCTTTAGAGAAGCTTTGCAACACCCTGAAAATGGAATTTATGCCCGGGGAAAAAGGATTGCGTCTGATATCAAACGGTTCGGATATTACCGATCAAATCAGGACCCCTGAAATATCGATGTTTGCATCGGCGGTTTCCGCAAGGCCGGTTGTGAGACATTTTCTTTTAGATTTGCAACGGCGTCTGGGCCGGGAGAAAAAGGCCGTGTTCGAAGGACGCGACATGGGCACCGTGGTATTTCCAGATGCTGATGTGAAGTTTTTTCTGGATGCATCCCCAAAAATCAGAGCCCTAAGGCGATACAAAGAATTTAAATCGGTAAGCCCCCAAACCTTGGACGCGGTTGAAACGGATATGCGGCGCAGAGATGAAAATGACAGCACCCGAAACTTAGCGCCCTTAAAACCTGCCGAAGATGCCATTCGGATAGATTCAACCGATCTTTCCGTCGAAGCCGTTGTTGACCGGATGTTGACCGTTATCGAGAATATCGTTTGAACGTTATTAAAACGTCAATTTTTCTCACCCCGCCAGTGTTTTTGGAATCTTTTTCTGCGAAATTCGTTCCCTCGATTTTTCCTCCCATCACAGCATCGTCATCAGATGATTCAACGCTTAAGTATTTTATTTAAAATAATCGTTGTTTTTTGGAAATGAGTCTGATACCAAAAGCGGTTATGCTATACCTAAACAGGTGATAGTCAAAAAAAATAGTCTAGGGGGTATTTTATTTAATGGAAAATTTTGAAACAAACGATTCAACAAAAGATTTAAACCGTAAAGATTTGTCTGATGATGAGACGCGTGAACGATCAGACGAAGAGGCTATGGAGGAAAAAGCGTCGGAATCAACTGGCACGGCGGCTGAAGGTACCGTATCTGATGATCCTCATGACACCACGGGCACATCGTCGGATGTTCAGGAAGCAAGCGCAAATCCTGAAGAAGCTCCTGAAATCGCGGGTGATTCGGATGAGGTTCGACCTCCGAGTGATCGCTCGAAGGACGTTCAAGGTTCGGATGATACCATGGACACTCTGATGAGTATGTACGAAGAGAGCTTCAAACGTTTTGCCGAAGGGGAAGTGGTCACCGGAAGGATCATTTCCATAGACAAGGATTATGTTCTTGTGGACATTGGATACAAATCAGAAGGACAAATCCGAATTCAGGAATTCAAAGATGAAAGCGGCGAGTTGACCGCCGATGTGGGAGACAAAGTCGATGTGATGGTGGAATGGTGGGATGACGACGAAGAACGCGTCATTCTTTCCAAAGAAAAGGCGGCCAAGGTCAAAGTCTGGGAAGAGATAAAAGCTTCTTACGATGAAGACGGAACCGTGGAAGGCGTCATTGCCAATCGTGTCAAGGGCGGCTTTTCTGTGGATATCGGTGTTCTGGCCTTCCTGCCCGGTTCACAGGCGGACTTGCGTCCCATACGCAACCTCGACGAGATGGTTGGAAAGACATTTACTTTTAAGATCCTGAAATTTAATCAGAAACGGAGCAACATCGTTCTGTCGAGAAGAATGATTCTCGAAGAGGAGCGCGATTCCAAACGGACGACAACACTAACTACCATCCACGAAAACAAAGTTGTCGACGGTGTCGTAAAAAATATAACGGAATACGGCGTCTTCGTTGATCTTGGCGGTGTGGATGGTCTTCTTCACATTACGGATATATCATGGGGACGAGTCAAACACCCCTCGGAACTTTTTTCAGTTGGGGACCATATCGCCGTAAAGATTCTCAACCTTGATCTTGAACGGGAGCGGGTTTCCCTTGGAATGAAACAACTTACCGAGGATCCCTGGCTGACTGCTTCAGAAAAATACCCCATCACCTCCCGGGTTAGCGGAAAGGTTGTCAGCCTTACGGATTACGGTGCATTTGTGGAACTGGAAGAGGGTATCGAAGGACTGATCCATGTTTCTGAAATGTCATGGACCCGAAAGATTCGTCATCCTTCCAAGGTCGTTTCCGTGGGAGAGATGGTCGAAGCTGTTGTACTGGACATCAAACCTGAAAGCAGACGAATTTCTTTGGGAATGAAGCAGGTGGTACCCAACCCCTGGGATGTCATCAGTGAAAAATACCCGGTGGGCACCACCATCGAGGGCAAGATCAAGAATATTACCGACTTTGGCCTTTTCATCGGAATCGGCGAAGGGATTGACGGTCTTGTTCATATTTCAGATATTTCCTGGATAAAACGCATAAAACATCCCTCCGAGATCTATAAAAAAGGCGACGTGGTTCAGGCCATTGTATTGGATATCGAAAAGGAGAACGAAAGGTTTTCCCTGGGGATCAAGCAACTTCAGGACGACCCTTGGAAATCAGTCGCCGAACGGTATGAAGTTGGAAAAGAGATTGCAGGCACGGTGACCAACCTTACGGATTTCGGGGTTTTTATAGAACTCGAAGAAGGGATAGAAGGTCTTGTCCATGTGTCTGAAATTAGTAAAGAAAAAATAAAAACCCCCATCGGGAAATTCAATATCGGCGATGTCATCACCGCCAAAGTTATGAATATTAACAGTGAGGAAAGACGAATCGGCCTTTCAGTTAAACGGCTTGAAATGGACAGTGAACAAAGCTTGCTGAGCGAATATGTCAATAACATTAAACCCGCAACTTCAACTTTCGGAGAAATTTTGCGCGAAAACCTTCAAGAAAAATTGAATGGGGAATAAATTTTTGCGGGTTCTTTCTAAGTTGTGAGGTGCTCGGCTTCAATACGATTGCAAAAGCATCATGTTTTCTCGTAGGCATCCATATCTTTTTTTTATACTGATTTTCTCATCTGTCGTTGTTTCGGCAATGGTGGTGATGACCCTTTTGTTCACCCTGGGCACAAGGGACTCTGAGTTTGAATTCGGAGAAAAAGTCGGTATCATAGAGATTAATGGTATCATTGCGGATTCCAAAAACATACTGGACCACCTAAAACGTTTCCGTGAGGATGACGCCATTAAAGCCATTGTCATCCGGATCAATTCTCCGGGGGGCGCCGTAGGTCCATCCCAGGAAATTTTCAGGGAGATCAAAAAGACATCGATCAGCAAAAAGGTGGTGGCTTCCATGGGCACCATTGCTGCTTCCGGAGGCTATTACATCGCTGCCGGTGCAGATGGGATTGTCGCCAACCCCGGGACCATAACCGGGAGTATCGGTGTGATTATGGGGTTTACAAATTATGAGGATCTGCTCCAAAAAATCGGATTGGTTCCCATTGTTATCAAAAGCGGTGAGTACAAGGATATCGGCTCGCCGGTGAGAAAGATGAAACCCGAAGAGAAGAAAATCTTACAGGATTTTGCACGGAAGATACACAAACAATTTATCAGAGATATTGTTCAGGGCAGAAAGATGGACCCGGAAAAGGTGAGATCCCTTGCAGACGGACGTATCTTTACCGGAGAAGAGTCTAAAGAATTGGGGCTGGTGGACCGTATCGGAAATCTGGAAGATGCTATTGAATGGGCCGGCCGACTGGGAGGGATCGAAGGTAAGATTTCAACGGTTTATGCAAAGGAGAAAAAATTTTCTTTGTTAAAATATGTTACGGATTCCTCCGCGGACTCGTTATTAAACCATATATTGGATCCATTCTTATCTGCTGATTATATATATCGACCTGAAAAAGGCCATTGAAAACGCTTTAGAGCTGTTTCAGAATCATTCGTCCCCATCCGGGTTTTTCAGCCCTAAACATACGCAAACAAAATTGAGACACTCCATAAAAAAAATGAATTTATGGATTGTCTTCCCCATATTCTGGTCATTAATACCCGATGGTTCCAGGGAATCTCGATTTTTTTCGTCCTTAGGGAAAGTTCTCAGGGGCGGACAGGCCGATGACATCTCATCTTTCCGTTTCCAACGGTATTCTTGATGTTCGCTCGATTCGGGATCAAGAAAAACAAAAAACAAATCATTGTTAAACGTGACGCTCCGCTGGGTGAGGGTTTTTAATTTTTATGCAAAAACACTCACATCACCCAGACCTTCCCGGATGATTTCTGGAAAATCGTCGATTAAGGATATGACACTGGATGGGTATCCCGAAACCGGCCCTCCATCGATAACCACATCGATTCTACGACCAAAAAAATCTTCGATAAGTGACGGGTCATAAAAAATTGTGCCGTCCGGCATTGTCGCACTGGTCGTGATAATCGGATTTCCCAGGGCTTCCACAAGCGCAAGACAAATTATATTATCCGGTACGCGGATTCCCGCGGTTTTCCGCTGGGTCAGCATGATTTTGGGAACCAGCTTCGATCCTTCCAGCACAAACGTGTAAGGACCGGGGAGAAGACGTTTCATGGTTTTATAGGCATAGTTTGACACTTTAGCGTAGTTGCTGATATTTTTAAGCCCTGAGCAGATAAAGCTAAACGGTTTGGTTTTATTCCGCTGTTTTAACTGGTAAATTTTTTCTATGGACTTTTTGTTCATGATGTCGCACCCGATTCCGTAATATGTATCGGTTGGATAGGCGATGATGCCACCTTTTTTTAGGATTTCAACGACCTTTGTTAAAAGTCGTTCCTGGGGATTTTGGGGGTTTATTTTAAATATCATGGCAACGCTTTTTTTCATCTGCGGACCCATGGCCGTTCATCTTAACCGGGTTTTATCAAATCATTCATAGGGGTTTAATTTTGAGCCTTGGGTTGATGTTTCTGGGTTTGGTTCGAATGGTCCGGATGCATTATCTATTACGGATATTGGCATAATGTCAAGGCAGTGATCTAAAATATCCGGCCAATAGAGTTGGATGTTTTTTATTTTATTTAATTTCAATAATTTATAACGTATGATCAAATACAGGCTAATAAAGATTGCAAAAGATAAATCTATTTGTTATTCGTCTTCGTAAATATCTTAACACTGAAAAACACTCCGTCTGGATCGGCTGGAGATGGAAAACCGAAAAAGACGTTTCAATTGCGAAAGCACGAAAAAGAACCAATTAATAAGTTCAAGTTTAATGGGGGAATCCATGAAAAAAGTGCAGCCTGAAGAGGCTTTTTCTTTTGATGATGTTTTGTTGCTTCCGGGTTATTCCGATGTATTGCCGCTTGATGTCGACACCCGAACTCGGTTAACAAAAAACATTGATTTAAACATTCCTCTTGTCAGCGCTGCGATGGATACCGTAACCGAGTCTCGCGCCGCAATAAGTATGGCTCGGGAAGGCGGAATCGGCTTTATACATCGCAACTTGAGTATACATAACCAGGCGGTTGAAGTTGACAAGGTAAAAAAATCTGAAAGCGGTATGATTGTTAATCCGGTAACGATTCTTCCGGATCAGCTCGTCCATGAAGTGTTGAATCTGATGGAAAAGTATCGCATTTCAGGGGTTCCGGTAACCAAAGATGATCAATTGGTGGGCATCGTAACAAACAGGGATCTTCGATTTGAAACAGATCTCGAAAAAAAGATTTCTGAAGTCATGACCAAAGAAAACCTGGTTACCGTCTCTGAGGGAATTACGCTGGAAGATTCTAAAAAACTGCTTCATAAACACAGGATCGAAAAGTTACTCGTGGTGGATGATAAAAATCGTCTGATCGGCATGATAACGATAAAAGATATCGAAAAGATTAAAAAATATCCGAAAGCTTGCAAAGACTCACTAGGCAGACTCAGAGTTGGCGCCGCTGTGGGTGTCGGACCTGATATGGAAGAACGGACAGAGACGCTTTTGCAGGCCGGTGCCGATGTGATTCTCATTGATACCTCCCATGGACATTCGAAAAATGTCATTGAGGCTGTAAAAAAACTGAAAAGTAATTTCAAGGATATTGAGCTGATCGCAGGAAATGTCGGTTTAGCGGATGGAGCCGAAGCCCTGATCAAAGCCGGTGTGGACGGTGTTAAGATCGGGATCGGACCCGGTTCCATCTGCACCACACGTATTGTGGCCGGTGTCGGGGTGCCACAGATCACCGCCATCATGAACTGCAGCCCGGTATACGGTAAAACCGGCGTTCCTTTGATTGCCGACGGCGGTGTCAAATTCTCAGGGGATGTCACCAAGGCCATTGGTGCCGGGGCCCATGTGGTGATGATCGGCAGCCTTTTTGCCGGAACCGAGGAAAGTCCGGGGGAGCTTGTTATTTATCAGGGCCGTAGTTACAAGTCTTATAGAGGTATGGGATCCATTGAAGCCATGCAAAAAGGGAGCCGTGACCGGTACTATCAGGGAGAAGATATCCAGAGCGATAAACTGGTTCCGGAAGGTATCGTCGGCAGAGTTCCCTACCGAGGAACGCTGTCGGACAATATTTTTCAGCTCATCGGCGGATTAAAGGCGGGTATGGGATACGTGGGGTGCCGCACCCTGGACGAACTCAGAGAAAAAGCCCGCTTTATAAAAATAACAACCGCAGGGATGCGTGAAAGCCATGTCCATGATGTGATTATTACCAAAGAAGCGCCAAATTACCGTCTCGACTAGTTTCCTGTTTGAAACATAGCTCTTTTTCCCATGAGTTGCCTTTGATACGTGTTGTCCTCGTCGTTGAATCAATCTGAAATGTTCCAATAAAAGATATTTAAAAATGACTGATAAAGCAGTTGACTTCGTTCACCTTCATGTTCACACTCAATACAGCCTTCTGGACGGCGCCATTCGGATTGATCGCCTGTTAAAGCGCGTTGCTGATTTTGACATGGATGCTGTGGCGATTACCGATCATGGCACCATGTTCGGCGCCCTGACGTTTTACGAAAAGGCCCAAAAAGCCGGAATAAAACCGATTATAGGTTGCGAGTGCTATCTGGCACCCAGGGGCCTTAACGATAAAACTTCCCTGGATAAAAGTGGACTTTCACATCTCATCCTTCTGGCCGAAAATCGTGAAGGCTATGTCAATTTATGCAAACTTTGCACCATTGCCCAACTTGAAGGATTTTATTACAAACCCCGTATCGACAAAAACGTATTAAAACGCCACAGCAAAGGACTTATCGGTCTATCCGCATGTCTTCACGGCGAAATCCCCCAATTGATCCAAGGCGGCCGAATCGATGAGGCGGATAACGCCGCGCGCTTTTACCTCGATGTCTTTGGTGAAAGAAATTTTTTTCTCGAGGTTCAAAACAACGGCATCGATGTCCAGGAGACGGTGAACCGAGCACTTCTGGATATGAGTCAAAGACTCTCCATTCCTCTGGTTGCTTCGAACGATTGTCATTATCTCGACAAAGCGGATGTTCGTGCCCATGATGTTCTTTTGTGCGTGCAGACCGGAAAGACGGTCCATGAAAACGATCGCCTGAAGTTTGGCACCGATCAACTCTATCTAAAATCCAAAGCAGAAATGTATGACGCTTTTAGGGATTATCCGGGCGCCCTCGAGAATACCGTAGACATCGCCAAACGTTGCAACCTTGAATTCGACTTTAAATCTTATCATTTCCCGAAATTCGATGTTGCATCGGATCATACCGTCGATGAAGTTTTCGAACAGATGGTCAGGGATGGATTTAAAACGGTGCTACAGGGGATAAAGGCAAAGAATCCGGATATTGATGAAAAACTGTATGTTGACCGCATGGAGTATGAAATAAAGCTCATCAAGTCCATGGGGTTTCCAGGGTATTTTTTAATTGTGGCGGATTTTATCCGTTATGCCAAGAAAAAAGGTATTCCTGTTGGACCTGGAAGGGGGTCGGCTGCAGGAAGCCTTGTTGCCTATTCCCTTGGAATTACGGACCTGGACCCCATTGAGCACGGTCTTATTTTTGAGCGTTTTCTCAACCCTGCCCGTAAAAGCATGCCGGATATCGATGTCGATTTTTGTATAAACGGCAGGGAAGACGTCTTCAAATATGTCATCAATAAGTATGGTGGGGGTGATTTTGTCGCCCAGATTATCACCTTCGGAAAGCTAAAAACCCGGGCGGTAATTCGCGACGTGGGCCGTGCATTGGATATCCCCCTTAACGAAGTGGATGCCATTGCTAAAATGGTGCCGGATGTATTGAACATCAGTCTTGACAATGCCCTTGAGCAGGAGCCGAGACTCAGAGATCTGGTAAAAAAGAAACCGGAAGTTGCCGATCTTATCAGTATTTGCCGGGTATTGGAAGGGCTTCCGCGGCATGCCTCAACACACGCAGCCGGGGTGGTCATTGCAGACCGAACACTGACGGAATATCTGCCCCTCTACAAAGGTAAAAAAGGCGAGGTGGTGACCCAGTTCGACATGAAATGTGTTGAAAAAATCGGCCTTGTCAAATTCGATTTTTTGGGTCTTCGCAACCTGACGGTCATTGCAAGTGCCCTTGAACTGATCGCCGCACAGGGCGGCACGCCCCCCGATCTTTCAAACCTCGATTTTAACGATCCTGCCACCTACCGTCTGCTTGCCTCGGGAGAGACAACCGGGGTCTTTCAGCTGGAGAGCTCCGGAATGAAAGATTTGCTGGTGAGATTAAGGCCGGAATCTTTTGATGAAATCATCGCTCTGGTTGCCCTGTATCGGCCCGGACCTCTGGACAGCGGAATGGTCGATGATTTTGTGGACCGGAAGCACGGCAAAAAAAAGTTAGAGTACCTTGTTCCACAGCTTGAACCGATTTTAAAAGAGACCTACGGGGTTATCGTTTATCAGGAACAGGTCATGAAGATCGCCGGAGAACTGGCCAATTATTCCATGGCGGAAGCCGATGACCTTCGGAAAGCAATGGGCAAGAAGATTCCTGAGATTATGGCCATGCACCGGGAACGGTTTATGCAGGGGGCCACCGACAACGGCATTCCGGCGGACAAGGCCGGAAAAATATTTTATTTTATGGAAAAATTTGGGGGATATGGGTTTAACAAATCCCATAGTGCGGCCTATGCGCTGATTGCGTATCAGACCGCTTTTCTAAAGGCGCACTTCCCCGTGGAGTTTGTGGCGTCATTACTGACCAGCGAAATGCATTCTACGGATGGTGTGGTGAAATATATTGCCGAATGTCGTGCCCAAGGCATTGAAGTCCTGCCACCGGACATCAACGAAAGTGATAAGGCCTTTGCCGTAACCGGATCGAAAATCAGGTTCGGACTGGCTGCGGTAAAAAATGTCGGTGAAAATGCCATTGAATCCATTATCGCGGCACGTAAGGATGGTAATTTTTCTTCGCTGTTTGAGTTTTGCGAACGTGTGGACCTGAAAAAGGTCAATAAGCGGGTGATTGAAGGTCTGATAAAATGTGGCGCGTTCGATTCAACAGGGGCCTACCGTTCCCGAATGATGGCATCTTTGGAGGACTGTGTGGATTACGGCCAGAGACTTCAGAAAGAAAAGGCAGATCCGCAGATTGGTTTGTTCGATCTGAAGCCAGATCAGAATGCCATTAACTTGCCCAGTATGTCCGAAATCGACGAATGGGATGAGAAGGAGCTTTTAGCGTTAGAAAAGGAATCCCTTGGGTTTTATATTACCGGACATCCTTTGGGGCAATTCGAAGATATTCTGGAAAAGTTCACGAACACCAACTCATCGACCCTGAAGGAACAAAATGATGGTGACGCCGTGAGGATCGGCGGCATGATCAGGAGTACCAAAATTATAAAGACCAAAAAAGGCGATTTAATGGGATTCGTGACCCTTGAGGATCTACATGGTTCTGTGGAAATTGTCGTTTTTTCTGCGCTGTACGCCAAAGTTTACGATCTTTTAACAGAAGACAGCGCCATCTTGGTTCGAGGCGGTCTGCAAAAGGATGAAAACTCGGTTAAGATATTGGCAGAGACGGTGATTTCCATGGACAAAGCTGAGGAGACCTGGTCCACAAGCATCCATTTTAATCTTGACATTACCCGCACAGACAAAGCATTACTCGAACAATTAAAAGGCATATTTAGCCGGTATCCGGGTTCCTGCCGAGGGTACGTTCATCTGCTGGATCCTGAAAAAACAGACACCACCATTGCCCTTTCTGACGCAACGAGATTAAAGGCCGGTTCATCATTAATCCGAGAAGTGAATCGGTTTCTGGGATACCCTGCTGCTGAGACCATCTGTGAGCCGACTGAAATTTCATCAAAATCAGATGGTTATAATGAAAATCGGAGAGGCAGGCGATGAACAAGATCCCTGCAAATTGTTTAAGGTGATATTTGTAAAATTTTATCCCTTACCAGATTGTCACATTCGGACCATTCGTTTCTAAATAGTGTCTGGAATAATTAGATATATACTTTTTTGCAAGGTATCTGGATCGTAATTAAAGCTCTTTCTTTCAAATATTAAGGATTCATATTATCAGCATCAAACGTTTCAATATCCTTACTTCGGTCAATAAATGATACCATATTATCCCTTACGGTTTCATAGTTTGATATGACCATGGCAAATTTATCGATAATTGGATCATCATCTCCCAGTTGTTTTCTAATGTCCTTCAGCATTTTCTCTCCTTGTTGAAAATGCTTCTTTATCTTTATAAGAAATTCTTTTCGTATTTCATGCTTTCTCCTTTCTTTATTAATAATTGGTAATAATCTTTGGATAGAATATTCCACCAATCCATCAATGGATGCATTAAACATGTTGGAAATTTTATCTAATGAAGCGAGTGATTTTCTGCTGATCACAAAGGTTTTTTGGATTTGGCCCTGGTTTTTTATTTTCGTTTGTTTAATTTCACGGGCTATGGATTTTAAACTTTCTATATCCTCAGCTATATGATCGAATAGAGATTTTTGTTTGATGCCCATTTGTATGGATAAGATACTAATAGCCTCAATACAGCCTTGCGTCAGCCTGAAAGTGGCACGAACTGATTGTCTGCTTTTTAACTCAGAAATAAATGGATTGGCTAGCGAAATTTTCTCTTTCTGTTTTTTGTTATTTTCCTTTGACATCGTATTACCTCCGAAACGAATATTCATTACTGAAATATACATCATCTAAAAAGTAATTCAAGAAAAAAATTGAAAAGGATCTTGACAAACATTTTTCTGAATTTATTTTTTAGTTAAAAGTTTTAATCAAATTGGAAAAATATAGTCTAACCTTATAAAAAAGCAAAAATTAACGAAGAAAGGAGGATGTTATCATGTTTTACAGAAGATTATTCAATGTTCCGACTTGGGGATTCAATAAAACTTTTCGTGATTTTGATCGGTTCCAAAGGCAAATGGATGAGCTTTATGGTGCCTTATCAGGTGGGGCTCTTCCAATGCCCTCAGCTGGAGTATTTCCTCTGACAAATGCGACTGAAGATATTGATAATTACTATGTTCGTGCAGAATTACCCGGAGTAAAATCAGAAGATCTGGACATTCAGGTTACGGCAAAAGGCATCTCTATTTCAGGAGAAAGAAAAATACCCGTGGAAGGTAATAACGTCAAATACCACAGAAGAGAAAGAGAAGCGGGAAAATTTTCAAGATCAATAAACCTGCCTGATGACATTGATGTCGATAAAGTTGATGCCAAGCTCGAGAATGGTATATTGACGATGACCATACCTAAGGCCGAAAAGACCAAGCCCAGACAGATTACAGTGAGTTAGGTTTCAAAGAAATTTTATGGGAAGGAGGGATTACCATGACTGACAGTAAAGCCAAAGAAATCCAAGTAAAACCAAAACACGAGGTTACGTCTCCGGCTGAGCAAACCAAGCCGGGTGTTGTCTTTACACCCAGTGTTGATATATTCGAAACCGAGCGCGAGCTCACACTTTTAGCTGATTTGCCAGGCGTAGCGCCGGAAAATCTGACCATTGACCTTCGGGAGAACACATTGACCTTAACTGGAGAAGTTGCACCCTTTGAGAGAGCTAATGAGGAAGATATTTTAATTGAATACGAAATAGGGAAATACTATCGGCAATTTTCGCTATCCAACGTAATTGATCAGAGTAAAATTGATGCCAAGTTGACTGACGGTGTTTTACGGCTTATTTTGCCGAAGGTTGAAGAGGCTAAACCACGTAAAATCGAAGTTAATACCTAAAGATTTTTTCCATAAGCCGGAGGCGATTTAAAGTGTAAAACCCTATCCCTCCGGCCTTCTTTTTAATTGTCGGATATTCAACTTTAATCTGTACTATGATTTTTAATTTGTCTTATGGAATAGTATGATTCTTTAAGAACCTATTAAAATTGTAATAGGAGACATTCTGTGCCAAGAGACTATTATGTTGTCCTGGGAATATCCAGGGAAGCCAATTTAAATCAGATTAAACGAGCCTACCGACGGATAGCGAAACAGCTGCATCCGGATCGAACTCATTCTATCAGCAGTAACGAATTTCGTGAAGCTAAAGAGGCTTATGAAACCCTCACAGATGAGAACAAACGCCGAAGATACGATGCCACACTGAGACAGCCGCGACTTGTTTCGAAAAAACGAAAAGTTCAAGATATCATCCAAAAAAGAAGAGGTGTCTTCGACGAAATGCATCGGTTGCGATCCTTTACTGATGAATTTTTTGATGGTTTTTTACCTGGACTTTACACGAAAACAAGGGGCCGTATTCCTGATAAAGATTTATATTATGAAGTCATACTTTCTCCAGAGGAAGCACGAAATGGAGGGCTTTTTCCCATCACCGTGCCCATAATTGAACCCTGCCCCAGATGCGGAGATACAGAAATTTGGGATCAGTTTTTCTGCCCGGATTGCTCGGGTCACGGTTATATTCATACCCAAAGAGAGTTTTCTTTAAGCATTCCACCCCACACCAAGCATGGAACTAAACAAAGCATTTCCATGGAAGATATTGGTTTAAAAGATACATATTTAAACATTGTTGCATATGTGGATTCGTATTCGGATGAGTTTGACTGGTAAGTCGTTATTCACAAATACATCCACCACCAAGAAATAAATAGAAAGATCTATTGAAATACGAGGTCATCATAGTTTGATTGAATATAATATTCACCTTTCATATATTGATACGTAATGCGAATTTCAAAAGAATTTGTTCCGGCCATCTTTTTTGTTCTCGAGCAAGGATAGCGATATCTGCAATTTGTCACTACGGCATAAAATCCATTAATAAATTTAATATGTTATGAGTATCACACCAGGCTATATTTTTATTTTTAAGGCTGGATTGAGAAAAGAAAAATCAACATATTGTGGTATTAGTCTCAACCGGTTTGCCGGTTTTTTGTGAGCCTGTCTTATTGATGAATGAGGGTAATCCTGCAAATCGTGAGCGTTGGGTTCAAATCATCACAACGATTCCTGAAATATCATCTATAGATCACAGCCGCACCCAAACCTACGATAAGAATATTATCAGAATTTCCAGGCAAGCGCTTTAGGGCGGTCGTACAATTTATCTTTTCTTCTGGCGTCACTTTTGCTTCAATCTGTTATTATGCCGGGCAAAGCAAGGATAGACGCGGCCGGAGCACACGCTACCCCACATAAATTGACATGGCATTGAACTTAGAGAGATTATTTAAGGATGGTAATGATCGAAATAACCTTGTTGAACGGATTTGCAAAATAAGGCTTCCGCCTAAGTTAAAGGATGCGAAGCTTGAGTCATCTCTTTATTGATTCAAAGTATCATAATAGGCATCCAAAGCCTCTTTTTGCAACATGTGCGCCTGCCCCTGATATCTGGGTGAGAAATGGAACGGTGTTATCTGCTTTACCCGGGCCTTGCCTGCGATACTGCCGGCCTGCCAGGCGGTCAGATGGCATTTTTTTTCGGCAATATCCCGGTCTCTTTCAAGAAAAGCCGCTTCAATGAATAGATGGTCAGAATCTTTAACCAGTTCAACAATTTTTCCCACATTCGATTTGCTGTAGGCAACATCCGCTATATATGAGACCTTCTGCCCCGGGGTTATCCGGGCAATCTTATTGGCCAGATCCCCCAGGGTAAAAAATTTTTTTCTTCGATGTTTCTTGCCGTACTCCACCACGAATTCTGAATCGGCATCTTTATTATTAAACAGCGCCTTCTTAAACTCCTTCAGCCAGGGGCCGATCTCAAGCCCGAGATCCGAAACTTTGTCTTTTTTTATATTCACATGGAATCTTTCCTTGATGGCAAATCCGAGACAGGGAATACTGTGATCGAGAATTTCGGTAAAAATAGACAAAGAGGGTTCTTGATGCAAAAGACCTTTAAAGGGGTGTTTGACGACCTTTGAAACGGGGATGAATCCGTTGTGGCAGATGTATTCTCTGGTAAACAGATTGTTGGTATGCACTTCGGAAACATGTAACGCAAAAAGATTGCTGTAGTTCTTAACAAGGTCCCACGAATACGCGGCAAGCTTACCTTCGACATTTTTCAAAAAACCTTCGGGGCCGTAAAGGTATAGATGTTGGTCTCGACCAAGGAAAAGGCGAAGAAACCGGTCAAACCCGATAAAATGATCCATATGGGTATGGGTAATAAAAACGTGGCTGGCCTTTAGAATCTCTTTGGCTGAAAGGGAATAAATATCTCCCAGATCAAATAGGATGGCACGTTTTTCAAAAAGAAAGGGGATAAATAGTCCGGGATCATCAAAAGGTCCGTTTACCAACCGGGGGAGGAAGGAAGGGCGCATGGTTAGGCCAGGAATTTTGCAACCTGTCGGTTTATGCAAATATATATTTCTTCGTCCGAGCCGAAAACATCGACCACAACTTTATGATTAATAAGGTTCTCTATGACAAACGCCGTAACATAAAGACTGACAACATTTGGATTGGTTGTGATATGTCGAAAGGGCGCAATTTTATAGTCGACATCAAAGTCTTCGCCATGGCTTAAATTTTTTATACACTGTGCAATTTGTTCTTCGAGCACATTTTTATTGGTGGTCTCCACCAGATGGTTCTCAACGAGCTTCATGGCAATGGCATTGGAAAGCGGGTCGATATTGTCTCTGGCACGTTCAATGGCCTTTCTGCGGGCATATTCTTTTGAAGACTCGATTCTTGACAGTATTTTTGCTTCGCGACTGCTGGGCCGAAATACTTTCCCCATAAATTTCACCTTTTATTTGTATCCGATAGTTATTTTAATTGTTCCTCGGCAATAATAATGCCAGGAATAGGCTATTGCAAGAGAAATGTTTTACTCTGCCAATGTTGATGATCTCGTAAAAAGTCTCCAAAATTGCTCGATGTCGCTCACAAAAGACTTTTTACGAAGCCTTCAATGTTAAGCCTCTTCAATAACAAGTTGGGCGGTTTTCCTGCCGTTCCAGCGGTTCCAGCGAAGCCGAAAGGCAATTTTATCAAACTTTTCCTTCAAAGAGGAGCCCGGATCAACGTTGAAGTGAATGGAATTGAATGTTTTTTCTGTTCGTCCCTTTCTCTGACTTAAAACCATGCGTCTGTGATGATTGCCCACCATGGCTGAAGACACCACATCGATATTGCGGGCCATAAAAAGTGGTTCGGTGTTGCCCATTCCAAAAGGTTTTAAAAATTCCAGTTCGTCGATGAGTTTGTCTGAGATATCTTCAAATTCAAGCACACCGTCGATGATAATCTTCGGAATAAAATCATCGGGTTTGGACATGCGGCCGATGGTGTTTTCAAAGTTTATTTCGAATCTTTCGATATTTTTGGCTTTTATTTTTAGACCCGCAGCCATGGCATGCCCCCCAAAGTTTTCAAAATCATTTGCGCAAGCTGACAGCCCTTTGTATAAATTAATCCCCGGAATACTTCTGGCGGATCCAACCCCAATGCCGTCTGACGTGGTTATCAGCACAACAGGGCGAAAATATTTTTTTGCAATTCTCGATGCGACAATGCCCAAAACCCCCAAATGCCAGCCTTCCTGAGCCAAGACCAGGGTGTTTTTTCGAAGCAGTTGGGAATTTTTCTGTAGACGGTCATGCACCTGGATAAGAATTTTATTTTCCATGCGGCGTCGATTCTGGTTCATATGGTCGAGAGACGTTGCTATTTTCTCTGCGGTTTTGACATCTGTGGTGGTGAGAAGTTCAAGTGAGATTGAAGCGTGGTCCATCCTTCCTGCCGAATTTAAACGGGGTGCCAAGCCGAAAACCATATCATCCGTATCGACGGCGTGTTTATTGGTGTTACAGATTCCCATCAGCGCCTTTAAACCGGGTCGATGGGTTCGGCCAATTATATCAAGCCCGGTCCTGGCAAGTATTCGGTTTTCATGGGTCAGTGGAACCATGTCGGCCAAGGTGCCAAGGGCGACAAGATCGCAGTAACTTTTTAGATTGGGTACCGAACGGCCCTGCCAAAAATTTATGTTGCGCAGTTTTTTTCGAAGACAAACAAGTAGGTAAAGGACCACTCCGACGCCGGCGAGATCATGAAAACCGGATGGGCAGTCACACCGTTTGGGATTTACAACGGCAACCGCAGGGGGTAGGATGTCCGATATAATATGGTGGTCGGTAATAATTACATCGATTCCTGTCTGCCGGGCAGCTTCAACGGCTTCGTGGCTGTCAGATCCGCAGTCCACGGTGATAATGAGGTCTATTCCATTCGGCAATGCATGGTCTAAAATATGATGTTTCTTCAAGCCATAACCTTCGTTTGTTCTGTGGGGAATATAGTATGACACCTGGACGCCCAGCGAACGTAAAAATTCCAAAAGGATGGTGGTGGCCGTAATTCCGTCAACATCATAGTCGCCAAAGATCAAGATTTTTTCTTTGTCCATTATGCCGGTTATTATGCGTTCAACCGCAGCATCCATATCTTTTATGGCAAAGGGCGGGCCTAATTGGCGGAGGGACGTGTTGAGGAAGTTTGAGGCATCTTCCGGGGAAAAAATATTTCGATTGACCAGGATTGAAGCAATGACCCGATGGCAGTTTAGAATCCTGCACAGGTTTTCCACCGAATGAATATCAGGTTCTAGAATTTGCCACGCTTTTTTCATTAACGGATCACATATCTTAAATTTACAATTTGGGCAACACCGAATCCCAAACCCATTATGCCGTTGTACCCATGATACGGGAAGCGAAGGGTGTTCTTTTCCGCCGGGACTTTTTTATTGCTATGATAATGGAGATAATGGTACTTAAACATGGTAACGTCCCCGAGCCTTCAATTGCCGTATAATGGCATGGGGATGTGCTTTATTTTAGCCCGGCGAAAGGCCCTGGGCGCCTCGAAATCACGCGGCACAGGGACAGGTGTTATCCGGTATCGTGAAACCATGGCATAACCTGAACACAATAAACAATCTTTGATTTTGGATACGATAAAAAAATACCTTCGAGTTGATCGCAGAGAAATCTGTTTTTTAAAATTTATTTTAGAAGCGTACGACGGCATTGCATCCTTAACAACGGTCAATCCTGATTCGGGTGTTGTGCGGCTCCATATTCCTCCGGGATGCGCGGAAGATGTAGAAAATATTTTGCAGGATCTCAAAAAGAATTTTATTATTGAAGATGCAAGTGCGGAGACTCCAGAGAATAGATGAAAAAGAACTTATACATAAACACCATCGGCTGTCAGATGAATGTGTATGACTCCGAACAGATCGCCAATGGATTAAAGTCGTTACAATACAAAATGACGTCTTCCATAGAAGCGGCGGATCTGATCATTGTTAACACGTGTGCCATCAGGGAAAAGGCCGAGCAAAAAGTGTATAGTTTTTTAGGGCGGTTGGCCGGATTGAAAAGGAAAAAACCTGCCCTTATAATCGGGGTCGGCGGATGTGTGGCCCAACAGGAAGGATCAAAGATTCTGGCCCGTGTACCCCATCTTGATCTTGTTTTCGGGACAAATGCCATCGGTCGTTTGCCGGATATTGTCAAGACCATCGAGTCCAAAAGATGTCGAATTGTCGACGTTGAAATGTCGGAGCAGATTGAAGAATTGGATTTTGTCAAACAGGGACATAACCGGGGAAAAACAACGGCCTTTGTGACCGTCATGCAAGGGTGTGATAATTATTGCACCTACTGCGTGGTTCCGTATGTTCGGGGGCGGGAAACCAGCAGGGATCCAGAAAATATCGTTCAAGAACTCCGATGTCTTGTGGAATCCGGTGTGCGGGAGGTGACCCTGCTCGGGCAGAACGTGAACAGCTACGGAAAAAAGGAAGGTCTCTGCACGTTTCCTGAACTTTTGCGGCGTGTCAACGACGTTGACGGGTTGTTGAGAATCCGGTTTACCACATCGCATCCCAAAGATCTTTCGGAAAATCTTATTTTTGCTTTTAAGGACCTCGAAAAATTATGCAACCATATACATTTGCCGATACAGTCGGGTTCAAACAGGGTTCTAAAAAAAATGAACCGGAAGTATACCCGGGAAATATATCTTGAAAAAGTCCATAAACTGCGCCACACTTGTCCTGAGATTTCCATTACATCTGATATTATTGTGGGTTTTCCGGGGGAGACAAAGACAGATTTTGAAGAAACCCTTGATTTGATTCAAACTGTTGAATTTGATGGGTTGTTTGCCTTTAAATATTCCGACCGTCCAAATGCGGCAGCCGCCCGACTCTTGAACAAGATCCCTGAGCAGGAAAAGAAAGAGAGGCTGCAGCAGGTTCTGGATCTGCAAGATCGGTATACAACCCAAAAAAACAAAGTGTTGGAAGGCTCCCTGCAATCGATTCTTGTGGAAGGTGTAAGCCGGAAGGAAAACCGGATGGACACATTGAACCGACATCCGGATGTCCAGTGGACCGGCCGTACATCCACAAACAAGATCGTAAATTTTAATCGGAATAATGGGGATATCGCCCAGATTGATATTGTTCCAGGGCAGATGGTGAATGTCAGAATTTTGAAAGCATTTCCCCACTCACTCTGGGGCGAACCGGTTGGCGCAGAACCAATTTCTTTTGGTTTGAGAGGAGATGAGAGTTATGTTGCATGAAGTGAACGTAGCGAGTATGGCAATAGATCCCACGTCGAATACGCCGATTCTTATCTTAAAGTCTGTGAAAGGTGATCAGGCGGTTCCCATATGGATCGGCTTGCTCGAAGCTACATCCATAGCTTCAGCACTCAGAAACATCAAGTTCGACCGCCCCATGACCCATGATCTTTTTAAGAATTTCGTCGAAAATATGGATATGACGGTATCGAAGGTCGAAGTGTGCGATCTTAAGGACAATACCTTTTACGCCAAAATATATTTTGTATCTGAAGAAAAAAGTTTTAACATCGATGCCCGCCCCAGCGATGCCATTGCCATTGCACTTCGTTTTGCCGCGCCCATTTATGTGGCAGATAAGATTTTTGAACAATCTCTTATGGCTGAAGGTGATTACGAAGTCTTAAACAAAAGCGAAGAAGGGAAAAAATGGGCGGAATATCTTGAAAATCTTTCACCTGAAGATTTCGGAAAATACAAGATATAAAAGTTCTGTGAAAAGTAAAAAGTTAAACGTGAAAAGTCTATATGTTGTGTAATATTGCTTCTTAACGTACTAAATGTAGTCTTTTTACATTTCACGTTTCACTTTTTACAATTTTATCAAGATATGATGAACTCGTAACCGTCTGATTTTGTTCGCTCCGCAAGCATTTTTGGGATTTATTAACACGATGCCGGCGTTCAAAAAAAAGAATTTTCAAAATATTACATGGTAAATTTGCCGTCTTCATAGATGGTAAGTTTTTTGCCGGATGCAAGATGGGCGACAACCCTTTTCTTTTCCGTATTGACAAGATCCCAGTGCAACGCTGAATCGTTGAACCCGAGGGTTTTCTTTTTTTCGCCGGTCAATTCTTTTGGATTTCCGTGATACGTGTCGGCATAGGAAGATCCCACCGCCACATGGCAGTTCCCGTATTCCCCACCGTAATTTTCATCAAATAGCGTATTGGCCATAAAGGTGCTGATTCTGGAAAATCTTTTGTCTGTGAGGGAAAATTCACCCAGCTTATTGGCCCCTTTATCCATGGAGAGCTGCTGGATAACAAAATCCTCTCCCTTGTGTGCCTGGATTTTAACCACAGCCCCTTTTTTAAATTCGAGTCTTACCCCCTGTACATAATTTCCGCTCCGGAATGACGGCTGATTTGCAAAGTATGTCCCCCGGGTTCCTCTCCAGTCCGGTGAAAGAAATAACTCGAAACTCGGGATGTTGTGACCGGAGATGCCGACCCATTTTCTTTTCTCGCCAGGGGTTATGGTAAGGTCTATATTTTCGGACTCAATATGATAGAATTTTACCTTCATTCTGTTCAGCCAGCGCTTTACGGCGGTTGCGTTTTCATAAATCGTTTGCCAATGGGAGACCGGAGACGCTCTGTTTAGAAAGCAGGCATTTACAATCTGATCCGTATAGGCCTTCATGGAGAGTTTGGCATGTCTGGCTTGTTCTTCGGTGGGAAACGTGCAGAGGGTCCAGCCGAAATCACCGGCTTGATCCCGGGCGTCAAGAATATCGCGCAAGTATTTTTTAGCGACAGCGGCTTTTCCGATCTTCTTCGGATCAATATGGCTCAAATGGGTTATCGATTCCGGTGCATGGAGAAAAATGCTGCCGTTTAGGTTCAAAAAGAGTTCCTTTTCTCCGGGGGTTTGGAAGGTGATTTGCCGGGAGTTTGAACGTTCAAAAAAAGATCTCTCCATATGGACACTCGGATTTATCCGTTGAACCGGGTGTATTCCCATATCCAGGAGCTTGGCATAGAGAATTTCCCCAAGCCGTATGGCAGGCATATTGTAACGGATCAGCACAATGTCGTTTTTTTTGAATTTACGGGATCTGGCTGTTTTAAGTCCCCACAAGAGAACATCTGCATACCTTTCCAACTGCTTTTCTGTGAACATTGTGTTACCTCCCAACCCCTACGTGTTCAGGGGGTGCGCTCCCCCGCTTCACTACGGTGTCACCGTGTCTGGTTATTTCAAGGACTTAACAGCGGTGGCATTCCTGCTACTTCCGCTATGGGTGGTCATCTTTTAGAAAAAGGCTGTGATACTCGGAATCGGTTAAATGTTTTTTAAGTAAGCGGGTGAGCAGAGAAAATATTTCGTCCAGTTCTTCATCGGTCATCCGCCCGGCCAATTCCTTCATGAGCGTGTCGTCTGAAAATTTCTGAAGATAAAAGATAACGGTATGTTCATCGGTTTTGCGATCCAAACCCATTCCAACGAGACCGTTATAAGTTTCCACATGGTCGTGTGTGTGTTTTTCCATTTTTTACCTGAAAAAGGTCGATGTTAACCGTACGAGAAGCTGTTTCAAGACCCCCCATTGGGTGCCCCGGGCCGTTGGGGAAGTTCTGTGTTGACATATTCAGCAATAATAACAATAAATACGATTTTCCAGAATATCAACTCGTTAAAATTAGGCATTTTATGGTAGGATTATGTCCAAGTGGATGTCATGTCAAGGACAATCGGGTCAGGAACAAAAATGCGCCGGATACGGCGAATATGCAAATGAACCCAAGACGCCAAAAAATTGAAGTTGTGCTGTTATGGTAACCTCCTAATTTTTAATACGTTTATTAAATCCGCCGTCCGTTCGTGTCGGGGAACTTCATTTTAGGTGGTGTTGTGGTATCGAATATTTCAAGGGGTAAAGGAAAGATGCTTTCATCGTATGATTTTATGAAGACTTCGGATAAGAGGGCGATCCGCTACGGCATATGGTATGGCCAAAAAGAACCACGGCAAGGATCGATCCTTTTGCTCAACGGCCGAAGAGAATTCATGGAAAAATATACAGAAACCATCGGCGAGCTGATTGAAAGAGGGTTTGATGTGTACAGTTTGGACTGGCGGGGCCAGGGTCTTTCAACGCGGATGTTGGCGGACAGACATAAGGGGTTTATCGAGGATTTCGACGTTTACTTGAATGATTTGAAAATGTTCGTCAGCAACAGGGTTATGCCGAAAGCCATTGGTCCGTTGATCATTCTTGCCCATTCCATGGGCGGTCATATTGCACTCCGTTTTATTCATGATCACCCGGTCATGGCGGATCGAATGGTTTTGACAGCGCCGATGATCGATATTTTAAGGTCCTCATTGCCCAGTTGGTGTGCAAGATTTATTTCCCGGGCTGCAAACAAAGCCGGATTCAATGGCAGCTATGTCTTTGGTTCGGGCATCGACACGGATGAAAAATTTGAAGGCAACAACCTCACATCAGATCCCGTGCGGTTTATGGCGACAGTGCAAACAATTGCGGAGAATCCGGACCTTGCTTTAGGGGGCGTTACGTACGGATGGCTATCCGCGGCCCTAAAATCCATTGACATTCTTCGTAACCCCGGGTTTGCTGAACAGATCAGAACACCGATTCTGTTAATCAGTGCCGGTGAGGACCGAATCGTATCCAACACGGCTCAAAAGAAAATTTGTTCGTTGCTTCCAAACTGCAAATTTATGGAAATTCCAGGGGCACGCCATGAAATTCTCAGAGAGACAGATGCCGTCCGGTCGGTTTTCTGGCATGAATTTGACCGGTTCACTCGTCCCGGCATCAGGTCATAGCGTGTTTTTGCAGTCCCGGGACAGGGGGACCATTCCGGATTTCTCATAAAGAACGGTGAAAAATCGACGAACGACCTTGTTACTCCAACCATGGTTTTTTCGGTTCAAAATCCCAATCTGATTTGTTAAGATAGGACAAAACCATCTATTTCATCTTTTTTACGAGTTCATCAAAGTTAAAATCACACAAGAGGTGGCAAGCATGGAAAAAAAACAGAACATCGGATTTATCGGTCTGGGGATGATGGGCAGCCCCATGGCAATCAACCTGCTGAAGGCGGGACACACGTTAACTGTTTATAATAGAACCCCTGAAAAGGCGTCATCTCTATTCGAGCTGGGGGCAAAAGTCAAGACCCACCCTTGGGATGTCGCTGAACCGGGTGGAATCGTAATGAGCTGCGTGTCAGACGACAGGGCACTGGCCGCTGTGGTCGGTGGAAACGGAGGGTTGGCCGAGCGTCTGGGGCCAGAGGGGATTCATATTTCCATGAGCACCATCTTGCCCAAGACTTCAGAACGGCTTGCCCAACAGCAGAGATCATTTGGCGGCCACTACATTGCAGCACCGGTCATGGGACGTCCCGATGTCGTTGCGGGGAACAATCAATCTTATTTCATTGCCGGTGAACCCGCAGCCAAAGCAAGGGCAAAATCATTGTTAGCGGCCATCAGCATGAAGATTTTTGATTTCGGAAACAATCCGGCAGATGCCAACGTCAACAAATTGGCCGCCAACTTCCTGATCGCCTCGGCCATCGAGGCTTTGGCAGAAGCATTTACCTTTGTTTCCAAAAACGGCGCTGACCCGAATAACCTTCTGGAAGCTGTCGGGAGTACGCTTTTTGCATGTCCCATCTATCAGAATTATGGACGGCAGATCATCGAAAAAAAATATATGGAACCTTTGTTCAAACTTCATTTGGGGCAAAAGGATGTCCGGTTGATTGCAGAAACCGCCACGGACAGCCACACACCGATGCGTTTTACCCGGGTATTGGAAGATCGTTTTGCAGCGGCCATGGCCCATGGGCGCGCCAATTACGACTGGACGGGAATCGCGGCTGAAGTGGAAGCCGAGGCCGGTTTATAAATCGGGTATTTCAGAGGCACTTTCATTGATCACCACATCCAGCCAGAGCGCTATGAAAATTCTGATCAACAAAAAACTGATATAACGGCTCAATCAAGGACATACTATTTCCTTAATTCTTCCGGCGTACAGTTTGATGGACACTGAAAATAAGTGCATCGCCTGCATTCATATCTTTTTAAAGTCGTGCCGGTAACCCCCACTGAGAGAAGATAGATAACCAACAAACCCGGCTGTAACCATAACCAGTAAAATGGAAGCAATACAATAATAAGCGTCGTAACAAGGGCCACGGCCTTGTCTAAAAAGCTTAAAGGACCGGATTCCGCCTTAAAAAACTTTGGAACGCCCCAAAAAAACATACACTTTAGAGTTTTGTCACTTTGAATGTAATGGGGACAATGGGTGCAGTAAAATTTGTATAGGACTGCCACCAGTAAAATGCAGATGATTATATATGAAATTAGCCATAAGGTTGAATTTTTTCCGATGGCGATACAAGCGGTAATAAACGGTACGGAAACAACCAGATTCCAGTAGAGAAAATCAAGAAATTTATGCCGCGTCTTTAATGGGTTTTCAGGGTTGCTCATGTTTTAATAGCTCCTTTTTAAGCGCTACCGAATTTTTTTTCTTTGAGACGGAATGTTTTTTAAGGCGTATTAACGCAATTTTTATTCACTGTGGTTATACGGAAAATCCACCCAGTTTGGTTTCAAGGTATTCGGCAATCCCTTCACGCCCGCCTTCGCGTCCGATGCCGCTCTCCTTTATCCCGCCGAAAGGGGCCGCTGCTGCGGTGGGATTAATATCGTTGATACCGACGATACCGAATCGCAAAGCCTCGAACATTCGCATGGCCCGGGATAGGCTTCCGGTATAGACATAGGCGGCCAGACCGTAATGGGTATCATTGGCCATGTCCAGAACCTCTTTTTCGCTGTCAAATGCAATAATAGGCGCTACCGGGCCGAAAGTCTCCTCTCGGTAAATCAGCATTTCCGGTGTGACATCACCCAGAATCGTAGGGGCGTAAAAAAAGCCCTTGTCAAGATTATCATCCGTCAGTCTGCGGCCGCCGCAAATCAATGTTGCGCCTTGGTCCACTGCATCCGTTACCTGTCCTTCTACCTTCTGAATGGCGGCATCGTTAACCAGCGGACCAATGCTCACGCCGTCTTCAAAACCGCTGCCCGCAAGCATTTTGGATACCCGGCTTTTAAATTCCTCGATAAACGGTTCAATGATGCTTTGATGCACAAAGATTCTGTTGGGACTGATGCAGGCTTGTCCGGTATTAAGAAATTTGACCAACACGGCACCCTTGGCAGCATATACCGGGTCGGCATCTTCGAAAACAATAAACGGCGCATGCCCCCCGAGTTCAAGGGAAACATGTTTGACCTGGTCCGCTGCTTTTTTTGCCAGAATCTTACCCACTTGGGTCGACCCGGTGAAGGTAATCTTTCGGACCATCGGGTGTGTGGTAAAGGCCTCACCGATGGGGATGGGATTTAAAGCGGTGACGAGATTGACAACCCCGCCAGGGATTCCTGCGTTTTCAAAGATTTTGAAAATTTCGACGGCGCATAAGGGGGTGGCCTCGGCTGGTTTCAACACGATGGTGCAGCCTGCAGCCAGAGCCGGGGCCACTTTGCGTGTAATCATGGACATGGGATAGTTCCACGGTGTAATGGCTGCCACGACGCCCACCGGCTGACGCAACACGATAAACCGCTGGTCGGAACGGGGTGCCGGAATCGTTTCCCCGTAAATCCGTTTCGCCTCTTCTGCATACCACAGCAAAAAGTCTGCACCGTACTGTATTTCTCCTCTGGAGGCTTTCAGAGGCTTGCCCTGCTCCTGGGTCATCACCCGCGCCAAGTGTTCTTTGCGGTCCATCATCACCTGATATGCCGTGTATAGATATTTTGAACGCGCATGGGCGGTTCGGCCAGACCAGGGGCCGAAAGCCTCCTGGGCGGCATGGATGGCCTTTTGGGCATCGTCACGGTCTCCATCTGCAACGTCTCCGATTTTCTTGCCGTTGGACGGATTGTAGACGGGAAAGGTTGCATGATTTTTTGCGGCGACCCATTGACCGTTAATATACATCTTCGATATATCATGGTGTGATTTCATGGAGCGACTCCATCGTTGAGGGATTAGTCCTCATGAATCATAGTAAATTATACGAAATCGTCAAGGGCTAATACATCGTATCTCTATCCGATAAAAGGGGTATATCATGGATTATTGTGAAAGATGGGAGTTTAAACAGACGATGAGCGAGGATTTCCCACCGTTCCAGCAGGTGAGAGATCCGTGCTCATGGAAAATTGGTAGTTTCTATAATGCCCTTGCGGTTGAAGGTTAGGTGGTATTTTCAACAATGGCTTCGGATTTTTGAATCTGTTCTGTTCCCAAAGAAGGGGAAATTCTTGCTTGAGAAGATGCTGTGAGCATATTATAGCTCCAAAGCAAACGGCTTCCGATGGTTCCGGCAAAGCGCTTAAAGAAGATGAGTCCGTTGACCGGGTCTTTTTCCAGAATCGAATGTACCTTGTTCTTGTCAAATTTTTGAAGTATGGTCTCTTCCAAACATTCTCCCGTTGCAGAATAGACATCCCGATTGATGAGGCTGGACCATCCAAAAGCCTCTCCGGCATGATCGACGGTGTACGTCACCCCCCCCGCCTCACCAATGCTCAGCCTGACACGTCCTTTGATTAAAATATAGAAGTAAGTCGCGGGATCTCCTTTGTGAAAAATAAAATGTCCTTTTTTATACGCTTCTTTTTCAGCGATATCCATTAACGCCTTTACGAAATCCCGTTTCAAACCCCAAAAAAGATCTGCCTGTTGGATATACATAGCACCCTCCTTTCGCTCCGGGTCACCACGAACCCGATGACCCGAAACGGTGTGATCCCGAAACCACCGTCAGGGAGTCATACGTCTATTTTCGAGATCGATTTTTTAGATTGGTTGAGATGATTTTGCTCAAAACAGAACCTGTAAAGCCCTGTTAAGAGCAAAATCAGCACATTTTGAGGTATTTCCCCATGGAATAACCGACTTAATAAAATTTGCTCAATGCCGGAGTGTTAATAAACTTCAAAATAATGGGTTGAAATGACGGATCGATACCCGTTTGAATTCGGGGGAAAAAGTAACCGTAAATGCGGCCAGCGGAAAACCATGTTTCAGGAGATGCGTTGATGCAGGGCAGACGTCGAATGTATACAAAATATTTTCATATTCAGGAAAATTTGTCTATAGGGCAAAGGCCTTATTTTTATAGGGAAATCTCCCTATGATATAGGAAGTTTATCATGCTTTGCAGTTAAAATGCCTTTCCAATCCAATGGAACTTTGGGCAATGGGCTCGTGCTCGGCGCAAAAACCGATTGCGGTCGCATCCTTGTCCGGGAAATGATTTTTTCCAAGGAACTGGCCATTGACGACCCTGACGAGATGCTTTTCTCGGGGATGTTCGTTCGGGCGGAGATCTTGTCTTCACAGATCGACGGGGAACTTCATTTGTTTTTTCTTTTTGCCGTCTCTTCTTCCCTGAGAGCCTTTTTCAAAATTTTCCCCACATTGGTTTTAGGCAGTTCGTTTCTGAACTCCACCTCGGTGGGGAATTTATGCTTGGCGAGTTTGCCTTCGCAATATTCGATGAGCTCTTCCTGGGTGGCCGTTTCTCCTTGCTTGATCACAACAAAGACTTTGACCGATTCGCCCCGAGTCGGGTGTGGTATCCCAATCGCCGTCGCTTCCTGAACCTTGGGGTTTTCGTAAAACACTTCTTCAATATCACGGGGATAGACATTAAAGCCGCCGGAGATGATCATATCCTTTTTACGGTCGACGATATAAAAATAACCCTGTTCATCCATTTTACCGATATCTCCGGTATGGAGCCAGCCGTCGATCAGGGTATTGGCTGTTTCTTCGGGATTGTTCCAGTAACCCTTCATGACCTGGGGTCCTTTCACCAGTATCTCACCGGTTTCCCCAACCGGAACGTCTGTTTGTCTGTCAGTCAGATCTACAATTCTGCATTCTGTGTCGGAAATCGGAACTCCGATACTTCCGACTTTCCGCTTTTCATACACACAGGGGTTTACGTGGGTTCCAGGCGACGTTTCTGTCAAGCCATAGGCTTCCACGATGACAGCACCGGTTTTGTTCTCGAAATCACGGATTACTTCCAGCGGAAGCGGCGCACTTGCTGAAAAGCATCCCTTGATGGACGTCATATCAACCCTGTCGATATCCGGGTGGTTCAGCATTCCGATGATCATGGTCGGTACCAGGGGCGTAAAGGTGGGTTTGTACTTTTTGATGGCATCGAGGAGGGGTTTGGGTTGGGGTTTTGGAATCAGTATATGCCCCCATCCCATGTGTATGGCAAAGTTCATGGCACAGGAAAGTCCGAAGACATGGAAAATCGGCAGGGCGCCCAGCATGACTTCATCCCCTTTATGGTATGTCGGAAACCATGCTTCACACTGTTGAACCTGCTTGCTCAGATTGCCGTGGGTGAGCATGGCGCCTTTTGAAACGCCGGTGGTGCCGCCGGTGTACTGATACATGGCAATATCATCAAAGGATAGTCCCACATCCGGTGGCGCGGGGGGGCTTTTCGCCAGAAGATCCTTCCATTTGTAAACATTGTCAGCGGCTTTTACATCTGCAGCCAGGTTTTTCTTTTTAGCCACCAGGGGAAACAGAAGGTTCTGGGGAAACGGGAGATAATCGCCGATGGACGTATAGACAATCTGTTTTATGTTTGTTTTTGGCCGAAGGTCGATCATGCGATTGCCCAACAGGTCTATGGTAATGAGAATTTTTGAACCGGAATCGTTGAGTTGATGTTCAAGTTCCCGATCAGAATACAGCGGATTATTCATCACCGCTATGCCGCCGATCTTTAAGATGGCGTAATAGGCAACGACACAGGGGATAACGTTTGGCAGCAGGACAGCGACACGATCGCCTTTATGGATACCAAAGGTACTCAGGATGGCGGCAAAACGGCCGACCATCTCATTGAGTTCACGATAGTTAAGCCGATATCCCTGAAAGAGCAGTGCCATTTTATCTGGAAACCGGCGGGCCGTCCGTTCAAGAATCATCGGCAGGCATATTTCCTCGTAGTCTATATTTTCCGGTACACCTTTTTCGTAATTGGCCAACCAAGGTTTGTTCTGATACGTTATTTCTGTTGTCACGTAAGGCTCCTTTTTAATATCCAACGGCATCTCAAAATGTTACTGGAATTTCACTTTTGGGACTGCTTGTTCAGCCTCGGGCACTTCATAGTATTCTGCTTTTGAGACCCCTGCGAACATGGCATAAAATCTTCCGAAGAATGTACGGATATATGTGTTCAGAACCTGAACGGACTCATTGTATCGTTTCCGTTCCACGGCAATTCTGTTTTCAGTCCCTTCCAGACTGTCCTGTAGCTTGAGAAACGATTCATTGGCCTTGAGAACCGGGTATCTTTCCTGGAGTAAAAGAAGCCTTGAAAGTACGCCTTCAAGCTGGTTTGAAGCTTTGATCTTGCCTTTTACATCTTTTGCTTGAAAGTATTGCGTTCGGGCTTGGGCGATATTTTCGAACAGTTCTTTTTCGTGTTTTGCGTAGCCTTTTACCGTTTCAACAAGATTGGGAATCAGGTCATATCTTCTCTTTAACTGGTTTTCTACCTGTGCCCATTTCCCTTTAACGTTTTCATCCATGGCAATCACTCGGTTGTACTCGGCGATAATTTTGCCGAACATCATGAAACCGACTAGTAAAATGACACCCACAATGATGAGTATGGTTTTAAGTTTTTTTGACATAATGTTCCTCCGATATAAGTAGATATTTAGCTATTTCAAAACCGTTTCTATTTAGTGCCCGAACGAAAAAGACAGTTTTCGTTCAGGGCACTACTTACCAGCCTCCGGACGCGCCACCACCGCCGAACCCGCCACCGCCACCGCCGCCGAAACCGCCGAATCCACCACCACCGAACCCGCCGCCACCGCCCCATGAACCTCTTCTGCCGCCCATGGATGAAAACAAAAGAAGCATCAGAAACAATCTTGGATTTTTTATAAACAGTATTCCCAGAATTATCAGAAAGGCAACGGTTACGATGGTATTGAAAATACCGGCGGGTTCGCCCTTTTCTGCCGGCTTTGTGCTGTATTTTATGGCGGGCATTCCCTCTATTTGAACCCCCGAGGCGTCGGCAATCTTATCTGCTATGGCAACGGCTGCGGTAAAAATGCCCGTTGAATAGTCTCCCTTTTTGAAATAGGGTACCAGCAGGTCCCGGCCCAGGCTACCCACAAGGCTGTCCGGAAGCAACCCCTCGAGTCCGTAACCGACCTCGATTCTGTACTTTCGGTCATTTAGGGAAATCAGCAAGAGCACGCCGTTGTCTTTTCCCTTTTGACCGAGTTTCCATTTGTCATGGGCGATGGTTATGGAAAAGTCTTCGATAGATGCGCCCTCGAGGCTGGGTATGGTCAGGATTACCTCTTGGGCCGTTGTCTTTTGTTCGAGTTCCTGAAGATATCCGTTGAGTCTGTTTTCTGTGGCATCATCGATAATACCGGCTAAGTCCACAACATATTTTGGCGGCTTTTCCGGGACGCCGATGGCGTGAGAAACAGATCCAACAACCAGGCACACGAACAGAATTGCCGGAAAAACCGCGAATCTATTCTTTGATGTCATCCGTAATATCTCCCAGTTTTTCCAAAGCCGTATAATAGTCTTCGAAGATGGCGTTGAGCTGTTTTATCGTTAGTTTTGTTTTCTGTTTCTTTTGCGTTAATACCGTTCGAAATACACGGGTGTTTATGCCGGAAGCGTCCTCGAGGACAGTGAGAACATCGTGGTTTCTCAATGGGGGTTCCTTTCCCAAGAGAACAATAATGCTCCTGAACAGGGGAATGTATCCTGAAAAAGAATCGATAAACATATCGGTGAGTATTTTTCCGTCACCCGAACAAGAGAGATATCCCTGCCGGATACCGATCAATCTGACTTTCAGTTCCCGTTCACACTGCAGTCTGAGGTCAGATGGGCCGATTTCGAGATCCCCAAAGATATCTTCTCCATATAGGGTTTTATGAAGGAGTTTTATGTTCAGAAACTCCACGGGGAAGACATCCAGAGACGTCCTGATGTATTCAGGCGTCATGATCAGCGGTGCCGCAATTCTTTTTTTGCCGTATTTTTTCCCTAACGGCGCCAGAATTTCAAGAAACTTTAAATCCATTGCGCCGAGGACAACCACAGAATTGACGTCGGACTTTCCGGGGATAAAATCATCGGTGAGGGAACTTCCGGTGATGGTTATTGAATGGATGTTATCTTTATAACTTCTGAATATTTCATCCTGAAAGGGTTTGAACCTTTCAGCGGCTTCTTGGTTTAGGGTCGGATCAATCATCAAAATCTCCTGATTCAAGGTAAAGGTTTTTAGCGGTCATTTATAACCCTAAAAAAATTTCAGACCCGTTTATCCATAACCAGGCGGGCAAAATGCTCAAAGGAACGGTCGTAGGTCCGTTCCGCATCGTTGGGGAAACAACAGGCCGGAAGTTGGCGACTTTTTAAATGATAGCTGATACACTCGCAGCATATGCCCTTACGGGAACAGGGTTCGTAGCTGCAATTGCACGACTTGAAATTCTGTTCTTTCATGCAGTCCATGGAATTCTCCTTTATTGTACCTGGTGAGTCCTTTTTATCCGTCCTGTTTGAAGGGGCACGACCTTAAAAAATCTTCAGTGTGACCCTTTATTTTATCAGGTTCCGTTGTTCATTCAGCGGACGTGGCTTTTGACGGCGTCATTGAGTGATTCCGGCAGAATCGTCCATTCGACATTAAAATGATTTTTAACCACCGATGCAATGTGGCCGTCGAAATCATGGTGTTCTACAACCCATTCTTGGTCTTTGTAGCTTATGATCAGATGGTTATGGTCGATGATCTTGACAATTCGACATTTTGAAAGATCTTTGATTCCTGCTCCCGTAGCCTTTAATACCGATTCTTTTGAGGTCCAATACCGGAAAAAAAGTCTGGTTGTATCATCGTTTGAAAGGCGCCATTCGCTGTCTTGGGCTGTTTTTCTGTAAAGGGCCGCTGAGCAGGGACGGATTTTTTCCAGATCCATGCCGATCTTTGTCGAAGCAATCACCCCGCCTACATATCCGGTTTTGTGGGTTAGAGACCAGTAATTTCCGGCAAAGGGCAAAGGCTCACCATTTTCACCTTTTATAAGACGGGTTAATTTGACGCCGCTTTTTCGGGCGGATATTTCAAGGGCGACTCTGGCGTGCCGGCTTAAAAAAACAACCTTTCCTCTACCAGCAATTTTTTTTTGCTCGTCTGGAACTGCGAGAATTACCGGATAAATAACTCGGTTTTGGATTTTGGATTTTGGATTTTGGATGGTATCCAAGATAACAGAACTCCACGATAATAATTTTTAAGCGCTTGAAACCTTTTTTTAAAACACCTAATCTTTTTCCTCTGAGGTTTCAGCTTTGAGCTTCAGCGCTTCTTCATACACCTTATTTTTAGGAAGACCGTATTTTTGGGCGACAGTTCTTATAACCTCGGACAGTTTGCTTCCCTTTTTATCCAATCCTTTGATGAGTTCAGTTCTAACGATGTCCAGAGAGACTTCATTATTTTCTTCACGGCCTTTTACCAAAAGTGTGCATTCGCCTTTCACCGCCGGCCGTTGGCGCAATGTATCCATAATTTCAGACAAAACACCCCTTAAAAATTCTTCGTACAATTTTGTCATTTCCCGGCAAAGAACGCAATATCTATTGCCCATAACATTCATGATTTCTTCCATAAAAGATAAAATACGTCCCGGCGATTCATAAAATATCAGGGTTCTGTTTTCATCGGCCAGTGCTTTGAGCTGCTCCATTCGTTTTGACTTTTTTCTGGCCGGAAACCCTGCAAAAATAAAAGAGTCGGTTGGCAGTCCTGCAGCGCTGATGGCGGTAATTACGGCAGAGACCCCGGGAATGGGAACAACCCGAATCTGGTTGGCGATGGCTTCTTTGACCAGCCGGTAGCCCGGATCGGATACGGTGGGGGTGCCGGCATTGGTTACCAGTGCAACCGAGGATCCCGTCTTGAGATGATGAATCAACACCGGCGTACGCATGTGTTCGTTATGTTCATGATAAGAGATCAGATTGTTTTTGATATCATGATATGCCAGCAGCCGGCCGGTGTGCCGGGTATCTTCCGCAGCCACAAGATCGACCTGACCGAGGGTTTTTAGGGCCCGGATGGTGATATCCTCCATGTTTCCGATGGGTGTCGTCACCACATAAAGATCACCGGTTTTATTACAAAGGTTTGACATCAAACCAATCGCTTTTTACAAAAGTAATATTAAAATTCTTTGGTCATGAGGACTTCGCTTCCAGCGCAGTCAGTTTAAAAAAATAACAGAATACCACATTTGACGGTTTCGTAAAAAGTCTTTTGTGAGCGACATCGAGCAAAATCAGACTTTTTACGAGTTCATCACATTTAGGCACTTAAAATTATCCGTAGGCGAGTTCAAAGGCATTTTTAACGATCTCTATTCGGGGATTGTCTTGGGCCGAACTTATTGAAATAACGTCAAACCTTGCTTTGGCATGGGTCTGTTTCGTGGCTTTAAGATAGTACAAGGCAACCATGGAAATTTTACGCTGCTTTTTGGAGGTGACCGCCCATTTGGGATCTCCGAAAAGATCCGACCTTCTGGCCTTGACCTCCACAAAGACCAGGGTCCCCTTTTCTTTGGCGATAATATCGATTTCCCCCAGCTTGTTACGGTAATTCTGCTCCAGAATCTTGTATCCGTTTTTCTTGAGGTGCTTCACCGCCAAAGACTCACTTTCTTTGCCGAATTTCTGTCGCCTGTTTAGCATGATAAAACCTTAAATCATAATTCCTGATTTTGTTTGAAGGACATCTGTCACATATCGCAATTTTTTTCTGCGTTTACCGGTTAAAAAATATCCACAATCGGTTTGTCGTTCAAGCCGTCCAAAATTTCAAGAAGTTTTATTTTTCTGGCATGTTCGTTTCGAATTTCGCAAGATAAATCCCCCATTCCTTGTCTTTTGACCGACGCTTCAATATGCGCTGGATTTTTGTAAGATGTACGGCAGCCTTTTCATAAGCTTTTGGTTTAACCTGGGCGATGAGATTGGCGGCCAGTCTTTTCATGTTTTCCATCACGAAAGTCTAAAACGATCCAGGGTCTCTTTTCGCTTGCGCCAATCCGGCTGGCAACGGGTCAGCAGCGAATAAAAAGCCTTGGAGTGATTGTTGCGTTTCAAATGACACAGCTCATGCATGATGACGTACTCGATGCAATGTGCGGGCACTTGAACAAGGTTTATATTGAGTGTTATTCGGCCGTTGCTGCTGCAACTTCCCCAACGTGTACGCATGGCGCGAATCACCAGCAACGGTTCGGGCACACCGTGGCGAGACGCAACATTGTAACATTTTTCCAGGTACCGAGCCAGGGTCTCTCGTGCACGTTTTCGATACCATTGATCGACAGCTTTCTTTACACTCTGGATATCGTCTCTGTTTTCGACCCAAACCCAAAGAAACCGGCCCAACAGTTTGGCCGGCTGCTTCGAACCTTTCACAACTTTGAGGCGATATTGTCTCCCCAGATAAACCAGGGTCTCTCCGCTAGCGTATCGTTTCGGAACCGGCAAAGGGTGATAGGATTCCAACTTATCGAGCATTCGCGCAATCCAAGGTGCTTTCCTTTGTAAGGCTAAATGAACCTTTTCATCATCGGTGGTTCTTGGCGCATATACATCCACGGTCAGTTCGGGAGACACAACGATGCGGAGCCGTTTGCGGTCGGCGCGGTGTAATCGATATGGAATCCGTCGAGAACCGAACTCCAATATATGTTTTTTAGCCTTAATCTTCATTGGCAATCGCCACCTCTATGCAACGGTCAATGATGGCGTCGTGGTCATCCAGTGAAAGATCAAGGCCATGCCGCTCGACAACCTCAAAAAGAATGTCGTCGATCTCCCCCCGCATTTTGTTGACGGCATCCTGGTTGGTGCGCCAATCGCGAATTTTATAGGGGGATATTCGTTCGGATACCTGAAGCGCAATATCGGTTCCGGGTTTATCTTTAGACTCCCCGTATTCAGTCAACGCCTCGGAAACGCATCCAAAATAACGCCGCGCCATATCTTTTCCGATAAGTTCTGAAGGAATATCATCGTCCGTGTGTGTGACCACTTTGGTCGAGATGTCTTTAATTTTTTCAAGGGCTTCCAGGGCTTGAAGCCTTCCGGCATGATAGGCCTCGATCACATCCTCCAGAAGCCTGGAAAACTTCTTATAAAAGGCAGGATCTTTGGCGATTTCCTGCTCGATCACATGCCGGGTCGCTGAAGCAATTTTGTCCGCCTTGGCACCCACACTTGCCCCATTATCTTCGAGCACCTGATGTCGCTCCCTGGCATTCAGAAGATTGATCGGTTCGCAGAGCTGTTCAACTTCTCCGGCACCAACATGCGTGTCGATCAGTTTTTTGATTTTGGGTTCATATTCAGAAAAATTAATCGTCTCCTGATAGCGCTGGGTAACGGCTGCCCTTAAATTCTGGAAAAACTTAAGATCCGCCTTATATCTGTTGATCGTTTTCGTCGGGGTGGTTTCCAGGAAACCGGCAGAGGACAGGGCAAGTGCCAGCGTACGCGCGAACAGACTGAATCGCTCATAAAACTTGTTGCGCAGGTCCGCATCGCGCAGATGCACTTCATAGACTTCCGGGTCCTTGGCACCTTTCACTTCGCCAAACAGCTCCCATACGTTCGAATTCAGTTGCGGCAGTTCCGCGGCCTTATCGGCAATGTAGGTAACCGTCTCTTCCAAATCCGACCGGTCATAGTCGGCCAGAAGGCTATAAAAATCGATGGCTTCGTCCAGTTCTTCAATAACTCCGCTGTAATCAAGAATCAGTCCGTATTCCTTGCCTTCATGAAGTCGGTTGACACGGGCAATGGCCTGAAGCAGGGTGTGTTCTTTGAGCTTACGGGCCAGATACAGCACCGTATTGGCCGGAGCATCAAAGCCGGTGATGAGTTTGTCAACCACGATAATTATTTCCGGGCGGTCACCGTGTTTGAAGGCGTTAATGAGCTGTTTGTTGTAATTTTTTTCAGTACCGTACCGATCCATCATCGTTTGCCAAAAACTGTTTTCTGTCTCGGACGGTCCAACACCCTTATCTTCACCTTCGCGCGCGGCCGGTGCAGAAATCAAAACCTCCGTGGAAACCAGGCCGAATTCGTCCATGAATTGCTTGTATGTTGAGGGCCGTTTCCTTGCTTGGAGTAATCAGTTGTCCTTTAAGACCGGTTCCCTGATAGGCCATGGAATAATGCAGACTGACGTCCCAGGCGACCATGCGAACTTTTTGGACTGGCTTTGTTGAGCTGGCGTTCGGTGGAGAATTTGCGTTTCAGGTCGGCTTTCTGATCGTTGGTCAGCCCCAGGGTGAGTTTTTCAAACCAGCCGTCAATGGCGGCTTTTTCGACCGCCTGGGGTACATACCGGCCCTCGTAAAGCAACGGTACAACGGCCTTGTCTTTCACGGCGCGTGCAATTGTATAGGCCGGGCGGAAAAGATCTCCGAATTGGGCAAAGGTGTTCTTTTTGGCGGACTTTGCCAGGGGCGTTCCGGTAAAGGCAATGAAACAAGCCCCTTTGAGCGCCAGGCGCATACGCGCATGCTGTTCATGGTACTGGCTTCGGTGGCCTTCATCCACCAGAACGAAGGTGTTTCGGTCCGCCTGTATCAATTTTCTGTTGGCAACTGCTGTGGCAAATTTGTGAATCAGCGTAGTCACCACGTGCGTGCGGTGATCCAGCAGCAGGTCGACAAGATGTTTGCCGGTGTTGGCCTGTTCCGGTTCGAGCCCGCAGGCCCGAAATGTTCCGCAGATCTGGTCGTCCAGGTCGATCCGGTCGGTCACCAGAATAACCTTGGGATTCAGAATGTCCGTGCGCAAGGCCAGTGATTTTGCCAGCATGACCATGGTCAGCGATTTGCCACTGCCCTGGGTGTGCCAGACCACACCGCCCGGTCGCGGTTCATTGGCAGCCGCGCTCATAACGCGGTCCATAATGTCATGCACGGTAAAATACTGCTGATACCGGGCGATTTTTTTTATGCCGCCGTCATACAGGATGAACTTATAGGCCAGTTCAAGCAACCGCTCCGGGCGGCACAGGGCATAGAGCGCCCGGTCCTGCTCGTAGATCTCTCGACCCTGGTCGAGAAACGGTGAGGTATTCTTTGCGGACATCCGTAAAAGGCTCGGACAACAGTTTATCGATATCTTCTTGCGTCAAGCGGCGCTTTGAATCAACTGCTCGAATCGGCGAGTCAAGATGCCGTCTTCCCTCCAGACCTGCCCAGAACTGCCGCGAGCGTACCTGTGGTGCCGTAGCGGGCCTTGTCGCGGGCCAGGGCCAGCAGCAGTTGGCTGTAGAGAAAAAGCTGGGGGATGCCGTCCTTGGCCTGATAGTCGTCAAGCTGGTCGATCGCCAGATCGATGGGCTTCTTTTTGGTCTGGGTATACGCCGACCGCTTGCATTCGATGACCACCAGGGGGATGCCGTTTACAAACAACACAATGTCGGGAATATAATGCTTCTGGATACCCGATTCGCTCCACCTTGTATTCCGCCGTGCAGTGATAGAGGTTGTTTTCCGGGTTTTTCCAGTCGATAAAGTCGATGGTGAAGCTCTTGGTGTCCCCTTCGACGGTCTGGGGCACGCTGGTTCCGAGACACAACAGGTCATAGGCCTGTTCATTTTGGTGCGTTGCACCGGTGGCCCGGAATCCTTTGAGCGCCTGCACCGCGTTTTGAATGGCGTTTTCCGTAAACGGGTGGGTAGCTGCCTTTGAATTCATAGCAGCAGTGGGTGCGGATGTGATCCACCAGAATCGGCTCCAGGATCGTCGACCCCAGCCGCCCGCCCCGGAGATTGACCGTCTCTTCCGGCGTCAGATACTGCCAGCCAAGCTGCATCAACAAATGCAGTGCCGGAAGCTGCGACTGGACCTTTTCCAGATAGCTCGGCAGCTCCGTAATCAGGTTTTCCAAATGGGGCTTGTCTCTTCCATATGCTCTTTCCGTAGTTGATTCTTATGCCGATAATTTTTCCTGGTCACGCAAGTTTCTTTCAACGCCCTGTGTCCTGGCCTTCTTCCGCGTTAAGCCGGTATTTCTGAAGCCTGCTTTTCGGCTTGTCCGGTAGGGTCATTTCCACAAGTCCGGCTATCTATTGCCGGCAAAAGGTATAGCTTTACGGAAATGCTCGCGTCTTTTCAAACTCGAGCTATTTCCTGGAGTTCCTTACGGGAATGATCGTCCGGTCATAGCACTTCAGAAGCCGTTCGACTTCCGTGGTGACTTCCGTGGTGACTTCCGTGGTGACTTCCGTGACGTCCTCTTTTTTCATTGCTTCTGCAAAAACCGGATGAACCGGAAATTCGACCAGAAAATACGTCCGATCGTTGTCTGTGTGGAATATGGGTTCAGGAGATCCGTTTTTCTTGATTTCACGCAACATTTTCGGGATACCGGTTCCACGCCCTTCAGTCATTTCGAGTTCTTTTAGAAACTCACCCACCCGCCGGTTGCGATAACGGCGCGAGAGAAAGCGGAATTCGCGCATATCCTGATCGCGGATGGAACGGTCCGGACCTGGAAAACTGCCGATAGTAATAGAGTCCGGCAGAATCCGCACCTCAACCGGTTCACGTATTTCATAGGACCGGTGATACACCGCATTGCACAGGGCCTCTTCTATGGCCGGAAAAGGATAGTTGAAAAACCGGTCCGCTTCGGCCCGGTCCGGGTGTTTTACCACCTTTTCCTCGATCACCATGGAACGGATATGGGAAAGCGCATCCTGCAGCATGATATGAAGCGGCCCCTTGAAAGTCTTTTCCGTGAATGAATCTGCACCGGGTCCCTCGGGAAAATGAACAACATCGATCTGGGTCTGCGGAAAGAACTGTGAGGGCTCGTCATTAAAAAACATCAGACCGACATTTTTCGGCCGCAACGGATTCATCCGGTCCATCAACAATGTTCATTTGTCTGCAAAGCCGGACTGAAATCCATTTCAGCGGATTCCCGGAAAAGATCGCTTTTGACCTGCTTCAGATAGGCGCGTATCAGCCCCAGATCCAGGTCATCCAGAGTGGCCCTCTGATTCATGCGGTCGTCAAATGGAACGGTGGCCGCCAGAGACATCAGCTCGGTTTCATCCTGGTGCCTGGCCCGAACCGTCACCGAGCCTTTCCGGATATAATAAGCAAATTCCCGTTCGCCTTTTGCCAAAGATACCGGGGCCTTGTAGGGTCTGGTCTGCCCGCCCGCAGCCCAAAGCACAAGGATATGTTTTCCATCGACTTCGTAAGGCGCGATGATGGGATGATAGTAGGGAACCATCCGGTAACCAAGCTCTACAATTTCCTTTTGAATGGCATCGATTTGCGTTGCCGGCAACCCGGCAGGGGGCAGAATCGGCTCGGCCGTTGTCCTCGTCTACACCGATGATGATGTAGCCGCCACCCAGGTTGTGAAAATCATTGGCAAACGCACACATGGTGTGCAGCACGGCTTTCGGGTTCCAACCGGCTTTAAACTCCAGCCGCTCCCACTCGACCGTGCGGGCGGTGAGAAGGTCGTTTATGTTGATGGGAAGGTTCATGATATTTTGTTGCCCTTTTGTTGACCAAAAGTCTCATAAGATTTTCTTATGCGACTTTTCCGGGATAAAGTCGCATAAGAAAATGATGTAGAGGCTTTTACCCTCTTGCCTATTGACAGTAATTTTAAATACAGTTACTATTTTATCACTCATTGGCCATTCCAATCGGATGTAAGCGCCAAAGGAGATGGGTTCGCCGTCCGAGCGAACCTTTTTTATTATTACGAAAAATTTCAGTACCTACCACTGTAACTTCATACACTCACCCGCACTTCCCCGGTCAGCAGTTTTTGCATCAGGCCGCGTTTCTGTTTTTCGAGCGCTTTAAGCTTTCTTTCAAGTTGAACTATTTCATTTCCTGAAACGTTGAGAACTTCAACAATAGCCTGCTGTTCTTTTATAGATGGATGGGGGACCCGAATAAGTGAAAATTCTTTCCAACGAAGGCTGCCTCGCCGATCAACCGAGGCATTCGTGGAAATCGCGAAAATGTGTTTAAATGTTTCCGTTTTAAAGACTGCATAAAGGTACTCCGGAATAATATTGTCAATGCACTTAAATACGGTATAATTCGGACTCACTATGCCAAGGTCATGTGTAAGCAGGAGGCCGATTGAGCCTTCCTCAATATGATTTGACGGGTATCCGAAATAATTGCGGCGGATTACTTTATAGTTGGACTGTATCCGCACTGAAGACTCTGTTTTCCGAAATATTCGGAAGACTCAACAAAGCCACGATGTTTCGAACACGATAAGACCGTCAGATCATCTCTGCCTGTATTCCGTTCAGAGCATTCTTGGGCAACATCTCTTATCTGGGGACATTCCCAGTCTTCTGGGAGATCGAAAAACCGGTAGGAATTACGGCCTTTTGATTTCAAAAATCCCGGCAGCCGCTTTTTACCCGTAAGCAATTGCTGCATGAGGGCTTTCTTGCGGCGCTTTTTGGCGTCGATGAGCTTGCGCGTCTGCTCGATGGCTTCATCCCATGTGGAAAGGATTTCGGCGATTTTTTTCTGCTCGGGAAGAGGGGGTAAAGGATTACAGTGTATTCTGTTTTATTCACTGAATGCCGTTGTACCCTGTGACTTAAAGCGACAAACGGAATTATGCCCTCTTGATGTGAAAGAACAGTAATATAGCAAGATATCTGCCAATAAGAGCTGCTTCGATGCATCGAAGGGTAACCACTCGTTGTGCCAGGGCATATTTCCCTCGCTTTGGAAACATTGCCACATTGCCTAACGGAGCTTCCGTTGTAAAAAGAACATCTCCGGTTTTCGAGATACCACGACACATCGCACTCTTCATATTCAGTATTGGAAATGAATTCCTTACCTGTTTATAATCAATATATCCCTTTCCGATGTTCTTAGCAGTTATCAATGGAACTCCAAACGATGCTTTATTGGGAGCTTTTCCACGATAATCTATTACCCTGTCAAGCACATCTGACATAGCTATACACTTCCACTCCTCAGGAATCCATCCAACTTTAGTTTTTTTATATCCCGGCCTGTTTTCGTTGCGATTTTTCAAACGTTCACCTTAAAATTGCCTTGACAGCATTTCAATATGCGCTACAGTTGCGGTGTTCCCTGCCAGCGGCAGGAGAACCTGCAAAGGCTTCCGCTGAGCCCGCCTGGCAAATCAGCGGTTTTTTTTTCAAAACACAATATAAATTTTCTTATTGTGTTTTTTGGTGTTTAACGCACAATAAAAGGTGTTATATTTCATTCTTTAGAATCCAAGTTCCTTCAGGTATCTGTTCATTTTCTCCGGGTTTCAGCCAGTTCGGCTTCGATCTGCTCGATCTCCTGCTGAACGGCAGTGATATCGATCTCTTCTTCCGGTTCAAACGTATCCACATATCGCGGGATGTTGAGATTGAATTCGTTTTCCTCGATCTCGGCATAGCTTGCAAGATACGAATATTTGTCGATGGTCTTTGCGTTTTTGAAACGTATCGACGATTTTATCGATATCCTGTGGTCTCAGCTTGTTCTGGTTGGTGTTCTGCGCAAATTCCCGGCCGGCGTCGATAAAAAGCACCTTGCCCTTGCCGTCGGGTTTTCGGGACTTGTCAAAAATCATCAAGAGCTGCCGGAATACCGGTGCCGTAAAACAGATTGGCCGGCAGACCGATCACGGCATCCAAGAAGATTTTCTCGAATCACGGCTTCCCGAATTTTGCCTTCCTGCCCTCCCCGGAACAGAACGCCGTGCGGCACAACAACACCGACCCGCCCTTTGCCTTCGACCGCCGTTGCCAGCATGTGAGAGATAAAAGCCCAGTCGCCTTTGCTTTTGGGCGGAATGCCGCGATAAAAACGGCCATAACGATCTTCGGCAGCAATTTCCTGCCCCCATTTATCCAGGCTGAACGGCGGATTGGCGATCACCACGTCGAACTTCATCAGCGCGTCGTCTTCGACAAATTGCGGGTGCCGGATGGTGTCCTCCCATTCAATACGGGCGGAATCCACATTGTGCAAAAACATGTTCATTTTACACAACGCCCAGGTGCTGCCGTTCATCTCCTGGCCGTAAAGCGAAAAGTCGTCTGATCCGACCTTTTTGGCGGTCCGAATCAAAAGAGAGCCGGATCCGCAGGCCGGATCGCAGATACGGTCGCCGGGCTTTGGCGCGACCAGCCGGGACAAGGGTTTCCGAAACTTCCGCCGGCGTATAGAACTCTCCGGCCTTTTTGCCGGCGGTGGCGGCAAACCGGGCAATCAAATACTCGTACACATCCCCGATAATGTCCATGTGGCCGATTTGTTCGGGCCGCAAGATCCAAGGCGACCAGATCCTCCAGCAAATGTTTTTAAGCGGTGTTTCGCTGGCGCGTCTGGCCCAGATTGGCCTCGCTGTTAAAGTCGATATTGCGAAACACATTGTGAAGTTTGCTCTTGTTGGCATCTTCGATGTGTTCCAACAGAATGTTGATCAACTCACCGATATTCGATCTGGTCCGCCGCTCATACAAGCTGTCGAAAAGGGCCGGAAAGGTGTCCTCCACTTCTCCTTTGCTGTCTCTGATTTCAATGGTCGGGATGATAAAACGCTCCCGGTCAAGTGCCCGTTGAATGCGCACCGAATCGCCATTGTATTTTTTATCAAGCGCCGCCTGCCGCGATTGGTAGATATCGCTCAGGTATTTCACAAACAGCATGGTAAGGATGTAATCCTTGTACTGGGCCGGATCGATGACGCCGCGGAATGTATCGCAGGCCTGCCATACTTTATTAAAAATGGCCAAGCGTTTTTGTTCGTCGTTCATATCATAATCCTCTACTACAATGATTTCTAACTGTTTGCAGACTGATTGCTGTAATCATCTTTTTCCGTTTTTCAACCAAGGCTCTCGAACAGCGCCTGCTCTTTTCTCATCAGCAAATCTATCTTTTCAATTTTATCCTGAATTTCAAGAGGAGGGACAGGGATATCGATGCTTTCCAGCACGGATCGTCTGACCACCGGCATGTGTACGCCTCGACCGCTGTGGCGATCTCAAATAATGCTTTACCTGCTCCTGGTTAAGATACCAGCACAGGTAATGGGGTAACACCTGACCGCCAGTCACCCGTACAATAAAAAAACATGCCGCTGCCAACGCTCTTTCAGGTATGTCTTTGATCAATATTGAATAGTTCCGAGTGCCGCGGGCCATAAACAGCACATCGTCGGTTTTCAATAACCAGTCCTTACGTGACAAATCCGGGTTAAAACGGATCAGACTATCAGTCCGGTGCATAAGGCGATCGGCATCTATATCCCTGGCCTGCAATAATAAGTGAGAGCCGTCCTGGCTGGGTTCGATTTTGCTGCGGCTGATGTAGCCGCTTTGAATTCGGGCGATTCTACTGAGTTTCATAACAAGATATTTATTATCACAGTATAATTAAAACTGCAATAAAAATGATGATGAGCCCGGTTAAATATTTGCAATATTAAACATCTTGCATAAATATATTGACAGATTCGAGACCGTTAATCACGATTGGCAATCAAAAATGGCGATTCTTATTTTGAATCTTCGAATATGAAAAGGGTTTGATATGTTCTTTTTAAGAAATGCGGATTAGCCACTTTGTATGATATCATCAAATCCTGGTCTTATAAAATCTCTGGCATTCGGGAATTGGGTTTCGACGCTTTTTTTAATGTGTTCCAACGTCGCAATAAAATGTAGAATTTCTCTTGCCTGCTCAGGGAAAAGAGACAGCAATACTTTCCAGGCAGATATTGAGCGATCGATGCCGATCAAAGCGACTTTGGCAGACCCGTCGGAATCTTTGGGAAACTCGTCAAAATCCCATGATTTTTCCGATGAAGCGCTATCGATGGCCCTTTTGAGCTTCACGTGAATCTGCCATTGATAATATCTGATGATTTCTGTGGCATCATTTATATCCTGGGCTTCCTGTATCGGATTGCTTTGCGAGGAAATGATACGAATTTGATTCAGTTCCTTTTCTTTTTCAAGGAATAAATATTCATTTGACTCGAACCATTGATCTACAGCTTTTGCATAGTTTTTGGAACTATGAGATATAAGATATGCTAAAGAATTTTCTTCTTTATTGTTTTCATTGTTATATTCTTCCTCCATCTCCATTGAATCGAGATCGATGCCTTGTTCTTTTGCCATTTCTTTAACCATTGTAAGGGTGCTGTGAAGCATTTCGGATAATTTGTTCCAAAAGGCTTCGTTGAATTCGTCAATTTCTTCAAGATCGCCAAACTGCTCTTTGACAAGCGTGCAATTCAAACATCTTGAAGTAAACGGGCAGCGTTCGCACCACCGGTCGCAATAATTATAGATGCCCGAAATGTATTTTGAATCTTTTGCAAGTTTTTTTAAATCGTCTTTATCCATACGGCAACTATCCTGCAAAGCGTTCTTTTCGAGTTATTCTTCATAAGGGCCGGTATATCCGCAAACGCCGGCTCGGGGCGAATTTACAAGCGGCATTGCATAATCTTCTCCACAATTATGTTCCTTTATACAATTGTCACAGTAGTCCTCCATGCATAGAGCGCAGATTTGAGTGGCTGCCCTTTCACACTTTTCGCATTCGAACACCGGGGGATCGTTTCTGGCCAATATCCCTACAGGCTCGTCTATCGTTCCCTTTCTGATAGACAACACCTGTATATCCAGTTCTGTTGGCGTCCCGAAATCATATTCATGAAGAAATTTGTCTTTAACATCCAACACGTCGTCAAGTTTTATGTTCATTGACTTTGGTGCATCTCCCCAGAAATTATCTTCTTCCTCATAACTTGAATACCTGACGCCGTGTATCGAGAATTGGCTCAAATGCCCGCAGCATTCCAGCCAAATATCCCTTAAAAAATTGTCAAGTTTATTTAGAGTTGAAGCGCCTTTCATTTCAATATGAAGCCAGTAGAGACTCCCTGCGGATATTCTTAAATGATATATATTGCCTTTTCGCTTTCTTCCGATTAATGCTTCATCTTTTTCTTTTTTTGCAGTACAAGCCAATAAATGTCTTCCCATACCGCCGCCTGCAAATGCCATATGGCAGAAACGGCATTCTCCTTTGCTGTGACGCTGACGCATAGTTTGCCTCCACAATGTTTTCTACATGTTTATTACCAGCAGTGAATTTCATACGATGTGGCCCGGTCATGCCAAGTATTCAACATAAAAACTATCTCTTTTGGAAATTATTACCGTGGCAATTAAACGTACTAATATTGAAAAACTTAACGTCATTCCGCGAAGGCGGGAATCCAGTATTTTTAATGGGTTTACTGGATTCCGGCTCTTCCCCCGGATCAAGTCCGGGGTGCTGCCGGAATGACATATTTAAATGCGAGAATAATAAATAAAAAGGGTTGGCAGACTATTCTTGTTTAAAACCTAAATATCTTGCCCTTATAATTTATCGGATCCATTCAATTGTTATTATATGCTCTATATGCTTGAACTCAGGATCTCCGGTGACCACGGTTGCGTCATGTGCTATGGCACAGGCAACCAAAAAGCTGTCGGCATATGATATGGGATACTCAGCTTTGATCTCTGCCGCTTGATAAACCAGGGGATCTGGAACCGGAAGGATTTTAAATCCAAGCTGATGAATACGGCCAAGTATCTCAAGCTTTTTCTTGTCACCAAAATGTCTTTTCGTTACATAGATGATTTCACCGAGATTGATAACACAAACCATCCGGTTCAATTGTTGCTTTCGGCTGTCTTGCAGGACTTTGTATACTACTTTTGCCCCTTTTTCATTTTGAAAAAAAGCCAAAAGTGCATGGCTGTCGAACAAATAACCGGAGGTCATGAGGCAAAATCCTTTTTCCTCTCCTTCAAAATCTGTTTAGACAGCGACGGCTGTTTGGGAAGGCACCCCATGGCATCTTTTTCCGGATCTTCAACCGGCGGGACTATATATAGAAGGTTGCCGTATTCAAAGATCTGGAGTGCATTGCCGGGTTGTATATTGTATTTTTTTCGAATCGAAGCGGGGATTACGATTTGCCCTTTGGTTAACACTTTGACTGTATTCATTACTGTCTCCTTAAAAGTTATACGTTTACAAAAAACGTATAACAAAAGGTCTTGAAAGTCAATTGATTAATGATTTCCATTGGCTAACCTGATTTTTTACGCGTTTGATTCGTTTATTTGCAAGCTGAGTAAAGCGAAATCCAGCTTGTCAGAGATCCCGAATTACAGAGCGGTGTGGGGGCATTGAGGGTGGGCGATATAAATTCTTCATGAAAATTGGATTACAGGTATTCCTTAACTCCTTTGAAGCTTTGTCTGTGGATGGGGCAGGATCCGAATTCCCGGATCGCTGCCTTATGGGCTTTGGTCGGGTATCCTTTGTGCTTGGAAAATCCAAACTGAGGATAATCCTGGTGGTACCGTTCCATCAGCCTGTCACGGGTTACTTTTGCAATGATCGATGCAGCGGCAATGGAAATGCTGCGAGCGTCACCTTTGGGAATCGGCTCCTGGGGCAGGGTTGAAGAAATCTTAAAAATACCGTCTATGAGAAGGCAATCCGGCTGGGGGGCAAGATTTTCAGACGCCATGGCCATGGACAGGAGGGCGGCTTGCAGAATATTGATTCGATCTATTTCCGGCGGGTCGACGATCCCGATTCCAATGGATACCGCACGGTCGTAAATCTTGTCGTAAAGATATGCCCGTTTTTTGGGTGTCAATTTTTTGGAATCGGATATTCCGGGAATATGCAAATAATTAGGCAGGATAACCGCTGCAGACACAACCGGGCCGGCCAGTGGTCCCCGGCCGGCTTCATCGATACCCGCGATTCTTGAAAATCCGTTATCAATGCTTTTTTTTTCGAATAACCACAGGTCTTGTCCCATGGAATCACAATCGATGGCGGTTAACTATACGAGTTTCTGGGATCCTGATTTTTTTAAACCGACACGTTTAAGGTTCACAAAAGACGGTTAATTTATGCGACGTTCTCTGATTCTTGCTGCCTTGCCCCTTAATTTGCGCAGGTAGTATATTTTTGACCGGCGTACACGTCCGAATGTCACCACTTCCAATTTATCGATGACCGGAGAATGCAACGGGAAAATACGCTCAACCCCGATTCCATAAGATACTTTACGAACGGTAAATGTAGCCGCTGTCCCGCCGCTGCGTTTACTGATCACAACACCCTGGAAAACCTGAATCCGTTCTTTTTCACCTTCTTTTATCTTTACATGAACTTTAACCGTATCACCGGCGGCAAAATCCGGTAAATCAAGCCGCATCATCTCTCTTTCTATCTGTTGTATTCTTTCCATATTCATCTCCATAATTCATTCATTAGGCTCGTAGTTCAGCAGTTTCCGAGCATGGTTTTTTATTCTTTTCTTCCAAACAGCCTGTCGAGTATGACGGCTGCCGCCGATCGCACGGACAGGTGGTTGTAGTCGGTATTTCCGAAAACCGGATCGAGTGCGTAATCGGCATCTGCCATAAATTTTTCAGAAAGCCCCCAGCCCGTACCGAACAGTAACAGGTAAAGGGTGTCATCTTGGAGCATCTTCCGAAACCGTTTAAAGCTTATATTACGGGGGCTGTGACCGGCGCTGGTAACAACCGTTTTCGGTGAATCTCCATTGTTTTTACGGATATGTTCGATCACCTCATCGACTGATTTTTTTATTCTGATCAGCTTCAGGGCTTCTTTACGTTTTGGATTATATCTTGCCCCTGTTCCTTTTAACCAATGGGCAATAATTTTTTCCACCAGTGCTTTTTGGTCGGAAAGGGGCGTGACCACATAAAATGATCGCACGCCGTATGTCTTTGCCGCTCTCGATATATCATGCAGATCCAGGTTCGTTACTGCAGATGCAATAATATCACCCTTCTTGTTGACCACCGGATAATGGATCAGGGCCATATAAAGATTGGTCGTGTATGATTTTTTCAATATCGAGGCACCACTTTTTCAGAATTTCAATCTCCTGGCTGCTCAGGGATCTATTTTTAAGCAAATCCCGCCGTTTCAGGAATGTCCGTATCAGTGACGTTTCAAGCCTCCATCTCTCAATTTCTTTGTGATTGCCCGACAACAGTACACCGGGGACTTCATCGTCTTCGAAGACCCTGGGTCGCGTATAATGCGCATGTTCCAACACACTGTCTGAAAAGGAATCCTTTTCAGCCGAGTCCTTGCCGCCGAGGACGCCGGGAATCAAACGGGTTACGGCATCGACGATAACCATAGCCGCCAGTTCACCCCCAGTGAGGATGTAATCACCGATGGAAATTTCATCATCGATAAAATCGTGGCAAATCCGTTCGTCAACGCCTTCGTAACGGCCGCAAACCAAAATAAGTCCATCCGATGATGCCAATTCCTGGGCCACCCTCTGATCAAACCGTCGACCTTGGGGCGTCAGCAGAATTCTTTTGGACAAGGGCGCTTTTTTTTCAGCAGCCCGGATGGCACCGGCCAGGGGTTCGGGCTTCATTATCATCCCGCAGCCACCGCCGTAAGGCCTGTCATCGGTAGTACGGTGCTTTCCTTGTGCAAAATCTCGGATATCTATGGCGGATACGGAAATTTTGTCCTGATTTATCGCGCGACTGACAATCCCGTGCTCCCAAAATGGTTTGAACATTTCAGGAAAAATAGTCAGGACAATAAAATTCATCCCCTTAAATTTCACAACCCTTCCGGCAAAGCCACCCGCATGGTCTTATGTTCGAAATCTATTTCCAAAACCACCGATTCAAGGGCGGGAATCAGGGTTTCATTATCATCGCCTTTGTCCAGATCCTTGACCACAAAAACATCGTTACTGCCGGTGGATATTATCGATTCAACCCGACCGATGAACTGTTCATCGGTTGTGAAAACCCCAAGCCCGATAATGTCACACCAGTAATAGGAACCTTCTTCGGGTTCAGGAAGTGCAGCCCTTGGGATAAGAAGCTTGGCGTCGATCAAAGCTTCAGCTGCATTCCGGTTTCCAACACCTTCAAATGATAATAGAATGCGTCTTCCGTGAGGTTTGGCCCATTTTATTGTATAATTTTTTTCGATGTTGTCGGCGCGGACGACAAGAATCGAACTGCCTGGGGTGAAAACAGCCAAAGATTCAGCATTAGAATAGACCTTAAGGTTTCCTTTTACTCCATGGGCGCCAACGATCTTTCCAACAGTAAGAAACCCGTTTTTTTCCACATCCCTATTCTATAATTTCAAGAACCGATCGTTTTTTCAATTTGGCGGAAGCAGCGCTCAATATGGTGCGCATGGCCCGCGCCGTTCGCCCCTGTTTGCCAATCACCTTTCCTAAATCCTCTTGGGCCACTTTGAGCTCTAATACCGAGGTCTGATTCCCCTCTACCTCCGAAACTTCAACGACTTCCGGATTATCAACCAGCGCCTGGGCAATATACTTGATCAGATCTTTCATAGCTCAATCTCCTTTGTTGGCTTATGAGTAGGGGTAAAGATCTTATGCAAGCTTTGAAAAAAAACCTTCTTCTTTCAAAAGGCTTTTTACGGTATTTGTAGGAATGGCGCCCTGATCAATCCAGTACTTTATCCGCTCAAGTTCCAGAACAACCTTGGCCGGATCGGTCAAAGGATTGTATGTTCCGACATTTTCCAGGAATTTACCGTCCCGGGGGGATTCACTATCCGCAACAACAATTCGGTAAAAAGGTCTTTTCTTTGCGCCGTGTCTGGCCAATCTGATTTTAACTGACATATAAATTTCTCCTTCAAAACGACGGCATGCCCATGCCTAAGCCTCGCATGCCGCCTTTGTTGACTTTTTTAATCATTTTCATAACCTGAGTGTAATTTTTAAGCAGCTTGTTGATATCCTGAACACTGGTGCCACTCCCTTTGGCAATTCTTTTGCGGCGGCTTCCCTTTATCAAAGTATGCTGGCGTCGTTCCAGGGGGGTCATGGAATTAATAATCGCTTCGATCTTAACAAATTCCTTTTCGTCAACTTCGAGATTTTTAAGCTGCTTCATTTGGCCCATTCCGGGTATCATCTTGATGAGTTCCGACATGGAGCCCATCTTCCGTATCTGAACCATTTGATCACGAAAATCTTCGAGTGTAAACTCATTTTTTCTTAACTTTTTTTCGAGCTCAACCGCTTTTTTTTCGTCAACGACAGACTGGGCCTTTTCTATGATGGTGAGAACATCCCCCATCCCCAGTATCCTCGAGGCCATTCTGTCCGGATGAAAGGGCTCCAGATCGCTGAGTTTTTCACCGACACCGATAAATTTTATGGGTTTGTCGGTTATCGATTTTATGGACAGGGCTGCTCCGCCACGGGCATCGCCATCCATCTTTGAAAGGACAACGCCGCCAATATCCAAGGTTTTGTTGAATGATTTGGCGATGTTAACAGCGTCCTGGCCGGTCATGGCATCGGCCACCAAGAGAATATCGGCCGGTTTGACCGCGTCCTTGATGCGGCTCAGCTCATCCATCAATGCCTCGTCGATATGAAGACGACCGGCCGTATCGATGAGCAGGGTATCGCAGCCTGTTCGGTGTGCCGTGGTTCTGGCTTCCTGACAAATTTGTACCGGATCCATTTCCAGGCTGGATGGAAAAACGGGAACAGACAATTGCTGGCCGAGTTTGGTCAACTGTTCAATGGCGGCAGGACGGTAAATATCTGCAGGAACCAGATACGGCTTTTTCCCAATTTTCCTCAAAAAAACAGCGAGTTTGCCCGCGGTGGTCGTTTTTCCGGATCCCTGCAACCCCACCAGCATGACCGATACCGGCACAGGCCCTGAAAGGTCCAGGTCTTCAAGGCGCCCCCCCATGAGCTTCGTCAGTTCATCGTTGACGATTTTGACAACCTGCTGGCCGGGTGTCAGGCTTGCCATGACTTCCTGCCCCAAGGCACGCTCTTTAATATCGGAAATAAAATTTTTTACAACTTTATAGTGTACATCGGCCTCGAGAAGTGCCATTCTGACCTCTCTTAGGCCCTCCTCGATATTTTTTTCCGATAATTTGCCGTGCCCCTTAAGTTTTTTAAATACGGCATTCAGTCTGTCGCTCAAATTGTTAAACATAAAAGCACCGATGATATCTCAATATTGAAAACGCAAAATGTAATAGTTAAATAATATTATGTCAAGATTAAATAAAATGGTTTCACCGTTTTATCGTTAATTTTCCCCCTTAATTTCAAAAGCAATGGGGTCGGGGATAGACACTTGACAAATGCACCCAATCATAGTCTGTTTTCACAGATCCCGAAGATTTGTCACGGGTGTATAATTTTTCCCCATGAACTGGAGCAGCGAGCGCATTTCCCGCAGGCTGGGTGAAGCGCATCGGATTTCCCGTCAAAAGGACGGGAGGTTCAGGGAGCTTCAATGGTTCAAAAGGAACGTTTGAAATGTTGCCGGACATAAAAGAACTTACAACAGAACAGCTTATTTTATGGCTTGAAAACCGAAATATCAAGCCTTATCGTGCCAAGCAGATCCTCAAGTGGATCTATGTGCGCCAAGCCGAAACTTTTGAGATGATGACCGACGTGGGAAAAGATACCCGAAAATGTCTTGCACGCCATTTCTCTATCAACCGGCTTGAGAAGGTGCGCACCGAAACGTCACAAGATGGTTCCAAAAAGTTTCTTTTTAAGCTCATCGATGGAAAATATATCGAAAGTGTGCTCATCCCGGAAAAGAATCATTATACTCTTTGTATATCCAGTCAGGTGGGATGTGCACAAGGATGCAGGTTCTGTCTCACCGGCAGGGGCGGATGGGTTCGAAATCTCACAAAAGGCGAAATCATCGCTCAAGTGCGCGATGTGGCCAATGATCTGGACAACTCAAAACGTCTCACCAACATTGTCATGATGGGGATGGGTGAACCCCTGGCCAATTATTCCAATGTGGTCGGTGCGGTGGGTACCATCACGGACAGTGAGGTCGGGTTGGGATTTTCAGATCGAAGGCTAACGATTTCTACGTCGGGTCTTGTTCCCAAGCTTTCCCCATTGGGCCGCGATACAGGGGTAAATCTGGCCATATCATTGAATGCCACAGACAATAAAACCCGGGACATGCTGATGCCCATCAACCGAAAGTATCCCCTGGAAAAGCTCCTGGACGCTTGTGCCAGATACCCTTTAATGCCCCGCCGCAAAATCACCTTCGAATACATTATTATAAAAAGGGTCAACGATTCGGAAGAAGACGCAAAACGTCTTGCCGGACTCCTGAGGCCGATACGGGCGAAAATCAACCTCATTCCATTTAACACCTTCCAAGGGAGCGACTTTGAGCGTCCCGAAGAACATGTCATTCTTTCCTTCAAGGAGATTCTCAACAAGAACAATTATACCGCCGTCATTCGACACAGCAAAGGACAGGATATTTCCGCGGCCTGCGGTCAGCTCAGCACCCAATATGGTGTCACTTAACCAATTGTTATTCAAGTAATTTTCAATAAACTGGGTTCAGCTCCACAACCGGCACCCCATAGCCGGAAAATAATTAAAAACGGCTGCAAATCTTTTTTAAAAAAAAAGTGAGAAAGTGATAATAATTCGCTTGATTTTTCCATAGATGTGATTAGAGTGAGCCATAATATTTTCTAACTTCTCATTAAAGGAGACACATGAAATGGATGATGGGATATCACTTTTACAATGTCATAGTAACGATGCGGCCAAAGATGAAATTCAGGAGGATTTTGAAGAACCTCCGGGTAGACTTCTATCATTAACCAACCTGCACCCCAGACCCCAGGAAATTATTCCCCCCCGGCGAACGGCGGTCGTTTTACCCTTCACCGGCAGACGACAGCCCAAAACATCCAGTAAAACCAAGACATTCCGACGCAATTTCTTTCCAAATGCAAGTGACAAGGAATGGCACGACTGGCATTGGCAGATCAACCATCGAATACATACGATCCTTCAGCTTCGTCGGTTTTTAAACCTTTCAGCAGAGGAAACCGACGCTTTGGGGAATTTGACGGTCAAGCTTCCTTTGGGGATAACGCCCTATTATATGAGCCTTATCTCCCGGGAAGACCCCGATTCTCCTTTGAGACGAACGGTGGTTCCGACGGTCCATGAATTTTTTAAAGCACCCGAAGAAGCCGACGACCCCCTTTGCGAAGATCGTCAGAGTCCTGTGCCTGGGCTGGTCCATCGGTACCCGGACAGAGTTCTTTTACTCGCTCACGATTTTTGTTCCACCTACTGCCGGTATTGTACACGATCACGGGTTGTCGGCCATGGCAGATTGTACCCTTCCCGGGATCGCCTGGAAAAAGCTATGGATTATATTCGGGCCGACAGTCAAATCCGGGACGTTCTTATTTCCGGAGGGGATCCGCTGACGCTGAGCGATGATCGCCTCAATTGGATTCTCACAAAGCTGCGGCAGATACCCCACGTGGAGATTGTGCGCATCGGAACGAAAGTTCCGGCTGTTTTGCCCCAGCGTATCACACCCCAGTTGGTTCGAATGCTGCGACGGCATCATCCGATATGGATGAGTCTTCATTTCACCCATCCGGATGAATGCACGCCGGAAGCCTATCGGGCCTGTTCCATGCTGGCGGATGCCGGCATCCCTCTAAACTCTCAGACGGTGCTTTTGGCGGGGATTAACGACTCTGTCGATACCATGACGGAACTGATGCACCACATGCTGAAGATGCGGGTGAGACCCTACTATCTTTACCAATGCGACCCCATTTCAGGATCTTCACATTTTCGCACGTCCGTAGAGAAAGGATTGGAAATCATCAGAGGATTGAGAGGTTTTACAAGCGGCTATGCCGTCCCCACCTATGTGATCGATGCACCCGGGGGAGGGGGCAAGATTCCTGTAATGCCCGAGTATGTCATGGGTCGCGACAGCTCGGAGTGGTTTCTACGCAACTATGAAGGAAAAACCTATCAGTATCCGGACCCGCAGGGTCACATATCCCCGTCGTTTGCACACAGCCCTGTGATCCATGAAAACATTGAGGGAATTCCAATGGAATAGGCATCATTTTCGATGGCATTTACACGTAAGCGTTCTTTAGTGAGTGTCGCACTATAAGGGGGGACACATTTAAGTGTCCCTCCGAATGTTGCAGGCACGGACAATCCAGCTTGTTGCGGATGACTGTGCGATAAAGGCAGTTTCAAGGCTTGCCGTTGGCAAGTCTTTTGTATTTGAGGCTTATATTTTTAAATACCCATGAAAGGGTATGGAGAATTCGAAATGACTGATAGTGATATTCTGTGTGCTGTATGTGCTCGACAGGGTAAAACCTGTTGCGTTGAGACGGACATTTTTGTAACAATGGGTGATGTACGCCGGATCTTTAATTTTACAAAAAAGCACGATTTTTATGAATTTCGCGGTTGCTCCGCAGAAGCTTACAGGGATCAATCCGATGATCCCCAGTGGGATTGCCAAGTGTTTGGACCCGATGGAACACGCCGTGTCGTCAAACAGGAATCTTCGGGCAGATGCCTGTTTTTGAGCACCGTGGGGTGTTCCCTTCCGATGGACGTTCGTCCTCTGGTATGCCGCTTGCACCCGCATCTTTATAACGCTCAGGGCTTCTATCCGGTCCTGGCGCCGGAGTGCCCCGTACACCTGTTGCCGCCCGGCAAGCACCTGGCACAAACGATTCAAGGTTTTCGCCAGGGAGAGGCCGAGCATTGGCATCATCTGCTCTACCAAGAAATTATGGAAAAAGGAGACCTCTCGTCATGAAGATCGGTTTGACCTATGATCTGCGGTCCGACTATCTGGCAGCCGGCTACGACGAATTGGAAACCGCCGAGTTCGACCGGGAAGACACCATCGATGCTCTTGAAACAGCCATCAGGGGGCTGGGGCATACAACGGATCGCATTGGAAATGTCCGCCGGCTCATTGAACGACTGACCCAGGGAAACCGCTGGGATCTGGTTTTTAACCTTGCCGAGGGAATGAACGGTATCGGTCGGGAGGCTCAGGTGCCGGCGATTTTAGACGTATACAATATTCCCTACACTTTCTCGGACCCTCTGGTCATGAGCCTGACCCTTCATAAAGGTATGACCAAACGGATCATTCGGGATGCTAAGATTCCCACATCCGAATTTTGGGTGGTGGAAAAAGAGGGCGACGAACGGTCGGTGACCTTTCCGCCCCCTTATTTTATCAAACCGGTGGCCGAAGGCACGGGAAAAGGGGTCAGCCCTCATTCAATTCTTCATCACCATCGTGATTTGGCCTCGGCCTGTGGGGCCATGGGAGATACTTACAACCAACCGGTTCTGGTGGAGCGTTATCTTTCCGGGAGAGAATTTACCGTTGGAATTATCGGAACAGGGGCGGATGCCGAGGTCTTGGGCACCGTTGAAGTGATCTTGCTGGCCGGCGCCGAAGCTGGGGTATATTCCTACGTCAACAAAGCGCGTTGCGAAGACCTGGTTCAATATCGTTCGGTTCGATCCTCAGAAGAACCCCTGATCCAAAAAACTGAAGACATCGCCCTCAATGCCTGGCAGGTTTTGGGCTGCCGGGATGGCGGTCGCGTGGATATTCGGTGCGACGAAGCCGGTCAACCTTATTTTTTAGAGATCAATCCCCTGGCCGGATTACATCCGGACCATTCGGATCTGCCGATTATCTGCAAAGGAATTTACCTTCCTTATGAGGTCTTGATTGAACGCATTCTTGCATCGGCCTTAAAGAGAATCGACCGGCATGGACCCCCAAAAAGGAAAGAAACCTGATGCGTATTGCCGTCGTTCACAACGCGACAGAGCCGGAGGACCGCCCGGATGAGCTGGATGTTCTGATCCAGGCGGAGGCCGTCTCCCAATCATTGAAAGAACTGGGCCACGACGTCGTTCAAATGCCGTGCACCCTGGATCTTTTGAGTATAAAAGATCGACTGCTGGCCTATGAACCCCAGTTGGTATTCAATCTGGTTGAATCTCTGGATGGTCAAGGCCGGTTGATCCATTTGTTTCCGGGCCTTCTGGATGCCATGGGGATAGGTTACACCGGGTCGTGTACAGAGTCCATTTTTGTTACCTCCCACAAGGGGCTGGCAAAGGAACGAATGAGCTTGGCGGGGCTCCCCACACCGGAGTGGATCGGCCCCAGTCCTTGCGATTTGCCGTTCGTCTACAAAAATTTTTTCTCAGCGGAAAAGGAACGCTGGCTGGTCAAATCCATCTGGGAGCATGGTTCCCTGGGATTGGACGATGATGAAACCGTCGAAAACAAGGGTCTTGAGGCCTTGCATCAAATTCTTGAGGAGCGAGCCCCGAAACTTGGGGGGAGCTGCTTTGCCGAGGTGTTTGTCGAAGGACGGGAATTCAATCTCTCGATTCTCGAAGGCGCGGCGGGGATTCAAGTGCTTCCTCCGGCGGAGATTATTTTCGAAAACTACGGCACACAAAAACTTACCATCGTGGGATACCGGGCAAAGTGGGACAGCTCTTCCTACGAATATCATCACACCCCCAGACGGTTCGATTTTCCCTCGTCCGACGCAGCCCTTCTTCGACGGCTGAAAAATCTGGCTGTCCGTTGCTGGGATGTCTTCGGAATGAAGGGATATGCCCGCATCGATTTTCGTGTGGATTTAGAGGGTCGTCCATGGATTCTCGAAGTCAATGCCAATCCCTGTCTTTCTCCGGATGCCGGGTTTGCTGCTGCGGTCGATCGATTCGGGATGACCTTTGTTCGCGCCATTGAAAGTATCGCAATGAACGGAATCTCGACCCAAAGGAGGTGATTCCATGCTTCGTATCCGGCGTATTTATGATGACATCCTTCCTCGAAACAAGGAGGTCTTGCGACAGGTCAAAGACATTCTCAGGACCCGTTTCAGTGAGGTTCCCCAAGAGGAGATCGATCAGATCGGTGAAAAGCTCCGCAATCCTTTTAAACATCGATTTCGTTCTATCCTGTTTGCGGCCGAGAGTCTGAATAACCGGGTTTTAGGGTTTGCGATTCTTTTGTATGAACCCGAGATCAACTTTTGTTATTTAGACTGGATCGCCACGGCCAGCGGAAAAACCAGGGGCGGGCTCGGCAGTGCCATTTATGACACGATTCGGAAGGAAGCTGTGGATCTCAAGGCAAAGGGGCTTTTTTTTGAGTGCCTTCCGGACGACGGGGAAGCCTGTCCGGATGAGCCCCTGCTCAAGGAAAATCGTGCAAGGCTCAGGTTTTATGAACGGTACGGTGCCCGTCCCATTGTAAATACGGCCTATGAAACGCCGGTGACACCCGGCGATTCCTGTATGCCGCATCTGGTCCATGACGGGCTGGGACTGCCCAAACTTCCGGATTCGGTCTATGTTCGAAAGGTGGTGCGGGCCATCCTCGAGCGAAAGTATGCAGACTATTGTCCCACCGAATATGTGGAAACGGTCGTCAAGTCCGTTCGAGACAATCCGATTCAACTCAGGCCCCACCGGTATGTCAAACCCGAGGCAGCCCAGCCACAGGTCAAAAGCCAGTCCCTGGAACAGATCGGGCTGGTGGTCACGGACCGCCACGCCGTCCATCATGTCCATGAGCGTGGATATGTGGAATCTCCGGTCAGAGTGCGCAGCATCCTGGGGAAACTTGAAAAATCGGGAATCTTTGCCCGGATCAAACCCAAAAGTTTTCCAGACAGACACCTCTTTACGGTTCATGACCAGCGGTTCGTCCGTTATCTCAAGCGGGCTTGCGAGGAGATGCCCGAAGGAAAATCCCTTTATCCTTATGTGTTTCCTATTCGAAACAAGACCCGTCCACCCAAGGAGCCTTCGGTTCTTTCGGGTTATTACTGTATCGACACCTTCACCCCCATTAATCGGAATGCTTATGTTGCCGCGCGTCGAGGTGTGGATTGCGCGCTGACGGCGGCCCATGAGATCCTCGAAGGCCGGCGCGTCTCTTATGCCCTGGTCCGACCGCCGGGCCACCATGCCGAACGGCATTCTTTCGGGGGCTTCTGCTATTTCAACAATGTCGCCACCGCAGCCCAACACCTTTCTGATTTTGGAAAAGTGGCTGTTCTGGATATCGATTATCACCACGGCAACGGCCAGCAGGACATCTTCTACCGCCGATCGGATGTGCTGACGGTTTCCATTCACGGGCACCCGAAATTTGCGTATCCTTATTTTTCGGGATTCGATGATGAGCGGGGAGACGTTGACGGTGACGGTTTTAACCTGAATCTTCCCCTGTCCGAAGCGGTGGACGGTAAAAAATATCGTCAAGCCTTGGCCAAGGCCGTTCGCAGGATAGTGCAGTTCGATCCTTATTTTCTCGTGGTGGCACTGGGCCTGGATACGGCCAAGGGAGATCCCACCGGAACGTGGTCCCTGACGTCCAAGGATTTTGAGACCAACGGTCGAATGATCGGGGAATTGGGACTTCCGACGGTGGTTGTCCAGGAGGGCGGATATCAGAATCGGACCCTGGGAACCAACGCCCTGCGCTTTTTCAAAGGTCTGGCCGAAGCCGTTCACGGATTTCCAAAGGGTGAACTGCGTTTGGATTTTCTCCATGGCGTCAAGTTTCGTTACGACCTGGAACCCGTCGACCCCGAGAGAATTCGCCGCCTCGTGGAGATTACCGGTTTCTTTTATCCGGCCGAAGTGGATCTGGCCGAGGAACTGGTAAAAGAACGGCTCTCAAAGGGACCTGTCAGCGGTTATCATTTTGTTTTGGCAGAATCTTATGGCCGTCTGGCCGGATATGGTTGTTTCGGTCCCATTCCCTGTACCGCCGCCAGCTACGACTTATACTGGATTGCGGTTCATCCGGACTTTCAGGGCAGAGGCCTGGGGAAACGATTGATCAAAGAAATCGAGCGTCGGGTTCAAGAGGCCGGGGGAACACGTATCTATGTGGAAACCTCTCAACGCCCTCAGTATGCCAGCACCCGGGCTTTTTACGAGAACCGGGGATACCGACAGGAATCGGTTCTGGAAGATTTTTATGGACCCGGTGAAGCCAGGGTGACGTATTGCATGGTCTTAAAGTCGATGCAGAAACAACAAGATGTTCGGTTGAATGACAAGAAATAATGAATGGTACGCCTTGATGAGGTAGGCTTCCCCTGAACACATACAATGGGTGAATATTCCCAAATATCTCACCTTGGGTCCTATATCAGAAAGTGCTTGATTTCCTTTGGCGGGACACCGATGATTCGGACGATTTCACTCCCCTTGGGGGTTGTCACGCCAACGTCAACGGGTATGATTTCCGGAGCCTTGCTGTAACCGGCACATATCGAAGCCGCAAGCATGGTCATTTCAGTTTTACCACCGTGGGGCATCAGAACGATGGGACCGGGGTACTTTTTTACTTTGATGAGAGTGTCCAGATCCGGATCGTAATAATTTAAAAGGTTTTCATTGTCCTCCTGGGTTCGTCCCACGGCTATTTTTGTTGTTTCGTTCAATCGAAGATGTCGTCCATGTTTTAAAAGATGGAGTTCTCTTTCGGCAGTTGAATCCTGGTGATCAAAAAGGTCCCTGAGCCGGGATACGTAGCCTTTGTCCGTTAATAGACATCCGCCGGCAGGAGACGGATAGTTGGTAATTCCAAATTCCTGGGCGAGTTTCATCTGGGGTTTTCGGGATCTTCCGGATATGTCCAGCAGCAGATCCCTGTTTAACAGTCCCTGTTCTTCAGGTCGGGTTATGGGGAGTTTTTTTGCGCTTAAGGGGCGCACGATATACCCATCAAAGCCGGATCGTTTTTCCACATAACGGAGAGAATTCATGGTCTGGGACATGGGGCGCTGTCCGAGAACCTCTCCGCTGAAAAGAAAATCAAATCCATTTTCACCCATGATGGTTCCGGCCTGATTGAACATCAAGGCATGGCAGTCCATACAGGGATTCATGTGCTTCCCATACCCGCAATTCGGGTTTTTTAGCATCTCCAGATAGGGGCGGGTTATATCCCTGACCATCAGGGGGATGCCGGTGGTTTTGGATGCCTGCCGTGCATTTTCGGATGAAAAAAACGGTGTTTCGAATGTAATCCATTGGACTTCTATGCCCTGGTTTTGCAACACCAGGGCCGACAGGATGCTGTCGAGGCCGCCGGAACAAAGGCCTAAAGCCCGCACTTTTTTTGACGGTAAATTCATGATATGTGGTAGCTCAAAAAAAAACTATAAAGGATCACCAATGGTAAAAAAAACAACATCGAACAAAGATAAGGCCCGAGCTTTAAAAATTCAACGCATTCTAAAAGAAACCTATCCTGATGCCAAAACGCAACTTCGTTATGACACCCCTTTTGAACTTCTGGTGGCAACCATACTGTCTGCTCAATGTACGGACAAACAGGTCAACGGCGTCACCGGTGAATTGTTTAAGAAACTGAAAACCCCCGATGACTTTGCCGGTGCTCCGGACAAGACCATCGAGGCGCTGATTCGTTCGACCGGTTATTTCCGAAACAAAGCAAAGAATATCAAAAACTGCGCCAAAAGTCTCATTGAAAAATATAACGGCCAGGTGCCGAATACGTTAAGTGAATTGGTTGAACTACCCGGAGTGGGACGTAAAACTGCCAATGTGGTCCTTGGCAGTGTCTTTAATATCCCCGGTATTGTTGTCGATACCCATGTGGCAAGAATATCAAAACGACTCGGACTTACGGGAAATCACAATCCGGTCAAAATTGAGTATGATCTGATGGATGTCATTCCCAAAGAGGAATGGAGCAATTTTTCCATTCAATTGATCTATTTTGGAAGGGCCATATGCAAAGCAAGAAAACCGGCGTGTGCCATCTGTCCCCTGTATGATCTGTGCGATGCTTCCGATAAAATTGCCAAACCGGCTTAAATATTTGAAGCAGGGAACTATCCTGAGGCTTATTAAAATTGCGACCGTAAGCAATTCAATCAGAACATATTTACTCGAATTTAAATTTGCCGGTAGAGAAAAGATCCCAGCAGGCATCCGCCACCACCGGATCAAAAAAAGTCGATTTGTTGCTCATGACTTCATCCAGGGCCTTGTCTAAACCGAGACCGGGTCGATAAGGACGATGGGAGGACATGGCCTCTATTACGTCTGCAACCGATAGAATTCTTGCTTCCAAAAGAATTTCTTCGCCGGTAAGTCCTTGTGGATATCCTGATCCGTTCATTTTTTCGTGATGCTGTAAAACAATTTGGGCAACAGGCCATGGAAATTCTATGCCTTTAAGGATTTCATATCCGATTTGGCAGTGCTGTTTAATGATGTTATATTCATCTTGTGTTATTTTACCGGGCTTGCTTAGAATTTCAGCAGGCACGGAAATTTTGCCGATATCATGCAGCAATCCTGCGATACGGAGTCCTTCAATAAAGTTTTCTTTAAGGTTCATGTTCTCTGCTATGGAACACGCCAGTTTGGTAACGCGCTGTTGGTGACCGGACGTGTATGGGTCCCTGATCTCAGACGCAGATGCCAGGGCGACCACCGTTTGGTCCTGTGCGCGGCGCAATTTTTCGAAACTATGTTTAAGTTCCGCATCCGCTTGATTTCTTTCGGCCAATAGAATGCGCTCTTTGAGGACCCGTTTCAATCTGAGCATCAATTCTCTGGGGTTGATCGGTTTTTGAAAAAAGTCGCTGGCGCCGCCTTCAATCACTTTCTCATACGTAAAATCTTCTGCAAAGCCGGTCATAACAATGACATCAGCATCATGTTTGTCTTTTACTTTCATGGTTAATTCGATGCCATTGAGGCCTGGCATTCTGATATCGGTGATGATGACATCCACATTTTTTTTGCTCACATCCAGGAATTTCAAAGCGTCTACACCACTTTCAGCGATGGAGCATTCATAACCGGCGTTCTCCACATTCTGTTTGATCATATCCCGGATGAGTTCATCATCCTCAACAACCAAAATATGAAAATTATCGGCGCTGCTTTTATGGAAATTTTTCATGTGTTCTCCTATAGTGAAGCCAAGTTGCCGGTTTGTTCGGGTTCTGCATGCCACGGAGTTGCACCGGTGCTTTCAAAGTGCACACTATTTTCGGTTCAAGACCTCTCGGATGGTCATTGCAATTTCTTTCACCCGGACCGGCTTGCTGATAAGTGCGCCGATTCCGAGACACTTGGTAGTATCTTCCGTTATTTTTTCATTGAATCCGGTACATAAAATTATCGGAATATCAGGGCGGATGCGCATCAATTTTTCGATCAACTCCATTCCCGTCATTTTGGGCATGGTCTGGTCGGTGATAATCAGATCAAACTTCTCGGGTTCTCTGCGGAATTCCTCGAGGGCTTCGAGGCTGCTGTTTTTTGAAAAAACGCCGTATCCGAGTCTCTCCATCATCAAATGCATCATCCCGAGCACATCTTCTTCATCATCAACCAGCAAAATCGTTTCATTACCCATTGGTATGCCGTCTTCGGTAGATGCATTCGACACGGTTTGGGATGTCCCATGGGGCAGCGGCAGGTAAACGCTCACGATCGTTCCCCGACCCGGTTCACTGTCAACGTCGATAACTCCTTTATAGCCTTGGACAATTTCACATACCGTGCCGAGGCCCGTCCGTTTGTCTTTATTTTGGTGATAGTTAGGATCGAAAATATGCTGTATCTGGTCCGTTTCAATGCCATGGCCTGTATCTTTAACAGCCAGTTGTAAGTAGGCTCCAGGGTTCAGATCCACATCGGAGGATACCTCGCCGGAATCTATAATTATCTCCGAGAGGGTTACTTCCAGTACCCCGCCCTTTTCTTCCATGGCCTGGTATGCATTGGTGCAAAGGTTCGTTAAGATCTGTTGTATTTCCGACGGATCGGCTGCTAAAGGGCCACAGGCATTGTCTATTGCCTGGCGGATTTCTATGGTTGCCGGCAGCGATGCTCTCAACAGCTTGAGCGTTTCCTTTAAAATATATTGAATTTTTAGGAGGTTCTTCTCTTGCCCGCCTTTTCTGCTGAAACTGAGGATCTGTTGAATAAGGTCCTTGGCCCGGTCGGCTGCTTTAAGGACGGCTGCCAGATTTTTTCGGGTTTTGCTGTTCTCGGGGATATCGTACATGCTCATCTCGGTGTAGCCGATTATGGGGAAAAGAATATTATTGAATTCATGGGCAATACCTCCCGCCAAAGTTCCAATGGACTCCATTTTCTGTGCTTGCTGAAGCTGCTTTTTAAGTTGGGTCTTTTCTTTCTCCAATGCATGGACGCGGGATACCATACGGATCTGGGCCTTTAACTCGGCAGGGGTAATCGGTTTATTCAGAAAAGCGTCAGCGCCGGCGTCCAATCCCTTAACATAGCTATCGGGCTCCGATTGGGCTTCCATCATCATAATAACCGGGATTCTCCGGATGTTTTCATCAGATTTCAGGCGGTTACAAACCGAATACCCCTCCATTTCCGGTGCGCAAATGCCCAGAAGAATGGCATCGGGAGATTCGGCTTTTGCGCGTTCTAACCCTTCCAAAGGGGATCGGACGGAAATCACCCGGCAATCGGAGATTACGTCTTTTAATAAGGTCTTAATATTATTTAAATCGTCTGTTTTTTCGTCGATCACCAATATGTTTTTAATCATTATCATTCTTCCTTCCAAATACCGTATTTTACAGGTGCGAATCAAGGTATACCATCCTTTGGGCTTGGATACCTTAAAATACCCCCTTTTCGGCAAACGAATTTATCTGGTTTTCGGTATAACCGAGTTCTTCAAGAATAGAGACCGTGCTTTCTCCAAAATCCACCGGCGGTGTTCGAATGGCGCCGGTAGTTTCACTCAACTTAATCGGCACACCGAGGGTTTTACAGGACTCCCCGTCTTTTTGTCGGATATCAACAACCATTTCCCTTTGTCTAAAATAAGGATCTTCCAGCACTTCTTTGAGATTCTGTATTCGTCCCCAGCATACATCGAGGTCCGCAAGTTCTGTCTCCCATTGTGCAAGGGTCTTTTTCTTGAAAGTGGTCCGCATGAAATCGAGAATCTCTTTTCTGCATTTTTCGTCATACTGGAGAGCGGCATACTCGGGAACACCTAAATATTCACAAAGTTGTTTCCAGAAACGGTATTCCACAGCACCGATGGAGATATGGCGGCCATCGGCTGTTTCATAGGTGTTATAAAAGGCGAAACGGTGAGAAAACCACGAGTCACCGCGCTTCGGGCCATCTCCTGTGCGTTGATAAAAAAACAGCGCCAAGGGCAGAAGACTTGCCATTCCATCGGTCATTGCAATATCGATATGCTGGCCTTTTCCGGTCCTTTCCCTGGCCCATAGCGCCAGAAGGACGCCGATGGCGGCATTCATTCCCCCGCCCGCAATGTCTGCAATCTGGACTCCGGGGATGGATGGCGGCCGGTCCGGTTCTCCCATGAGATCAAGAACACCCGAATGGCCAAGGAAGTTCACGTCGTGTCCGGCGCGATTTTTATACGGCCCGGTCTGTCCATAACCTGTAAGGGAGCAGTAAATGATTTTGGGATTGACGGAACGAACCGTATCATAGTCAACACCCAGCCGGTGAACAACCCCCGGTCGAAACCCTTCGATCAAAATGTCTGTTTTATCGACCAGCCGGTAAAAGATTTCTTTACCTTCCGGGGTCTTGAGATTTAGAGACATATGCTCTTTGTTTCGATTAATGGAGGGAATGAAAAGGCCGTCTGCCATAAAACGTTTATCCTCCACCGAGATCACACGTGCACCATGGTCCGCCAGGATCATGGTGCAAAAAGGGCCGGGCAGCAGACGTGAAAGATCCAAAACCGTTATTCCGGATAAGGCACCGTCATTTGACATGTTTTTCCAAGTCCCTGATGATCTGTTTTCTCTTATTTTAAGCCTTCAGCTGAAACGAGTTCTCCAACAAAGCTTCCCACAACGACTTTGCTCTTTAGTTTAACGGGAATTCGCCGGTGGTCAGCTGTGACCCATACCTGAATTTTGGCATCCTTACTTTTTTCAAACACACCGCCGACGTGTTCGATCTCGGGTTCTATTAAATAGGTATCATAGGTCCCGCTTGCCAGTTTGAGGGTTTCTCTTTTGACAACAGCTGCCTTGCCAATGATACATTTCTTTCCATCGGTTACCGGACGTTCGATGGATGATTTTTTTTCAAGATCAAAAAGACGGACAAAATAAAAGGCGGATAATGGATCGAATGATCCGGGCAATATGTCGATGGGGGGACGCGTCTCCTTTAATGTTGAATATACGGCTTTGTTATTTTTCCAATGGAAATTCACCGCAATATCTCTATGTGTTTTGCCTTCTTGCTGCTTTTTTTTGTAAAGGATCGAATGGGTCATCTCAATATCTGTATAGGCATCTATTTTGTCCCGAACCTTATAAAAATTGTCGATAAAGGAATTCGATTTTGCCGTCAACAAAAAATGGTATGCTTTGACCCCCGCTAGGGTGTCTATGGGCAGTACCTCAAGAACGGCTTCTCCGGCCGGTATAAACGTCCATTTAAGCTGAAACGCCAGTTTTTCCCCGGGATAAAACGGAAGGTCATTCTCACCGGCTTCAGAATTTGGGCTCAAACCAAACATGGCTATGGCAGTGATCACAACAAATGTCACCCACAACCGGGCATCCAGACCGGCATAGTAACGTCGTGAAGATTCCTCGCTCATCAAACAAACCTTACGCGATTTTCGATCCATCAGGATGAAAAAAGATTATAATAAGTGCGCAAACTCAACATTAATAACATTAAAGAGTTCTTTGCCGATTGCAACACCTAAATCGATAAACTGGGGGCCGTATTTTTTTCCGGTGCGTGTTCGGAAGGTGTCCTTTATTTTGGCAAGCTTTTCCATTCCTCCAGGATAAAGATCCATAAATTCGACAACAGGGATGTTATAGTATGATACCATGGCCCACACGGTATCCGTAAAGTTGTCAGGTCCCCAACGGAATTTATCGGCATCATAGAGACAATCGGAAACCAGCGCAGCTTCAAGGGTATCTGCTTTTTCCGTGGGTTTGAACGCTTCATGATTTCGAATCGCCCGGCAAATATCGTCAACCTCCCTGGGATCGAGGGGATAGGGTTCCAGAACCTTCCGTGCATGTTCAGATCCTTTAACGGCGTGATTTTCCTGCCTGCGTTTGATGTCGTGGAGGAGACCGGCACACTGGACAACCGTGACCCTGCGGTTTATTCGGTTGTCGGGTTGTTGGGCAAGTTTGTTCTCAATGATCATCAAAGCGCCTGCATCGATGGCCACCTTGATAGAATGCTCGAGGCCATGTCCAAAATTTTCTTCTATGTGTTCTGCAACGATTTTCCGTATTTCTGCAGTTAAAGAATCGGTTTCAAAATACTGACGGGACGTTTCATTTGCGAAAGAATAATCTTGGTAAAAGTCGGGAGATGGGTAGTGAGAAACAATCTGGCGGGCTCGTTTACGAAAACGAGCATATATAATTTCCATATTTTTCTATCGATTGAAACAATTTTATTAATTTAGTCTTTTGAACTGCAACCGAGAGGGCATATTAAAATGGATAAAGTTCCTTACCGTCGCTGGGAAGTACTGACCCAAGGCAGAACGTTTCCTTTTGGGAGCTTAAAAAAAACCATCTGAATTTATTTTGTTCGGTTTAAAACAGATGGTTTTATTGTCAGACGGTTTGAATGGTTAGATCATTATCTGCCACATCAGGGCAAAGAAAAAAGATTCCCGCAAACCTTCCATCCGCTGTCTTCCTTGATGACGTTGAAAGTTTCCTCAACCTCCTGGGTTGCACCGATGTTAAATAGTTTCGCCACAACCGGATAAACAGGATTGATGGCAACTCTGGTTTTGCCGGTTATCCGGATTTTGGCGGTGGTATCATTTTTTGAAAGGGTCTCGGTTTCTATGTGGTAGAGTTTGTTTTTCAGGAAATTTATATCAAACCCGCGTTCGTTTGCCTCTTTTGAAGCGAGGTATAGATACTGATCGACAATATCGACATCGTCGGTTGTCAGTTGTTTTTTGCAGATTCTATCCGCCATGGATCGATCAAGCTGGAAATATGCTTTGCTAAATTCCACGACAGCTTTGTTGGGTGTATCTTTTTGGTCTGCCAGTGAAAAGAGCACCTGCACCAGGAATCCAACAATTAGAACCAGAATTATGCCGACACTCCTACTCAATTGTATCATCTATTCTTCCTCCTTTTAAACGGTCATCATGAAAATGTTTGTATAAAAGGTCTGTTTGAATTCGATTTGATAGCATGGAATAAATTTTGAAACAAGGACAAATTCGTCGGTCCCTATTTTGTCTATGATCCGGCACTTTTTCTTTGACACACAAACGGGTTTTTTTTATACTTTTGGTCCGGCCGGCACATGTTCTCAACGCTATTTTTTCAATTTTATTAGAAATCTGTATTCTTGTTCGGGGCTTGAGCGACCAATGAATAATGAAGGTTCCAAAGGACAATCGGATCAGAAAAAGCGTCTTCCGGGAAAAACAAGTTCCCTGGGTTTGTGTCTTGGGGCCTCCACCATCTCCTTGGTTCATCTGGAATACGAACCGGAGAAGGATACGGGGAACCCCACAACGGTGATGGGTTCCCCCCGTGTGGTAAAATATTCACGCCATGCCCACGAAGGGGATCCCAAGCGGGTGCTGCTGTCCGCGATCAACGGTTTTGACCTGGGTTCATTCGACCGGATTGTGGCCACGGGCCGGAAGTTCCGGGGGTTTGTCAATCTCACGTCCATTCCCGAACCCGAAGCTGTGGAATATGCCTATCGATTCGTAAAGCCCACCGGGGTTTCGTGTCCGGCGGTTGTTTCCGCCGGAGGTGAAACCTTTATGGTGTACGTGCTCGACCGCCTGGGGCAGATCTCCAATGTATTGACGGGCAACAAATGCGCTTCGGGAACCGGGGAATTTTTCCTTCAACAGCTTCGGAGAATGGACGTGTCTTTGGAAGAGGCGGCCCAGTGGGCCGCCACCACCGCGCCGCATCATGTTTCCGGCCGTTGCTCGGTGTTTTGCAAATCCGACTGTACCCACGCCACCAACAAAGGGATTCCCAAATCAAAGGTCACGGCGGGTCTGTGCAAGATGATGGCCGGCAAGATCCTGGAGCTTTTGAAAAAGGTTGAACGAAAGAACATCATGATCACCGGGGGAGCAGCCCGGAACCAGATGATGGTGGAATATTTGCGCCAAGAGATTCCCGGGCTGATCGTTCCGCCGGAGGCGGCCTATTTTGAAGCACTGGGGGCGGCGCTGTGGGGGCTGGAGAACGATACCGCCCAGTTTTCCGGAACATCCGATTTGTTGAAGCACAAAGCCGGTTCCTTTGACCGGCTCCCGGCCCTAAAAGATTTCAAAGACATGGTGACGTTCAAGACCCTGGAAAAAGGGGAGATCCGTGCCGGCGACACCTGTATTCTAGGCCTGGACGTGGGGTCCACCACCACCAAGGCGGTGCTGGTTCGAACATCGGACAACGCCATGCTGGCGAGCGTTTATCTGCTCACCAGCGGTGATCCGGTGGGGGCTTCCCGGGAGTGTTACCGGGCCCTTCTGGACCAGGTCAAGCAAACGGTCGACCCATCTGAAATATTCATAGACGGTTTGGGGGTTTGCGGTTCGGGCCGGCAGATCGCCGGTCTCCACGCCCTCACGGACAGCGTTATCAACGAGATCATCGCCCATGCGGCGGCGGCGGTGTTTTTCGATCCCGGGGTGGACACCATTTTCGAGATCGGGGGACAGGACGCCAAATACACCCATATCACCAACGGTGTGGCATCGGACTATGCCATGAACGAAGCCTGTTCAGCAGGGACCGGGTCGTTTTTGGAGGAATCGGCCCATGAAACCCTGGGCCTTGCCATGACGGAGATTGCGGATGTGGCCCTTACGGGGAACCATCCCCCCAACTTCAATGACCAGTGTGCCGCATTCATCACCTCTGACATCAAGAACGCCATTCACGAAGGGATCGAGCACGCGGATATCGTGGCCGGTCTGGTCTATTCCATCTGCATGAACTATTCGAACCGTGTGAAAGGGAGCCGGCCGGTGGGGGACAAGGTGTTCATGCAGGGGGGTGTCTGCTACAACCGGGCGATTCCCCTTGCCATGGCCTCCCTTGTGGGCAAACCGATCATCGTTCCCCCGGAGCCGGGACTCATGGGGGCCTATGGGGTGGCGTTGGAAGTCAAACAGAGAATCGAAAAGGGATTGTTGAAAAAGAAGCGGTTTGACCTGGCATCGCTGGCCCGTCGGGAGGTAGGCTACGGGAAGGCCTTTGTGTGCAAAGGGGGTGCCGAAAAGTGCGACCGGCGGTGCGAGATCGCCATGATCGAGCTGGAGGGGGGCCGTTACCCCTTCGGGGGCGCCTGCAACCGGTACTACAACCTGCGGAAGAACCTCCGCTACGACGTTGAAAAGCTGGACCGGGTCCGGGTGAGGCAGCAGCTGATCTTCGAAGGGTACGGTACCGGACCCGTTCCCGGGTCGGATACAAGCAAAAAAGACTCCAGACAGCGGATCGGCATCAACCGGAGCTTTCTGGTGAACACCTACTATCCGCTGTATTCGACGTTCTTTAGGGAACTGGGATTGGAACCGGTGGTGCCCGATGTCTGCAGCCAGGAAGGGATCGACCAGAGAAACGCCGCGTTTTGCTATCCAGGGGAACTGGCCCACGGATATTTTTATTCCCTTCTTGAAATGGCCCCCCCTCCGGAGTACCTTTTTTTGCCCCATTTCAAGGCGGTGCCGGTTCTGGACGAAAACTCCAGCTCCCAGGTGTGTCCGTTTGTCCAGGGAGAGACGTTCTATCTTCAGGCCACCTTTCGTGAAAAACTCCACAAGCTCCAGGCCCGAGGAACCCGGGTGCTGACTCCGCTTCTCAACCTGACCCACGGGCTGTCGGCGGCCCGGAAGCCGTTGGTTGACACCGCCGTTCAGATGGGTCTGAAACGCAAAACAGCGTTGGCGGCCTTTGAAGTTGCCCTGGATCGTCAGACCGCCTGCGTGGGAAAGATGCGGGCCATGGGGAAAAAGATTTTAGAAGAACTGGAATCCGATCCGAACCAGACCGCCGTGGTGATTTTCGGACGATCATACAACGGGTTTGTGGAAGAAGCCCACATGGGGATTCCCCATAAGCTGGCATCGAGGGGTGTTCGGGTGATCCCCTTTGATTTTTTCCTGTCCGATGACGGGAAAAGCAAACGGCATATGTACTGGGGTCTGGGTCAACGGATTCTCCAGGCAGCCCGGTTCGTGGAACAGCATCCCCAGCTGTTCGGGACGTTTATCACCAACTTTTCCTGCGGTCCGGATTCGTTTATTATCGGGTATTTCAGGGATATCATGGGGCGTAAGCCTTCGTTGACGTTGGAACTGGATAACCACACTGCCGATGCGGGTTTGGAAACCCGGATCGAGGCGTTTTTAGACATCGTATCCGCGTATCGGAAACTGTTTGCGGAAAAAAGAGTTTCCAAACCAGAGGGGACGTTTATTCCTGCCCGGACCACCCTGGACAAGGGCATTCCAACGGTGATCACCGGCTCGGGGGAGGTGCTGCCCCTGACCGATTCCCGGGTGAAACTCCTGCTTCCGTCCATGGGCCGTCTGGCCACGGAATCCCTGGCCGCAGTATTTCGGGGATCGGGCATTGACGCCATTGCGTATCCACCGTCCGACAAAGGGGTTCTGAAACTGGGGCGGGCAAATACATCCTGCAAGGAGTGCCTGCCGTTGATCCTCACCACGGGAACCCTGCTCAACTTTATCCACAACGAAAAAAACGACAGCGATATCCTGGTTTACTTTATGGCCACCGGATCAGGTCCGTGCCGATTCGGCCAGTACCGGATCTTCATGGAAGATCTGATTCGAAAGCAAGAGATCCCCAACGTGGCCATATTTTCCCTGACATCCGAGAATTCCTATGCCGGTTTGGGAAACGATTTTCATCTAAAAGCATGGTGGGGGGCTGTCGTATCCGACGTCATGGAGGACATCCGATCCATGATCCTGGCCAATGCCGTTGATGTGGAAGCGGGGATCAAAATATTCGAGGATGCGTGGACCTCGATCGTTGGCGCACTCGAAATCGGGGATTTCTCCCGGCTTGAAACACAACTCGAAAAGACAGCCCGACGCATCCGGCGGATCCCCATGAAGCGACCCCCCGAAACGGTGCCCGCCATCTCACTGGTTGGAGAGATATTCGTCCGGAGAGATTCCCTGTCCCGACAATATCTGACAGAATGGCTCGCCAAAAGAGGGTTTGCAAGCATCTGCTCACCCATTGCAGAATGGGCCCTCTATTCCGACTATCTGGTGGATAACGGGCTCGTAGATTATACCATGTCAAAAAGAGAAAAGCTGACATTCTTACTGAAGAAACGTTACATGGCCCGATACCAAAAACGTATCCAATCGAAACTTGCCGGCACCGGTCTGGTGAACGGAGAGCCGCTGAATATCCAATCCATCATCAACAACGCCTCCCGCCATTTATCACCCAATTTGGCCGGAGAAGCCATTCTCACGGTGGGAAGTTCTTTGACCGAAATCGTGTCGCATACCTGCGGGGTCATCGCCATCGGTCCTTTTGGGTGTATGCCCAACCGCCTGTCGGAAGCGATCCTGAACGAGGCCATGAATCGGGATGGAAAGCTTGCAACAGACCCCGGCAATCAACGGCTCCGTTCAACGCTGAGCCAAGTGGACGATCTGCCTTTTCTGGCCATCGAAAGCGATGGATCGCCCTTTCCCCAGCTCATCAATGCCAATCTGGAAGCGTTCTGTTTGAGGGCGGAGCGTTTGCACAACAGCATGTTTGAAGTCAAAAATTAGGTTAACGGCCAAACTGCATTAAAAAGGTACGTGTTCGAGGGTGCGCTTCCCCCTTCACTTTAACGTCTACGTGTCTGGTTATTTCAATGACTTAGCAGCGGGGGCATTCCTGCCCCCCGCGTTCTCCCGCAAAAAGCATGCGGGAGCCGCGGTCTCCCCACAGCTAAGTCATTGAAATAACGAAGCCCTCCGCCAATATCGTTACACGGAGAAGCGCCCCCTGAACACGTACTAAAAAATGAAAAATTCGAATTGATGGTTGCCTCAAAAAGTTCGTTCCAGGCAGGGGTGGGTGAAGAATCGAGGTTCTTTATCAGAAATTATTGAAATAACAAGATAAAACGTGACCATGGGTGGTCGGGTAAAAATTTCTTGACAGTGACCGCTGAAAGGCATAGATTCTTTGGCTTGGAATGATTCTATCATTTGCCGATACAATACTATTGAATTTGTCGTTTGCATCCTCTAAAATAAACTTAATATGAGCCGGAAGATAAAAACGTCGGTTCAACGTTAAGGAGGGTCCTTCAAATGAACGAATTGCTGGCTCCGGGCGGCAGTCTTGAAATGGTGGAAGCCGTATTAGACAGCGGCGCCGATGCCGTCTATGTGGGAGCAAGGGGTTTCAGCCGGAGAAAATGCGCCTGGGAACTGGAAGACAGTGAAATCAGAGAAGCGGTTCGCATTGCCGATTCCCGGGGTGGAAAAATACGGGTGGCCATTAATGCGGAAATTCAGGAAAAGCATTTTATTCGGGTGCTTAACAAAGTCTCCAAATGGGCACAGTTTGGGATAGAAGGGGTTATCGTCAAAACTCCGGATCTCATGCGACTCATTCACCGCAACTATCCGGAACTGGTCATCCACGCCAGTGTTGGCTGTAATATCAAGAATCGGGAAGAGATGGAATATTATCGAGACGCAGGTGCCACACAGATCGTGACCAGCACCGAAATCGATACCGTTCAAAAATTAAGCAAATTTAAAAAAGAGGCTGACGAAGTTGGTGTTCTCACCGAGATTTTGATCCATGGCAACCGTTGCATCGGTGGTGTCGGAAATTGTTTGTTTCATGAATTTACCAGCGACTCTTATGTAAAAAAAGTGTATCACGATGAAGACGGCAATGAAATCGTTGAGTATGAAGGTTGGCCGGACAGAAGCGGAAGCTGTTTCCGGTTTTGCTTGCTCACCGAGGCCCAGCGGGAAAAAGTGATGCGCCGAAAGGGGAAAAGCTCCCAAGAAATTACCGACATCAATGATAGAATCCGTCAACGACCGAACGTTGCCTTTGCCATAACCGGTGAAGAGCTGAAGCAGTATGTGGATCTGGGTTTGCAGACTCTTAAAGTGCAAGGCCGTGAATATCCAATCTCTTTGATTTCAGAGATGATTTATGCGTATCGTATTCTTATTGACGGATTTGCCGGGAAGAAAAATTACAGTGATTCGGAAATGACATCTGCCGATCAAAGCATCCGTCGACTGGCCAAAGATCGCGATCGGGCACGGATGGAAAAAACCAGAGAATTACACCAGCAGATTAAAGGGGTTTAGATCTCAAAAATCTCCGAATTTAAGCTTTTTCCCAAAAAGCATCTTAATGTTTAAACGCCTGAACTGCCTAAAATGATTCAACGTGTCTAAAATTAAGACCTTCCATCATTTTATGAATGCAGAACCGAAAGCGCACGTCTTAATCCAAACCACTTGTATCCGGACAACCAATATCCTAAACTGAGCGTTTCAAATAGTGTCAGGGCAATAAAAAATAATAATTATAAATAAATATACATTGCTAAAGTCGCTAACGGCTTCTATAATCGCTCAATTTAGAAATATATTGAACATCAAAAAAATTGTCGAGATAACGTTTCCAAGCGCCGATATATATGGAGGTTCTAAACATGGCCGCCAAAGTATACGTTGTTCGTCACGGGCAGACTGCCTGGAATCTGGAAGAGGTTTTTAGGGGACGCATGGATATCCCTCTGGATGAAACCGGGAAAAAAGAGGTGCACCTGGCGGGGGAGGCGATAAAAGACGAAACCCTCCACGCAATATACAGCAGTCCCCTCTCCAGATCAATGGAAACCTCTGAAAATATAGCAAAATTCCAAAATATCAAAGTCACTCCCCTTGACGCTATTATCGACATCAGCTACGGGGAATGGGAGGGCGTGGGCCTGGTGGAGGTTCAGAAAAAATATCCGGACCTTTATGACCTCTGGTTGAAGGCGCCCCATAAGGTGACCTTTCCCAAAGGTGAAAGCCTTGAAGCGGTTCGCGTGCGCACCATGGGTGCCATTGAAAATCTGCTTGAAAAGCACACCAACGAAAACATTGCTCTGGTGGCCCATCGGGTGCCGAACAAGGTGATCTGCTGCAGCCTGATCGGAATCGACATGAGCAACTTCTGGCGAATACAACAGGATACGGCAAGTACGAACCTTTTTAAATATAAAGACGGGCAATGGACAATTTCGTATCTGAATGATACTTCTTACCTCAAAGTTCTGGGGAAACCCGCCCTGTCTGATTTTTAATCGACCCAAAATAATTGAAGTTCTTTGCAGCTCCCGTCCTTTTTTCTTTAAAATAAAACCGGTTAAGCAACTGTATCTCGTTTCCCAGGGAATACCATATTTCCAAAAGCGTAACCTGCCGGGGCGACACAACATTTTTTAAGGAATATTTTATGAAAAAAACCGGTGTGTTCTACCATCCCAGCTTCAGTCGAAGGAGTTACCTTACCCAGGGCGCCCGTTTGGAAGATTTCCCCGAAGCCATAGACCACCTGTTGACGCGGGATAACGTCATTTTATATGAATCGCCGCCCATTGAGGAGGAATGGATCCTGAAGGTGCATACTCCGGAACTCATCCGGGGCGTGGAATCAGACCATCTCTGTTCGACCGCATGGCATTCTGTGGGCGGTGTGGTTCTGGCCGGAGAGAAGATCTGTACCGGGGAGATCCACAATGCATTTGCTTTCATCGGCGCTGGCGGCCATCATTCAGGCAAAGACTATTTTGGGGGGTATTGCTGTTTCAACGATGTGGTGATCACTATCACCTATCTGCGGGAGATTCACAACGTCCAGCGTTTTGCAATTATGGATACGGACGCCCACCATGGAGACGGCACTCGGGATCTGCTCAGAAACGACCCGGATGTGCTCCACGTCTGCTGCTGCGGCATGGCGTCTGAATCTAAAGACGGTACCAAAGTGGACATTCGGGCACCCGGCAGTGCCTGGGGATTCTGGGGCAGGGACCCAAAAGTAAATAATATAGACGCACAATATGCCGACAACATCAAAACCGAGTTCTATCCCCGGGTTAAAGATTTTAAACCGGATCTGATCTTCTGGTACTTCGGTTTTGACACCCACCAGGGAGACTACGGAAGTCTGGGATTGAGCGGCCGCTGCTTTCAGGAGATTGCACGGTTTATGAAAGAAACTGCCGAAGAAGTGTCCGGCGGCCGACTGGAAGTGGTTTTGGGCGGCGGTTCCCAAACGGATATCGCCACCAATGTCATCCCCCCCATCATTGAAATTCTGACAACGTAAATGGCCAGGTTATAAAATTTTCTCCGATTCGTTTCCAATTCAAAAATGGCTGTTTCCGGATTGAAACTATCGGAGTTTTCCAACGGTTATCAGATACAACACCGTCTCTTCTTCACCATTAACGCCCAACAATTCGTTGATGTCATCATCGAAAAGGGCACCGATGGGACAAGAACCTAAGCCCATGGCCGTTGCAGCCAGCTGAACGTTCTGGCAAACATGGCCCAGATCCATGGGAATATACCGCACTGCCCGGTCCCGGTATTTGACCATGCATCTGAGCATCATTGCGGTCCAGATGAAGACAACCGCGGCACGTCGAACCACCGGCTGCCCCAGGCTGGCATCGGTAATATCCCTGTTATAATTTCCGTTCTTCAAACGTTCCAAAACAAAGTCGGCAACATTAAAATGATAAAGCCCCTGGGGAATTTCTTCAACCCGGTCAACGTAAAGATATGTTTCAAAAGGATAAAGGGCACCGGCTGAAGGCGCAGTTCGGAGCAGATGGCTCCCGGCTCTTGCGGTCACGCCTTGGGCCGCCCAAAGCAGCCTGACAAAATCGTCAAGACCCAGGGGATCAGATGTATAATTCCGTTCTGAGCGCCTTCGGGCCAAGCACTGCCAAAGATCGGCCGGTCGGCTCAGGTCGGGTTGCGGCAATTGCACACGCGCTGCATCCGGATAGTTTTTTAAATGATTCGTTGCCGGGATAGAACCCAGATCATCTCTCATCGGACGATCCCGGTGATACTTGGTGCTTTGTATATAACGAAAAGCTATACCCTGTTTATATGACGCCATGGCTCGCTCCTTTCATGTGATTTTTTTTGGATAGCGCATCGGGCTCGAAACAGACAGATACCTTTATTTATCCTCTTTATCCTGCTATGGTGTCAAAGAAAATATTTTTGAGATTATAACAATCTATCAAAGATAAAAAAAGATGGAAAATTTTCAAAACAAAGCGCTGGAACTGGCTTCGGACGCCCTATATTGGACAGACCAAGCCATTCAGGAATTTACGTCACTCGAGTCTCTGCCCGAGCCTTTAGATTGCAAGCCGGGTTGCCATTACTGCTGTTATAATCTGCCCATGGTGACGGCTCCGGAAGCGCTGCTTATCGGATATCATGTCGCGAAGAGCTTCACGGATCACGAACAAAAAGAGATTGGGGGCAGGGTCGAAATGATACTACATCGGATAGAGGATCTAAGCCCTTATGACGTGGCAATGATTCGGCATGAGCTGCCCTGTATCTTTTTGAAAGATGGCGTGTGCAGGGTGTATCCGGTGAGGCCTGCCGTGTGTCGAACATGCTCTTCCACAAGTGCGGAGCACTGTAAAATGATTTTTGAGTCCAGGGATCACAGGGGCAGGCTCCGTTGTTACCAAAAGATTCGCGAAATCTTTCATACCGTCCATTCACGTTTAATCGATCGTTCCCGGGAAATGGGGTGTCAAGCAGATGCGTTGCAGTTGGCATCGGCCATCAGAGATTATTTCAGACACCCTGACCCCATCGATTCATGGCTACACGGTGAAACCGTCTTTTACCTAAATCACTCAACTTAGGTTTTACATTCATGCCTATCCCGAATTCATCGATTTTGGTAAAAGTGTCTTGACAAAACGCTGTTGAAAAGTCAAGGTTACGATTTCGTATGCTTATCTTTGACATTCATCAGGCCACAGACCCTTCGAAAATTTATCAAAAGGCGTTCCAGAAAATCCATTGGGCGGGTAAGATGAAATAAAATTCCAACAACAGGATAGAACGAGGAAAATATGACCCAGGCAAAAATTGGTGATAAAGTAAAAGTCCACTTTACAGGTTATTTGGAAGACGGAACGGTATTCGGTTCTACCATGGACGAGGAGTCTTTCGAGTTTACAATCGGAGAGAAAAACATGCTCCCGGGTTTTGAAAACGCGGTGATCGGAATGCAAAAAGGGGACACAAAAACCATCACACTTTCCCCGGAGGATGCTTACGGTGTTTATAATAAAAAATTAGTATCAGTTATGGAAAAATCAGGTTTTCCCCAGGAAATCAGCCTGGAAATTGGGAAACGGCTGAGAGTTCGCACTCAAGATGGAAAGTACACAATGGTTACCATTAAAGACTTCACTGAAGACAGTATCGTCTTGGATGAAAACGATCCCCTTGCAGGCAAAACCCTGACCTTTAAAATCGAACTTATTGATATTATATAATAAAATCGCATTGCGATTTTATTGTTTTAAGGAGTGTCTATGAATTGTATGTTTTGTGAATCAGAGATTAATGAAAATGATATTATACAAGAAGGACTTGATGCTAGAATAGCTGGTCAAAAAACAGGCCCTTTGGAATACAATTGCCCGCAATGTATCCATGTTTGGGTTACTGAATCCTGTATAGGAAGATTCCCGCTTGACCCTTTCTTTGAGGATCCGGAAAGGAGAATGGCGCTTAGCAGATGCATTCGAAAGCTTTGTGAACAAAGCGATGATAACCGTTTACAAGAGCCATTAAGCCTTCAGAAGTTAAGCTATCTTTGGATGAAAAAGTAAAAGACTCCTACTGTTTCTGAACAGCAATATTTCGATAGTGTTCTTTTTTCACCCCCTCGGTCACCTCAAATTGCTCAAAAAAAACTCGATAGGTTCCGTTTGGAATCTTTATCCGTGCCCCTATTTCTTTTGATAACGCCTCATCCATCAGACAACCCAAGGGCGTTGGTGCATCCTCGCGGATCGGCAGCATTAGGAATGATCCCGAAGAACAGGAAATATTTCCCACAACCTTTCCAATATCTTCGTAGGCCGTTAAATTTTCATTTAAATGATAGGACAGAGGAAGCAGTAAAAACGGTTCCCCCCAAAATATCGGACGAGATTCGGGGCAAATATGGCTGTGGACAATTACACCATGGGTTCTCACATAAGATGCCGATGGGTTGTTGTATGGATTAAGAATGCTGCCGATATGAACCAGATCGACAATCAGTAAAAGCTCGTTGTCTATTACAAAGAAGTCATCGATCGATGCACCACAGTCGGGGCGCATTTTGGTCAAGTCTTGAATCGTTTTAAAGCGCTTGGGGTCGAGCCAAAGCAAGCGGTTGTTCGGTTTGGTGGCATAATGTTGGGTATCCTTCTCTAACCGAAGTTGAGCACTTTAAATAGTAACGGAGCAATATAATTTACATGACCTGTTTACAGATCCGAAAGTTTGTTTGTCAATGAAATAAGGTTTATCAAAAATAAGCCGGGTAAACACGCGCCCGAAATTTTAGGAACTTGCCACTTTGATTTAAAGTCGTTATAGTTTATAATCTTGTCTCAAAGAATGCAACGCAAATGCGGCTGAACATGATAGGTTGTTCATAATAAATAATGAGGTGTACTATGAGTATGTGGCTTTATGATGACGCACAGGAGATGGAAGAGTTTCAGCTCTTGCGTGGAGAAATCAGACGTTTGGAGAAAGAATACCTCGACCTGCGGATCCAGCTACGCGATACTGAGACGGCTCTCAGGTCCGATCCTGACAATGAATATCTTGAAGCAAAAGTGAAATATCTCAGCAAAAGACTGAAAGATATAGAAAAAATGGGTCCCCGGCTTGCTTCTGATTACCCACTGGAAATATCCCTTTTCGGACCGCCCCACGGGTGATTTGAGTTATGGAAGAGTAAATACCATGCGATCAAGCAGACTTGACAGACAACTGCGCATTGAGGGCTGGAATCAGCCGGCACTGGACAATGCAAAAATAGGTGTCGTTGGTGACGATGACCTGTTGGCGTCACTTTACGTAATGTCGGCATCAGCCCTGGGCATTAACCATATAGTTATCCTTACGCCGTCTTTAGACCCTCTACTCGTTGAAACAGCCAAAAAACTAAACCCTCGATTCACCCTTACCCACTTGGAAGGATTCTATACGCATCCAGTAATAGATGAGTTGTTCAAAGGGTGCCGCCTCATTGTGGATTTAAGCCATTACGGACTGGCAAACAAGTTGTTGATAGAGAAAGGGTTCCGAGAGAACATACCGATTATTAGAGGTTTTTGCTATGAAAAAAATGGTGACCAAGGGTTTAAAGTGTTTAGCTATCTGCGAGGACGAGAATGGCAAGCGCTTGAACAAATTATATCTTCCCCTCATTTGCCCAACGGACATTTTGATGATGGAGTGTTGGATATGATTATCACCGGGATAGTGTTGGAAGAGACCAAGAATCTTTTAATGGATCAAGACGTTTCCGATGACCTTATATCATATGCCAGAAAACAACTAAACACACCCAATGATCAGCAGAACATATTGGTAGTCGGCTCCGGAGCCCTGGGCATTTTTGTGGGGCTGGGACTTGCTTATTCCAAATTTCAAAACATTACATTTATGGACCCTGACGTCATCGAGATCACGAATCTAAACAGACAGGTTTTATTCTATGATGCCATTGGAAGCAACAAGGCTGAGATACTATCTGAAAGGCTCAACAATCTCTTCAACATGGACAATAAGGCTCAGATTACGTATTTCAATAAAGAGACCGACATTACATCCTATGATGCAGTTTTTGACTGCGTTGACAATTTCGAAACCAGAATCGTGCTGAGTGAAACATGCAAGGATCAAGGAAAGGTCCTAATTAGTGGTGGATCCAGTCCAAATGCGGGTCAGGTCGTTACCTATAATCCTAACGATGATGGTGCTACTCCAGCGGAATTGTTGGGGATGTATGACATTGTAAAAAAACGACATCCTGAAACCTATCAACGTGAAAGAGCGGCTTGCATCTATCAACCGGATCCATCCGTCATCATGACGAATCAGATCGCCGCCGGATTTATGGTGGATTCCTATAGAATGCTCATGGACGGCCAAAAACCTGTAAACGTTTTTTATGATTCAACAAGTGCTGTGAAATTTTAAGCTTAAATAAAACAGCGGAAATTGACAGGATGCCTAACGATTTGCAAACGTCTATTGCGAAAAAGACCTGACCCCCGAACCCTGATCCCTGTAAAATGATACCATTAGCAAGGAGGGAGATTACATGCCAGACACGGAGCTTAAAAAAGAACTTCAAATCGATGAAGCCGAAAAGTTGCTGCCGCTCGTCCTTGAAATCATGCCGGGACATGCCGCCGAAGGTTTGATTGACATATATGAACCCGGCAGCTACGAGGCCAAATCACTGCGGAAACTGTGCGATCGAACGCTGAACAAAAAGAATTTGACCATCGAAGAACAGCTCATCGCTGAAGATGTCGCCCGACAACTTGAAGGCGGAAAATTACTCTGCCGGGGACAAGAAATCGAAGGTACCGCATTGGAATTTGCAGTATCTGAACAAACAGAAGCAGGAGAAAAATATCTGTATGTGCCGATTCGCGCGATAAAACCCCAAGAAGGGGGATATCGCTGGTTAGCTCCTTAATTGTGGAGTTTTTTTGGTAAATAATTTTTCCACCACGAAGTGTACGAACAAACACGAAGATTTTATTTTTCCCTTTATTCTTCGAGACCTTCGTGATCTTCGCGGTAAAAACAAAATCAATATTTTGGTCCGGCCCGGCCAGTTTTCAGGGTTGTCCGGGCCGGGGCTGGAGAGTTAAATAATGAGGCAACTATTTAATTCTGATATGGAATGTTTAGTGGAGTCAGACTTCATATACTTGCCTCTTTTGCTTGACCCGGAAATAGAAAAAGAGATCCAAGCCTTGTTGCGGCCGCAAAGACCCATGGAAAATCCCGGGCATCCGGTATCAAAAACAATTATTACGCATCAGGACAAACATTTTGTAAAAGCGTTTAGTATTCACTCTATTTTAGAAAATTACGAAGTAATCAACGCCTATGATTATAAACGCCGGCGCAAAGAATTCTTAAGAAAATATCAGCTTACACGCGCGATCGATGGTATTTTATTAGATGATACGCTTAAAACAATTCTTTTCCAGGTAATGCCTTATTTTATCAGGAAAAACAGAGGGATGTGTCGCAAAAAACTGAAAGATGAGGAGATACTGGACCTAATCGGTGAAAAGATCGACATCCCCGGAAAATATTATAAAGAGGCAAAAACATATCGTCATGTGGAACATCTACAGGCAGTCCTTACGGGGCTGGAAAATCAAAAGCCGATCTTCAAAACTCCCGGAAATGGACTGCTCTCAACTCACCAGCTACGCGACTGGTTCCATGAAGCCGTCCATGCAAAAATTTTGGCGAAAGAGCATGATCGTCTAACAAAGGCACTGCAAATACGCCTGCAATTCAGTCAAGCCAAACCGGAGCATGCTGCAACACTGCTTTATATTGCAGATACGGGCTCCATGGAGATAGATGGTTTCGGCTTTACAAGAAAAAACGGCTATAGGGGTGAATACTTTGTATATAAACGCGTCGGAGAGTTCGTCCTTAAGGATTACTACGCGCGCAGTTATTTATTTCCGGCCTGCCGGGTAGCGGTTTCAACTTATACGCCTTTCAGGCCTTTTGTCATGGAAAAGTACAAACACCCATTTTTGCTTCGCCACAAATCCGGGCAAGAAATCTGTATGCAGCATTTCGCACCACCCGATGAGTTTACAGCAGAAAATGCCATCAGGATCCTGGAAGGGGGCCTCACGGCTTTGCGTTATGGTTACGATGCCCGACGTCGAAACGGTTATCACAGCCTGGATCGCACATGGGTGTATATACCCACAATAGACTTTGAAGACTACCGGATATGACTGAAAGATGGATTTACTAAAGGACATAAAGCAAAAACGAGCCAAACAGAAACAAAAAAAACCCTTTCGGCGGGATGTTTTTAACCAAATCAGCGGTATTGTAAAACAATATGGTCTGAAAGAGAGTTTTCTGAGCATTCTCGATAACGTTGAGGATGATCTGTCCGAAGAAAATTTGAAGTTTAGGCGGGTCCGGCTGAAGACGCCCATGGAAAGTCCCTTATTTTCTCTGGCAACTAAAGATGAGTATGCCCTCACTATGTCGATAATAGGTAAAGTCGATAATGCATATCTTAAGTTTGCAAATTCACCCGAGGAGATCCTTTTGTGCGGATCTTTATATCGCCTTAACCCTTTGTTAACTAATCAGAAATTGATGCGATATCATTTTGAAACTCTGCTTTTGCATGAACGCGCTAAAGCAAACCGGGAAATGTGAGCGCTTTGCTTGACAGAGCACTACGTTCGAGGAGCGCTATGCTTTAGACCCTCAAGGACGTCAGTCCGCTCCTCAAAGCCTTTGGCCTATCAGTGACTGAGGGCACTGATTTATCCGACTAAAACTTTTTTTGCTCAAAAAACCTAATAATTGAAAGAAGGCACAATGGATGACGGAATATCAAAGCAGCACCGGGAACGCCGCCGGGAGCGAATTGAAGAGAAAATCGTACAAATGAGAGCGGACCAGGAATATGACGCCGTAAGAGAGATTATCGAGTTTAACAAGACCCCGGCTGATTTAAAAGCGGATATGGACCGCTTTGTCATCGGGCAGGAGCAAGGGAAAAAAATCATGTGTACGGCCATTGCGTTTCACTATCGGAGACTGGGCCAGGCACTTAAAAAAGGGATGACAGATAGCGGTGGAGACATTGATATTGCACTTCAGAATACAACAACGCCAAAAGCCAACATTATGATTATCGGTCCCACCGGATGCGGCAAGACATACACCGGCGAAACCGCTTCTAACCTGGTGGGGGTATCTTTCGTGCATGAAGATATGACCAAATTTAGTGAAGTCGGTTATGTGGGACAGAATGCCAGTGATATACTGATTGACCTACTCTTAGCAGCCGGCGGCAATCCGAATGTTGCGCAGATGGGGATTGTATATTTTGATGAGATCGACAAGATTGCCACGGAAACCATCGCTTACAAGGACGTGTCCGGCAGAGGTGTACAAAAGGGGCTGCTGCATATGGTCGACGGCTCGGAAAACACGGTCCACATGGGAAAGGAAAGAATCTCCCTGTCAACCAAACACGTGCTGTTCATTGCCGGCGGTGCGTTTGAAAATTTGGACACCATCGTTAAAAAACGAATGGCCCGACAGAGTCTTGAGGGCAATTGGCGCCATTTTCTCATGGCAGATGATCTCGTTTCCTTTGGTATGGAAAGACAGCTTGTGGGCCGCTTTCCTGTAAGAGTGGTTTATGATCAACTGACAACCCAGGACTTAAAAGATATCATGACCCAAAGCCAAGGCAGCGCTTTATTGGCATACACTTACGACCTTAAAGCATGGGGCATCGACCTTGAGTTCACGGATGGTGCGCTGACTGAAATTGCGCGACGTGCCGAACAGGAAGGAACCGGGGCCAGAGGACTGATCAGCATCATTCACCGGGTCTTGTTTGAAGACTTGTACCGGCTCCCCGGCAACTACACCGGTGAATTTGTAGTGGATCAGAACACTGTGAAGGAAAGATTGGGATGAGATTTAAAGATCTTTCACAGCTGAAACGACCGGAGCCCCTTACAATAACACTTGGAAGCCTGCCCCAACACATATTGATGACCGAATATGCTAAGGATAAGGCATATAAAATCAGTGAACTGGTTGGCGTGATTTTCGAAAAGAGTTTTGAATGGTATGGATTCACCCTTGCAAACAATGACCATCCTGAACTCATTGTAGACATCGGATTGCCGAAAAACGATCTGAACCTTCAAGACTATACCACCCTTGGTTCCAACAGGATTGCTGAATTCCAGGAATCGTTGTCGGAAGACGTAATGATCAATGGATGGATTCACTCTCATGGGGCTTTGAATTATAAGCATTTTTCACATACGGATGAGGAAAACCACCGCACCGTATTGGATTTTGTTGCTGCACGCACCAGAAAACCGTTGGCCAAAAAAGAAATCGCCATCCAGGATCTGGTTTTATTGCAAAAAGATCACTTTGAGCAAAGGGATATGGAAAAGGGGAGCGTTTGCTTGATAACCGATGGACCGATTACCGAAGCCAGGATCATGGAGACCGTTTACGGCAGTTTCTGCTACAGCATTGTCATTGGGGATGAGGGATGGCACCATCAGGAAATCCATTGCCGGGAAAGGGGTGTCCTGTCCGGCCATACAACGGTGATGAGCCAAGCAGCGAAAATCGAATTTGTCGATACGGGCAAGTCCTTATCTCAGATTGATATCATTGCATTAAGTGACGAGGTCAAGGAGAAAATCAAGCCTCACACCGATCCGCCGCCGGAGTTGATCGAACGCATGTAAAAACCCAATTGAGTTAATCTCAATTGGGTTTTTACGTTTTACGTTATTGGTTATTATTTATCGGGTTTATGATTATCTGTACAGTCCGAAGTTCTTCTAACCCATTGAAATTGATAGAAGCACAAACTGGGTGCCGTCATTCCCGCGAAAGCGGGAATCCAGAATATTATCAGGACCATATGAATTGTGGATGCCGGATCAAGTCCGGCATGACGTAAGAACTTTAGACTCTCAAGTGATTATGATAAAGCTGCTCCGAATAAGAATTAACGGATAACAGATAACTTTTAACAGAGTCAGTGCACGTCCATATCCACATGATGACTCACGCAATCCCAAACCCCTTTGGGATCACATTCCCGGCAGTGGTAGTGTTCACCGTAAACAAGGTTGTGTTTGTAGTCAACGGCTTCCTCTTTACGCACCCTGACCCCGCAGTGCGCACAGTCAACATATTGAATATTTTCTTTTTTCATGGTTTTCTATGCAAGAATTTTTTTATGGTGGCTCCAATATAAGGACGGATTTATTCATCTTTTTCTTCGGGTTTGATTGGTTTGTGCATCGGCAGCCCATAAAGCGTATCAATCCAATATTCAAAGTTCTCAGGACCACCCTCTGCCACCTCTCGCCGGAATTTCGCGCAGATCTCCAATCCTTTTTCCTTGGCACCCGGAGGAAACCCTTTTTCATCGGACAAATAGCGCTTCTCAAGCTCATCGATCTTTTTCATATACTCTTCGTAAGTGATTTGCTCTATGGCCATATATGCTCCCTAATCTCGGTTTTCATGATACCGTTAAGATCCAATACTGTGTTATTAAAAAGGTCTTTCTACACACTGAAACGGTTGGCCGGTTAGCCCGGTTGCCGGTTGGCCTGTTAATCAATGAAAACTGGCGAACCGGACAACAGGCAAACAGGCCAACCCTTATAATAATCCGTTTTCAGCTTCCTCTACGGCTTTATTGGTCCTTTGAATGATTTCGATAAACGCGTCCGATTGATAGGTTTCGATACCAACCGGTCCCATGTCATTGACTTTATCAAAGGCACGCTCTTTTTCAATGTGGGTTGTCAGGGCTTTGACTGCCTCAAACAGCCTTACGTTTGCTTCTCTTTCATGTCCGTATCAGAGTCTTCCGGTCCGTTTTCAACGTCGCTGATTGTCTTTCTGGTATCGACAATTAAATCATAAAATTTGTCCGATAGATGATAGTCCATACCACTGCATCCCCCGGCAGAGGCTTTGTCAAAAACATACTCTTTATCAATATAGGTTACCAGAGCTTTTGCAGCCTCAAGCAGTGCCAAATACCCATCCTTCATTTGTCTTTTCTCCCTGTTAAGTGCTTTGATCCGTCTCACCTTGCTCTTTTTCTTGCTGACGTTTATCAATTTCATGCTTGAATCGTTCGGCAAACGCTGTCTTGAAAGCTTCGATTTCCATGGCTTCGTCGTGTCTGCCCAAAAAGGTCAACGCCATACCCTTGAACACCAGGGCTTCCTCGATATCCGGGTTTAGGGCCAGGGCATCATCAAAGTACGGCAGGCTTTCTTCGTATTTTTGCAGACCCAGCAGGGCATGGCCCTTGGCCGCCAGGGCATGCGCATTGTCGCCGTGTTTTTCCAGAACTTGATCCAAGATTTCAATGGCCTCTTCACAGCGGCCCATATCGTTCAGGGCAAGGGCCTTAGACTGCATGGCCGACACATTTCCCGGTCTGAGGGCCAGTTCTTTGTCACAACAAAACACGACCTCTCCCAAAAGCCCTTTTTCAGCCAGCTTCGAGGCCCCCTCCATCCAGGATATTTTATCCTCCGAAGTGACGTCGATGGCTTGCATCATCAGAGCCTCGTAGGTTTGCTCGATGGTGTGACGACCGGTACGCGCCACGGGCACATCATGGCCTGGGAGGATGTTTTCAATCTCTTTTGTCATGAGCTGCCTGAGCCCGTACAAATAATGGTCCAGACTGCCGCCACCGGCTTTGTCAGCATCTGATATGGTGTTGGGCAGTACGGTGTCACCGGTAATGGCCGTTTTGGTCGCCTGGTGATACAGGCAGATACTGTCGATGGTATGGCCGGGCGTGTGGATCGCTTCCCATTCAAAACCGCTCAGCTCAAGGGTTTCTCCTCCTTTGATTTCGGTGGGAGTGAATCCGTACTCTTGAAGCGTTTTTTTAAACTCCAGGGGACCGGCGGCATGCATAATGATCTCGATCTCTTTTTTTTCCCATACCGGAGGATATCTCAAAAATTCGAATACGCCCATGCAGTGATCCCGATGCCCATGGGTGAGAACGATCTTTTTGATGTCCATAATACTGAACCCCAACTTTTCAAGTTCATTAAAAATGGTATAATCATTTCCCGGATCTACGATGGTAAGGGTGTCACCGGCCAACGCATAGACGTTACTTGAATGATGATACCCAATGAGAAACTTGCTCTTTTCAAAAACAGGGTCTGATATCTTGAGAATTTCACCAATGGACAGCCATCCCGGGTGATCCGGTTCTTCTTGGGGATATATTTCGTCTTCTATCAACGGCTTCTGAGATTTTCTTCTTTCTTGGTTTCTTCGGTCATTTTGTTTCCTTTATACCCTTTACAGTGTTAGTTTCTTAACAATAAAATTTGTGTTTTCTGATGGCAAAAAACTTTCTTCCGCCACCAAGGCACCAAGACACAAAGAAAAATTTGAAAAAATAGCTTGGTGCCTTGGTGGCAATCAATTTTTAACAATGTTTCGTTCGAAATTGAGTTAATAGTATATAAAGGCAAAAATAACAAGTCTATTTGGCAAAAAAATCCCCCTTCCGTGCAAACCGAAAAGGGGGATTATTGTTGCAATTGGGCCTCTCCCCCGCAAGCAGGGGAGAGGGTGTTTTGTTATGGGTTTATGATGGCTATCCGAGATAGTCCAGAGTATAAGCCAATTTCATCTTGTCATCCGGCCACCATTTCTTGCTTATCTTTTCTTCGCCGGGATAGACGTCTTTACCGTCTATCGTCTCGATAAGCAGATCGGCAAACATAAATGCCGTAAGCTTATATTTTCTTACTGTATCCGGCGGAACCAAAACGACAATGCCGGTCTCTTTGCTGGTTTCCCACTCAAAATCTTCATTGGGAGCTGAGGACTCCAAACCGGTTTTGCCGTCGTAAATCTTGAGCAGTTTGCCTTTAACCTTCATTCCCGGCTTCATGTCAAACTCATCATACAGCTCATCGGATATGTGCCACCAAATGGCTCTCATGTTTTGAGCGATATATCCTTTGACAAGCATGGGATCAAAGCCGCAGATACCCACACGACATTTTTCAGGCATATCAAACCTCCTTTTTACTTTCGTTGGTCTCCACTTTATCTAACTGGTCGCGAAGATCTTCAATCTGGGCATAGCAATAATCCATGAACTCTCTAGCCTCGGATTGGCTGAGATGTTCGGTCTCAAGCAATCTTGTGACATAGGGATAAAGCTGCGAATCGATTTCTTCACGAAATTCCAAAAGCACATAATCGTTATCCCCGTCCGGGGATGCCCAGGTTAAAAAACCTCTTTTCCAGTTGTTCAGCATCCCCTTGAGGGTATCGAGTTCCTTGATTACATTTTCTTCCATGCTACTTCTTCTTCTTGTCTTCAAAGGCATAGCACTTTTTGACCACGTTGAAGTCTGCTACGCACCAGTAATGGGGCCAGTGGATCTTTTTGCACCAGCCGATAATGTCTGCGGGCGGAAATTTGGAGCCCTTGAGAACCGGCTTCAAGCCTGTGCAATTCCAGCATATGTGATCACTCGATTTTTCCGGAATCATTATTTGTTCCAGAAATTCTTCAGGTGTTAACTCTGCCATAAGACACTCCTTTCTACGTTACCAGTCCTTGACTTCACCGGCAGCGAGTTTTTGTTGATATTCTTCCCACACCTCGGGCGACAGTTTCTGAATATCCCAGTTAAAACCAAAAGTTCCGGCCAAACCGGCAGACGGCGGTTGCGGGCGCCATCCCCGCATTGGCCGGCCCCGGATGCTGAATTTGCACATGTCGGCGGTACCCGTCAACCAGGATCTCGGCATGCACTCGTACGGTCGGGTTCGGCCCTCGGTAGCAGGCCTGTAGTTGGCATAGCCCTGGTACGGCATATCCGCATACAGCGGCCTAATGTCGTGCTTCTCACCGGGCCTTTCCTCGGGCCCCTTGTACATAAACCCATTAATCATGTAAATGTAGTACACCGTACCGCACCCGGCACAAGCGATATTGCCTTCCCAATTCCAGAAATAGTAGGGGTCGAGGTAGTTGATGGTGTCACAGTCTTTCCCATCCACTTCATTTTTGCACCAAATTATATCACACACTATACCACCTCCTTTTTTATATCCAGACCTTGTCATACCACTCCTGAATCGTGCTAAGCGGTATGCCGAGCCAGCCCTGGTAGACTTTTTTATTGTCCGCACCTACCGGACGCCAGTGCCAGTTGATCCTTCTCGGGGTTTTTTCCATGTGTCCGCAGCTGTAACCGCAGTGGACCAGCATATCGCCGAACAAAGGATCGTCCAGCCAGCGGACGGTGCCTCTTTCCCTGAAGTGCGGGCTTTCGTAAACCTCACGGTCGTTGCGGACCGGTTCGGCCAAAAGACCGGCGTCTTGCAGGGTCTTGGCAACTTCGGACCGTGTTTTATCTTCGGCCCATTTTTCCAGAGCAGTGTAGATCTCCACCTGAGCTTCGCCTTCGCAGCGTTCATTATGAGATTTATACTTATCATAAAGTTGGTTATTGCCGGTAATGGCGCACAGCTCTTTGAAGTCCGCATCCTGGAAAGCACTGACCATGACATAGCGCGCGCAGAACTTGTCCTGCGGATTGTCGGCATCCGGAAAATCGGACTTGCCGCACAGGATGATGCCGTGGGCGCAGAGCTGGGTGTCCCAGTTGCCCCAGCGCTGGCGGACGATACCGAACTTGCCGTACATGGGCAAGGAATGTCCGAGCATGCGGGTGGGGACCTGTACCTGGGAGAATTCGATCATGGTGCCCAGCCCGGTCTTTCTGCGATGGTGAATGGCCGCCAGGATCGAGCAGGAGATCAGGTTGCCGGATTGCCAGTCAATGACCCAGTTGGTCTGCTTGGTGGCATGGCCGCCCATGTACTCGTGCATACCGGTCACCGAAGCGAGTCCGGCGTGGGCCTGGCCCAAAATGTCGTAGGAACCTCCGAAAATCTTGGGACCGTAGCCGAAACCGCCGCCCCAGACATAGATGAACCGGGGGTTGATTTCAGACAGGTACCGGTAACTCATCTTCCACTTGTCCAGGGTTCCCGGACGATACAGCTCGGTGAGCCCGTCGAACTTTTTCACCAGCCCGTAAAAGACCTCCACCATCTCGGGGATGTGGTAGTCCATGGTCAGAAAGTACTTGTTGGGATTGGCGTTGGTGAAACCCAGACCGGTTCCGGTCGTGGGACGGGTGTCATGGAGCGGATACAGATAGCACTCGTTAAACGGAGAGGTGTGCCGCATGGCATCCCCCATCCTCGGCATCTCGATCTTGACCACCTGAGCACCATGTTCGGCCAGGTTGGCCACAGAATGCGGCGTGAAGATGTACATGGTGCAGCTCAGCCACTTGAGGCCTTTGAGCGCCTCGGGCTTGGCGTGCTCGTTGCCCACGTCAAAAGCTTGCTTGCAGTACTCTTCGTAGGGCATCTTGAACTCATCCATTTCGCCCTTGACTCTTGGGGCCTGGCAGGTCTTCTATGCGTGTTACTCTTGGGTCTTTTGCCATTACATCACCCCCTTTTGTTTGAATTCATTGACTCGGTTCTGGTCTATTCCACACCATTTCATGTAAATTTCATAGTTGTCAAATCCGAGATCCCTGCCCATCCATTTGCACCGGAACGGGTGCATAGACCTGATAGGAGGACGGGCTCGATGCGATCAGCAGCGGGCCGTAGTCGGTCTCCTGGACATACTGCCAGGGGCGGTACTTGAAATGCGGGAACTCAGCAACCTCATCAATATACAGCACCGGACCGGCCGCAAGCTGGTACTCGAGCAGCTTGGTCTCGGCTTCAACCCTGCATTGGTCTCTGAGCCAGCGGGTGGTCACAGAATAGGTCTTGATCAGGGCATGCAGGGCGTTCCGGGCCCCCACCTCCTTGAGGAAGGGATCTTCGTGGATCAGCCGGCCGAACTGGTGGTAATCGCGCTCTAAGCAAAACCCGATGTTGTACCACAGCTTGTCGGTCTGCCCGCCGATCATCATGTAGCCGTCCTTGCAGGGGTTCCAGGCATACTGGTTCAGGTTGGGGTCCCAGCCGCCGGAACGGCCTTTGATACTGGCATTGAACCCGTACCAGGTAATATCAAAGTCAATCATGTCCATCAGCGTTTCAGCAGCCGGTGCACTCGATCATCTGGCCGCTGTTGCCGAGTTCGTCCCGCCAGTAAAGGGCCGCGCAGGCATTGAGGAATGCCTGACCGCCGGCCACATAGTCTTCCAGCCAGATACCCGAACGGGTCGGGTCGCCGCCCTTGCCTCTGGGCAGCAGGTCCTGGGCCAGACCGGTATTGTGGACCCATGCATTGGCACAGCTGCCAAAGGGCGCTAATTCCCACTGGCCGAACTTGGACTGCTTGTCCTTCCAGGGGCCCCATTGGCCGTTAACACCCACCCAGACATAGATCATCTTGGGGTTGGCCTCCTTGAGCTGTCGGTAGCCGATGCCCAGGTTATCCATGTATCCGGGGGGCATCCCGTCGATCAACACATCCACGTTGGCCGCCATCTTCGTGAAAATTTCCTGGCCGTCCGCGGTCTCCACATCCAGGGTGACGCAGTGCGTGTTCACCGTCTCGGCGACAAACTCCATCCCGCATTTTTCACCGGTTTCCTTATTTTCCAGCAGATACTCTTCACGGCCAAAGGGCGTCAGTTTCCGCAAGGGGTCGCCGCCGGGCGGTTCGATAGAGACGCACTCGGCCCCGGCTTCGCCGAACAGAGACGTGGCAAACTTGTGCCCCAACCGCCATAGGCCGATATCCAGAACCCTGAGATGTGACAGAGACTCGTCTTTGGCGTATCTCTTTTCGAACTTGAGGTTTGCCTCGGCCCATTCACAGAATTCCAGCGCCTTCCGTTTTTCATACACCGGTTTTACGACATCGTAGGAAACCACCGGTGTAACCGGGTAGGGTCTGACATCCATATCCATTAGACCAATGGTGTCGGCCCGGCTGTTTATTTCAATATCTCGTTTTTCTGCCATATTTTACCTCCAAAATAGTTTAAATTCCACTTAAGAATTTATCCAGAGTCATTCTCAGTATCAGAGGAACAGCAATAAGTCTCCTCCGAACTGACTTTTTATCACCTCCTTTCTTTAAAATTTGGCCTTTGCCGGCAACAGCCTTAAAACGACCTTTTAAATTTGATGGATAAGGGCCGTGCCGTCGGCCGATCAATACATTTTAATGTTGTGCGTTACATCTTGGTAGGTCGTTTTTCTTTCTGCTGTATGCAGAAAGCATAAAGATATAGCTTCACCTCCTTTAGGCAATAAGATAAAAAACGATTTGCAACAATTAACTGAAAAAGCGAACTAATCTATGGTTGAATTATATTCAGCGAATACAATGTTTGGGTTGAGATTTTGTTTAGGATAAAAAGTGAATGCTATTCAGCGCAATGTTTTTTTTAGACTTGTTAAGATATTTTGTCAAGAGCAAAAAATGAATTTTATTCAAAAAAAATTTTAAATTCGTTTTATATCCGCGGCTTTCAAGGGTTTATAAATTTGGCCCTTTCAACCCCCTGATTGCGAAAGGAAAATCAAAGGCAGATGGCCAAAGGTTTTTCAAAGCGGTTTAATAGGGCGAATAATACAATATATGGATAAAAATATTTTTTGAATACATGATAACGTATGGCTTCCCTCATAAAAGGCGTATTCAAACCGATTGTTTTTCCGGGTTTGGGTCGCGATAAAAGTGCTTAAAAAACAAAAGCTTTTTTTGCCTTGCAATTTATTTCCGGATATCTTATACGGAAATGTTTAAGAGCTATTCCAACGATATTTGTTCAATTTCTAACCATAAGGCTTACGAAAAATATTTTAATCGGTTGCAACATTTTTTTGGAAAGGAGGTGAACTTTTAAAAACTGGCCCTGGGCATATACTCGAACACCTGCCATGCTTAAATTCAGCAACAATCGATGTCAGATCAATCATACTTAATTTATGTTTGCAGGCTAAAATGGGGAATATACCCTCGGGTATTGAGAAATAGGCACATGTTACATTAATCAGACAATAATAAAATTAGGGAGGTTTATGCTATGGGTAAAATACCGGAAAAAATGCTGCCACCAAAAGATTTGTGGCCGGAATATTTGGTTCCAGAAGAGTTTGCAGATACGCCGGATGAATTGAATCTTGCCGACTTTTTGCTTGACCGCCATGTTCGAGAAGGCAGAGGTGATAACGCCGCCATTAAATTCATGGACCAGACCGTCAGCTACGCCCAGCTCCAGAAAATGGTCAACAAGTTCGGCAACAGCCTTAAAGATGCCGGCGTTGAACCCCAGGACCGGGTGGGGATCCGTCTGGTAAATTCCATCCAGGCCCTGGTGGCCATCTTTGCCGTTGAGAAAATCGGCGCGATTCCTGTTCCAACGTCGCCGCTGTGGTCCGGTGAAGAAGTCTCATTTGTGGCCAACAATGCTGAAATGAAGTTTTTTATTGTCAATGCCCCGCTGATGCCCCCGGTGGAGCAGGCCAAGCCCAACTTTCAATTTGGCACCCAAGTCATCACTATTGGCGGCAATGCGGACGAGGTAAAGGCAGCCGGAAACATGGTCTATGAAGAAATGCTCGAGGCCGGTTCTGCCGAGCTGGAAGCCACTATGCTAAAGGGAGACGACATCGGCATTATGCTCTATACATCCGGCACCACCGGCATGCCCAAGGGCTGTGTTCACTTTGTCAAACCGATTGTCATAGAGACCAAATTGGTCAACAAACATGTATACAAGATGAAACCCGGCGATTGTCTGGGCGGTGCCGCCCCGGTTTCCTTTGCCGCAGGGTTCGGCACCTTTACGCTGATGCCTTTTGAAGGCGGTGCCGCCATATCCCTGATTCCAAAGTTCACACCGCCGGACATGCTGGATCTGATTCAGAAACACAAAATCACAATTCTCACCGGTCTGCCCACCGGCTACCGCGCTCTGATGAAGTTCCCCAAATTCAAGGATTACGACACCAGTTCAATTCGTCTTTACACCTCAGGCGGCGACGCTCTGGGTTCCGAAACCCTGTCGGCATGGCAAAAATTGACCGGCCTGCCCATCTGGGAAGGTTTGGGCGGAACCGAAATGCTCCATCTGGTAACGTCCAACACCATGAACCCCGAGCCGATGCCCGACTCCATCGGTAAAGCGCTTCCCGGTGTTGAGGTGCGAGTAGTTGACCCGGAATGGAATGATTGCGAACCCGATCAAGTCGGCAGCATGGTCCTAAAAGGCCCCTCGGGAAGTTTGTACTGGAAGCCTTACGAGGATAATGAGAAGCTCATCAGATCCCAAAAGAAGGGTGTGGTCAACGGCTGGAACCAGATGGGTGATGCGGTCTACATGAAAGAAGATGGCAACATTTTCTTCGTATCCCGTGAAGACGACATGATCAAGAGTTCCGGTTACCGAATCGGTCCTGCAGAGGTGGAAGAGGCCATCGAGAAGCATCCGGCCGTTGCCGAAGCCGGCATTGTGGGTATTCCGGATCCGGAAAAAGGTCAGATCACCAAAGCCTTTGTGGTTCTGAAAGAAGGTCACGAAGGGAGTGACGAATTCTTCGAAGAACTCAAAACATTCTTGAAGGAGCACATTGCCATCTACAAGCTCCCCAGAGCCATTGAGTATCGGAGTGAACTGCCGCGCACACCCACCGGCAAGCTCCTGCGCCGCCATCTGCGTCCGGCTAAATAATACAGATCCTTCGCAGATGTGAAATGGTAACACTTTCCCCTCACCTCGAACCAGGTGAGGGGAATTTTTTTATTAACCCCCCGCACTCTTATCTTGCCTAATTTTAAACCGTTTCTATTAACCCGGCAATTAAAAAACCGTCATTTCGGCCGCACCCCAAACTTGATCCGGGGGGAGAGCCGGAATCCATAACACATTGTATTTCCTGGATTCCCGCCTTCGCGGGAATGACATGAGGAAAAAACATTATTTGTATATTAAATGCCGGATTAATAATATCTTTTCAACTATCTCATATCTTCTGGAATTTCCTTAGATTTAAGAAATTTCTTTACATGATTCCTAATTAGAAATATAAATACACGTCTTCGTTTTGAATCTATTTTAAAAGGGTTAAAAAGGAGGAAAGAATCATGCGTGAAAATTTGTCCGGTTCGTTGAAGACGGTGGATCGTGTTGAAATAACCACCCTTATCGACAATTATGTAGATGTTTTACTTCCGAGCACCGACCGAATAACCCGCCCGCCCCTATCCATAGACGGCAAAGTTAAAGCCGATACTTTTTTAGCCGAACACGGTCTTTCTTTGCTCGTCACGGTTTTTCAGGGAGAAGAAAAACACACCATCCTTCTTGACACGGGGTACACAAAAGTTGGCGTTCTCCACAACATGGAACAGTTGGGATTGAACATTGAAGACATAGAGGCGATTGTCCTGAGTCATGGGCATATGGACCATACGGGTTCCCTTAACCGTATTCTCGATAAAATCCCCGGCACCATTCCATTGGTGCTTCACCCCGGCGCCTTTGTATATCCCCGTTATACCCGCCAGCCCGACGGATCCAAAAACATTTGGCCTCAAACTTTAAAAAGAGATGCGCTGGCCCAGAAAAATGTTGAAATTGTGGAAAGCGAAACCCCGACGCTGATCGCTGATGACATGATCATGGTCACCGGTGAGGTGGAGCGAACCACAGCATTTGAAAAAGGGATGCCCAATGCCCTTGTGGAAAAAAATGGAGAAATCGTGCAAGATCCTATCATTGACGATCAGGCCATGGTTATGAAACTCAACGGGAAAGGATTGGTGGTGATCTCCGGTTGTGCCCATGCAGGCATTATCAATACATTGACGTTTGCACGGAAAACAATCGGGGAACAGAGCATCCATGCGGTTCTGGGAGGATTTCATCTTACAGGACCTTTTTTTGAGAAAATCCATGATGAGACGATCCAGGAAATGAAAAAGATGGATCCAGATGTGATCATGCCGATGCATTGTACCGGTTTGAAGGCGATTCAACGATTTCAAAAAGAGTTCCCCTCGAGTTTCGTGCTCAACAGCGTTGGATCAAAGATGACGCTTTCGTAAACCAAGGATCAGGTTTCGGGGCTTAGGGGTCTATATAAAAATAAAAGCGATTACAACAACACCTTAAACGCCTGTCATGCCCACAGCCGCGAGAATTACGATAAATATAATCTTTATCCGTCTAATATTAGGCTTTTATTTTGAAAACAACACCGGAAAATCATCAAAACTTTTTTTACTTTTTTTATAAATGCTCGTTTATCCTTTTTTGTCT
>CAWBNO010000018.1:0-53782 GCA_963790095.1 uncultured delta proteobacterium | reverse complement strand
CCCGTTGACGGATTTGTGAAGAGACCATTTTTTCCCTCGGTACTTGGGATCCAAGGGAATCTTCCTGAATTTGGCCCGCAAGGAGTGTCGGAAGGAGAATGAGGATAATGGCGGCAAGAACTGTTTTTTTCATGACAGCGGTTTCTCTTGAGCCAGAGAATGACCCGCGTAAAATAAAATTGTAAAAAATAAAAGGATCAGGATTTTGCAATTTATCATAGTTATTCCCTGTTTTTTTAGATAAAGTAAAAGTTTAAGTTCTCATAGATAAGAAATTAAATTCATAGATTAATAAAAATGGTTGGCAAGAAAATAAGGATTGGTAGATGGAAACGCGACTTATGCTTGTCTGCCTTGGCTTCCCAATTCTCGTAATTGAATCTCTTTCACACATAAACAACAGGAGAAAGGGTCTTTTTTGTCCGATTATGAATTCGATCGTGATTCTTTTCGTGGGCTGACTTCATGACTCGAAATGCGAACGCGCTCGGTCAAACGCTTTGCTGAGTTCGTCCATTGCAGAATCCATTCCGGATTTAATGTCCTCCCAGGCTTTTCCGCTCGCAGAATTTAGTTCATTTAATTTCTCAGCGGCCGCCTGCTTCTTATCGCGCAACTCTTCCATGCTCTGATCAAATTGTGCTTTGCTTTCCTCTTTCAGGTCAGTTGCTCTGAATTGTGCTTTGGCCAGCAGATCCTGCATTTCTCGGTCGTATTCTTTCATCTTGCCCTCTATCTGCTGTAGATATTCTTCTTTTTTCTGTTGGGCGAAGGTTTTGGCAGTTTCCATGGCTTCTTTTGCTTCTTTTTTAACATCCTCTGAAGTCACTTCTGTTTTAGATTTTTCGGCCTCTTTCTGATCACCGCATGCAACCAGAAAAGCCAAACCGAAAAATGCCGTCAACATGATTAATAGAGCTATTCGTCTCATTTTGTCTCCTCCCTTAATTATATATTCAAAGCTATCGAAATCCTTAAGAAAAATTATCGGAGGTAAAAGTGAAGCTATTGATAGTTGCGCTTTCACCTTTTAAGAAATTGTGTAAATTTCCTATAGCCAGTCGGTTATCAGGACACCTAAGCCAATGCTGTTGTTATACACGTTGTAGTCGATCAGGCTCTCGCCATAACCGCTGAACCACTGAAAATACCCCTTGAAGTATGGGTACTTCCATAGGGGAAAACTCCAAGCAAACTCCACAGCACCCCGGCTGAAGCTGGATTCAATGTTGTTGCGCAGCATCAGGGAAAATACATGTCGGTTCCATTTGTAGGCGGCGCGTGTTGTGAAGTGACCTAAGAAATCGGTGATGTCCGGATTGTCGTCATCCTCATCACTTTCCGGAAGCCGAATCCATGGTTTGATCCTAAACGCAAGGGTATCGGTTTTGGTGAAAAGTCCCGGTTTTTGGAAAATAAAACTGGCATATATTCGATTCCAACTTCTGGATAATGTGCTGCTCTGGCCATTGGATTGATGTACGATGCCGACGGCATTGACACTGTTTGTAATACCGGCAAATGTCCAATTCGAGCGGAACTGAGCCCAGGCCTCCGGCTCATGATTGGTCTCCCTGAAAGGAGAAGAATTTTCACTGTTGTATACCTGCCAGAAGGAACGGTTGGTGTAGGCGGCAAATAGATCGATCGGCTTGTTGAAGAGATTGACGGCCAGAGGGGTTTTAATACTGATCTGGAAACGGGCTTCGGTATCATCAACATCGATCGAAGGATCGTTACTTGCTTCGCGGTAGGGGTCCGGGTTAATACCGCCGGTCGTGTTAGATACAATTAGAAAATAATTGGGTTTATGCGACATCAGCGTATAAGGCTTCAATATATTTTCGTCGTCAACTGCAAGACGTTCGTCAACCGCTCCTTCCTCTGCTTTTATTTCTTTCTTAGGGGCAGTGTTTGCATCTACCTTTCTTTCCTCTGTTTTCGAATCGATTTTCTGAAGACATTGTTGTCGCAGTTCACCGATCGTTACATTGGCATCGGCTTTTTCCATGGCCTCCAACAGACATTGATCAAACTCGCTTAGTTCCTTGCAAATTCCGCTACCCGGTAGACACCACAACAGAAACAATAAAAGAAGAAACACATGGACCGCTCGAAGCTTCTTCATATACCCTCCATTTAATATTGATAGATCGTTTTCAAACCCGCCCGAGTTTAAAGAAATGAGCCTCGCTTATCTATTCTCATTTCTCGGAAACTCGGAAATAAGATTGTTATAATTTTTAATCACCCTTTTAATCTAACCATCAATATATTAAATATCCTCAAGTTTCAAGTCGGTGAATCTGAGATATTGAATAACCCCAGCATCCGATTTTGGTCAACATTTGGTCAACAAATTGGAAAAAATACCCCCCATTTCCCAACTTATCCCTGGGTATCCCAAAAAAGAAAAATGGATTTAACTATTTGAAATAATTAAATCCCTGTATATCCCTGTGTATCCCTTCAGTTCCGGATATAAGAGCTACGAATCCGTGGGTCGCAAGTTCGAATCCTGTCGGGCACACCATTTAGTCGTTTATCCGACCTTGATAGAAATGTTAGGTTTTTAAAAGCACGATTTCTATAGCATATCTCAATATATCAAAAGTTTGAAGGCTAAAAGCGGAACACAACATATGGTATCTATCTTATTTTTTCCGAATGAGGACCATTGATCGAATCTATCACTGCTTTTTGATTTGAACCACTGAGCACTTTCAAGGAATGTTAAACATTTAAGTATCATGAAACAACAAACCTTGCCATACAGATCCGTCTCTGACATTGTTTGCATAACACTTCTTTCTTTTACTTATAAATACGTATTTTAAAGTTTTTTTAAAAAAACAAATATTTAGCTTGCTTTCTTCACAAAGAGTGTTATTATTTACTTATTCAATAAGGCCCTGCCTTCAATTGGTGGGGCCGTTTTTTTCTGAAGGAACAGTTCATTTTTTTATGTGCCATCCTCCAGTTTGAGATTTTGAAAATATTTTGAAAGGAGGATGTTATCATGACCAACGGAACTGTTAAGTGGTTTAGCGACCATAAAGGGTTCGGATTCATTGAGCAGGAAGACGGAGCAGATGTGTTTGTTCATCATTCAGCAATCAATGCTACCGGTTTTAAATCCCTCAATGAAGGCGATCGAGTTTCCTTTGATATAGAGCAAGGACAAAAAGGTCCTGCCGCTGCAAATGTCGCTGTGATCTAACCTTAGTTTCTGAGTAAAAAGGGCATTCCTTCTAATATTGAGGGGATGCCCTTTTTTGGTTTGAATTTATACCTTCACTACTCGCTATCATCAGACCTTAAACCTCATTAAAGTTGCTCACAGACCCTTTTCTTTTCCTCACTATTAAAAATAACGGCCTCTGAGGTGACAGTATGGCGAAATCACGTGAGTCATTTAAAAAGCGTCAAAAAGATTTAGCAAGGAAAGAAAAGAAAGATCAAAAAAGACAACGCAAACTGGATAAAAAGACTATAAAAGCCGAAGAGAATCCAAATCAGCCCCAGAATGAAGGAGAGAATCTATAAGCATAGTAGCCGGCTGAAAAGGAGAAAAAACATGAAGAAAGGAGATTTAATCAACGAAGTTTCCAAGGTAGTAAAAACCAAAAAGGATGCTCAGGCAGCCGTGGACTGTATTCTTCCAAGCATTACTAAAGCATTGGAGAAAGGTGACGCACTGGTCTCTCGAAGGGCGCATCTTGAACGCATGGCATCGAATGGTACGATCCCTATGAAGTTGGGTGATGTTGTGAGGATGAGAATTGAAGAAATAGAATTACAGCAGACCAAGCTATATGCAGTACAAACAGAAACTTATCTTCAAAAAGCTATCGATGCTTGGGGTAAGCATACTCCAATATTTGATATCAATCGTGATATGATTCAGCGTTTGCTCAATTCTGAAGCGAGCAGACTGAAGAGGGCTGGTAAAGATAACTATGCTGCCAATCGTTTAAGGAAAGCTCTCCATGCTCTATTTCAATGGACTATCAACAGATATGATCTTGTTGATCAGAGAAACCCTGTGGCAAGAACTAAGAAGTTTCCCATTACTGAGAGGGGCAAGTATGTACCTGAACAATGGGAATTAGATATGGTTGAACAGAACCTTAATGCTAAGCAAAGACTGCTGTTCCTGTTCGTATTGCAAACTGGATGTCGTTTAGGGGAAGCTCTCAACCTGAAGGTCAAGGATCTGGACTTCGATAAACGCCTTGTGACTATCTGGAGTAGGAAGTCGAAAGGAACCAACTTAGTTTTCAGACGTGTACCTATGCCATTAATCGTGGATGAGTTTAAGCTACCAAGTTCACATAATGCGCGGATCTTCAAGACTTGGAGTTCTCATCCGGCCTTCCTCGATAAGACAATTCAAAGAGTGAATGAAAAAAATGCTACTGGGGATCTATCCAACTGGCAAGAGACATGGAAAACTAAAATGATGACTCGGTTCAATTGGCACCATCTCAGACACCGAGCCTGCTCACTATGGCTCAAGGATAATATGCCGATATACGAGGTCATGCATCGACTCGGACATAAGAAGCTTAGAGTGACGATAGCTTACGCTCAGCTATTAGGGTACAGCCAGTTCACTTTAATGGGAAGTCAAGAGGTCCATAGTTGGGATTTTTAAAAGTACCAGAAATGACAGAAAGATCAGAAAAAAATAGAAAGCGAAGATTGACGTATGAACTACCCCGCAGCAGAGCTGCGAGGTTGTTCATTTATACAAGCCTTAACAAAATTAGGTTGTCTACGTTATGATACACATATTATCTGATAATGGCGGTAGACGTTCAAATATAGAAAGGCGTGAATACTCATATGACAGACATATCCCTGAACGCAGGTCTGGCAAAGACCAGAGAAACGGATTAGATAGAAGACTAAAAGAAAGAACATCAATATTTTAAGAATATTTTAAACGGCAGAGCAAAGAAGACTCTGCCGTTTTTGGTGTCCATTTTCTGATAAGCATTCCCTCTTTTAAGGGCTCACTTTCTGATAAATATGTCCGCATCAAAATCCTATGGGTAAAACCATTTGCTTTTTTAAAATATACTACGGCTCCCACAACAATAGCATCTGATTTTACGATTTCATCATACAAAGGAAACATATCGTCTTTCATTACACACCGATTGTTCTTGGCACACTTGACACATCCCATACATGGCTTAATATCCATCTGTGCCAAATCATATATCCGATAGTCCTTTCCTGATTCTTTCAACATCATCTCTATTATCCTTCGTAAGTTACTATCAGGTTTTGGACTTCCATTAAATCCTAAAAGCATTATGTATCCCCTTTTTCTTTTTTTTAAATGCCACCGGTCGTCACTTTTGGTTTTCTGGCGAATTTACCGGCTATTCACCATTCACCCTATCCCTCAACTTGCCAGAACACCTAAATGAAATGGGAAAGCCTTTCTAAAAATAACCTCAATCTCCAGCATCATGGCAACAAGGTTCTTGCCGATGTCGTGATTGTCACCCTTGACAGTGCCAATGACGATGGTACCTTTAGCCTTGATGTCTGAGCTTGTTGGATGGGGCCCGAGAACTTCAAGGCCGGCGTGCATGGCTTCGGCTTCCATGAATACCGTAAAATTGGGTTAGAGTCTCTCATCCTTGTCGATATCCCTTTGGAGGGTTCGCAATATTATCGGTTTTGCTCTTACAAATATAGGTGAGATACATTGAATCACAAACGAGAATGTTCGATCCCAAGATATGGTATTCGGAAAAAAACTCTATATCATTTCAATTTAACTTCACACTACGCAACATGATGGCATCTTCAGGACAGACCTCATGGCAGCAGAAACACCTTATGCACTTTGAATAGGTTACCTCTGCTATCTGGCCTAGCACTTTGACTGCATTTTTAGGACAAATACTCTCACAATCCCCACACGCTGTGCATTTATCCGTAATAACGGGGCTTTTTCTTGGAGGTTTTTTGCCGGATAACAGATGATCGGCCGTGTTGGGTAGTCTGAATCCTTTATAGGCAACATCCTCGGGGCTCTGGATCGGATAATCAATCCTCTCAGGCCACAAAGCGCGGACTTTAGCCCTTTTAAGTACCGGTATCCCTACGGGTTCGATGCCCAAAATTTTGCATACAGAAATGTCCATGGCCACATAATCAGTTGATGCGAGAACCAGATCCATTTTTACGGGATCTCCGCTTCCAGGTCCCTGGCCCTGCATTCCCATTATACCGTCCATGATATAAAGGTGTGGCTTTACGATGGTAAGAATATCCAGCATCATGTCCGCAAAACTAACTCGTCTTGGGAACTGAGCGTGGTATTTTGCCTTGGTAAGACCGGGAACGACTCCATACATGATCTTACAGGCCAGTGTCATATACTGAAAGGAGTGGGTTTTAAGTTTCGGCAGCGCAATGACCTTATCGGCATTTAATACATAATTACAGATGGGAGACCTTTGCAATCGTTTGCCAGTGGTGATATCAAGTTTCTTGACGCCTGTATCAAAGTTTAGAGGAATCTTTTCTTCTCCTGCCAAGCTTTCAAGCCCTGAACGCTCATAGGCCTTCTTAAGATTTCTTTTGGAAAAAGGTCCTGCAGGGGAATCTCCAATATACGGTCTTCCTCCTGCCTCTTTTACAGCCTTAGCCACAGCCCTTACAAATTCAGGGTGCGTGGTCACGGCCTTTTCCGGCTCTTTGGCTGATAATAGATTGACCTTGAGGAGGACTTTCTCGTTCTTTTTAATAAACTGCCTCATCCCCCCAAGGGGCGCAAGGAGGGTTTCAATCCCTGGATCTGAATATGTGGCCTTAATGATGCTGACCTTTGCCATTTCTTTATCCCTCTATCAAACGAATTTTTCTTGGTGAATCATGCCTCTTTCCCCGCATAGCAGGATCTTCAACGGATGGGATTTTATATATTTGGATTCAAATGGAAATTCCGGTGAGATATTATTAGACATTGTTTAACACCCTCTATTGAGGGTTTTGCCAAGTAAATTATCTACGATAACCGGGCTATTGAAATATGTCACTGATGGTTCCGTCCCATACTTCTGCAGAATAAATTCTTTCCAATCATCTGTATAAAACTGCTCTGCGGCTTTGCGCGATTCCCACAAATAAACGCCTCCTGCTGTTTCTCCATCCTCTGAAAGCAGATAATACTTGCGAATAAGCCCTCGAATTTTTCTATATTTTGGTGCGGTACTCGCAAAAATTTCTTGCGCTTTATCAATAGACAATGGTTCCAATAGGTTAATTTGAACGAGTGTTGTAATCATTTCTGCAACTTCCTTAAGTATATCCTATTTTTTTAGGGTCGTTGTAACCAACCACCTCAGAGTCCAAATTTCACATTGTAACTTCATATATTTGACTGGCCTTTTGATTAATATTCTGTTCATCTTTTTACCTTAAGCACCTGTAGAACTTTTCAAGTAAAGTGGATAGGAAATGATGTGTGGTAGCAAATTACTCAGAATTACCAGAGGTACTTGCCAAAAAACGCTTTAATTTTTCCAGAAACACCGAGCTTAAAAGGGGTTATGACTTCCTCACTCTCGGTCATATCAGCTTCAAGTCGTTCGCGCAATTTCCTGATAAAGGGATCGTCAGGTAGGCTATGGACGAACATGGCGACCTCTCGACTGGTTATCATACTCCTCGGGGTAAGGTTCGCGGAGCCAACAGCGGCGATTGCACCGTCCGTTAAGACCACTTTGGCATGCATCATTTGAGGATAGAGGAACACCCTTGGCGCTGTATTTTCCTCTGACTGAATCAGTTTATTGATTGTAACCATATTGGCGTAATGATGCGTGTCAGGCCTCTTCGGTAATATGATATTCACCTGAATACCCCTTCCAGCGACCAGTTTAACAGCCTCGATAACCATGTCGTCCGAGAAGTATGAGTGTTCTATGGTGACACTTTCTTTAGCGTTGTTGATCATTTCGATGAGTGCAGTACGAATCTCGGTAGTATTTCTATCGTTTAAGGTGATTACGAATGGTGCCGGAACCGGCCAAGGGGAACTTTTCAACACCTTGTCTTCAAAAGCTGTCGTCCATCGTTCACTTCGGATCATGGCCATGTAGTCATGCCATTGCGTATGGTATTCATCAGCAATGTTCATTCCACCGAAAATGACCTCCTTATGATCTACGATAAAGTACTTGCTATGATCCGTATCAGCAAAAACATCAACGTTTACATCGATATTTTTGTAATCTTTCAATCCAGATTTCGTAAATACAGGGCTCGGTCTCCCCTTTAGCATATCTGATAGCTCAAAAGCAGTTCCGAGCGCATCTTTTCGGACAGTAACCTTCACACCACGGTTCGCCGCCGTTTTTAGTTTTTTTACAACCTGCCATCCTATATCATCATCTTTCCATATGAATGTTTGGACATGGATTGATGATTTTGCCGCATCGATGGCCCGCAATATTTCGTCGAATGCTGCCTGTCCGTCCACTAGAAGTTCGAGTCCCACAACATTTTTTCTGGGTTCGGTGAAAAAATCGTCTGGCAACACAGCATCCGGTTCTGGACCGAGTCCTAGCGGGTTGAAAATAAACTGCACAACAGCAAACACGGCAGCCACCAGGAAAAACGACAATATTATTAAGAAAAGTTTCATTTTCGAAATTAATTGACTATTGCATCTTCCTCGCCTTCTTCAAATCCTGCCAGAATGCTTTAACGAGAAAACTGGTTTCGTCGAGTGCGCAAAGTTTTTGGTTCATGGGCTTGGTGACGGTGAAAGCAATGATGTTGGATGGTAAAACTTGCGCATGGCGATGTCCGTTGCACCGATTATTGCCTTGGCATAGCTCATAATCATTATTCAATTTTATTTCTGTGGAAGTAGATTGTTTTTCTGTAAATCTTTAATCACCTCTTTAATCACATCGTCAATCATTTGTTTGGATGATTCTGGATTCAATGTTTCTGATTTTCCGGACCAAATGAGTTTTTCTGTTTTAACATCGTAAAGATTCGTTTCCAAGCGGTAAGAGGTATTCGTGCTGGAATAGCCTGGACTGTGAGCGTAGCCATAAACCCGACCATAGTAGCCGTAATAGCCTCCGTAACGACGTCCGCCTGGGGTGTAGACTTCTTTTTTTTCCTTTCCGACCACATGGGTAATGATCACCGCATCATTATTGAACTTATTAACGGCTTTCAATATCTCGTCTTTTTGCAACATCAAATCTGCAGGAATAGAAATGGCATCCCCGCTCGAAATGGCCTCAACTCCAGCAGCCTTTAATTGTGCAACAAACCTGTCTTCAAAAGATCGTCGAACATCCTCCTTCTCTTTATACGTTACCCCAATTACCAGGATGTCTGTTACAGGCTTTCCACGACGGGACTCATCCACTTGAGTGTTGGTTAAGCTAGTTCCTGCACAGGAAATAATCAGAAAACAAGATAAAATTGTATAAACAAACCATTGATTAGTTCTCTGTTTCATTGATTTCCTCCTATATTTAATTTAACGATTTGCTTGTTTATTTATGTGTTCATATATGAAAAACCTTTCAGATGCAAATCGGTGATTTTGACATCCTTACTTTTATCTCGATTCAGTTTTCGGTGTGAACCATTATCTTATAAGGCAGGCCTCAAACTCAACGGCCTTCTTTTGTCACTTAATTTGACAAAAGTTGTCATACCCCTAAATTCTTAAGATTTCTTTTCAGTTTCTAACTATCTGTAAATAAAAGTATAATTTTATGTCAACTTTTTGGTTCAAATTTTGCATCACAGCCTTTCTATATGAAAAGTTAGAAATGAAATTGGGGCGAAACGGCGAAACATTAATTTTAAAAAAGGGGGCTATAGTGATCCTTACCAATATCGAATCTGTTCCTGGCAAAAATATTGTAGAGCATTTTGGCGTTGTGTCCGGAAGCACTGTGCGTGCAAAACACGTTGGAAGAGATATCATGGCTTCATTAAAGAATATTGTCGGGGGTGAGCTGAAAGGATACACTGAACTTTTGCAGGATTCACGAAAGCAGGCCATCGAACGCATGATCGGGCAGGCAAAACAACTAGGCGCCAATGCAATTGTTAATGTTCGTTTTGCAACGTCATCTGTCGCCCAGGGCGCTTCTGAACTCTATGTTTACGGAACAGCCGTCCGTGCAAATTAAGGAGGAAAAACCATGGAACAATTTTTAATCCTCATAATCCTTATTTGCATTGGTTATATTGGAGGGACAATTGCCGAAATGAGACATTACCGATCAATTATCGCCCGTGAGAAGGAGTTTTTAAAACTTCCTACAGTGACAATTCATAGAATACTCGAAAAAGACGCGGAAATTAAAAGCGTGGAAATGGTTCAGGGCAGTGCAGTAATATCCGTTGATTATTTCAAAAGAATACTTGCTGCTTTGATAAATTTTTTTGGCGGAGAAGTTAAATCATATGAGTCTCTTCTTGATCGCGCACGGCGTGAAGCTACCCTCAGGATGAAAGAGAAGGCACTGAATGCCGATATTATTTTAAACACACGAATAGAGACCTCAACCATTGGAAGAAATGCAAACAGACGTAACAGTATCGGCAGTATCGAGGCCATTGCTTATGGAACATCCATAATATACAGAAATTAAGGTGAAATACACTCCAAAAGAACTCAAAGAAAACGTCAATGTTTCTCACACGTCTCCCATAAAAGAATTTTTTCTTCTTTCAGGAGGTGTATTGGCGTTTCTTGTCGTTATCTATGTGATCCTTGGCTTTTGTGTGAATTTAATTGCGCCACTTCTGTCGGCAGAGACAGAGCGGACACTGGGAAGACCTTTTGAAAAAATCTATGCTGGTGCAGAAAAAAACGAAGACTCCCAAAAGCTTTGGATGCTTTTAAAAGGCCTCGAAGAGGTCATGCCGGAAAAAAAAATGCCTTTCAAGGCGCATCTTGTAAAAAATAGGGCGGTTAATGCCGTGGCGCTGCCCGGGGGTAATATTGTTATATATACTGGACTTTGGGAAGAGGTTAATTCCGATGAGGAAATAGCCTTTGTACTGGCCCACGAATTGGGACATTTTGCCAACCGCGACCATCTTAAGAGTCTTGGGCGTGGGCTATTATTGTATTCATTTCTTGCCATAACTATTGGTTCGGACAGTTCACTGACGAATTTTATCGGGCAGTCACTTACGGGGGTCCATATGAAATTTTCGCAAAACCAAGAGACGATGGCAGACAAGTATGCACTTGATCTTATGAGCAGACGATACGGGCAGGTCACAGGCGCTATAGAATTCATGCAAAAGATTGCTGCCAAAGAAAAAAGGGGGCACCTTGCATATTATTTTTCAACCCATCCTCATCCTGAAACCCGCCTTGATATTATGAAAAAGGAGATACGGGAAAAAGGCTATATTATTGGTTCCGAATAGAAAAGGCTTAAATTTATTAAGTTTTTTCGACGCCAAGGTGTCAATTGTTTTGCCGTATGGGAATAGATGTTTTGCGATTTAATAAGGAACCATCAATGATATCGATTAGATACTGCATTCTAACTTCAGCGAGGTATTTTTTCCCAAAGACGGAATCGGGCTGGAAAAAACATATTGTATAGAAGACCCGGTTATTGTAAGTGAGTAAAGGTTTATATTTAATATTCAAAACTTCAGCAAATTAGATGATTGAAATACCAATTATAATACTAACTGCTTAAAAAGGAGGTCTAAAATGCGTTTGCAAGATGTTAATAAAGTAATGAAAAATGCACTGGCTAATATGTCAAACGACGCTTTTCAGCAGGTGGGATCTGTTTTAAATAACAACAAAAACGAAATACGCGAAGTAATTCAAAAAGAAACTTCGACAGAAATAAAAAATATTATCGACCACCTAAAAAATAAAAGAGCGATATCAACTGAAGAGCTTGAATTAATAAAACTTTGGATAGTTGGTGATGCTGAAAGTTATATAAAAATGGAGAACAACTTTCAAGATTGGCTTCAGGAATTTAAGCGTTTGGAAATGGTGTTAAAAGAATACGATAATAAAGAATGCTCCCTCAATGATTTGTTTGAATTACGCGGTATCCTAAAGGATGCTATCCGAATCAGTTATGATATCGCCAATTTTTTGGATAATAAAGAACGAATAGCTAAATTTGAAAAAGCAGCGAGTGATATATCAAATATAGATGTGAATTTACTTATTGGAATTCTAACCGCGCAACTTCAGTCACCAGATTTGTAAACATCGTGATTTGATTTTAAAATTTGGTGTTATATCCAATTAAGGAAAAAGACTTTCCTTAGAAGAACGCAACCGTTCATTCTCCGTTTTTTTGACGGGGAGGTTCATTGAATCAATCTTTTCCGCATCGCACCGAGGGCAAGGTGTGTAAAGAAAAGGAAAAATACCGTTAAATACCCGATGCTGATGATCGGCGAAATTTCGTTGGTTCCGATGCTGAAGCGACGGGCCAGTTCTGCCAGATGGTAGAGCGGAAAAGCCAGTGCAAAGGGCTGCGCCCATACCGGCAGATTGGAAACAGGGAAAAAAGTTCCGCTGAACAAAAACATCGGCGTTATGAAGAGAAAGATCGGAAGATTGAACAGGTCGATGGTCGGGGTGATCCCTGTAAAGTACATACCGATGGCGCCGAAAGCCAGCCCCCCGAAAAATGCCAGAGGGATCAGCAGCAGCCCCATGGGAAACTGAACAAATCCCATCAGGCCGAGGACAATTGACATGATGGTCGCAGCACCCGTCGACTTGGTTGCGCTCCAGGCAATTTCGGCGATGATGATTTCCTCTAAAGACAGTGGTGTTGCCAGCATGCCGTCAAAGGTCTTCTGGTAATACATGCGGACAAAGGATGCGTATGTGGTTTCAAAAAAGGCATTCCACATGACTGCTGTGGCGATCAATGCCGGTGCGATGAATTCCGTGTAGGAAAGATCTGCCCCGCCGTATTTCACATTTTCAATCAAGCCGCTGAAGCCCAGCCCGAAGGCCAGAATATAGAACAAGGGTTCGAGCAGCGGCGTCAGAAAGTTCACCTTCCAAATCTTCTTGTAAACCAGCAGGTTTCTTTTCCATACCCTCAGAAAACGCCAGGAAAATGCAGCAGGATCGATCATTCTCGAAGTTCCCTTCCTGTTAAACGTAAAAATACATCTTCCAGTGTGCTGTTGCGGTAGATGCACTTTTCATTGCAGAATCGATTGCGAATGGTGTTGTTCAGTCCCTTTCCTTTGGGCTCGTACAATATCAAACGTCGGCCAAGATCATCATGCTCGATGGCGTGTTCTTTTACATATTCGATCAGGGCCTGATCGGGCCCCTCGATTTCGATGATATTTTTACCGGCATACCGGGCGATTAAATCTTCCGGGCTGCCATCCACCAGAATTTTACCATGATCCATGATAACCAGACGGTCGCAGAGTTGGGAGGCTTCTTCCATGTTGTGTGTGGTGATCACGACGGTCAAACCGGTCTTTTTAAGCGCTTCCAGTTTTTCCCAGACCTGATGCCGGGACTGGGGATCGAGTCCGGTGGTCGGCTCGTCTAATATGAGAAGGTCCGGCCGGTTGATCAGCGACCGGGCTAAAATCAGCCGGCGTGCCATTCCACCGGAAAGCTCCATGACCTTGGCATCTTTTTTATGGTGCAGGGCAAAAAACTCGAGATATTCCCTGGATCGTTCAGCAGCCTCTTTTTTGGGGATGGAAAAGTATCCGGCGAACACGTGCAAATTCTGTTCTACACTCAAGTCCGGATCCAGGGTATTTTCCTGCTGACAAACACCAATTCTGGCTTTAATCCTTCGGAAGTGGGTGTCGATATCCATGCCGAAGATACGGAGCTCGCCCCGGGTCGATGGTGAAAAGCCGTACAGCATCCGGATCGTTGTCGTTTTGCCGGCGCCGTTGGGACCCAGCAGCCCAAAAAACTCGCCCCGGTTCACAGAAAATGAAATTTCGTTCACGGCGGTAAATTCACCGAATTGTTTTATCAGATCTTGAATTTCTATAATTTTATCCATAGGGACGGCTATATGGCGTTAACACTTGTGTTCGAATTTGAAGTCCTCTTCCGGGGCATTCATATTGTGATGCGAAAACACGGTCGTCAGGTTTGGATATATATTCTTAAGGATCAATATCAATCAGCGTTCCGCGAGTTGTCATTGTGATCGTTTTTATACCCCGGTGTCTTTTTGATTGTCAAGTAGATGCAGTGAAGGCAATAAGGTCATCGAATGGTGGACAAGCCATGGGAACTGCGAAAAAATTGCTTCACGGTCTCGTGGAAATCCTGAGCGCATTCCAGATAAATGAGATGGCCGGAATCGGCAAAAAAATTCTCGACGGCACCCGGAATAAGGTCAGCAAGTATACGGCCATTGTCAGGTGGTACCAGTCTGTCATGCTCCGCCATGAGGATCAAGGTGGGAACCTGTATGTTGCCGATGCGTTTGCAGGTGTCGAAACCATTGATTGCCTCAAGCTGTCTCAGAAGGGCATAATTTGGCTGCCAGGGAGCCCTTAACTGCCGATCTCTGTAACGCTTCAAGGCCTCCGACCCACTCCTTTGAAAGATAGGCGTGACCAAAAGTGTAAGGTTTTTATCGATGATTTCTTCAGGTGAAAGCCCCGCGTTGTCGACAAACTTTCGGATGTTTTCCGGAGGCGGCGGAATGCGTCCACTGCCGCCACAGTGGGTACATCCCAGCACAAGACGCTTGACCCGATCCGGGTGCTTCAGGGCCAGTTCCTGGGCAATCATACCGCCCATTGAGAAACCCATAACGTTCCCATGCGTCTCTTTGGCTGCATCCAGGACAGCTGCAGCGTGATCCGCCATTTCCTCAATTGTGTAGGGACGATGCGGCTTGCTGGAACGCCCGGCACCCATGTTGTCGAAGACAATCACCCGGAAATGGGGAGACCAGACCTCGATACTCTCTTCCCAGGTCCACGTCCCGCCGCTGACTCCGGCAATCAGCAGCAGAGGTTCTCCGTACCCATAACTTTCCCAGTATATCTTTATGTCACCAACGGATGTCCAGGACACATTTCGCCTCCATCTGAACGATTTTACTGAGATAACATTAGAAAAGGGCGGGGCTGCTTGAAGCCAAACCCCGCTTCGGTGTTTTTATGTGTTAGCTCCGGCTAATACAGACAGAATTACCTGCATTTTCCATTTTTGCATCGCCCGGTGCAACACTCGTCATCAGCTTTGCATAATTCGCCTTTTGTTGTGCAGCTACAAGCGGAATTACCATCACAGTCAGTGTCGTTGCAGTCGGTATTGCTGCCGATAGGGTGGCGGAAATGCTGGTGCCTGTGAAGTTTGCTATAATCGATGAGCCTATCCAGTACGCCCAGGGAGTTGGCGTTGAATGGTCCCAGCGACCGGTGTAACGGATAAATGGATCAGATGGATCAACAGGAGAAACATTGAAAGCATGTGCAACGCTAAATATCACCGTTGCACAGAGCAGCAATAATGTGAAAATTCTTATCTTCATTTTAACTCTTCTTCAAATATATTTCATTCTGTTTTGAACCTATAGATTTAATGCATCAGTAAGATTAGTGGCCGGCTGGCGACAAATTTGGTTTTATTTTTGGATTCTTAAATGAAGATCAATTCATTTTTACATGCAAAGATCATACAAAATCAGTTGGTTGTATAATAACAATATAGATATCAAACGATTATATCATTTTTTTTGAAAGGGTTTTCTTCTGATTTATGGAAAAACATATGAAATTATGGGGGAAATTACACAAAAATAATTACACTATTTACATAGTATCGTCAGTACGTTTAACGCTTTCCGAATTTTTGGTTTCTCCATCGGATTTCGATTCGGCTTGAGTGTCCTGTTCCGTGCTTTCCTCGGAGGATTGTTCTTGGGAATCTGTATTTGCCTCTTCATCAATTTCTATCTTGAGTTCCTTAGATGTTGTTTTTTCTTCTTTTTCAATATCCGAGGGACCGGTTTCTGACTTTTGACCGGAAATGTCAGTTTCATCGGAAGATTCTTTTTCGTTTTCGGAACCATCTTCTTTTTCGAGAACCCGAGAGGGGGGAAGTTGGGTCACTGGAAGGTGTTGAGACCGGCGCCGGGGCAACGGCGTCCTGTCTAAAGACGTGTCAGTTGATGGGGCAGAAGATACGCCTTCAGGTGCGGTTTTATCATAGATAATAATCTTAATTTTCTGGCTCGAACCGTAAATAATCACATTGTTAAGATTTCTAAGGATTTGTTTCAGCCCTTTATGCAAAGACACTGCTTCTAAAGAGGCCGTAACCCGGTAACTTTGCCATTTATTGTCCAGGCTAATTTCGTAACCGGTAGCCATTGAGATTTTTTTAAACACGTCCCCTAAGGGTTCATCCTTGACGGTAAGGGAAATGAGCTCATCGGCCGTATGGGTTTCCGTGCCGGCCGAAGATGAAATCGGTAAAATTACTGAAACCACGGTAAGACACAAAAAGATATTAAAAGCGATGTGTTGGCGGGTAAAAAAACTGAAATATTGTTTCATGTTTATTTTCCTGCAGAAATGCCGAAAACCCATGTGTCTGCCCCGTTAAATGCTTGCCCAATGAAATGCAATGTCTATTTCAAAGGGGCGAAGCATATTTAACCGGGGCGGCCTTAATCCGGACAAAAATTGCTCATTTATGAATAGGAAAACGCACCGTGCCTTTTTAAAATTGTGGATGGGCACCAATTAGTTGATATCACGATTATTTGAAGTGTGTAAAGGGTTTTGGCACGAATTTATTATGGTATTCTGTAAAAATTTTTGGCTTGAAACTAGACAAACTCGTAAAAAATTCTGATTTAGACGGTTTCGTTAAAAGTTCAAATTCAAGGCGTGCAAATTTCGCAATCATGAGGCGTACTTATCGTACGTTGAATGATTGCGAAACTCAGCACAACGCAGAAGTTGGACTTTTTACGAGACCGGCAAACTTGGGTTTGAAAATATCACAATGATTTGATACATATAAAAAAATATGTCCATGCCAAGGTAACACCTGTTGTCTTGACCGATTGATATTTGCAAAGCCCAATTGAATGCTGGAAGGTTGAAAAAACCATCGCTTCTGCTTAAAGGAAATCATACCCATGAAATTAAAACTTATCCATATTGTTCTTGCAAGTTTTTTCGTATCCGGGATCTTTTTTTGGAATTCAGCTCAGTCCGATACAACTAAAGCATTGAAAAACAAACCCGACTTTTACTTTAAAATGGAATCCGTGGAAAAAGGGCGCTTTCTGGTAAAGGAATTGGGATGCAACGATTGTCATACCAACGGATATTTACAATCAAAAGGGAATATTCCGGAGAACGATTGGCTGATGGGCGATACCATCGGATGGCGAGGGCCCCTGGGCACCTCCTATGGATTAAATCTCCGGTTATTATTCGACACTTTTAAAGAAGAGGAATGGCTAGAAATGGCAAAGACATTGACCAGCAGGCCTCCGATGCCCCACACCATTATTAATGCAATGAACGATGACGATCTTAGGGCCGTTTATTGGTTTATTCGATACCTCGGCCCAAGTGGAAAACCTGCTCCAGCCTTTGAACCCCATGGTTAATGTCCATCCATACATGGCCTTTTATCCGCCGGACCGTATTTTTCGCTGTCTTATGATTCTGTAAAAACACGTATTGGCCGGAACAATTTTAACGCCACAGTATTTCAGCATCATTTCTGAGGGGGAATCGCTGATACTTGAATTTCGGATAACCGACCATCATTGATCCGAAACTAACGTTTCCTTCAGGGAGTCCCAGTTCTTCGTGCATGGAGGGCCATGACGTTGCTGCGGCATTAAAGTAGCCGGCCCAACATGCACCAAGGTTAAAAGACGAAGCCGCCAGCTCCAAATATGTCAGGGCAATGGTACACGCCGCCGGCGCCGATCTATCATCTTTACGGGCATGGGCAACGATAACATGGGGAGCATTTCTAGCTATGGTGTCATTCCCCTTTTCCCAAAAAGAAACGACTCGATCCAGGTGCATAGCGGCGGCGAGGGGGGAATCTTCTTTAATCAAGTGTTGCATCCAATCGACAACAAATCCGGTCATTCTTTGGACTTCTGCGCTTTCATGTATCACCAGCCATTTGACAGGTTGGAGGTTATGCCCGGAAGGGGCAAAGCGTGCAACATTTATTAGTTTTGTCAGCACCTCTCGCTCAACCTGCTTTTTTTTGTAGGTTCTTATGGACCTTCGATGGCGTAAAAAATGTTCGGCCTGTTCCGGTCCAAATAACCAGTCCTCATGTATTGGCAAACATTCTTCCGGCTTCATGGTTGCATGGGACATGGCTTCGTGGGGACAAATCGCCACACAATGTCCACACCGGATACACAGTTTATCCCCGCCGTCCACAAGGGAGGGGAAGGCATCCTTATCTTTAAATTCAATGATTCCCACCGGGCAAACTTCAGCACAAATACCATCACGGTGACATTTTTCATGATCTACGGTTAACAGGCTCATATCTCTCTCCCCTCTATGGTTGGTACTATTTATGTTGCTGAAAAATAGATAAAAAAAATTTTTCAGGATGTTGAACGATATCGAGGTGTAGGCGAACATCTATGGATAGCGTTTAAAAATGAAATATTCAATTTATTATTGTATATGGTTCTTCTCCAATTTAGTTGGAGAAGAGGGTCCAAGGAATAACCCTATTAGAAATATGGCCATTCGCTTCGTCCCTATAAGATAAATACCACAAAATGGCATTTCAAGTCAGGGGTGCAAAAAAAGAAGGTCGCATTGAAAAACCATGTCCCTGGCCCGATTTTGAAAAATGGCCGTTTGTGAATCCGGGGGAAAAAGTTAAGGGAAACAATCCGGATCTTCAGATGAACGGTATTGTGAACATTGACATTCTTCCTTTAACCGTATATGTTTCTAAGTCGTGTTACCTTTCCAGGGAACACCCGGATGCGGCCAAGAACCTATAAAAAAAGACAGGGCGTAATTTTATCCACAGGAGGCACCTATGAAACCTTATCGTATTACCATAATGTTTATAATTGTGGCGTTCCTTGTCGGTTGTGCGGGATCGTCCAAAAAAATGAACACGCTAAAACTCGGTATGTCCAAACAAGACGTCATTGCCGCCATTGGGAGCCCCGACAGCACCAGTGCAGCCGGGGATATCGAATATCTTAGATATCGGTTGAATTCAGGTGGGTTTTCCGCCGATGAATATTACGTCAAGTTGCTCCATGGAAAGGTGAATGCATACGGAAAGAGGGGTGATCTCAATATCGTCTACTAAAAGATGATTCCCCGGACACAGCCTCCTGGGAGATGGGGTCCAGTCCCAATCAAATCAGGGGGGATGCCCCTTCAGAGAATCCATACAATGCCAAAGGCGTCTATCCCATTGGCAAGTCCGAAAATGGTCGGCAAAGAATCACAAGGCATAGGATTTTTTTCTATGGGCCGTTTGAAAACCTTCCGGTGGATTATTTTGAGATAGTTTCTATTGTGAATATGCGTGGTCTTCCTTTTCCACCGCCAAGGTTTGGGCAAAAATAGCAAAAGTCTTTACGGTGCAGACCTTACAGAGGGATACGGTTTCACCCATGTTATTTGAAAACGTCCCATCGAAAATCAAATTATTTTGTTCATCGTCAGGATCTAAATTGAATTGAATGACGCTTATGGACCTTTCGTTTTCGTAAATCAGTTTTCCGCATACATGGCAGCATTTCATTTTTTCCCCTTTCCGACCTGCAGAGTCTGCCCTGTTGGGTTAATGGTTTTGGCATGCCTTTGGATAACGCGTCTCCCCTATAAAACTCTCATGGTTTTTTATGGGGCATTTTAAGTATTTGCTCATAAATTAGCTTCCATATATCCCGGTGTCAAGTTAAATTTCTTGACTGAAAATGATTTTTAATAAAGGAAATTTACCATGCCCGCATATGGAATAAAGGAGGTAATTCATGTCTGAAACGCCAGTCTACGATCTGATCATTGTCGGCGGGGGACCCGGAGGACTGACTGCAGGCATTTATGCCATGCGGGCTGTTCTTAAAACAATCCTCATTGAAAAGGGCGTCCCAGGAGGACAGGTGGCCCTGTCCGATGAGGTGGAAAACTGGCCCGGCACCGAACGGATCACCGGTGCCGAGCTGTCCATGAAATTTGCCCAGCATGCACAGTCATACGGCCTGGAAATCCTATCACAGGAGGTTGTCGCCATAGAGCCCGGCCTTGAATATCATTCGGTCCGCCTTGCCGACCATAGGGTATTGAAGGCCCATGTGGTGGTTATCGGGACCGGCGGCAATCCCCGCAAATTGAACGTTCCGGGGGAAGACGCCTATTTCGGCAAAGGGGTGTCTTACTGCGGGGTGTGCGATGGCTTTTTTTTCAAAAATAAAACCGTGTTGGTGGTCGGCGGTGGAGACACGGCAATGGAGGAAGCGCTCTATCTTTCAAAGCTGGCAAAGCATGTTTATATCGCCCATCGCCGGGATGTCTTCAGGGCAAGTATGATCTTGCAAGAGCGGGTCAAGGGGGAATGCAAGATAGAGGTCTTATGGAACACGGTGCTGACGGCCATCGAAGCCGACGACGACGGTGTTTGTTCGGTGGGCCTGAAGGATACCGTGACCGGAGAAAAACGTAACCTTCCAACCGATGGCGTCTTCATTTTCATCGGTTTCGACCCCAACAACCATCTGGTACCGGCCGGTATTAAAATGAACGCCGACGGCTATGTGATTACCGACGAAAAGTGCGAAACAAATATCTCTGGAATCTTCGTTATTGGAGATTTGAGGGAAAAATACGCCAAACAAATTGTCATTTCTGCTGCAGATGGAAGCACGGCGGCTCTGGCCGCAGCACATTATTTGGAGATGCAGAAAGCCGCGGCAGCGTGTGTACTGCCCGGGGGCGTATGATATGGAATTTTTCCATTGCCAACTGGGCGGCGGGATTGGTGGTGGCGCTGATGCTCAGGGCGATAAGGGTTTCCAGCAGGTGGAGGCTGAGGGTCTTTTCATTGAGCACCTTGGTTTTGAGATTTCGCATGGGAATCATCCATGGTGCTTTTTGAAAATATATAAAAAAGGGCATGTTCAACAGGAACGAACTGATCAAAAGTAACTGTTATGGCAAGTTTTCCTCCCCATGCCATGGTTTTCCCTTTCAACAAAGCCTACCACTATGTACCACAAACGATCTTGACTTGGACAATTTTATATTTACCTTTTTTTTAGATCTATCGAGATTCCGGATGGTACATTCTTTTTAGAACAACGACAAAAGGAGGTATAAAAATGAAAGCAACAAAATTTTTTTCTAAATTGATTTTACCGTTCGTCGGGGTTGTCTTTATGGGGGTGCCGGCGGTTTCATTTGGCGCCACCGGCGCTTTGGTGACGTATCAGGTTAACGGTCAGTCTTATGAGGGATATTACATTGCGCCTTCTGACCCGGCGCCATTGGTGCTATTGATTCATGATTGGGACGGGCTCACAGAGTATGAGATCCAGCGAGCCAATATGCTTGCTGAATCGGGGTATGCTGTTTTTGCTGCGGATTTATTTGGAGCCGGGGTGCGACCCACCCAGTTGACCGACAAACGCCAGCATACCGGGGAACTCTATAAAAACAGAGAAAAAATGCGGGCATTGATGCAAGGGGCTTTGGATGCGGCGAAAGAAAGGGGCGCCAAGGTCGAGAATGCTGTGGCCGTGGGGTATTGTTTCGGTGGTGCGGCAGTGCTTGAATTGGCAAGATCCGGGGCAGACCTTAAAGGTTTTGCGACGTTCCATGGTGGACTAAAGACACCGGAAGGACAAAACTATGCCAAGACCCGGGGGGAAATTTTGATTATGCACGGTTCAGCGGATTCGAACATTACCCTGGACCAGTTCGCTGATTTGGCCAAAGAACTGGAATCGGCCGGCATTGCACACGAAATGATAACCTACGGGGGTGCACAACACGCGTTTACCGTATTTGGGGGAGACCGCTATCAAGAAAATGCGGACAAAAAATCCTGGAAGCGTTTTCAGGAATTTCTTTCGGATAAACTGAAAAAATGAGGTTCGTCTCCAACTAAATTGGAGAAGACCCTCAAAAAACCAGCATTACGCCCATGGTCACGCTCCCGGTCGTTGTCAATTTTACGAATAAGCTTGACAAAGACGTCTGCAAGCCATATTGTCCGTCCAACAATAGTGTTCCTGGTTGTCCATCAAAAAACATACATAAGCCCCGGAATAACTCCGGGGCTTTTTTTATTGGAACACAGAAAGAAGGTATATATTGAACTTTGAAACATTTAATTTTCATCCCGCTGTTGCGGCCGGTGTTTTAGAAGCGGGTTATCGTGTCCCGACACCGATTCAGGCCCAGGCAATCCCGCCGGTCCTGAAAGGTTGCGATGTGATGGGGCTGGCCCAAACCGGCACCGGCAAAACCGCGGCATTCGTCCTGCCGATCTTGAATCGTCTGATGGGGAACAAAGGCCGTTGTCCCCGTGCCCTGATCATGGCTCCCACCCGGGAACTGGCCGAACAGATTCACCAGGCTATCGAAATTTTGGGGTGCAAAACCCGCCTTAAAAGCGTTGCGGTTTACGGTGGCGTGGGAATTGATCCGCAGATTAAGAAACTGAAGCGTGCCGATATTGTCGTTGCGTGCCCCGGGAGGCTTCTCGACCACATCGGTCGTCATACAGCCGATTTCTCCCAACTGGAAGTGTTGGTCATAGACGAAGCTGACCAGTTGCTCGATATGGGTTTTCTCCCCGATATCAGAAGAATTTTGCCCCATCTTCCACAAACGCGCCAGACGCTGCTTTTCTCGGCGACCATGCCCATTGAAATACGGCGCCTGGCCAAGGACATCCTGGGAGATCCAGTCAGGGTTCAGATAGGAACGACGGCGCCTGCAGACACTGTCAGCCATTCGCTCTACCCGGTCGCCCAGCATCTGAAAACGGCGCTTTTGTTAAACCTGTTGGGTACCACCCCTATCCGGTCGGTTCTGGTATTTACTCGAACCAAACACCGAGCCAAGAGCCTGGGGAAAAAACTGGCTGTTGCCGGCTACCGTTCGGCTACGCTGCAAGGAAACCTTTCCCAGGGAAAACGTCAGGCTGCATTGGATGGCTTTCGAGATGGGACTTTTCAGATCCTGGTGGCCACCGATATCGCGGCTCGCGGAATTGATGTTACCCGGATCTCGCATGTCATTAACTACGATATCCCTTCAACTCCCGAAGCATACATTCATCGTATCGGTCGGACCGGCCGCGCCACCCACAAGGGCGAAGCTTTAACCCTTATTACCGGAGACGATGGCAAGATGGTTCATGCCATCAATCGAATTATCGGTTCTGAGGTCGAGCAACGGACCTTGTCAGCGTTTGATTACAACGCTCCGCCATTCATTCCTAAAGACCGTCCCCAGGGGCAAAGGAAGCAGTATGGCACATTTTCAGAGACGAAAAAGAGCCGAAAGAAAAAGTTTTCACCCATGAACAATCCCATTTAGGCTTTCAGCCCAAAATTAATCGGCATGACATACAGGCCGATGAAGGCAGCGAGTTCCATCCGATCATCCGGCAAAACAAGGGTTGCAATCTTCAAAAACATTCGCTAGAAAGTCTTTAAGGATTTACTTTGGGTGTGATTTTTTGTCATCGTCCGTCCACTGGAAACGTCAGCCCGCTAAAAGATGGTCCGTTTTATGTTGATATTCACCGGCGGCTTACCCAAGCACGACGGGGAGCTTTATTTCGGAGAAATCGGATTTAAAGAAAAGGAAAAGGGGGAAGGATGGTCATCTGGATTATCGTTCTGGTCATTCTGCTGGGAGTTATCCTGTATGCAGTGGGAATTTACAACAAGCTGGTCCGAAATAAAAATATGGTGGCAGAGGGCTGGAGCGGTATTGACGTGCAACTTAAGCGGCGGTCCAATCTGATTCCGAATCTCATTGAAACGGTCAAAGGGTATATGGAGCACGAGGCGGACCTTCTGTCTGAAATCGCAAAACTCAAAACCAGGAGCACCGAAGCCCGTGCCGTGGCGGATAAGAGCCGAATAGAGTCTGCCCTGACCCGATCCCTGGGAAATTTGGTGGCCCTGGCCGAAGCATATCCCGATCTGAAAGCCAACCAGAATTTTTTGGACTTTCAAGACGATCTTTCCCAAATCGAAAGCGAATTGCAGATGGCCCGCCGGTATTATAACGGCACGGTGAGAGATCTTAATATCTTGATCGAATCCTTTCCCAGCAATTATATTGCCGAGCGTTTCAGGTTTGAAAAAGCGGAATTTTTTGAAATCGAAGATGCCGCCGATCGGAAGGTGACGGCGGTTAAATTCTAACCTGGATATTGGTGTAACTTAAGACGTGCGTTTGAACGTTGAAGACAGCAAAATCCCCTATCCGGGGTTGTACGACGAAATTCCCCCTTGGGGATCATGGAGCCAGGGAGCATATCAATGAAACAACACCCGTGGATGGCCCGGATCCTGATTATTTTCGGTGTTCTGACGTTTTTTCTGCCCCTTTCCGTCGCCGGGCAGGAAAAAGAACGCATTCTATTTTTTGACAGTTACATTCGGATCCACACCGACGGGAGCATGACGGTTACCGAAACCATCCGCGTGTATGCTGCCGGCCGCCAGATCAAGCGGGGTATTTACCGCGACTTTCCCACCCGTTACACGGATCGTTTCGGGAATATCGTTCGGGTCGGTTTCCAGGTGCAGTCGGTGCTCAGAGACGGCCGGCCCGAAGCCTTTCATCTAAAAAAGATTGCCAACGGCATCCGGGTGTACATGGGGGAGAAAAACCGGCGGGTGGGAACCGGTGAACATGGGTATACCATCACCTATCGTACCGATCGGCAGCTGGGACATTTTGGCGAATTCGACGAACTCTACTGGAATGTAACCGGTAATGGGTGGTCTTTTTCCATGGACCAGGTCCGGGCCGTGATTGAACTCCCTGGTTCCGCCGAAGTCCTCGAGGTTTCGGCGTACACCGGTCCTGAAGGTGCCCGGGGGCAGGATTTTACCATGAGCCGGGATGATTTGGGCCGTCTCCATTTTGCCACTACCCGGCCTCTCCGGCCCCGGGAAGGGCTCACCGTTGCGGTGTCCTGGCCCAAGGGGTTTGTGCCGGTACCCGGGTTCTCTGACAAGGTCGGCTATCTTTTGTCCGACAATCCCGCAGCCATGGCCGCCGTTTCCGGGATGATCCTTTTAATGGCGTATTATCTCACGGCCTGGTTCAAAATCGGCCGGGATCCTGAAAAAGGGCCGATCATTCCGTTGTTTTCGCCTCCCGAAGGTTTCACGCCCGCGGCGGTCCGATTCGTGACCCGGATGGGCTTTGACCATAAATCTTTTGCTTCGGCCGTGGTCAACATGGCCGTCAAAGGATTTCTGAATATTCAGGAGGAGGACGGCGAATATACCCTGTCGAAAACCGGAGCCGATGAATCCCTGCTTTCCAAAGGGGAAAGACGGATTGCCAGAAAACTGTTCGGGGGGACAGATCACCTGGTGCTGGACACCGCCAATCATCGCAAAATCGGGAACGCCGTCGAAGCGTTCAAGAAGCGTCTGAAAATCGATTTTGAAAAGCTCTATTTCCAGCGCAATTCCAAATGGCTGGTCCCGGGATGGGTCATCTCCCTGATCATCCTGGCGTTCATGGTGCTGTCAGCGCCTGAAATCGGGGCCGCTGTCTTTATGCTGGTCTGGCTGTCCATCTGGACGCTGGGCTGTGCCACACTAGTCCTTGTCACGGTAAAAGCATGGCAAGGAGCCGCGTCCAGCGGCGGCACCGGAGGGTTTGGGAAGAAATTGAGCCCCATCGGCATTACCCTGTTTACCCTGCCTTTCGTGGGATTCGAGTTCTTCGGCATCTGGGCGTTGTCCAGCCTGGCTTCCCCTTTTGCCGTGGTGGCGTTGATTCTGATCATCGGTGTCAATTTCGTCTTTTACCACCTGATGAAGGCACCCACTGTCCATGGGCGCAAGGTCATGGACCGGATCGAGGGGTTTAAACGCTACCTTTCCGTGGCTGAAAAACACGGTCTCGACCTGCGCAATCCCCCGGAAAAAACTCCGGAGCTGTTTGAAAAATTCCTTCCCTACGCGCTGGCTCTGGACGTGGAAAACCAGTGGAGTCAACAGTTTGCCGATATCCTGACCCGGGCCGGGCAGGGGACCGATTACACACCGTCCTGGTATACCGGCGGGAAGTGGCACCGGCTGGGCGCAGCCGGCATGGCAAACAGTCTTGGATCGTCATTTTCTTCGGCCATCTCTGCGTCTTCCTCGCCCCCGGGATCCAGCTCGGGCGGCGGCGGGGGCGGTTCGTCCGGCGGCGGTGGGGGCGGGGGCGGGGGCGGGGGATGGTAGTCTATCCCATACTCCACCTGGGTCCATAAACACCTGGCCGTCACTTAGACCTTCACCGGCAAGTCCTGAATTCGGGATGTCAGTGGGGGATTTCAATTCAAATTGAAATTTGCAGGCGCTGCCCAAAGCGTACGTGATTTGTGTGAAGATCGGAATATCAGGAGCATACCGTATTTGTGATATGGTTTTAAAAAAGGCAATTCCCTTTAACGGGATCTGCCTTTTTGCTTTTTGATGAAAATTATGCGATATATGTAATTCGGCAGGATTAGACATCAGGGAACTCGAACCCTGGCACCCGAAAGCAGGAAAGAGGAAACCCCAGTTAAATTCGCTCCGATCCTTTTCTGCGAAAAATTAACGGGGTAAGCAGGAAAGACCCCGGTTGAATCCCCTTCGGGATGCTTCTGGCGAAGCAATTCAATGGGGCAAGGGAAATAGGAAAGAGGAACCAGGAACCAAGAACCAGAAACCAGGAACCCCGAACCAATAACCCCGAACCAATAACCAGGAACTAAGAACCAGAAACCCCGAACCAGGAACCAGGAACTAAGAACCAGGAACCAGGAACCAGAAACCCTTTCACGGAGGTCATTATGGAGTTTCGTATGCTCGGCACTTCCGGAATTAAAATTTCCCCGATCATTATGGGGACATGGCAGGCCGGCAAGGATATGTGGGTGGGCATCGACGATGCTGAATCGATCCGGGCCATAACCGCCGCCTATGATGGGGGGATCACCACCTTCGATACTGCGGAGGTGTATGGGAACGGCCATTCGGAAAAAATCGTCGGAAAGGCCCTTCGAGATTTACGCAGCAAGGTCGTCATTGCCACCAAGGTGTTTTCCAATCACCTGGAATACCAGCAGGTCATGGATGCATGCCGTCGATCTTTGAAAAACCTCGACACCGACTACATAGACATCTATCAGATCCACTGGCCGCCGGGCTCCTTTGGCGGCAAAAAAGTCCCTCTGGAAGAAACCATGGGTGCCTTGGGCGACTTGAAAGCCCAGGGTAAAATTCGCGCCATCGGTGTTTCCAATTTCTCCGGATCCCAGTTAGAAGCGGCGGCAAAACACGGAAGAATCGACAGCCTCCAGCCGCCCTATTCGCTGTTCTGGCGCCAGGTGGAAACAGATGCGCTTCCCTACTGTCTCGAGAACGACATCACGGTGCTGGCGTATTCTTCCATGGCCCAGGGGCTTTTGACCGGAAAATTCGGGCAGGACCACACCTTTGCCAAAGGTGACCACCGTTTCCGAAACAAACTCTTCCAGCCGGAAAATTATGGTCGGGTTCAGGGGGCATTGGAAAAACTCCGTCCCATCGCAGCGGCCAATGACATCACTTTGGGGCAGCTGGCCCTGGCCTGGCTCGTTTCCCGGCCCGGAGTGTGCGCCATCGCCGGCGCCCGGAACGCCGAACAAGCCGCCCAGAATGCCGCGGCTGGAAAGGTTCGCCTGTCCGAAGAAGATCTTGCAGCTGTCGATAACATCGGAAAAACGGTCACCGATCCATTGGACGACGATCCATTGCTGTGGAAATGGTAAGGGCCGAAAAACAGGGATCAGGGGTCAGGAAAGAGGAAACACCCCGGTTGAATCCCCTTCGGGATGCTTCTGGCGAAGCAATTCAACGGGGCAAGGGAAAAAGGAACCAGGAACTAAGATAAGAACAAAGTAGGAACCAGGAACCCATAACCTATAACCCATTACCCCGACCCCGGGTCGAAAATATGATGGAGGAAGCCATGGAAACCAAAGATTCCTATTCAAAGAAGATGAAGGCCAAGTTCGAAGATTTGAACTACAAGTGGAGCGTGGAACGGAACAAGCTGGAGGCCAAATCCCAACATGCCAAAGTCGAAGTAAAAAAGAAATTCGAAGAACAATTGAAAGCCCTTCAAGAAAAGCGCGAAAAAATGGGTCAGAAACTGGAGCTCATCGACACGGCCAGTGAAGACGCGTGGAAGGACATTAAAGACGGCGTGGACAAGGCCTGGAAGTCCCTTAACGGGGCCATAAAAAAAGCACGATCACATTTTGATTAGAAGCCATCTCAAAATAAAGATTTTGGTTCAAGATCAAGGCGGAGCCGAGTTTTAACCCGCAGACATACTCATGTATTTCGAGGACTTAAAACGAGGCTCCAACGCAGAGATTGGGCCAAAAGATTATTTTGAGATAGCTTATAGAAGACACGGGATGTAAACCCTACGCCCGTTGAATCTACTGCTCAGCAGAAAGGGGTCCCTCGATGAATCGCCGATATATCCGCTGGATGGTTCCGATCCTGATCATTGGCGCCGCAGCCATTGCCGTATGGATTTTCACCCGACCGAAGCCTGTGGAAGTTGCCGTCAAACCCGTGGACCGGGGCATTGTGGAGCAGACCGTCGCCAACACCCGTGCGGGAACCGTGAAAGCCTGCCGGAGAGCCAAGCTCTCCCCAAGTATCGGCGGTCAAATTGCAAAACTCAATATCCACGAGGGAGACACGGTCAAAGAAGGGGACCTTCTTCTCGAAATCTGGAACCGGGATCTGGTTGCGGAAGTTCAACTGGCCCAAAGCGAAGCCAAGGCGGATCGGGAACGTGCAAAGGCGGCATGTTTGAAAGCCGAACTCTCCCAGCGGGAGGCCAACCGCCTTGTCAAGCTTCGCGCCAAGGGCGTCGCTTCGGAAGAACAGACCGACAAAGCCGTGACCCAAGCCCAAGCCCTCGGGGCGGACTGCAACGCAGCAAAGGCATCGGTCCTCAGGAGCGAGGCCCGTATTGGCGTCGTCAAAGCAAACCTGGACCGGACCCGCCTTGTGGCCCCTTTTGACGGGATTATCGCGGAAATCAACGGAGAGCTGAGTGAATTCGTAACACCGTCGCCCATCGGCATCCCCACGCCGCCGGTGGTGGACCTCATCGACAACACCTGCTTTTACATAACGGCACCCATCGATGAGGTGGATGTCCCCAAAATCGTCTCCGGCATGACGGCCCGGGTGAGCCTGGACGCCTTTGGGGATCGGAGCTTTCCCGGCAAGGTCCGCCGGATCGCGCCTTATGTGCTCGATCGGGAAAAGCAGGCCCGCACCGTGGACGTTGAGGTGGAATTCACCCTCCCGGAAGACATCCGGATCATGCTGGCGGGCTACAGCGCGGATGTGGAAATCATATTGGATGTTCGGGAAAACACCCTGCGGATTTCCACCGCAGCCGTTCTGGACGGGGATCGGGTATTTGTTTATCTGCCCGGCAAAAAAAAGATCCAAGCACGGACTTTCAAACGCGGGATTTCCAATTGGTACTATACCGAGGTCATTTCCGGGCTGAAGCCGGACGAACTGGTGGTGATCAATGTGGACAGCGCCGGAATGAAAGACAATGCCGCCGCGGTGATATCCAAAGAGGCGCCATGATTCATCTGTCGGGTATCGAAAGGACATTTCTGGTGGGTGACGAAGCGGTTCACGCCCTCAGCAGCGTGAACTTCACGGTCCGTCAAGGGGAATATGTCGCCATCATGGGCCCTTCGGGGTCGGGGAAATCGACCCTGCTCAATATTATCGGGCTGTTGGACAGACCGGACAAGGGGATTTATACCCTGGAAGATCTGAACACCACCGAGTTGTCCGACGACCAGCAGGCATCGGTGCGCCGCCACAAGATCGGTTTTGTCTTTCAGTTTTTCCATCTGGTCCCCCGGCTTACCGCTGCTGAAAATGTGGAATTGCCGATGATCCTAGGAGACGTGGATCCTGCTACCAGAAAAACCCGTGTCCAGGCGGCCCTCTCTTCCCTCGGTCTCAGCGACCGCGCCAAACATCGTCCGGACCAGCTGTCCGGGGGGCAGCGTCAACGGGTTGCCATTGCCCGGGCCACCATTATGCAGCCGGACGTTATTCTGGCGGATGAGCCCACCGGCAACCTGGACCGGACGTCCGGGTTTGAAGTCATCCGGATACTCGAAGACCTCAATCATAAGGGCATGACCCTGATTATGGTGACCCACGATCCCGATCTGAGCCAGCGGGCCGGCCGGAGAGTACAGCTGGCCGATGGAAAGATCTCGACAGATACCGGGGACTCCTGAAAAAATGAAAACCCAAGATGTCATTCAATTCAGCACCCGGGCCCTGTCGGGGTACCCCACCCGGACGTTTTTGATGATTCTTGCCATGGCCATCGGCGTGGCGTCGGTCATTATGCTCACCGCACTGGGAGAAGGCGCCCGGCGGTATGTCACCAACGAGTTTACCTCTCTGGGCACCTACCTGCTCATCGTGTTGCCGGGCCGGTCCGAGACAACCGGCGGCCCCCCGCCGCTTCTGGGGGAAACCCCCCGGGATCTTACCCTTGAAGACGCGCTGATCCTTACCCGGAACTCCGCCATCCGCCGTGTGGCACCGATTACGGTGGGTTCCGCCCCGGTTTCCTGGAAGCATCGAAGCCGGGAAGTTTCGGTTCTCGGTTCCACGGAAGCACTTTTTGAAATCCGTCATCTGTCCATGTCCCAGGGCAGGTTCCTTCCCGCCGGCGACCCCACCCGGGGCCTGGCGGTCTGTGTCATCGGGTACAAGCTCAATAAGGAGCTCTTTGGGAATCAATCCCCCCTGGGACAATGGGTCCGCATCGGCGAACGCCGCTTTCGGATCATCGGGGTCCTGGCCAAAAAAGGCCAGTCCCTGGGACTGGACATGGGGGACGTGGTGGTGGTCCCCGTCGCCTCTGCACAGACCCTGTTCAATACCTCGGCGCTTTTCCGAATCCTGGTACAGGCCAACGGCCGCGATGCGATTCCCAGAGCCAAGGAAACCATATTGACCACCATCCGGGAGCGGCACGACGGCGAAGACGATGTCACGGTCATCACCCAGGATGCCCTGCTGTCCACCTTTGATCGGATTCTCAGGACCATGACCCTGGGCGTTGCAGGCATTGCCGCCATCAGCCTGTCGGTTGCCGGTATTCTGATCATGAACGTCATGCTTATCGCTGTTTCACACCGCACCTCGGAAGTCGGACTTCTCAAGGCCATCGGCGCCCCGGGCACCCAGATCCTTCGGCTTTTCCTGGTGGAATCCGCCATTCTTTCCCTCATCGGTGCGGGTTTCGGGGTGATTCTGGCATTTTTTGGGACGTGGGGGCTCGCCCGGGCATTTCCCAGATTTCCGTTTACGGTCCCAATATGGGCATTGGGGGCCTCGGTATTGGTGGCCCTTTTCACGGGGCTGGTATTCGGCGTGCTCCCCGCAAAACGGGCGGCAAAACTCGATCCAGTGCAGGCATTGTCCAGAAGATAACCTTGAATCTGTTCCAAAAGAGTTGGAGTGATTCCAAGGATTCAAGGGGCCAAGGATCCAAGGGTTCGAGAGACCCGCCACAAAACAGGCGGATAAAAATGCTTTAGAATTACAAAGATCTGATAGTTTAGCATAAGTCATATAGGCTTTGTTTGTGAATTGGAAACGCAAATATTATTAGCAGAGGATTTAGATTTAATTGAAAAAGGTGAATTGAGTTTAATAAATAAAAATATCGCATAAATCGAAAAAACGTTAAAGGCGCTGATAAAGTTTTTATTAACCAAACACTTGACCCCTTGGATCCTGCCTCCGGCCCATAGGGCCTACAGCCCGGAGGGAATCCTTGGACCCTATTCTCCAACGAAGCTGGAGAAGAACCAGTCATGTTGATCAATGATTCCATAAAGCTGGCCATGGGTGCCATATCCAGCCAGAGGATGCGGAGTTTTCTCACGGCCCTGGGCATTGCCGTGGGCATCGCATCGGTGGTGCTCCTCACCTCCATCGGTGAAGGGATCCACCGGTTCGTTCTTTCGGAGTTCACCCAGTTCGGGACCAACCTGATTGCCATTGCGCCGGGGAAAACCACCACCGCCGGCATGTCAGGCGCCGTTATCAGCAATGTGCGGCCCTTGAGCATCGATGACGCCCTGGCCATCGAGCGAAATCCCCGGATCCTGGGAATGGTTCCCTTTGTCCAGGGAAACGCACCGGTGGAATTCGGAAAGCGGAGCCGGCGGACCTATGTTTTCGGTGTTGGTTCCCAGGTGCCCACGGTGTGGCAAATGAAGGTCGCCGTGGGGCGATTCCTTCCCGATGACGATCCCCGAACCGCCCGGGCCTTTGCCGTGCTGGGCAAAAAGGTGAGGGATGAGCTCCTCGGCACGGCCAACCCCCTCGGCCGTCGGATCCGGATCGGCGGAGAGCGATTCCGGGTCATCGGCGTGATGGAATCCAAAGGGCAGATGCTGGGATTCGACCTGGATGACGCCGTCTACATCCCCACCGCCAGAGCCCTGTCCATGTTCGACCGGGAAAGTCTCATGGAAATCGACCTGATTTATGCCCCGGGGAGCAACTCGAAAGACATTGTCAAAAGCGTCAAAACCCTTCTCATGGACCGGCACGGCTCGGAAGATTTCACCATTACCACCCAGGAACAGATGCTGGACGTGCTGGGATCCGTACTGGACATCCTCACCCTGGCGGTGGGGGCTTTGGGGGGGATTTCACTGCTGGTGGGAGGGGTGGGAATCCTCACCATCATGACCATCAGCGTGAACGAACGGCGGGCTGAGATCGGGCTGTTTCGTGCCGTGGGTGCGAACCGCGGACAGATCCTTGGCCTTTTTATGGGCGAAGCGGTGGTGCTGGCGGGCATCGGCGGCTTTGCCGGCCTGTTGATCGGTGGCGGGGGTGCATGGCTCCTGGGGGCGACGGTTCCCGCGCTTCCCACCCGCACCCCGTGGATGTATGTATTTCTGGCGGAAATCCTGGCGGTGGTGATCGGTCTTCTGGCCGGTGTGGTGCCGGCGCTCAAGGCTGCAAACCTGGATCCCATCGAGGCATTGAGAGCGGAATGACAAATCAGGGACCAGGAACCCCGAACCAATAACCAGGAACCCCGAATCCGGAACCAGGAACCCAGAACCAGGAACTAAGAACCAGGAACCAGAAAACAGGAACCAGGAACCGCCGAACCATGGGGTTGATTTAACCTCCATGGAGAGAAACATGAACAGACGGAGACGATTTCTCAAAATATCCCTTGAATTCATTGCCGGCGTGGGGTTTCTGTTGAGCCCTTTCTCGTCGTGGGTTCGACGGGTTCATTCCAAAATTCAAAAAATTATCCTGCCGAAAGATACCTCCCGGGAAGCCCTCGCATACAGAAATCCCGCCGAGCTGGACACCCGGAATCTCGATATTACCCCCTTAAAAGATTTCAAGACCATGGGGATCACCGACCACAACACGGATCTCAATACCTGGCGTCTCAAGGTCGAAGGACACGTCCAGGTCCCACTTTCTCTGACCTATTCAGAGATTCTCTCCCTTCCGGCAATCCAGCGGGACGTCCTCTTGATTTGTCCGGGAATTTTTGCCAATCACGGCCGGTGGAAAGGAGTTTCAATGGGTCCGTTGCTCCAAAAGGCCAAAGTGACCGATAAAGGAACCCGCGTTAACTTTTGGGGTCCGGAAGGGATCTATGAAAAAGTCGAAGGATTTCCCCTAAAGGATGTCCTTTCCAACAAGGTGTTTTTGGGCTATAACCTCAACGGAAAACCCCTTCCGCAAAAGCACGGGTTCCCTTTGCGGGTGGTGGCGGAAGATCGTTTTGGATTTACCTGGGTAAAATATGTTCATAAAATCACCGTGGAATAGACCTTGAAGTAAGGAAATAGGAAACACCCCGGTTGAATCCCCTTCGGGGTGCTTCTGGCGAAGCAATTCAACGGGGCAAGGGAAAGAGGAATTAGGAACCAAGAACCAGTAACTAAGAACCAAGAACCAGTAACTAAGAACCAAAGACCAGAAACCCCGACACCCGATGGAGACTTTCTATAAAGATGAAATTTTGCAATCAATGCGGTTCACCCCTGGACTATCGGATCCCGGACGACGATGATCGGGAGCGCTTTGTATGCGGTACTTGTAACACCATCCATTATGAAAACCCCAAGATGGTGGTGGGGTGCATCCCCACATGGGAAGACCGAATATTACTGTGCCGCCGCTCCATAGAACCCCGTTACGACAAATGGACCATTCCGGCGGGGTTTTTTGAGCAGGGAGAGACCGTGGAAGCGGGCGCCAAGCGGGAGCTCTACGAGGAGGCCCGGGCTTTCGTCAAATTTCTCGAACCCTATGCCCTCTACAACATTCCCCGGATCAGCCAGGTCTATCTCATATTTTGGGGCCCGTTGAAGAATAAAAAATTTCGACCAGGGCACGAGAGCTTAGAGGTCCGGCTCTTCAAGGAAGATGAGATTCCCTGGGAGGATCTGGCCTTCACCGTGGTAAGGGAAGTCCTTCGTCGTTATTACATGGATTTTATAAAAGGTGTCTTTCCCTTTTACATGGGAGATATCCTGCCGGACGGGATTCACCCCATATAGGGGTCAGGTGTCAAGTTTCAGGTGTCAGGGGGCAAGCAGGAAAGAGGAACCAAGAACCAGAGATCAGAAATCAGAGATCAAGAACCCATAACCCATAACCCTCGCTCCCTATCTTTCGATCAAGCCCTATAAATCATGAGGACGCCCAGGCATGCCAAAAGAAAAATGATCAGCCTCCGATAACTTTCTTCGTTGATAAAGCCGTAAAAAAAAGATCCCAGACCGGCGCCCAAAAGCAGTGCCGGCAATCCAGACACATAGAAATGCAGCACCCTGAACGTAGTGATGCCGCTCAGGGCCTGGGAGACGCCGATCAACACCCCGGACAAGAAGAAAAAGCCCTGAAGGGTTACTTTTATCTGGTCCTTGGACCATTTCTGGAGGGACGTATACACAATCACCGGCGGGCCCGATGCACTGAAGGCGCCGCCGAGACATCCTGACAGAAACCCGAACCCATAGGCCCATTGTTTTCGAAATTCTTTTCTCGATGGTCGAAACAGGAGGCTGTAACCGGCGAAAACGATGAGAAGAACACCCAGAAGCCAGTGGATGGTTTCCTTGTCCAGTCGTTTCAAAAAGAACACCCCCAAAGCGATTCCTGGTATGGCGCCGTAAATTAACGGACCAAGCTTTTTCCAAACAAACTGATGTCTTAACTGAACGAATACCGTCACCGTCAGGGTCACGGCCACCAGGTTTGCAAGGGGAATGACGGTTTTGATGTCCAGAACCATGGCCAGTAGCGGAATGGACAGCATGACGGATCCAAACCCGGAAACCCCGTGGGTAAAACCCGCCAGAAAAAGAATCAGACAGATCCAAACATAGATTTGCATTGTATCTTCCCATCCAAAGTCAATCTCTTGAAAAAGGATTGCACCCTATCAGAACCCGACCCGTTTTTCCAGAAAATAAGGAAATAGGGATCAGGTGTCAGGTGTCAGGGATCAGCAGCGAGGTTTCCGGAATAACTATTGCAATTCCGCGCAATTTTCGCTATATTCCCTTTTAGTTCATACTAAAAAAACCTGAACCCTGACTACACCTGACACCTGTTGGAGCGCAGCGGAAATTTATCCGCCTCTGGAGGATCCCGATTTATCGGGGAACCTTGAACCCTGAACCTTCATCATTAAAGGGGACCCCATGACCCATGCCAGACTCAACAAAAAGCAGGACATCCTTCAGGCGGCCACGCTTCTGTTTGCCGAACAAGGCTTCCACGCCACCACCACCATCCAGATCTCCAAAGAGGCCGGCATTACCGAGCCGATGATCTATTACCATTTCCAAGGCAAAAACGAGCTCTTCACCAGTATCATCGCATCCACATTTGAAAGGTTTTTCGCCTACCTGGAGGACCTGCCTGAAAACACCGACACCGAGTTTGAAAAAATCGAGAACCTCATCGACCTCCATTTTGATATCGTCAAAAAGATGCCCCACGAGATCTACCTGGCGGTGAGCACCTGTCCGGCCCGTCTCGAGGACCCGGACGGCATCTGCCACAAGAACATCAGGGAAATCCGGCGCCGTTTAAAGAAGTATCTCACCGAATGTCTGGAGGCCGGCATGGCCGCCGGCGAGTTTAACACGGTTGCCGTGGACCCCACGGTGAACCTCATCGGCACCATGCTCACCGGATTGATGCGCCAGCGGGGGCTGAAATTTGAGGAAGTCAAAGGGCTCAGGGAGGTCACCGTGGAATTCTGCCGAAGAAGCCTGGTGAAACCATAAATTGGACACAGATAAACGCAGATGAACAGGATCACAATAGAGTTTTAATAAAAATGGGGCATCTTGAGGTCACAATTTGTGACCTCAAAAAACAAACACAGTAAAAGAAGTTCAAGGTGCCAAATTGGCACCTTAAAGCTAACATTAACGCAATAAAAAAAACGATGATGGTGAGAGAAGATCAGTCTACTTATGGAGGTAAAGAATCATGATGACCTTGCGGCTCTTTGCCGGGAAGTTTGAATCTGTTCCGGCATCCACTTCCTGGTATCTCTCAGACCTTGGGGAAGCGCGAGGAAAGCAGGAACTGTTTACCCGGCAATCCCCTCAACGCCTCAGGGCGCTTCGGGAGTACGCCCTCATCGAGAGCGCTGTATCGTCCAACCGGATCGAAGGCATAGAAGTGGATAAGTCTCGTATCGCCACCATCGTCTTTGGAGAGCCACTGCTACGCGATCGGGATGAAGAGGAAGTTAGCGGATACCGGCAGGCCCTGACGTTGATCCATGAGCAGGGAGCGAAATTCCCTGTTTCTGAAGAGACCATTTTGAGGCTGCACCGCCTGACACGCGGGGAGATCTGGGACGCTGGGAAATACAAAGAAAAAGACGGCGACATAATCGAAAAACTCCCGGATGGTCGCTCGCGGGTTCGCTTCAAGACGGTTCGCGCCGCAGATACGCCGATCTGCATGAAGGAATTGATGGAGATCTACGATGACGCCCTCAAGGAGCGCAAAATCCCACCCCTGGTGATCCTGGCGGCTTTCAACCTGGATTTTCTTTGCATACACCCATTCCGTGATGGGAACGGGCGTGTTTCGCGGCTCCTTCTGCTCCTGCAATGCTACCATATGGGATTCGAGGTCGGCCGATACATCAGTCTGGAGCGTCTCATCGAGCAGAACAAGGAACGGTACTACGAGACCCTGGAGCAAAGCTCCCATGCCTGGCACGAGTGTAAACATGATCCCTGGCCCTACATCAATTACATCCTCTTCATCATTAAAACCGCTTGCAGGGAATTCGAACAGCGACTGGGGCAGCTTCAGAGTCCCAGAGGAGAAAAGACAAGCCTTGTTCTTCAAACCATCGACAGGACTCTCGGTCCTTTCAGCATCGCCGAACTTAAGAATGCATGTCCGAATGTCAGTGTGGATATGATCCGTCGTGTTTTGAAGAACTTACGATCGGAGAATCGCGTGGAATGTTTGGGGCGCGGGCAGAATGCAAAGTGGCGTAAAACCGGGAAGTGGCAATTGGGTAATACCCAATGAATTGGGCAATGAAATAGGTATTATATAAGGAGATCAAATATAATCACGAAAACACCAAAGGTCAAAAGCACGAAAAAACCGGCGCCAGACCCCAGGGTCCCGAACCCTGACACTTAGCCCTGTTTATGGGCGAAAAGCTTAAAAGTTATAAAGATCTAAAAGTCTGGCAAAGGAGATTAAGGGTTCAAGGATTCCAGGCTTGCCTGCCTCGGGCATGGATACAAGGGTTCAAGTGAAAAACTTACTCCAGAAGGTGATAAATTAAACTCCCTGCCCGCAGGGCGTGTGTTTTATCCTTTCTGACTTCCTTGCCCTGTTAAATGCGAAGCCTATTTAACCGGGGCTGAGCCTATTCCTCTGGGGTCAACAGAAAGGATAAAGAAAAACTCTGCGAACTTAGCGTCTCGAGCGAAGCTCCCGCCGGGGCGGTACAAGCGGGCGGTGAAACATTGAATGGGACACAGATAAACGCGGATGAACAGGATCAAAAAACAAACACTCGAATCCTTGACCCCTGGAATCCTTGGACCCTCTTCTCCAACTAAATTGGAGAAGAACCAAAAAGGGAGAACACCATGACCTGGATCATAAAAGCGTTTAAACATTTGACACCGGTTCTCGTCCTATTCGCATTTTTGGCGGTTTCGGGCTGTGAAGGGACGGACACCCGGGAAAAGATAGACGATACGGTCGAAGAGTTCGCCGGAAAGAAAAACATCGATCGAATGGACCAGATGAAAAAAGATCTCAATAAAGCCCAGGAGAAACAGGAGGAGCGGTACAAAAAAACCGAGGAAAGTGCCGAGGAAAAATAGATACTTATAATTTTATGTGCCACTGTGCCGTATGAGTGATGGCGAATTTGAGAACTTGAAATCACAAATTGTGACCTCAAGTTGAGGCAATATGCGAAGGGCGAAGCTGTATACCGTCCTTAAAACTTGACAAAGTTATCATCAGATGATAAGTATACCCATCGATGCCCAAAGATAAATACACCAAAAAAGATGCTTCCTTAGAGACCTTGTTGGATTTGGACGGTGAGATTTTTCCGATGGAAAACGGTTATTGGACAAAGTTTGAAGCGTTTAAAGTTGAGCCAACCCCACAAATTCCACATGGTGTAAAATACGCTTTAACTTTGCATGACCAAAGCAATATCCGCATTTTGGGTTTTGACAATGCCCATGCATTTAAGCCCAAAAAGAAGAAATATGGTGCTCGTAAGATTAGCTGGGACCATACGCATAAGATGAACAAAGTTACTCCGTATGAATTTGAATCAGCGGGCCAGCTTTTAGAAGATTTTTGGGCGGCAGTAGATGAAATATTAAAATCATAGGTGATATTATGAAAAAAAAGGTGTTAAAGATCGGGATTCTTTCTCGAGAGAACTATAAAAAAAGAACAATAGCCATTGCACGAGGGGAATATAAACCCAAGAAAGGTGAGCCGAAAGTATGGTTTGAGTCAATAAACTCAATGGCACAAGTTCTCAGTAGTGAAAATCAAAAATTGTTAAAGGTTATCAACGAAAACAAGCCAACGTCTTTAAAGGAACTGGAAGTTGTTACGGGCAGAAAGAGTAGCAATCTCTCTCGAACGCTAAAGACGATGTCGCGATATGGAATTGTGGATTTGGTCAAACAGAACAAATCCATTAAACCTGTTGTTAAAGCGACTGACTTTAAAGTTGAATTTGGGATCGATTCCACTGTTCTCTAATAATAAGGATTAAGGAAATCTCGAAAGCACGATTTGACTCTATGTTGCAACTTACTAAAGAAGAATTCGATTCTTTGAGATCACAAATTGTGATCTCAAAAGGGAATGTGGGTCTGACTGTCGAAGCGATCGTGAGGATATCACAAATTGTGACCGGTTGGACAGACTGAACAACATAATCAGGATATAAAATTCGCGAAGCGATGACATCATTTGTTTAGCCGGAGCCCGACCCGTTAAATTTTTATCCCGTTAAACCCTTTTGTCTTTGTTTATCTGGGATGCGATAGCAACAGCGTAGCGTATTTATCTGGGGTCGGCTAAGCAAATAAACGTCTGTGACAGTCCGTGTGGGTCTGTGGCCAATTAATTTCTTTACGTCTTGAGCGAGCCTGGGCGCCCCGCTTTACGGGACAGGCAAGGCGGTGAAAAAATGTATCCCAAAGATTCATGAAGGAGGAACGGAAAATGGTCAGCCAGGTGGAGATTAAAAATATGGCATTGTTCTGCGATTTCGAAAATGTTGCCCTGGGAGTGAAAGACTCCAAGTATGCAAAGTTCGACATCCAGAAAGTCCTCGAACGCCTGCTCCTCAAGGGGAGCATCGTCGTCAAGAAGGCTTACTGCGACTGGGAGCGCTACAAGGAGTTCAAGGCGGTCATGCACGAGGCCGCCTTCGAGCTCATCGAAATCCCCCATGTCCGTCAGTCGGGGAAGAATTCTGCGGACATCCGCATGGTGGTCGATGCCCTGGACCTTTGCTATACCAAGAGCCACGTGGAGACCTTTGTCATTATCAGCGGGGACTCGGATTTTTCGCCGTTGGTGAGCAAACTCCGGGAAAACAACAAGGTGGTCATCGGCTGCGGGGTGAAAAACTCCTCGTCGGACCTGCTGGTCGCCAACTGCGACGAGTTCATCTATTACGACGACCTGGTTCGGGAGGAAGAGGCCAAAAAGAAAAAGAGCAAAAAAACAGCCCCTAAACCGAGTCCGGGCAAGCCTCCCAAGAAGGGGGCCCCCAAAACTCCGGAAACCAAAAAACAAGATGCTGTGGAGCTTGGTCGTCGAAACCGTCGAAGCCCTCATCGCCGAGCGGGGTGAAGCGGACAAGATCTGGGGCTCGATGGTCAAGCAGGCCCTGAAGCGGCGAAAGCCCGGGTTCACCGAATCCTATTACGGCTTTCGGACCTTCGGCCAACTCATCGAATACGGGCAGAGTTGCGGTCTCCTGGAGCTGGAAAAGGACGAACGCTCCGGCGGCTATATCATCCATTTGCCGGCCCACGAGGACTGATCCTTGCCATGACAGAGAAAATTTATCAAAAGCTTGCAAAACACCTGGATAACCTGCCCGGGGGATTTCCTTCGTCCAAAACCGGCGTGGAATTCCGTATCCTCAAAAGACTGTTCACACCCGAAGAGGCCGAGTTTGCGCTGTATCTGACCTTGATCCCCGAACAAAGCAGGGTGGTGGCCCGGCGGGCAAACATATCCACCCAGGAAGCTTCCCGGCGATTGGAAGCCATGGCGCAAAAAGGGCTTATTTACAGAATCGACGCCGACGGAGATCCACCCCTGTACATGGCCGCCCAATATGTTATCGGCATTTGGGAGTTTCATGTGAAGGATCTGGATGAAGGCCTGGCAAGGGATATGGAAGAATATATTCCGATTCTTTTTGAGGAAGCATGGAAAAAGCCCCAGTTGCGGACCATTCCGGTCAACCAAAGCCTGTCCGGTGAACTCAAGGTGATGACCTATGAAAATGCAGAGGCCATGGTAAAAAATATTAAAAAAGCCGTGGTGGCCCCCTGTATCTGCCGTCGTGAGCGGGGGTTGTTGGGAAAAGGATGCGACAAGCCCCTGGAAGCCTGCCTCGTATTTGATCAAGGGGCGGAATATTATCAACGCTATGGCATGGGTCGGGAGATCGATCAGCAAGAAGTCCTGGATATCCTGAAAACAGCCGAACAAGCAGGGTTGGTACTTCAACCCACCAATTCAAAGGAGATAATAAATATCTGTTGCTGCTGTGGAGATTGTTGCGGCGTGCTCCGGAGTTTAAAATCCTATCCCAAACCAGCCAGTTTGGTCGTCACGTCGTTTTTTGCCGTGATCGACACGGAGACTTGCGAAGGCTGCGGCGTCTGCGAAGATCGCTGTCAGATGGAGGCGGTTCGACCATGTGGATGGAAAAATCATCCGTCGATCTGGACAGATGTATCGGCTGCGGGCTGTGTGTGTCCACCTGCCCGACAGATTCCATGACATTGGCCCGCAAGCCAAAATCCGATCAGCCGGATGTGCCCAAAGATTTCACTCAAGCGTGCCTCGAATTGGGACGGGCAAGGGGTAAATTAAGCTTGGGAGATCTAATAATGATGCAGGTAAAGTCAAAAGTCGACAGACTGTTGGCTTCGAAATGACGACCTGCGCATTGTAAAAAAATAAGGGTCCAAGGAGTCAAGGGTTCGAGGATTCGAGAGGTTGAGAGATGTTTTTAACTTTAGGCATTTTAGCTCATTTTAGCTCACTTTGGTTTGCCCATAAACGAAAAAAAACGGATTTACGGTAAAGGAGAAACAACAAGCTTACGCCAAAAGAAATTAAGGGTTGGGTTTTTAACACTCGTCTGCCCTGTTAAATTCGTAGACACTTTATACCCGGACCCCTGATCTGCCCAGGCAGGCAAGCCTCGAACCCGGATTTCTCTATCAATTGTTTGGGGTAAAACTATCGGAGGCTGGTAATGTTTGGACTTGGTGTTCCAGAAATAATTGTCATTGGAATCATAATACTGCTCATCTTCGGGGCAAAACGGCTTCCTGTTATTGGGGAAAGCCTTGGAAAAACCGTCAAGGAAATACGCAATGCCAAGAAGGAGATCAGTAGCATTAACAAGTCAGATGCCAAGAAGGAAGTTGGCGAAAGTAATGAACCAGAAGGTCAATCTCCTGAAAGGGATATGGTCGATACGGTTCAAAAAAAAGTGTCCAAACAGTTTACTGACAAACTCCTTGGACAGGTTCCGGGGATTAAACAGGCTAAGCAATTTAAGGACAAGGCTGATAAAATCAAGAAGATTGTTAGTTAGTTTCTGGAGAATAATGCCCCCTTTTGCCCAATTTCTGCGTTGGACAAAAATTTTAATCCTCGAAATACTCAATGTATGTCTGTGGTTAAAATTTTGAGTCCGCCTTAAACTTGAACAAAATTGAACATTTTTCTACAGAAACTGGTGAGTTCCCAAATTTTGAAACCGGAATCGATTTTGCTCCTGGCTCCTGTTACATTAGTTCTAAAACGGAAGGATTTTTAAAATGACAACGTTGGTTCCGATTGAGCTGATCGCGAGCAAAATATACCTGATACGCGGTATTAAGGTCATACTGGACAGAGATCTGGCAGAACTTTACGGTGTTGAAACCAAAGTGTTAAAACAAGCGGTTAGAAGGAATATCGAAAGATTCCCTGCTGATTTCATGTTTGAACTGACAAATAATGAGAATCAGTCTTTAAGGTCACAAAATGTGACCTTAAAGAGAGGTCAACATTCGAAATACCTGCCTTTTGCCTTCACAGAGCATGGTGTATTAATGCTTTCCTCTGTGTATAGCCTCCAAAGACCGCTTCGTCGAGCATACCAACAAGACAAAGAGTTAGTTGACCAGTGGTTAACAAAAGAATATCCCCAAATACGAAAGATGGCACGCAAAGAAAAAGCTGAGATATTTTTTGGTGATGAAGCCAGCATTCGTTCAGACTATCACAGCGGCACCACCTGAGCTCTAAAAGGTCAAACACCAGTGATTGAAACAACAGGCGCACGGTTTAGCGTAAATATGATTTCAGCTGTCAATGCCCGAGAATATCTGCGTTTTATGGCAATCAACGGCCGGCTTAACTCAGAAATATTTATCGATTTTCTAAAACGCTTAATTCACAATGCCGAGAAACCTATTTACTTGATAGTCGATAATCATCCTGTCCATAAATCAGTTAAAGTGCAAAAATTTGTTCGATCTACAAAGGGAAAATTACGGCTTTTCTTCTTGCCTCCATATTCACCAGAATTGAATCCGGATGAATTGGTTTGAAATCATGTAAAAAATCATTAAATAGTGAAAGGGCAATACAAGTAAATATTTACCCTGTTAAATCAATATTTGCTATGTACGCATAATAGACTGAGCTGTGCATGGTTTGGTCGATTAATGATTTAATTCGTGACGAATATTTAACTGGGGAGATTGGTTATACAGTTAAAGAGAAACAAAAGGCTTACGCCAAGAGAGTGAAGAAATAAACACTCTGCCCGGAGGGCCTGTTCCTTATTGTTTTCCGGCGTCCCTGTCCCGCGTCGAGCGGGTGCAACGGAAAACAATAAAATAAAAAACCTCTGTGAACTCTGGGCCTCGAGCGACTCCGGGAGCGGGCGGTGATAAAATATATCCAATTCACGGTAAAGGAGAAACAACAAGCTTACGCCAGAAAAGGATAGGATAGGGTTTATTGCTGGTCCCAGACCCCAGACACCTGACTCCTGATCCCTGGCAACTGTTAAACCCTGAACCCAGAACCCAGAACGCTGAACCCTGAACTCTGACGCGTTGACAAGAAAGAAACTTCAGAGTAAAATTCAAAGTATGGAGATAATAGAATACATAAAGCGGCAAGAAGGGAAGACGCTTGAATTTAAAAGAGATCTATCCTCTCCGAATAAAATTCTGCGCACCATAGCAGCTTTTGCTAATACCGCAGGTGGTGTATTACTGATCGGAGTGGAGGACAACACACGGGCCGTTCGAGGTGTCACCAATCCCTTAGATGAAGAGGAAAGGCTGGCCAATCTTATTGCAGACAGCATTTTGCCGCAAGTGGTTCCAGATATAGAGATTTTGCCTTGGCGTAAGACTTACATTCTTTGTGTTCGCATACACCCTGGGTTTAACCGGCCCTACTTTCTGCGCAAGCTTGGACCGGAAAAGGGTGCATTTGTCCGTGTGGGGTCAACCAACCGGATTGCTGATCGTGCCATGCTGGATGAACTGCGGCGAATGACCCGCAACGAGTCGTTTGATGAACTGCCAATGGCCGAATTAAACTCTGAAGTGATTGACTTCCGAGCTGCTTCAGAGTGTTTTGAATCTGTACGCAAGTTGAAACGCCGGGACTTTGAGACACTGCGTCTTGTCACAACATATCAGGACAGGCTCTGCCCAACGATCGGTGGCTTCCTGCTATTTGGTAAAGATCGTCTGAAGCAGTTCCCAGATGCATGGATTCAAGCAGGACGTTTTGACGGCAAAGATAGAAGCTTCATTCAAGACCACATAGAGCTGACGGGCATGCTGACTCAAGCTATCGAAGCGGTGTTAGAGTTTGTGGTTAAACATGACGAGCGCCGGGCTGACTTGCGTGGCATTCGGCGGGTAGATCGTTGGTTTTACCCACCTTCAGCAATGCGAGAAGCTATCATCAATGCTGTGGTGCATGCCGACTATGCTCAGCAGGGGGCGCCCATTCGAGTATCGATTTTTGATGATCGGGTCGAGATTGAAAATCCAGGCCTTTTGCCCTTTGGCCTAACCATCGATGATATCAGAAAAGGTGTTTCAAAACTCCGTAATCGCGTTATAGGCCGGGTGTTTCGGGAGCTTGGCCTGATCGAACAGTGGGGCAGCGGGATTCAAAGAATGATCCGCGCCTGTACTGAAGCCGGGCAGGAAGAACCGCGTTTTGAGGAAGTGGGGCTGCATTTCAGGGTCACATTGTATCGTGAACGCAAAAGGAAACCGACAACAGATAAAATTGATGCGAAAATACTTTCTGTGCTGCAAAAACATGGTGAACTATCGACAAAAAAAATAGCAGATTTGATAGGGCGTTCAGCCCGGGCTACCCGAACGCGCATGATTGGCCTTATCGATAAAGGGTTGGTTATTGAAATCGGCACAGGCCCACGTGATCCGCAAAAACGGTATACACTGACAAAAAATCTATAGAATGGTTCAATACTGATGGCAATCACGAAAACACGTAAGAAGACTGGCCCCTGAACCCAGAACCCAGAACGCTGAACCCTGAATCAGGATAAAGGAGATGCTTTCGAATTAGTAAAATGGAGATGAAGTTAAATTTACCAAATAATTTTGAGGGTTAAAGCAGAAACTTATAATCTTATGTACGTCCCGGAGTTCCAAGACATAATTACGGGGATTGGGTCAACATCGCCGGCGAAGTCCCGGAAGTGCTCGTTTACTTGCGAAGAAGGAGGCAAACATGTTTGATTTCCTGCTTTCAGACGATCAGCTCAAGCTGCGGGATGAGGCCAGAGATTTCGTAAGGTCGATTCCCCGCCAGATGATTCTGGATATGGATGCGGATAAGATCGAATTTCCCAAAGAATTCCTCCAGGAGGCCGGGAACCGAAATCTCATGGGCTGCCGTTTTCCACAGAAGTGGGGCGGCAGGGACATGGACTGGGTCACCACCTGTACGGTTATGGAGGAGATCGGGACCCTTGGATATATTTTTGCGTGCACTTTTGGGGTCGGTGCGGAACTGGTCTGCGATGCCATTGTACTCCACGGAACCGACGAGCAGAAGGAAAAATACGTGGTGCCTCTTCTTAAAGGTGAGATCTTTGCAGCCGAATGCCTGACCGAACCCAGAGGCGGGTCGGATTTTTTCGGGACCACCACCACGGCAAGGGACAAGGGCGATTATTTTCTGTTGAACGGCCAGAAGCGATTTATCGTCGGGGGCCAGGGAGCCGACTACTTCCTGGTATACGCCCGGACCGATCCTGATGCCGATCCCTATAAGGGGATCTCCTGCTTTATTGTCGAGCGGGGTGAAGGTGTGGAAACTAAATATTTGTATGGCCTCATGGGGTGCCGGGGCGGTGGAACCAGCCGTCTGGTATTCAAGGATGTCAAGGTTCCCAAAAAGAACCTGCTGGGCAGGCTGAACCACGGTTCTGACGTGTTCAAAACCATGATGATACCGGAGCGGCTGGGCACTGCGGCCATGACCGCCGGTGCGGCGCGTCCGGCTCTGGAAATCGCAACCGGCTATACTACCCGGCGAAAGGCTTTTGGCCGGACCATTGCCGATTTCCAGGGTGTCAGTTTCCAGGTAGCCGAGGCCGCCATGCTGCTCGACGTTTCCAAATCTATGATATATTCAACGGCCCGTGCGGTAGATGCCGGCGTCGAAGCGGGAAGGGTCCGGCGCATGATTTCAGAAACGAAAAAATTTGTTGCCGAGTCGTGCCAGAAAGTTGTCCACAATGCTATGCAAGTTATGGGCGGCATCGGCTATACAAATATTTATCCCATTGAGCGGATTCATCGCGACCTTCGCCTGGCTTCCATCTGGACGGGCACCAACGAAATCATGTCGGTGATCATCGCCACGGAATGGTACAAGGAATACAAAAAAGCCGGAGAATATCATCTAACAAGAGATCATGAACCGGATGCGGCTGCAGCGGACGATGTGGAAGAAAAGGTTTATGAATAAAAGAGAAACAGAAAGCTTACGCCAAGAGGATGAAAAATTAAATATCTTACCCGAATTTGCCCTTTGGGCCTTTGCGTGAAACAGGTGATATGATGAATCGAGAAGTGAAACAAATCGAGTTCAAAGACGAATTCGAGATATGCCCTGAATGCGACTATAAAGACGGCTTCCACAGCATCTTCAAAAAGGCGGGGGCACCACCCATTGGCTTTTCATTTGCCCGAGCTGCCACAGCGTATTTGATATCGGCTTTACCGTACCGGGCTGATCTTCTCAGAGTCAAAAATAGGTTTGTTCCGTCAATAAATAAATGCGTTTAATGATGAATAAAAGGATAACAATTAGACAGGCGTGGTCAACAAAGCCTTGATATCGTACGATATTTTATTAATCAATAATCAAGGTTTGATCCCAATAGCTCCACTCAAAAAGTTATGGACAAACACAGTATGACAAAAAGACTTAGCAAAGCACGTTTCGAAGCTTTGAGTTTTTCTCGTAAACCGCAAGCTGAATTATATGCTGAAGAACTGGAGTGGTATTCTGATAAAGACGAAAATGTTATAGCGACTCTCATCAGGGATAGAATAGATTATGATTTCGGTTATATAATTTTAGGGAGAGACGAGCGGGCATTGTTTCGTAGCATAGACGCAAATGTTAGCTTCGAAGACATTGTTAACGCGCGTCAAAGCCTTAAAGAAAAAATTGCTGAATACGCATTAAAGGGAGATATTGTTTTCCCGCAAGGTGATAGCAAACGAAAAAAGAACTTAATATTTGAGCAAATTGTAACTGATAAAAAATTACACCCTCATTTTAGGTCATTGACAGAATTAGAGGAATATTCGCCTGCAAAAGAGATCATCGGTGAAATCGTTTATGCTTTCGAGGATGCTGATGGAAATTATATAGAGCAGTTTCAAAGTACAGGATTTAACGCCAGGCTTTGGGAACTATATCTGTATGCATTCTTTCATGAAGAGGACTTTGAAATCTTAAGGGAATATTCAGCCCCAGATTATATATGTACGAAGTTCGGCGAAACAATTTGTATCGAAGCAGTTACAGTGAACCCGACTGATAAAGCAAGAACTAATAAAAAAAGCAGTCTAAAACAAATTCAAAAAAAATTAAAAAATTTCATACCCATCAAATTTGGTAGCGCACTATTTTCAAAATTAAGAAAAAAATATTGGGAAAAAGAGCATATAAAAGGCAAATCATTAATATTTGCAATCCAGGATTTTCATGAAGAAGGGTCAATGGTATGGTCAGGTTCGGGACTTATTAACTATCTATATGGATATCACTATATATCCCATAAAGATGAATTCGGCAAATTAACTATAATTCCAAAAAAGATTAAGAAACATAAGTATGGGAAAAAAGAAATACCCTCGGGTTTCTTTTTTTTACCAGATGCAGAAAATATTAGCGCTGTTTTATTTAATAATAGTGCAACTATTGCAAAATTTAATCGAATGGGAAAATTGGCCGATTTTGGTAGTCAACGGGTCAGGATGATAAGAACAGGGACTTGCCATAATCATGATCCAAATGCAAGTGAACCATTAGCATTTAAAATGGAGGTTGATCCTAATAATTATGATGAAACATGGGGTGAGAGTCTTTCGCTATTTCATAATCCAACGGCTATATATCCTGTCGATCCTATGCTCTTTCCAAATATCGCTCATCACTACTTTGAAGATGGGTTTATTACAAGTGACCTTCCGGAATTTCATCCATTAGGTTCATATACTCGAACTTTTATTTAAGGCGTCAATTTTGTGTTATTATAACTTAAGAAATAACAAAAATTTTGAATAATAAAAGGGTAGATCAAACTAAATAATAAATAAGATAAAGTGTAAAACTGGTAATCCGGGATATTTGTATGAGTTATGTTTTGGATAAGAGTGGGAGAAAGGATGCTTTCGAATTAGTACAATGGAAATGAAGTTAAATTTACCAAATAAATTTGAGGGTTAAAGCAGAAACTTATAAACTAATGAGCGTCCCGGAAGTTCGACCCTTGCGGGGTTTATCGTAAATGGTATTGGGTCCTCGAAGGCTGTACGGCCTGCTGCTGATCCGCAGTGTTATACAAACAAATGAGGCGGGACCGAATAACTGATTCCTGCTGAAAATAATTGACAACAAAGGAAAGAATGACATGACAGAAGTTAACGACGGGAACGCATTCAAAGAAAAAGGCGATGTTATCTGGAATATCGCCAATCTTCTTCGTGGACCGTACCCATTTTCGCAGAAGACTGGCCGAAATTGATCGACAGCTGGAAAATGCTTCTTGATAAGGGGGTTAAAATCGTATACCCGGCCCATGGTAAAGCTTTTTCATCTAATATCATTCGGAAGGCTCTATCGTCATTATGATGAACCCTTGATTGGAAGAAGACAAAGACATAAAGGTCGCATCCCGGTTAAATACAAGCAACAACATTTTAAATCGCTTCAGACGATTCAAGGAGGTGCACATTTGGACTGGTTGCTGATCTATTTTCCAATCATTTTTATTTGGGGCATATATTTTCTTTTGGCGGCCGTTCTATTTTTTTTGAAAAAATATCATGGAAGCAAAAAGCGTCGATCGCCATTTACCGACAAATTTTTGCGAAGCCCCGGAGAATCTCTCAACAGACAAATCATGGAGATTAGCGATGAAATAATGACATATTTTGTCTGGGTGCTCACTGTCCCCTTACTACTCTACTCAACCTACATATCCATGTTACATTTCAGCAGTTTGCAACCATCATTATCAACCATAACTTTAATCTGTATTCTCGGTGTCGGTTTTATAATTTATTGTTTTTGGAAGCTCATCGTAGATGTTCAATAAACGACGTCGTTACCGACTCGGGTACGAAGGAGAAATCGCGGTCGGCCAGGAACTCAATCAGCTCATGAGGGACGGGTTTTATGTGTATCACGACTTCTTTGTCGATAAATTCAATATCGACCATATTGTCGTCGGTCCTTCCGGGGTATTTGCTGTGGAAACCAAAGCTCGCTCAAAGCCGACATCTGATAGTCCAGTACCCGACTACAAAGTTAAATACAACGGCAAGTGTCTTCAATTCCCCAATGGAACTGACGTTCGAGTCATCTGAACAGGCCAAACGGCAGGCAAAATGGCTGTCCAAATGGCTTCAAGAGCAATTGGCGAACGTGTCTGGGTTCGCCCGGTGGTGGCTCTTCCCGGTTGGTTTGTGAAAGAACGGCCTCGGGTGGGATACCGGTGATAAACCCGAAAAATTTTCGCTCTATCGCCAAATCTATTGAAGGAAACATTTTAACCGAAAATATGATCTCACGGATTGTACACCAGCTTGAACGAGAATGCCGTGACATCGAACCAAAAGCAATTGAGAGATGATAAAAATGTGGCCTGGAGTCAATTTGATTATCGGCTTTATTTTCTAAGTTTCCGGCCTCGCTCTACGAGCTAAAACACTATAAAACTACGGGACAAGACGATCTGACAAGAAAGACGAATAAATTCTGGAAGTAACTTAAAAGCAAGGAGATTGAATGTCTCTTGGCGAATACCTCGAAAAGTTTTCCCGTCTGCGGACCTACAAAGACCGAAAGAAATGGTCTGCACTGACCACCCACCAGGCGCCCCACAAGCCGTTTCTGCTAAGTTCCAAAACGAGCATTGCCTAAAAAATTACTGAAGCGTTTGGCTAAACGGCCCCTTCCGGGTGCCCTCCGCTCACCTTGAAAATTCTGTTGACATAACCGAAATTTCAAGGTAGAAAAAAGTCATGATTCAGCGCAAACAGGAAATGGAAAACTTACAGGGCCTGCTTAAACGGCATCGCGTCGTCGGAATTGTCGGTGCCCGTCAGGTGGGAAAAACGACCCTCGCCCGAAACCTTGCCAAGACCATCGACAAAAAGGTAACCTATTTCGACCTCGAAAACCCAGAGGATCAATCCCGGCTTGCAGACCCGATGCTCGCTTTGAAAGAGTTGAAAGGTTTGGTGGTCATTGACGAAATTCAGCGCCATCCGGACCTGTTTCCGGTGCTGCGCGTGCTGGTAGACAGGCCTCGAACTGCCACCCGCTTTTTGATCCTTGGCAGCGCCTCGCCCGATATGTTGCGTCAGAGTTCGGAAACGCTTGCCGGCCGCATTTTTTACCACCATCTCAGCGGCTTTGCAATGGACGAAATCGGGGCGGAAAATTACAAGCAACTCTGGTTGCGCGGCGGGTTCCCGCGTTCGTTTCTGGCACGGTCTCATAACCACAGTGACGAGTGGCGCCGCGGGTTCATCCAGACATTTTTAGAAAGAGACCTGCCGCAGTTGGGGGTCAACATTCGGTCAACTACTTTAAGCCGTTTCTGGCGAATGCTGGCGCACTATCACGGCCAAACATGGAACGCATCCGAGTTTGGCCGTTCATTTGGCGTAGCCGATACAACCGTCCGCAACTATCTCGATCTGTTGACTTCAGCCCTGGTTGTGCGCCAACTACCGCCCTGGCACGAGAATATTTCGAAGCGACAGGTCAAGGCGCCCAAAATCTACATTGCCGACTCCGGATTGCTTCACAGCTTGCTGAATCTGAAGACGTTTCGTGATTTGGAAGTCCATCCCAAGCTTGGCGCCTCTTGGGAAGGTTTTGTCCTGCAGCAGATTATCCGTCGACTGGGCGCCCGAAGCGAAGAGTGTTTCTTCTGGGCAACCCATTCCGGGGCCGAATTGGACCTTTTTGTCAAACGTGGACGTCAGCGGTTGGGCTTTGAAATCAAACGAACCAGTTCTCCTCAAATTACACCATCGATGCGCAATGCTTTGGCCGACCTTAAGCTCAAGCGCCTCGATCTCGTTCATGCCGGCGATGAGACTTTTCCTATGGGAAAGAACATTCGGGCGGTTGCGCTACCGCGACTGCTGGACGATCTTCAACCTATGTAAGACATGGGGGTCGCTTTGTGACAAATGATCATTTTTGAGATTGAAAGAGAACCTTTTTCAGACAAAAATTCAACACCTTGTTACAATAAAATGGAAAAAAAGGTTGCGTTACTCACTCAGATCAGGATACCTGTAGGACACAGAAGTTGACAAAAAATCCCCTCCTTAAATAAAATTGTGTAATCCTAATCTAACTATTTAAAACTGAACCCATTAAAGTTTCAATAATAATTCAAGGGCTGATAACCGAAATTATTTAAGGTGTTAGAGCCCGTCAAGTCTGCATTGTAAGAAAAAAGGGAACATCAATGGAATCAAACGCCATAAAAAAGTCATCAAAACCGGGGATGGGTTTGCTCACCAGCATTGTCATTTGTATTCTGGTTCTTTTGATCGGTGTAGCGGGAATGGTAATGCTGATCCAGTTAAAAAAACCTCCGGCTGAGGCACAAAACAACGAACGGTCTTTGCGTGTGGAAGCTATTAAGGTTAAAAAGGAGGATGTTCAGGTATTTATAACCGGATATGGTGAAGTCAAAGCATTGACTGTCGTGCCCATTGCTTCCGAAGTTTCCGGAAGAATTGCCAACATACACCCCAGACTGAAAATCGGAGAGATTATTCCCAAAGGAGAGATTCTTTTTAAAATCGATCCAAAGGATTATTTGACAATCCTCAAAACCAACAGAAAACGTCTTACAATTCTTAAACGAAGTCATGAATTGGCCAAAAGAGAATATCAGCGGGTCTTGGCATTGTTCAAAAAGATAATGTTGTTGCAATATCCAGGCTTGAAGCCGCCGAGAATACCATGCTTAAGGCCGCTGACCTGGAAAACCAGATTATGCAGGCCCTGGAAACCGCCGAAAACAATCTTGAACGCTGTGAGGTCCGTGCGCCTTTTAACGCACGTATCAAGTCGGTTCGTTTGGAAAAAGACCAGTATGTTACGCCGGGACAAAATGTCGTAACCCTTGCAGATGATTCGCTCCTCGAAATCCATGTGCCCATAGACAGCCGTGACGCCCGCAAGTGGCTGCTTTTTAACGCGGATGAATCAAACGAAAACACCACATGGTTTTCCAACCCCAAACAAGTACCCTGTAAAATCCGCTGGACAGAAAACAACAATGGACAAACCTGGGAGGGCCTCCTGCACCGGATAATAAAGTTCGACCAGCAGACCCGCACCCTTATTGTTGCCGTGCGTGTTGATGCTGAAATTGCTTTGAAGAAAAATCCTCAGTCTATGCCGTTGGTGGATGGCATGTTCTGTTCCGTAAAGATTGCAGGCAAAACATTGCACGATGTATTCCAACTGCCTCGACAGGCAGTGAGCTTTGAGAATACGGTGCACATTTCCGTAAAAGGGCGCCTGAAAACCGTTCCGGTGGACGTGGTACGCGTGGAGGACGAGAATGCCTATGTAGAGAGCGGTATTAATAACGGGGACATGGTCATCACGACCCGGCTTATCGATCCACTGGAAAATACCTTACTGAAACTTCAACCCTAATTGATCGCAAACAAAATGGGAAGGATATCTCAAGTATTTAATTTATTATGGATTTTAGCAGGCTCGAATGCATTTTCACAACGCTTTTATAAATGGGATATAAGTTTATAAAAAAATCCCATTTTGTTTAC
>CAWBNO010000017.1:0-113122 GCA_963790095.1 uncultured delta proteobacterium | reverse complement strand
AAAGGTATCGTCTAAATATCTGCCAAATCAGATAGTTGTTTGCTTTGCAAGCTATCCCATTTTATAAGAATTGCCTTGACATCGTGCCACATTGTAGCATGTTAATGACTAATAACTGTATTAGATTCCTCAATTATATTTACAGGACTATGGCATTTGACATTATCGTTACTATTAAAAACCAGGAGGCTTTTGAATGATTAAAATAAAATTAAATACAGATACAAAGGGTGTGCTGGGAATTTTGATGGTCGTTTTTTTGGTAGGAGTATTGGCTACGGAGACGAAAGCAGAGCCCCTTAAAAAGAAGATCAATTCCGATACATTTGGCGTTGCGATAGAAGGATACGATACAGTTGCTTATTTTACCGAAGGACGTGCGATGAAAGGAAATAGCGAGTTTTCTTATAATTGGAATGATGCCAAGTGGTACTTTGCAAGCGCTGGAAATCGAGATCTGTTTGCGGCAAATCCGGAACAATTCGCCCCGAAATACGGCGGGTACTGAGCAGCAAGCTTAGCATCAAGCGGCAAGGTTGCCGGAGTAAACCCCGAGGCTTTCAAAATTATCGATGGGAAACTGTATCTAAACTGGAATCAAAAGTTTAGCAATAAATTTGCTGAAAAGGCGGACGATAATATAGAAAAGGCGGACGATAATTGGGCGAAGCTTAACCAAGAGAATTGATGACCGTCAAAAGTTAGGAGCTCCCTCCGAACCCTATAATATAGTCTCCTATCACTTTAGACCGGCTTTCCGCAGACCCTGGACAATTTGGGCCCGATCTTCTGAATTGCGGAACACTGTTCCATAAGAGTCGAGTTCGAAGAACGGGTCCAATCGGAGCACCTTGGCTGCCGAGCGCTTTGCCTCTTCGGTATAACCGGCTTGAGCGTAGGCCGCAGCCAACATGATATCGTGACCCATAAAATCCTGATTTTTAGCCAGTCCCTTCTTCAGGATCGTGATTGCATCTTCGTATCGCCCGCTTAGGTAATATGCCTGTCCGAGTAGCATGAAAGCACCTATAGAAAGATTCGGATTTAGCCTGAGTGCGGATTCTATCCAATAAATGGCCTCATCCATTCGGCCTGAATACAGCATAACCGAACCGAGTTGTCTTTGACTGTGAGTATCATTGGGATTAAGTTCAATTGCCCGCTGTAGTTCGCTCATTGCAAGATCGTATTGCCTCCGACGAAGGTATATGGATCCGAGTGCAGAGTGAGCGAGGGCGTTGGATTCTTCCATGCTTAAGGCCTTTTTCGCAAGATCATGTGTTCGTTGAAGAGATTTGTCGGGAAACATGGTCCAGCCGTAATAAAAATCATTGAGATAGGACCATGCAAGAGCGGCATAAGCCGAAGAATAGCGGGAATCGATTTCAATGGCTCGTTGAAACATTAAACGGGCATTTTTGTTGCCCTCTCGGGTGTTTTGATAAAAATACTCCCACCCGCGCAACAGATAGTCATATGCTTGCAGGTTGTCGGTATCTTTGCGCATTGTCCGTTTGCGTTCAGTCTCGTCAATCCGGATGGCCATTTTTGTAACAATTGTTTGAACAAGTTCGTTCTGCAATTTAAACAGGTCCCTTAAGTCTTTATCATAGCGTTCAGCCCAAAGATGGTGATCGTTGGAAGCATCTATGAGCTGGGCATTGATTCGTACCTTATCGGCCACCTTCTGGACGCTTCCCTCCAATACATAACGTACACCCAGATCTCGACTGACGTCTTTAACCTTCACCGATTTATTTTTGTAGGTAAATACTGTGTTGCTAGCGATGACAGACAATTCGCTGAATTTTGAGAGGTCGGTAATAATGTCGTTGGTAATTCCGTCACTGAAATATTCTTGTTCTGGATTACCGCTCAGGTTTTTGAACGGCAGTACTGCAATTGAGGGTTTTTCAGTTTCGGAAATAGAAGCTTTTTTCACCGATGAACCCTTCTCAGGAAAAAGGGCAGATCTCAAATAAAAATTCCAGATTGCCACCGCTACAAACCCAAGAACCAGAATAACTGAAGCCACGATTGCCCACCACCGCCGTATTGGTCTCGTCCTTTTCTCCCCGATCAGCTTGCCTGCGGCTTCTGGTTCCATCAGAACTCGATACACCTTCACCGGATCCGCAATATTCTTAACAGTATGCTCTCCTATATATTCGTAGCCCAAAGACAGTTTGTTCTTAACGTGATCATATGCAGTCCTTGAGATACAGATGCCGCCACTTTGGGAGAGCCCCTCTATGCGGGCTGCAATATTTACTCCATCACCATAAATCCGACCTTCATCTTCGATCACATCTCCCAGGTTGATGCCTATCCGAAACTCCATTCTGCGATTTTCAGACAACTCTGTGTTCTTGGCCTTGAGTTCCTCTTGGATCGCCACGGCACCCCGAAGAGCATCCACCACACTGGCAAACTCAGATAGTATGTTATCCCCTGGGGAATCCACCACCCGCCCATGGTACTTGTGGATAAGATTTCCAATTAACTCACGATAAGTCTTTAAAGTGTGGACAGTTGCATCCTCGTCTTCACCCATAAGACGGCTGTACCCTTTGACATCTGCACTGAGGATAGCCGTGAGTTTCCGTTTGAAGCTTTGGGTGGTCATGAAAACGCTCCATTAAAGCTTTAAAGATATCAACTGAACATCGAGAGAAACTGGATGTTTTTTATCAATTGATTTGTTGATAATTTCAGGAAAATGTTTGATATTCATAGCCTTTTCGGATAGCTTTGTCAAAATTTATATTAAAAGTCTTTCTTCACCGGAAGTTAATATTGTAAAAACCAATTTATATATTTTCCTTATAATCGTAGAGGTTTTTCGGTTGCCAATTGGATGAGACTATCTCATATAGTAATGATTAAAATTAACATGAAAATTAAGACATATGATGATTCCTGACTTAAATTTTCAATTCAGTACCCTCTAATCTGATGAAGATTTCGACATGAAATCATCACCCTCCGAAACCTTGGATACCTGCAATGACCTATAACTATCAACTGCTTGATATTTCTGTGATACCTCAACACCGTATCACAAGTCAGGTCTATGTTGTGTTTATGGTAATTGATCAAAGATTTTGACAAGACCGTTTTTTGTAAGATAATCTCAATAGAGCACAACCTGAGCAAAATCTGAGCTCACTATTCGATATCACATTATAACCTTTCACCTGGAATTGAACATATCACAGCAATTTGGTACTCATAAAAAAGGATTTTAGGGGAGTTTTTCACATAAATCTAATGCGCATTATTTTCGAGATACCTCTATGACCTATCTCAATCTTCATTGAAATTGGATACTTGAAAGATAACACAGTCTATAAGAACTATATTTCTGATTCATTCCATGCTTTGATACCTCCTTCGATAAATCTAACGTTGCACTGCTTTTTTTGAAGTCGATCGGTAACGGATTGGCTGACCGAACCTCCTTTAACACAATAAACGATGACTTCCCGATCTTTTGGAATCCCATCGATCCACTCATCTATTTTTTCGGGATCATACCAAATTGCATTTTGTATCCTTTGTGGAGATGCTTCGTAATCATTTTTTCTTCTTACATCAAGGATAGAGACGTTTCGTTTCTTCTTCAAAATTTGTTGAAGCTCCTGCATGGATATTGACTCAGCCATGATTTTTACCTCCTAAATTCAATTTCAAAAATCATAATAGAGGAATGATCTGATACCACAAGAACCCAATTACACCCGAAGCAGCGATTACGGTAATCATGTCGACGTTAAACCACTGTATCGAAATAAAGGCAGCCAATCCGATGGCAGCCGCAAACCAGTTGAAGCTCCCATCGCCTGGGATCAGCACACTCAGCCCAAACCAGACGGCCAGATTGAGTACAACCCCAACAACGGCTGAAGTGATGCTCGAAAGGGCGGAGGACAGTCGGGAGTTGTCGCGGAATTTTTCAATATAAGGCCCCCCAAGAAATATAAATAAAAAACACGGCAGGAATGTAAAATAAGTTGCCACCAGAGATCCGATCAATCCGCCTATAACAGGGTTTAAACTGCCTGCATAATTCCAGCCTGCCATAAATCCGACAAATTGAACCACCATGATCAAGGGTCCCGGCGTGGTTTCGGCCAATCCCAGCCCGTCAATCATCTGAGGGCCTGTCAGCCAGGCATACTGCGCAACACCTGCCTGAGCAATATAGGCCAAAACAGCATATGCACCCCCAAAGGTTAAAAAGGCCGCTTTGGTAAAAAATATTGCTTCTGTATAAAACACCCGATTGGACACCAGGGCATGCAGCATTATCACAGGAACAAACCACATCATAACAAATGTAACAATTAGAAGAAGATTTCTTCTGGTGGAAGGATTAATGTGACATTCCACCGGATTTTCGCAAATCTGTACATATCCCGCGTCGAAATCTATTGCAGGCTTACCTTTTATGACATCGAATTTCGCGGGTAAAAAATAGCTGCCAATAAGGCCGGTAAGTCCGGCACCGAGCACAATAACTGGAAACGGAATTTTGAGGAAATATATGGCAATAAACGAGGTCACGGCAATGCTCACCATGATTCCGTTCTTTAGGGCCTTTTTGCCGATCTTGATCACCGCAGACACAACAATCGCCATGATGGCAGCCTTCAGACCATTGAAAATGGATGCCACCCAAGAAACCGTACCGAAGGCGGCATAGGTATAGCTCAAGGCGAACAGGATGAAAATGGACGGAATGACAAAAAAAGCGCCTGCCACAATTCCACCGGGAAGTCGGTGCAAGAGCCAGCCAATGTAGGTTGCCAGCTGCTGGGCTTCAGGTCCGGGCAGAAGCATACAATAGTTCAAGGCATTTAAAAACCGCTCGTTGCTGACCCATTTCTTTTGTTCGACCAGTTCATGGTGCATGATCGAGATTTGTCCGGCAGGTCCACCAAAACTTATGAAACCAAGTTTGAGCCAAAATTTGAACGCCTGCCAGAAAGATGGATGAGTTATGTGAGTTCCCACCACCTGTTCATCCGAACTCTTTGTAATTATTTTATTTCTTTCCGTCATTTCGGTTTCTTTCTGTCTTTATCCGGTAACAATTTTTAACAATAATCATTTTAAGATGTTTTGAAAAGTACCTGCATGTGAATAAAAATGGTGTTGTATTGATACGAAAGGAATGGTTGGTTGCAGAAAAAGATCGCAAAAATAGAGCAAAAAGAATGTATTGAGGCAAATATTTTATGCTTTTTTTTTACGATCACACATTATTTTGGGGTGTAGGGAATAGGTTTGAAACTGATGTATCTCCGATTAAGTTAATGAGGCTGACTCCAGATAACTGCGATGAGAAATGATTATCAACCTTCCGAATTAATGTGATAACCAAAAGGTATCGTCAAAATATTTTCCAAATCAAATAGTTGTAGACGTTGCAAGTGATCTGTACTTTTTATGATTTCTGTTACAAACTTTCACTTTTCGGTAATTGACGGTTCAGATACGCAACTTTAAGTTGCCAAGAGCTCAATTTTTATTACCCATAAATATTCTTCCCAATAATTATACGCTTATTTGATAAGCCACTGATAAACCTCAATCCAACATGCAGATTTCGCAAGTGCAAAACGAACACTCTTAAATGCTCTTTCATCATGTCTATGCGGGCTCAATATAAAAATTTTTTCATGAATAGATTGAAATGCTACATTGTGGCATTATATTTGGGTACTTATCACATCAAAGCATAAGCTGATAAAAATTGCCTCCTTGGAAGGAATATTAGGAGGTAACGGAAAAGGAAGGAAGCTCGGGTTGGGTTTATAAAGACAGTTGAATTGTTTTTATAAAAATAAATGAAGATAAGAGATTTTATGACGGTAGATGTGTCTGCATAGAGACAAAGACGTCTTTTATGGAAGCTCAAAATTTATAAGGAGAAAATATTATGCCCGTCCAGTTGAAAGTCAAAGACATGATGATTCCCATTGATGATTATGCAGTAACAACTGCCGATAAACCTCTGAAAGAAGCCGTTCCGGAGCTGATGAAAATCTATTGTCAGGTGGAAACCGGTAAATGTACGGAGGCGGGACACAGAGCCAGCTTGGTTCTTGATGCTCAGGGGGAACTTGTGGGCATTCTTGATTTTAAAAGCATCTTGAAAGTGCTTATACCGGAAATTGCAGGAGGAATCAGCGGAAAATTGCGTGCACTGGGTGTTTCAATCGCTTTTGCAGAAGCCGATGCACATGACATGGACCATGCAAAACAAGGATTTAGATCCAGAATCAGACAAAACGCCCAAACCCAAGTTGGAGATGTAATGCTTAAAATAAGAGGTACCATAGATGCCGACGCCGGATTTCTGGATGCCCTCAAAATGATCTACCGCAACAAGATTACCGTTTTGCCCGTGTATGAAGGGGGCAAGCTGCTGGGCGTCCTGCGCGATTCAGATCTGTTTCTGGCAACTGCAAATGTTCTTATAGAGCAATGACCCCAACGTTGGAAAAGTTTAGGATGCCGTAGATCACCCGTATAACGTTATATTTTATAATTTCCGGAACATCCTATGTTAATTCTGGCACACATATTTAATCAGAACCTATCTCAAAAAAAAGGAGTTGCGCAATGACTAAAAAAAAACATGTTCCTGTTCCAAAGGACACACGGGCATATATTTGTGCAAACTGTGGCGCTGTTGCGCTGAACGCCAATAATATTTGCAAAGTTGAGGGTATGGGTACAAAGTCGGACTGGTGTGGTATCAAAGGATCGAAGCCACCGAAACACTGTCATAACAGAGTGAATAACGACAGATGGCAGTGCAGGAATTGCGGGCTGACAGCTGTAAATCCTGAGCTGCTTTGCGAACCTGAGAAGCTGGAGCTTTCCCAATGACACTTCAATCCATCTCAAAAATGCGGAAATTCTCGGAATGGTATTCATACCGAACCACTATTCGCCTGAAATCCTTTAGATAGGCAAATAGACGTTAAACCTTCCAGCACGTTTGTAACACTTAAATTTGGTGGCCCGCTTGATATAACTGAATAAAGGGTTAGGGGTTTTTTGCTCAACACAAGCAAGTTGGAGCTGCTATCAAAAACCCCTTAAATAATGGTAATGGATTTTTTTGATTATTTAACGAGCAGGTATTCCTAATTAGAATAATAATATTTCATTCATTTAAAGGGCAATTGTTAGTTGTTATGGAATTTATAAATCTCGAGCGCAATATTTTATACTGTATAGGAGATGAATGGATTCAATCAAAAAAAATGAAGGCATTCAAAAAGAAACTCTTATTTAAAGAGTTTTCCGATATTCCCGCTAAAAACATCGAAGATGCAATTGAGGCGCTAAAGAATGATGAATTCTTGGAAATGACTCCAGATAATGATCGCATTGTATTGACCCAAAAAGGATTGTCGCAAATTGAGGTCATGCTTTCCAAACCTTATAAATGAGGGCCACGAAGGTGGAAAGTATCAATGCACATGATGGGGGTGGACCATCTTGCAATCGTGTTGAAAGAGGGTAAAATATAATGGAAAATACCAAAAAACTAAAAATCCTGTTTCTCTGCACTGGAAACTCCTGCCGTAGTCAGATGGCCGAAGGGTTTACACGTCAGTTGAAAAAAGATGAGATAGATGCCCGTTCCGCCGGGATAGATCCCAAAGGAATCGATCCGCGGGCCGTCAAGGCCATGGCAGAAGTCGGAATTAACATCTCAAGTCAAAGTTCAACATCTATTGATGAAATCAAAGGTGTCGAATTTGATTATGTAATAACCCTTTGTGATAACGCCCAAAAAAAATGCCCCACTTTTCCGGCAAAAACCAGCGTCATCCATGTCGGTTTTGAGGACCCACCGAGGCTCTCTGAAAATGCCCGGGAAGAAGAAGAGGCCATGCAACATTACCGCCGGATTCGTGATCAGATAAAAATATTTGTTGAACAGTTGCCTGATACACTTATTAATAAAAAACCAGATATCGAATTTGACCCGAGACAACTCTTGAACGGAATTTCTGCAGATCTAAATCAAATATCAGAAAATTGATGATATGTTATCAGTTAAATTTAAAAACGAAAAAGAATTCCAGCATGTTCCGATGAAATAAATATCCCAATTGGAGTATCTATGAGCTGTTTACCCAAAGTCGGTGATATTGAATTTTGGGTACAAAATACATAATGCAATAATTCGTTTTAGGTTTGCTTATTGATAGTAACCACTAGTTGAAGTAATAAATAAACTGCCGTATAAAAGTATTATAGTGTGTTAAAAAAAAATGATATTGTCACCCGAGCATGCACAAGAATTTCTATCCCTTTATAAACCCTTACTTCAATTTATTTTTCAAAAAGAATTTAGGGAAGAAGTTAAATCGTTCGAAGACTATATAGAAGCAAGAGATATATTATTTGAGGATACCAATATTATTAATGAGTTTGTTTCACGTGAAGAAAATATTAATAAAAGTCAAAAGATTATTTTGAAAAACATTCAAAGCGGCATCAAGGAAACGTTTATTTATTTAAAAACGCTTAAGAAACATTCTTTATTGCTCAGTAGCTCATCAAATTTAATATATTGCGTTTTAGGCATTACTGATTCAATTGGACAATTAACTCCCGACAAATTTTCAATAATCGATACAGCAATTTTAAATTTTGGAAATAAAATAATTTGTGATGGTCTTATACGTCATCATAATGTAACTATCGGTAAAAATATGAGAAAAGATATAAACTTACAATATAAATTAGTGAGAGAAAACAATCGGTTAATTAAATATATCACAAGCACATAGCCAAAGGTTAGGGAGGAGCCGTATAGCCTGTGGCATAGTTTCCCTGCTTTATCCAGTGGCTTCTCAACCCTGATGTAAGGCGGAAAAAAGTTATGGAAATTGTTTCTTTTATCAATATTGAGGATGATCCGCCAGATCTGATTTTATCATTCGCGATTTGGCAAGCGGATTTAGATGACATCAGAAGCCTGATTCTTATGCGAACCCCAGAGTACGAAGTGTTCCTCTATGAATCCGAACGAGGTGTAAGAGTCTCTGACGAAGCTTGGCTGAACGAAGAAGATGACATGTTAAAGAAAATCGAATTTGGCGATGACCTTGTAAGAATCATCACCAATCATCACCAATTTGATTTGGATTTAAGAAAAGTTGATAAAGAGGAAATTGAGCAGGCAAGGAACTTCCTTGAAAGAATGAATTTTGACAATCGCTTTAAAATACAAATCATCTAACGAGCTATGCAGCTTATCCGGTGTACTCAAAAACTGTTTAAGGAACTGAAAGTCAAGCCAACCGAAGAATTACCAAAATTCGGGTACATTGGCGGTTGGCATGCAAATTTACTACGAATTGACAGGAGAAAGTGTGTTCTTTTTACCAATGATCAAACCCTATACTCGTTTTTTGTTCCTGTAAGCCGAATGATCTTGCTTTTCAAATAAAATTAGAATATCGAAAGTTAATGAAATCGAAGTTTTGATGAAGTGTTTGATCGAGTTGAAAGTTCGGGAGGATTAAACTACCTTGAGCCTATGGCCTTGAACCAAGCGCTAAACCGCATTCCTTTTAAAGCTATAGACTATCAGTATAGCATTGATGCTTTAAGAGCCAAGTTGACCCAAATTATTACATAACGACTATCACTTTGACTCAGCTTGTGTCTTGGCAACGTAACCGCTTTTGATAACTGCTGAGCTGACTGAAATTTCGTCTGGCTATCAAGAGCCTGAGCTTCTGATATAACCGAAATTTATCAATATTTGAATATTACGCATAATTTGCGATTTTGGATTAATATGTTTTAACCATTTCTCGGATCTCCATTGGCAGGGCTCAAAAATGGCCCTGCCTTATTACTGTCCGAAACTTTTGATATCTGCAATAATGCCCAAGTATCAAGTGCTTGATTTTTCTGTGATAACATAATACCGTATCACCAAACTATAGCGGCTGATCTAACTATAATTTCGTCACGTTATCAAGCTCTTGATTTTCTATGATAATCTCAATATATCAAAAGTTTGAAGACTGAAAAGCAGAACACAACATATGGTATCCGTTTTATTTTTTCCGAATGAGGAATATTGATTGAATCCCGCACTATTTTTTGATTTGAGCCACTGAACACTATCAAGGAATGTGCCACTCCTCCACCATTCAAGATTCATAAAAAATAATCCTCATTTCTCCGATCATTTTTTATAAACAAATCCTAAAAAAAGCTGATATTTTAAATTTTGAGACACGCTATTTCATGATACAGAAATGTTTCATCCATAACATTATAAGACATATATTTGATTCATCCTCAGTTTTTGTCTTAAATAACAAACAATTATAAAGTTAAACCATTTTGGCATGGGTATTGCTCTATTATAAATAATTGAGAAATAAGGACACTCATTATTACGGATCCTCATAATTATCGTCAGGCAAATCTGAACCCTGAACTCGAAAAGGAGGGAGAAAATGAAAAAGATTATAACTCTGCTTCTGGTTTTATCGTTCTGTTTTACTGCTATTGCGTTTGCTAAGACAGAAAAACCGAACATCGTCATCATCTGGGGTGACGATATCGGACAATCCAACATCAGTGCTTACTCCATGGGCTTGATGGGCTACCAGACGCCCAACATCGACCGCGTCGCAAAAGAGGGGATGATCTTTACCGACTATTACGCCGAGCAGAGTTGCACGGCCGGTCGATCGGCCTTTATCACCGGTCAGAGTGTCTTTCGTACCGGTCTGAGCAAAGTGGGCATGCCGGGCGCCGATCTGGGCATGCGCAAGGAAGATCCAACGATTGCAGAGATGCTCAAACCATTGGGCTATGCCACCGGCCAGTTCGGTAAGAACCATTTAGGCGATAAGGACGACATGCTGCCTACGAATCACGGCTTTGATGAGTTCTACGGCAACCTGTACCATCTGAATGCCGAGGAGGAGCCGGAGCATCCCGACTATCCGAAGAACCCGGAATTTCACAAGAAGTTCGGACCCCGCGGTGTGATCCACAGCTTTGCCCTTCCAAACGGCGAGCAAAAGATCGAGGATACGGGCCCGCTGACCAGGAAACGGATGGAAACTGTTGATAGGGATGTTGCCGCAAGGGCTGCAGGTTTCATTGAAAAGCAGCACAACGCCGGTAAACCCGTTTTTGTTTGGGTGAACTTTACCCATATGCACTTCCGGACCCACGTCCCTGAGGATATCGTGGGGCAGTCAGGGCGCTGGCAGAGCGTCTATCACGATGCCATGATCGAACATGATCAGAACGTGGGTACGGTGCTCGACAAACTTGATGAGTTGGGTATGGCTGAGAATACTATTGTCATGTACGGCACCGATAACGGTCCGCATATGAACAGCTGGCCCGATGCCGCCATGACGCCGTTTCGAAACGAAAAGAACTCCAACTGGGAAGGCGCTTACCGCGTTCCCGCTATGGTGCGCTGGCCCGGTAAGATCAAGGCAGGCGCTATTTCCAACGACATCATGTCACACCTGGACTGGATGCCCACCTTGTTGGCCGCCGCCGGAGAACCCGATATCAAGGATAAACTGAAAAAAGGCCACACAGCCGGAAACAAGAAATTTAAGGTGCACCTGGACGGGTACAACTTTCTGCCCTATCTGACCGGTAGGACGGAAAAGAGTCCCCGGGAGGAATTTATTTACTTCTCCGACGACGGAGATCTCACGGCGCTGCGCTACGACAACTGGAAAGTGGTCTTCGCCCAGCAGAGGGCGCCGGGCACCATGCTGGTCTGGAGCGAGCCGTATGTGAAAACACGCCTTCCCTGGCTCTTCAATCTGCGAACGGATCCGTATGAAAGGGCATCCATCACGTCGAACACTTACTGGGATTGGTATCTGGACCATGCTTTTCTGCTTATTCCGGCACAGGCTTATGTTGGTAAGTTCCTGGCGACATTCAAGGAGTTCCCGCCGCGTCAGGAGGCGGCCAGCTTCACCATCGATCAGGTGATAAAAAAACTGGTACCGCCTTCAAAATAACCTCGGTCCTGGCACTGGGTACGGCAATGGAGAAATCGGGCTAAATGTTGTATGAAGGATTTAAGGGCCTGTTTCCTGCGGTGAAGCACTGCCGCACAGAAGAATCTTCCCACTTTAGAGTGGGGGGACTTCGCTTAACAGTTGTCAATAATGATATTCGTAGTATTGCCAACTCCACAAGAAAAATACAGGCACGAGAATTTGTTGTCTACCGTCGCGGGGTTAGTCCGGGCGAATCAGAAAAGGAGGAGGATATGAAATATGCTTTTGTTTGCCGCAGGATGGTTGGATTTGTATTGCTTTTAATCGCAATAGGGATGTTGGCAAACTCGGCCGAAGCTGGAGATCCTCTTCCCTCCTGGAACGAAGGTACCGCCAAACGATCTATTATAGACTTCGTAAACCGCGTGACCCAACCCGGCAGTCCGGACTTTGTGGTCCCGGAGCAACGCATTGCCACTTTTGACAACGACGGTACTCTCTGGAGTGAGCAGCCGATGTATTTTCAGCTCTTCTTTGCCATTGACCGGGTAAAGGCCCTCGCACCGATGCATCCCGAATGGAAAGACAAGCAGCCTTTTAAGGCGGTGCTCGAGGGTGATTTCAAGACGGTCCTGGCCGGCGGCGAACACGCGTTGTTCGAACTTGTCATGGCGACTCACGCCGGCAACACAACCGAGGAGTTTTCGCAAGCCGTAAAGGATTGGCTGGCCACGGCAAAGCATCCCAAGACCGGCCGTCCATACACGGACATGGTCTATCAGCCGATGCTTGAACTGCTTGCCTATCTCCGCGCCAATGGCTTTAAGTCCTACATCGTCTCCGGCGGAGGTATCGAGTTCATGCGACCCTGGACGGAGCGTGTTTACGGTATCCCACCGGAACAAGTGATAGGCTCGAGCATAAAGACAAAATTTGAAATGCGTAATGGTCAACCCGTGCTTGTCCGGCTTCCAGAAGTCAATTTTATCGACGATAAAGCTGGCAAACCCGTGGGTATCAACCAGCACATAGGCCGTCGTCCTATTGCGGCCTTCGGCAATTCAGATGGCGACCTGCAGATGCTTCAATGGACCTCGGCCGGGAAAGGTGCACGATATATGCTCCTTGTACGTCATACCGACGCAGAGCGGGAGTGGGCCTATGATAGAAAGTCGAAAATTGGTCATCTGGATAAGGCGCTGGATGAAGCGTTCAATAGTGGCTGGACCCTAGTGGACATGAAGAAAGACTGGAAGGTTATTTATCCTTTTCAGCTCAAATAAAACAACCATCAGAAAAAGGCTTAGAGTCCTCCGACTATCATTGATTACTGTGACCTAAATAAGAAAAGCGTGGATTGATGATAAAATTCCACGCTTTTCTTATTATAACAGCCACACAATATATTGAGGTTTAAGGGGTTGGTGTGAAACCTTTGATACCTCCAACATAGCGCCGACCTGAGATATCTGCAGAGACTGTCGAAAAAGGTTCAGTTCCCGGTTATATTTTTTAGGACTTTGCTACATTATTATTTTTTAGCCTTCCTTTAAATATCCCTTTCAATGAGTAAAAACTCTTTTGCAATTTTTCTTTAAAAAGTTTATTATTTCCTTTTAAAATAAGTTGTTAAGTGATATGAAAGAGATGATTGAAAGCACTATAATGTTGAACATATCAACGATTAATTGGAAGGAAAGATGGCCAAATATAAACGTTACGATTATTCACAAAAATTGTTCATTCCTGTTTCACTTGAAGATCAGTCAAGCGATTATTATCAGAACAGATTGAAGCCGATAAAAACGACAGCGATGGTTTAACCGAGCTATCAAACCGTGAGAAACAGATTGAGAAATTACAAAAGCAAGCCGATCGAATTGAGAAGTGGCTAAAGGAAAACGATGCTAAGATAGGGACAACAGGTAAAGAAATCCAGAGCAATATTACGGATAACGAATCAGCCAAAATGAAGACATCCCATGGTACGATTCAAGGTTACAATGGGCAAACGCTGGTGGATAAAAAACATCAGGTGATCGTTCACGCCGAAGCCTTTGGTAGGGGTCAAGACCATGACCATGTTTCTCCCATGCTTGATGGAGCAAAAGAAAACTTACAGAAGATTGGAAAGCCAACGGATTATTTTAAGGACAAAATTTTAACTGCCGATACCAATTATCATAGTCACCGCAATTTGGAAAAGTGCCAACAAGAGGAACTGGATGCCTATATCCCTGATATCTATTTTCGAAAACGAGATCCACGGTTTTCAACGCAGACAAGAGGTCAGGTTAAAAAAGAAAAGAAATTTGTTTTAGAAGATTTCACATATAATGAAGCCAAAGATCAGTATGTTTGTCCCAATGGTAAGATTTTGAAACTAAATATGATAACAGACACGTTTGATGGAAGTACATAGGAAGTAGACAGCTTCCTCAGATAGTTATTTTGAGGTACTTTTGGGTATGATTAGGTACTATGCTCAAATCAGTTAACTTTTTGATATAATTAATTTATGTAGTATTTTCCTGCTCTTGTTCGATCTGCTGTTACGGCCTTTCACGTCGGCAGCAGGGGTTCAAATCCCCTTGGGGACGCCACCGAAATCATCAAGCCCGGTAAACGTCACCGGGCTTTTTTGTTTCCAAGGCCGGTCGAAGATCCCTTATTCGCCGGGAATTTTAACTGTATTGTCCATAAGATCGATATATTCCTTTGGTGACCCACCCTTTAATGGACGACCCCCATAGTTGTTTAAATTCATCCTATAAGATATAAGGGGTTAGATGAGCGCTGTTGGCATTTACTCAATATTATGAGTAAATTTACTCAAAACGTTAAGTAAATTGTAATCGAAGAATTTCTGCTGATTCCGGTGGCGGAATTGTTGTAATCCTCAACTCACAGCTTGAAAAGGCGGTAGCGATGCGGTCCGACCCCCGATCAACGTTCGGCAGCAACGTCCCCGATGCCGGACGCGATAAGACCCTGGTTGATGTTCTTCTCATCCAGCCGCCCATCAGGGACTTTTATCTGACCGCCAAGAGAACCCTGCCATACGGACTGACGCGTATTGCCGCGGTTCTTTTGCAGGAGGGCTTTTCGGTTGATATCTGCGATGGGCTCGCCGCTTCCAAATCCCGCATCATCGACCTGCCGGGTGAAATGGCATATGTTCGCGAATACTACAGCCAGCCGGACCGATCCCCTTTTGGGCTGTTTTATCATTATCGCCACTTTGGCTACAGCTTCGAGCACATCTGCCGAGTTGCCCGCGCTTCCGGAGCATTTCTGGTGGGTGTGTCCGCCCTGTTCACACCCTATTTCCGGGAAGCGTTACAGGTGGCCGAGGCTGTAAAAAAGTTTCACCCGGCCTGTAAAATCGTTTTGGGCGGGCACCATCCCACAGCCCTGCCAATGAGCGCTATGGAGCATCCGGCAATCGATTTTGTCCTCAGGGGCGAAGGCGAGGTATCCATGGCCTTGCTGGCCAGGGCCGTCAAAAACGGCCATGGCTTTGAGGCCATACCGGGTATCGTCTTTCGAAAGGAAGACGGATCCATCCACGTGGATTCGCCGGCCTGCACGGCGGATCCGGATCGATTGCCCCTGCCGGCGGCTCATCTCGTTAAGCAGCAGTTTTATCGCAGGAAAAATAAAGGCAGCGCGGTCATCGTTACCAGCCGGGGCTGCCACCTTAAATGCACTTACTGCAGCGTGGGCGCAGCATCTTATCTGCCTTACCGGCGCCGCAAGACCCCATCTGTTATGCAGGAGATTGAAACGGCCGTAGCCCGCTATGATGTGGGCTTTATAGACTTTGAAGATGAAAACCTTGCCTTGGATAAGAAATGGTTTCTCGATCTTTTGAAGCAGATCCAAAGCCGCTTCAAGGGATCTAACCTGGAACTCCGGGCCATGAACGGACTCTTGCCGTCGTCCCTGGATGAAGAGACCATCCGCGCCATGCAAGGTGCCGGTTTCAAGTCCTTGAACCTCTCGTTGGGGTCGGCTTCCCGGGCCCAGATTGAGCGTTTTAACCGTCCCGATGTTCGGGAATCCTTTGACCACGCCCTTGACCTGGCCGAAACATACGGCCTGACCGCCGTTGGATACGTGATTGTCGGTGCGCCCGGTCAAAGTGCCGAAGAATCCCTGAATGACCTGCTCTTTTTAGCCGCCAGAAGAGTTCTTGGCGGTATTTCCGTTTTTTATCCGGCCCCGGGCAGCCGGGATTTTGATTTGTGCCGGACGCTCAACATCCTTCCCGGGACCTTTTCGTTGATGCGTTCCAGCGCCCTGCCGTTGTCCCACACAACCACCCGGAAACAAGTGGTGACCCTTTTGCGGTTGGGAAGAATCCTCAATTTTATGAAATTATTGAAGGACATGGATGCGGAAGCCGGCGGGGTTGGCCAACGGCCGGTCGACACTCGCAACTCGGAGGTTCGGATCGAAATCGGCAAAAATCTCCTAAAAATGTTTCTTGACGACGGCAAGATCAGAGGCATCACTCTGGACAATGACATTTTCGAACACAACATTTCAATTGAATTGAGCCGTCGCTTTATTCGGGAACTGCAAAATGTGCAAATCCGGGGAACTTATTAGAACTCATCTTTTAATCTGAAAAATCGTGCCTGCCCCTTAGGCCCTAAAGATCGTACGGGGTAAATCCCATTAAATAACATCCCGTTACCCCGGCGTTTCCGGCAGTGGTCGGGGAGTATCAAAGGGCGTCCGGGCCGGCACGCCTGGAGAACCGCCGGCCGAACACCAGTTTCAGCACAAAGAAAAAAAGATCGCACAGCAAGGCCGAAACCACGCCCAACCCCAATCCGCAGATGATGGCATCCGTGTTCAAGGGGACCGTGGCTGAATATTCCGACAGGGTTTCTTTTATGACCGCACGGTCAGATTTGAATGCAACATGAAATATTTTGCCCAGGAGGTTTGTGTTCAGGGCTTTCAACTCCGATGAGAATGCCAGTATCCTGGAGTGGATTTTTTTTATGGGGCCAGCTTCTGCTTTAAATACGGGATCGTTACTGGTTTCGTGTCGTTCGATCAACGCGTCAACGCTGCCCCCGTGAAACTTGTCTGCTGTCGTCTGGAAGCCGCTAAAATTTTTTGTGGCTTCAAGTTGATGTGCGCTGATTTTCTGAGTGTACTGATCGATAAAATTGGGGATTTGAACTCCCAATAGGATGCCCGCGGTAAACACCAATCGAATTGTGTATTCTTTGAGAAGCCGCATACGATGCCTCATTTAAGAGTTTTCCCTAAATGAGCGTAGACCAAAGGGAAAGAAGGAATCCTGGATTTTGGCTCAATTAGGGGTGTAGATTTCTTCTGTCAATCGTCACTCTTTAAACTTTAACTTTAAAAAGCCGTCTTCGACCTTGATGTCTTCAATCCCTTCTGAAAAAGTTTTCCAGAAACCGGTGCGATCCCCAAATTCTTCAACCAGATCGATATTCTTTATTCCCCCCAGCCAGGCATTGGGAATGGGCAGGCCCAGGATGGTAATCCCTTTCAGAATGACCACGGGCTTGCCCCCATTGTATGAAAGAAGCACACCGGCTTTGACACGGAGGGTTTTGCCCCCGAGTATGGGCAAATCGTCATCAAGGGGCAGCAGAAGCTTTGCACTGACCAGATCGTCCGACAAATCGATGGCCAGTTTTCTTGCAAGATCCGTGTTCTTTGCCAGGAGTGCATTGAGCTCCTTCTCCATGAAAACAACCTCCCTTTTAAGGCCTTTTTCACTGTAAGGTTCCGGTTCGAGGGGGGCATTCGGCGCAGATCGGTCTGTTTTGGATGACGTATTGGGGGTATGGTTTTTCGGTAAAGCAACACCAGTAGTTATTGAATCGAGGTTTTCTAATTTGGCCGTCAAGACTTTCTCTTCGTTAGGGCTCAGGGTCACGGGCTTGAACTCGGACGGGAAAAGGTAGGTTTTGAGCACCAGGACGGTCACTGCAGCGGTAATAAGGACGCCGATAATCAATAATCCAAAAACTTGCAAACACCCAAATCGCTTTTGGGTTATTTTTTCAGTAAAGGTATGGTTATTTTCCCCCATGGTCTTGTTTCCAGTAACACCACCCTAAATGTGCGTAAAGAAAACGGGAAGGCTGTTTGAAATATTTAATTATAAATGAAAAGGCATTCCAGGATGATTCCATGGAATGCCTTTTTTGAGCGTAAGAGCAATCTAAGCTACCGTAACGTTAACTGCAGCAGGACCTTTTTGGCCCTGCTCAATGTCAAAGGTCACCCGGTCGCCTTCATTAAGGGTTTTAAACCCGGTTGCATTGATTCCTGAATGATGAACAAACACATCCGGGCCATCTTCCTGCTCAATGAAGCCGTAGCCTTTGCTGCTGTTAAACCATTTTACTATCCCATTAGCCATTATTAACACCCTCCTTTCAAAGAGTTCTCATAGTTCCACACTGGAGGTTGCCAATTTGGCAAATGAATCTTGCCTCTAGAACGAAACTGGCCCGCCAATTAAGGACAAGCCTTTATTGATTATACAAAGGTTAACATCTTTTAAAAAAAAATCAAGCAGATTCTATAAATGCCAACCATATCGTATAGCTACCTTTGACGCCAACTTAAAGATAGGTTCGAAAGGCCCTTGCCGATCCAAAATAGAATCTTGTATTGATAAATTGACGGTATTGATATATTTAATAAAAATCAGATAATTAAAGAACATTAGCACCGCCGTTTTTATGGTTGAAATTTAAGGCTCAAAAACCGTCATGAAACTAAAGGAAATGGACATGGTCAAAAAAATTCGGTTTTTTTCTGAAAATTTTGAAATAGAAGGGATCCTCAACAAAAAGGATGAAAAAAAAGGCGTGGTCGTTACCCATCCACATCCCCTTTACGGAGGAGACATGTTTAATCTGGTGGTTGAAACCATGGTGCATGTCTATAATATCAAGGGGTATTCAACATTAAAGTTCAATTTCAGAGGGGTTGGCGGAAGTCAGGGTACATATGACGATGGTCACGGTGAACAAAAGGACGTTCTGGCCGCACTCTCATTCCTCGGGGATATGGGAATGGAGCAGATAGATCTGGCCGGCTATTCCTTCGGCGCCTGGGTGAATGCCCATGCTGGTCAGGAAGATGTTTCGGTGAAACATATGGTCATGGTTTCACCGCCGGCTGGATTTATGGATTTTTCCACCATAGGCCCCATGGAGCGCCTCAAGTTGGTTGTCACCGGAAGCCGGGATGATATTGCACCTGCGGATGTCGTAAAACAAATGTGTTCCGTATGGAATTCCAAGGCCCGTTTTGAAATCATCGACGGTGCGGATCATTTTTATGGCGGCTACCTGAATCAGCTGGAAGCGGTTTTGCTTTCTATTTGATTTTCATCCATGGGTTTTCGGCTCTGGGTTTCAGGTCATGCGCCCACATTATTATGGGACGGATCTTGACAACGGTCCAAAAAGTACCACTTTGTATCAAAAGAACCTGGTGAGTTCCATGCTGTTGACACGTGTTCCCATTATGATTCTCAATACCCCACCCGTTGTTCGGAGTACGGCGGAGACCCCGTCTCTGCGGGGTGGCGGGGCGCTTCATTGAAGGTGACGATTCTATGACTGACCAGACCATAACATTACCTGTTACGGGAATGACCTGTGTAAATTGTGCAATGAACATCGAAAGGGGAATAAAGAAGCTGGAGGGTGTTCACAATGTGAACGTCAATTTCGCAGCGGAACGGACGATGGTCGATTTTGATCCCAAAAAGCTCCATGTGCGAGATGTTGTGGAAAATATTCACCGTTCGGGGTTTACGGTCCCCACCACAAAGACAGAACTTCCCGTCACCGGAATGACCTGCGCCAACTGTGCTGCCAACGTCGAGAGAGCCTTAAATAAACACGTAGCAGGTGTTGTCAATGCTGTCGTGAACTTTGCCACAGAGCGGGTTTTTGTTGAATATATTCCTGCAATTTCCAGCCTCGAGGACATCGGTTGGGCCATTGAGAAGGCCGGCTATGGTGCCATACTTCCGGACGAAGCACTGGAAACGGAAGATGCGGAGCAGGCTGCACGTCATGCCGAGATTAAAGACCAGACCCGCAAGTTTGCAGTGGGGGTGATTTTTGCACTTCCGCTGTTCGTATTGAGCATGATGCGAGATTTCAACCTTGTGGGTCTCTGGAGTCATGCGCCGTGGGTGAACGGGTTCTTCCTCGTTCTCGCCACCCCTGTCCAGTTTTATACCGGATGGGACTATTACGTGGGCGGGTTCAAGAGCCTGAAAAATAAAAGCGCGAACATGGATGTCCTCGTGGCCATGGGGTCGTCCATTGCGTATTTTTATTCCATCGTTGTTTTGTTTTTTCCGTCTCTGGGCGAACATGTTTATTTTGAAACTTCGGCGGTTATTATTACCCTTATCAAGCTGGGGAAAATGCTCGAAGCGCGCACCAAAGGGAAAACCGGCGGCGCCATCCGAAAGCTGATCGGGCTTCAACCCAAAACCGCAACGATCCTGGAAAACGGCACGGAAAGCGAGATACCGTTAACCCGGGTGAGGGTAGGGGATACGGTTATCGTTCGGCCGGGAGAACGGATTCCTGTGGACGGTCGGGTTGTCCATGGGGAATCGTCGGTGGACGAATCGATGCTCAGCGGCGAACCGCTGCCGGTGGACAAGTTCCCGGATGACCCAGTGGTGGGGGGAACCATCAACGGCGAAGGTCTTCTGAAAATTGAAGCCACCCGTGTGGGCAAGGAGACCGCACTGGCCCAGATCATCAAACTGGTTCAGGAAGCCCAGGGGAGCAAGGCTCCCATACAGGCCATTGCAGATCGAGTGGCGGCCATCTTTGTCCCTGCGGTCATTGTTATTGCCTTGGCAGCTTTTGGGCTGTGGTGGGGAATCACCGGTGAGTTTGTTCCGGCCATAATACGACTGGTGGCGGTGCTCGTTATCGCATGTCCGTGCGCCTTGGGACTGGCGACGCCCACGGCCATCATGGCCGGCACCGGAAAAGGGGCTGAAAAAGGGGTTTTGTTCAAAACAAGCGAGTCCCTGGAGATGGCGACGAAACTCGACACGATCGTACTCGATAAAACCGGCACCATCACAATGGGTAAACCTGCCGTGGTCGACATCATTCCTTTAGATCCCGGTTTTGCCGGCGAAGATCAGCTGTTGAAACTCGCGGCTTCGGTGGAAAAAGGTTCGGAACATCCCCTGGGAAGAGCGATTGTCAATGAAGCACAAACCAGGGGGATCGATCTCTGGGAGCCTGAAAATTTCAAGGCATCCGGCGGGTTGGGTGTCGAAGCCAGGATCGAAGGAGAATTGGTAAAAATGGGGAAGCCAAAGTGGTTCATCGATACCGGGGCCCATATGGAAAAAGCAAACCATGAAATCCACCGGCTCCAGTCCCAAGGAAAAACGGTCATGGCGCTGGTGAAAGAGAATATGCTGTGCGGCCTTATTGCGGTATCGGACATTTTGAAGCCTGAATCGAAATCTGCCATCGAGCAGCTCCACAACCAGAATCTTAAAGTGGTCATGCTGACGGGAGATAACTTTGAGACCGCTCAAGCCATTGCTTCAAAAGTGAACATTGATAAGGTTTTTGCAGAAGTCCGTCCGGAAGAAAAATCATCCAAAATCAAAGAACTCCAGAAAAACGGAGAAAAAATCGGAATGGTGGGGGATGGAATCAATGACGCCCCGGCCCTGGCTCAGGCGGACGTCGGTCTGGCCATTGGAACCGGGACGGATGTGGCCATTGAAGCAGCGGACGTTATCCTATCCAGCGGAAGCTTAAACGGCGTGTTTCGGGCCATCAAAATCAGCCGGGCCACCATGACCACCATCAAGCAGAATCTGTTTTTCGCTTTTATTTATAACATCGTGCTCATTCCCGTTGCCGCGGGAATTTTGGCGCCGCTGGATGGTGCACCGCTCTTTTTAAAACAGCTTCATCCAATATTGGCGGCCCTGGCAATGTCGTTCAGCAGCATTTCCGTGGTTTCAAACAGTCTTCGTCTGTATAAGGCCGACATCGAATAGTCCAAACCATTCGGGAAGAATCCATCCGAACCGCCGAATTCCGTTGGGGCGGTACTGCAGAACGTCTCAATAAGATTGTCTGAATGCCTGTTTGTCTCGTTTTGTCAAAAATCTGAGATGATACGAATACGCCGGGAAAACTTCTATTTTGCATCTTATGGATTTTACAATGACAATCTCTGCAATAAAAAAGGACCGGGAAATCATCCCGGTCCTTATGAACGATTATTTATGCTTAACGACAGCAAGGATTGACATAGCATCCACAGAGATCGACATAACACCCGCAGGGATCAACAGCATAGCAACCACAAGGATCAACTATATAGCAACATGAATCAGAGGCTTTTCGATCCGAACTGTCTGTGTTTTCTGATTTTTTATTATCACTCATACAATCACCTCCCTTTTTTCCGGAAAATCGTACGACATTCCCCGAAATACCCTATGCCCCGTCTGCTAAATGACGGTCAAGCCGGATTAAAGACCGTTAATAAAAGCGCAATCCTTTTTAAACGGTCAAAGTTATTTTAAATCCATAGAAGGTGTCTTTCTGGGTAAAGGTTATCCCAGGCCGATCCAAAAGACCTTATTCTGTCAATGTCAAAGATTAAGGCTTATTTTCAAAATTGCAACCTTTATTTAGGGGTCGATTAACGGTGGATTCTTTTGGCATATGATGGATTCGTATTCATTAATTTTAAAATGATATGAGAAGATTTGTTTAATACCCAAATTAGTTGAATTTGATGATTTTCATAAAATTGCCGGTCATTGGCATATGCCGTCAAATGGGGTATAATGCGTTTAACCCGATTGCCTGGGTTGGTTGCTATAAATATAATACTCAAAGAAACAGTTGATGAGGAACAGTCCTTTGAAGATCATTCTGACCAACACGCTCCGTCTATCCGATATTCCTCCGGAAATATACGCCAAATTGACGGACACACTGACATTTCCGAACCCCAAATGGCTGGAGAATGAGCGGATGGGCCGCTGGAACCGGGGCACCCCTAAAATGTTGAAGTTTTTTGATAAAATCCGGGGCGGCGGTTTGTGGATCCCCAGGGGCTATATGCGGCAGTTGCTACTGCTGTGCCGGCGCCGGGGCGTAACCTATGACATCGACGACCAAAGAGGCACCCGAACACCGGTTAATTTCAAATTTGCCGGACAATTAAAGCCGTTTCAGCAGAAAGCGGTTCAGACGATGATTTCACGGGATTTCGGTACCTTGAGCGCACCCACCGGTAGCGGGAAAACCGTTATGGCGCTGTACATGATCGTCCGTCGAAAGCAGCCGGCCTTGATTGTGGTGCATACCAAGGATCTGGCCTATCAATGGATCGATCGGATCGGCCAGTTCTTGGGGATTTTGGGGGATGACGTCGGTTTTATCGGCGGCGGCAAAGTAAAAATGGGTGAAAAGATAACAGTGGCTTTGGTTCAGACCCTGTATAAGTGTGCCGAGGACGTGTCGAAACACATCGGATTTTTGATTGTCGACGAGTGTCATCGGTGTCCGAGCAGAACCTTTACCGAAGCGGTGACCGAATTTGATTCCAGGTATATGCTGGGGCTATCGGCAACGCCCTTCCGCAGGGACAATCTGTCAAGATTGATATTCTGGCATTTGGGTGACGTGCATCATAAGATCGATCAACGCCGCCTGGTCGAAAGCGGGGATGTTTTGGCTGCGGAGATCGTTTTCCGGGAGACGGACTTCAAACCCTATTATGATCCGGTGAACGAATACAGCAAGATGTTGTCGGAACTTGTCATGGACGACCGAAGAAATCGACTGATCGCATCGGACATTGAAAAAGAAGTTCAGAATAACGACGGGGTCTGCCTGGTACTTTCAGACCGGAAAAAACACTGTGAAACCCTCCAGGCACTGTTGCGATACCGATACAAAATATCGTCTGAACTTTTAACCGGCGATCTCAGCGGCAGCGAGCGGCGGGCGGTCCTCGACCGTTTGGATCAGGGAGACGTCAAGGTCTTGATCGCCACCGGTCAACTCGTCGGAGAAGGGTTTGATCGAAAGGATTTGTCGCCGTTGTTTTTGGCAACGCCGATAAAATTCAGAGGACGGGTGTTGCAATACCTGGGCCGGGTCCTTCGGCCTGCACCCGGCAAGCGGACCGCCCGGGTCTATGATTATGTTGACGTTCATGTGGATGTTCTCAAGGCCGCCGCCCGGGCACGGCAAAAAACATATTCAGGAAGAAGTGCCTAAAATGATCTAAAGTGATCTAAAATGCCTAAAGTTAAAATAGGGATGACGGCAAAATAATGACAAACATACCCATGTAGAAATAATCATTTTGCTGATCTATGCGGCACATTCGGACTTGAATGCCCTGGAGAGTGATGCATCCATGACCGCCTCGTACCCGGTTAGCGTGGCCACGACAACATTGTCGGCATCGAGGAAAGTAAAATCTCCCGTCATGATATGATCGGTGGCTTCTTTGACCTCGAGAACCGCGGTCACGCCCTCTGAAGGGAACCTATCGCGATACTGGCGATAACTGGCGCTGTAGCTCGGCAGTGACACCATGCCGCGCTCTTCAAAGCACCATATGATCGCCATCTGACATGCACAATCGAAAACCAGGGGATCGGCGATCCATCGGCTTCGCAATGGATCGGTCATCCACCGGGCAGGTGATGGCGCCGAAGCAATCCGAGCCGATATGGATTGCGATGAATACCCCACTATTTCCCGGATTCCACGGAGTTCAATCCCGTGGAACAGAATTTTCTCGTATATTTCGTCGATGCTTCTTGAGTAGCTATTCAGGCCAATGTGATTGGAAGCGTTAAAATGGGGCGGTGGCACCAATTGATCGGTTAAAATCGCCGTGGCCCCTGAATGAATCATCTCCACGCCGTCTTTAATGCCGTTTCTGATTTCAACATCCACTTCAAATATCGACCCATTTTTCCTGGCCTTGCCGGCCATTAGACGGATCCGCTTCTTTTCCTGCTCGAGAATGATGCCGTGAAAAATGCGCATGTCATCCAAACCTTGAAGAGAAAGACCCGGATTTTCATGGAGCGCCCCGTGGCCCAGCCACTCGGCAATCAGGGCAAAGGGGACCACCGGTTTTCCGTCCAGGATGTGTGCGCCGAGGATCGGGAACCGATCCAAATCGATTTCACGCTGAAAGGTCAGGAAAAGTTTTTTATCTTTATTCAAGGGAACCGGTTGTTCTAATGCCGAACCGGAAGGTTGGGCTGCTTTGCAGGCTTTTTCCGGGATAATCGTTGCGCCGATAACCACTTCTACAGGCGAAGGGGTGTCCCCCATCATTTCGTGAACCAAGCACATGGCACCGGCATCCGCTGGAATCAGTTGGACGCCGTCTTTTTCAAATTTTTGTTTTAAAGCCGAACAGACCATTCCCCCGTCCCAGGGCCCCCAGTTGATGGAAACAACCCGGCAATCCGGGCGTTGGATCGATTCTTGCTGGGCGATTTTATTCAACGCTTCATTGGCCATGGCATAATCGGCCTGTCCCTTGTTTCCGATTCTGGCGGTAACCGAGGAGAAGAGCACCAGGTATTTGAGGGGATCTTTTTTTGTGGCCTCAAGAAGAACCCCCAGCCCCTGGACTTTGGGATCGAAAACAGTGTCGAATTGCTCGGCGGTTTTATCGGTGATCCGTCGATCATTGAGGACGCCTGCACCGTGGACAACCGCTTTTACGGGGCCATACTCGGATCGAACATCATTTAGAACCGAACTGACGCCGTCCAAATCGCGAACATCCACCGAGTAATAGCGCACGTTGGCACCGACTTTTCTGATTTTTTCCAGGCTTTGGATGATCTCGCGATTTGACATGTATTTTTTGTACGCCGTTTCCAGCTGAATCGGTGTTGGATGATTGTCCCTGAATTCGTTTTCGAGGATAGCTTTTTTAATAGCAGCTTCATCGTGGACGGCCGCCAGCCATTCAGGCTCGGGGGTTGGATGCAAAGAACGGCCCAGGAGGATAAGAGTCGGTTTTGCATGTCTTGCAAGGGCACAGGCCGCTGAAGCGGTGACGCCCCTGGCGCCGCCGGTGATCACAACAACATCTTCCGGATCGAGGGCGATTTCCCCTTGGGGATATGGTGCGGCTTCAAGGCCCAGTGTCCATCGTGCTCCGGCATCGAGGCCGACTTCAACCGGTCCTGGACCATGGGCGTTCAGGAGTTCGGCCACAACAGCCTTTGCGATTTGGGTCGTATCCTTCCAGTCCGGAGCTATGTCGATGGCACGGCAGCAGACATTTTCCCATTCCAGGGCGGCGGTTTTGGCAAGACCGGCAAGACCCCCTTGGAGGGGATCGGCCATACCCCGGCCTTTAAAGCCGAAAGCACCGTCGAGTCGGGTGATGGTGGCAAACAGGGCCCCGTCTTGTGCGCCGGACTCGAGAAGATCCAATGCCATGCCACGGGTTAGTGCAAAGGCATCTTTTAGGAAATGATGATCGTGGGGCATATTCCCCGCCACGATGACCAGACCGGCCGCATTTTCTAAGCGCAGGTTGCCGTTGACGATATCGGATCGTATTTCATCGGATATCATCTCTGTTTTAATGTTCAACGATGCAAATCCATCGGCAATGGCTTGTGAAAGGCCGGTGGTATCATCGGTGATGTATACGGTGCCGGTGGCCGGCAGCGTTAAGCGTTTGTTTTGAACCCGGGGGCTGTCGACGATGGACACCACCCGTCTACCGATACTGGCGGCTAAATATTCCGGGGAAAAGCCGGTATCGTATTCGGGCAACCTATCCAAGGATTCCTTCACGGTATCCGAGTGATTCGGGGAAGCTGTGGGTGCTGTTTTCGGATCGCTGGGGTCTATTCTCGACATCCCGGAATCTTTGGTTTCCAACGCCGAGTTCGATTCGCTTTTGGGTGCTGCCGAAAGATACGCCACGATCTGGTCGAGTGTTTTAAGGCTGCCCATGAGTTCCGGGGGAACCGGCGGAAGGCCGGGAATTTTTTCCTCGAGTGTGGACAATATCTCCACCCGTTTGATGGAATCAATTCCGAGGTCGGCTTCGATGTCCATGTCCAGGGCGAGCATTTCCATGGGATAGCCGGTGAGACGACTGACGATGTCCAGCAAGCTGTGCGCTATTTCCGGATGTGCGGTCACCGGCGTTCCGGAATCTTTGGTTTCCAACGCCGAGTTCGATTCGCTTTTGGGTGCTGCCGAAAGATACGCCACGATCTGGTCGAGTGTTTTAAGGCTGCCCATGAGTTCCGGGGGAACCGGCGGAAGGCCGGGAATTTTTTCCTCGAGTGTGGACAATATCTCCACCCGTTTGATGGAATCAATTCCGAGGTCGGCTTCGATGTCCATGTCCAGGGCGAGCATTTCCATGGGATAGCCGGTGAGACGACTGACAATGTCCAGCAAGCTGCGCCCGATCTCTTCTCGACCATCATCCGATGGCTTTAGCTCAGTACCGGCGGATGTTAAATCCAGCTTTTCGAAGGCAACTGCAGGTTTATTCGGGCCAGAAAGAACAGATTCTCCAGAAGAACCTGGCGCCATCGCCATGGCACCCTGACTATCAGAGGGTTGCAGCTTGCCCACGGTCTTAGAAAAATCGGCCGGGGTTCTGTTCATGCCTGGCATCTCTGTTTTGGGTCTTTCAACGAAAAAATCCGAAGTCTGGATCTCTGTTTTGATCCCCATGGACGCTTCGGCCAAACGCTGGGTGTTTTCCATCATGTTTTGAAGTGTTTGTGCGGCCAGGGTTTGGGTCTCCAAAAACTTTTGATGGGCTTCGGCGGTCTGCATCTGAATGGTCTGCATCGATTTCAGGCCTTCGTGCACGACCTTTAATGCATCGGATATAAAATGGGCGTGTTGGGGTGTGTTTTTCATGGTGTTTAGATTTTTCTGTATTTCACTCGGGCAAGATCTTCGATTCTCAGGGATGTTCACCGGTTGATCCGATGTCGGGTTCGGTGGCAAATTTTCTGTTTCCATGGCCGATTTCCCGGCTTCGGGGTTTGCGGCCCGGACTTCCGGTTTCCGATGTTTGACTTTGGGTTTCTGACCCGTATTCCCTGTGGCGGGGTTTCGATAGTTTACACCGGAAATCGGTATGTTCATGAGGGGTTTTCTCGTTTCCTCTACCGGTGATTCCCATTGGCTTAAATCGACGGCATGGCCCAGAGATGCAAGATGACACACCGTTCTGGCGAGGTCTGTGATTCCGGACCGCTTTCCCAAGGAACCGTCAAGGGGAATCGCGTGAAAAGATTGGGGGTTTAAAATCGATTTCACAAGGCCGGTCAAAACCGATTTGGGGCCGACTTCGACAAATGTCCGCACCCCGATTTTATACAGGTTCTTAATTTCATTTATAAAGTTGACAGGGGATAACAGGTGATCGCCCAATAGTTTTTTTGCCTTTTCAGGATCATCCGGGTAGGCCTCGCCGGTGGTATTGGAAAATACCGGGATATCTGAAGGGGAAATGTCGATTTTTTCCAAGGCCTGGATAAAAGGCTTTTGGGCCTCTTGGACCAGACTGCTGTGAAAGGCGGCGGAAACCGGCAGCTTTAGGGTTTTAAATCCATTCTGTTTACATAGTTTTTCTGCCCGGGCAATGGCAGCTAGGGATCCTGACAGAACCCCCTGGTCGGGGCTGTTACGGTTTGCCAGGATGACGCCGGTATCGGTGGTTTGAATCAGATGGTCCAGTTCATCCAGGGGCCCTTTTACAGCGAGCATCCCGCCGTTATTCCGATGGTCGGCCATGCCCGCCGTGGCCATCAAACGGCCCCGGGTGATGGAAAGGACCAATAAGGTATCCAGATCAATCCAGCCGGCGGCATAAAGGGCTGAAAACTCACCATAGCTGTGACCGCATGTGGCATCGGGTTTGAGGCCGAATCCTTGAAGGGTTTTCAGCATTGCGACGCTGACAGCGCCAATGGCCGGTTGCGCGTGATTCGTCTTCCTGAGCGTTTCCTGATGACCTTGCTTGTCTGTTTCGGTTTCAGCAGGAAACGGATAGATAATATCCGTTAAGCATCCATAGTTTTCGAATGTTTCGTTTGCATGTTCCAGAACCCTGAATGCATCCGGGAAACAACAGACTATATCACGGCCCATACCCACATATTGACTTCCCTGTCCGGGGAAGATAAAGGCTGTTTTCCCGGGGGGTTCAGGACCGCCATAAAAAATATTCCCAAGGTTCCATGCCGTCTGAGCCGGGTGGGTTTCAAGGGCATGGGAGGCACGGTGACATAGGGCTGTAAGGTCTGTTGTGGGTTCAAAGACCAGCAAAAGTCTGTAGGGTGCCGAAAAGGAAAAATCCTTTCTTGTTTTTGCTGTTGCCACCGAAATGTCTTCATGGGTTGGGCGGTGGCCAAGGGAAGTTTTAAATCGGTCCAGAAGCCCGTTGAGTTCGGGATGTTTTTGCGCCGACAGGGCCGCAATCTCAACAGATCCGTCCCAGGAAATCTCCTGCTTTTGTTTGTGATATTCTTCGATCAATACATGAAAATTGCTTCCGCCGAAACCGAATGCGCTGACGCCCGATCGGCGGGGATGCTCTTTTTTCGAAAACCAGGGTCGGGTCTGGGTGTTCAGATAGAAGGGGCTTTGATGGATATTCAGTTTGGGATCCGGCGTACCGACTTTCAGGGTGGGCAAAAGCGCTTTGTTATAAACGGAGAGAACTGCCTTCATGAGTCCTGCAGCGCCGGCAGCGGCCTTGGTATGGCCGATCATCGATTTTACAGACCCGAGCGCACACCACTTTTTGTCTTTGCCGGATTTCTCGAAAAGACTCTTTAACGCCTTGAACTCCACTTCATCACCGACGATGGTGCCGGTGCCGTGGGCTTCTATGAGCTCGATGGTGGCCGGATCTACCCCGGCTTGGTCATAGGCCATCTTCAGGGCCTTGGTCTGTCCTTCGGCTCTGGGCGAATATATGCTCTGTGATTTTCCGTCGCTTGAAGATCCGACCCCTTTGATTACCGCATAAATTTTGTCGCCGTCTCTTTCAGCATCTTCGAGCCGTTTAAGGACAAACAGTCCGATCCCTTCACCGAGCACGGTGCCATCCGCATCTTTTGAAAACGGCCGGGCGTCCCCGGTGGGTGAAAGAACCATGGTCTTGGAAAAGCACATGTGCATGAAGATGTCGTTGAGCATATCGACGCCACCGGTGATCACCATATCGCTTTTCCTTGAAATGAGCTCCATCACCCCCAGATGGACGGCACTCAGGGAGCTTGCACAGGCGGCATCCACGACGCAGTTCGTACCGCCGAGGTCGAGGCGATTGCATATCCTTCCGGAAACGACATTCCCCAACAGCCCCGGGAATGAGTTTTCCTGCCAAGACACATATGAATCGGATATTTTTTGAACGATCTCCTCGGTTTTTTCGGGAGCGATTCCTGAATCTTCGAGGGCGCGTCGCCATATTGGATGGCCGAGCCTTGCCCCCAGGGGGATCACCAGCTCCTGTGTCCCGGTTACGCCGAGTACGACACTGGTTCTGTCATGGTTAAAATTTCTCTTTTCTCCGTATCCTGAATCTTCGAGGGCTTTTTTTGCGGTGATCAGGCCAAGGAGCTGAGAGGTATCGGTGGCTTCAAGGGAAGACGGCGGAATTCCGAATTCGGTGGGATCAAAGGCCGTCGGGGAAATAAATCCGCCCTTTCTGCAGTAAACATGATCGGGTTTTTTGGGATCTTCGTCAAAAAAATCTTCTGATGCCCAGTGGGTTTCCGGCACGTCGATGATGGCATCTTCACCATGAAAAAGTAGCCGCCAGTAATCTTTCACTCCCGGTGATTTGGGAAAGAGACACCCCATTCCTATAATGGCCACCGGTGTATTCCGGGTTATTTTGTGGTCCATCGGTTTCAATGATCACACTATTTATTATGATGTTCAATACCCCGTCCGCTTGTCGGAGTACGTCGGCGATCCCTTCTCTGCGGGGCGGCGGGGGGTTCCATTGACCAAAAAAAATCGGATCGCTTTAAAAACAGAGAAAAATTTGACCCTTTACAAGCTGATCGATCATAATGCAAGATAAAAATATTTGCAAGGCATGGGTAATAAATTTTTAGTTGACATATTGATATAACAACTGTTTAATAAAAGTGTCGATTTCTTAAATATGTTTTTAAAGAACCATAAATGACGGTTTCGTAAAAAGTCTTTTGTGAGCGATATCGAGGAAAATCAGACTTTTTACGAGTTCATCATAAATAGTCCTTTGAAAAACATGTTTCCATTCAATCAAGATTCGGATTCAAGAAATGTTAAAATTTTAACCGATTGGAAACATTGATGTTTTTGAGAATTAAAACCTGAACTGATGCCGGAGTCTATGATGGAGTATTTAAGGGGGATTTCACCGGACCGGCGAGGTGGGGCCATTTTAAAGGCCTTAATAGTTGATATATTAATATAACAAGCTGTCAATATTAGATATGATAAAATATTTTACCAGCAGAGAACTTTCCCAGAGGCTGGAAATAAATCTTGCAAAGTGGAAACGTTGGTCCAGGGAATTTCTTCCGCCGGATCCATTGGGGGGAATGCAATCCGGATACGCCAGACAGTACCATCCGGATCAGACATTTACCGTTTACCTGGGCGGCCTGTTGGTGGCAGATTTGAAGTTTACGATTCCCGAGGCAAAACAGATTCTCCAGGATTTGCAGGGATGGCTGGCGGAAAAAGGGTTTTACTTTAACGGAAGCGGCAAAATCATACCCGTCACCGGAGAAGATGAAATTGTAAAAAAATACATCTTATTGATCGAAGGGGGAACGCGCAAAGATGACAGGTTCGATTTTATTTACACGGTCAGGGGAATTATCTCCAAGGAGTCGGTGGATTATAACGGGATTGAAGTCATGGAGGAACGCTATACCCAAACCCCCATCGATTTGCGGCCGGAAACGCCGTCAACAACGGGCATGAATATCGTTAAAATGCTAAAAATTACCGATATCCTTGATGATTTTGCAAATCTTATGGATCTGGATCCAATCAACTATCCGGCAATTTCACTCCGAAAATCCCTTTAGTCCATAAAGAAGACGCCCTGCAAGGGAAAAAATTTCAAAGACCGAACAGGTTACGATTCCAGCAATTCCAATATTTCTTCAAGGACCGTCGGCGGAAAATTTCCCACACCATCAGGCAGTACAACTCCTTGATTTCTTAGCCAGTTTGCACGGGTGACAACCGAAGCGCCGCACAGCAGGTTCATGGCGACCACAACAGTTTTACGGTGTTCGGGTTTTTCGAGAAATGACCCTTTAACCCACTGATTAAAAGCGCCGATGGCCGGACCGCACCATATCTGATAATCGATTTTTCTGGAAGGATCGCCTGAGTTCGCCCAGTTGGAGGATTGGCCGAGGTAGGATCGAAAGACAAGGGCCATTTTGTGCTTAGGGTCCATTTCCGCACGCTGGATCTGTTTCGGGTCATGCCTGGAAAAATAGGTTTTCGTCTGTTCCCATTCATCCTGGAAACTGCACCGGAAAAAGTCTCTTTCAAGGATTGCTTTTTGTTTTTCGGGAATATTTTCAAAACGACCATAATTACAATAGAGATCATAAAGCTTGGCTGCCCGAAGGGGAAACATGGTGCCGCGTTTTAGGACCTGGACTTTAACGCCCATTTCAAACATGTCGGCTGCAGGGGCCATGGTCACATCTGCCTGTCTGGCTTCACTCAGCATTTGACGGACGGTTTCCGATGTTCCGGCTTCCGTACAGGATTGGTTGACGGAACCGGTAAGAATATAGGCAGCGCCCATGGCAAAAGCCGCGGCAGCTGAATGGGGGGTGGCGATTCCACCGCCGAGCCCAACACACGGGGGCCTGTTGTACCTGTATTTTTCGGTCAGCTCATCCCGCAGCGCAATCATGGTCGGCAATAAAGAAATTGCCGGACGGTTGTCGGTATGTCCACCGGAATCTGCTTCTGCGGTCAGATCTTCAGCCATGGGTACCAATTGGGCGAGCTCGGCTTCTTTTCTGGTAATCATTTTTTGGTCGACCAGATGTCCCAGAAGTTTTTGCGGTGGTGGTGACAAATACTTTCTGGCCACTTCAATCCTTGATACTTTTGCAATGACCTTGTTGGGACAGACGATGTTACCGTCTTCGTCGCGATGGATTCCTTTTACCCGATAATAAACCAGGGGAAGTGTCAGATCCAGGTAGGCCGAGGTGCTCACCAGCCTTACGCCATGTTTTAAGTACAGCCGAACCACGCCGGCCTCGAGTTCAGGATCGTTGGGACTATGGATCAGATTAAAACCAAAGGGGAGGTTTTTTAAGCTTTGCTGGAGTGTTACGACGGCTGATTCTATTTGTTCGAGAGAAAGACCGGCAGCGCCGAAAAAACCGACCATTCCGGATCGTCCGGCTATTTCCACCATTTCAACGGATGTAATGCCGTTGGCCATGGCGCCGACAATATAGGCGTAGCGCAGGTTATGTGTTTTTTTAAAACTGGGGTCGCCAAGATTTTGAGGATGCAAAGGGGGCGCATATGCTAACAGGGGGAACCCTTCCGAAATTTGGGGTATCTTATCGCCGATGATGATCTTGCCACCCCGGCCAACCGCCGGTCGACCGTCAAGGTTCACCAGATACAGGGGCTGTGTGATTTTTAGCAGCGCTGTTCTTAGCGCATCCTTCCCAAGTTCAGGCGCTATATCATCGGGTATCCAACAGCCAGATATATTTTTGCGTACAGTCGATTTCATTTGAGATCCCACAGTTTGGATTCTTGACAGAGGTTATGAAAACCCGGCTTAAAGATGTGATTTATACAAAGCGCCTGCGCGTGTCAACATCCTTACTTGACAATTCCAAGGCATTTCATAAAGAATACAGAAGCAATGTGAAATTTAAGGAGTTTTGTATGCAAATTGTCACCACCCATAAAATTATGGACTTCGATGCACTGGCATCTATGGTTGCTGCAACCATCTTATATCCAAAAGCGATTCCTGTGGTGGACAATGACCGCATCATAGGGATTCTGACACGGTCGGATGCCATGCGTTATTTTTATGATCTTCTGCCGGATTGAGAGATAGATAGGATTGACAAAATTGTATGAAAAAATAGCCTATCTTACATGCCGGTAAAAATATTGACCCATGGGTAAAAAGGACAACATGACACTTTAAACACCCGGTTGAAAGGTAATATCCATTGTTTTACGAGAACTCTTAAACGTCCGATTAATCTTTTGACGATCCTTTAAATTCCAAAAAAATTTTCTGATTTTGTCCTTCTATTTCAGGGGTGCTTTCTTTCCAACCGTGAATCCTGCAGGCATCCACCTGATCCGATGGAATGATACAGCCGATAAAGGGCATAACAGGATCTCCGGCATATGATTTATAGTTTAATATCATGGCTTCGCTTCTGGGTAATCCTTCGAATTCCAGCAGCTGAGCGAAAAAAATTGAACAATCTCCTGTGAAAAAATCTCTCAATTTTCTCAAGGCCAAGATCCGTGATCTGAACATATCTAACGCAACTTCGGCACTGTCGGCTTCGATCATCAAGTTGAATTCACCATGCCTTCGGTTGGCATCCGACACTTCTTCCTGATTCGAAACATAATTAAAATTTCCGATAAATAACATAAAACCTCCATAATATAATGTGTTGCAGCAGCACCGCCTCCAGAAACAGTCCGCTCCTGTCTGAAAAGGTTTGTTGGAAACGAACCATGCATCATCGCGTCATGGGAATTTTACCATCGTGAGTGCCGGGGCGCCTATTCCGTACAACGATGAATGGCCCTGGGTACTTTCGAAAGGGGGCCTTTAAAGTCCGGCTCTGGAATATCTTCACATCGAAGCCTTTGTAAAACCTCACCGGCGACGATCTTCACCCTCCCGGAACCTTTGCTGTCATCGGTCAGATAGGTTTTCATGCCGGTGTGTGCGGCAATCATATCATTAACGGGATCGTTGCCGACCATCATGCAGGCTTCCGGCGGCAGATCGATTTTTTTACAGATCTCCAGATAATACTCGACCCTTGGTTTGCAAAACGACATGTTTTCGATGTGGGTAAGCAACTCGAAGGGCAGATGGTCTAAATTGGCCCAGGCCAGGCGTTTCATCTGAACGTTGAGTGGGAAAATCGGGTTGGAGGCCAGTACCAGTGTTAGACCGGTCCGGACGATGTTGTCCATGGTTTTATGCAAATGGCTCGGCAGTGTAATATTCACGTCCAGTTTGTCGTACTCTGTTTCGTAAAAGTATAAAAAACGATCCCAGAGTTCATCCCGCCGGTCCTCATACCCTCGAGCGAAGGCTTTTCTGAAATATTCTGCGTTGGTCATTTCACCGGTGTTTTGCACCATAGCCCGGGTCGCGCTGATGAGTCGCCCCACGAACTTATCTGCGGGTATAATATCCAAGAACAGTTTTTCTATTCTCTGAAAATAACCCTGATAAAACCTATCTTCATCAAATAAAATCAAAGTGTTGTCTAAATCTAACAGAATGGCTTTCAACATGGTTTAACTGTTTACCCTAAATACCCCCGTCCCGTCAACCCGGCAAATACAAGCCGGCAGGGCTCATTCCGATAATGGAGGCTTCTATTTCTTAAGATAAAAACCTTCAGGCAGGTCCTTTGGGGATTTTTTGAAAAGAGGAGGTGCCATGGCCAATGGAATCGTAACATGGCTTAACGGTGGTTAAGGCTTTGAATTTGTTGGGCAGAGGATGTATTTGTTTCAGGGTTCAGGAACCAAAGAAACCGGTTTCAAGACGCTCTGTGGCGGTGATGGGGGTGCGTTTGACAAAGATCCGGCAAAAAATGGTTTTGATGTGACACATTTCACGGGGATTGTTGGTTAATAGTTTGAGTTAAAACAAAAGGGTCTTATGGAATCATGAAGGAACGGCTTTTTTATTGTTATGTTCCATGGCAGCAAAATAATTGAAAGCCGCTAGATTAATGAGGTCTTTGGTCATTTTCGGCGGTATACGCTGGTATGCCGAGGCATTTACAATCTGTTCGAGGATGTCTCTGGGATGGCAGCTTCTGAATGGGCGCTTTCCACGGAAAAACTTGTCAATTAAATAATCTACCATGGCTTCATCATAGGCGATATTATATTGGGGGGCCACAAACTTCATGATGTGCCGAAATTTTTCTTCGGATGGATCCTTGAGCTTAACTTTATAGGGTATTCGTCTTAGGAAAGCTTCATCCAACAATTCTTTGGGATCTATGTTGGTGCAAAAAATCAGCAGCTCGTCAAAGGGGACTTGAAACTTAATTCCGTTGGACAAGGTCAGAAAATCGATTCGCTTTTCCAGGGGAAGAATCCATCGGTTCAACAAATCCCGTGGACTGATCCGCTGACGGCCGAAGTCATCCACCACAAAGGTGCCGCAATTGGCTTTCATCTGGAGGGGAGCTTCCGAGATTTTGGTCTGGGGATTGTATTTGATTCCCAAGGAATCCAAATCCATTTCTCCACCGACAATAACGGCCGGCCGCTCGACTTTAATCCATCGTCTGTCGTATGGGCGTCCTTTGTCTTCAACCGCATTGTGCCACTGGGGGTCGTAGAATTTCAGCAGTTCGCCGCCGATAAGAAGTGTTTTGGGGATATAGATGGCATCTTTAAAGCATTTGTGAACCCTTTTGGCGATGGACGTTTTACCGTTTCCCGGTGCCCCATACAAGAACACCCCTCTCCCCGAATTAATGGCCGGCCCCAACGTATAAAAGACATATTGTTCCAAAACCAGATCGTGGAATGCTTCTCGTAATTCTTCAACCCCGGGCGCTTCATTTTGAATGGATTGGCGTTCAACGCTTTTCAAGTAGTCGGTGAAGGGAACCGGAGCGGACCCGACGTAGGCAGAAGTGTCTGCAGCGATGAGCGCTTTTGAGCGTCCCTGCTCGGTCAACATATATGCGAAATCATTGATGCCGGCATCGGATCGGTAGGCCAGAAAGAGCTGCTTTTTAAGGTCCGACAGAATCTGTTCCATAATTTTGAAGTGGAGACAGATTCCATCGGAAATTTGTCTGCCGGTCATTACCCCGCGACTCAACAGGAGTTTAAAGATAAGATCTTCAATAAGTTTTTCGTTGAGTCCGGTTTGGCTCAGGTCTTCCAAGAGCGGAGGATAAAACTTTTCTCCTGAAAGATCTTTGCTGGAACCATGGGTCTTGTCAGAAAGTTCTGAATATTTAGAACCTCGGGATGAAAGACGCATGTTTGATTCCCTTTAAGTCTTTGGTAGATAGTTTTAGTAGATCCTACCAAATATCAGCAATTCGTCAGAGAGTCAAGCCGCAATATCTACAAAATTTTACCGATTCCCATGGAGTTATAGGCAGGTGGTTCGTAAGTTTGATCCCGGTTTTTCATTGGAGAAACCCTTGTCAAAAATAGTCTGGGTCGGTGGCATCGCCATCTGCCAAGGACGATGGTGATCCGGGATTTTTTCAACGGCATCAATGGGTGCGGGGGGCTTAACGTTTCTGAATCATCTTTGCCAAAGCTTCCAATGCCATGGGGTAACCTCGGATACCGAACCCTGCAATTTGGGCGGTAACCACATCGGATATGACGGATTTGTGTCTAAAGGGCTCCCTTTTGTAGATGTTGGAAATATGTATTTCGATGACAGGGATATGGAGGAGAAGCAGTGCGTCTCGGATGGCGATACTGGTGTGGGTATATGCAGCAGGATTGATAATAAGCCCTTTTTGTGTAACTGCGGCGTCCTGAATCCTATCAACGATGGCTCCTTCATGGTTGGATTGAAAGGCCTCAACGGCAAGACCCAGTCTTTTCCCAAGTTTTTCAAGGGATGCGTTAATTTCATCGAGGGTTGTCTTGCCGTATAATTCAGGCTCTCTTTTTCCCAGCATATTCAGGTTGGGACCGTGAATGACCAATACGTTCGAGTTTTGTTTGCTCTGCACCATGGTATCACCTGCTCCTGTTTTACTTGCCGATTAACCCGCGAAATTTAGATATGGTTTTTCGGTAGTTCGTACTTTTGAAAATTGCAGACCCCGCCACAAAGACATCCGTTCCGGCATCCGATATGTCCTTAATTGTTTTTTCGTTGACCCCACCGTCAATCTCGATAAGGGCCTCCAACCCCCGGTCTTGTAACATTTTTCGGAGGGTGCGGATCTTATCCAAGCTGTTGGGGATAAAGTTCTGACCGCCAAATCCCGGATTGACACTCATTATCATTATAAAATCGACATCCTCCAACACCCAATCGATGGCGGACAGCGGGGTGGAGGGGTTCATTACAACACCGGCACGAAGACCGGATTCTTTTATCATCTGGATCGTTCGGTTCAGGTGAACGCAGGCCTCTACCTGAACTGAAATAAGGTCGGCTCCGGCTTTTACAAAATCGGCGATGAAGCGTTCAGGATTTTCAATCATCAGATGGACGTCCAGTGGCAGTGATGTTGAACGTCTCGCAGCTTCAACGATCAAAGGACCGATGGTGATGTTCGGCACAAAATGGCCGTCCATGACATCCACATGAATCCAGTCTGCTCCGGCGTCTTCAACCGATTTAATTTCAGCGCCCAGTTTCGAAAAATCAGCAGACAGTATGGATGGTGCAATATATTTCATCTTCGAATCTCCTATTCCGACTATTTTAATGTTGATTTATTTCAATAAAACACGAAAATCAAGTAATATCGAACAGTTTTATTCGAAACTTCCCACGATGTGTATCTCATGTCAAGTGTCAAGACCTCTCAACCCAGGGCAAACAAATGAATTCCAAGAGAAACACGCCGTCGCTTCGCTTTACCGAAATCAAAGGTGTTCACCCTGCCCCTTAACCGGCTTCGAAAACCTGGGTCTTAATCAAGTCGCCGTCCTCATAAAGGAAGACCGTTGCATGGTTGTGTCTGGGGATGATCAGCCAGAGTTCCTCCCCGGGTTTTATGAAATTTTCGAATATAACGTTTGAGGCTCCGTAACTGTTTAAGACGACCCGAATATGTCTTTTTAAAAAGCCGTCTTTAAGTCGGTATTTGAACAGGCTTCCCCCTTGAGAGCCGGGAAGATATTCCGGGTCTTTTGCACCGGGTTTTCGGTTGATCACCAAGTTGACAGTGGAACCTTCGATGATGCGATGCCCGGATAACGGTTCCTGATCGACAATGGTATCAAGGGGTTTTTCCTTATGAAAAAGTGAGGTTATTGCACCAAGTACCAAATTTCTATTTTCCACCAGCGGTATTGCTCGGTCAAGGGAGAGCCCTCTCAGGTCAGGCATTTGGTAAGCTTGTGGCCGGATTCCCATGCTGACCAGGAGATGGACACATCCGCCCCGGATTGTCACGGTTTCCGGAGAAGGCGCTTGTGCAATGATGGTCTCTTTTTTTATGATATTGCTGTATGTGCTGGATATTCCCCCCAGACATAAGCTGTTTTCTTCCAGAATGATTTGAGCCTGTTGAACCGAAAGTCCTTCAAGATTGGGCATCAAAATAAATTTTGGACCTTTTGAAATAATAACCCTGACATCACGTTCCTTTTTTATTTCCGAACCGGGTTCCGGGTCCTGTAAGATAATGTTGTTTTTGGGGACTTCGTCGCTGTATTCGGATCCTTCGACTTTTGTATTCAATCCCAAATCTGTTAACAGCTCGAGAACATAGACCACATCTTTTCCAATCAGATCCGGAACCACAACCGTATCTTCACTTTTGATGATGAGTGTGAGGGTCAAATACGCACTGCCGGCAACAATAAATATAAATACAAAAAGCAGCGCAGCGATTTTTATTACGCGTGGGATCACTTTATACGTTTCATGGGGATGGAAAAAAAACCATCCATGTTGTGAAGATGCGGAGAAGTTTTAAAATATCCATCTTCTGTTATCAGAAAACGTGCTTTAACGGGCAATCTGTCCAGACTTTTTTCAATAGCAAAATCCGAATGTTTATTCAAAAAACCTTTTATCACCGATTCATTCTCTTCGGGTTCCGTGCTGCAGACCGCATATACCAGAACGCCGCCCGGTTTGACAAGATCTGCCAGGTTATCCAGAAACTTCGACTGTCTTTTTTGATGATCGGACAAATCCAGTTCCGATATGCGCCATTTTGCATCCGGATTTCTTCTTAATACACCCAGGCCCGAACAGGGCGCATCTAACAGAATGCGGTCAAATTTTTTATAATTTTTTCTGTCGAAGGGTTCGTTGAGATCGTGGGGGCGGGTGGTCACGATGGAAATCCCCAGACGAGACATCTCGGATTCCAGCCGGGCCAGCTTTTTTTTATTTTTATCCATGGCCATGAGTCTGCCGTGGCTGTTCATCATCTGGGCGATATGTCCTGTTTTTCCCCCCAAACCGGCACATGCATCCAATACGGTTTCACCCGGTTTTGGATTCAGAAGAAGCGTCACCAACTGTGCGGCTTCATCCTGGACCTGGAACAGCCCGTCTTTAAATGCCGCCAGTTCCGGAATAGATTTCTTTGGGCTCAAAAAATAGACCCCGTCCGGAGCGTAGGGGGTGTCATCAACCTTTCCCACATGGTCTTTTAGGAAAACTTTGAGTTTTTTACGACGGGACCTAAGGGTATTGCATCGTGCGGTTATGGGAGGAATGGTGTTGATTGCATCGCAGATTTGCCCGGTCTCTATGGCTCCGAACCGATCCAGCCATCTTTTTATCAGCCATTTCGGTAGCGACTTTGTTACCGCCAGCGCCGAAACAGGATCATTTTCAAGATCCGGAAAAGGAACCTGGTCATATTCTCTGGCGGCATGCCGCAGGAGCCCGTTTGCAAAGCGCACAACGTAAGGTGCGGCGACAGATTTTACCATTTCAACCGATGTGTTCACTGCAGCCGACACGGGAATTCGGTCCAAAAATATGATCTGAAAAAGTCCGAGGCGTAGAATATTGAGAACCTTTGGCTCGATTTTGTCCAAGCGGGTTTTTGAAAAATAGTCTATGATCCAATCGAGCTTCCCTTGCCACCTCAGAACGCCGTATACCAGGGCTTGGACCAATGTTCGGTCCTTTCTTGATAAACGGGTATCTTTAGAAAGACGATCATCTATAATGCTATCGAGGGTTTTATGCCCTTTATCAAGGGTATTCAAGATATAGAGCGAGGTTTTCCGTGCCGTGTCTGCCATAGGCATAAATCCTTGGATATCCGGTCGATTCTATGCTGACAGGATTTATAGGCTTTCTCAGAATAACATTGGGTTTCAGCCGCAGGATAATTCCGTTTCCATCGGCAAGAACTCGCAAATAAAACCGCGTAAAAGCGAACAGGTCTAAGGTGTTAAGATTACACTGCGAGAATATGATAATTACCCATAATTTTGGCTACCTCAATGCTGTTCGCTTTAACGCGCTCTAATTTGCTCAGACAGCTTCCCGATGGAAACGGAATCATTTTGCGGCTTACTGAAATTGTGACAGTAAACAATTCAATCGGAACACATTTTTGGGAACTGCTATAGATGTCAGTGCAAAATTGTTCCGGGAGTCAAATGGTATCCGCGCAGAAAATCTTTAATCAAAAGACGCTTTCCGGACGATCCCTGAATCTCCATAATAGACAAAACGCCTTCTCCGGTGGCGACCCGAAGTTCATCGGGAAATCCCCTGATCACGGTACCGGGAGTTTTGGACGTATCCATGAAAATGGGCCGGGCCTTGAAAATTTTAAGGCGTTTGTTTTTATGAAAGGTGAAGGCGCCGGGCCATGGGGTGACCCCACGAATGAGCGCTTCCAGGGCCCTGGCCGTCATCGTCCAATTCAAACGGCCGTCATTTTTTTTAAGAAGGGGTGCGTATGTGGTTTGGGAATGGTCCTGTGGAACAGGATGTATTTTTTCGGTTTTAAAAGAATCAAGGCTTTGGATCAAAAGGTCTGCGCCCAGTTGGGCCAGACGGTCATGAAGGGTTCCTGAAGTGTCGTCGGGCATAATTTCAATTTTTGAAGAAAGGAGGATGTCGCCGGTGTCCAGACCTTCATCCATTAAAATAATCGTGATCCCTGTCTCTTTTTCTCCGTTTATGATCGCCCATTGGATCGGTGCAGGCCCACGATATTTCGGGAGGAGTGATCCATGGATATTTAAGGTCGCAATTTTTGGAATTGCGAGGATGTTTTTGGGAATTATGTGACCAAAAGCAACCACGACAATGAAGTCAGGTCGTTGTTTTTCCACAAGATCCGAGAACTCGGCCGTTCGGATGGATGCCGGCTGAGTGACCTCGTATCCCAGGTTTATGGCAACCTCTTTAATCGGCGGCGGAAAGACTTTGCGGCCGCGTCCTTTTGGACGGTCTGGCTGGGTGACCACCAACGCAACGTCTTGACCGTCTTTGTGAAGCGCATTCAGGGCGGGTACTGCAAATTCCGGTGTTCCCATGAAGATTGTTTTGGCTGTTTTGTTCATGTGTTTTTTAAGTTCTTTTTTACCTTTCTTTTGTATATTCCTCTTTTTAAAGCGCTGATACGGTCTATGAACAAGATGCCGTTTAAATGGTCGATTTCGTGCTGGAGGACCACCGCCAGCAATCCTTGGGCTTCCATGCGAAACGGTTTCTCATTTCTGTCAAAACCTTCCACCAGAATAGAGGCCGCGCGTTTGACATCGGCTCTGAAATCAGGGACACTCAAACACCCTTCTTCTTCTGAAATCGTCGTTCCCTCTTTCGATACGATTCTGGGATTAACCAGGACCTGTAAAGACCGTTCCGAGTCCCGGGGTGAGACGTCGTAAATGAGAAAGCTTTGGTTAATGCCCACCTGTATGGCAGCCAAACCGATGCCGGGTGCTTGGTACATGGTGACGGCCATACGCTCGATCATGTTCTGGAGTTCACCGTCGATGTTTTTAACCGGCTGGGTCGGCTCACTGAGGAATTTGTTCGGATATGTTAGTATTTCCATGGTTGCCATCTGTAAATTTCTATTTGTTTCCGGTTTGTCCGGGTTAACTGTATTCTTTTCTCCGTTTTTCATATGAAACCTGTAATATGTTTACGCTGGTTACCATTGCGGAAATAATCCCTGCAATGATAACAGGAAATATTTGAATTGCATGATTTGCCAGAGTATAGCCTGCCGCATCTTTTGAAGAAACCCCGAAAAGCAATAGGGCAAAGACCCCCCCTGCCTCCCAAATTCCCCAGTAGCCGGGAACAGAAGGCAGCGCGATAAAAAAACAGATTATTATCATAACCGCGGTGATTTCAACAAACGACAGTTCTATGCCCGGGCAGCCGAGGGCCATTAAATAATATGAAAATGCTGCAAGACCCCAAATGAAAAAAGATAGGCCGACACAGGCACATATCTTTGTGGGATATTTAACCAGGGTAAAACCAGAGGCAAAATTGTCGACAAATCTCACCATGGGTTCGCAAACTCTTTTTAAGATTCTTTTTTTAAATTCCGGTCCTGCAAAGAAAAACATCGACGGAATTCTTGTGATTAAGCCGTTTATAATGTTTCGGGTTTTGCCGAAGCCAACCAGGGCTATCCCTACAATCAGTATCAAAAGGAGTTTAAACGTCCCTTCACCGGCGGCCACCAGCGTTGCTCTGTTGAGATGGTACCCGCCGAAAACAATATCGAGATCAGGATCAATTTGAACCGTGGCGAGCATTACTGCGAAAAGAACAATCAGTATGCTGACGTCAAAAAAACGTTCAGCAGCTACCGTTGCAAGCCCTGTGGAAAATGGAATATTTTCCTTTTTTTGCAAGACGGCAGGCCTCGCCACTTCCCCAACTCTTCCCGGCAGGATGCAGTTGATCATAAAACCGATCATCAGCGGGTGGAATGCCCCCCAGAAACTTATTTTGCCGACCGATTCGAGTATTATCTTCCATCTATATGCTCTTAGGGCAAAGCTGATTAAAATAACCAGAACTGACGGAAGTATCCAAAAATAATTGATCGATGCCAGATAGACCAAGAGATCATCAAATGGGACATTTCTAAAGGCCAGATACAGTGCGAAAACAGATACGGCCCCTCCCAAAACCAGGGAAATACGGATGTTTATTTTCATATGAATATCACTTAATATCGGAGTTAAGGCGGCGATCAAAAAGTAATTCCACATCTTGGATCCCGATCCATCCCGCACGCACAGGATATGGGCCCGCCTCGAGCCTTGCCACGGGGGCCTGTCGGTTCCTGAAAAATGTAAATTTATTTCTTCGCGAACCTTAAACAGAAGGATCGAGGATTATTAAGACAGGATTTTGCGTGCCTTTTCGATATCGTTTCTGATGGCATCGGACAGTTCGGCAATATCCGAAAATTTTATTTCGTCTCTGATGCGCTGTACAAAATTCACACGGATTTTCTGCCCGTATATGTTTTCGTTAAAATCGAGAATATGGACTTCTACGGAGAAAACACCATCGTCAAAAGTGGGGCTGTAGCCGATATTGGCAACCCCCTGATATTTTTTCTCCATGCAATCTACCGTAACCGCGTAGACCCCGTTTTTTGGGCACAGTTCATCTTGGAGCGTAATATTTGCCGTGGGAAATCCAAGGAGTTTTCCGCCTCTATTCCGTCCCGTGATCACAAACCCCCTGATCTGGTAATAGCGGCCCAAAAGTTTTTTTGCCTCGTCCACCTCACCCGCCATGACGAGCTCACGGGTTCGAGTGCTGCTGATTCTATTCGGCAAGCCCTTTGATGTCTGAACCCAGTCGGCGACGATGACCTCAAATCCGAGATTGTTTGCAAAGGATTGTAAAAGATCTAAATTCCCCTCACGATTTTTGCCAAATGTATAATCTTTTCCAACAACAATGGCCTTCATGCCAATACATTTTAACAGAAGGTCTTCAACAAAGTCCTTGGCCGAAATTTCTGCAAATTCTTTGTTAAATTGAATGCATATAAGAACATCTATGCCTGAGTTTTCAATAAGTTCCACTTTCTGCTCGTTCATCGTTATGAGGGGCAAATGTCCATTTTGTTTTAATACGCGAACCGGGTGCGGGTCAAAGGTCATGACAATGGAGGTGCCGCCGATGCTATCGGCCTTTTCTATCACCTCGTGAAAAAGCGCCTGATGCCCGATATGGACCCCGTCGAAATTGCCGATGGTAATCACGGCATTTTTATACGGTTTTTCAATCTGATCGATATTTTTAACGAGTTCCATTATAAATTTTCCAAGCAAGTAATATGGGCCTTGACAAAATAAAAGAAAGGTTTATATAAGATATTCTTTGTATTAAATCAATCCTTTTAAACCACATTGTTGATGCCGAAGTGGCGGAATTGGTAGACGCGCTAGGTTCAGGGTCTAGTGGGGGTTTCCCTGTGGGAGTTCGAGTCTCCCCTTCGGCACCATAACAAAAACGAATTCATCGGGCCCTTTTTCTTATAATTTTAAGAGAGGGCTTTTTTTGTTCTAACCAATGATTATAGTATAAAATTGTTAAGTTCTAATCTAAGCCCCTTTGGTCAATTTTCAAGGTGCTAACATATTTTTTTTCTTTATTTTTTTGGCCCTGAAATGCTAAAGATTAAAAAATAGCCAAAAGGTTATGAAATTGGGGGGCGGGTTTGTTAACGTCCTTTAATATCCTGAGGATATGGAGGTGACTTCTGAAATACTCGAATAGTTTCTGGAAATTTTTTGTGTCCGTGAAGCTTACCGTGGTACTTTTGCTGTCGATTGCCGGCACGTCGATTTTGGGAACGATTGTTCCCCAAAATCGAGATCCTGCTGCATATCTCAGGGCATATGGAGAATTTGTTTACAGACTTTTCGATGTGCTCGGTATTTTTGACATGTATCATTCATGGTGGTTTCAGTTGCTGTTGCTGTTGCTGACCGTAAACATTGTTGTATGCTCAATAGATCGTATATCTGCTACTTGGAAAATTGTATTTGTCAAGAATCCTTCGTTCAATCTTTCAAGGTTCAGAAACCTTTCTCAAAAGGAAACGTTCGCCGGCGATCATCCCCCTAGGGAGTTGGGGAAAATATATCAACCGATTGTTTCAAAATATTTTGGATATACCCGGGTTGAACAGATCGACAAGGGATTATGTATCTTTGCCGAAAAATGGCGGTGGACACGCCTGGGGGTTTATGCGGTACATCTAAGTGTCATTTTGTTGTTATTCGGCGGCCTGATGGGCTTGCATTTCGGTTTTGAAGGATTTGTCAATATTCCCGAAGGTGAAAAAGTTGACAGCATCCGGATCAGAAATACCGGGGAAATCCACCCACTGGGGTTTGAAATCAAATGCGAAGATTTTAATATCAGTTTTTACAACAACGGCGCGCCCAAGGAATACCGATCGCGTTTAACCATTATCGAAAAGGACACGCCGGTATATCAGAAAGATATCATTGTAAACGACCCGCTTCGTTATAAAGGGGTTAATTTTTTTCAATCCAGCTACGGTAAGATGCCCTCGAATTCCACTTTTAAAAACAAGACTCCGGCAACGGATCCTTCCGGAGAGATTACCTTAAATTTTACCAACAGAGAATCAGGAACGTCATTGAGGATAAAGACCGTCCTGGGTAAGCCGGTGGATCTCCCTGGAGGTTTGGGTAAATTCGTTGTTGTGGAATATATAAAAGGGGCTGAATTCCGTGGACAGAACATTGGGGAAGCCTATAAGGGGATTCTGACCCCAGCGGACGGAAACCCTTTGGACGTCCTGTTGCCTTTGCATTTTCCGAACTTTGATCGTATGAGAAAGGGTGCTTTGGTTATTTCTGTGGCAGATCAAGAAACAGAGGCCTTCAACTTGGGTGAAAGATCCGATCAGCGGTATTACACCGGTCTCCAGGTGACAAAAGATCCGGGAGTTTGGTTGGTGTATGCAGGATTTATCATAATGATTATAGGGTGTTATATCACTTTTTTCATGTCTCATCAGAGGGTTTGTATCGAGATAATAAAAGGAAAAACAAAAAGCAGGGTCATCGTTACGGGTACGGCCAACAAAAACAAAATGGGAATGCAACAGCGGGTCAAAAAACTTTCGGATAAATTGGCCAATTTATGATGATGTTCATGAACACGATATGGATCTTAACGTGTCAATTATCAGGGGATTAACAATGAGCAGTTCAAATTTACTATCGATCACAACGTTTATTTATGGAGCGGCGGCATTTTTTTATATTGTCCATCTGATTTTCAAGAAACCGTTCGTGGGAAGACTGGGTTCATGGACCGCTTTATTCGGTGTTACCGGAAACGTTGCCGGCATTATCATGAGGTGGGTGGAATCCTATCGCTTGGGTATCGGACATGCCCCCCTTTCTAACATGTATGAATCTTTGGTCTTCTTTTCCGGGACCATTATCATTATTTATCTTGTGGTGGAAAGACAGTACAAAAATATGATCATGGGGGCCTTTGCCGCACCCATAGCCTTCCTTGCCATGGCGTACGCATCCATGTCTCCCAACATCAATGATCGTATTCAACCCCTTGTTCCGGCATTGAAAAGCAACTGGTTGATCGCCCACGTTATTACCTGTTTTTTGGGGTATGCCGCCTTTGCAATTGCCTTTGGCATGAGCCTGATGTATCTTTTCAGGCAAAAAGATGTCGAGGGCAAGAGCAGTTTGATCGCTCGTTTCCCTAAATCTCAGGTCCTGGACGAGTTGAATCATCAAATGGTTATGTTCGGTTTTCTCTTTTTGTCCATCGGTATCATCACCGGCTCTGTCTGGGCAAATTCGGCCTGGGGTAGTTACTGGTCATGGGATCCCAAAGAGACCTGGTCTTTGATTACCTGGTTTATTTATGCAACCCTGCTCCATGCCAGGATGGTGCGGGGGTGGTATGGCAAGCGAATCGCTTATCTTTCAATCATTGGATTTATGGCGGTTTTATTCACGTATTTTGGTGTGAATCTTCTGCCCGGACTGCATAGTTACGGATCCGTATAACCCTTATCGAGCGAAAGCTTATGATATCCCATCTCCTTCGTTATCAAGGGCTCGCAGTAGACGACTACGGCTTCGTCCTTGATGCCTTGGATCTGGGGCATCCTAAACTTTCGCTCAATTAGGGTATAAAAAAGCGAATAGGGGAGTGGACAACCATGAAGATATTTATTACCGGAGGATCCGGTTTTGTCGGCACCCGTTTGATACATGATCTTATCGACCGAGGACACCGCGTTATTGCGGTGGGGACATCTTCAGCCCATAAAAATCCACCCAATGAAAATTTTCGTTACATCTCAGCGGATACGACGTTAAAAGGACCATGGCAGGATGCCCTTGAAGATATTGATGCAATCATCAACCTGGCCGGCAGAAATATTTTCAAACTGTGGAGCGATACATATAAACAACAAATATATAATAGCCGCATTTTAACCACTCGAAACCTGGTCGAAGCCCTGCCCGAACGGAAAGAGATCATACTTTGCAGCACATCCGGTGCAGGATATTACGGAAACCGGGCTGATGAATCGTTAACAGAGGATGCTTCATCCGGAAGTGATTTTTTGGCCAACGTCTGCATCGACTGGGAAAAGGAGGCTTTCCTGGCCGAAAAAAAAGGTGTCAGGGTCGCTGCTATGCGTTTTGGTGTGGTTTTGGATAAAAACGGCGGGGCACTTTCCAAAATGATCCCGGCGTTTAAATCTTTTGCAGGGGGTCCTTTGGGGAGCGGCCGCCAGTGGTTTCCATGGATTCATATGGCCGATCTTATTTCAGCGATTAATTTTATTCTTGAAACCAACGAGATAAAGGGCCCCGTCAACTTCTGCGCGCCGAATCCAATCAGAAACCGTGATTTTGGAAAATCCCTGGGCAATGTCCTGAAGCGGCCGTCTTTTATGAAAGTGCCGTCTTTTATGATTCGTCTGGTTGTAGGTGAAATGGGGACATTGCTGACGAACAGCCAAAAGGTGATTCCCCATAAGCTGTTGCGTCATGGTTTTAAGTTTCAGCATCCTGACATCGACGCTGCGTTGGAGGATATTTTTAAATAGAGGTAATATGTTATAGTCCTGAAAAACCTTGTCCTCAGGGCCCGGTTAAAAACAACGGCGATGCCATCTTAATTGGTTGATAGCTGAAATATTGGAATAATGGAGTGTTGGAGTAATGGGTTTAGTGGAATTCTATCTGATTTTAGATGTATAATGACAAGATGTGTACGGTTCTGGGATACGGGTTCTGCGTTTTGGACCCTGTGATTAAAATAAGATATCTTCCGCTTTTAATACCCAATATTCCGTTACTCCAGCACTCCATCATTCCGGCTGGCATATACGGTAGACTTCACCCCTCTGGGGTGGCACCAAGGCCGGATCCTCTGGACCCGAATTATTAACGCTTATTCGAGGAATAATACGATGCTGGCAAATCTAAGCATAACGGAATTTTTGGAAAAAACCGCGTCAAAGGACCCGGTTCCAGGGGGGGGGAGTACGGCAGCATTGAGTGCTGCCATTGCGTCGAGCCTTTCGGAAATGGTGGCCAATCTGACGGTGGGGAGAAAAGACTATACAGCGGTTGAAGATGAGATGAAAGCCATTTCAAAACAAGCCGCTGATTTCAGAGATAAACTCATTGGATATATTGATAAGGATTCCGACGCCTATCAACGGGTGATACAGGCGTTTAAATTGCCGAAAAATACCGAAGAAGAAAAAAACATCAGAGCCCGGGCCGTTCAGGAGGGCCTGAAGGAGGCGACACGCGTTCCATTGCGTGTTGCAGAAGACGCGTTTAAGATTATTGAGCTGGCAGAAAAGGTCGTGGAAAAGGGGAACCGCAATGCTGTGACCGACGGAGCGGTTGCGGCCATGATGGCCAGAACCGCCGTCCTTTCCGCATTGTATAATGTGAAGACAAATTTAAATCAAATAAAAGACCGATCGTTTGTTGAGGACGTGACCGGTCGCGTAAAATTTTATGAAACCGAAATAGAAAAAAAAGAACAAAAAATCCGGTCAAAGGTCGTACAGCGTTTCATCTCTTAACAGTTCCCTGTTTTTTGCTGGGGCCGCCTTCGCTTTTTTGCCCGGCAGAGAAAAAGGGTCTTCCGTTTCCAGAATATCGCCCATTTCAGCCTCCACCTGTTCGGGGTCCTCCCCTTGTTCCATCCGACTCAGGGCCTCATCCATGCCGTCCCCAAGTTTGATGCCGGTCATATGGGAAAGTTTGCGCATGAGATCGGCGGCCTGTTTTGGATCATCCTCATTGATTTTATCCGCTTCACAGGCCAGCATCTGCATGGCGTGTTCCATTTTACTGCTATCGAAGGGAAGATCATCCATATCTCCGTCTTCCTTTGCGCGTCCGGTAAACGCCACCACAGAAATCTGTTTTTCAAGTGTTTTAGTTTTACATTTCGGGCACTTAGGCTTTTTTGTCGTATTGACGGTTTTGGAAAAAAAGTTAAAAAGCGTATGGCAGTCTTTACAATAAAATTCATAAATTGGCATGGTATCACCTCTTTTATTGTTTTTTCTGCTGTTTTTTCTGTATTTTTGCCCATGTATCCCGCAGTGTGACCGTACGATTGAATACAAGGGATTTGTCAGAAGATTCCACAGGATCGACACAGAAATAACCCAGTCTTTCGAACTGATGTCGGCTCCCGGGCGTTGCAATCGCCAGGCTGGGTTCGACAAAGGAAGATAGGATCTCCAGAGAGTTTGGATTTAAATATGTTTTAAAATCGACATCTTTATCATCATCCGGATTTTCTTTCAAAAACAGATGACCGTACAGGCGTACTTCCGCTTTGATGGCGTGGGCCGCCGAAACCCAGTGTAACGTGGCTTTCACCTTCCGTCCGTCCGGGGATGATCCGCCACGGGTCTTTGGGTCATAGGTGCAATGCAGCGCCACCACCTGACCGGTGTTTTCGTCTTTTACCGCTTTCACGCAGGTGATATAATATGCATATCGGAGCCGAACTTCGCGTCCGGGAGCCAGACGGAAGAACTTTTTTGGGGGGTCCTCCATGAAGTCGTCTTGTTCGATGTAGAGGACGCGGGAAAAAGGCACTTTACGGGTTCCCATGGCCGGATCTCCCGGATTGTTCACGGCATCGAGTTCTTCAACCTGGCCGTCCGGATAGTTGTCGATGACCACCTTAAGTGGACGCAAAACCCCCATGGTTCGGGGTGCCCGAATGTTCAAATCTTCCCTGACACTGTATTCGAGCAGTGCCAAATCGACCATACTGTCCCGCCGGGCCACACCGATACGTTCACAAAAGTTGCGGATCGATTCCGGTGTATAACCGCGTCTTTTTAAACCGCTTAAGGTCGGCATTCGAGGATCGTCCCATCCTGAAACATGTCCCCCTTGGACCAATTCCATAAGTTTGCGCTTACTCAGAACGGTGTTGGTGAGATTGAGACGTGCGAACTCGATTTGCCGGGGATGACAATCGGCCTTGAGTTCGTCGAGTATCCAGTCATACAGCTGCCGGTTATTTTCAAATTCAAGGGTACAAAGAGAATGGGTAATCCCTTCAATGGAATCCGAAAGACAATGTGCAAAATCGTACATGGGATAAATGCACCAATCTTTCCCCGTCCGATGATGGGATACCTTTCGAATACGGTAGAGGGTGGGATCCCGCATAATTAAATTCGGGGATGCCATATCAATTTTTGCACGGAGTACGTGCTTGCCGTCTTTGAATTCACCTGTCCGCATGCGGTGAAACAGGTCCAGGTTTTCTTCAACAGATCGATCCCGATACGGGCTGTTGGTTCCCGGTTCGGTCAGGGTTCCCCGGCTTTCTCTGATTTCATCAGCGCTCAGGCTGCACACATAGGCTTTCCCGGCCTTGATCAGTTGAACGGCATACTGATACAATTGCTCAAAATAGTCCGACGCATAAAAAAGCCGATCCTCCCAATTGAATCCAAGCCATCGAACGTCTTCTTGTATCGATTCAACATATTCGACGTCCTCTTTGATGGGATTGGTATCGTCGAATCTCAGATTGCAAGTTCCTTGCTTATTTTCAGCGGCGATGCCGAAGTTGAGGCAAATGGACTTGGCGTGACCGATGTGCAGGTAGCCATTGGGTTCCGGTGGGAAGCGGGTCGCCACCCGGCCCTCGTTCTTGTTGTCTTTTAAATCCTGGGCAATGATCGTTCGAATAAAATTTGAAGGCACCGTAGAACCGGTTTCAGTCATATACGTCGACCCCTTTTTATGTTTTTGTTTTTTATATTAAAAAATATGAATATCGTGTTCGATGGTTTTCCATAAAGCGGATTATGGATGTCCGATTTTGTCGGCTCAAAAAAGAGCAGGGGACCTACGCAGGCGTTCCACAACACGGCGTTGTCCGATGGTGATCAAAACCTCGAACAGCCCCGGGCCGGCCAACTGACCGGTCACCACGGTTCGAATGCCGTTGATCAACACTCCCGGTTTGATTTCAAGGGTTTCGGCCGTCTCACGAATGACGTTTTCGGTCTCGGCGGTGGTAAAGTGCTCCAGTCTTTCAAGACGATCCGCCACCATCGGCAGCCAATTTTCGAGCTGCGGGTGCTTGGAAATATTTTTTTTCAACGCCCTGGATTCAATGGGAAAGTCGTCTGAAAAAAAGGCCCGGCCACGCTCGACGAAATCGGTGGTAACATGAAAACGGCTCCGAATCAGTTGGAGGGTTTCCAGAAACCACGGGCGTTTGGCGTTTTCATACTCGGGGTCCCAGATCCCCGCCTTCTCCAGTTCAGCACGAACATACGGCTCGATTTCTTCAACCGGCAACTCCCTCAGGTAATGGGCGTTGATACTGATTGCTTTTGGGTCGGTAAAATATTTGGGATCATCCTTTTTGACGTTAAAGATGGAGTTGGCACGGCTGATTCCCTTGAGGGAAAACGCTTCGATCAGTTCCTCCTTGGAGAAGATTTCTCTCGATTCGGACGTTGCCCACCCGAGAAGGACCAGAAAATTTACAAATGCCCAGGGCAAAAAACCATGGGCTTTATAAAAGTGGACCGCAACCAATTCACCATGCTTACGTTTTGAAATTTTGGCTTTTTTAGGATCAAGGGTGAGTGACATGTGGGCAAACTTTGGGACCGGAGCTCCCAGGGCCTGGTAGACCAAGATTTGCCGGTGTGTGTTGGAGAGTCCGTCCTGGCCGCGAATAATATGGGTAATCCGGTCACGGATATCATCCACCGCGTTTGAAAGGAGGTACAGGGGCTGACCGTTGGAACGAACAATAACAAAGTCCTCAATATCTTTATATTTATGTTCAATGTTTCCGTAAACGATATCTTCAAAGCAGACAGCGCCTTCGCCTTTGGGAACCTTCATTCGAAGGGTGTAGGGAACTCCGGCGGCTTCTTTTTCAGCCACCGCTTCCGGTGTTAACTGGCGGCAGGTGCCGTCATATTTCAAATCTTTTTTCTGTCTCAACGCTTCATGCCGTTTGTGCTCGAGTTCCTCGATGGTGCAGAAGCACTTGTAGGCATGCCCTGACTCGAGGAGCTTACGGGCCGCAGCCAGATGTTCATCGATGAATTGTGTCTGGAAATAGGGCCCTTCATTCCAGGTAACCCCGAGCCATTCCAAACCTTCAATAATTCCCTGAATAGAATCTTCGGTGGACCTTTCTGCATCCGTATCCTCGATCCTCAGGATCAGTTTGCCACCGGTCTTTTGGGCATAGAGCCAGTTAAAAATCGCTGTGCGGGCACCACCGATATGAAGGTATCCGGTGGGGCTGGGCGCAAAGCGTACGATTACTTCTTGCGTCATATTGTTTTACCTTTCTTGGAAAACCGCCATAATTTTATTTCTTTACAATGTCGGTTTCAAGCTTTGTTGCCAGATCGAATGCTGTATTTAATGCATGGTTTATTTTAAATAATTGTACCTTAAAAGTTTTTAGGGATGCGGGTGTTGCCTGGATGGCATCTTCACTCGCAAGAAGTTTCTGAAGCTGTTTGGCTTTATCGGATAAACCGTCCAATTTTTCGGCAAAAACTTCAATTTCTTCGGCCCACCTTTTTCGTTTGTCATCGGAAAAGGTGATTTGCCGATGACCAAGTCCTTCCTCTAAAGAACCGATGTTATAATCTTCAGGGTCTGCAATTATTTCATACATTTTAAACTCCTTTTGGTAGAATAAATCATATGAATTTGATACACTATAACTTTCTACACTTTAAAATTAAGAAGGTCCATAAAATTTTTTAGCTTTGAGAAATCTTTTGTTTTTTTTCGGATAAGCGTCCGGTTTTCCGCTTCTTGTTGATGGGAAAATCATAATGTGCGATCCAATATAACACGATAGATTTTTGAAAGTCTTGTTTCGAGATACCGTCTTGGTTCAAAGAAGTTATCCGTTAAGATTTAATAATTGCGCTAACCGGGGAACTAGGATTTAATAATCGTTCAGACAAGGAAACGATCATGACCAAAGAAATGGAATGTATGTGTATGAGCTGTGGGGTATCGAATTATTTCCCTGCGGATTACATTGCGTTGGAGGATCCATCTGCCGTGGATTCAAAAATTATAGACAGCCTGTTGGTCTGCGAACAATGTGGCGGCCAGTTGATGTTGGTGGGCAAAGCAGGAGAAGAACCGCATTATCGCTTTTAATAATTCAAGGGAGTCCTTTCTTCGTTAAACCGTCCAGGACTCAAATGGTGTAAAATCGTTCGGAACTGTCGTAAAGAAACAACAAAAATCGATGCTGAATGTCTTCACGAGAAATTCGGGCTAGAAAAAATGGGTCTTATATAAATAAAAGATGTCCGCTTCCTCGTCTTCATGCAGAAGCCTGACCGGTGCTACCTTCATTTTGCACCGGTAGTTTGGGGATGTTCCATACAGACGACAAATCAAAGGTCTGACAGGATGGATAGCGCAACCCTTTTCATCGAGGTACGGACATGTCGTACCTTTAGCTTTTCCAGCTTTCATGGAGTTTTTCCGGAGGAACGCTTCAAGCCGTTGATCCTCGACCTTGGTTCTGGAGGGCACCCCAAAGTTTTGACAACACTCATGGCATCCGTCGGTACACATAAAATCGGGTAACAGATTGTAAATATCTTCAATATCCATCAAACATGTCCTTTTGACTCTAAAGATGATGAATTCGTAAAAAGTCTGATTTTGCTCGCTCCGCAAGCAATTTTGGGATTCATGACTCGCCTGGCTAAATTGCAAGAACTCGGGCTAACGCCCTCAAACAACTTGCAATTTTTAACGCCAGACGCATCATGAATCTTTCTCCAAAATTGCTCGATGTCGCTCACAAAAGACTTTTTACGAAACCGTCAAAGATAACGGCTCAAGAGACCGTTAAACAGGGATCCCCAAAAAACCGGATCACCCAAATGATCGGGGTCCGTGTTTTTGTGTATGGATAAATTAATACCGGTGACGCAACTTTTCCTTAAATGGCGACAACGCTAAAAAAGTCAACTGAAAAGTGATTTTATCCGCAAATCAACCGTATTTTTTTCCGTTTCCAGGTTTTTTTTACAAGGCATATCTTTCGGATATTTTTGTAATTTTGGATGACGTTCAATTCCCTCGAGGTACCACCTGGATTACCCGCAATCGATTCAAAAATGATCAGGGAAGCCAGTGGTTGACCGTACCGGTCAAAAAAAAGGGCTTGGGACTTCAAAAAATCGACGCTGTCAGGATATGCCATGACGGCCGCTGGTTCAAAAAACATTTGGGAAGCTTGAAAAATGCCTATTCCAGAGCGCCGTATTTTAAGGACCACATCGGCTTCCTTGAAGCGCTTTGGTCCCTAAAATTCGAAAAACTCATCGATTTAAACCTTAGGGTCATCCATTATTTAATGCAGCAACTCAAGATTGGGACAAAGGTCATCTTGTCGTCCGAGCTCGGGATTCGTTCAACGGGGGAAAAACGCCTCATAGAAATCTGCCGGGAAATGGGGGCATCCGAGTTTTTAGCCCAGAGTTCTGCTCAAAAATACCTTGATGCAGATAGATTTGCGGATGCGGGGATTCGGTTGACCCAATTTAAACAACCGGTGTTGATTTATCCGCAACTCTGGGGGAGTTTTATCCCCAATCTCTCTGCACTCGACCTTATTTTTAACTGCGGGCCAAAAGGGCACGATATTATGCTTGGAGATTGATCCGGATCTTTTATGAAGACGAAATTCAAACCGAAAACCTCATCTGAAAAACTGCTTCTCGTTTCCGCGCCTTGGCCCCTTTACAGCCGGCCCTCCATTCAAATCGGGACGCTGAAGGCTTTTCTTAGAAAAAAATTTCCGGATCTAAAGGTCGATGGGCACCACTTCTATTTAAAGCTTGCCGAGGCCATCGGCTACCGGCGCTATCAGGCCATATCTGAACGCACATGGCTGGCGGAATCCGTATATGGGGCGCTGTTATATCCAGAAAGAACGGACAGGGTAGAAAAAATTTTTTATGGAGAGGCCAAAGGTAACCCCCTGCTAAAAAAGATTGTTTTTAAAAATCTTGTCAGTCAGGTTCGGGAGGTTTCAGAAACTTTTATTCACAGCGTCGACTGGGGAGACACGATCTTGGCCGGTTTTTCTATATGTCTTTGTCAGTTAACCGCTTCCCTCTATTTGATCCGGGAGGTGAAAAAACGCTTCCCCGATCTTTTAATCGTGGTTGGCGGGTCCGTATTTACCGGGGATGGAAGCCGAAACCTGTTTAAAACATTCCCCGAAATTAATGTCGTCGTTAACGGTGAAGGTGAGCTCCCCTTGAGCCGGCTGGTTTCAGACCTCAGAAAATCCCGGAGTATTGGAGAGTGGTCCCATGCTAAAGGGATCGTCACGCCGGAATCGACTGAAAATAATGCCTCCGCCTTTTTTAATCAGATGACTGATTTGTCCGATCTTTCTCCGCCGGATTACGATGATTATTTTGAATTGCTCCAAGAATTCAGTCCGGAAAAGACTTTCTTTCCGACCCTCCCCATGGAGATGTCCAGAGGATGCTGGTGGCGCCGGCCCCTTGTAGGTGGGGAATCCACAGGATGTGCTTTTTGCAACCTAAACCTTCAGTGGGACGGCTACAGGACCAAAAACACCCTGCAGACGGTATCGGAGATCGATCACCTGACCACAAAACACAAGACCTTATCCGTCGCCTTTATGGATAACCTGCTGCCATTGAAAACTTCCAATGATATCTTTTCGGGTATGGGAAAGTTGAAAAAGGATCTTCTTCTATTTGGAGAGATCCGAGCGACGACACCCAGTCATATACTGGCGGATATGCGGATGGCCGGGATGAAAAAGGTTCAAATCGGAATAGAGGCCTTAAGTACACGACTCCTCAATAAACTCAACAAAGGGACCACGGCAATCCAGAACATTGAAATCATGAAGCACTGTGAAGCACTGGGAATTTCAAATTCTTCGAATTTAATTCTCTTCTTCCCGGGAAGCGATCAGAAGGATGTGGACGAGACACTTCGAAATTTGGAGTTTACCCTGCCGTTTCGTCCACTGAAAATGGTTAACTTCTGGCTCGGCCTGGGGAGTCCCGTGTGGCGACATCCTGAAAATTTTGGTATCGAAGCGGTATTTAACCACCGCAATTACGCCGGTATCTTTCCCCAGGAAGTTTTTAAATCCATGCTGTTTACGATTCAGTCCTATCGCGGCGGCCTCGTCCGCCAGAGAAAACTTTGGACACCGGTGAAAAAAAAGCTCAAAGACTGGAAAAAAACATATGATAAACTCCACGGAGGGGCCCGGCATGAGAACATCTTAAGCTTCAGAGACGGCCGCAACTTTCTGATCATACACCAGAAAAAGACCCACGGCGAACACCTGACACATCGATTGGAGGGGACATCCAGGGGGATCTATCTTTTCTGTCAGGAGCACCGGTCGTTAAAAAGAATTCTTGAACGGTTTACAGCCGTGGGCTCAGATAAGGTTGTGCCGTTTTTAAGGATGATGGTCGACAAGAAGCTGATGTTCGAAGAAAATAATAAATACCTGAGCTTAGCCGTACCCGCCAATTCCAACTCATAACATCCAATCACACTTGAACCCCCTTTGAACACGGCCGGGTTCAAAGAACCCAACTATGTCGAAATTTCAGGTTTGGAAACCTCGACAAAATATGTTATCTGGACATAAGAATGCACATTCCGCGTCTTGACCAAATACTTGATCGATCGCGATGGAAAAAAAAGAACACAAAAAGGAGATATGAATGGGTTTACTTGGAAAGATAATCGGTGGGACAATCGGATTTGCCATGGCCGGTCCCCTGGGTGCCATTGCAGGGGCAGCCTTGGGCCATGCATTTGATACCGGCGGTGAAACCTATACCACCACCCAAAGGGCCCGTCTTTCGCCCGGGGAAGAGACACAGTTGACCTTTTTCGTCGCAGCGTTTTCCATGCTAGCAAAACTCACCAAGGCAGATGGCCGGGTAACAAAGGAAGAGGTGGATGCTGTCGAACATTTCATGGTATACGATTTGAACCTGAACCCCGAAAGTAGAAGACTTGCGACGAACGTCTTTCATGCAGCCATAGAGTCTCCGGACAATTTCGCCGATTTTGCCACACAGTTTTACAACCAGTTTCGGACACAGCACCAGATGCTCGATCTTATGATCGATATTTTACTCAGAGTGTCCGTGGCTGACGGTGCATTAAGCTCCAGTGAAGAGAATCTGATCCTATCCGCTGTGAGGATATTCAATTTCAGCGATGAAAAATACAGAAAGCTAAAGTCGAAGTATATCCAAGATGTTGATAAATATTATGCCACCCTTGGATGCGATGGAAACGATTCAAACGATCACATAAAGAAACAGTATCGAAAACTCGTTTCTGATTATCATCCGGATAAGATCGCCTCAAAGGGTCTGCCCGAAGAGTTTACAAAATTTGCCAATGACAAATTCCGGGAAATCCAGGAAGCCTATGATGTCATAAAAAAAGAAAGAGGGATTCGGTAATTTAGATGCGGATTCAGTCCGTAACGGAAATGGCTTCAAGACACTTCACGTTTCATCGGTTTGGAAATTGTTTTTGCCGCAAAATTCACAAATGGTATGACTCAGCACCCGAGACATAAAGAAGGATACAGTTCAAGCGACCCCAGAAAAAACAGGTGCCTGTCCTGCGGTACCCGTGAAAATATGGGTCGACGAAGATATTGTTCGATCGACTGCCGTCAAAAACTCAGATACACACTCGATGTAAGAACCGGCCTGCTTAAGGCATTGAATGCCCGCTATGCGACGTTTTATTTTACCGACACGTTAATCATTATGGATGTTCTTCCATATGATACCAAAGAAATCTTCAGCTTTATCTTCCCGCGTTCTTCAGATAAAAAACCCGCTGAAGATTACAGCAATATGTCTGATAAACTCGGGAATGAGTGGTGGTCAGAGAAAAAAAGGACCCATCGAAACTACCTTGCCACGCGGTATTTGCTTGAAGAGGCCAAAAGCAAAAAAAACTCGTCCAGTCTCGTTATACCCAAGGAGATAAAGCTCCCGATCATAAAAGAATCAACATTGACATGTCTGAAGCTTGGAAAGTCTGCGTTGAATTCTCCTGAACTGGAAAAAATCATTAAAAGTGCTTACCGGTTTCAGGCAAAGGAACACCATCCTGATCTGGGCGGAGATACCGATACATTCAGAAAGATCCACCAGGCATACCTGGAACTTATCAACTGGGCGGAAAATCCTTCCTATCGGAGGTGTTGCGGATTCCCGGACAAATGGTTTTACGATGGCCATAAAAATAAGTGGTTACAGCCAAAACCATACCTGAAAATATAAGCCATTAAAGGGATTCTATTGCTTGTAGCGTTCAGTGATAATACGTTCAACCTCCTCTTCAGTCGGCATTCTATCAATATACCCGGCCAAATATTGATTTCGGAGCCACCGGAAAAGTGACACCGTCTCATTGACTTCAATCAGTTCGGGAATGACATCCTCCTCTTGGGACAGGATATGTCGACTAAACTGGCCCAGCATGCCGACCACATCATGGAAGGTCGCCGGTTCTCGTTTGACACCTTTTTTAAAGGATTTACCTTTTGTTGGAAACATTTGGTCCGGATCCGGGTTGGCGGAGATATCAAGTTTTTGAAATGGTCTTCTTACCTGGATCTGCCAGTTTCTGGCTTCGTTCATCATCCTGGATACCAATGGGCCTGCCCAGTCATGGCTCTGTTGACCCTGTGAGCAGTAAGAGAAAAATTCCACCACCGATGGACCGCAGTAGGCAATGGCCTCTTTCAATATTTTAATGGCATAAAAGGGGTTGTCCACGGTAAGTTTGGCTGAATAGACATGAGATATGGCCGTTGCCTGGCTGACGATACGTCGATGCAGCGTCGTCTTACCGGCAATTTTTTCTCCGATGGGCGAGGTGGAACGGTCACATCCAAAGCGAGTGGCACCGGATTTCTGTGCACCGGTATTCATGTAACCCTCATTGTTGTAAATTACCCACGTGATATCATAGTTCTCTCCCAGGGCATAATTGAAGGGCCCGTTACCGATGTCGTAAATGGCACCGTCACCGGCAAACACAATGATTTTGCTCAATACATCGTTAAAGCCGTTGGCATATGCCTGATCCAAAGCAAACTTGGCCCCCAATGCCGCAGCCGACGCAGTGCCAAAACCGTAGTGGCCTGACTGGTAAATTCGGGCGTTGAAAGGATTGACGAGTTCCGACACCTCATTACAGCCGGTGGCATTGATGTTGTAAATGGTAAATCCGCGATCGATCATATGCTCGATGGCCCGCCGGTTCTTATCCGAGAGAACCTTGAGTCCCTGATAAAACGTCTCTATACCTTTGGGGCTGTTGCGCAAACTTTCCAGGGCATAAAAGGTCAAAAGGTTGATGGTTCCTTCACCACAGCCGGGGCAAAGGGTGTGTTTGCCTGGATACAGTTTTGAGAAGACAAAAAGTACCTGGTGGTTGAGGGGCATCCGGTCCACATACTGGGCCGCATCATAAGTATTGTCCAGATAGTGGTACGCTTCGGGGAAAAAATCCGTTGCAGTTATCTGTGTCTTGTCAACCATTTTGAAGGCGTCTACCGGACAGACCTGAGTACAGACTCCGCAGCCCTTGCATCGATCAACAACTGCATTAATGTTTAAGGCAAAACGTTTCCAGGGAATTCCCTTGGGTGGTTTTTTGAACACTTTGAAATAGCCGGCCGCTCCTTCGGGGACAGGCTTGTCCGTGATTGTGGAATGAAGTGCCGAATCCGGACACGACGCTGCACACATGCCGCAAGCGATACATTTGTCGGCATCCCAGATCGGAAGTTGAGAACCAATGAAGCTCACATCCTTATATTGGCTGGTGCCGGATGGTACCACAGGGATAAACCGGTCCCAGGGGACCTTTTTCCCCTCAATAATCGGCTTAACCATTTCCTGACGAAAGGTCTCCTGAAAATCGTCAATCAAATTCACCGGTTTAATGGTCCCCATTTCGTCCTTTTCAGTCATGACAACCGGAAGACCGGCGGCCCCCGGAGCCTGACTGAAATATTCGGGTTCAATCGCCGCTGATGGACCTTGACCTTCGGGGGATACTGCGGCAAACGAACAGATGCCTTCAATGGGATCGGTTGAAGCCTTCCCAACACCTTCCTTTAATAAAGCGACGTTGGAATCGATAATTTCAAATCCTTTTTTAGCCCCCAACTTTTCCTTCATGATGCTGGTAAATCTTGCTTCAAAAGCCTCGGGCGTAAAAATTCCCGTCTCTTTATTGATAAGACCCAGCATTACTGCGCCGGGCAAATTTTTCTTAAGATGTTTCAAGGCGGCCTGGGTGGCGTCCACTGCAATCACCTTGATATTTTTTTCGGCAATACGCTGACGCATTTCAACGGGGAAAGTCTCGAGGATCTCATCTACGGTTCTGGAGCTGTTGATCACCAGGAGTCCGTTTCGGTTCATTCCACCGACGTAGTCTCTTAAAATTTCACCGGACAGAAACTTTTCATTGAAAAACGCAAGTACATCGTGCTCAGTGAGTTCCGAGGCATTTCGAATCGGACTGGCGCTGATTCGAAGATTCATAAATACCGGAGCACCCTTTCTGGCTGCTCCGTAACGGGCGCCGGACTCGATATATCGTCGGCCGTCACAGCTTTCTTCGGCATAGATCACCGCTGCGGTTTCCAGGGCGGTTTTAACGCCTTCGGCACCAATACCGATAAAGGTCAGGCCCAGCTCCCGGTCCTTGTAATCCGGAAGTGGTTCAGGTTTCAGGGTGTAAGGCCCTTCGATACCGGAATAAAAGTCGCGGGTAAAATCGTCCCGTTTGCTCTCCAAACAGGCCCGCATGTTCTCAATGACCGCAGCGGCATCGTACTTGTTGAAATCTTTGCTGCCCAGACCGTAAACCCCATGCAAAAGGGTGGGCATATCGTCTCGTGCGTATAGTTTGTGCTCATCCTTACCTTCTCGATAAGCTCTTTGAGACAGTTGCAGCGCCACCTGCAAATCGGCAAGCAGCAGCTGATTGTGAACCATGCCGGTTCGTTCCAGTACAGTGATGACCTTGGCATTACGAACACCATAGGCGATTTCCTCATAACAGGGCGGGTTGAACAACACTGGTCGCACGACCCCTATTTTCAGGCCTTGCACATCCCGGTAGTAATCAACCACATCCTTGAGAACACCGGCCGCCGACCCCAGAACAACGACGACCATTTCGGCATCTTCGGTGCGGTAGCATTCCACAACTTTGAGGTTGGTGCCTAAAATCTGGTTCATCACGTACATGACGGCGATAACACCCCGCTTGACAAAACGGTAGGCAAAATCCTGGGCCACCTGGCCTTCCATGGTCAGGTCGGTATCGGTAAAGGTTCCGGTGAGGTATCTCTGTTCAAAGTCGGGCTGATAAAGCCGGTTCGGCGGTCCGACAAAATACTTCAGAAAGTCGTCTGAAAGAAGTTTTATATTTTCAAGGGCATGGGATTTGATAAATCCGTCTCCGATAACCATGAAAGGCAGCATGACCTGGCGTAGCTCGGCGGTTTTGAACGCAATTGGCAGCAAATCATGGAGTTCCTGATTATTTTCAGAAACAAGCTGAGCCCAGCCGGTATTGCGTACACCGTAAAAATCGTTATGACCGCAGTGAATGCTCAACGATCCCTTATTTACTTCCCGGGCCATCACCGTCATAATTACCGGCAGTCGTTTACCCGCCACGGAATAGAGGTTTTTGGTCTTTAATACCAACCCTTGGGAAGAGGTATTGTCAACATATCTCCCCCCCTGACACGCCATGGCCTCCACCGCTGCAATGGCCGAAAGCTCATCACTGGGCTGGAAATACATCAATTCGGTGCCGAACAGGTTTTTTTGTCCCTGGGCGGCAGCCTTGGCAAAATCTTCGGCAATGGGGGTAGATGGTGTTATGGGATAGCCGCAGAGCCCGTCCACCAGACGGGTGAGGACGGAAAGCGCGGCGTGATTCCCGTCCAGGATGGCTTCTTTGCGCGTCCGGTATTCATTCAAATTTTCTTCATTTATTGAGGACAGGTCGAACTCAAAAAGTTTTTTGGCGTCAGCCCGCTCCCACTCTTTATTCCAGTCTAACTGGAGACTTTTCCATTTTCCTCTTTTCCTTTGGTAGGGAAGCACCCCCATAAGGGTATCAATGTCTATTTTTGGGGCCATCGATCGTATCTCCTTGTGAAATATTTGGTACAGAACAAACTTAGATGAACAGAATGAATTTAAAACACTTATATTGTTGGATTATATGGCCGCGAAGGAAGGGTAGAATTCCTTTCAGGGCAAACAACAAACGCGAGGGCCTTCCTTGTGGGAAGATCTTCTGACATTAGCTTTGATTAAGATAATGGAGAGTTAAAGTTATGATAAAATGAAACATATGTCAACACCTATTGCCAAATGGTCTCAAAATATTAAGCAAATTCAGCAGGTTCATTTTTCCCCTTCGCCCATTCTCGGGCAAATGAAGGCGGTGCAGCGCGTGGAGTGATCCATTTTTGCCGGAACCCGTGTCCGGTGCACCCGGTAGCAAATGCAGCGATTAAAGGCGTAAAGCTCTTTTGTCTTTTCGAGGTATGACCGAAAATTCAAGCCATCCGCTTTACGGTCAATCGTTGACTTCAAACCAGTTTTGAGCCGGGTCAAAGGAAAATCTATTGAAAATCTATCATGACACATTTATATATTAAAAATGAAATTAGCCGCCGATATTCCCCAAGTGTTGCGGGAAAATGCGAACACCAAATTCGAAGCATTTTGCACTGCAGCTAAAGATGCAAATCTATCTCTTCCGGATGACCCTAATTTTCTTGACCTCCTAAAACGGGTTTTTTCCTTTAGTGATTTTATATCCAAAATCTGCATTCGCAGTCCGGAAGTTTTTATAGACCTGCTGGAAAGCGGAGATCTTCAAAAAAAAATCGATCCGGACGCGTACGATTCGAAACTTGAATCGCATCTTTTCGGAATCAAAGACGATGCACAGCTTTCAGCCCGTCTTCGACGGTTTAGACGACGTGAAATGCTCCGGATCGCCTGGCGAGACCTTGCAGGCTGGGCGGATCTTTCAGAAACCATGGCGGATCTTTCTGCTCTGGCCGATGGCTGCATTGATCAGGCGGTTTCTTTTCTCCACGAATGGCAATGCGCTGAAAATGGCGTTCCCACAGGAGATGATGGATCTGAGCAGCGTCTGGTTGTTTTTGGAATGGGCAAACTTGGCGGACTGGAGTTAAATTTTTCCTCGGATGTGGATCTGATTTTCACCTATCCTGAGACCGGTGCAACCCAAGATGCGTCGGAACAGATGAGCAATGAAGAATTTTTCCTTCGTCTTTGTCGTCGTTTGATAAAAATAATCAGCGCCAATACTCCGGACGGCTTTGTATTTCGGGTGGACACGGACCTCAGACCTTTCGGCACAAACGGTCCTCTGGTTATGAGCTTTAATGCCATGGAAGAATATTACCAGGCGCAAGGAAGGGAGTGGGAACGATACGCATGGATCAAGGCACGGGTTGTGGCGGGTGACAAAGGTGTTGGCGAAACACTCTTAAAAAACCTTAAACCATTTGTTTTTAGAAGGTATCTTGATTTTGGTGTATTTGAAGCTTTAAGGACGATGAAACAAAAAATATCCCTTGAAGTCAAACGCAAGGGGATGACAAATAACATCAAACTCGGATACGGTGGAATACGTGAGGTTGAGTTTTTTGGGCAGATCTTCCAACTCATACGAGGAGGTGTCACGCCTTCGCTTCAGGAGCGCAGCATACAAAAAACATTGAAAATCCTTGCCACTGAGAATTATATTTCCAGAAAAGTCTGTGATGAACTCACTATGGCATACCTGTTTTTACGAAATACGGAACATCGGTTGCAGGAATTTTCAGACCAACAAACCCATGCCATCCCGTCAGATCCTGTTGCAAAAGTGCGCTTGGCTGCTTCCATGGGGTTTGACACCCCGGAAGCCTTCGATCACCAATTAGGTAAACACAGGGAAATCGTTCGTTTTCATTTTGATAAATTACTTGAAACCAAAGGGTCCGAACCTACCGATGACCGGACCAAAGACGTTAAAACCGGTTTAGGGGCGATATGGGAAAATCTCTTAGAAGATAAAAAGCGACAAAAGACACTTCTTGCGGCCGGATATGAGAACGTCGATGACGTCGAGCGTTTATTGGATCACCTTCGTAACCACCCGGCAACGCGATCCCTCAGCAGCGACGGCCGTCAACGTCTCGACAGGCTGATGCCGCTCATGCTTGAAGAAATCGGACGCTCCGAACACCCTGTTGTTGTGTTGAATCGAATCGTCGATCTCATCAAGACCATTGAACAGCGCACCAATTACCTGTCGTTACTGCTGGAAAATCCTACGGCTGTCGTTCATATGGTGAACCTGGTCAGTGCCAGCCCATGGATCGTTTCATTTCTGTCTCGCCATCCGGTCCTTTTGGATGAACTTCTTGATCCGCGTACACTCTATCGTCCTCCAAAGAAGTCGGAACTTGTCAAAGAAATCCGTAAACGGATCGACCTGGCATCCAATCAGGATTTCGAGCATCAGATTCAGGAATTGTGTATCTTCAAGCAGGTGAATACCCTGCGGGTGGCTGCCGCAGATGTTACCGGCGCCCTGACATTGATGCGAACCAGTGACCATCTTACCGAAATTGCCGAGACGGTTTTAAATGAAGTTGTTGAACTGTCATGGAACCATCTGGTTGAAAAGCACGGTGCCCCGACGTGTCAAATGGACGGCATGGAAATTGGCAGGGGATTTTCGGTTATTGCCTATGGAAAGCTGGGTGGGATTGAGTTCGGCTATGGATCGGATCTAGATATGGTTTTTCTCCACGCCGGCACCCAAGGACAAACCCTCGGCGGAAAGGTTCCTATTGATAATCACCAGTTTTTTGCCCGCTTGGGACAAAGAGTCATCCATATTTTAACCACACATACCGCTGTGGGGAAACTCTACGAGCCGGATATGCGCCTTCGACCCAGTGGAAGTTCAGGTATTCTGGTGAGCCACATCGAAGGGTTCAGGGATTATCAGACAAACAAAGCCTGGACATGGGAACATCAGGCCCTTATCAAAGCAAGACCTGTCACCGGGGATATCAATATGGCCAGACGCTTTGAACAAATTCGCAGCGAGGTTCTTGCACGGCCCAGGAGCGAGGCCCAATTAAAACAAGACGTTGTCGATATGCGCCAACGGATGCGAAAGGAGCTCTCAAGTACGGATCCTGGGCTTTTCGACCTCAAACAGGATACAGGGGGCATCGTCGATATTGAATTTATGGTTCAGTATCTGGTTCTTTTAAAGTCATGCAAATACAAAGAATTATTAAAGTGGACCGATATCGTAAGGCTCCTTGAAACGTTAAAGGAAACCAATATCATCAACGACCATGTTGCCCACATCCTAAAAGTTGCCTATCTAACCTACCGCTCATCTGTACACCAGCTTAGCCTTCAGGAGAAACCCGCCAAAGTCCCTGAAAATAAATTTCGTGGTATGCGAGAAAACGTCAGGAAAATCTGGAAAGATATTATGGAAATTAAATAAATATTACATTTTTGTAATTAATGGGCTTTATTTTTAACAAAACTGTAAGCGATCATTTTTATCTTTTCGTCAATTCCGACAAATAACTATTTGTATTAATAGTTATTTATGAATATTTTGCGGTATGGCACAAATGTTGCTGATATAAATGATCTCTTCAGTGTAATGACCTAACCCGGATGAACCGGAAAATAACAAATAACAAATCACAAAAAACAAATAATATCCAATGACCAAAAAGAAAAATTCAAAACAAAGACAACTTGTTAAACATGCAAAATTTAGTTTTGATCATTGAGATTTGGAATTTCGAATTTATTTGGAATTTGGTGCTTGTGTATTGTTTTTTGCCATAAAATGCACAAAAAATATAACTAAGGTACTAAAGAGTCTAAACAACAGTTGGAGAGATGAAAAGAGATTATCGTCGAATAGATAAGATGAAATCGTTTGGGTTGAAATGACATCAACAAACGCGAAAAAGATAAAGACGTATGTGCCGGCTGCTGAGCAGCTTCGGGAAAAAAGCGCCCATCTCATATCCGGTTTTTTGAAAAGAAAAACGCCGGATTTTCTAGCACAGCATGCACAAATTCTCGACGATTATTTTTTTGAAAGTTTCGAAAACTCAATGATCGGCCCCAAAATGGGGATGGAAAAGAATCCCTATGCCATTATTGCTCTGGGAGGATATGGTCGCAGAGAACAGTTTATTCATTCGGATGTGGATCTTCTTTTTCTTTTTGAAAAATATGTTCCCGACAAGGCCGAGCATCTTATCCAGGAAATTGTCTACCCGTTGTGGGACATCGGTTTTGAAGTGGGTCATGCCACACGATCTCTTAAAGAATGTGTCAAATTAGCCGTTGATGACATTGAAGTTTTGACGTCCCTTTTGGACGCACGTTTCGTATGCGGCATGTCCCTGCTATATTCGTCTTTGATGGAACATCTTCGCAAACGGTTTAAAAAGAGACATTCATCTAAAGCCATAAAGAAACTGGTCGACATCAGCCAAAGCAGGCACGAATGTTTCGGAGATTCGTCGTATCTGCTCGAACCCAATCTCAAGGAGGGCCAGGGCGGGCTGAGGGATTATCATACCATACTTTGGATCGCCAGGCTGAAATCGAATCTCAAACAATTCAGAGACCTCGAGTATTATGGCTTTCTTTCACATGATGAATTTCATGCCATGAGACAGGCGCTTGAGTTTATAGGTAACGTAAGAAACTGTCTGCATCATTTGTCCGATAGAAAATGTGACCAGCTCTATTTTGAATACCAGATCAAAATGGCTGATGCCCTGAAATTTGGCAAAAAATACGGACAGCAGCCTGTGGAGCGATTTTTAAGCAAGCTTCACAGTCACATGGAATTTTTAAAGCAGCAACACCTGATGTTTTTATACGAGCTGGGGTTGTTTAAGGATGTTAAACGGTCGAGAAAGGCCTTAAAACACACTCCCATCAAGGGGCTCAACATTACGGAAAATGGGATGATCAACTTTGTTTCTTCCGAAGACATCCTGCGCGATCCGAACCTTTTGATAAAGATATTTGAAGAGAGCGCGACGCTGAAAATTCCATTAAGTGCAGAGGCCAAAAGGCTGGTCAGGGAATTCTCCTTTCTTGTTGACAACAAATTTTCTTCTTCAGTTTTAAATCTTGAATCATTTGAGCGGATTTTAGTTAAACCGTCATCGACATTTAATGTGCTCAACGAAATGCTAAATACCGGTTTTTTAACTCGATTTATTCCGGAATTTAAAGAAATCTCCAACAGAATTCAATATGATGAGTACCACCTTTATCCGGTTGATCGACATTTGCTGAGAGCGGTTCAGAACATAAAAAGATTCGGCACATCCCAAGGAAGTTCAACATATCCCTTATGCAGTGATATTTATAAAAGGCTTAAAAAACGTCATCTTTTGTTGTGGGCGGTGCTGTTACACGATATCGGCAAAGGTGAAACCGGTGTGAGTCATTCCATCAGCGGTGCCGAGATTGCTGCGTCGGTACTGCTTAAAAAAGGCTACCCCAACGAGGATATTGAAACGGTTTCTTTTTTGATAAAAGAACACTTGTTATTGATTAAGACCGCTACTCGAAGAGATCTCAATGATGAAGAGACCGCCATCTCGTGTGCCAGAAATATAAAAGATATCGATCGGTTAAAAATGCTTTATTTGTTGACTGTGGCCGATTGCATGGCCACTGGTCCAAAAGCCTGGAGTGACTGGACCGCTACACTGTTAAGAGATCTTTTCTTTAAAATTTCAAATGTCCTTGAAAAAGGTGAACTTGCAACCCGAGAGGCTGTTGAAGCTGTTGAGAAGAAAAAAGCCGAAGTTCTCGGATCCGCCATAAATCGCTATGCCGAGAATGATATAGAGACACTTTTCGATTTCATGTCACCACGATACCTTCTTTATGCGCCGCCTGACAGTATCATGGAGCATATTGAACTGTACAAAAACATAGGAACAGAGGACTTTATCTGGAACGTTACAAAAACTACGGATTCCAATACCCGAACAGTTACCATCTGCGCAAAGGATCGTCCCGGTCTTTTTTCAAAGATTGCAGGGACATTTACGTTGAACGGACTGGATATCCTCGATGCGCAGATCTTCACTTGGCGGAACAATATTGCCCTTGATATTTTCGAAGTCAACCCGCCGTTGGATCAAATTTTTGAAAAGGAAAGGTGGCAACAGGCTGAAGCCCATTTTAAATCTGCGCTGTCCGGTGCTCTGGATCTAAAGACGGCGCTGAAAGAAAAAATAAAGGCCTACCGACCAGTCAAACGTTACGTAAGAGGCAGGCCCCATCAAATCAACGTGGACAATGACAGCTCGAGTTTTTTTACGATTATTGAAGTATTTACTTATGATTTTCCGGGACTGCTATACACGATCACCGATGCGCTTTTCAGGTGCGGGCTCGATATTTGGGTGGCCAAGATTGCAACCAAGGTGGACCAGGTTGTGGACGTTTTTTATGTCAGGGATTTTGATGGACAAAAGATCGATACCCAGGATCAAGTAGAGAAGATTAAAACATCCATTAAAGAAGTTTTGCCGAGTTTCAAAACTTAAGGATCATCTTCCGAGTAGCAGTTAATCAGAGTAAAATACATGGGTCATCTCAAAGTGATCAAGTGTGATCATAAAGGGTTCAAGGGGTTAAGCCCACCACCCAGCGGCGGGTAAAGATTCAAGGGCTCGAGTGATCCTCCGCAGAACAGGCGGACAAGAATGCTAAAAAATCACAAAGAATTGAAAGTCTGGCAAACGTCATATGAACTGTGTATGGGGCGGCTAATGATACCGCAGATTCGTCCCGAAGTTTAACGACATAAGGAGGAAACGTTATGAAAAAGGTAGAGGCGATCATCAAGCCGTTCAAACTGGATGATGTCAAAGAGGCCCTCAATGAAATCGGGATTCAGGGGATGACGATTTCAGAAGTCAAAGGATACGGCCGTCAGAAAGGCCATAAGGAAATTTACCGGGGTGCTGAATATGTAGTCGATTTTATCCCAAAAATTAAGATCGAGATTATCGTTCAGTCTGACAGAGTCAAACAGGTAATGGAAACCATACAAAAGGCCGCTTATACCGGGAAAATCGGAGACGGCAAAATCTTTATTTTACCCATGGAAGAGGTGATTCGGGTGCGTACCGGAGAAAAAGGAGAAGATGCCATATAAATTATTAAAATGCTCAAAGCAAACTGAAGTTTAAAGGGGTTTTCATGAAAATAAAATGGACCAAGTCTGTATTCACAGCGAACTTTTTAATCGTATTGCCTAAACTGGCTTTTGCAGCAGAAAATGCTGCGATAGATACTGGAACCACCGCCTGGATGTTAACCGCAACAGCATTGGTTCTGCTTATGGTGCCGGGGTTGGCCATGTTTTATGGCGGCCTGGTCAGAACAAAAAATGTTTTGGGTACCATGATGCATAGTTTCGTCGCAATGGCAGTGATCGGCGTTCTCTGGGCGGTTTGCGGATATTCTCTGGCTTTCGGCAAGAGTATTTTGGGAGGGTTTGTCGGTTGGAATAATGACTATTTTTTTCTAAACGGGATAGACGATGCGATTACCAATGGAATACCGGAATATGTCCTGGCCATGTTCCAGGGTAAATTCGCCATTATCACTCCGGCGTTGATCAGTGGCGCACTGGCGGAACGTGTTTATTTTCGGGGTTACATTTTGTTTATTGTTTTATGGTTTTTGTTTGTCTACTGTCCTTTATGTCATTGGGTCTGGGCTTCGGATGGATGGCTGTTTAACGCCGGTGCTTCTGGGGTGATCGATCTGGCTGGCGGTCTTGTGATCCACGTTTCGGCGGGCTTTAGTGCCCTGATTGTGGCGCTGATGCTCGGGACCAGGTACGGTTATCCAAAAACAGCAATGAATCCGAACAACCTTGTGATGACACTCATGGGTGCCGGGCTTTTGTGGGTGGGCTGGTTTGGTTTCAATGCCGGTTCTACGGTGCAAAGCGGACTGGATACCGCCCGTGCCTTAACCATGACGCAAATATCTGCCGCCAGCGGTGCATTGACATGGATTATCATAGAGGCCGTCGTCTTTCGTAAGACAACCTCACTGGGATTCGCGTCCGGCATTTTGGCGGGGCTTGTCGCCATAACGCCGGCAGCAGGCGTGGTCAAGCCATATGGCGCCATCATTTTAGGGGCGCTGTCCTCCATTGCCTGTTACTATGCCCTAAACGCCAAAATGAAGTTGGGTTATGACGACAGCCTGGACTGTTTCGGGATACATGGCGTCGGAAGCGGACTGGGTGTTCTAATGCTCAGTTTCCTTATCCGAGACAGCTGGATGAAAAGCGCGGCTTCATCGGTAAATGGGTCCTGGTCTTATTTCAACCAGTTAACCATTCAGTTGCTGGGCATGGCAGCTACCATAGCTCTGGCGGTTATCGGTACGGCGATCATTGTTTTTATTGTTGAAAAGACCATCGGCTTTCGTATCGAAGAGCAGAAGGAAATCGAAGGGCTTGACCAGTCTCTGCATGGAGAGCACGGATATGGACTCGTGCATCCGGATGTTCGAGGATACGCTCACCGAAAACCCTTGCGCGGCCTTGATCAGAATAAAATTGCTCATTTCTGAATTGGATACCCTTTGCGTTCATTTTGAACTTGTGGATGGACACTAACTAATAAAATTTAAGCATTTGTTGGAAAAGGAGAAAATTTTCAACCAGCAAATTAAAAAAGTGAATCTTAGGAACTGAGTAGTTTTTTTTAAACAAATATTATTGTACCATAAACATTAAAAAATTTTTAAGGAGGATTTTTATTATGACACCCAAAGAAGTAATTGAATTTGCAAAAGAGAATAAGGCCCGAGTGGTTGATCTTCGCTTTCTGGATTTTCCAGGCCTGTGGCAGCATTTTACAGTGCCCATGAGTGAACTAACAGAATCGAGTTTCGAGGACGGTTTCGGATTTGACGGATCCAGCATCCGGGGGTGGCAACCCATTCACGCCAGCGACATGCTGGTGGTGCCAGATGCCGCCACCGCCAAGATCGACCCTTTCTTTGAGGTCCCGACCCTGGTTTTAATCGGTAACATTGTGGATCCCATTACTCGTGAGGCTTATACCCGGGACCCGAGAAATATTGCCAAAAAAGCGGAAGCATATCTCAAGAGCACCGGAATCGGCGACACCGCTTATTTCGGACCCGAGGCTGAATTTTTCATCTTTGACGATATCCGGTTCGCATCCGAAAACAACCACGCATTTTACGCAATCGATTCCGTTGAAGGCATCTGGAACAGCGGGCGGGAAGAGTGCCCCAACCTGGGATACAAGCCGAGACACAAGGAAGGCTACTTTCCGGTGCCGCCCATGGACAAGTTCCAGGATATTCGCACCGAAATGATGCTGACTCTAGAACAACTGGGCATAGGGGTGGAGTGCCAGCATCATGAGGTGGCCACCGCGGGACAGGCGGAAATCGACATGCGATTTAAGCCTCTGCTTGAAATGGGTGATCAACTCATGTGGTTTAAGTATGTTCTTAAAAATGTCGCCCATAAATACGGTCATACCGTGACATTTATGCCAAAGCCGCTGTATAACGACAACGGGACCGGCATGCATACCCATTGCAGCATTTGGAAAGGCGATACCCCGCTTTTTGCCGGTGACAAATATGCCGGCGTGTCCCAGGAAGCCCTGTATGCCATCGGCGGGATACTGAAACACTGCCGTGCGATGTGCGCCTTTACCAACCCGACCACCAACTCCTACAAACGCCTGGTTCCCGGCTTTGAGGCTCCGGTGAATCTGGCGTATTCCAGCCGTAACAGAAGTGCAGCCGTCCGGATTCCCATGTACTCTCCTTCTCCGAAAGCCAAACGCATTGAGTTCCGGACCCCGGACCCCTCGTGCAACGGATATATGGCATTTTCCGCCATGATGATGGCCATCATCGACGGTATCGAAAACAAGATCGATCCGGGCGATCCGCTGGATAAAGACATCTACGGTCTTCCACCGGAAGAGTTGGCGGAAATTCCTTCTGCACCCGGATCTTTAGATGAGGCGCTGGCTGCATTAAAAGAAGATCATGAGTTCTTGCTCAAAGGTGATGTTTTTACCCAGGATGTTATTGATATGTGGATTGAATATAAAACGGAAAATGAGGTCAATGACGTGAAACTTCGTCCGCATCCGCACGAGTTCTTCCTGTATTTCGATATATAGCTACACCTCCAAAACCCTGGCAGCCCGCCGAAAAATCGGCGGGCTGTTATTTTTTCGGCCGGAACACACTATATGAAAAAGACGGCTTTACCAGATCTGAAAACGTGATAAATGTGTTTGAGTTTATAAACCTTCGAAAGACATTGGGTATGAACATTTTTACCTATGGAACCTTAATGATATCTGATGTAATGTGTGCCGTTACAACCCGTGAGTTTCGTTTTAAAAACGCTATCCTGAGAAGCCATGCGCGCTTTACGGTGAAAGGAGAATCGTATCCCGGAATTATTCCGGCAACAGATGCAGTCACTGAAGGGATCATCTACTTTGATGTGGATGAATTGTCTTTGGAGCGATTGGACGCATTCGAAGGCGATTTGTATCAGCGAACTCCTATCCTGGCAGAAATTAAAGGGGGAGAAATAATCAATGCTGAAACGTATATCATTAAGCCCAAGTATCGGGACTTTCTCTCCTCAAAAAAATGGAATGTAAAAGAATTTGCCCAAAAACATCTTGAGGCGTTTTTAGAAACTTATTCGGGTTTTCAGAAAAATTCATGATCTTTTATTGGAGGAATTATCCTTTTTACTCGTGGATTGCCGTTCGGTAAGAACCGGTCAAGCTCACTTTATTGTTCATCCATTAAACTGCAATAGGTGAGTACATAATAAAGTGGATAAAATTTCTTCACTCACCTAAGTTTTCGAGATACCCATAAAAAAGATGATGTCTCATCTCGATGCCAAAAATTACATATTTGTTATAATTAAATTATATAATAACATTATTGTAGTTAATGTAACGTTTAATAACATTTATGTAAATTAAATGGTGGCCCGATGTTTCCCCTGTCATAATATATTTCCCTGTTATTCCAATAAAATATACTCTTTTATTGCCTTTTTGATAAACTTGGCATTCCTCTTGCTCTACACTTAAGAAAAATCTCGGGTAAGCAAAACAGTGAAATTCTAATTGAAAAGGAGCACGTTAATGAAGAAGATTGAAGCCATTATAAAACCGTTTAAGCTCGATGATGTCAAAGATGCGCTGAACAAAATCGGTGTAAACGGCATGACCATTAACGAGGTCAAAGGGTTTGGACGTCAGCGGGGTCATAAGGAAATTTATCGCGGCGCCGAATATCAGGTCGATTTTGTACCTAAAGTGAGAATCGATGTGGTTGTCGATTCATCCCTGGCGGATCAAGTGGTGGAAGCCATATCCAAATCGGCAAATACCGGCAAGATCGGGGACGGAAAAATCTTTGTCTTTACAGTTGACGAAGCGGTTCGCATCCGAACCGGCGAGACTGGGGAAGGTGCGATTTAACGTCTAGTATTATAGCGGTTATTAAAATTTTTATTCAAAATAAAAGGAGTACAAGCGTCATGAAAAAATTTATTATTTCTGGTTTATTTATTCTAATCAGTGCTGCCTGCGTCTGGGCCGGAGACGAAACGCCCACCGTCTTATCCAATAAAGAGGCCATCAGTCTGGTCCAGACCCATGCCGATTATGTATGGACGCTGGTTGCCGCGGCCCTGGTCTTCTTTATGCAGGCCGGATTTGCCATGGTGGAGTCCGGATTTACTCGGGCCAAAAACGCCATCAACATCATGATGAAAAACCTCATGGATTTTTCCATGGGATCCCTGGCATTCTGGGCCGTTGGGTTCGGACTGATGTTCGGTGTGTCCAAGACCGGCTGGTTTGGAACATCCGGATTTTTTCTGAGCGATTTCAGCCCCGGTGGTGACCCCTGGGTCCTAGCATTCTGGATGTTTCAGGTCGTATTTGCCGCTACCGCTGCCACCATTGTCTCCGGTGCCATGGCAGAACGAACAAAATTCTCCGGATATCTGATTTACAGTGTCTTTATCAGCGCCCTGATCTATCCCGTATTCGGCAGTTGGGCTTGGGGCAGCCTCTATAAGGGGGGCGGATGGCTTGAGAACCTTGGTTTTATAGATTTTGCAGGATCCACGGTGGTTCATTCGGTGGGCGGATGGGCGGCCCTGGCAGGAGCCATTGTACTGGGACCGCGGCTTGGCAAATATACGAAAGGCGGCCAGGTCAAACCGATTTTGGGGCACAACATGCCGCTGGCTGCCCTGGGCGTATTTATCCTCTGGCTGGGCTGGTTCGGTTTTAATCCCGGTTCCACCACCGCCGCAAACAAGGATATTGCCATGATTTTTGTCAATACGAACCTGGCCGCCGCCGCCGGATGTGTTCTGGCCATGGTCACATCCTGGATTAAATTCGGCAAACCCGAAGTGGGCATGAGCTTGAACGGTGCCCTGGCAGGCCTGGTGGCCATAACCAGTCCCTGTGCAACGGTGACGCCTGCCAGTGCAATCGCTATCGGCGCTATTGCCGGTGTGATTGTCGTTCTGGCGGTCCTCTTTTTCGATAAAATTCGGGTGGACGATCCGGTCGGTGCTATATCGGTGCATGGTGTCTGTGGTGCTTGGGGCACTCTGGCTGCCGGAATTTTTAACATCGGAGGCACATCGATAAAAATCATGGGAGTCCAGCTATTGGGGATATCTGCCTGCTTTTTATGGGTATTTCCCACGGCCTTTTTATTGTTCAAGTTGATCGATGTAAGCATTGGCCTCAGAGTTTCGGCGGAAGAGGAGCTTGAAGGGCTCGACTTTGTCGAACACGGCGGCAGTGCCTATCCCGATTTTGAGATTTCACATGCCAGCGGCATGGGAGCCATAGGAGGCCAAGGTTTACTCAAGGCGGAAACCGCTTCTGAAAAAATGCTTCGCAAGCCGTTGGAACAAACATAGTTGGTTTCCATCCATAAATGGCCCTTATCCCCCGGATTTGCCTTTTCCGGGGGTTTTCGGCTATAGTGTACAGGGTTTGCCTTTCGGTACCCTTTTGCGGAAACCGAAAACCTTTGTGCCACCCCGTGAAATTAAAAGCCTATTTAGCTGGGCGGCCTTGATCCGGACCCAAATTGCTCATTTATGAATCGGAAACCCACCGTGTTCAACCCCCACCCCGGATAGATACAACACCTTTCATAACGGGCTTGTTTTCGGAGAGGTTACCCTGGGTATGTCTTTTTAACAACCCAAAACATATCGGTCGTTTCCGCCGGTTACAAAGGCGTTATCAGCGGGCGCGACGTTCCTTGCCTTCCGGTCGTGATTTTTTCAGTTGGATAAAAGTGCTTGGGGAAGTCTGGGATGGTTTTTCTCGATGCTGCCGGGAAAGAATCGAATAGAATTATATAAATTCAAAATTTTTCTTGACACAAAAAACAATTGAACGTATACTTAAATTATTGAAATTATTATTAAAACTAATAATGTGAGCGTAAATTTAGTGCTACTTAAGGCCTCAATTGCCCAAAGGGCAATTTGTCGATCCTGTGCTGTCTTGGGAAAACCAATCAAGGAGGTGCAGCATTATGAATCTTACCATTGCATTAATAGACAATGATCAGGTGGTTCGGGCAAAAGCAGATCTTTCCGAAAAGGGACAGGGAGAGTCGTTTAGAAAATTTCTTCGTCAGATAAAGGAAGAATTGATACCCGGACAGACCGCATATCTTGAAATTGAGGATTCCAAAACAGATCCGATCACGTTTGAGATTTCCCAATCTGAATGATAACTTGGATTTTTCTCTTTTTCTATTCTAAAGCCTTCTATTCTTATTTCATCTGAACATGTACCATTGAATTTGAAGTCTCCTCATCGATAATGGCGATAATCGACCCCGTATTTTTTGGCCTTGTAGGCGAATTTTCTTACGGTGGTTTTCAGAAGATCAGAGGCAAGGGTCGTGTTGCCACGGGTGTTCTTAAGGGCATCGATGATCATCTCCCTTTCGAGATTTGCCACGGCATCCTCAAGGGCGCGGGAGGGCAAGGTATTGGATTCGGTACCTGTCTGCAGGGTGGGTGGTAGGTGATAGCTGTGAACGACGCCTTCTTCACACAAAAGCACGGCCCGCTCGATGCAGTTTTCAAGTTCCCTGACGTTTCCCGGCCAATGGTAGTCCATGAGCATGTCGATGGCAGGTGTAGAAAAGCGTCGGATGTCTTTATGGTTTTCTGCGGCATATTTTTCAAGAAAATGATCGGCCAAAAGGAGAATATCGGTCTTTCTTTCTCTTAGGGGCGGCATATAGATGGGAAAAACATTGAGGCGGTAGTAGAGATCCCCCCTGAAGACCTCATCTCTAACAGCCTTTTCAAGATCCTTGTTGGTGGCGGCGATGATGCGAACATCGGCTTTAATCGTTTTATGGCCTCCCACACGTTCAAATTCTTTTTCCTGTAAGGCCCGCAGAAGCTTAACCTGTACGTTAATCCCCACCGATCCGATTTCGTCAAGGAAGATGGTGCCCTTGTTGGCCATCTCGAATTTGCCAAATTTCTGATTGATGGCACCTGTAAAAGCGCCTTTTTCATGTCCAAAGAGTTCACTCTCAATCAGGTTCGAGGGCAGGGCAGCACAGTTGACTTTGACAAAACGGTTTTTAGTTCTAAGGCTGTTATAATGAATGGAATTGGCCACAAGTTCTTTCCCGGTACCGCTTTCTCCCCGAATTAAAACCGTTGCATTGCTCTTGGAGACTTGGGAAACCATCTGAAAGACTTCTCGCATTTTGTTGCTGTTGCCGATGATATTTGTTATATGATATTTATTCTCGAGTTCATTTTTCAAGCGGATGTTCTCTTCACTGAGTCGCTTTTTTTCAAGGCGGATGGTTTCCAGATTGATAACATGTCTGGCGATCATGGTTGCAATCACAGAGAGAAGTTTTTCACCGTCATTGAGGGCGTATGACGCGTTATAGGGCTTGTCGACACTGAGCGATCCGATAATCTGATTTCCCTTTTTTATGGGTACACAGAAAAAAGAGAGTTCCTGGTCCTTTGTGTGCTTGCGGGAAGCGGTTCTGTTCAGAAACAGCGGCTCATCGCTGATTTTGGGAATGGTGATGGCCTTGCCGGTCTCAATGACCCGGCCGGTAATCCCTTCCCCCAGTTTGTATTTTACCCGTTCCACGGCACTGTGGGGAAGGCCGTGGGCCACTTCTATGTGGATCTCATTTCGCAAGGGATGCAAAATCGTCACGGTGCCGCGCACCATGTCCATGGAATTGGAGAGTATCTCTAAAACCTTGTACAAAGACTTTTTAAGATCCAGATGTTCATTGAGCGCCTTGCTTATTTCATATAGCAAGGTGATATCTTCGATGCGTTTCATATTATTTTATGTCCTTTGGATAAATTACAATTTTGTAATAAACATCAGATTTGTCAATAAAGCAACAACTATTTACCCAAGGCGAAGAAATCCCGGTTTTTTCTTTATTTTCGGCGTTTCCCCCTGTTTCTGTCCCGAAACTCAAAAAAGTCGTTTGGAAGAATATCCGCCGTCTTCAGACCATTTTGGATCGATCGGATAATGACGAAATATGATGACCGCTGAAAATAAACTTAAATGGAAAGAGGCTTCAGTCCTGCTGGGGGCTCATTTTTTTCTTGCAAAAATAATCAGAGAGGTTAATAACGCCGCTTTTTACAAAAGCAGGTCCAATATATTCAAATCCGGCCAATAATATTGATGAACTCATAAAAAGTCTCATTTTGCTTGCTCCGCAAGCAATTTTGGGATTCATGACTCGCCTGGCTAATTGCAAGAACTCGGGCTAACGCCCTCAAACAGAATGCAATTTTTAACGCCAGACGCATCATGAATCTTTCTCCAAAATTGCTCGATGTCGCTCACAAAAAAACTTTTTACGAGACCGTCAATATTCATTTGGGTACAATATCTTGTAGTTGATTGTTTATTGGTGCACAATATGTCTAATTTTTTTTACTTGACACACCATAGCCCCAATCTTATAGTAAATGTTCAGATTCTGAAATATTGAAGCTTATGAAAAATGTTTCTCGCTTTTAGCGGGATTCAAGCTCTTGGAAGACGATTTCGCTGTTGCGAGGTTCACCGAACCGAAACATTGAATATTTCGAGTCTGCCAAAAGAATCTGTTTGATACAGATCGAACAGCTGTGCAAAATTGAAAACTGACAAACTCGTAAAAAGTCTGATTTTGCTCGCTCCGCAAGCAATTTTGGGATTCATGACTCGCCTGGCTAAATTGCAAGAACTCGGGCTAACGCCCCCAAACAGAATGCAATTTTTAACGCCAGACGCATCATGAATCTTTCTCCAAAATTGCTCGATGTTGCTCACAAAAGACTTTTTACGAAACCGTCAAAACTCAAATGGATAAAAAAATTACCATACAAATACTATTCGTTGAAATTATTCGCTTTTTCTTCATTTTCGTAATGATTTTGGGTGTATCGCTGGTCTCAATCCATAGTGGTCAGAGGGATGTCAGCGTAATGAAAGTCCCCCCCCAAATATCCATGCCTTCCATCTCTCATTCCTTGGCGGATGAAGATGCGGGCGGGCATAGCGTTTATGGCGCACTGTCCGGATATATGAATAAAAAGGAACAGTTATTTCATCCCATCATCATTCAGGTGTCCAGCCGCCATCGAATCGATCCTGCCCTTGTTAAGGCGATCATTATGGCGGAGTCCGGATACAATCCCAAGGCGATTTCTAAAAAAGGGGCAAAAGGCCTCATGCAGCTGATGCCATCCACCGCCCAAGCCCTTGGGGTGGAGGACATCTTCAATCCCAAGCAGAATATCAGTGGCGGTGTTCGGTACTTCAAACAGCTGGTTAACAAATTTAACGGAGACATTAAATTGGCCCTTGCGGCATACAACGCCGGAAGCCGAAATGTCCGGCAGTATCAAGGCATTCCCCCCTTCAAATCCACCCAGTATTACGTTAAAAAAGTTTTTAAGTATTATCAGCTATATAAAGATAAGATGCCAGGGGAAACCGACAGCGCTTAACCTGAATTTTACTCTAAAAACCCAGATCCTGGTTAATCAATACTACTTTTACCCTTCCTTTGGGAAATGATTTCTCAGTAATCGTCCAGGTATTGCAGATACGATCCGGGCTTTTACATTCACTGCAGAAAGAAGTTTTGGCACACGGTGTTTTTTTGTCAAGTCGCATGGCGTTGACGGGGGCCGCATAATTTTTTATGCGGAACATTGCGTCGTCCAGGTCCGGAACGATCTTGTTGCGCCCGACGATGACGATGACATTTTTGGGGCCAAAGGTGATCCCACAAATCCGGTTGCCGAACATATCCAAGTTAACCAGCTGGCCCGCCTCGGTCACCGCGTTGCTTCCGGTAATAAAAAGATCCACCAGGAGTGATTGGCGACGTCGTTCAAGACCTTCTTCTGGAGACAGGTTCTTATCGTAAGTATCCAGAACGTTAAGGTTGTTGTTCTTTTTAAGAAGATCATATAGCCCGGTAGCGACAAATGTTATAGATCCGCCCCAAGAGACACTTTTGGGGGCTAACTTGGGAATAATTTTCTCAAGCACAATGGATTTGGCCGCATCGGTGCTCTCCACGATAAAGGTTTCAAAGTTATTTGCATCCAAAACTTCTTTAAGATCCGTCAACCGGGTTTTCCAATAATTTTCAATCGGTTTGTCCATAATAGTCCTCCAGCGGTATCGGTTTGGGTTTAGAAAAAGGTTGCATCCTGAATTGGCTTGACCCAAAAAAACGCAAATGCTATTTGTTCGTATCCGTGGGTACCCTCTGTTTAATAAACCAGAACTCGATTTTCAACAACTAAAAGGCAAGAGGTGGTCAATGAAAAAATTATTTTATTTTGCAATTGTTATGTCTGTTTTAATGTTGGTTGGATGCGGTAAAGCCAAGGTTGAAGATGTGGTCAAGGATCATGTCAAAAAGCAGTTTAGTTCCGATAGCAACCTAACGGTGGATATATCAAAATTAAAATATACCGTCACGAAAAAAGAAGGCGATACCGCCACTGTGAACGTTTCGGGGACCATACATTGTGATGGCCAGATATTTTTGGTCAAAGAAGGCGGAAAATGGAAAATCAATCAAAAAGAACCGGCACATGTTTTGCCGAAAAAGGAACCTTCACATTCTGTAGAGATCAAAGAAATTTCACACACCGCACCGAAAAAAATAGCTTCCCATGGTGAACAGGGAATTTCCCACAAATAGTAGACGTGGTTTTCCCGGTGACCCTATGTTTGGTGCCCGAACGAATTTCCGATTTTCGTTCGGGCGCTATTTTGGACATTATGTCCGGTTCCCCTCCCTATCCCAAATATAGGGCCACGTTGTTCCGGGAGACTGGCTTCATATGGCTTAAAAAATGAACCGCGGGGAAGGATAATTTAATTCTGGCGTGTTTATGATGATTTTCAGACCCCCGTCTGCTCTTGGGAATGCGGCGGAGACCCTGTTTTTAGGGGCGGCGGGAAACTTCATTCTCCAAGAAGAATCTGATTTTTGACAGATCTGGATTCTCCTGCCGCCATCACCCGGATTGCAGGCTTACCTCTCACCGGGCATTTGTTCTCACAGATTCCGCATCCCACACAGGTATTGAGATCTACATACGGTCGTTTAACCCGGACTGTTTTTCCATCTCCTCCCCGGTAAGTCCCTTCTTTCAGGTGAATGGCCTTGGGAGACGTGGGGCAATGTTCTTCACAGACAATGCAGGGACCGTTTTCTGCCCAGGGAAGGCAGCGGCCCCGAACGATATAGGCGGATCCTATCCTTATGGGGCCTTCGATTTTTTCTTTAACTGAAAGAGGATGTATGGCACCGGTGGGGCAAACACTGCCACAAAGCGTGCATGTGTATTCGCAGTATCCCTGGAGCATGATAAGATTCGGTGTCCAGAATCCGGCCATTCCTGCTTCGGTAAGTGTGGGGTTGATGGCGTTTGTCGGGCAAACCTTCATGCAGAGACCACACCGCTGACAGAGCTTTAAAAAATTGTTTTCAGACACGGCCCCCGGTGGTCGGATCAGGCGCGGATCCGATACCTTGTGAATCCGGCCATCCAACCTCCCGAAAAGGGGAAGTGAAGCGCCACCGATCAGGCCCCCCAAAACGGCACGGCGTCCGATGTCCGGTGCTTTATTGGCTTTGGGCGGCCATTTCAATTTAAATACAACCGCATCTTCGGGACAGACATTAAAGCAGTTAAAACAGAACATGCATTCCGTGGGATCCCATTCCAAGCCCGGAATAGGGGAGGCTGCGCCCGGACAGGTTTTCGTGCAAAGTTGGCATTGGGTACATTTTTCGGAATATTTTTCCATTTTCAAAATGCTGAATCTGGCCAAAAGGCCCAAAAGTGCCCCCAACGGGCATAGGGTTCGGCACCAGAAGCGCGGACGGATACGGTTCAGAAACAAAATAATAATAAAAATACTGCCCATAAGCCATGCAGATTTAAACGCTTCATATCCGTATCCAAAAACCGGCGAAACAATAATTTCCCCTCCGTAACTGATATAATTTAAGATTTTAATATCGGACTGGGCCATGAGATCAAAAACTTCTTTAATGCCTGTTCCAAGGCCGGGGAAAATAGCCAAAGACAAAGAGCGAAAGAGAAACGCGATGGGGTCCAGCAGCCCGGTGAAGTTGAGGCCAAAAATGGCGGCCATCAGAAGTAGAATTAAAATAAAATATTTAAATTTATGATCCGGACGTTTTTGGTTGGCCCTAACCATCGTCTGCCCTTTTAGGGCAGGTCTGACAAAGCTCATCAGATGATGAATGGTGCCCAACGGGCAGATAAAACCACAAAAGAGCCTTCCAAAAAAAAGGGTGAGGACCACAATCCCTATGGCCCACCCAAAACCCTTGATCCATTGGTGTCCTGAAATAAAAGATGTAACCGCAATTAAAGGGTCGAGTTGGAAAAAGAAGGTTACCGGATAATTCAATTCAATATTTTGTTCACCGGTTATGGAAATGGAGTAATCCAGGTAGATGTCTGAAGGAAGACGGCTTTCAATCAGGAGAAAAATGAAAAAAATCAAAAAAAAAGATTGGCTTATACGTCGTATCCAGACAAAATGTTTCGCTTTCAAATAATTACCTTGCTTTGATGGATTTTTTCGAGTTCATATGTTCCGAGTCCCCATTTATTTCCGAGACGAATGAAGCCGATGTCCTGGGGGCGAAAATTAAAAAGATCTGCCGCTTTAGCATCGGCTGCAACCGGATCGTTGCTCAAGATCAGGCGGTTTGATACCGAAACATCCGAAGCGTTTCCGCCGGATGGGCCGTTGTGGATCATGATTCGAATGGCATCGACAAGGGTCAAGGTCGGTTTGAAAAACTGAGCCAAATCCACAATGGTCATGTGGATATCCTGATGGAGTGCATTCCTCCGACCGCCCACAGCACCGATCCAATTTTTCATTCCCAGGGTTAAATCGCTCAGCACATGGACCTTGGCCACCGGCAGGTTGATCACCTTGTCGGCCTCAACAAGGGGCACAAAAACCGGCCACACATCCAGCCGGTGACCCTGGATTTTCATCTTGCGCATCAGGGAAGATCTGGGATAGACAAGATCCGCTCCGGTTTTTTTGGCCACCATCCCGGCGCCGGTAATGGCAAAGCAGCGTCTTGCGTCGTGGATGGTATGATCGGCGATCCTGATTTTTTTAGCCCCAGCTTCCTGGCAAAGCTCAATCACTGCTTCTAAAACTTCAGGATGGGTCGTTGCACCTAAATGGGGGGCTCTGGCCCAGGAAATGTTCGGTTTGATTACCACCACATCCTGTTTTGAAATAAATCGTTGTATACCGCCGGCGGTTTCAAAAACCTTTCGAGTTAAAGCTTTGACAGAATATTTCTGACTTCGGCCGATTCCTTCAATGACAAAATTTTGACGGGTCGATCCGGTAAATGCTGCAAGATCTCTCTGAAAAGGCCATGCCGTCATCCCGGTCAATGCAAGACCTTGTGAGATCTTAAGCAGTTTTTTTATCGATTCTCTCCGGGTAATGGGATCGTTATCATGACGCCCCATCCCGAGGTCCTTGAAAAACGACTCTTTCTGTCTGATTCCAGGGTTATTCAAATTTTAATCCTCCCAACATGCTCAACATATTTTTGACCGGTTATCATTCGTGGCGCTATTGTTTATGGAGAAGGCGCGACGATGCCTGTTAATATTCCAGAATCATTGGGGGAGTCGAAATAAATCCGCTGGATATCCCTCACGCCGGCATCAGAGAGCATGGCTGTCAGCTGTTTTTCAGAATAGGACTGGCCGCCGGACGTCCCCAGAAGCATGTTCAGGGAGAACAGGGTCGGGAAAAGCGGCCCGTCCATGGAATTGTTTAAGATAAATTCGTGTATCATGATCAAGCCCCCGGGGTTAAGGGCGGAAACGGCCTTTCCGATAATTTTGCGGCAGTCTTCGGGCCCTTCCCCATGGAGAATCTGTGACAGCCATGCTGCATCGTAGATCCCTTCAATCTCATGTTCGAGATAATCTGCGGACTTAAAATCGATCCGGTCCTGCAAATTAAATTTAGCGATGGTCTTTTCAGCAAAAGGTCGCGTGGAGGCCAAATCGATAATAGTAGCCTTAAGTTTTGGATTTTTCAAGCAAAATTGAATCGAATACGTCCCGGGACCGCCCCCCATGTCCAGTAGATGATGACGCGTTGACAGGTCTATTTTCGGTACCAGAACCGGCGCCAAGTTCATGGCCAGGTTGAACATCCCCATGAGAAAACTTTCTTTCCGTTCGTCATCCGTATGCGTGGCGCTGTCTCTCACCGGTTGACCGGATTTAACAGCAAGATCCAACCTGCTCCAGGAATCCACCAGATGATGATGGTGTAGGATGATGTGGCCGATATACCGGGAAGCGTCTCTGACAAGAAACGCCTTACTTAAGGGTGTGTTGGAATAGGTATTGTCATTTTTCTCCAAGAGTCCCATAGCGGAAAGGGCATTAAGAAGCATTCCAACGCCTTTCAGGTCGCCGTGGAGTTTGTCGGCGACATCTTTTTGGGTGAGACGGTTGTTTCCGATCATCGAAAAAATATCGAGTTTGACGCCGGCGTGAAGGGTACAGGCTTCCCAGTAATTTCCGGATGTTTTCAGTATGTTTCCTGGATTCAATTCTTGTGGGGGCATGGTTTTTATCCATCCTCATTTAGTAGAAATTAAATTATGGTTGCCAAGGAACTTCCGTTTAATATTAATATTACCATAATCGTTATGAATTGTTCAATTCATAATATTTTTTGCGTGGAGCAAAAGTGTTAAAAAAAATTGATAAAATACTTTACTTTTCCCAGACATGACTTATTGTGAAAGCTAATGAATTTTACAGTGGGTTTTTACAAAACTATAAAAATTAAGTGTACATAGGAAGTGTATTCAGGAGAGATCATGATAAAGGGTTTGAATATTCCGGATGAATTTCAATATGCTTTTAAACGTTTGATAAATTTGGCCCCTCATCAACAGAGAAATGACCAAGACACCCAGAAAACCGTTCTGTTATACTTGAAATTAGGGGGAGAAAAACTGGCAAGGCAGTATATTGAGGTCCTCAAATCGGATCTTCGTGAAAACCAAGACAGAACTGAAACTTCAGAAGAATCTGACCATTCCGGGGACCTCTCCTCCGACCCCAATTTCTCTGAAGATGAAGATTCGGAAGATGACGATTAAAAATCCCCCTGGTAAACAGATTACTCCGAGGAAATAAAAAGGTCGCGTTTCCGACCTTATCGGCGGCCATCAAGATTCAAAGCTTTACGTCGAGATGACCATCGGATTAAAGGAGGTTGCCCATGAAAGAGACACAAGGTATAAAATTCAACCTGCCGGACGATCTAAAGAAATGCATCGAATTCCACGGACATCTTTGTCCGGGTCTTGTTTACGGTTACCGGGTTGCCAAAGAGGCCATGCGTCTTCTTGAACTTGAACGATCAAAGGATGAAGAGGTCGTTGCCATTTGTGAAAATGACTCATGTGCCGTTGACGCGTTGCAAATACTTCTGGGGGCTTCCGCCGGGAAGGGGAATCTCATTTTAAAGGATTACGGAAAAAATGCATATACCATCTTGAACCGATCGGACCAGCGAGCTTACCGGTTTTCCCGTAAAAAACAGTATGGATATGCGGGTGAAGCCCAAGAAGAATTCGGTCGGCTCGACGCAGCCATTTCATCGGGCACGGCCAGCGAAAAAGAGAAACGACGCCAGAAGATGCTGAAATCGGGAGACCTTCTATCAAAACCCTTTGCCGAGGTTTTCGATACAGAGGCGGTCCGGTTTAGTATGCCGCCCTATGCCCCCCTGGCACGATCCGAAGCATGTGCAACGTGCGGCGAAATGACCATGTCCACAAAGATGGTTGAAACAGATGACGGTCAGCGGGTGTGTATTCCGTGTTCAGCCCAACCTACTATTTTTTGAGTCGGCACATCTCCTACCTAAAAATCGCTCAACTTAGGTCTATTTTTACGAAAAAAAGGGCAACACCCATGAAGCGCTGCCCTTTAAATAAAATCGACAATATATGCTTAACCGCAGGTGCTTGTTGACCCGCAGCCTGAACATCCTGCTCCGAAATTTATTCCGGATTCGAGTTTAAATCCCATTTCCGAAAAATCTACTTTAATCGGTGTGGCTTTTATCAAAAACTCTTTGTCAACAATATATTTAAAACCGTCGATGTCAAAGACATCGTCTGTCCCTTTTGGCTCGTCCAGAGCCATCGCAAGTGACGGGCCGCCTCATCCACCTGAATTTAAAAAGATCCGGATCGGTGCGACCTCTTTACCTTTGAAATATTCAGCAATCTGTTTCGTCGCTGCTTCCGTAACTTCAACCATTGTATTCTCCTTTTTTAAATAAATTGCCTGTCGTACCGGGCTTAAAATCAATAATAACATAGTCCCGACTATAGGATTTGTCAATGGAAGGGGTCAAAAAAAAGTCCAGTTTAATACTGGATTAACTATTAAAAACTTGGGTGAGGCGGGGCTTTGATGTTTTGGAATGGATGATGTATTTGACGGGAAGATTATAACCGTTTGTAATTTTGGCCATACCGGTAGAACAACCGCCGAGCTTTCGGCATTCACTTAAAAGTTCCGGTCCGGCGGCTCTGTGGATGGCGCCGTCTACCCCGCCGCCTCCCAGAAGCGAACGATTGGCCGCATTGACAATGGCATCGAGTTTAAGGGTGGTGATATCCCCTTGCATGACGTCGACGCGATCGAACCTTCTATTTTTCATCATTAAAGTCTTTCTTCCTTGGTGTTGATGAGGCTTTTGGTTTTTATGGGGTCTGCATCTATCCAGAGACCTTCAAGATCATAAAATTCACGCACGGGTTCGAAAAAAACATGAATGATCACATGACCATAGTCCATCACCACCCAATGTCCTTCTTTTTTCCCTTCAATACGCAACGGTGTTATGCCCTGTTTCTTTAGATCCAGTTGAATATGTTCCGCAATTGCAGAAACCTGACGGTTGGAGCGGCCACTGCAGATGATAAAAACGTCGGCTAAAGAAGTGAGCTTCCGGACATCGAGAACCACCAGGTCGATGGTTTTTTTCCCCAAAGCGGCTTTAACAAAAAGATCAAGGTTCGGATCCATGGAAGGATCAGGCACATTTGTCATAAATAGAGTCCTTTGGTTTTTATTAAATCTTCGACAGGTTCTGGGACCAGGGATTTAATGGTGCGCCCTTTTTTGATACGTTCACGAATTTCTGTCGATGAAATCTCCACGGGGGTGACCTCAAACAAAAAAACCGGTTGTTTAACGTCATGAATGTAGCATGATCGTGAAGCAGAATGTCTATATTCGTCTGAAATTTTCGATTTAATATAACTTCCAAGGTGTTTCCATTGCAAAGCCGTGTCCCTTTGGTTTGTTGCGGATCGAGACATGACGATGAACGGAATCAGCAGGAAAAGATCCTTATAGGATTTCCAGGTATCAACTTCCAAGAATGCATCCAGCCCCACGATAAAGAAGAGTTTTGTATTTTCGGGGAAAATGGATTTAAAATGGCGAACCGTATCGATGGTATATGAAAACCCTGAACGTTTCAGCTCAACATCGGAGACCACAAAATCGGGATCGTCTGAAAATGCAAGTCGGATCATCTCAATACGATCCAAACCATCTATGATCCCTTCGGTCTCCTTGTGGGGTGGAAAGGCCGAGGGGATTAAAAAGATTTTGTCCAGCCCAAACTTCTCTTTAACTTCTTTAATTACCTGGACATGTCCCATATGAATCGGGTTAAACGTACCGCCAAAGAGTCCTATGCGTTTCAAAAATTCCCCACTTTTCAATCAATAATACTTCAAATGGCCTCAGGATGGCATCGGAAAAAAAGCTGTGGATCCTTGGGAACATTTTTATGGCAATGGTTCTATGTTCGGATCTGCCCATCTCCATATACCACAAATTTGGTTGTCGTCAGTTCCTCGACGCCCATGGGACCGAAGGCATGCAGTTTTGAAGTGCTGATTCCGATTTCAGCGCCCAATCCCAACTCTCCACCGTCATTAAACCGTGTGGAAGCATTGACCAGAACCACCGAAGAATCGACTTCCCGCACAAAACGTTTGGCCCTTTCATCACTGCGGGTCACAATGGCTTCCGTGTGGCTCGAGCCGTAATGTGCAATGTGCTTGATCGCCTGGTCCATATCCGCGACCACCTTCACGGCCAAAACAAGATCGAGATATTCCGCCGGCCAGTCGGTTTCTTCGGCCTTTTTTGCATCCGGTAAGATCTGACATGTTTCAGGGCAGCCCCTGATTTCAACCCCTGAACTTACATAACGCTCGGCCATTTTCGGCAGGAATTTTGGCGCAATGGACCGATGTACCAGCAGGGTTTCCATGGCATTGCAAACCCCCGGACGCTGCACCTTGGCATTGAAACATATTTCTTCGGCCATGGACATGTTTGCACCTTCGTCCACATACACATGGCAGACACCTTTGTAATGTTTCAATACGGGAATTCTTGAATGTTCGACGACAAACCGGATCAAACCTTCTCCGCCCCGGGGGATAATTAGATCGATGTATTCTTCCTGATTTAAAAGAATGTTAACCGCTTCTCGATCCCTGACAGGGATAACCTGTACGGCTTTTTCCGGGAGACCGGAATCATTGAGAACTTGTCCGATGATACCGGCCAGGGCCTGATTGGAATGAAGGGCTTCAGATCCGCCCCGAAGTATGACAGCATTGCCGGCTTTCAAGCAAAGGCCGGCAGCATCAATGGTAACATTGGGCCGCGACTCGTAAATAATCCCGATAACCCCCAGCGGTATGCGTATTCGAGAAACTTCCAGGCCGTTGGGCCGCACCCAAGCCTTGGTTGTGGCGCCCACGGGGTCATTGAGCCGGGCAACTTCCCTTAAACCATTGGCCATGGATTTTATGGTTCCGTCGGACACGGTGAGCCGATCGATCATGGCATCGGAAAGGCCCATCTCCTTTGCACGGGAAAGGTCCTTTTGGTTGGCTTGCTTTATATTCGATGATTTTCCTTCAATTTTGTCGGCAATGCCAAGAAGAACGCCATTTTTTTTATTTGAAGAACATCTGGCAATCTCCGTGGCGGCAATCCGGGCCGCTTTGGCCATATTTATAATTTCTTTTTCGACGGTCATGGTTTTTACCTATAAAACAGGGTTGTTATAAATTATGATATTCAGATGTAATGGCAAGGTTATCTCTATGAATAACATCATCATACGGTTTATGTCCCAGAATTTTTTTAATCTGGCTCGATTTAAGCCCCATGATTTTGCGAATATCAGCGGAACTGTAATTCACAAGGCCGGTCCCCAGAGTTTCATTGTCACCGTTTTTAAATTCCACCGGAGCGCCCACATCAAATTCACCTTCCACATGGACAATACCGCTGGGTAAAAGACTTTTTCCCCTGTTCAGGATGGCCGCCGCGGCACCGTCATCGATGCTGATAGCGCCTTTGGGTTTTAAGGTAAACGCTATCCAGCATTTTCGGCTTTTAAGCTTTTTCTTTTTTGAAACAAAAAAAGTTCCAATCTCTTTTCCGGAAAAGAGTTTTAATAAAATATCTGGCTTGCCGCCGTTTGCGATGACCATGGGAATTCCAGAAGCGGTAACCTTTCTTGCAGCGTTTATCTTGCTGAGCATTCCGCCGGTGCCAAGGGGTCCGGGGATATCACCGGCAACTTTTACGATGTTCTCCCGGATGGTTGAGACCAGCGGGATCAGTTCTGCATCCGGGTATTTTCGGGGATTTTTTGTATAAAGGCCGTCGATATCCGTCAGGTTGACCAGAATATCCGCATCCATCAGGAGTGTAATCATGGCCGCAAGGTTGTCATTGTCTCCAAATTGAATTTCATCGATCATTACCGTGTCGTTTTCATTGATAATCGGAACGACCTGCCACGATAACAACATACAGAGCGTATTGCGAGCATTCAAATATCTTCTTCGGTTATTCAGGTCATCACCGGTCAGCAGAATCTGAGCGACTTTTTTGTGATACCGGGCAAACGCCTTTTCATATTCCATGATGAGTCCTGCCTGTCCAACGGCGGCAATCGCTTGGCGCTTGGGAATTTCATCCGGCCGTTTATCCAGACCGATTTTTTTCACCCCGGATGCCATTGCACCCGAGGAGATCAGGATCACCTCGAGTCCGCTGTCAATTAGACGGCAAATTTGCCTGCTGATGGATCGTATGGCTTTTAAATTGAGACCATGGTCTTCTGTCAAGACATTGCTGCCAACCTTCACCACCAGTCGCTTGGCGTTGTTAAATATCGATTTTCTATTGTTCTTCATAAGATTTGTTTAACACATGAACGATTTGCCGCTTTAACTCTTCTATGCCTTTACCGGTCAGGGCGGAGATCAATTCGATTTTCCGATCCTTAATCGCAGATTGAAAAATTTCTGCTGCTCTCCGTATATGGGGCAGGTCAATTTTGTTGAGTACAATAATCTGAGGTTTTTGAGTCAGTTCTGGATTATACAGGGCAAGTTCCTGATTTATGATATTATATGCTTCAAGGGGGTTGTCAAGATCGATGGTTCCAATGTCGACCAGATGAACCAGAATTCGGGTGCGCTCGATGTGCCGGAGAAATTTAATGCCAAGTCCGGTCCCTTTATGGGCGCCTTCGATCAATCCGGGGATATCGGCCACTACAAACGGTTCTGTCCAGTCGGTTTGAACCACGCCAAGGCTGGGCGTAATTGTCGTAAAGGGATAACTGCCGATTTTGGGACGCGCCGAAGAAATGGCGCGAATGAGCGTAGATTTGCCGGCATTGGGAAGTCCGATGATACCGACATCGGCCAGAAGCTTAAGATCCAGTTTTAAGTTTCTGGTTTCCCCAGATTCACCGGGTTGGGCGAAACGGGGTGCCCGGTTCGTTGAAGTTTTAAAACGGGTATTTCCCTGACCGCCTCTGCCACCGACGGCAATTACAAAGGTTTCATCGGTGTTGACCAGGTCCTTTATAACGCATCCGGTGTCGGCATCGGTGACCAGGGTTCCGGGGGGAAGTTCAATAAGGAGGTCTGGGCCGTTTTTGCCGGTCATCTGTTTGCCCTGGCCATGGGCACCGTTTTTGGCTTTGAAGAGTTTTTTGTATCTGAACTGATAAAGGGTGCGTTTTCTCGAGGTTGTCTTTAATATAACATTTCCGCCCTTGCCGCCGTCGCCGCCGTCCGGTCCTCCGCGTGGAATAAACTTTTCACGCCTAAAGCTCACACAACCTCTACCGCCATCACCGGACTGAACGGTAATAACCGCTTCATCAATGAACTTCACTCTGCATAAACACTTACTTTTTTGCGAGAACGACCCTGTCTTTCAAAAGCAACAATGCCATCAATCTTGGCAAACAGTGTGTAATCTCTGCCCATGCCCACATTGTCGCCGGGATGTATCTTTGTGCCCAGTTGACGAACCAGGATGTTGCCCGCCTTTACAGTTTGACCGCCGTATCGTTTTACGCCCCGGCGTTGCCCTTGACTGTCGCGACCGTTCTTGGAACTGCCGCCTGCTTTTTTATGTGCCATTATAAAAACTCCTTGCCAATAATTAAGACCTTTAAACTGCGTGCCCTGTTTTTTTATATCCAATGCCGGGATCAAATTTCGATTCTCAAAAAGTTCGAGGGATTCCTCCGTGTTCCGCGGAATGGAAAAATGTTACTCTGGGGAAAAGAACGTTTCGTCTTTTCCCGCGCAAAGTCCGGGATTTTGGCCTTCTCTCGATCACAATCAAACAGTTTTTAACGGTCTCTTTCTTTAGGTTCCAATACTGTCTATTTTAATTGCTGTATACTGTTGTCGATGCCCCTGTTTTCGGCGATATCTCTTACGTTTTTTATACTTGAAAACGATAATTTTTTTACCCTTTCCCTGCTCGACGATATGTCCGTTGACGGCGACATCATCGAGAACGGGCTGACCGATGCGGATGTTTTCACCATCTGAAAACATAAGGACACGGTCGAAAGAAACAGGGCTGCCGAGTTCACCAGGGATTTTTTCGATCCTTAAAATGTCTCCCTGGCGAATTTTATATTGTTTTCCGCCGGTATTAACGATAGCGTACATGAATTTTACCCCTCCTGCAGCGTGCTTAATTTCATATATAATTTAAGAAATTTATTATTGTTAGTCAATCTTTGGTTTTTGTCAAGAAAATTTTTAAATAACCAGAATCCAAAAATTATGGCGTTGACATTTGTTTTGAATTGACATATGAACATATGATCATATATTGGGGTTTAATCCATGGAACAGTGTCAGGAAAAAATATTGCATAAGACCCAGGTTAAGCGTGCGGTGGATAACGTTCCCGATTCAAATACACTTCAGTGCATGGCCGATATTTTCAAGGCCCTGGGCGATCCAAGCAGGCTTAAAATCGTTACGGCACTCTCTGTCTGTGAACTCTGTGTTTGTGACCTGGCTGCTGTTTGCGGTCCCTCCGAATCCGCTGTTTCACATCAACTTCGGATTCTCAGAAACTTAAAAATCGTACGCTATCGAAGGGAAGGGAAAATCGTGTTTTATCGTCTGGACGATGATCATGTAAAATCTCTTATCAACCAGAGTCTGGAACATGTCAAAGAATAGAAAGACTTTCAGAAAGGTTTTAGTGAATGATAACCGTGGCCATTGAAATCATACTTGCTTCATGGCAAGTTTTTTATGAATCCGCCGTTTACATGCTATTGGGCTTTTTCATCGCCGGCATTCTTTATGTTTTTATTAAACCCGAAACCATCGGCCGTTACCTCGGCGGCGGAAAAGTACGGTCCGTTTTCCTGGCCTCCCTTGCAGGGATTCCAATTCCGCTGTGTTCCTGTGGTGTTTTACCTGCGGCGGCAGGTCTCAAACGTCAGGGAGCCGACAACGGAGCGACCTTGTCATTTCTTATTTCAACGCCCGAAACGGGTATCGATTCAATACCGCTGACCTTTGCCCTCATGGATCCCATTATTGCGCTGATTCGTCCTGTGGCGGCATTTATTACCGCAGTAGTAACAGGTCTTGCCGAAAACTTCTCCGCCCGATGGAACAATTCGTCAGATAATTTTTCTCAATTTTCCTGCTCCGGATTCAAGGGATTGCGGATGCGCCGCCACGGTGGTGAATCCGGGCGAACCGATGGAGAAACCATTTTCATCCAAAATCGTTTCAGGCTTGAAATATGCTTTTGTCGATCTTCTGGGTGATATCGGCAAATGGTTTATAATCGGTATTCTGTTGGGCGGTATGATTACCTACCTAATTCCGGATGCACTGTTCGAATCTTACCTGACCAACAACTTTATTGCCATGCTGGTTATGCTGATTGCCGGCATCCCCATGTATATCTGTGCCACCGCATCCACACCGATTGCAGCCGCTTTGGTGCTCAAAGGGTTGAACCCGGGTGCGGCCCTTGTCTTTTTACTGGCCGGTCCTGCAACCAACGCTGCTTCCATGAGTGTCGTCTCCGGCCTTCTCGGGAAAAGGTCTCTGGTGATATATCTCGGTTCAATCGCGATATGTTCTATTATTTTAGGGCTTTTTACGGACATGCTCTATGAAAGTATGGGCATTTCCGCAACAGCAGTCGCCGGACAGGCCGCGGAAATAATCCCTCATTTTATACAGATGGGTAGCGCCGTGATTCTGGGTGCTCTGCTCCTCTTTGGGCTTTGTCGAGCATATTCCAGAGGCCCTAATCTCTTTGTGGATATTCGGAAAAAACAAAACACAATCTGACATCGATTTTAGCCCGGTGTTCAGATAAAAAAATATTGAACTTACATCAAAACTCAGGTATCCGGTATCTGCAATTCATTCAGGAGGTCTTTTTTGGAAACATGCATTAAGCATACGGTTGTATCCCGAGGTAAAAATATCAACAGATCTTCAGAGCACATGCTCATTGGCGAAGAACCCCTGTCAATTCATGTGGAAGGAAAACCGTATTCTGTGGTGATGCGTACACCGGGTGATGAATTGGCCCATGCTGCCGGTTTTTGCCTGGCCGAAGGGATTGTGGATACACCCGATGATTTTAATACCATATCTTGTTGTGATGATATGGATCCCAATGTGGTCACCGTTACCATCCGCAAATCGAGGCTGAATACGATAACCGGTCTTTTGGACCGGCGTGGTTTTATCAGCCAGACCAGTTGCGGGATTTGTGGCAAAGAGATTGTTAAAGATCTTTATCAAAAGATTCAACCCCTCGGAGACAATATTCGGATTGAGGGTGGTTCGGCTGTAAAAATTCTTAATAATCTTTCCCAACTTCAGCCCTTGCGTGATAAAACCCGTGCGTCCCACGCCGCTGCACTTTATGGCGCTGATTTTAAGCTGTTATCCTCGGCTGAAGATGTGGGCCGACACAATGCCCTTGATAAGGCCATCGGAAAGCTTTTCTTGGATCGCAAGCTTGATGGGGCCGTGCTGCTGGTCCTTTCCTCCCGCATCAGTTACGAACTGGTGCAAAAGGCTGCACGGGCGCGGGTACCCATTATACTGGCTTTTTCTCGTCCGACATCACTGGCCGTAGAACTGGCGTCAGAATTAAATATGACCTTGGCGTGTTTGGCTGAAGAATCCGGGTTATATATTTATTGTAAAGAGGAGCGTTTGACCGTTTGAGTTCATTTTTAAAATGGAGCGGAGAAAAGTCGTTATGAAACAGGAACTTATTGAAATCATATGTAAAAAATCTTTTAAATACACCGAAACGCCGAGTTTTAAACTTGTTTCAGGCAGAATGAGTCGTTTTTACGTGAACTGTAAGCCGACGACATTAAGTCCGAGGGGTATGTTCCTGGTGGGGCACCTTGTATTCGATATCATAAAAGATTTAAAGCCGGACGGCATTGGCGGGCTTACTTTCGGTGCTGATCCAATGGCCATGGCCACGGCATTTGTATCAGAACTAAAAGGAAGTCCGATAAATGCCTTTTCCATACGCAAAACCCAAAAAGATCATGGAATTGTCAAGTGGGTCGAAGGTGACCTGCAACCGGGACAACGGGTGGTTATCATCGACGATGTTGCGACCACCGGGGGGTCCACAATCAAGGCCATCGAACGGGCCGGTTCCGAAGGACTGGATGTGGTCAAAGCGGTTATTCTGGTTGACCGGCAGGAGGGCGGACTTGAGAATATCCGTCAACACGTCAGGGACGTGACGGCAGTCATTTCAAGGGATGAACTGATGAAACAGTATAAAAAGATGGCGTGATAGAGACAACTTATTAAGTTACAATGTATGTAGCACAGGCATTCTCCGACTCCCAGGAAGTTACCCGGGTAACCTTGACGTCAGAATCATTGATCATGGATTGAAGGGCGTCTGCAATATACCGGGCAATGTTTTCCGAAGAGGGCGGGTTGTCATCATGAAAGTAATCGAGTTCGTTTAAAAACTTGTGATCCAGCCGTGCCATGATTTCAGAAACATACTCCTTTAATTCTCCAAAGTCGATCAATACCCCCGCATTGTTGAGGTGCTCTCCAGCGACACTGACTTCGATCTTCCAGTTATGTCCGTGCAAGTTTTCACATTTTTCAGCCACCATTTTAAGCTGATGGGCTGCTGCAAAATTCGTAACAACTTTTAATTCATACATTGCCGCTAAATCTCCTTGGGTTGGTGAAACAACCGATTGGCGCAAATTCTTTTAAAAAAGAGGTCAGTTGCTTGCTCTGTCTAGCCCGCTTTTGAGAATGTTTTTTAATTTATTGGGTAGTTTGCTTGATTCGATTTTGGCGAATTCTTTGAGCAGCGCTTCCTGTTTTTTATTCAGATGGGTGGGTGTTTTAATTAAAATTTGAATGACCTGGTCTCCTCGTTTGGCGTATCTCAGAGACGGAATACCCTCACCGCGAAGACGAAAGAGGTGGCCAGGTTGGGTGCCTTTTGAAATTTTTAGTGTCTTTTTGCCGTTTAAGGTAGGAACCGTTATGGTATCGCCAAGGGCCGCCTGTACAAAGGAAATCTCCATCTGGCAGATGACGTCTGTATTGTCACGTTCGAAGAAGTTGTGGGGCTCAACATGTATAAAAACATAAAGATCACCCGGGGGCCCTCCGTATATGCCGGATTCACCCTCTCCGGTGAGGCGGAGCCTGGATCCGGTATCAACGCCTGCCGGGATTTTTACGGCCACTTTTTTTCGAATTTCAACCTGTCCGGATCCCTTGCAGGCGGTACATGGATTCGGTATGGTTTGACCGTTTCCATTGCATTGGTAGCAGGTTGTTCTCACGGTAAAAAAACCCTGATTCCGGGATACCTGCCCGGTGCCATTACACTGCCTGCAGGTTTCTGGATGGGTGTCCGGTTCGCACTTGCTTCCTTCACAGGACCCGCACGTTTCCATCTTCTGTAAATCTATTTCTGTTTCTGTACCAAAAGCGGCGTCCATGAAACTGAGCGTCAGGTCGTAACGGAGATCGGCGCCCCTTTGAACCCGGCTCCTTGACCGGCTTCCGCTGTTGAATCCAAAAAATTCCTCAAAAATTCCGCCAAAGCTCGAAAAAATGTCTTCAAACCCGCTAAATCCCGAAAACCCCGACCCCTCGAGACCTTGATGGCCAAACTGATCATAAATGTTCCGCTTTTGGGGGTCTCGGAGAACCTCATAAGCTTCGGAAGCCTCCTTGAATTTTTCTTCAGACGCTTTGTCGCCGGGATTTCGATCCGGGTGGTATTTAAGGGCCAGTTTGCGGTAGCTGGCCTTTAGCTCACTGTCATCGGCATTACGGCTTACATTTAAGATTTCGTAGTAATCTCGTTTATTCCTCATTTAGTTTCCTGGTAATTGCTCTGGCATACCGTGAAGAGTAACCGCGATCGGGATCCTTCCGGCTTTGTGCAAGGTTAACAAGTGACGATTAAAATGCATAAGAATCCATACCGCCGAACATTCCCTGAAGCGAGACCTTTGCAAAACGCCTCTTTTTGCCCAATTTCTGCGTCAGTCTCAAATTGTAATCCTCTAAGTACTCAATGTATTCCTGTGTTTAAAATTTTCGCCTTCCCCCGATCAAAGTCCGGGATCTTCGACTTGAACTTGAAAAAAAATTAACATTTTTCAAAGGTCTCGAAGCTTTGTGGAGAAAAGTTGAGACCCTGTTTCAGCGAAGCCAAAGGGAATTTCGATTACACATAAGATAAGTATCAAATTTGCTACTAAAGTAATACAAAAACCAGGGTTGTCAATGAAGATGAAGGATAAAAACAGAATTGCGGGCAAGCGCTATCGGTATATATCTCAAGGGATTGAATTTACATAAAAAGGAAAGGATTGGAGGGGAGAAGAGGTTCCAGGCCTCCTATCCCATAAATGATCGCCGAAGAATTGTGTCTTTTTGCCAGCGCATGTCATCCCGATAGGGATATTCGATGTTGTGGTGGAGCCCTCGGCTTTCTTTCCGGTATCCGGAACACTTGATAATAAGTTCTGCCACCATCGCGATATTTCGGAGCTCAATAAGATCTGATGAAACCCTAAAATCCCAATAATACTCCCGTATCTCTTTCTGTATTATTTCAATACGTCGTTGGGCCCTTTCCAACCGTTTGTTTGATCGGACAATCCCCACATAGTTCCACATGAATCGCCGGATTTCATCCCAATTCTGTGAAACCATAATTACTTCGTCGCTGTCTGTGGTGCCGGCTTCGTCCCAGGGGGGCGGATCCGGGGTGGCCGTGAAGTCTGATGTTTTGATATCCTTCACGGCCTGCTGGGCAGCCATATGGGAATATACCAGCGCTTCGATCAAAGAGTTGCTTGCAAGTCTGTTGGCGCCATGAAGTCCGGTACAGGCTGTTTCGCCGATGGCGTACAATCGGTGCAAATCTGTTCTTCCGAACATGTCGGTTGCGATACCTCCGCACATATAATGGGCAGCAGGAACAACCGGAATCGGCTCTTTGGTCATATCAAAACCGAAGGTCAAGCACTTTTTGTATAAATTGGGGAAGCGTTCTTTTATGAAATCGGAATTTTTGTTGGATATGTCAAGAAATACGGAATCCGCACCACTTTTCTTGAGTTCTGTATCGATGGCCCGAGCAACCACGTCACGGCATGCAAGATCCTTTTGGGTGTCATATTTTTCCATGAAAGGGCTGCCGGAAGCATCAAGGAGGATCGCGCCTTCACCCCTTAAGGCTTCTGAAATCAGGAAGTTTTTTGCATCGGGGTGGAACAGACATGTTGGATGAAACTGAACGAATTCTAGATTGGCGACTGTGGCCCCGGCACGGTACCCCATAGCAATGCCGTCACCGGTGGCAATATCCGGATTGCTGGTGTAAAGGTAAACTTTGCCGGCACCGCCGGTGGCCAGAAGTGTTATTTTTGCGCAGAAGGTTTTAACATGACTTGTTTCTCTGTCAAGGACATATGCGCCACAGCAATAGTCTTCATGGGTGGTCGTGATGATGCCCCTTTTCATGCGGGTGGAAATGGTGATGAGATCAATGGCCATGTGGTTTTCAAACAGGGAAATCCGATCGTTATTTTTAACGTGATCCACAAGAACCTTTTCGACTTCTCTCCCCGTCATGTCGTGGGCATGAACAATGCGTTTTTGAGAATGACCGCCTTCACGCCCCAAATCTAATTCAGAATCGGAATCCGGGGATTCAGAATCTGTTAGCTTCTTATCTTTGAGGTTGAAATGTACTCCAAGATCGATCAATTCGCGGATCCTGCCGGGTCCGTTTTTAACCACCATTTCCACCACATCCCGGTTGCAGAGACCATCTCCGGAAGCAAGGGTATCCTGAATGTGAAGGTCAAATGAATCGAGTTCCCCAAAGACAGAGGCAATTCCACCTTGGGCCTGGGAGGTGTTGCTGTCCATGATCCCTTTTTTGGTGACCAACGCCACATGGCCGAATTCGGCTACTTTGAGGGCAAACGTCAGGCCGGCGATACCGCTACCGATGATCAAAAAGTCTGTTTTAATTTGTGTCATAAAATTTATGTCTTGGAATTTCTATTATTAAATCTGGTTCTTCTCCAATTTAGTTGGAGAAGAGGGTCCAAGGATTCCAGGGTTCAAGGGTTCAAGGGTTCAAGGGTTTGTTTTCTAAAGACTTTATCAGCGCCTTTAACATTCTTTCTATTTCTGCGATGTCTTTATTTAGTGTGCCCAATTCAACTTTTTCAATTAAATCTAAATCCCCTGCCAATAATATCTGCGTTCGTTTCTTTGAATATTTTTTTCTTTTCACTTGAATCCTCAATATGCTGTGGCTGTATGGAATCTTTTCAAGATAGTCACCCATCTGTTTTTCCAGGTCTTCAACATAATGGTTTTCAGACTCTATTTTAGAGACAAGATGTGCTATCTCAAACAGAATGCTTTCTTTACCTTCTGTAATTCCTACAGATTTTTTTGCAGCACCATGAAGTTGTTCAGCACGATCAGTACCCAGCCTGCCTCGGCTCACCTTTTTAATAATAGCTTTAAGTTTGTCTATCCCTGCAAACAAAAGCTTCTTCGGGTCCGAATAGTGCTTGATCAGATACATGCCCGTTTTTGTAGATGGCTTGATAATATGCACAAGCTCCGGGAATATGAGAAAAACAAGATGCTGAAGCTGGTTACTCATGGCTGTTCGTCGTTCTATGGCACGTTCTCTTGCCTGCGTAAGCCTTCGAAGATGGGCTGCCGCCCCTTCAGGAACAATGACCGTCAGGGAATGACCCAGCGACATAACATCGGCAATGACACGTGGATCTTTTTTGTCTGTTTTGTTCGGAGAATTGCCGGTCAGTTCTTTGATCCGTTTCGTATGCATAGGATTGACTTGAACCAATTTTACCGATTTATGTCGCAGGTAATGGCATATGGGTTCGGCATAGGGTCCTGTGGACTCAAAGCCGATAATAATTTCCTCAAGCATTTGTTTTTCTTTAAAGTTACAAAGCCTTTCCCAAAACTTGTCGAAGCCATTACGGGTGTTATGAAACGCAAATGGTTGAAAATCTTTGCCCGAGGGGGCTCTAAAATAACCGTAGTGAATCTTTTTACCAATGTCCAAAGCAGCAATAAGTGTTTTTTTGTTGATCGTTCCGATTTTTTCGGTTTTACTATGTTTCATGGCTATACTCCTTTTTTGAATTCCAGATTACCAACCAACTTACTGTAACTGGAATCGAATGAGTATAGCCTTTTTCATTTGAGATCAAGGCTTACTGCAATATAGCAAGCTTGAACCCTCGACCCCTTGGATCCTTCAGTGTTTTTTAAAGCTTGATTTCTACTTTGAACATGGTTTTGTGATATAGAAAAAAGGTCATTGAGTGTCAATGGGATTAAACCGAATCCCGTTGATGGTTTAACATGTTATTGATTGTTATTACAGTCAGTTAAAAAGCCTGCAAGCCGAGATATCGACGCTGTCGCGAGTGTGTCAGTTATAACTTTTTAAATGCTGAAAAATATGATAACATCAAGAAAATTTATAAGCAATGAAGATTAAACGTTATTGTTGAAAGATCCAGGACGATCTTTTAACCCCTGTAGAAAAATAATGGATGTCCATCCACAATTGCTCGATGTCGCTCACAAAAGACTTTTTACGAAACCGTCAAATTTATGATAGAAAACATGACAGTTTCAACTTAACCAAATGGTTCAATAAACGGAATGATTATATGATAGCTTACGACTTGCGGTGTATCAACGGACATTCTTTTGAGGGTTGGTTTGAAGACAGAAGGGCATATGAAAAACAGGAAAAAAAAGGTCTTATCGCATGCCCGGTCTGCAATAGTACTTCAATTGAAAGGATTCCCTCGACCTTTGCCATAAAATCGTCGACCCCTTTGAAGGAATTTTCCGATCCCCAAGCGGATCTTTTAAATATGGGGCAAAAGATCATCGAATTTGTTGAGAAAAATTTTGATGATGTGGGGGCCGATTTCTCCAAAGAAGCCTTGAAGATGCATTATGGCGTTTCAGAAGCAAGGAATATCAGAGGTGTCAGTACCAAAGAAGAAGAGAAGACATTAACAGAAGAGGGAGTCCAGTTTTTTAAAGTCCCCATGCCGGTGGTCCCTGATACGGATGCTTAGGTTAGCCCGAATTTTTCACGGAGACATCCGGATGAACCTTTACGCCCCATGATTTAAGGTTTTCAACAATAAATTGAACGACTTTTTTATGTATGTCCTGCCCTTTGCCTTCCACAAACATGGGATTTCCGAATTTTATGTAGAGTTCCTTTTCGGGATCGACAGCGCCCATATCCTTGATGATTCTCCCATTACCTTGGAAGTCGGTCTTTAATGCCACCGGTACAACGGGAACGCCGGCCCTTTGTGCCAACTTAACCCCCATGGAATTGAACGTTGTCTGGTCAAATGTGGCGCTTCGGGTAGCCTGGGGGAAAATGATAACTGAGCAGCCGTCGGAAATTAAAGCCCGTCCTTTTCCCATGACGGTTTTTAAGTCGCTTCTGGCATTTTTTCGTGTAACGGCGATGGGATGGATCGCCCTTATGATGGTGCCGAGAACCGGATACCTGAGCAGTCCTTCCTTGACCACAAATGTGACGTTGCCGAACGTGAGCAGTATACAAGGGAGAACAAGTGTGTCAAGCAGGCTCATATGGTTGGCAACGTACACAACCGGTCCCTTCAAATCCTCGAGAGCTTTCAATCCGGACACATGAAATTTTCCCCCTGCGGCCTCTGCAACTTTAAGGACACGAAGGGAACCTTTTCCCCAGGTTTTGCCTTCATAGGATCTTTTTCGTGCGGTCAGGCTTTCTGTCAGGATGGTAAAAAAAAGCTGGATATAATAGAGGAGTGTCGCCCATTTGTGATACTTCTTTACCAAAAATCGCCGTTTTTGGGGGCTATGATAGGAAAAATCGGTTTTGAGAAGATGCCAGAAGTGATCTATCTTCATGGTTCCTTTTCATGTTAATGACGATATACGCCGTCTCCGGTGAGGTTCAGACGGCATGCTTCGACGTTGGATTGTCCGGGTCTGATTCAATGTTAACAGCTAAAGGAATATTTTTTTTAAAACAGGTATAGAGAGATTCCAGGCGAAGTCTTTGCTGCGCCACGCAGCTTGAAAGAGACGCCAGGTTTTCACCGGGATATGGGGGGGTTTGGGCAATTTCAAGGCAAAAGTTAAGACCTTCTTCGAGATTCTTTTTGAAGTCGAGGAATGTTTTGATTTCTTTGGGTGTATAAGAAGAATTCGCGATTTGCTTTTCAAAATAGTCCACATACATCACAATTTCTTTGGCAAACATATGGGGGCGTTTTGATGAAACCAGGGACGGACGCCTTCCATAAATATGGTCTACCATCTCCTTTAGGGTGTACCGTCTATTAAACCATTCGATGTTGGGACCGGGACATATGGACTGGGGTGCGTTTTGCTCTTCAGCCAATCCCAACGCAATAAGTGCCCCGTTTCCTAAATGATCGCAAATACATGTTTTTACAACAACTTTTTCAATTAATTTTGCCTTTTCATCTGGTGAAATCTCCGCATTTTCGATCTCTTTCAGTTTTGCAGCTTGATACTTCCGCGAGGCCAAACAGATCGGTTTTTCGGTAAATTCGGTATTGGATATCAAAAAATGTTTTTGGCACGGAGAGCCGGGGCGTCCTTCCATCACCCTTTTACGGGTCCATAATTCTGATCCTGATCCGTGAACATTGTTAAAATAAATATTTAGCGGGGAAACGTCACTTAAATACAGATCCTTTCCCCGGGCCCGCCGCAGCAGTTCACGGGTGGATTCATCCACGCAGGTTGCCTCGGGAACCAGAAGAAAAGGACTGGCCAATCCTGTTAAATCCATGCCGAAATCTTCCGTGAGTCTGCGCACTTCACCGTGGATGCCGATTCCACCCTGAACGGTGATAAGGGGATGTTTTTTCATGGCCGATTCAGGATACTCCCATCCCATCTTGCTATAATACTTTTGTATGAGCGGTTTAAATTCCGCCATCAGACGGTTACGTTTATCCTTAAATTCTTTAAGAAGTGTCGGCAGTAAAATTCCATTGGAGGCGAAGGCATGGCCGCCGCAGTTTAGCCCGGATTCTATGCGGAACTCGTAAACCTCGAGGCCTTTTTTGGCTAAAAATTTCCCCTGAACCAAAGCGGAACGGAAATCACTCACTTTGAGAACAATCCGTTTTTTTATCCCACCCATTTTATCCCGGTAAAAGTCACGGAATTTGCTCATATAACTGTACAGGCGCTGATTAATACCTGCTGAAAATACAATCGAGGACTCCAGACAGCTGTTGGCATAGCCCCTAAGGCCTGATTTGGCATCGGTGAATTCTTGGCCCAGGGGATTGCCGTTTTTATCCAGGGGGGTCCGATCCACAGTGACCATAATGTTCACATCGATTGAGCCGGGTCTCATCCGCCGTGTCAGATCTTTCTCCAGGGCATCTCTTTCCTTGCCGCCCTTCATTTTGAGCAACTGGTTGTAATTTTTTTTCAGAATGCTGCTTTCGGGCAACAGATCAAAGTATTTCCGCTTGTTATTGTTTTCGAAAAACGGCTGCTTTTTTATATCTTCCATTTTTTTTTGGACAATTTCATGGACAATATCGAGGTAGGCTGAAATTCGTTTTGCCCGGCCGTCCGCTTCATCTTTTGGTATCTTGACATAATCGAGGCCGTACTCAGCAGCATAATATTTCCGGATTTTTTCGAGAAGAAGGTCATCTACGAGTGAAATAACCGATGAAATGCCAAAGGGCGCAACCCGGATGGGCGTATCGACGGAATAGCCGATACCCATCACCGGAATGTGAAACGTGTGTAAAGAATCGATCATATGCATAATATTATTTTAATAATAAATTACAATGGATTACCATCGCATTAGGATGGAACCAAAGGTCAATCCCGCCCCAAATGCAGTCAGCAAAACCGTCTGTCCCTGTTTTATTCGTCCGTCTCTGTTCCCTTCGTCCAGGGCGGTGGGGATCGTTGCGGCAGAAGTGTTGCCAAAGCGATCCACATTAACCAGAACTTTTTCCATGGGGAAGTCGAGACGATTGGCCACTGCTTCAATGATTCGATGGTTGGCTTGATGTGGAACGAACCAATCGAGATCATCGGGTGTCATATGATTTTTCTCCAAAGTTTGAAGGGCGGAATCGGCCAGCGTTTTTACAGCAACCTTGAAAAGTTCCTTGCCTTTCATTCTTAGTTTATTGAGTTTTTTTGCGTACCTTTCAGGTGTTACCTCCATATTTGATCCGCCGGCAGGAACATAAAGGAGTTCCCATAGACTTCCATCGGAAAGGAGATGGCTGGACAAAATCTGCCGGGCGGAATCTTCAGGGGTCTGTTCAACGATGGCAGCACCGGCACCGTCTCCGAATAAAATACAGGAACTGCGATCTTCCCAATTGAGAATGGGATTGAGGACTTCGGCGCCCACAACCAACGACGTAACTACTTGCCCGGATCGAATAAACCTTTCGGCAGTGGCCAGTCCATAAATAAATCCCGAACAGGCGGCATTGATGTCCATGCCCCAGGCTTTGTAGGCACCCATTTTATGTTGAAGCCAGCAGGCGCTGGATGGGAGTGGGGTGTCGGGTGAGCAGGTGGCATAAATAATTTGGTCAATATCTTCGGGTGACTTTCCCGCCATATCCAGTGCTTTTTGAGCTGCTGAAAAAGCAAGGGAAGAATTCCGTTCCTTTGGATTTTCAAGATTTGAAATCCGTCGCTCCTGAATTCCGGTTCTCTCAAGGATCCATTTTTCGCTGGTTTCGACGCCTAATCTTGCTAGGTTTTTAACGATGGTGCTGTTGGTGACACGATTTTTCGGAAAGGCTGATCCGGTCCCTGTGATCCTTGCTGCAAAATTCATAAATGTTAACTCTTTTTATGGTAACTTCATACCCCGTTCCCGAGACTGCAGGTTTGTTCGCTTCGCCGGCCATTGGGAGGTAAAAGCGAGCAGATCACAATTGGAATGACGGGGCAATAAAATTTTGGAATAATTCGTATTAAGGAATTCTATCTGTTTAAAAAAGGTTTTATCCGATTTTTTCAATGTCCTGTAAAAATGAGAAAGACGATTCTGAGATTAAAAGGGATATCATCCCAAATAATGGTATAATTCCAATATCTTTGATTGCATTTTATCATGCTAAAGATAGTGGCTATATACAATACTTTTACCGGTCTATCAAGTCAGAAAAACGGAAAAAGTCTTTTGCGGAAAACCTTGAGTCACCAAAACCCGATGAAGAAATTGATTCAGATATATCTTTTGAGGATCAGGGCTGCGTTTGTTCCTCCGAAACCAAAGGAGTTTGTCATGGCCATATTGACATCCGTCTTTCGTGCGATGTTCGGAACATAGTCAAGATCACATGCTTCATCAGGATGATCAAGATTGATGGTCGGTGGAATGATGCCTTCAAAGATTGTCAGGGCTGTAAAAACCGTTTCGATTCCCCCGGCGCCACCCAGCAGATGACCTGTCATGGACTTGGTCGAACTTACGGGGATGAACGGTGCTTTTTCTTTGAATACAGACTTGATCGCTTTTGTCTCGTAAACATCGTTAAGCTGGGTTGAAGTCCCGTGGGCATTGATGTAATCGATCCTGTCATAGGGAATTCCCGCATCATCGATGGCAGCGGCCATACATCGGGCGGCCCCTTCACCATCCGGAGCTGGTGCGGCCATATGAAATCCGTCTCCGCTCATCCCATATCCACATATTTCAGCATAGATGCGGGCGCCCCTTTCTAATGCGGATTCGAGTGTTTCAAGAACGAGAATGCCACACCCTTCGCCGACGACAAATCCATCCCGGTCACGGTCAAACGGACGGGATGCCTTTTCCGGTTCATCGTTCCGGACAGAGAGGGCTTTCATGGCGTTGAAGCCGGCAATACACGTGGGCGTGATAACGGACTCCACCCCTCCGGTTATCATGGCGTCGGCCCCACCTCTCTTGATGATCTTGAATGCATCGCCGACGGCGTGGGTTCCTGCGGCACATGCGGTGGCAATGGAAGAATTGGGTCCTTTGGCACCCAAATAAATTGAAATCATCCCAGGGGCCATGTTGCCGATCATCATGGGGATAAAAAACGGATTTACCCGTTTGGGGCCTTTATTTTGAAGGATAGAGGTGGTTTGTTCGAGCAAATTGAGTCCGCCAAGGCCGCAGCCCGTGACAACACCGATCCTGTTTTGGTTGGTGACGTCTATCTTTAACCTGGAATCTTCCACAGCCATTTGGGATGCTGCAACAGCATATGCGATAAAGGTCTGGGTACGCTTGGCTTCTTTTTTGAGAAGAAAATCCTCAGGGTGAAAACCTCGGACCTCTCCGGCAATCTTGGTGTCGAATCCGGAAGTGTCAAATCGCGTTATTTCGGCAATCCCTGATTGGCCTTTACACAGCGCAGTCCATGTGTCATCAACACCGATACCCAGGGGCGTAATAAGCCCCAGACCCGTAATAACGACCCGTCTGCTCAATAAGTCTCCTACAAACCGGCATTTTAAAACCGGTTTCTCAATGGTTTTTTCGATCTTAATTGACCGGCATGCTCCCCGGTGCCCTCGTCTTTTATGGCAAGGGGCCGGGGAGCTTCACATTAATGGGCGCCAATGTAATCGAAGGCGTCTTTAACGGTTACCAGTTTTTCTGCTTCTTCGTCGGGAATATCAATATCGAACTCCTCTTCCATGGACATGATCAACTCGACAAGGTCCAGTGAATCTGCACCCAGGTCATCCACAAAAGACGCTTCCGGTACAACTTCATCGAGATCAACGCTTAGCTTTTCCGCAATTATTTTTTTTACTTTATCCTCAATTGACATTCAGTTTACCTCCTTTAATAGATATCAAATATACATTCCACCGCTCACATGAATTACCTGGCCAGTGATGTAAGATGCACTTTCAGAAGCCAGAAAAGCAACTGCTGCTGAAATGTCTTCGGGTTGCCCCGCACGTCCCAGGGGGACCTGACTCAGCATTGCATTCCTTGCTTTTTCCGAAAGTGACGCCGTCATATCTGTTTCTATAAACCCCGGTGCAATTGCATTGACCGTAATGCCGCGGGGGGCAAGTTCTTTGGCAGCTGTTTTTGTGAGCCCGATTAAGCCCGCCTTTGAAGCCGAATAGTTTGCCTGTCCCACATTGCCGGTTACGCCGACAACCGACGCCATATTGATAATACGGCCATAACGCTGCTGCATCATGACTTTAGAAACAATTTTTGTGCACGTGAATGCACCTTTTAAGTTTATATTTAAGACAGCATCCCAGTCCTGTTCTTTCATGCGAACCAAAAGCCCGTCTTTGGTGATACCGGCATTGTTTACCAGAACGTCGATCCGTCCGGTTTTGTCGATGATCTCTTTAAAAAAATCAACAACCTCATTTTCTTCTGCAATGTTAACACTTTTACTTGCTGCAGAACCCTGTGCTTTGGCGACGAGTTTTTCGGTTTCAGCAGCAGCGGCAGCTTCGGCATCGGGATCACTTGGAGAAAAATAATTAAAAAAAATACGGGTGTCCGGTGCTGCCAACGCGATGCAGATAGCACGACCAATCCCCCTCGATCCCCCTGTAACGACAACAATACGTTGGTTCTGTTCCGCCATGATTACCTCGCAAACAATATGTCTGCAATCAGATCCATGTCATTTATGACATTCGGACAGCTGCAAACCAGTTGATTATAGGAATGGGTTTTCATAAACTCGTGGGCTTTTTCTTGATCAAATACACCGGAGCCCATCAATATCCTAAGCGCGTTTCGGGAAACAAGCTGCGCGACTTCTTCCGCAAAGATCCTCGACATGGCGTTGATCTCTTCAGCGTCCGGGCTGCCGTCTTTTGAGAGGGCCACCGCTTTGCGCGCCAAACTTGCGCCAACCTCCACATGGGTCATCATATCCGCCAATAAGAACATGACGTGCTGCTTCCGGGTCAGCCGGTTGTCATGGGCCAACATGATGGTATCGTTTAAAACCCCGGCTGCAAGCCCGTAGAACCGACACCCGGCATGGTTTATAGCACCTTCCAGCGTTTCCATTTCCCGGGAAATGGATTGGTAGAATTCGCCCTTTGACTTGCGCGTATCCTTCCATCGAAACGTGCTGATGATGCTCTGTTGAATTTCGCTCGTCCCTTCGTAAATACAGGTGATCTTTACATCCCGTTTGATCTTTTCCACTTCAAACTCTGTGATATAACCATAACCGCCAAGGGCTTGGATGGCATCGTTGGCCGCCTTGTCGGCAGACTCGGTGGCAAACAACTTGGCAATGGAACCTTCCACATGAAGCTCAGATTCGCCCGAATCGATTCTGAGGGCAATTTCGTCCATATAGGCCTTTGCGGCTTCGAATCTTACGGCATGGGGGACGATTAGTTTGTGGGTGTAGCCTTGTTTTTCGGACAGGGGCGATCCAAACTGTATCCGTTCTTTGGCATATGGGATTGCAATCTCAATTGCCGCTTGGCCGGCGCCCAGCGCCATGGCGGCGACCATCAGCCGGGTATATCCAAAAACCTTGCCGGCATGTTTCATACCCATACCGGGCACCCCCCCAACGAGATTATCAACCGGAACGAAAACGTCCGTGAAAGACAACGGAGAAGTGTTGGAAGCCCGGATACCGTGTTTCTCTTCTCCCTTGCCCTGAACAAACCCTGGCGTTCCCTTTTCCACAACAAAAAAGGCCGGTCCTTCCGGGGTTTTGGCCAGAAGGGTAATAAAATCGGCATATCCTCCGGTGGAGATAAATTGCTTTGTACCGTTAATAACATACCCTGTGACGTCACCGGCGTCGTTTTGTACCGGTTCAGCCTTGGTTTTTAGTGCCGCAAGATTACTGCCGGCACCGGCTTCGGTGACCGCATATGCCACCAGGGAATTCCCTTCCGCAATTTTGCCCAGCCAGTTTGATTTTTGCTCCTCGGTGCCGCCGACAATGATGGGTTCGGAACCGAGCTGGATGGCAAAAAAAGCGGTGCCGATGCCCAGGCATATCTTACACATTTCAAGAATGACTTCACAGCAGTCCCGGGCACCGCCGCCCATACCGCCATAGGCTTCGGGGATAAATAGAAGCTGTAGCCCGATGTCCGGTCCCAGCATCTCACGGATGGTCTCTTCCGGAAAAAATTCGTTTTTGTCATATTCCAGAATTTTTTCCCGGGTAAAGAGACGGGTTTTAAGTTGTCTCACCGTATCTATGACCATCTGCCTTAGTTCGGGATCCAATCCATTGGGTACAGGTCCTTTATCGTTCACAGATTCTGTCATCAATATCATCCTTTTTTTCTGTCCGATTTCAGATTATCACATGGCCGCTATCGGTAATTTGGCCAAGATATACATGATTCGGGAAATATAAAATCACCGTAATGAGGACGGCAGATTTGACGCTGAGTTGCGGGTTCCCGGTGAATCCGTCAATTACACAAATTGACTTAACTCCATATCGGTCCGACATGGCTATGAGTAAAGTCGATGTATAAATAATTGAAATAATTGCATTTTACTCCTTAGCCAATGACTTGGCTCGGGTTTGCGGTTCTAGTAATTTAAACAAGAATGATTGTCAAGGGTTTTTCATAACAAAAAAGAATTGACAGTTTTATCTTGACTCATCGTCGGTTTTTTTGTATCAAAAAATCTTGTGAATTGAGGGATCGTCTAACGGCAGGACGACGGGTTCTGGCCCCGTTAATCCAGGTTCGAATCCTGGTCCCTCAGCCAAATAATATCAAAGGGTTACGGAAATCAATTCGTAACCCTTTTAATTTTTTCTAACCTATTGCTAACATGAAGCGCAAATTTGATTCTAATTTAGGTTTTAGTATCATCCCTATAATAGAATCTTTGTATGTCTTTAGCATTTGCACTCGAACCCTTGACCCCTGGAATCCTTGAATCCTCTTCTCCAACTAAATTGGAGAAGAACCAAAAAAGATAACCCCTCCAGCTTTTTCCAAAAATCGAAATGATTGTAATTCTGATTGCGCTATGTTATTTGAATAATAGCATAATATTTTTTTATTAATTTTTTATTTACAAAGATGGAAGACATGCACTCTATTTTCAATTATAGCCATAGTGGTTCCCGACTTCGACAGTAATAGGCACATTTTGGTCTTTGGAATCAGCTAACCCGCTGAAATTGTTCACCGCGAGTTTGGCTGGCGGCCCAAATACATAGGCACACGAAAACACACTTTATGCTTGACATATTTGATTTTACATGCTTTATTAATAGGCATGTATGTTCGCACCATAAAACGTAAAAACAAGGACGGTTCAACCGTCGAATACGTCCAACTCGCACATAATATCTGGAACAAAGAAAAGGGTTTTGCACAAGCCCAGGTTATCCACTCCTTTGGCCGCCGAGAAAACCTGGATGTTGAAGCTATTAAGCGCCTGGTTAACAGCCTGTGTCGGTTTCTCGATCCCAACGATGCCTTACAACTTAAATCCCAAAATGATGATCTAAAATTCATCAAAGCACGCCCTGCTGGTGGCGCTTATCTTCTCCGAGAACTTTGGAACAGACTCAATATCGGCATGTGTCTTAAAACCGCCTTAAAAGATCGATCATTTACCGCGCCCATAGAGGAAGCGCTGTTTGCCATGGCAGCCAATCGTGCCCTGGCTCCGTCCTCCAAGCTCGCCATCGAACAATGGGCTGCAGAGGATGTTTTTCTGGGAAACGAAGAAGAGCTTCAGGTTCAGCATTTTTATCGTGCTATGGACTTTTTACTGGCGCATGCCGATGGCATCCAAAAGGAAGTATTCTGGTCAACCGCCAGCCTGTTGAACCTTACGGTAGATCTCATCTTTTTTGATACGACCAATACGTATTTCGATATCGACGAACCTGGACCGTCTGATCTGAAGGCTTACGGTAAATCCAAAGACAAACGAGATGATTTGCCGCTGGTGACCATTGGTCTTGCCGTAACTCGTGAAGGCATTCCGGTTCGATGCTGGATACTGCCGGGCAATCAGCATGATGCCAAAAGTGTTGATCAAATCCAAAAGGATCTGAATGCCTGGAACATCGGGCGTCCCCTGGCTCCTTGTCACGCATCAGCATACGGTTAGCGATAAGGGCCCCGCAGAACGCGCAACGGGCTTTCCAATTCGGGCCACGGATCTTCGCGGCTCGGCTTCTACTCCAGTTCGTCATCTTGTCCCTCCTCTGCTGCGGGTTGTGTGCTGCCGATGAGAGGAATATACACGGCCCCCTTGGTTCTCGCAAGAACAATTTGCAAACTATTTTCGATCCCCCTCACTTTTTTTTGTTCTTGCGAAGAACACCGTCACCGTGTAAGGTGGTCCCTGTCCCTTCCACTTTTCATGGAGAAACCCACCATGGCTGACAGCATCACAGGCGCCGCCGGCGCCGCAATCCGGGCGGTACGAGAGAGGCTCGGAATGACCGAGCAGGAGATGGCCGACACCTTCAACGCGGCCGAGCCGACGGGTCTGCAGACGAGTCCGGGTCGCGAATGCGTG
>CAWBNO010000016.1:0-154807 GCA_963790095.1 uncultured delta proteobacterium | reverse complement strand
TAAATTCTTTGGTACCCTCGGCCAGCCCAATAAAATTAGCGACTGTTTGGGGGGTCTCGCTCTGGAACAGTTCCACCTCGATATCGCCGAGGGTTGTTTGAATAACGTACACGGGATTCTCCTTCTGTTTTTTTTCGCTGGCCCATCCCATACCGGCGGTTAACATACTCAGTATCATTCCGAATATAACCATCGATTTTTTCATTTTGAACAAATTTCCTTTCCTACGGACCAAGTTATCGATCCCGAAACCATAGCACACATTACGGGGAATTGTTAGTTCAAATGTTTCATGAAGCGCCCCCTCTCCAGGGTGAACGCATTTGATTTCGGTACTGCGAAACGACGGCGTGTTTCTCTTGGAAACCGACGGGCTGCTTGAAGGGCTTTAGCACGGGTTAGACCGAGCCGAATGGAATAAGGAATCGGGAGATGATCCAAAAATAATAAAAAGGGATCCCCCCTCATCCCTTTGGTAATCATAAAGCCCTTGATATAATCAATGTGGTATTGTTATATATAATATATGACCTCTCGCGAACATCCCATGACAGACGAACAATCATCCCTGGAAAGGAGCAAGTTATGAAAGATGCCCTTAATCCCTTTAAGATCGCCCAGCAGCAACTCGATGACGCTGCACAGCGTCTTGGTTTGGACCCAGCCATGCACGAACTGCTTCGTTGGCCCATGCAGGAATTGAAAGTCATCCTTCCGGTAAAAATGGATGACGGTTTAACAAGGGTCTTTCATGCGTTCAGAATCGCCTACAACACCGCACGCGGGCCGGCCAAGGGCGGTATCCGATGGCATCCGGACGAAACCGTTGATACCGTACGTGCACTGGCAGCCTGGATGACCTGGAAAACTTCGGTGGTCGACATCCCCCTGGGAGGGGGAAAGGGGGGAATCATTTGTAACCCCAAAGAGCTTTCGGAAACTGAAAAGGAACGCCTTGCCCGTGCCTACATCCGTGCCATTGCACGGACACTCGGTGTAACCAAAGATGTGCCGGCGCCGGATGTCTATACCACACCCCAGATTATGGCTTGGATGATGGATGAATACGAAACCATCGTGGGTGAAAAACATCCGGGCGTTATTACCGGGAAACCGCTTCCCCTGGGAGGTTCCCAGGGACGGGGGGATGCCACCGCCAGGGGGGGTATCTATGTGACGCGCGAAGCCGCACAAATTCAGGGAATTGAACTTCAGGGCAACACCATGGCCGTACAAGGTTTTGGAAATGCCGGCCAATATGCAGCACAACTCGGTGAAGAAATTCTGGGGTTGAAACTCGTGGCAGCTTCGGATTCCAAAGGGGGTGTTTACAACCCCGAGGGAATTGCTGCCCAAGACCTTGTGGATTATAAGCTGAACAACGGCGTGCTGAAAGGATATCCGGATGCCGATGAAATTTCCAATGAAGAATTACTGGAACTTGAAGTGACGGTATTATTCCCTTCGGCCCTTGAAAATGTGATTACGGAAAATAATGCGGCCAAGCTTCGTTGCAAAATTCTTTGTGAACTGGCAAACGGACCCACCACCCCGGGTGCAGATGACATCCTGTACGATAACGGGGTCATCGTTCTTCCCGATTTTCTGGCCAATGCCGGCGGCGTTACCGTATCATACTTTGAACAGGTGCAGAACACCTATAATTATTACTGGGAGTTAAAAGAAGTTCACAAAAGACTTGATGAAAAAATGACCAACGCTTTTTCCGACGTATACCAAATGCACCTGAAAGAAAAAATCAACATGCGTCGAGCCGCCTATCTTGTCTCTGTGGCCAGAGTGGCAGAAGCGTGCCGGCTAAGAGGATGGGCATAACAGACCCTCGTAGATTTAAGATTTAAGCGGCAGATTTGATTCCGGATGGTCAAACTCGTCGCTCATCTTGAGACCATTGAAAAATGTTCATTTTTGTTTAAGTTCAAGGAAGGCGAAAATTTTAACCACAGGAATACATTGAGTATTTCGAGGATTACAATTTAAGCCTGACGTAGAAATTGGGCAAAAAGGAGCGTTTTGCTAAGGTCTCATTTTGGGTGTTGCTTCTGTATGCGCGCCATCCAAAGATAAGAAACGATTTTCAACGGTTCTTTTCTGACTTCGGGTTGTCCCATTGAGGAGGTTTATTATTAACGGACAGAAAGAGATGGATCTGGTCAAAACCTACCGATTGTTCACCAAGTTGATGCGTTACCCCCATCTTCTCGATTCAACACGAAAGATCTTTCTGTCAGCGCTGACGGAAAGAAACATCGTAACCGAGGAGAAGATCAGAAAGGAGGCTTTGGCGAAGATCCGCGCCGATGGACAAGATCCGGACGAGGAAAGTCTCCGGGAATATATGGACGCCATTATCGATCTTTATTTCGCCAATTCATTCAGCAAAACAGAAATAGAGAACCATATCAACCTGGCCAGAAAGCAGGACCGATTCAAAAATCTTAACAGAGTCATCCATAAGGAAGGGGCGACCTCCAGAAAAATCAAGCAGGCCCTCAAGGAATTTTGTGAGATTCCCATGGGCGGGCTCCATATTTCCCCAAACGAGGCTGAAGCTGTCAGAGTCGCGCTCATCAACCACTTCATTTCCAATCAATTGCCGTTTATCGGCATCGCCAAAAATCACATCACCATCCGGGACATCGAAGAACTGGTGGACCATATATACTGGAGCCGCCGCCGGACCGGAAAAGTCGGCGGAAAGGCCGCCGGCATGTTTCTGGCCTATAAAATTTTAGTACCCAAACTAACGCCGGGGGACCCTGAAATAGACCGTTACGTCAGAATTCCTGAATCTTATTATTTCAGCTCCGGCGTCTTTTCCGATTTTCTCGAATACAACAATCTCGAACGGTTTCAAAGTCAAAAATATAAGACCCGTGAAAAAATCGAAGAAGAGTATAGAAATATTGCCGAGCTGTTCAAAAAATCCACCTTCCCGCCGGACGCTGTCGAAGATTTCCGAAATTTCTTAATAAAGGTGGGGGAACATCCGCTGATCCTCAGATCCTCAAGCCTTCTGGAAGATAATTTCGGTTATGCCTTTTCCGGCAAATATGATTCTTTTTTCGTAGCCAACCAAGGTGACTTGGATAAACGTCTCAATGAGTTTATGTGGGGGCTCAAACAGGTCCACATGAGCACTTTCGGCCCCGGTCCGATTCTCTATCGCCGGGATCATAACCTTCTAGATTTTGATGAAAAAATGAGTGTTCTGGTACAAAAGGTCGTGGGTCGACGATTGGGTGACTATTTTTTCCCTTTTGCCGCCGGCGTCGGTTTTTCCTACAGTTCCTATGCCTGGACACCCCGCATAAAAAAAGAAGATGGCCTTGTCCGCCTGGTTTTCGGCCTTGGGACCCGGGCTGTGGATCGAACCGGCCAGGACTATCCTCGAATGATCCATCTGAGTCATCCCATGCTCCGGCCTGAAGTGGGGGTTGAACAGATTGTAAAATATTCCCAAAAGATCGCAGACGTGCTCAATCTTAAAACCGGCCGACTCGAATCGATCCCATATACGACGTTTTTGAAGGAAACACCCCATCCGGATCTCTATTTGGCTTTGGCGCTCAACCAGGACGGCCACCTTGCTCCGCCCATGTTCAAGGGGCAGCCGATCACCCCTGAAAGGACCTGCCTTACTTTTGACAATCTTCTTTCCAAAACGGTTTTCAGCCGTCTAATGAAAAAAGTTCTCCGGCAGCTCCAGGAAGCTTACGGACGGCCAGTGGATATCGAATTCGCTTGGGATGATGAGCATCTCTACCTTCTCCAGTGCCGCTCCCTGGCTGTCAGCGAGGACATCGGACGGGTCCAGCTACCGAAGGACCTCGATCAGAAACAAATCATCTTCACCAACAACCAGGTGGTTTCAAGCAGTATTATACCGAATATAGAATATATTGTTTATGTGTGCCCACAGGCATATGGCAAACTTGCCACTTACAACGAAAAGCTTGAAATCGGACGCATTATCAGCCATCTCAACAGGCGCCTTCAGGATAAACGATATGTGCTTTTCGGACCCGGGCGTTGGGGGAGCAATGATATCAATCTGGGTGTCCGGGTCGGTTATGAGGATATCAACCATACGTTAATCTTAGGTGAAATTGCATTTGCAAAAGAGGGATATACACCGGAAGTATCCTTTGGTACGCACTTTTTTAACGATCTTGTGGAAGCTCAAATCGCGCCGGTTGCCATTTTCCCTGATCAAGGCGATACAATATTCAAAGAAGAATTCTTCACGGGTGCACCCAATCAGCTATCCTCAATAGCCCCGGAGTTTGATGCATACCAAGCAGTTGTACACGTCGTCCATGTCCCGTTCTCCGGTGAAGGACGGCTTATGCACGTTTATCAGAACAATGAAACGCAAGAAGGGGTCGGTTTTCTTGGCCATAGGGCATAATAGAAATTTGTTATGTTGACACCCAATTTTATGGCTGATAATTATTGAAAAGGTGTTTACCGTCACTTTTTTATTAAATTTTTTCTAATAATGGATGGAGGATAAAAAATGAAAAAACTTCCAGTAATTTTAATAAGTATCTTTTGCATTGTGGGACTGATGATTTCCGGGGTATCGGCAGCAGACACGGTGAAGGTGGGTATCGTTTTACCGCTCACCGGATCTCAGGCCAAATTCGGTGAGATAGAGAAAAAATCATTTGATCTGGCTTTAGAAGAGATTAATGCCGCCGGAGGTATTAACGGGAAAAAACTCGAATTGGTTATGGAAGACGATACCGGCCGTCCGGAGGTGGGTCGCTCCGTGGTTGAGAAACTGATTACCAAGGACAAGGTGGTCATGATCGGCGGCGGATACAGCAGTTCCGTGACCTACGCTGTAGCCGGCGTTTGTCAGCAAAACAAGATGCCGTTTCTGGTCAATACCGGATCCGCCGATAAAATCACCACGTCCGGCTGGGATTATATTTACCGGTTGAATCCGCCGGTGAGTCATTATGCCGATGCCGTGACAACCTTGCTGGCTGAAAAAATAAAACCCAAAACCGTTGCTATTCTATATGAAAATTCACTGTTCGGGACCAAGGGTGCCAGTTCTTTTGAAAAAATTTGTGATGAAGCCGGCTATAAGGTGGTATTGAAGGAAGGATATGAGCATGGCGGCATCGATTATAAACCGGTGTTGATCCAGATCAAACAGCTCAACCCGGATATCCTTTATATGGTATCGTATATCATGGATGCGTCTTTGCTCATGAAACAGGCCAAGGAATTGAAATTGACCCCAAAAATGTTTGTCGGCGGTGCAGCAGGCTTTACCCTGCCGGAATTCGCACAGAATTCAGGGGTCGCATCTGAAAAGGTCATCTCCGCCACACTCTGGCACCAGGTTCTTCCGTTTCCAGGGGCCATGGATTATTACAATAAGTTCGTGGCCAAGTTTAACAAACCGACCGAGTATCACGGGGCCGAGGCCTACGCCGCCTGCTACGTGATTGCGGATGTGTTAAAACGGGCCAAGTCTTTTGAGGCTGCCGATATTAAGCAGGCCCTATCCGAAACCAACATGATGACCGTTTTCGGGCCTGTAAAATTTACGGACTGGGGAGAAATGAAGAACCAGAACAAGGCCACCACCTATGTGGTCCAGTGGATCGATGGCAAACTGGAACTGGTTTGGCCGACCGATCATGCGACCAAAGCGTTTGTGTATCCGGTGGACTGGATGAAAGCCTGGGGGTATTAATTTATTTCAAAGTTAGAAATGAATCCGTGTCCAAAGTATATTTATAGATGGATACGCATCATCGCAAATAAAGTCCGCTGCCGGTCTTTCTCCGGCAGCGGGCAATGCCCCACAAAAAGGAACTTCAAATGGATGTCTTCCTTCAAACCATTGTGGCGGGAGTTCTAATCGGTGGTATTTATGGACTGATCGGAATCGGCATGACACTGATCATGGGCGTCATGGGCATTATCAACCTGGCCCACGGCCAGTTGATGATGGTGGCCATGTACATCACCTTTGTCCTTTTTCACTTCTTGCACATTGATCCGTATATTTCACTCCTTGTTGCCATGCCGGCTTTGTTTCTTTTGGGTGCCTTTTTACAAAAGTTTTTACTGAACCCTCTGATGAAAGTAGATTCTATCCTCCCGGAAAACCAGGTGTTGATGACGGTCGGGATTGGTATGGTTCTGGCGGAAATCGCCCGCTTTATTTTTTCATCCGATTATAAGACCGTAAAAACATCCTACAGTTCTTCGGTGTTCTTCCTCGGCAATATTTCTTTCAATATGGCCATGGTCATCGCTTTTGTATTTGCCCTTGCATTTACCGGAGCACTTTTTTGGTTCCTTCTCAAAACAGATATCGGACGTTCTATCCGGGCCACGGCCCAGGATAAGGATGCAGCTACCCTAATGGGTGTCAACAGCGATCGGATCACCATTATCACCTTTGGGCTGGGGTCTTCCCTTGTGGCTGCGGCCGGAAGCTTACTTATCCCCATTTTCTATCTTTTTCCCGACATCGGCGGTCCCTTCACTTTAAAGGCCTTTGTTATTACCATTCTTGGAGGTATGGGGAGCACAGTGGGCGCCATCGTCGGCGGTGTTGTCCTGGGCATTGCAGAGTCCCTCGGCGCAACGTATATCGGCATGGGGTATAAAGAAATGGTTGGCTTCATCATCTTTGTGCTTGTCCTGATTTTCCTGCCCGGTGGTTTGAAACGCCTAACCAGGATTTAGAGGAACTTATGAAAAAAAATCATATATTCTTGATCATCTTGGGGATTCTTTTTTTAATTTTTCCGCTGGTTATCCGGTCGAGTTACTATCAGCATCTGGTGATCATTATCTTTATGTGGGTTGTCGTCGGGTCTTCCTGGAATCTTCTGGCAGGGTATACCGGCCAGGTGTCTTTCGGACATGCCATATTTTTTGGCGTCGGCGCCTATACTGCCGGAATATTTGCTACAAAACTGGGGATCTCCGCCTGGTGGGGGATGGTGTTCGGTGGTTTTTTCTCCATGATAGTAGGGCTATTTGTAGGCTGGGTCTGTTTCAGATTACGAGGGCCTTATTTTGCCCTGGCGACCCTTGCCGGCGGTGAAATAATCCGATTGATCGCCACCAACTGGGAAAGCCTGACCGACGGGATGATGGGCATTCTCATCATCCAGACATTTACAAGCAAACTTCCATATTATTACATCGCATTTGCCCTGGCCCTGGCATGTATTTATACCATTCGACTGATTATGAAATCCAAATGGGGGTATTATTTTGTTTCTATCCGGGAAGATGAGGATGCAGCCGCATCCATGGGGATCAACACCACCCTTTATAAAAACATATCGCTTCTGGTCAGCTCTTTTTTTACCGGTATGGCCGGCGCTTTTTATATGAATTATATGGCGTTTATCGATCCTGAAGTGGTATTTTCCCTCCATTTCATCTCCATTATGGCGATTTTGGTGGGCATCGTGGGCGGTGTCGCCACCATCTGGGGACCGGCGGTGGGGGCATTTGTGATGATAGGGTTGCAGGAAACCTTTAGAAGTTCTTTTTTCGGCCTGGCACCCAAATGGACCAGTCAGGCACACGCCCTGGTTTTCGGGCTGCTGGTTATATTTGTGATCATGTTTCTGGCCAACGGTATTGTCGGGGATTGGGACAAAATCAGACGAAATGTTTTTAGAATCCGGCCGTCGAGTTCATCGTAATATGAGGGGAAATTATGGCACTCCTTGAATTAAAAAACCTCACCAAAGCCTTTGGCGGTCTTTTGGCCGTTAACGATGTCTCCTTTCAAGTGGAGGAAGGAGAAATCCTCGGTCTTATCGGTCCAAACGGCAGCGGGAAAACCACGACATTCAACTGTATCAATCAATTTTTCCCCGTCACGTCTGGAGATATCCTGTTTAAAGGAAAAAGCATCATTGGGAAGAAGACCCATCAAATCTGTCATTTAGGTATCGGCCGGACATTCCAGGTGGTAAAACCTTTGGCTCGAATGACGGTTTTGGAGAATGTTACGGCTTCTGCTTTTTGCCGCGTCAATACCATTAAGGAAGCAAAGGATGAAGCGTTACGTGTTTTGGAATTTTGTAATCTTGCAGACCAGAATGAAAAATTGGCAAAAAGTCTGCCCATAGCCGGGAGGAAACGCCTTGAAATTGCCCGTTCACTGGCAACCAAGCCGGCCCTATTGCTTCTGGACGAGGTTGCCGCCGGTTTAAATCCGAGTGAACTTGATGAGGCCATAGATTTGATTCAAAAAATCAGGGACAATGGGGTCAGCATCCTTATTGTGGAGCATATCATGAAGGTCATCATGACCATATCGGATCGAATTCACGCCATCAACTTCGGCCAAACCATTGCGGAAGGAATTCCTCAGGAAGTCGCCAACAACCCTGCGGTGATCGAGGCCTATCTGGGAGAACAGCATGCTCAAGGTTAACGGAATCAACGTCTTTTACGGAGACCTTCAGGTCCTCTGGGATGTTACCTTTGAGGTCAAGGAAAAAGAAATCCTGGTTTTGGTGGGTGCCAATGGGGCCGGGAAAAGCACAACACTCAAAACCATCTCCTCACTGTTGACGCCGGCGTCCGGCACCATCGAATTTAATGGTATTCGCCTGGACCACTTGCCTCCCAATAAGATCATCGAACAGGGGATTGTTCACGTTCCCGAAGGGCGGCGTCTTTTTCCGGAAATGAGTGTCGAGGAAAACCTGATTATGGGTTCCCTTTACGGCGAATCCAAGCGCAAACGGAATGAAACCATGGAATATGCCTATTCCCTATTTCCGAGACTTAAAGAAAGAAGAAAGCAAATGGCCGGCACCCTCTCCGGCGGCGAGCAGCAGATGCTGGCCGTGGGTCGTGGATTGATGTCGCGCCCGAAATTGATGATGTTTGACGAGCCGTCCCTGGGTCTGGCTCCCATTCTGGTACAAGACATCTTTGATTTGATAAAAAAGATCAACCAGGAAGGGGTCACCATCCTTCTGGTCGAGCAGAATGTCACCCAGACCCTGGCCATGTGCGACCGGGCCTATGTTCTTGAAAACGGTCGCAACGCTCTCGAAGGCACCGGAAAAGAGTTGATGTCTAACGATCATGTCAAAGCGGTTTATCTGGGGATATAAAACAGCAAGCTAAATAAAGCGGTTCAAATTGCGCCATTTTATTATAATTTTCTATTTACAATCCAACACACTCATATTTTAACACATCCACGCGACCAGTCTAAACTCTATCGGTTTTTCAAAAATCATAATTGACGGTTTCGTAAAAAGTCCAACTTCTGCGTTGTGCTGCATTTCGCAACCATTCAACGTACGATAAGTACTCCTCATGATTGTAAAATTTGCACGCCTTGAATTTGAACTTTTTACGAAACCGTCTAAATCGGACTTTTTACTTTTTACTGAACTATCATAATTAGGGTTTAATCAATTGATTTTGAATCGCAAAACGCGAAAGCTCGGCATTGTTTCGCAGGTTGAGTTTCTTTAACAACCGCGAACGGTAGGTGTCTACGGTTTTAATACTGATATGGTAGGATTCGGCGATTTCCCGATTGGTATGTCCCATCGCCAGTCGCCTCAAGACCTGAAGTTCTCTCATGGACAAATTGTCAAGGGGAGAACGGCTGTCTGCGCCCCTGGCCACTCTCAATGCCAGCAGTTCAGCGGCTTCAGCGGTAAGATATCGATAACCAGCATGAACTTTACGGATGGCTTTTAAAAGTTGTTCCGGTGCCGATCTTTTTGTAATATACCCCATCGCCCCGGCTTCGATGGCCCGAACCACATACTGTTCTTCTTCGTACATGGTCAGAATAATCATCGGCAGTTTGGGGTAAAAAGAACGAAGCTGACGGATGACCTCCAAGCCGTCCATTCCCGGCATGGAGATATCGATGACAGCCACGTCGGGAGTATACTTATGGACTTTCTGAATCGCATCTTTACCGTCGGCCGCTTCGGCAACCACCTCCATGTCATCACTTTCTTCTACAAGACGGCGCAATCCGGCTCGAACGATACTGTGATCATCTGCCAGTAAAACTTTAATCAAGACATTCCCCTTTTCTGACCGTCGATGGGGACCTTGAAAAAAACCCGAGTCCCATCTCCCGGCTGGGATTGGACGTTCAGAACGCCGTTCACAAGAACGGCGCGTTCACGCATTCCGGCAAGCCCCAGGGCCTCTGTTTCCGATAATTCCGAGGCGTTAAACCCCATACCATTGTCGTCGGTTGATAACGACAAAATTCCTTCATTTTCCTGAAGATCGACTTCTACACGGCTTGCTGAAGCATGGCGTGCTACATTCGTCAGAGTTTCCTGTGCAATACGGTATGCTGCGGTAGCGACATTGTCACTGATGTTTCGGAATATTGGCATGTTCAAACACACAAGTGATGCCGGTACGTCTCTCAAAATCGGCAGTATACCATTCCAAAGCATCCACAAGTCCCAAATCATCGAGAATTCCCGGTCGCAGCCGAATGGCCAGGCTTCGAACCTCTTCAATGGTTTTATCGATCAGTTCGCACATTGTCAATGCTCGTCCGGCAGCTTTTGCATCTGTCTCCTTAAGATGTTCATGCAGCCAGACCGAGTCCATGTTGAGTGCCGTCAGGACTTGGCCCAATTCATCGTGCAATTCCCGGGCAATGGCAGAACGTTCTTTTTCCTGATTGGCCATAATGCTTCCCGAAAGGCGCCGGAGTTGATCCTGGGCCTTTTTGACATCGGTAATATCAGTTGAAATCCCGCAAACACTAACGATGTCACCGGATTCATCGTAGAGAGGAAATTTTACAGAAAGATATGTGTGAATATCATCCTTTTGATGAACACGTTCTTCAACCTGACAGGAACGTCTTTGTGAAAGGACTTTAAGGTCGTTGTTTCGAAATTGTTCAGCAACTTCTTTTGGGAAAATATCATAATCGGTTTTCCCGCGAACCTCATCATTTTGAACACCAAACAATTCCTCAAAGCGTGAATTAACCAAAACATACCGTCCCTTCTGTGTCTTTGATATAGACAACGGAAGGGGAATATTGGAGAATACTGTTAATCTCTCTTGTCCGTTCTCGTACCTGACGTTCTAAATCTTTGGAGTATCGACTGAGTTCCTCCTTGACAAGCTTTAGGTCTTTTTCCGCCCGAATTCGTTCGGTGACGTCAATGGAGACGGCCAGAGATCGAGTGATATTTCCTTCGTCATCCCGGTCACCGATAGCGGAAAGAAGAACATCCATGACATCGCCATTTTTCTTTACAAACTGATAGGGGATATCTTTGCAAAATCCAGTCTTAAAAAATTCGGGGAAAACGGCTGTTTCAGCATAGGTCTTCGAGTCAGGGGTGAAAAAGCGTGCCAGTTTTTGGTCAATGACGTCTTCACGTTCATAACCCATTATTTCTAACCAATTGTCACTCACACTGACCAGGCAACCGTTTGGATCTATGGAATGGAGCATGGCCGGGGTATTGTGATAAATGGAACGGTATCTTTCTTCACTTTTTTGTAGTGCCCTCTCAAAAGTCTTACGTTTAAAAAGCTCATCACTCGCCTTTTTGTAAAGAAAAAAAACCGCCAGTCCTACCAGAATACACAGCACAATAATAATGGGTTCTATAATTTTGAGCAGAGGGCTGGAAAAGATTTTGGATATTTCTTTAAGATTGTACAAATGGGTGACATACCATCCGGGATAATTATAAAGACCCAACCGGTGAATGAGATATTTGTTTCCCTCGGGATCCTTGGCGTATTTTTTCCCCTTGATTTCCAGGCCGATCCATTCCCACGGTCCATTTCCGAATTGGAGGGATTTGGCAATATCAGATATCTCTTTGGCTGAATGTTTCTTTATAGAATGGTAAAGCCAGTTCTTTTGATTAGAAATAAACACAACACCCTGGGGATCTGTGACCAAAACAATTTCGCCTGATGTGGTGGTTAATTCGCTTTCGATAAGTTCGATGGACACCTTGATAACAACAATCCCTGCCGGAAGTTCCTGTCCTTCCGCGTAAACCGGATGGCTGTAATATGCTCCTCGTTTTCCGGATGTCGTGCCCAGTGCCATGTAAGTGGATGGGCTACCTTTTACAGCCTCCTTGAAGTATGGCCGAAACGCAAAATTGTACCCCACGAAACTGTCAGGATCATTTCGGTTGCTTGATGCGATGGTTTTCCCTGTAGAATCAATCAGATAACAAACGTCCACATTCAGGGATGTTTTAAAATGGTCAAGCATGGCATTTGCGTTATCAAAAGAACTGGAATCGCGCTGGATCAAAAAATCGCGAAATTCTTTCATTCCAGACATGGTTTTTAGCGGTTTGATATTTTCTGAAAGAAATGAAGACAGGTTTTTCCGAATCATTTCCGCACGTGTAGAGGTCTGCCTTTCCGATTCTTTTTGTGCGGATTCCTTTAACGATGAATAATAAAGGTATCCCCCTGTTGAAGCGGACAAGAAGGCAAGCAAAGACAGCACCAAGAGGATTAAGCGAAGTTTCATGTTTTACTTTCTCCACTTGAAAGTCGATATGGTTATATGGTTTTCAATGATTGAATTTACAGATTTCTTAGTAATTTATACCCTATGAGAATAAGGTGACCAGATGGAATAAAGATAGATAGAGAATAACAGCAGAAAATGTTCAAGTAAAGTTTTAAAGAAAAAATGCGCCAAAGCCAATTCGTTTGTCGCCGAAACCTAATTTTATTAAATTGGCAATTTAACATACCAACTTGGATTAACCCTCTCGTCATTCCCGTGAAGGCGGGAATCCAGTATTTTCATAGGGTCCCTGGATTCCGGCTCTTCGCTTCGCTTCGGCCGGAATGACATGTTTAATTGCCGGATTAATATCTTTTTAGTCTTGAAATTTGCTGCAAAATTCTGGTAATAAAAATTGTTGCCCTTCACAGGATCCGTGTTCAGAAGGTTATAGTTTAACCCAAAACTCAGAACGGTAACGCTTAATAAGTCTTCAAATTTTTTGTATGTAAGAAAATTTCCGACAGCAGAATCAGAAATACTCCAATTGACGCTTCTTAAACACTATAGTATCTCTTAATATACCGTTAATGTTACTCCTCTTCTGATTTCATCTCCATTCCTTTTACCAAAACGGCTGTTTACTTTTGTTTGGTCTCAATAAACTGGGGGTGTCCTATGAAATACCGATCAAAACTTACAGGTGGTCTATGTTTTATTTTCTTTGCCATAGGAGCTTTCATAACGCCGAAAAGTGGGATGGCGTTGGAACCGGTTGTCGTCGGCGTTCTCCATTCGGAAAAGTTTCCCTATGCGGCCATGATGAAAAATTCGTTTGAGATGGCATTGGAGGCTATCAACAAGGACGGCGGAATCAAGGGCCGGCCTTTAAAGCTTGTGTATGGCGATGATCAAGGGAAACCAAAAGCAGGGGAAAAGATCGTCAAAGAACTCGTAAAAAAATCTGGAGCAATTATGCTGGTTGGCGCTTATCATAGTAGCAATACCGTATATATGGCTCGGGTGGCGGATAAATTAAACACCCCTTTTCTGGTATGCACGGCTTCGGATGACAGGATCACGCAAAGAAAATGGAGAAACGTCTATCGGCTGAATCCTCCGGCCAGCGAATATGCAAAAGGACTGGAGGATTTCCTGTTGAAAAAGATCAAGCCGAAATCCATGGCAATTGTCTATGAAAACAGTCCATACGGTACCGGTTTAGCACTGAGGATGATGTGGTTTTGCCGTGAAAATGACATTGATCTTCGCGGAATCGAGCCCTATCACAAGGAAAGACTGAGACCGGACTATTTCAAACGTATTGTTGCCCGGGTGAAAGAAGAGCCGCCGGATGTGATTTATATGGTTTCTTATCTCAATGATGCGGCGTTACTCACGAAAACGATCAAAGAGTCAAAGATCAATTCATTGCTGTGCGGCGGCGCCGGAGGTTTTACACACCAGAAATTCATTAACAAATCCGGAGACTTTTCCAATAATCTGTTAACCGCAACTCTGTGGACCCACCAATTGAAATATCCTGGAACCAAAGAATATTACGACGAGTATATTAAAAGGTATTCCGTACCACCAGACTATCATGGCGCCGAAGCCTACTCAAGCCTTCTCGTGGTAGCGGATGTCTTAAAACAAACGGAATCCTATCGCACTGAAAACATACGGGCGGTAATGGATCAAACCGATATGATCACCCCTTTCGGTCCTGTGAAATTTAAATCCTATAAAAAATTCGAACGACAGAACAGCCTTCCCACACAGGTCCTTGCAGATTATTGATGGAAAATTCGAATGTGTCTGGCCTGAAGCGCTGGCAACGACTTCGTTTGTCCCACCTGTTGATTGGAGGCGTTCTGATTAACGGCATACATTAAATCGAATTTAATAGGAGGTGGTAACATAAAAAATTAAAGTTTACGGACGAAGATCAATAAATGTTATTCCAAATAAGGAGGAGCTTAAAATGAGACAAAAAATTTTTCCTATTATTACCGCCATAAGCGCGTTTTTCCTGATAACCCTTGTGTTCTCAGGGAGTTCGTTTGCTAAAAAAAGAATTATTTTCGGCGGCGGGCCGGCCGGCGGAACCTTCCAGGTGGTTGCAAACGCTATTCAGGTGTATAAACCGGTTAAAGAGATCAAAGAATTTAGTGTAAAGGCGCAAACATCTGCGGGTTCTGTGGAAAATTTACGGAAAATCGATGCGGGCAAACAGCAGATGGGCGTGGTCTATTCCGGTCATGTCTGGCTGGGCCGAAACGGCAAGATGAAAAATGATCCCAAAAAATATGAAAATGTTTTAGCCGTTGCCTGGTTATACGGTGCTCCGGCGCAATTGGTGGTCCAGGCCAAAGCAGGGATCAAGAGCGTAAAAGACCTGGTCGGCAAGAAGGTGGGGGTCGGCAACGCCGGTTCCGGGGCTTTTGCCAACTGCGAGCTGTTCTTTACCCATATGGGCGTCTGGGACAAGATCGAACGCAATGCCATGGGTTACAATGACGCGGCCGCGGCCTTCGGGAACAACCAGTTGGATGCATTCTGGCTGTTCACGGCATTTCCCAGCGGCGCGGTGATCATGGCGGCTCAGACCAATCACATTGATATGATAGATCTGGGTGCAGACGCCGCAGCTTCAGGATTTTATGAAAAATATCCTTATTTTAGCAAACTTACGGTTCCGGCCGGCACGTATAAGGGTGTAGATCATGACACGCCTTCATTCCAGGACAGCACGCTGTGGGTGGCCAATTCAAAGACCCCTGCCGACGTGGTTTACAAGCTACTTTCCATTATTTATACGGATGAGGGCCTGAAACACATGGTTGAGCAAAAAAAGACTTTTAAACACATGAGCTTGGAAACCGGCGCCACCAACATCGTTACCCCGTTCCATCCCGGCGCTGAAAAGTTCTGGAAAGAAAAAGGGATGCTGAAATAAGATTAAGGGATTGAGAGGTTTAGTTCAATTTTTTTCTAAATCCCCAATTCCAATGATTCAATAACTCTTAAGATAGGCAGGTTATGGATTATAGGCAATGGGTTAAGGATAACAAACTTAATCCGTTACCTTAATCCCTTCATCTATTATCCGGTACCGATTACCAAACATTTGTGATGGAGGGAGGTAAAACAATGTTTGATAAATTAAACAAAATAGAAAAAATAATATTTGATGCGCTATCCGTGTTTCTGATCCTTTTTTACTCCTATTCGGCAGTTTGGAGACCGGCGTCTACCCAGTATCACCGAGGGATATATGTTATCATCACCTATGTCCTCATCTTTCTCGTTTACAAATCAAAGCATAAATTCATGAGAATCGTCGACTATGCGCTGCTCATCCTTTCTATTTTCAGCGTTGGATACTGGATCCTCAATTTTGAAGTCATTGCCTATCGTACCGGTGCGGAGACACCTTTTGATATGTTTGTGGCTATTATTGGTGTTCTTATCGGAATCGAGCTGGCCCGTCGGGTGGTCGGCAACGTCTTTGTTATCATGGGGACTCTATTGCTGATTTACGGGGTCTATGGTCAATATGCCCCGGACCTTTTTTCACATGCCGGCGACACATTCCCGGGGGTGTGTACCAGCATTTTCTACAAGAGCGACGGCGTGTTCGGGATCATGGCCAATGTTCTGGCCACCTATGTCATTCTGTTTGTCATTTTCGGTGCGTTTTTGAAAAAATGCGGCGCCCAAAAATTTTTCGTCGATTTTCCCCTGGCCGCCGTGGGGCACAAAATCGGCGGTCCCGGTAAAGTCGCTGTGATTGCTAGCGGTCTTTTCGGCTCCATTTCCGGAAGTGCCATCGCCAACGTGGTGTCAACAGGCACCTTTACCATTCCCATGATGAAAAAAGCGGGGTTCAGACCCCATATTGCCGGCGGCATCGAGCCGGCGGCCTCCATCTCGGGAATGTTTATGCCTCCAATTATGGGCGCCGGCGGTTTTATCATGGCGGAGCTCACAGGTGTTCCCTATTCCAGAATCATGCTCATCGCCGTCTTCCCTGCACTGATGTACGTTTTTAGCGTGTATAACATGGTGCACTGGGAAGCCAAGATGCACAATATCAGGGGCGAGAAAAGTGAACATCCTGCCATGGAGATCCTGAAAAAAGAGTGGTACTACACGCTTCCGCTGATTGTGATCACGATTTTCATGCTCCTGGGCTATTCGCCGGGCTTTTCCGCGATTTTAGGAATTGTCTCTTGCATTGTCATCAGCTGGTTCAGAAAAGAAACCCGCATCGGCCTTAAAGAGTTCGTGGAAGCCTCCCGGGCCGGCACGGAAAGCAGCCTCAAGATCGGCGCTACTGTGGGCGTCATTGGTATTATCATCGGCGTCCTCACGTTTAGCGGATTGGTGCTTACCTTTGCAGATATCGTGATCGAGCTTGCCGGCGGGTCGCTGATTTTGACTATTTTTCTGATTGCGCTTGCATCATTGGTATTAGGAATGGGTGTTCCGGTTACTGCGGCTTATCTTATTACCGCGGTTGTTGCGGTACCGGCGTTGGTCCATCTCGGGGTCAATGAGATTGCGTCCCACATGATCGTGTACTGGCTATCACAGGACTCTAATATTACGCCGCCGGTATGTATCGCCGCCTTTGCAGGAGCCACCATCGCAGAAGCCAATATGTGGAGAACCGCCTTTGCTTCGTTCAAGTTTGCAAAATTTCTGTATCTTGGTCCGTTTTTGTTCGGTTATGTTCCGGCCTTTTCTCTGGACGGAAGCTACATGGACATCGTGAAGGCGTTTGGCCTCATCCTTGTCGGTACATATGCGTATTCCTGGCTTTTGAGCGGCATTTGGATAAAGCAAATAAAAGGAATGTTCAAAAAAGCGCCGGCAGTCTGAATAAAACCAAAAAACGATTTCATATAAACGTGGCGATGTCACTACCATTTCTTCATGAGGCAGAAACATGATACTTCCAAAAGTCGAAATTAAAAAAATATTGTATGCAACGGACCTTTCTGAAAATGCACGTCATGCCTTTGCTTATGCTGCAAGCCTTGCCAATCTTTACGGGGCCTCCATCACCCTGTTGCATGTGCTGTCCGAAGTTTCCAAATCTTTGGATAAGGCAGTGGTAGGGTACATCAGTGAAGATCGTTGGGAAGAAATCAAAAGACAACAGTTTCAGGAAGCCAAAGTAACCCTGACCCAGAAAAAAAGAGAATATGTGCCCATCAGAGAAGTGCTGGGTCAATTCTGTGAGGATGTCAAATCGAGCCATGCGGACCAGAATTTTGTTGCGGATGAGATTCTGGTGACACGAGGAAATCCGGTTGACGAAATACTGGCGCAGGCTGAAGAAAGGAAATGCGATCTCATTGTCATGGGCACTCAGGGGCATGGAATTCTTGAAGACGCCCTTATCGGCAGCACCGCACGGCGAGTAGTCCGGAAATCTAAAAAACCTGTTTTGGTGGTGCGCTTGCCGGATGAGGATTAGTAACCAAGTTTTGCAATCCGATTTTCCGTTATTTTATTTAAAAAATAAGGTGAAAATGACGAAAGAACTAGACGTTTTGTCTTATCGACGGCGTCACAGAGGCATCATTGACGTTAAAAGCAAAATGCCGATTAAAGGCCTATCTGTTTTGAGCCGAATATATACGCCTGGAGTTCGGGGTGCCTTGCAGGGAAATTGATAAAAATCCCTCTTTATCCTTTGACTATACTTGTCGGGGAAATTCCATTGCACTGATTTCAGACGGCAGCCAGGGTTACGGGCATGGGAATATCGGAGGACTGGCCGCATTGCTCAAACTGGAAGCGAAAAAGGAGAACACAATGGCTAAAAAGGAAAAACGTTTGTGCAAGTGGAAGGAAGATGATATATTCGATAAATTTGATAAATTTATAACCATAGTAAGCAGTCCGAAATTCGTATGTAAAAAATGCGGCAGGGTGGCGGATAAGAAAAAGTGGTTGCACAAACCTGTGTCACTAAAATAGGATTACTTTAGCTATATTAAGTAAACATAGCTTTTAGTTTTCTAAAAGACATGCTCTATCAATCGCTATAAAATAGCCAAGCTCTATATTTTCTAATTTCACAGCAAACGATGAGGATTTAAAAACCTTAAAGAAAGGAAAGTGCCATGGCAAAAGAAAAAAAGATCGAGGAAACAAAGCTGGAAGAGGAATCCAAAGAAGCAAAAAAGGGTGAAGATGTAACGGTAGAGAAAAAGAAAGAAAAGAAAAAGGCGGAGAAAAAGAAAAAGGCCAAGAAAAAGAAAGAAAAGAAAAAGGCGGAGAAAAAGAAAAAGGCAGAGAAAAAAGAAAAAGAAAAAGGCGGAGAAAAAGAAAAAGGCCAAGAAAAAAGAAAAGAAAAAAGAAAAAGGGGGTAAAAAGAAAAAGAAATAAAAAGACGGAAAATAAAAAAGCCTTGGAGTTCCGAATTGAAACCAAGGCCTTTGGTTAGGTCACCATCGAACGGCAGATAATCGCATACGATATCATCCTGAAATAGAATGACTCGGTTCAAAATACCCAAGAATAGCTGCCTAAAAAGGTTTGCGGCACCCCCCATATGATTTTTCTGGAAAAAGCCCGATATGGCTGTGCTCATCATCGGGACCTATCAGTACTGCCGAATCGGCCTATCATAGGCGGCTGCAAAATATTTCAATTAAAAAAGCTGCCTGTCAAACCTGATGGCGCCCTCTAAGACGACCCATGCTTGGACACTCCCGTTGGAAAGTGTATCGGCCTATTTCATCTGACCTGTTAATGCCGGAATTCATCATTGAGAAAGGCGATCAGCGGCTGACAGACACGATTATTATTCGAAAAGATATGATGGGATCAGCCATGAAAACTAAGAAGGAAGACATGCAATAAGGGCCGGGAAAAAGCGCCGGCGATTTGAAAACACCGGGGAAAGGTATGGTGAAGAAATCCGAATCGAAAACCAGTTCTACCGGCCATGAGAAAAATAATAGAATAGAAAAGAAATCGGCAAAGGGGATAAATGGTCCCACGGCGCAACATAAAATCGCTATGAAGAAAGTCGATTCGAAATTCAAATTCGCCGATTCTAAAAAGCAGGTTCTAAAGATCTCGAAGCTTTACAAAAAGAAAGAAAAAGAAGAAATCATCAATGGAGCATTGGAAAAACATTACCGTTCAGAGGAGTTGAAACCGTATCAAGCGGAACTCATCAAGCTGCAACGCCATCTGGAAAAAACCGGTAAAAAAATGGTCATTCTTTTTGACGGCCGGGATGCCTCCGGCAAAGGCGGGACGATCCGCCGGATTATCCGGTATATGAATGAAAAAAGATATCGGGTCGTTGCCTTGGGCAAACCGAACGAGCAGCAAAAAACAGAACTTCATATCAAGCGGTATATCGAGCATTTCCCACATGCCGGAGAGGTCGTTTTATTTGACAGAAGCTGGTACAACCGGGCTTTGGTCGAGCCGGTGATGGGATTTTGCACCAAGGCCCAATATAAACGCTTCATGAAGAAGGTTATCACTTACGAACAAAACTTTCTCGAAGATGCCGGCAAGACCATACTGATTAAACTCTACTTTTCAGTAACCAAGCCGGAGCAGAAAAGGCGATTTGATCGGAGAAAAAACGACCCGCTTCGACAATGGAAACTTTCCGAAGTGGACTTGCAGGCCCAGGAATTGTGGAATGAGTTTACCGAAAAGAAGTTCATGTTGTTGAAAAAAACCCATACGAAAAAATCGCCCTGGTGGGTGATACGATCCGACAATAAGCATCTGGCTCGAAGAGAAACCATGAAGCTGATTCTCAATTCAGTGCGATATAAAGGCAGAAGCCGAAAACTCGATTTAGCCTTGGATCCGACTATTGTAATCCCGGGGAACAAAGAATTAAAGGAAATGAAAAAGCAACGAAAAAAATACGGTAGATTCCTGGTATGATTAAAGTACTTTTGCATGAACAAAGGGGGGACAGGATGGCAAAAGATAAAAAAAAGAAAAAGAAATCCTTAGAAGCGAAAAAATCCGAGCAGAATACGGTAAATGAAGAAAAGGCTTCCAAAGGCAAAAAGAAAAAAAAGGAGAAAGGCAAGAAAAAAGAAAAAAAAATAAAGAAAAAATTGACCGAACATACCAGTTTTAAAAATGTAAATAAGAAAAAAACAAAAGGACGCAAGCCGGTTTGGGTAAAAAAATTCACCCTCGAATACGAAGAGGAGCTGAACAAACTGCAGATCGAACTTTTGAAATGGCAAAAGCATGTCATTGCCAACGAACAACGCGTCTTGCTGCTGTTTGAAGGGCGGGATGCCGCCGGAAAAGGCGGCACGATCAAAAGGATTATCGAACATTTGAATCCACGGGGTGCCCGGGTTGTCGCCCTTTTAAAGCCCAGCGACAGGGAACGAACCCAATGGTATTTTCAAAGGTATATCCAACACCTCCCATCCGCCGGAGAAATTGTACTGTTTGACCGCAGCTGGTACAACCGTGCCATGGTTGAACCGACAATGGGGTTTTGCACCGATGAGGAAAATAAGCGCTTTCTAAAAGACACACCGATGCTTGAAGCAATGCTGGTAAAGAACGGAATTCTTTTGTTCAAGTTCTTTTTCTCTGTTTCCAAAGAGGAGCAGTTGCGCCGGTTTAAAGGGAGAGAGACGGACCCGTTGAAACAGTATAAAATCTCTCCGGTGGACAGAGAGGCACAGGAAAGGTGGGATGATTACACCGTAAGAAAGTTCCAGATGCTCAATGAAACCAACCGCACCATTTCTCCCTGGACAATTATCCGCTCCGACAACAAGAAAAAGGCACGACTCAACTGTATTAAGCATATTCTGTCCAAAGTTGAGTATAAAGGTAAGATCCCCCAAGAAGAGCTCCAGATAGATCCTGAGGTCTTGATATCGGGCATTGATGAAATCAGATTCATGGAAGATCATCTAATGACGGGCGTTGAACTGCCCGGATGATTTAAGTTTTTCAGTGCGGTTTGGTTCCACAAAAGTATTAAGATTTTAATCCACAGGGAGGGATAAATGCCTATTCAAGTTATTATTAAACGCAAATGGCAAGTCGATAAGCCGGAAGAACTTCTGCCGCTTCTTTCGGAATTACGCTCGCAGGCGAAAAAACAACCTGGATATATTTCCAGCGAAACATTAAGAAGCCTCGAAGATCCCGAAGATTTCCTGGTTATAAGCAAGTGGGAGACAGCCGACGACTGGAAGAAATGGGTGCATAGCAAAAAAAGAAGAGAAATTCAAGGACAGGTGGACTCCCTGATCGGAGAAAAAACCTTTTACGAAATCTATGAGACCATAAGCCACTAACACGGCATGCATGGGTTAATCGAACGGACGGACAACATCCCTATCAGCGCCTGTATTATCAATCGCGGTTAATTTAATTTATGAATTTTCGAAAATGGCTGTAATCAAAATTCAGGAAATAATATCCCGTAGCAATCTGGAAAATGATTGAATTTCCTGAGTTGTTTGTTTGTATTTTTTCTTTTTCGGTTTTTTCCCGACTTTTTTCAAAGTTGTAATAAGGGTATCCGCTTTTTTGATAATATTTTTCTTGTCCTTTTTGGGAAGGTTTTCTTTAATTCGACCGAGGGCGTTGAGGCGGGCTTTAAGCTTCTTAAACTTCTTTTTAAAATCAACATACAATTCCAGATATTTTTTTTCCCACAAGGGCTTTAAATTTTCGTTCACCCGGTTTAAATTCTTGTGAAGCCTTTTAATTCTTTTCTGTAAATTCCGGTTGATCTTCTGGGTTTCTCTCTCTTTGTCAGATGCGGTCTTTCCGGGCAATTTTTCGTGTTTTTCCCTGTAATATTCATTCACAGAGTCCTTAATTAGTTTGGCATAATGTCTGCCGATGGATTTGATTTCGGACAGTTTTTCCAGTGGTATTTCATGAAGCTGCTCTATGGTTGTGATTCCAAAATCGTTGAGCAATTTCATGCGAGAAACACCAACATGTTTCAACTGGGTGAGATCATCCTGTTTCATTATCATTTCCTTCCGGCCTTTTCCCCTCTATCCCAATGTTTCATAAAATTTATCGAGCAACTTTTCTTTAACAATTAAAATATAATTAGCATCAGCAGCTTGTGTCAAGTGATATTATAGACCTTTTTTGTTGGTAATCAAATATGTTAACCTTTATTTTTTATGGCCCGGTGCTTCATGTCACCACCTGCTATAAGGGTGGTGAATCAGATTCGCATTGAAATATTTGGGGTCGCCGGTGACTTCCTCACCGACCCATTCAGGTTTAACGAATGTCTGGTCTTCACTTTCAAGCTCCACCTCGGCGACGATCAAACCCTGATTTTCACCAAAAAATTCGTCAACCTCCCAGACGAGTCCTTTGAACTCGATTTTGTACCTCATTTTTTCGATGAGGGGCTTTTCACACAGATCGTTCAGCATGGCTTCGGCTTCGGTTCCGGGAATTTCATATTCGTACTCCACACGCACAGCTCCCCGCGAAATGCCCTTGACAGTTAAATACCCGTTTACGTCGATAATGCGCACTCGAACGGTCCTTTCTTTAGCGCTGTTTAAATAACCCTGGCAGTACGTTGTTCCCTTTTCATTGCGCCAGGCACCTTCCTTAACCAAGAATTTTCTTTCGATTTCCAGAGCCATCAGTGCCTCACAAAATCATGATATTTATTTTCTATTCCGGAAGAGGCTCCATGCCTATAATTCGCTTAATTGCCAATATGTAGTTCACATTTTCATATTCCTCCAATCCAAGCGTCGCTTTTACCTTCAATACCGCTTCTACATCTACGGACTCTACCGCTATGGTTTTAATGGCCGCCCCATTGATGAGCAGATCCGCAATCTCGGCGATGACACCCCTTGACGGAATAACCATAACGGCGCTTGAATACATAGGCTAACGCCAATTCCGAATGTGGTTTAATTATATCCTCAAGGAACTGCGCCAAAGTATATTCTGATCGATGGAACGCCGGAACGGCGGCGCCAAAAGCAGGAAACACTTCATCACAGATAACATTCACCTTGATGGGAAATTCTGCCTTCATTTTAGGTTCCCATTGCTGGAGTCCTCTTTTTTCCTTCACGAAACGCTTAATATCCATCATGTTGTTGCGGATTTTCGTGTTGTTATGGTTATTGGCTGTAGATAAAATGTAAATCTCCGAACTTTCACGGAATCTCTCAAATTCGGCAAGCTTCCTTATTTTTTCTTCAACCATCCCAAAATTTTGGGCAAATGCACGAAATTCAAACCGTGGAATGATAGCGTTCATGTTTTTCCTGGTTTTAAGTCAACGACCATCCCGCTATGGATGGACACTAGTTAAATGAGGGGTCGGAATGTTTTTATATTGGAATATGTTCTTTCTTTACGATCCTTTGATCACGAGTTTACACGGTTTGAAAAAAAATTTTTTCATGGAACAATTTAACAAATAAAAACATCCCGCCCCAGAGTTAAATATAAATCCGGGTTCAAATGCTCGGGTTCGCAAATGCGGCTTCCTGGAATTTTGCCCACAGGTTTTGATATGCTTTTGAAGCCACTGACCCCGGTGCAGATGCCGCAACCGGCTCGCGCTCAATTCCCATTCTTTCGATCTGCGATAAATATGGAATAAGGCTTCGCAACACACCATTAAACTCCTTCAACATCATTGCCATGAGTTCTTTGTGCATTTTTTTGCGTCTGTCGACCATGGAAAAAAAGGCGTAAATTTTACCAGCATCATATTTATTGCTTTCTGCAGAATGACAGTAATTGTTTATAGGTTCTAACAGAAAGCGTTGTTGGAATAAGCGGAACGAGGATGAACTCAACAGCATTGAATATATTTTCGGCCAGGATACTGATGGTGACCGGACAGTCTAAAATGACCAGGTCATATTCAGACTTGAGTGGTTTTAGAATTTTATTCAACCGCTCTTTCGGACGTTTAAATTTACCAAAAACGGCATCTAAATTACGAAGTGCGAAATCGGCCGGCAGCAGGTCCAGGTTTTCATAATCAGTGCCTTTAATGCTTTTATTTATCTGCTTGCCACCTTTAACAAACCCTTTTGCACCGAACTTCAGTTTGGGTTTGACTCGAAAATAATAGGTTGCGGAACTTTGGGGATCAAGGTCACAGATCAGGGTTTTAGCACCTGCCTGCGCGGCCAAATAGGACAGGTTTACTGCCGCCGTGGTTTTGCCCACGCCCCCTTTATTACTGTATAGTGCCAATGTTGTCATGGAACCGTCTCTTTCTGCTTTGACGCGAAAAGTTCACTAAATGCTCTTTTATTCGAAGACGATGCATAGTCTGTAAACGTTTTGGCAAATGCATCTTTAATGATCCGCTTTATCTCTATCCAAAGTTCCGATCAGGCTGCCAATTGCCGCCTGTGCTTTTTTAGATTTCCGATGGGTTGCGGGCAACTCCTCGGCAACTGTTCAGCAGGTATGTTTCCTGAACACACAGGTCATTATAATCCCCTAAATTGTCTTGCAGTGTCTTCAATTGGGCAATCAACATATTGATTTTTTTGCGTGGAAACAGACTGGAGAAAAACTCCATCAGGTACCGCAATTTTTTGCATTCAATTCGCAGTGCATGCAAGTTCTTGTCCTCGGTGTTCTCAAGGACCCGGCTGCCGTCTTTTACGATGCGCCGGTATTGCTTATAGATTCTTTTTCGCGCCAAGGTAATAATAGGCAAATCAGCATCAGGTGCCGGCGGCGGATCCTGAACGGGTTCATCTAAGAAAGATTCCCAATTCTGCATGATTTGTGCATACTTTTTAGACTTTAAACCGCGGATAACTTTTTGTAGGGCCTTTGATCGATTTTTACGCAAATAGTCAAACAGAGGGTCAATGTCATCACGCAAGACAGGTGGGAGAATCGCCTTAAAGGCGTCCTCCTTGAGAAGGTAGACATCTAAGTCGCGCAACGGGTTGGAGAGTTTGCCCACAAAAGCAAACTCATTTTTAAATCGGCCGGCTATATTTTTTGGAAACACGGATTTAATTTGATTCAATGCAGAGCGGGTGCGCCGAATCGCAACTCGAAAATCATGTAAAAATTCCGTATCCAGGTCCTTCTCAAGGTTGGCTTCATTGATCTTCATTATTTGCAGCAAATAACGTAAAATGACTTTAGTGGCTTCATCAGAACGCATAGCCGGATCGAGTTGTATTTTCAATTTTGAAGAATAACTGCCCGGACTTTTGCCCGCTGCCTCCATCGCTTTAAAGTAGATGTCTTCTTTTTTAAGCGCTTTAAATCCGGCTTTTTCGAGGTGTTTGGTGATGTTTTGGCAATCCTTAGTATACCCTTTAAGCGCTTGCAGCCACAAATAGGTTGCCAAAACCGGGGCACCTCGTCCTCGTGCGGATCTAATTTCCTCGTAGACCAAGCGGGCCACTGTTTTTTCATCCTGGTTTAAAATGCGATGAGCCGTTAATCGAAAATGTAGCTCAACAAGTTTTAAAAGTGCTCGCATTTTTAAAACCGGTGATAGCCGTTTTTTTAATTCACTTTCAGGGATATCCCATAAAAAACCAGGTGGCGAGGTAATTGCGGCACTGTGAATAATGGCGTTTTTGAACAGTTTGCGAAGAAAGAGTTTGTTTTCGGACGTGTACAAAACAAATGATTTATTAAACAAGCGCCAGTCAAACGTATCGTAAATCGACATGCTCTTCAGCACGGGTCGCTCTTTTTTGATCACATAATGATCAGCCAATGCGCCGGCCAGCTGCTGTGGGTTGTACTCGTCAGGCAAACTGAATTTTAAATGATCTCGCATTCTTTAATTCTCAATAGGAAGCTTCACTCAGCCTGATACTGCTTTGGATAATCGTAAAAGACTGATTCGCCTTTTCCTTCCCGTACTTTTTGCCATTGGTTCACATTAAGTTTGATGCAGTATACGCCAGTGGTAACAATGTTATGTACCGAACTTTTTTTAAGCAACATGTTGGCCAAGTCATTAAAATCAGGGTTATGCCCAAAAAGCATGATTGTTTCATACTTATCATCCAGATTTCTAACCATTTCGAACAGATACCTTGCATCTGCATGATACATGTTGTCGTCAAAGATAATCTTTTTTTTGGGATAACCGATGGCTTTGGCAATGGCTGTGGCCGTTTTTCTGGCCCTTTTTGCAGGACTTGACAGAACAAGGTCAGGCGTAATTTGTCGTTCTTTTAGTTTTTCCCCCATAAGCGGCGCATTCTTTTTACCTCTTTTGTTCAAAGGTCTGTCAAAGTCGTCCAGACCGGGGTCTTTCCAGCTTGACTTGGCGTGTCTGACCAGAATTATAGTTTTCATCTTGAGCACACTCCTTTCATCCGATAAACTATAACGAACAGGTCGATTGTAACCGTTACGGGTTCAGGGAAGCATCGAAAACATGAGTATGGATGATTCCCTATAATTATCTGTTCGCTTTTCGAATTCCGAGTTGATCCAGAGCAATGATCCATTTACAGATGTTGGCCGATCCTTCGACCATGGTATAGGTGGGGGTGTCCCGATAAAAGCGTGCGATGGGATACTCTGTAGAATATCCGTAAGCCCCCAGAATTCTCATGGCATAGTTGGCACACCTTGTTACGACTTCACCGGCAAAATACTTTGCCTGTGCCACATCGAGTCCGTTGTTGACGTTCCCCTGATCCTTTTCCCAGGCAGCCTTGTAAACCAGAAGCCGGGCCGCCTCGATCTCGGCAGACATCCGGGCAATCATATCCTGATTCATTTGAAACTCGCCGATGGGTTTTCCGAACTGTTTCCGTTCATTACAGTATTTCACCGACACATTCAGACATGCCTGGGCAACCCCCACGGCACCGGCGGCTGCAGACAGACGGGTCTGGTTGAGTGAGCCGAAGAGTATCCTTGCGCCGTCTCCGGGTTTTCCGATGATGTTTTCCCGGGGCACCCGTGTATTGTTTAAAAATATTTCACCGGTGGGAGAAGAGTGAGACCCCATTTTTTCTAACACCGATGTTTTAACACCGTTAAAGTTCTTCGGCTCCACAACAAAGGCCGAAAGACCCTTGGAGGCCTTATCTGGATCCGTATATGCGTAATAGACAATGACATCGGCAACATCTGCATTGGAAATCCAGGTCTTGGAGCCGTTCAAGAGCCAGTGGTCTCCCTTGTCCTCTGCGGTGGATGTCATGGCCATCACATCGGAGCCGGCATCGGGTTCTGTGATGGCGAATCCACCGATGGTGTCGGCGTTCAGCAGCTTGGGGATGTATTTCTGTTTTAAGGCTTCGCTCCCGTATTTGCAAATGGTAAATGCGCTTCCAAGGCACTGCATGTTGACTTGAACCCTCAGAGAGCTGGATGCTTTTGCGATTTCTTCGGTCACAATCATTGCCGCCAGCCAGCCCATATCTTCCCCGCCGTATTTTTCAGGAATAACCGTTCCGAAAAAACCGAGTTCTCCCATGGGTTTGATCGCTTCCTTATACGGAAAGTAATGGTCTGCATCCCATTGATCGGCATGGGGTGCAATTTTTTTGGTCGCAAATTCAAAAACCGCCTTTTTCAGCATTTGAAGCTCTTTAGATAACGCAAAATCCATATGACATCCTCCCGATTTGAAACAATTGAATATTTTTTTAAATTTTATCTATGCCGTTATTCTCTATCAGAAGCAGAGGTACTGATGAAACCGAGATAAGACATACCGAAAACCGCTGAGAGGATGGACCCTGTCAGGATCGAAATTTTTGCATAATCGAGAATATGAGGGTCGGAAAAAGAAAGTTCGGAAAGAAACAAAGACATGGTGAAGCCGATTCCCCCAAGCATAGCCCCTCCTAAAATGTGCGACCACCGAACTTCTTGGGGTAATGAAGCAAGTCCGGTCTTGACCGAGAGATAGGAAAATAGCATGACGCCGATGGGCTTTCCGACAACCAGACCAAAGATAATCCCTATGACTGCAGGATTTGAGACCGCTTCAGAAAAAACGATACCTCGAAAGATTAAACCCGTATTCCCCATGGCAAAAAGGGGAAGAATCAAAAATGCAACCCATGGATGCAACGCATGCATCAGGCGTTGGAGAGGTGTTTCAACATCATGGCAGGCCAACTCCAGCGCTTGAACGGCATACAAGTGTTCCTGATTCAAAAGGATTGAATAACCACAACTCTGTTCTTCACATTCGAACTTTTCTGTTATGTTCTTTACGTTTTGCAAAAAGTTGTCGGTATCATACCTTCCCCGGGCCGGTACAAAAAGAGAAACGATAACGCCGGCAATGGTTGGATGAACCCCGGATCCTAAGACAAAAAACCAGACGGCAAGTCCCAGGATTGCATATACTAGGGTCTGTCGAATCCAGAAAAAGTTTGCAACCGCAAGTCCGAAAATCAAAAACAGGCTGATGATAAGATTAGACCAGACGATTTCCTTGGTATAGAAGATTGCGATAATGACCACCGCACCCAGATCGTCGGCAATGGCGAAGGCCGCCAAAAAGATCCTCAGACCCACCGGCAGTCTGTGGCCGAATACGGCCACAGCCCCCAAAGCAAAGGCGATATCCGTTGCAACGGGAACTCCCCATCCGTTGATGGTGGGTGTTCCGACATTAAGTATTGCATAGATCAGGCCGGGTACAATCATTCCTCCCAGGGCGGCAATCACCGGCAGCAAAGCCTTTTTGGGGGTCGCGAGCTCTCCTACGAGAATTTCGCGTTTGATCTCGAGACCCACTGTAAAAAAAAACAAAGACATGAGTCCGTCGTTTACCCAGTGGAGAAGTGTTTTGCTGATGTGAAAATATCCGAAGGAAAAGGAAACTTCGGTATGCCAAAAGCTGTGATAGGTTTCCCCGATTCTGGAATTGACCCAAATCAGAGCAATGGCTGTCGCGGCAATGAGCAATATACTGCTGGAAGCTTCCTTGTTGAAAAACTGCTGGGCGGGTTTTAAAATTTGATCAGCAACCAGTTGCCGGGTGGATTTTATGTACTTATCGCGGTTTAAAGCCATCAGTCTTTTTTTATAGGTACAAGGCGATACTCAAATTTCGATTATTCGGTTTTATATTTTACGTTGTCACATATCATGTCAACGGCTTTTTCCACCGATGTTTTTCCCATATCTATAATAAGGTCATATAGGTGTGCAGCCTTCCAATCCTCGTTAAAGTAGTGTTTGACATAAGCCTTTAAATCACCTTCTTCTCTGTCAATAAAATCTTTTGCAGCTTTGTGACTAAGATTTTGGGATTGCATAATCTCCTTTATTTTCAGATTATTATCTTTTATCAAACGCACATGAAGCGTATCCGGCTTTCCTTTTAAGAGACACTGGCTTCCCCATCCAAGAATGATGACGTCACCGGCCTCATATACATTTTCAACCAACTTTTTGGTGACCTCATAATAGTTCTTGTCGTCCAAACAACCATGTTCACGGTCAACCACCTTCTGGACAATAGAACATGTATAACGATCGACAAAACGAAGAATCCGTGACTGAGAAGTTTTGTGAAACGTTTCCGCTTCACTTTCAGAAATATGGAGTTCTTTAGCAATATCAGCGACCAAACTTTTTCCGATGTATTCGTAGCCAAGTTTTTCCGCGACCAGCGATGCGACTTTTTCACCTTCAGTACCAAATTCTTTGCTAATGGTAATTACTGCCATGAAACCCTCCTTTGACCCCATTAATTCTCGAGACCTTTGAAAAACGCTCTGTTTTGACCTTAATCATGAACAACCCTCCATATCTTCAATGATCGGGCATTGTCAAGAGGTTGGGTGATAAGTTCTCGATAAAGGTAGACCTGGTAAGCGTACTATAACTTTCCTAATACCAACACCTCATTTTTAACAGGGTCAGGTTCTGCTCCTTAATTTGTCACGAAGTTACACGGACTCCACGCTGATTATTTCCGGGACCATCTTCTTGATATACCGCTCGATGCCCTGTTTGAGTGTCATCTGGGACATGGGACAGCCGGCGCAGGCGCCTTTTAATCTTACCTTGACAATATTATTTTCCACATCCACAAGTTCCACATCTCCACCATCTGCCTGAAGAGATGGTCTGACATCATTTAACGCTTTTTCAACTTTTTCTCTCATTGGATTTACGCTCCTTATTCCGTTGAGTTCGAATTGCAACCAAGGCTCGGGAAGTTTTTTGCCAAAGCACCCCGTTATATATGTTTTTCGAGGACCGGCCGGATATCTCCGGGGGTTGATTGAACAGGGACCCTTCCTGCCAAAAGTTTTTCTTCATAGGTGGGTTTTTTAACCTGATAAAAAACACCTATGGGAATCTGATCCCCCTCTCCATACGCCCATTCTCGGGCCTTAACAAACGCCGCGTTTCTATCGGAAGCATCATGATCCCGTTGGTTAATTTCATATACCCTTTCGTTGTAATAATCATAGGTATTAAAAAAGGTGAAACAAGGTTGAAGCACATCAATAAAGGAAAACCCTTTATGGTTGATTGCCGCTTTTATCAAAGACTGAAGATGTTCCATATTTCGCGAATACCCTCTGGCGACAAAAGTTGCACCGGCGGAGAGTATGAGCTCGATGGGATTCAACGGTTCTTCGGGACTGCCTTTCGGGGTCGACCGCCCTTTAAACCCGGAAGGACTGGTGGGCGTAAACTGACCGGTTGTGAGACCGTATACCCTGTTGTTGTGAACAATGAACGTCATGTCTAAATTTCGCTTGGCACTGAAAATAAGATGCTCAATGCCTTCACCATAGGCATCTCCGTCACCGGAATGGCCGATTACCGTCAAATCCGGATTGGCCAGCTTAATTCCGGTCATCGGCGGGGGAACCCGGCCATGAATCGAATAGAAGGTGTTGACGTTGACATAGTCCACAATCTTGGCATGACATCCAATTCCCGAGACTATGGCTACTTTATTAAGATCGAGTCCATCATCTTCAAGATCTGCCAATTCTTTTTTGATGGATGCTAAGATGCCGAAGTTGCCGCAACCGGGGCACCAGGTATTCTGGGCATAGGTCCCTAATTCTTTAATGGTTGTCATGAGAGCACCTCCTTTACGTTGTCAATCAAAACATCCACGGTAAAAGGACGCCCGTCAAAACGTAAAATCATATCGTCAATGCAGAAACCATGGCCGGAAATAAGTTTTGCCAGTTGTCCAGTGGCATTGACTTCCACGTCTATGATTTTGTCGACGCCGGACAGGGCTTTTTTTAGCGCCTTTACCGGTAAAGGCTCCAATATCAGGGGTTGGACCACTTTAAGATATAGGGCTTCGGCCACTTCTATACACGCCCCTTTGGTAGAGCCCCAACACAGGAGGGCGGTTTTTGAATCAGGGTTTCCGTATACCTTCACTGTTTCATATTTTTCAAGCTCATCTTCCAAGGCTTTTCCCTTACGCAACCGTTTCCTTTGCATTTGCGCAATTGTTTCAGGTTCCTCAGTGGCAATACCGAACTCATCATGTTCATAAGAAGTGGCTTTAATGATTGCTGCCGGATTTCCCGGAAAGGCCAACGGGGAAATGCCGTTTTGAGTGTCTATATATCTTTGGTATTCTCCCTGATTGCTCCATAAAAATGGCTTCTCCGGTTTAACCTTGTCCAGATCGGCCTCGAAGCTGAATATGCTCTCGCTCAAATGCTTGTCGGAAAGCACAAGGGTCGGAATCTGAAATTTCCATGCAAGGTTCATGGCCATCCCGGCCGTGTAAAATGCCTCATCGGCATCACCGGGTGCCAGCACCACCCTTGAAAATTCCCCATGCCCGGCATGGACAACAAAGGCCAGATCGCCTTGCATGGTGTATGTGGGAACACCGGTACTTGGCCCAGGTCTCTGAGCTTCCACGATAACCATGGGAAGTTCACCCTGTCCGGCCAGGCTCAACGCTTCTGTCATCAACGCGAATCCTCCGCCGGAGGTGCCGACCATGGTCCTTGCGCCGGCATAGGCGGCTCCTAATGCCATGAGTGCAACACCAATCTCACTTTCAGGGTGTACGGTAACCACCCCCAATTCGTTTTCGAGGGCTGCCAGATAATGGAGAATGGCCGATGCGGGGGTCATGGGATAGGCAATGTACATGTTCAGACCGGCTTTGACCGCCCCAAGGGCAATGGCTTCATTGCCGGAGACCAGTGGAAGGGGTTTTTGATCCAGTTTTGCCACAGGCTTGGAAGGGTTTTCAATCCGGTCATAAGCGTGCCGGACGATTTTGAGATTCAAGTCGACGTCCTTTTCTACGGCATCCATGATAACTTTTTCCAGAACAGACCATTCGATATTTAATGTGCCGGCCAGTGCCCCGATGGCTGCGGTATTCCTCATAATCGGCTTTCCGTCAAACTCTTTGACAATTTCCATAAAGTCGAATCCCAAGCCTTCAGCATTCGCTTTTTTAGAATCAAAGAGAATTATCCCGCCGGTATTGAGCCGATGTTTATGGTTTTCCACGGCATCCTGATTCAAGGCAACAATGACATCGACCGTCTCTTTGTGCGCAATAACGCGCTTTTCCGCGGCCCGGATGATGGAGAAATTGTGACCGCCACGGATCAGAGAGGGATAATCATCATAGAAAAAAATCCGATAGCCGATTCGATTCAAAAGTCGGGCAATGACGTGCCCGGCCTGTCGGATACCATCCCCCGCTTTCCCGCCAACCAGAATCGATATCTCTTTCATGACACACCTCCCGGGGTTGTATGGGTGACTGTTGATGGTGCAGGATACGATTTAGAACTCTATTGATCTTAATATAATTCCACACAATAGTATGTCAAACAAATCAAATGTTTTCGCATATAAAACGCGACGGGGCCAGATTTGCACCGTGGTGCCCTGGCCCCGTTTAAATGGTATCAGTCATCTTCTATGATGATGGCATCGGCGCCGCATTCATCTGCAGCCTGCCTGACAAGCGCCTCGTATTGTGCGGGAACTTCATCCACTTTAACAATAGACTTCAGTTCGTCCTCATCGTATTCGAAAACTTCAGGACACAGGTCGTTACAACGTCGATCTCCCATACAATTTCCAGTGACTTTTACTTTCATTTCTTTCTCCTTTTTAAAATAAATTTCAAGCCGTTGAGTTAAGCAAACTTCTGACCAATGGCTTTACCGTAATCCTGGCAGGCCCGCATCCCTTCCTCAGTTTCCAACGCCTGTTCTTTCAGATTTAATGAACCCAGATCAACCAGGTCCATTTTGAATACGTAAAGCATGGTGTCAAATATCATGTCGGCAGATTCCCCGCTATGTGTATAAGATCCGAAGGCACCTCCCATCTTTCCCACCAGATTGGCCTTTTCCGCCAAGAAAAGAAATGTTTTCATGCCCGCAGTAATATCCCGATGATACGTGGGACATCCGAATATAAAACCGTCGTATCCTCCCAAATCTTTTTCATCTTTTATTTCAGAGATTTTTTTCAGCTCCGCGGTGTTTCCGGTAAGACGGACACCTTCGGCAATATATTCCGCCATTTTTTCAGTATTTCCAGTTCTGCTGTAATATCCGATAAGCACTTTTGCCATTTTCAACCTCCTTTTTAAATGTTTGAATGTTTGTGATTTTTTTAATCCACCCTAGAAAAAGCTTTGATATTGGCGTTGCAAACCGGGCATGTTTCAGGGGGTTCATCTTCACAGGTATAGCCGCACACGGCGCAGACATAATAGCATTCCACGGCTTCAGGATTATCAAGACTGTCCAGAGCTTTCTGGTAAAGATCGGCGTGTATTTTTTCAACTTCATTGGCATAGGTAAAGCTTCTTTCGGCTGCTTTGTCTCCTTCTGATTGTGCTGTGTCGATCATGGCCGGATACATACTTTTGAATTCATGGGTTTCACCGGCAATGGCCTCTTTGAGGTTTTCAGCGGTTGATTTTATTCCTTTGAGAACCCTCAGATGTGCATGGGCGTGGACGGTTTCAGCCTCTGCAGCCGCCCTGAAGAGTTTGGCCGCCTGAGAATAACCTTCCTGATCAGCCTTTTTCGCAAATGCAAGATATTTACGGTTGGCCTGGGATTCCCCGGCAAATGCTTCCTGTAGATTTTGTTCTGTTTGACTCATACAATACCTCCTTTTTATTCAATTAAGTCTTCCATAGTCAGTTCATGGTTGATATCAATACAGCCGATGACGCTCTGGGCCCCGGGACACAATTTCAAATAGACTTCCAGCGCATCTTTTGCCGCTGTCCTCTTTTCCTTGGGCAATTTAAGCTGGTAACTGACGTTAATGCACGTAATTTTCAATACACCGTCGACGTCTTCGATGTCACCGGTTACGATGGCTTTAAACAGATCTCGAAAGGTCCGAATCTTTTTGCCGGCCAGCACCGCGGCCAGTGTGCCCATCATTCAGCCGCCCACAGCACCGACAATGTGATCTAATGTTGCCGCATGTTCTTCTTCCGGATCAACTTTATAGAAATTTTTGATTCCGCCGTGGACCCCGTAATAGACCGGTTCTGCGAAACCCTTGATCACGGCTTTCCGGGTCGGCCCCATTTCTCTCGTAATCGTAATATGTGATGTGTGAACAATTTTACCCATAATTTCCCCCTTGATTATCACCCTGTACAACTGGTGAATTATGTTAATGATTTTCAATGATATTCTTAATGAATCTCCCTGCAGCAAGCTACAGGGAATTATCGAGTTAAAAGACCATCATATGGAGCGATGGTTCATATCGACTCATCAGTGAATCGGCATGCCCATGATCGGCCACAGAACATAAACTGCAAAACCGATCACTGCGATCAGCAAGATACTGGCCGGTATTCCGTATAGAAAGAATTCAGCGGGTGTAAATTGTCCGGATTCATATGCAATAGCATTTGGAGCAGCTCCGACAAGCAAGAGAAACGGCATTCCTGCCGTGACCAAGGATGTAAAAAGGACGACATCCGGTGCTACGTTTAGATAAGAAGCCAGCACCAAGGCAACCGGCAGGGAGATCGCAATGGCTGCTACGTTCATTAAAAAATTGGTCATGATCATAACAAAAAATGCAATGCCCATTATAAAGAAGAAACCGCTTGAAGAATGGAATATCATCAGCCATTTTACCGCAAGCCACTTGGCCGCACCTGTTTGCCAGAGGCAAAAACCCATGCTCATGGCACCTGCAAAGAGCAAGATGATATTCCATGGTATCTCTTCAAGATCATCAATATTCAGGATACCTGTGATAAAAAAAAGAATCGTTGATGTTAAGATAATGGCCGTTTTATCGAGAATCTTTAATGCCGGGAAAAAGGAACTCAGAGACATTGCCAGAATACAGGCAAAGATGATGACCATGGCAATTATTTCTTTTCCGGTAACCGGTCCCAGGTTTTTTTTGAGCTGAACAGCCCTTTCTCTTAACCCTGGGATAGCGCTCTTTTCGGGTTTGAAGAAAATCATAAAAAATATCCACAATAAAAAAACCATCAGCCACCCTATGGGGAACATGTAATAACTTAATTGGAAAAATGTGATATCCTGGCCAATGACGTCATTATAAAAACCTATGGCAACCGCACCGCGTGCAGCTCCCAATAACGTTACAATGCTCCCTGCCCCGGCGACATAAGCCATGCCCATAAAAAGTCCCTTGCCAAACTTCGTTGGTTGATCTTCTTCTCCATAAAGTCCGTAAATAGAAACAAGGAGCGGATATATGGTTGCCGCTACAGCTGTATGGGCCATAATGTGAGTCAAAGCAGCGGTCAATACAAAACAGCCGAGATAAATCATGCTGGTTTTTTCACCGACAATTATCAGCATTTTATAGGCCATCCGTTTGGTAAGTCCTGTTTTTGTAAAAACCATGCCGATGACGATGGAGGCGAAAATAAACATAACCGAGGGGTCCATAAAGTCCGTGAACGCCGCCTTGGCCGGACGGATCAGGAAATAGACCTGAAGGACGCCGATGGCAAGGCTGGTGACGCCGACGGGTACGACTTCCAAAACCCACCAGATGGTGGCAAACAGAGATATCGCCAGAGCGCCTTTTCCCTCTCTGCTCAGTACAAAATGTTTTCCGGCCGGATCGATTGCATCTGACCACGGCGGTGAATAATACACCAGTGCAAAGAGCAATATACCGGCAACAAGAAAAATAAATTGTTTTACGTTATAATGACCGTTGCCAATCTTAAATTCAAAATCTCCTGCCATAGATTAATTCCAAATACTTTTACTCACTAAACCCATTAAGAAGATACGTGCCGGACAGTTAGAGTTCACAAGCGGAAAGTGTTTGTACAACCTCTTTGAACATCTCTGTTTGTCTCAGAATCCCCACAATTTTTTTGCCCCGGGTTACCAGTAAAGACTGATGATGCTCCAGAGCCAGCTGATGTATGGCTTCACTTAAGGATGCGTCTTCTGGAACATACTCTCCTTCGGCTGGAGCGCAGACCAGTATTTTGACTTTAAGCCGGCCCGCACCTTTACAGATATCAATCAAAGGTTTGTCCCAAAATCCCCATTGACTCAGCATCGGTTTTAAATACGAAGAACTGACACCAAATCTGGATAGGGTTTTGGAATCCTGGATCTGGCATCCTTTGGGTTCCAATGCTCTGAGGACATCCAGCTGGCTAATTTTGCCGACAATTTCTCCATTTTCATCAGATATAAGAAGGATTCTATGGGGATACAGTCCCTGTTCATACGCTTTTTGAGCTTTGTCAAGGGCAAGGGCGGCCTCATATAAATTGGATTCAATGGAAATGGTCTCATATTCTGATATGGGGTTCATTAAATCTTTTACAATTTTATTTTTCATAATCGGCTTTCTCTGCGGGTATATTTATGTTTTCCCGAGAAATCGAGTATGGCCAGTTAAATCCGTTTCCCGTCCTCGGATGAAAGTACAATTGAAGGGTCTAAATCTCCACTGCTTTTGGACTACAGGCGGACTGTTTAAGGGTTTACCTTCGACATTGACCGGTTTATTCCAGAAACCCTGACGTATTTATTTCCAGTATGGATGGATAAGGTCTTCGAATATGGCCAAGGCCGCTTCTGCGCCGTGTCCGGCGGCCGTTACAATTTGCTTGTACCCCCCCGAAACATCACCGGCCGTATAAATTCCCGGGATATTGGTCCTGTAGTTGTCATGTTTGATGTAGCCTTCTTCAGTCAGCTCGAGTCCGATGGCCTTCGCCAGATCGACGGCAGGATCGTAGCCGATGGCGATGAATACGGCATTTACAGATAGGGTTGAAGTTTCTTCCGTTTTGTTGTTGTGAAGCAGAACTTCTTCAACCTTATGTTTTCCATTGATTTCCTTGACTTCGGTATTAAAGAGTATCGGAATATTATTTTGTATCAGGTTTTTCACCAAAGCGTCATGAGCTCTCAGATTGTCTCTCCGGTGAACCAGGGTTACATCGACACCGATGTGATGCATGTGGAGGGCCTCGGTAACGGCGCTGTTGCCGCCGCCGACGATAATGGCTTTTTTCCCTTTAAACAGGGGGCCGTCACAGGTACTACAATAACTGACCCCATGCCCCGACAAACGTGATTCGCCGGGAACGCCGAGATTCCTGTACGTCGCTCCGGTGGCTATCAGTACGGCCTTGGCCTTAAACTTTCGTCTGCTGGTCTGCACGTTGATGGGACCATTGGGCGTAATATCCAGAACCCCTTCTCCTGGAAAAATCTGTACATATTCCAGAGCATGGGTAACCAAAATATCTACCAGCGTTTTCCCGCCAATCTGTTTAAGACCCGGATAATTTTCAACAATCGGGGTCGTGGCCACCTGGCCTCCAAGGACGCCTTTTTCCACGACAACCGTTTTGAGGCCGCTTCGTGCGCCATATATCCCCGCTGTCAGTCCGGCCGGACCGCCGCCAACAATCACCAGATCTGCTTCAACTTCCTCTGCATCATCCTCAGGTATGAATACCGTCTGTTGCTCCATTCTATCCAAAGAAAGCATAAAAAGCTCTTCGGTCTGGGCACCCTGGGCAATCAAAATGTCATTTGCATATGTCTGAGGAACGGACTGGGCTGAATATCGATTGGCAAGGTCCGGGTTGGCCTGGATATCGATGATTTCCAGAGAAATTAAAGCGGGTTTTTCAACAGCCGCTTTTAAAGCGTTCAGTGCCTGCTGGGGACAATACGGACACGTGGCACTCACAAACACCTTGATATCTCTTGGGTCGTCTATCCGTTTTATGACCTGCCGCGATTGTTCGTTGAGATTGCTTTTTTGAAGCCCGATGAGGATAAGAGCTTCTAGAAAAATGCGCCCCTCTTCACCCAAAGGTGCCCCCAGCCACCGGATGTTGTACCGTTCCGGATCGAAAACCAGGGTCGGTGAATATTCAATTTTTTGTTTTTTGGCGGACTCATGTGACAAATTAAATTCGCGAAAGACAATTTTATCGGTGACCTGACGAAAAAAACGAACGGCCTGTCTGGCGGCATCGCTGAATACATCATTTTGACCCGGCTGGGTGTACAAAAATATAGGGACCTCCGTTTGAATCGCTCCCAAAATTTTGGCGATTTCTTTCTGGGCATCCTGTATTTCTGTGTGTTCGTCTTGATTCATCGTCTAATCTCCTTCTTTCATCAAATTATTCTCTGAATACAAGCTTCCCCCCGAGAAATCCGGCGATGACGGCCGCGGCAAGCATGATGATGTTGATAAATAGAAATACGCCAAAATGGGTTGACGTCCCTGTCAGCACCCCGGGATCGACAATAGACCATATGACGAATATCATCGCCATTACGGATACCAAACCACCGCAAATAATCTTTGTCATAAACAGTTTTGTCAACGCGCCATTGTATTTTTTCCGCCACACAACGATCCCTGAAAAAAGTACCACCGGCATAGAAAAGACAACAAATATGAGGTTATAGAACGCAGCTTGAGCTAAGCCGCTGAACTTTAAAACTGCGCTTAAAAAAATAAAAATAACGGAAACGGGAAGTACACCGTTGGGGATATGGACCGAAATCGGATGGACATGGTGCTTGACCATCAGTTGATATATTCGGTCATATTTTGACAAAGGGCCGGGGATCTTTGTTTCAGCATCCGTCTCTTTCGGTCCAGTTTCAGGTTCTATTGGGTCGGTCTTCGCATCTATCTCTTCTTCTTTAGAAACAATTTCGACAAATTTACTTCGATCCGCACCACATACCGGGCATTTTTCGGGCGGCTCCTCTCCTTCATGAATGTAGCCGCAGACCGTACATCTCCACTTTTTCATTGGAGCTCCTTTCTGTTATTCGGTCCGAAACAGGCGTGGTTTATTCGTCTGCAAACCTTCTTTTAAACGATATTATCGTTCGTCAATGGGCACAAAGGCGCACTCTTCGGGACCGCAGTACTCCCCGATATACTCAGAGTCGGGACGATAAAGCACCGGTTTTGAGGCGGCACCCCCAAACTGCTCTTCAATAATATGGGCTGCCCATCCGGAAATTCTGGCCATGGCAAAGATGGGCGTAAAAAGATCGACCGGAATCCCCATGTAGTAATAAAGCGATGCGCTGTAAAAATCGACATTAACAAAAATATCTCTTCCTTTTCTCTGCTTAAAGGCTTCCTTACCTTTTTTCTCAAGGATTTTGGACATTTCATACCACTTTGGCTCTCCGGTACGCTCACCCATTTTTTGAGACATGGGTGCGAGGATATGTGCTCTCGGATCATCGGTTTTGTAAACGGCATGACCCAGTCCCATGATAATTCCACCGGTGTCGAGCAAATTGTTCACATACCCATCAACCTTGTCAACAGAGCCGATATCAAGAAGCATCTCCATAACCCGCGTATTTGCACCGCCATGGAGTTCACCGGATAAAGACCCGACACCGGCAGCAACGGCCGAATACATGTGGGCCCTTGTGGATGCCACCTGTCTCGCCGAAAATGTTGAAGCGTTAAATGAATGTTCTGCATGGAGTACCAGGCAGGTATCAAAAAAGCCGGCAAGTTCATCGTCCGGAATTTTTCCATTGAGCATATAAAGAAAGTTGGCTGCATGGCTCAACTCCGGTTCCGGATCAATGGGTTTACGATTGTTCCGAATGCGGTCCCAGGCCGCAACAATGGTTGGGAATTTTGCAATCAACTTTATGCCCATGCGGGCTGCAGCTTCAGGAGAATGCTCTCTGGTATCGGGATCATGGTGTGCCAATAAGGCAGTCGATGCCTGAAGGACATCCATGGGAAGGGCATCTTTGGGTATGGTTTCAAGGGCTGCCATGAGTCCAGGCGGAAATGTCCGTTCCGATACAAGCTGTTTCTTGAAGTTTTCAAGTTCTGTTTTTTGAGGCAGTCTTTCATAGAGCAACAAATATGCAACCTCCTCGAACGACACTTTTCCGGCCAAATCCTGTACAAGATACCCCCTGTAGATCAATCTTCCGGCGGTACCGTCAACATCTCCCACCCGGGTCGTAGCCACATTGAAACCGCGCAAGCCGGTATTTAAAATAGGTTGACATGCATCCATAATTCACCTCCAGTTTTATTTTTTTGAGTTTTCGCGCGGAGCTATAAACAGATTGTTATTATTTACAGCATGTATTCTATGATTAATAATCAATTTTCGTGCCAGGTCTGGATCCCAATCCAAAATTTCACCATGACATTTCCCGGGATTTAACCACAAGCAATTGGTTGCAGCGTGTTAGGACTCGGTGTTATTTAGAGTCCATGATTCTGAAGATATCGCGTATTGTCGGCTTTTGTCCGCATTCTTGCCAAAAACTAAAGCGAAGCATTTCGGCAAAATGTATCATCGAAGACAGCCCATGATACACATTTGTCTCATAGATCACCTGTTGTGCGGTTATGGAACTTCGGCTTAAAAAGAAATGTTTGTCTTGAACTCCCTTTTAGACCTTCCATGAAAGGACTGAATGTTTACATAAAAAATATCGCAGGTGAGAGGAGGCTTCTTTTCAGTTTCTTGATATGATGACGTTCTAATTTGTGAACAACGCCCGGTCGGACCATCTTTTCCATAAGATGCGTCATCATGACGCGGTCATTGAGCTTTTCAATGATATGTTTCATTCCTGCCATGGTGTCTAATCGGGATATTTTTTCAAACACACTTTCGAAAAAGCCGGATGTTTTGAGGGTTTTATTCAATATGTTATCATAATCTTTTAAAGAAAATAGGGTTGTTTTCGGGTGGCTGCGCCGAAGTTTTTTCTTTAAGGGTTTTGAGCAGACGATAAAGCTTGGAACACCGAACAAATAATCATGGGACAGGGCCTGTTCCTGTTTACTCATTCTTCTGAGTTTTTTTAAGGCTTGGTATCTATTTTCTGAAATAGCGATGGGTTTCTTAAGGCATGGAAATGAATTAAATATCGGTTTTTGGGAAAGTTGAGGCAACAGATCTTTGACCTGGTAAATCTCCGGAAAGAGTATGCAGCTTAATGGTTTGGAATCATGAACCATGCATCGGTTTTCGGACAGGAAAGGACATGGTTTTTTCATCTTTATTGCAAGTCTTTTATATCGGATATTATCCTCACATGTTATCAAACCCAGCCGGCAGTATTGAGAAAAGAGGTGAGAGACACGGGTGGTCAGGGTCCCAGAGAGTCGGATCAAGTCAACGAAGGTTACTTCAACGATGACGTCAGCCTTCCAGCATCCGGGTGCGCTGCAATCGTTGGGACAGCGAAGATCGCATTCCAAATCTGAAAGCTCAGCCTGGTGTTGGAAGTAGTCATTCAGCATGGTCCGGAGTTGCGTTTTCTGAACATTCGGGACAAAGCCCTTTAAACTCAAGGTTGTGTCCGATGATTTCAAAAACAGTTGCCCCGTAAAGTTCGTTTTCAAGTTGGTTCAAGGGTGCAATCGGTGCATCATCCACCCGGTCACAGCATACACAGCGAATATGGTAATGCTTGTCCGTGTCCCAGTCGAAGCGTTTCAAAGAACCGCTGAGTTCCAGTTTTTGGATTTCACCCATCTGGACAAGCACTTCCAAATTTCGGTAAACCGTTCCAAGACTGATCCGGGGAAGACGATGGCGTACCATCCTATAAACTTCGTCAGCACTCGGATGGGTGTGTTGCCTTCGCAGCTCTTCAAGAATTACTTTGCGCTGCTTGGTCATCCGAATGTTTTTTTTTTGCAGCAAGTTTTTACCTCTGACACGACGTGTTCGCACTCTGATCTTCCTATATTTCCTAAGCTGAAAAGACATTTGTGTCAAGTATGAAATGGTGTATTCGGATGTCGCCCAAGGTTTTAATCACAACTTTCGGTATGAATATTGCAAAATAAAAAAGTTTATTTTATACTAATTAGTACCCATCCACAATTGTAAAAAAGGCATGGTGCGTTTCCTATTCATAAATGAGCTATTTTTGTTCGGATCAAGGCCGCAAAAGGGTTTTCGGCCCCCGCCAAGCGGGGTAGGAAAGCATACTCCCTGTATGCCGCAGACGAAAACCCGCGGACAAAGCAGATCCGGGGAAAAAGGGCCATTTATGGATGGAAACTAGTTAAAAGCATTTCAACCGATAGACCGACTTATGATGGAAATCCACACCCGAAAAGGCTACGATATCAATATCTCCGGTATGCCTTCTCATGATATTGCAATACTGGAGAAGCCGGCAAGAGTGGCGCTTTTGCCGGAAAGAATCCCCTTTGTTAAACCCCGTCTTAAGGTCAAGGTCGATGATCCTGTTAAAGTGGGGTCCCCTGTTTTTGAAGACAAGCGAAACCCTCAACTCGTATTTTTATCACCGGGCGGCGGAAGAATCGCCGACATCAAATACGGTCCCCGAAGAGTCATAAAAGAGATCGTCATAGAGTTGGATCCGGATGAGGACTTCGAAGCGTTTCCCGTTATCAGCGAAGCCGACCTTGACGGTATGGAAAGACAAAAGCTGGTTAAAATGATAATGACTGGGGGGCTATGGCCCCTGTTCAGAGAGCTCCCCTTTCGAGATGTTCCAAACCCGGACGTCGTCCCGCCATCGGTCATCGTCAGTCTCAATTCCAAAGAGCCTTTCCAGCCCGTACCGGAAGCTTATTTAAACGACAGAATCGATCTGTTTGAATTCGGCATAAAAATTCTGGAGAAACTATCCGAAAGCCTTCTGATAAGTACATCTTCGGACGATGGCTTTGCCCAAGACCGCCTGAACGGTTTTGTGACCCATACCTGCAACGGATTTTACCCTGCCGACGATCCGGGTGTATTGCTGTATCATATCAAAAAAGGTCCCGATGAAAACCGCTCCTGGTATATCAACGGACAGGATGTATTTCTTTTGGCAATGCTCTTTAAGACCGGAAAATACCCAGTGGATCGGACCGTGGTTTTAGGGGGATCCCTTGCCAGGGAACGAAAGCATCTTAAGACCAGAATGGGGGTTCCTTTGAATCATATCACAAAGGGACGAGCAGACGATACCGGAACAGCCAGATATATTGTGGGGGGAATTTTCAAGGGTTATACCGCTTCGAAAGATTCATATATGGGGTTTTATGAGTCCTCCCTGGTATTGATTCCCCAAGGCGACGAAAAAGAGTTTTTTGGGTTTGCCAGACCCGGATTTAATAAACCCAGCCGCTCCAGGGCATTTTTATCTTTTTTAAATAAATCGTCCATGGCCATGGATTGCAATTGTCATGGTGAAGTGCGGGCATGTATCAATTGCGGATTTTGCGGCGAGGTCTGTCCTGTGGATATCTTACCCCAGTTCACATACAAAACCATACTGGCTGATGAAATTGAGGAGGCACTCGATCACGGCTTGCTGGATTGTGTGGAATGCGGTCTCTGCACCTATGTATGTCCATCGAAGATCGAACTGAAAACTATTTTCAAGAAAACAAAAAAAGCATACTTTTTGGAACAGTTGTAATCATGAGGTTTATAGAAAAGTTTTTCGACGCCAAGCGAAAGCATTTTGTGGAAGGTGGAAGGTTTGAAAAACTCAATCCTCTGTTTGAGGCCTTCGAAACCTTTTTCTTTATTCCGGGCAATGTAACAAAAAACGATGCTCACGTGCGAGACAGCCTCGATCTCAAGCGTCTGATGAGCTTTGTGATCGTGGCGCTGATTCCGCCGCTTTTTTTCGGCATCTTTAATGCCGGTTATCAGTCGAATTTGGCCTCCGGACTCCCGGTGGACTTTGTCGCTGTTTTCATAAAAGGGCTCCAAATTGTTCTACCGATAATTATGGTCTCCTATGGTGTTGGATTTGCATGGGAGCTTGTGTTTGCATCCATCAGAAAACACAACATCAGCGAGGGATTTCTGGTTACGGGCCTTTTGTTCCCCCTGACACTTCCGCCGACGATTCCCCTCTGGCAGGTTGCCCTGGGCATTTCATTTGGTGTGATCTTTGGCAAAGAAATTTTTGGCGGCACGGGAAGAAACTTTTTAAACCCCGCATTGACCGGACGGGCGTTTTTATTTTTTGCCTATCCCATAAAAATGACCGGAAGTGCCGTATGGACGGTGGTCAGCGGCGTCAATTCCCAAGGGGTGGATACCTTCAGCGGGGCCACCCCCCTTGCGCTTTCCGCAGTTCAAGGAACCGCAGCATTTATAGAATCTTTGCTGTCAAAAGCCGGGTTTACGTTGCCCAAACTCTTTTACGGTTTGTATCCCGGAAGCATCGGAGGGACATCGACGCTCATGTGCCTTTTGGGCGCTCTCTTCCTGGTTTTTACGGGCATCGCCAGTTACAGGATCATGATCGGCGGCATTCTTGGAGTATTGGCAGCGGCAGGTCCGGGCTACATTGTGAGCCTTGTATCCGGAAATTCAACGGTCCCCATGCTGTCGTTGCCACCGGTTTATCATCTGGTGATGGGCGGATTTGCTTTTGGAATTACCTACATGGCCACCGATCCGGTTTCAGCCCCCGGAATGAACGGCTCAAAATGGATATACGGTTTCGCCATTGGTGCGTTGACGGTAATGATACGAATTTTCAATCCGGCGTTTCCAGAAGGAATCATGCTGGCGATTCTTTTCATGAACCTGTTTTCGCCGCTGTTGGATCATTTTGAAATCCAGATCCGGCTGAAAAAAAGGGTCCCCAATGTCTAATTATGTCAAATCGATATTATTTGCAGCGGTGTTGAGTCTGGCCTGCGGCAGTTTGCTGACCCTGGCATCCACCGGATTGAAGGAATATCAGCTCAAGAATATCGAACTCGACAAGAATAAAAACATATTAAAATCCGTCGGTCTGCTGGATGGCGAAGACGTCGTTTCACCAGAGACCGCTGCGCAACTTTATTCCCAGAATATCCGGCAGATATGGATTAATGTCGACGGTGAAATTATTCCGGAACATACAAAGGGTAAAAGCGATCTGCCGGTCTATCTTTTTTCTCAGCAGGGAAAAGTTCAAGCATATATCATCCCCGTTCATTCTCGAGGGCTGTGGGGAAAAATCTCAGGATATATGGCGATAAAAAATGACGGGGCCACCATTTCAGGATTTACCGTTTACAGTCATCAGGAAACCCCCGGTCTCGGCGGAGAGATCGAGAAAAAATGGTTCCAGAAGAATTTCGAAGGCAAGAAAATTTTGGATGACCAGGGTAATTTTGTTGCCGTTGCCATTGCCAAAGGATCGGTAAAAGAACGGATACCTGAAAGCCGTCAGAAAAATTTCGTAGACGGCATCAGTGGCGCTTCCATGACCGGAAAATTTTTATCGGCCGGGTTAAAACAGATACTGACGGAATACGAACCTTTTTCTAAAAGATTCAGAAAAAATGAAATCAACGCCCACCCGTAAAACGGGTAGGATGAATTTTCGGCCATCGGCCGAAAAGGCAAAAGCACGGGAGTCCTTTAATCGCTGCATTTGCTCCCGGATGCACGGCATCCGGTTTTAGGCAAAAAATCAAATGAAGATAACAAAAACCAAAGCTTTTAATGTATTTTTTAAGCCCATCTGGGAAACCAATCCGATTTCCGGACAAATCCTGGGAATATGCTCTGCTCTGGCGGTCACCGTTCAACTAAAGACCGCCATTGTCATGAGCCTGGCCCTGACCTTTGTTCTGGCTTTTTCGAATCTGTTGATCTCTTTGATGCGAAAGTTTATCCCCAGAAATATTCGCATCATCATTGAACTCACCGTTATCGCAACATTGGTGATTTTTGCGGATCAGGTACTTCAAGCATTTTTGTACGATATCAGCAAGCAACTCTCCATTTTCGTGGGGCTTATTATCACCAATTGCATTATCCTGGGACGGGCCGAAACATATGCCCTGGGGAATCCCCCGTTTTTATCCCTGCTCGATGGCATCGGCAACGGTCTGGGGTACAGTCAAATTCTGATCACGGTGGCGGTGCTTCGGGAGTTTTTTGGAGCCGGAAAATTTTTTGGATTTCAGGTGATACCCGATGCGTTTTATGCCGCGGGATACGAAAATATGGGGCTAATGGTTCTGGCGCCAGGTGCGTTTATCACCATCGGCCTCATCGTGTGGCTTCAGAAGACGGTTTCAAAAGAATAAACTGAGCTTCGCTTCACTCACCATTGGAATAATGGATTCATGGAATGATGGGTTTAAAGGAAAAGGGAATATCTACAATACATATAGATTCATTGGCAATTAACAAGTGTGATAAATTTGTTTTTTTTTATTACCCAATATTCCAACATTCCATGGAGATTTCGACATCGATTGGACTTAAAGATTAAATTAATTTCAAAAAAGTTGTAGAAATTCCAAAACGTAAAATATGGAAGACCTAATCAGCATATTTTTAAATTCCGTTTTTATCGGCAATATCCTTTTGGCGTATTTTCTGGGGATGTGTTCTTTTCTTGCCATTTCCAGAAAAATGGAAACCGCCATAGGACTCGGTTTGGCAGTGACCTTTGTGCTTTCCATTACCACACCGGTAAACTGGCTCGTTTATCACTACCTGCTGGCCCCCGGTGCCCTTGCCTGGGCGGGTTTTTCGGAAATTGATCTTAGCTTTTTTAAATTTATTATCTTTATCGCCGTTATTGCAGGCATTGTTCAGGCGCTGGAGATGATTATCGACAGGTATTTACCCCCGTTATACATGGCGCTGGGCGTCTTTCTTCCTTTGATTGCTGTAAATTGTGCCATTTTAGGAGCATCTTTGTTCATGGTGGAGCGGAATTATAATTTTATAGAATCTGTTGTGTACGGCGCGAGCTCAGGTTTTGGATGGATGCTCGCCATTGTGACCATGGCGGGAATTCGAAGAAAACTCAGATACGCCAACGTCCCCAAAGGGCTTGAAAATTTTGGAATCAGTATGATTATTACCGGCCTCATGGCCATGGCGTTTATGTTGTTTTCCGGAATTACGCTATAACAATTCACTTCGCACAGAAATTTTTGCTTTCCCGATAAAATTTAATCATACCTGAAGCGGTGATGTTTTCAAAAAGCTAAAGTGTTATCTAAATATTAATTTCGTTGTTTCACAATAATTACAGCCAGTTCGATTACGGATTGGCCATTGGATAATTGTAAAGGAATTATCGTTGATTTACCTTGTTAGCCTGACCGTTTTTTCCGCAATCATCTTCATCCTTGTGGGGCTCCTTTTGCTGGTGGAAGCCAAAGTCGTTAAAAAGGATGACTGTGATATCGTTATCAACGATGACGCGGAAAAAAGCTTACGGGTGCCCGGTGGCATCACACTGTTGTCTGCCCTTGCCGCCAATGAGATTTACATTCCATCGGCATGCGGCGGCGGGGGGTCATGCGGGACCTGCAAGTGCGTGGTTGAAGCGGGTGGAAGAGGCATTCTGCCCACCGAGCTTGCCCATCTGACCCGACGGGAAAAAAAGGAAAATGTTCGCCTATCCTGTCAGCTAAAGGTCAAAGAAAATATGAAGATTCGGCTGCCGGAAGAAATTTTCAATGTCAGAAAATACGGCGCCACCGTGGTATCCAACAACAATGTCGCAACATTTATCAAAGATCTGGTTTTAAAACTCGACCCCGGCGAAGCACTTGAATTCAAGGCCGGGGCCTATATACAGATTGATATCCCGGAGTATGAGTTCTCGTTTTCAGAATTCAGAGCCAGGGTGGCCGAACGGTTCAGGCCCGACTGGGATGCCTTCAACCTCTGGGGGCTGCGGTCAAAGACAGAAGAAGCGATTTTCAGGGCCTATTCCGTGGCCAATCCTCCCAGTGAAAAAAACATTTTGGAATTTACGATCCGGATCGCCACCCCACCCCCCAGGGTTAGAGAAGCCCCCCCCGGCAAAGGATCGTCTTATATTTTCAATTTGAAACCCGGCGACCGGGTGACATTAAGCGGTCCTTATGGAGATTTTTTTGCCAAGGAAACCGAAAAGGAAATGTGTTTCGTCGGCGGCGGCGCCGGAATGGCACCGCTAAGGTCGCATATTTTTCATCAACTCGACACATTGAATACAAAACGGAAAATCACGTTTTGGTACGGAGCTCGATCAAAGCTGGAGCTGTTTTTCGAAAAAGAATTCAGGTCTTTGGAGAAAAAATATGAAAATTTTTCATTTTATGTGGCACTCTCTCAACCCAAGGCGGAAGACGCCTGGGAAGGTATGACCGGATACATCCACCAGTGTCTGCTTGACAATTACCTTATCCAACATGAGGACCCCACCGAAATCGAATATTATCTCTGCGGCCCGCCCCTAATGATTGATGCCATTGAAGACATGCTGGACAATCTCGGGGTGGACCCGGAAATGATCGCCTACGACAAATTCGGTTGATATTCCGAGGATTTAAATTAAAACAGGGCACCGGGCTGGGGCAAAAAGACCATTTCTGAACCGGCGCTCACTATAGAAACATTTTTTCAGCAGGGCGGCGTTCGGGGATATATTCATGGGGGATTTTTCCCTGGTTCCATTCTTTTGAAACATAAAGGTTGCAATAACAGCTACCGTACGCTTCAACATCCGGCTCCCGGTACACACACGGACAGATAATATCTCTGTCGTTTTCTTTATCTCCGGAAGCCAGCCTGCAGGGACATGCCATATAGCCATACCGTTCTTTATTGTTTGTCAAGGCTCCCAAAAGTTCGAACACTCGGTGTCGATCCTCGTTAAAGTAGTACCCCTTGGCTTCCTGGTTTTTTTTTAGCATGTCGTAAAGTTTTTCGACGTCCATTACAGACCCAATGCCTCCCTTATTTCTTTTTCCTTGAATCCTACGATGACGTTGTCGCCAATGATAATGGTGGGAAAAGAGCATTTCGGGTTGAATTTTTTTACGTCTTCGAGAATGGCCTGACGCTCTTCCCCTTCCAGAAGATCGACATCGACAAAATCATACCGAACCGTACAGTCTGCAAGGAGTTTTTTGGTCGATTTGCAATGACTGCAGGTGCTTAGAGAATAAACTTTAATCGTATTATCAGACATATGAATTTCCTTTTCGGGGCATAAGTGCCATTGGGTTGGCGCGTTAAATCACTTCAGCATTTTTTCCACTCTTTTATCTCATATTCAATGGAATTTTACAACACTCTCTTCAAAGTTTATCGACGGTGGTAAAAAAGTTTTATTTTAAAAGCGTTCGGCCTGTTTTTTTTAGCATCTCAGGGTTTGCCAGGTCCGACGCATTCAACAGATTTTTTATGGCCCCCGGGTCTGTCACCGGTGGCTTGCAGGTGTTGTCCGTGCAAACATACGCTGTCGCCCTGTTATCGATTCTTTTGACAGATGCGATAAACGGAAGATGTCGGGCCAGTCGTTTTCGGCACGCGTCATTGTCCACCAGGACAACCATTTTTCCGGGAATGAACAGAGAATTTACGGCGGAAAGCATGGCTCGCGTATCTTCTGTACCGCGGTCTCCGGTGATAACCACTTCAATGGGTTTGGCCCGTGATGTGATCAGGGCCACCAGAAGCTCAGGCGCCGAGTCCGGATGGGAACCGATTCTTTCCGAAAGGCTCTTTATCGTATGTTCGGCCACGGTGGAATAGCCGCTGGCATCGCCGAATCTCGCAAGACGCAACAGATTCAGCACCGCCACCGAAGCGGCCGAAGGAATCACACTGTCCGTATCCTCTTTGACCCGCAAATCGATTCTTTCATCATGTCCTTTGCGGGTCATGAAAAAGCCTCCGTTCTTTGTGTCGTAAAACAGTTCAATCTGGGCGTCCATGAGTTCAAGTGCCCATTCGAGCCAGTCTGGATCAAAGCCGGCTTCATAAAGATCGATAAGGCCCTGGGTCAAAAAGGCGTAGTCCTCGGCCATACCGGCGATTTTTCTTTCACCGTTGCGCCACCGTCTGAAAAGTTGTCGGGTTTTCTCATCATAAAGTTTTTTTCTGATAAACGCCGCAGCCTTTTCAGCGGCCGCCAGATATCTTTCTTCACCCAAAACTTGATAGGCCCTGGACAGGGAGGATATCATCAGGCCGTTCCACGCAGTCAGAATTTTATCGTCCAGATGTGGCCGGGGTCTTTTTGCACGTTCCCCAAGCAATTTTCTCTTCGATTGTTCTAACGAGGTTTCGATATCTTGGTTTGACCGGTTGAAACGATCCGCGACTTTCTCGATGGAATGGGCAACAAACAGAATGTTTTTCCCTTTGAATTCATCAAAAGGATCATTTTCGGCATTCCCATCGGGGTTAACACCGTAGCGGAATGAAAAGATTTCTCCTGCATCAGTGCCCAACAGCGCAAGGATCTCCTTTTTCGTCCACACATAGAACGCACCCTCAACTTTCTTTTCATCCCCCTTATCTGGGTGTGTTTCCGGAGGGAAACTGTCTGCATCTTCTGCCGAAAAAAATCCCCCTTCAGGGTAGGTCATATCCCGCAGGACATAATCCGCTGTTTCCCGGGCAATATTCTCGAAAAACCGGTCTCGGGTAATTAGATGTGCATCCAGATAGTTTTTCAACAGCTGGGCGTTGTCATACAGCATCTTCTCAAAATGGGGAACCTGCCATTTTGCGTCGGTGGAATAGCGATGAAATCCTCCGCCCAATTGATCGTAAATCCCGCCGTTTGCCATGGCACGAAGTGTGAAATCACCCATTTCACGGGCCGGAGTTGTTTTTTTATCTTTTTCAACGTCGTTTCCATAATAAAAGTCGTAAGCAAATAGAAAGCTTTGGATCGACGGAGACGGAAACTTTGGCGCAGGACTGAAACCGCCAAGGTTTTTATCGAACCTTGAGGAAAATCGATCCAGTGCAGTGTGGAGCAAGTTTGAATCGATGGATGCATCGCCGGACGTCCATGACAATACCTTTGCAATCCCCCCATGAAGTTTATGACTGAAAGATCGAAACTTTTCCCGCTGGTCAGGGTCTTTCCATCCAACGGCAATCAGATTTAAAAGATCAGGCCACGAAAAAGACCCCTGTCTGGATTCAGGGGGAAAATAAGTGCCCCCGTAAAACGGTTTTAGATCCGGTGTCAAAAAAACATTCAGCGGCCATCCCCCAGAACCGGTAATTGCCGTAACCGCAGTCATGTATATTTTGTCGAGATCCGGCCGCTCTTCCCGGTCCACTTTGATACAGATAAAGTGAGTGTTCATCAATTCAGCGATATCCGAATTCATGAACGATTCCGATTCCATGACATGGCACCAGTGGCATGTGGAATAACCGACGGACAGAAGAATCGGCTTGTCCTCTTGACGGGCCTTTTCCAGGGCTGCTGGGCCCCATGGATACCAGTCAACCGGATTGTAGGCATGTTGAATAAGATAGGGGCTTTGCTCATCAATAAGACGGTTGGGCTTTGCTTTGTTTTCAGTCATTCTGCACTCCTCGACCGAATTCATCATCGGGTCTTGACAGACCACATTGTGGTATATATATTTACTAGCAATCATTATCATTAATGATTTGGTTGTCAACTTTCCAACAACAAATATTTCCAAGAAGGAGGTAGAATGGAAGAAAAGAAAGTTTTATCCAAAAAGAAAGAGATTAATCTAAGGGACGTCACCATTTGTGATGCCACCATGCAGATGCTGGAAAAAGCCCGAAGAGACGGTGTGGAGACCGCATTTGACAGGGCAGCCAGTATGAAAGCCTGCCCTATTGGTGCGGATTCCGCATGTTGCAAGCACTGCGCTATGGGTCCCTGCCGGCTGAATTCCAAGGATCCTTACGGTAAAGTCGGCGTGTGTGGTGCGACCATCGATACGATTATGGCCCGTAACTTTGCGCGCATGGTCGCGTCGGGTGCCGCTGCACATACGGATCACGGTATGAGCATGCTAGATCTTTTCCGTGAAGTGGTAAATGGCAATATTACGGATTATAAAATTAAAGATACCCAAAAACTCGAAGACGTTGCGGCATCCATCGGTATTGAAGTTGATGGACGTGAAATGAATGATATTGCCATGGATCTGTATAAAGAACTGGAGCGGACATATACACAGGTAGATGGAGAAATCCCCTTTGCCAAGCGGGTTCCCGAAAAAACACTGGAAACCTGGCGAAAGCTGGGTATTGTTCCCAGGGGCGCCATGCGCGAAATTATGGAATTGATGCATCGAACGCATATGGGCGTGGATCAGCATTATGAAAACATCACAAAACAGTGCAGTCGAACTGCGCTTGCCGACGGCTGGGGAGGCTCGATGGTGGCCACGGAAATATCCGATATTCTTTTCGGAACTCCGTCTCCGGTCAGCATCGAAGTGAATATGGGTGTTCTTAAAGAAGACGAAGTGAACATCATCGTACATGGTCATGAACCGAACCTTTTTGAATCGATATTGGTGTCGGTCAATGAACCCACGCTCGTTGAATCCGCCCAAAAAGCCGGCGCCAAGGGCATAAATCTGGTGGGAATGTGTTGCTCAGGTGCAGAAATGCTGGTGCGTCACGGGATTCCTCACGCAGGGAACTTTATGTCCACGGAAACCATATTGGTTACTGGTGCAGTCGATGCCATGACCGTGGATGTGCAGTGTATCAAACAGGGGCTGGCCAAAGTGGCTGAATGTTATGGTACCCCTTTGATCACCACCAACCCTCGATGCCATATCGAAGGTGCACAGCACATCGAACTCAATGAACACAATCCAAGTGCCTGTACAGATGAGATCGTCATAAAGGCCATTTCCAGATTTAAAAACAGAACATCAGAAATAGAAATTCCGAAAATTAAAAACATCGGGGTCCACGGATTCTCCCACGAGTATATTAATTATATGCTCGGCGGGTCCTTCAGAGCATCTTACACCCCACTCAATGATAATATCATCAACGGCAGAATTCGAGGAGTGGCCGGTGTGGTGGGATGTACCAACCCCAGAGTGAAACAGGACTGGGTACATGTAGAGCTGGTCAAAGAGTTGATCAAAAAAGACGTGTTGGTTCTCCAGACCGGCTGTTCCCAGATTGCTCTGGCCAAAGCCGGGTTAACCTCTCCGGAGGCCGCAATTCTTGCCGGACCCGGATTGCAGGAAGTATGTGAGACCGTAGGCATGCCGCCGGTTTTGGGCGTCGGCTCATGTGTAGACAACAGCCGGATTCTTATTGCAGCGTCCGCCATGGTCAAAGAAGGGGGTCTGGGGCATAGCATCGCAGACTTACCTGTAGCGGGTGCTGCACCCGAATGGATGAGTGAAAAAGCCATAAGTATCGGACAGTACTTTGTTGCCTCGGGTGTATTCACCGTTTTTGGGGTAACATTTCCCATTGTTGAAGAAACGAAATTCCACAAGCTTCTGTTCGAAGGACTTGAAAAACAGGGCCTGGGAAAATGGGGGTTCTCTCCGGATCCCTATGAGATGGCAAACATGATGATTGCCCATATCGACAAAAAGAGAAAACAGCTCGGAATCGATAAGGCCAGGGATAGGGTCCTGATGGATATGGCGGATCGTCGTGAAATGGGGGCGGCGTATCAGAACGCCTAACCCGGAAAGATTCAGGCAAGATATTTTGATCAAAGAGGGCTCCTTTCCGGGGCCCTCTTTTTCATCGCCCGCCGGACATGGTTTGGGGATGATCTTTTAAAAACCGGTACAGGGTGGCCCGACCCACGCCGAGCAACCGTGAAGCCTTTGCTTTGTTACCGCCGGTTTTTTCCAAGGCCGATTTTACGATTTCAATATTCAGTTTCCTCGAAGCTCCGGGGGAGGAACGGAGGATGCTCTCCTCCTTGAGTTCCATGGGAAGATCTTTGGGCAAGATGGTATCGCCGCTGCAATTTACAATGGCAAATTGGATGACATTCTGCAATTCCCGAACATTGCCCGGCCAGTCATAGCTCATCATGATTGAAAGGGCTTCCTTGGAGACTTTGGGCGGTTTACTCTCATGCATCTCCTCGGCTTCGTCTAAGAAATGTTCCATCAGAAGCGGAATGTCGTTTCTCCGTTCACGAAGCGATGGAAGATGTATGGGAATGACGTTGAGCCTGTAAAAAAGGTCTTTACGAAAATTGTTCTGCTGAACCTCCTTCTTGAGATTCTTGTTGGTGGCACTCAAAACCCGTACGCTTACGGAGGCCGTTTTTTCACCGCCGACCTTTTCAAATGTGCCATCCTGTAAAAATCGCAGGAGTTTTACCTGCATCGGTTTGGAAAGGTCGGCAATCTCGTCGAGGAAAATGGTGCCCCTGTCAGCCAGTTCAAAACGTCCTTTTTTGTTGCGGACGGCCCCTGAAAACGCCCCTTTAACATGACCGAACAGCTCGCTCTCAATGAGACTTTCCGGAAGCGCCCCACAGTTAATCGGGACAAAAGGCGCACCGCTTCTGGGACTTTCATTGTGAATGGCGTTGGCCACCAGTTCTTTGCCGGTTCCGGTTTCTCCGGAAATATGCACCGGGTAATCATACCCGGCAACATCCCGGATCTGCTGGAAAACCGTCAGCATTTTGCTGTCTTTTCCGAGAATACCTGAAAAGCTGGAAATTTTACGGGCCCGAATGGAAAGGTTCAAAAAATCGGTCATATCGGTTAATGAAGCCAACACCCCGAAGTTTTGATCGTTTTCATCCTTCATGGTCGTAACGGACATTTTGACCCGTCGGGGCCCATTGTTTTTTGTTGCAATATTGATTGTATATTCGGTTTTATCGTTAAAAACATCTTTGATACCGCAGAAAGTACACCGCTCACCGCACAACGGGGCCCCAAAAACTTCATGACAATCTTTCCCAAGAACTTCTTGCCGGCGGTATCCGGTTATTTTTTCGGCCTGTTCATTGAAATAAAAGATTTGTCGATTCAAGTCATGGGCGATAATCCCGACGTCGAGGTTTTCTAGAATCCGTTCCAAGTTTTTCCTGTTGGATAATATTTTTGATAGGTTAGATTCTAACATGATGGACATCTATAAAATATCAGCAAGTTTTTGTCAAATTTCAAAATTGACGGCTTTGTAAAAAGTCTTTTGCGAGGGACATCGAGCAGTTTTGGAGAAAGATTCATGATGCGCCTGGCGTTAAAAATTGCAAGCTGTTTGAGGGCGTTAGCCCGAGTTCTTGCAATTTAGACAGACGCGTCATGAATCCCAAAATTGCTTGCGGAACGAGCAAAATCAGACTTTTTACGAGTTCATCAAAATTTTCATGAACTCAATTGAGTTAAAAGACTGTTCATATTCATACCCTCCCGGATCCCGAACCGTGTCAATGAAAAGTCATACTTTACGGGGTCCTCGGGTACCAATTTTTTAAAGCCGTCGGTTATTTCAAGGGCGGCCTGCAGGTTCGCCTGTTTTTTTGAAGTGAAACCCAATTGAAGGCTTATTTTATGCATGTGGGTATCCAGGGGAACGATCAGTTTTGACACCGGCACATCCGCCCACCCTCCGGGATCGACGCGGTCTTTTCGAACCATCCACCTTAAAAAGAGGTTCATTCTTTTGCATGCGCTCCCTTTTTCCGGCAACGCCACAAGATGGCCCGGTTTATTTTTTCCGGAGGTCAGCATTTTTGCAAAAAAAGTCATGGCAGGGATTAAGGTCTCGTCATCGGGGGACAGGGTGTCGATAAAACACCCGTTGAGGGAACCGAATTGGTCAATGACGTTCTTCGCCCCCCAGAGCAATCCCGCAAGCTGGGTCCCACTGGCGAATCTATGGGTAAAGTCTTCAAAGGCATTGCACAGGGAGGTATAATTGGAATTCATTAAAAACCGGTACGGTGACGGTTTCATGATATCCAACACCGATGAGACACTTTTGAGAATTTGTTTCACCTTGCCGTATGCAAGAGAAGATGCTATCAACCCTACGACTTCACGATTCTTGATATTCGGATATAAATATAGAAATTCCAGTGGATCTGGATGAACATAGGTGCGCCGATTATATCGGCGATACAAGTTTTCCAGTGTAATTTTGATGTTTTTCTGATGCATTTTTGTTCAGGGTTGATAAAATCGGGTTTTTATATAATCATCTGATAGATTGTTGGGTTTGTTGTTTCTTAAAAAGAACTTAGGAGCTTCGCCCCAATTGGAATGGTGGAATGCTGGAATAATGGAATAATGGGTTCTGGCATAATGCAATATTGGGTTAATGGTAAAATTTGTGTTGACGATAAAATTAAAATGGCTAATATCCTTTTAAAAACCAATCTTCCAGTATTCCACTATTCCATTATTCCATTTTTGAGGCAAGCGTTCAAGCCTCAAAAAATGTCCAATTTTTTTCAATAAGTTGTAGAATTTCCGAGATGTTAAATTAATATATCTTTTTATCCGACTTAAATTTTTAAATTTACCGAAATACATATCGAATTCTTATGAAAAACGAAACCAATAACATACATCGACTCTTTTTTGAAGACAAAGCGGTCATACTTTTGGGCACCGCACACATATCCAAAGAGAGCGAACAGCTGGTGGCGGATGTCATCGAAGCCGAAAAACCGGACACCGTATGCGTTGAACTGTGCGAAGCCAGGTACCAGTCCATTCGTCAAAAAGATAAATGGCTGGACACGGATATCATTAAGGTCATCAAAGAGAAAAAATCCTTTCTCCTACTCTCGAACCTTCTTCTGGCATCTTTTCAAAAACGAATCGCCGATAAATTCGACATTAAACCCGGAGCGGAAATGATAAAGGCCATTGAAAGCGGTGAAGCCATCGGCGCTGGAATACATCTTGCCGATCGGAACATCCGTATTACCCTGGCAAAAACCTGGCGGATCATGGGATTGTGGGATAAAATCAAAATTTTGTTTCAACTGGTTCTGTCCATGGGTGACATCGACGAAATCAGCGAGGAAGATATTGAAAAGATGAAACAAGAGGATGTGCTTGAAACCCTCCTTGTCGATGTTGGAAAATCCCTTCCGGTACTCAAAGACATCCTCATCGATGAAAGGGACCAGTACCTGGCCCATAAAATCCGGACGGCAGCCGGCAAAAAAATCGTTGCGGTGGTCGGTGCCGGCCATGTGCCGGGTATTAAAAAGTACTGGAACACCGACATAGACATGGCGCGTCTAGAACAGATCCCTCCCAAGAAGAAGACATCGGGCATCTTGAAATGGCTGATACCTTTCGCCATATTGGTCATACTTGTTTTCGGTTTTTATCATGGCGGGACCCATGCAGGAACGGAAATGATCACTTGGTGGATAATGGCAAACGGTATCCTGGCAGGCCTTGGCGCCGTTGTCGCTTTGGCGCATCCGTTAACGATTCTATCTTCAGTTCTGGCCGCCCCGTTAACCTCGTTAAATCCCATGATTGCAGCCGGCTGGGTTTCAGGGCTTGTGGAGGCCTTTTCACGTAAACCGAAGGTCAGGGATTTCGAGAATTTACCGGAGGATATTCTCTCCATAAGGGGTTTCTGGAGAAATAAGATTACCCGAATTCTTCTGGTGGTGGTTTTTACGAACATCGGCAGTTCATTGGGCACCTTTGTTGCCATCCCATTGATGGTAAAAGTGTTGTAATCCCCATCGAGTATGAGCAAAATGAAACAACCCATTCGGATCGGAGCACTGATATCGGGAAGCGGTACCAACCTGCAGGCCATTATGGATGCGTGTGAAGCGGGGGATATCGACGGCAGCATCGCATTCATCGGGTCGGACACTCCCGATGCCGCGGGTCTTGAAAGGGGGCGTCGGCTTAACATCCCGACCTTTGTCGTAAATTATGGTTCCATCATTCGACGATACAAAAAAGCACCGGAGACGGTAACAGTTCCGGATGACTTCGATCTAAGCACCGTACTTTCAAAGCAGACCCTTTTCCCTGGCGATGCCGATGGGGAAACGGTAAAAGCTTTTTTCATAACCCGGGCCTCTGCTGAAGCAGAACTCCTGGACCGGATAACCCCGTATCCCTTTGACCTTCTGGTGCTGGCGGGGTTCATGCGGAATTTGACGCCCTATTTCATCGACAGGGTCAATACGGTACCGGACCTTCCGCGAATAATGAATATCCATCCTGCCCTGCTTCCGGCGTTTCCCGGTATCGACGGTTATGGGGATACCTTCCGCTATGGATGTAAGATTGGCGGATGTACCGTACATTTTGTCGATTACGGCGAGGATTCAGGTCCGATTATCGGTCAAAAGGCCTATGAAATTTCTGAGGAGGATACCCTGGCGTCGGTCCGGGAAAAAGGCCTGAAGCTTGAATGGGAACTCTACCCGGAATGTGTCAAGATGTTCGCTGAAGGGCGTCTTAAGAAAGTGCGGAAGAGCTACCCGCTGAAAGACGGGGGAAAAATGCACAGAACGGTGGTGAGAATCTTACCGTCGCCCCAAAGATAGTTCGTGCAACATGAGAAGATTATCGTTCAAGTTTTTTATTTTGCCGGCCATGCTGCTGGGGTTGCCCATGTCGGGGGTTCTTCTGACTGGCCATCCAATGGCAAGATATTTGGAATTTCCCCCGGAAAGCCGGTATGTTCGCCATGCACCCTTTTCATGGGGTGCCTTTGCCCTTTACACACTTTTCATCGTTGCGGCAGTAACGCCCCTCATCTTAAACGCTGCAAAATCCTTCAGACAGATTAAAATTGTTTCGCCGCCGACCCGGTCTTTTCCCTGGTGGGGATGGCTGGGAGGTATCACCGGCGCCGCGGCATGGGCATTGGCTTGGACCCGCTTTCCCTGGTTTGCCCGATTTCAGCCCCACACCTTTACCCCGCTGTGGCTTTCATTTATCCTAGTGATCAATGCACTCTGCTATCGACAAACCGGACGCTGTATGATGCGCCATCGCACTGGATTTTTTCTTCTGCTTTTCCCCGTCAGCGCTGGTTTTTGGTGGTTTTTTGAATACCTGAACCGATTTGTTCAGAACTGGAATTACACCGGTGTCCATTACAGTTCCTGGGCGTATTTTGGTTATGCAACCCTCTCCTTTTCAACCGTTCTCCCGGCGGTTCTGGGGGTCCAAGAACTGATTCAAAATGTTTCCCGGGCCCGGGGGGGATGGAATGATTTCAAACCCTTTGGATGTGCACATCCTAAATTTTGGGCCGTTGTCGTTCTCATGCTATCCGGTGCGGGCCTTGCCGGCATCGGCGTGTGGCCCGATTATCTTTTCTCTTTGCTGTGGATCTCTCCTTTGATCATCGTTGTTTCACTTCAGGTTCTTATGGGAGAAAGACATCTGCTGTCAGACATATCCCATGGGAACTGGCGTCCGGCAATATCTTCTGCAGTGGCGGCGCTTCTTTGCGGGGTCTTCTGGGAAATGTGGAACTACTACAGTCTGGCCCGGTGGGAATACAGCATTTCGTTTGTGGGTCGGTTCAAGATATTCGAGATGCCGATTTTAGGGTATGCCGGATATCTCCCCTTTGGACTGGAGTGTGCCGTCATCGGTCAGTTGCTGGAACGGGCGATGAAATGCGATGCCCCTTTATAAATCGTCCCCATTGGGCGGTTTAAAAAAAATGTTGCATTCGGAACAGAACATCTTTATATGACGTGCACCCTCGTGTGGCTGGAAAACTTGCGTATAAATCCATTCGAGAACTCATTTTCGGGTTTTTACGTCATACCGCCATATATTGATTTTTTTATTGACACATACCAATATATTGCGATAATGGGCAATAAAATGTCCGAAAGATTTTATCCTGTCACTCCTGGCACGAAAAATCCATCTATACCCCAGACCGATGGGTGTAATTATAGAAGGTAGTTACACTATGTCCAAGAACATCGGATTTATTTCAACCCGATTTGCAGGCACAGACGGCGTCACGTTGGAATCGAGCAAGTGGGCTCAAGTCTTAAAAGAAAGCGGACACAGCTGTTTCTGGTTTGCCGGAAAACTGGATCGGGATCGCGACAAAAGCCATCTTATTCCGGAAGCCCATTTTCAACACGAGAAAAATCGATGGATCAATGCCCAGGTCATCGGCCAAAAAGGACGAAAACCGCTGGTAACCCAAGCCATTCACGATTTAAGATCGCAGTTGAAAGTCCATCTCCATGAATTCATCGATGCCTTCAAGATAGATCTTCTGATTGCCGAGAATGTTCTTACCATACCCATGCACATCTCTTTGGGACTTGCTCTAACGGAAATTATTGCGGAAACCCAGATTCCCACCATATCTCACAATCATGATTTTTACTGGGAACGAGATCGTTTCTCTATAAATGCGGTCAACGATTACCTCCGCATGGCCTTTCCGCCCAATTTGTATAACATAAAGCATGTGGTCATAAATTCCAACGCCCAGGAACAGCTTGCACTACGAACCGGAATTTCCTCGACGATTATTCCCAATGTTCTCGACTTTGAGAATCCGCCGGGTATGGATGTCGAAGGGGCCCGTGTTTTTCGAGAATCTATCGGACTCAAACCGGACGACCGGATGATTTTACAACCCACCCGAATTATTCAACGCAAAGGGATCGAGCATGCCATTGAATTGGTAAAAAAACTGAACGATCCCCGAAACAAACTGGTGGTATCTCACGAAGCAGGTGACGAAGGGTTTGAATATGTGGAATGGTTGAAAGAATATGCTTGCGAGCATGGAGTCGATCTTAAATTGATCACCACCAAAATCGCAGACCCCTGGGGTAACAATGGAAACGGTAAGGCGAGATATTCTCTCTGGGATGTCTATCCTTTTGCTGATTTTATTACATATCCCAGCTTGTATGAAGGATTCGGCAATGCCTTTCTTGAAGCCATTTATTTCAAAAAACCTTTGCTGGTCAATCGATATGCAACGTTTGTCAAGGACATAGAACCCCAAGGGTTCGATCTGATTGCAATGAACGGGTTTCTTTCCAGAAAAATCGTTCAACGCGTGATAGAAATTTTGGAGTCCCGTGAAAAAAGAGAAAGAATGATCGACTATAATTATGATGTTGCCGCCCGGCACTATTCTTATTCAATTCTACGGACCCACCTCAACGCTATTTTGAGCGGCTTTTTTGGGGATTCTGCACGCCCCAACTCCGGTAACACCTCTTTTTTTAAACAAAACGGTGACAGGTTTCCATTTCGTATTGAGAAAAGAGCGGCACAGCAATCTTACTGACGCCCCCAAGACAAATCTCGGCATCGCATAATCTATATTTTTGTTAGCTTATAGCTGCGGCGTCCAAGCCCCAGGCTTTCTGCATAATCCAGTTGAATGGTCCAATCCACCTGGGGATAGACCCCTCTGAACTTATCTTCGCCTTTTGCGGTATTGATCTCAAGGCAGGATTCCGGAAGCGCCTGCTCCTGATTCACAAGATCTACGGACGCCTGGTCAATGGCAACCGCATCTTTTGAAGCCACAATGCCGATGTCCCGGACGATGGGTGCATCGTTGTGGCCGTAGCAGTCACACGCCGGTGATACCTGGGTAATGAAATTTACAAACAACGTTTTATCCGTTTTATTCTTTAAAACACCCATGGTGTATTCCACCATATTCTCCAGAAACACGGGAATGGCTTGATTCCACTGAATCTCGATGGCGCTGTTGGGACAGATAAGAATGCATTCCCCACACCCGATGCACTTTTTTGCATTCAGGACCGCCTTTTCTTTTTCCAGTGAAAGGGCCTTCTGAGAGCAATGACCGATACAATCCCCGCAGCCGATACATTTTTTCTTCACCACCTTGGGCGCAACGGTGGAGTGTTGTGCCAGTTTGCCCCGGCGTGAGGCGCACCCCATACCCAGATTTTTAATGGTTCCCCCAAAACCCGAAAGTTCATGTCCCTTGAAATGGGCCACTGATACCAGTGCATCGGCTTCGACGATATCGGATCCGATGTACACCTTTTTAAAATTTTTCTGGTTGACGGCAACAGGCGTTTCGGTTTTGCCCCTTAAACCGTCGGCAATGACAATGGGCGCATCCACAACAGAATAGGCAAAACCGTTTTGGATCGCTGTGCTAAGATGATGGGGCGAGTCGCTTCGCGTCCCCGAATAAACCGTATTGGCATCGGTCAGGAACGGATATCCCCCGACCCCCTTAATCGATTCCACGATCTTGCGGATAAATACGGGCCGGATAAAAGCGGTGTTCCCTTTTTCTCCAAAATGAAGCTTCACCGCAACAAGATCTCTTTCCTTGACGGCTTCAGAAAGGCCGGCGGTGTCCAGAAGCCGTGCAAGTTTTTCAACGAGGCTTTCCTTGGCCGATGCCCTTAAATCGATATAATAGACGTTGCTTTTCATCCCTTCCTCCCTGTAGAATCTTTTCTCAAGAATGAGCAGTAAGCCGAAAAAAATGCTTTTATGAGACTCCCCATTTGTTTTGAGAAAAATAACTGACTGTCCTCAACAAAGTCAAGGTATTTAGGCAAATAATTTCGTAAGAAACGATAGATGGAAATGAATATAAAATTAGCCGTTCTGGACCGGATTTACAAGATTTATGACAATTTTTCCGACGGTTTAGACATGGCCTGCAAAAAATATTGTGCACAATGCTGCACGCCCAATGTCACCATGACAACCCTAGAAGCCTGCCGGATCGCCAACCACATAATTTCAAACGGCCAGTCTGATTTGTTGGAGAACGTTCAGGCAAGACGCTCCGAAAAACGTTTCAAGCCCCAGACCACCACCAACCGCCTTGCAGATCTTTGTCGCAAAGGAGACGATCCGCCGGAAGAGACGTTCAATTATCTTAACGGAAGTTGTCCCCTGTTAACAGACAACCTGTGCCCCATTTACCCGGTGAGACCCTTTGGATGCAGATGTTTTGTTTCAAAACACGATTGCCGAAAAGAAGGATATTCCGAGGTCGACCCGTTTGTGATAACCGTGAACACGCTTTTTATGCAATTTGTGGAACATGTCGACGCCATGGGTTTTTCCGGTAATTTTGCAGACGTTCTGCTGCTATTGGCATCCAAAGAGCGTCGGAATCATTACCAGATGAACACCCTGAAACATCCGGGGCCCGGGTTCATCCCCAACCTTCGGATAACGGTTTTAATGATACCTCCGGAACACCGGATTAAAATAAAGCCCCTCCTTGACGCGCTGATGGGCATAAAAGCACCCTAAGCAATGATGCGCGGTAGGGTCGACGCAATACCCCTGCTTGACAAACAACCCACTTTTATCTATATTTCTTTTGCCGCAAACGAATGGAGGTTTGAACCATGTTTCAGACGGCCATAGAAGAAAAATATAAAGATGGCGACATCATCTTCGAAGAAGGGAGTTCCGGGGATTGGATTTACGTGGTTGAATCTGGCGCGGTGGAGATTTCAAAAATAATGCACGGAGAGAAAGAGGTGTTGTTGGAGCTTGGACCTGGCGAAATTGTTGGAGAACTTGGCTTTATCACCAAAATGCCACGCACCGCGACAGCCAGAGCCGTCGGTGATACCACCGTCGGAATAATTGATCCGATTTCATTTGAACAGGAGTTCAATCGACTGTCCCCCGATTTCCAGGCGGTTCTTATCAGCCTGGCCACACGCCTCAAGGAGACAACCGAGGCCCTATACCTCATGAAAAAAATCTCCGGCAAAAACCCCTAATATAACTCTTGTCGCCAACATTTCACTTGCCGCTCATCTACCGACGATTTCTTATAAAATATTTGCACCGGTATTGACTTGACGCCGCCCTTTTGGTATCGCAACGGGGATCAAAAATCTACTCAAAGGAATTATGACTTATGGAAAGAACATTATCTATCATCAAACCCGATGGCGTTTCCCGGGGAATCATCGGTGAGGTTATTAAACGGTTGGAAATCAATCATCTAAAAATCGTTGCCATGAAAATGCTGAAAATGGATACTGCACAGGCCCAAGGTTTTTATGCGGTGCACAAAGAACGGCCTTTTTTTGACAGCCTGACCGATTTCATGACTTCCGGACCGGTGGTGGTTATGGTCCTTGAAGGTGAAGACGCCATTGCGAAATACCGTGAAATTATGGGCGCCACCAATTACAAGGAAGCGGCGGAAGGTACCATTCGAAAAGATTTTGCAACCGATATTGAAAAAAATGTGGTCCACGGTTCAGATTCATCCGAAACCGCTGCATTTGAAATCAGCTACTTCTTCAATAGGTTTGAACTCACCGTCTGATGACCGACAGCGTCAATTTAGGGAATATCAGCATCGTGCTGATGCAGCCCCGATATTCTGAAAACATCGGGGCTACCGCACGTGCCATGCGCAATATGGGCATCCATCACCTCGTGATCGTCGATCCCCGAAACTTTGACTTGAATAACGCCCTGAAACTGGCCACCCATTTTGCGGCAGACATTGTTGAAAAAAGCAGCGCCTGTGAAGATTTGAGGGACGCCCTCGCCCCGTTTAACTATGTTGTCGGGGCTACGGCAAGACTGGGGAAGCAGCGAAGGCTTATCCATACGCCTTCGAACCTGGCGCAAAAGCTAATTCCCATTTCCATTGAAAATCGGATTGCCATACTCTTTGGTCCGGAAGACAAAGGACTTTCCAACGAGGACCTCCGGTATTGCCAGGCGCTGGTAAATATCCCCACAACTGAATTTTCTTCTCTCAATCTGGCACAAGCGGTCATGATTATGTGTTATGAGATCTTCATCGCCGGTCTCGAGACAAACGAACAATTTGCGCCGAGGCTCGCCAACCGGCATGAGCTCGATGGGATGTTCGATCAACTCAAAGACATACTGCTCAGGATCAGTTATATTAATGCTGAAAATCCGGATTACTGGATGAACAATTTCCGCCGTTTTTTTACCCGCCTGCAATTACGGGCCAAAGAGGTCAACATCATCCGCGGCCTATGCCGGCAAGTGGATTGGTATGGGAAAAAATGCTATGAAGACGGAAAGAAAAAAAACCCGAATATCTCGTGAATATCCGGGATAAGGAGTCTTGATTGATGAAACTTGTCAGATTTGGTCCAAAGGGAAATGAGAAACCGGGGCTGTGGAGAGATGGCAACATCGTCGACCTTAGAAAAATCTTCCCCGACATTCCGGATATCGGTGAAGCATTTTTCAGGGGGAACTGGATTGAAACAGTTGCCCATGTGAATGCCCCCGGCCAAAACATCCACACGCGCATCGCGTGTCCGATTCAGAGGCCGTCTAAAATCATCTGCCTGGGGAAAAACTATATCGAGCATGCCAAAGAAGGGGGATTCGATCAACCGGAAACACCCTTGTTATTCTGTAAAACACCCAATACCTTGAACGGTCCTTTCGACGCCATTGTTCTTCCCAAGAGCAGTGGACAGATTGACTGGGAGGTGGAAATGGCGGTGATCATCGGAAAAGAAGGAAAACGAATATCTAAAGCAGACGCCTTCGATTATGTCGCAGGATTTACCGTAATGAATGATGTCTCGGGAAGGGAAGCCCAGTTCTCCGATTCCCAGTGGTTCAGAGGGAAATCCTTTGACGGTTTTGCACCTGCGGGCCCTGTGTTGGTGACACCCGACGAGATCGGCGATGTGAACAATCTGAGGCTTACCGCAAAAGTTGACGGAAAAATTATGCAAGATGGGAACACCCGGGATATGATCTTCGACATCCCCACCATCATAGAGAATATCAGCGAAGACATCACCCTTATTCCCGGTGATATCATCTCCACCGGAACACCTGCCGGTGTTGGAATATTCAGAGATCCGCCGGTGGTTTTAAGACCAGGGAACGTGGTAGAGTGCTATATTGAGAACATCGGTGCAATTGTAAATAAAGTAATAATGTAATAAATTACAGGGATCAGGTGTCAGAGTTACTAAAAGCCATCTCAAAAGTGCCTATTTTTATCTTTGATTTCATCTGATCCCTGAATACAAACTAACCATTAATATTTGGAATCCGCATAATCGACCCAGCCGCCGGTGGTTAACAGGGCACGATCGAAGTTTGAGATTGAAAACGAAATATTTGCGTGCTGACCGTCGGCGGTGATGGTAAATTCACTCTTATCCAGATCCGTTTCAAGATAGGTTTCCCTGTGGGCGAAATCTTTGAAGATATCGTCGATGGTCCGGGCCGGAAGTTCCACCGCCATCATTCCGCAGTTAAACATATTCTGCCTGAAAATTCTGGCAAAGCTTTCACCAATGACCAGATGGATGTTGTTGACTCCAATGGCCCATGGCGCATGCTCTCTTGAAGAGCCGCATCCAAAGTTCGCCCGGGTGATAATGACATTTTTTCCTTCCACATCCCGTCTGGCATTGAATCCTTCCAGCTGGATATCCTCTAAAAAATAAGGCTTTAATGCCTCCTTTGAATTTTCTGTAAGGTATTTTGCCGGAATGATCTCGTCGGTATTGATATCGGACCGGTCTAAAAAGAGTACGTTTCCACTAAAATTTTTCATCTTTACCCCTTATAAAGCTCGGAATTGGTAATGAAACCGGAAATGGCTGTGGCAGCTGCTGTTGCAGGACTTACCAGGTGCACCATGCCGCCTTTGCCCATACGGCCGTTGAAATTTCTGTTTGTTGTGGATGCACAGACTTCCCCTTCGGCCAGGACGCCGTTGCTCATGCCCAGACACGCGCCGCAGGTGGGATTTGTGACACAGAATCCGGCATCCAGAAATATTTTCAAAACGCCTTCGGCCATGGCCTGGCGATACACCTGGGATGTGGCCGGCGATACGACACCCCGCACGGAATCGCTGATTTTTTTTCCCCTGAGCACCTGTGCGGCAACCCGGAGGTCTTCGATTCGTCCATTGGTGCAGGATCCTATGTAGACCTGATCGACCTGTATGGATTCCATCTCCCGAACGGGTTTGACCTGATCGGGCTTGTATCCATAGGTTACCAGCGGTTCAAGATTGCTGACATCATGTTCAATCACCCGGTCGTATTGGGCGTCGGCATCTGATAAAAACCTGGTGGCGTCCTCGAGGGCTTCTTCTTTAGAGGCATATTCGTCTTTGATAAATTCCCATAAATATTCGATGGTAACCCTATCCGGGCTGCAGATTCCGGATGTTCCCCCTGCTTCAATGGCCATATTGCAGAGGGTCATTCTCGATTCCATGCTCATGGCATCGATAACCGAACCTGTGAATTCAACAACTTTGTTGGTGGCACCGTTAACCCCCAAACGACCGATGACCGAAAGAATCACGTCCTTGGCGTAAACACCTTCAGGCAAGGGGCCGCTGATGTTAATTTTGATGGTCGACGGATAGCGAAAAGCGCAGACGCCCTTAAGAATTCCAACTTCCAGATCCGTTGTCCCGACGCCGGCGGCAAATGCGCCGAACGCACCATGGGTACACGTATGAGAATCCCCCATGATCACCGTAAATCCAGGGCGAACAAATCCTTTTTCAGGGAAGATCGCATGGCAGACGCCATTCCTGCCGATATCGAAAAAATCCCGGATATTGTGTCGTCGGGACCACTCCCTGAGGATTTTACCCTGCATGGCGGTTTTTGAATCTTTTGCGGGCGATACGTGATCGATGACAACCTTGATTTTGTCAGGATCGAACACCCGGTCTTTACCGCGCTTGACCAGGTCGTGGATGGCCAGCGGGGTTGTGATTTCATGACAAAATACGGCATCCAGCCGGATCACATGAATATCATCGACAGGATTGTCGACCCGGTGGGTATCGAATATCTTTTCAGCAATGGTTTTTCCCATGTTTTCCCCTTTTGTATCATTTCAGTTTTAATGAACTCGTAAAAAGTCTTTTGTGAGCGAAATCCGATCATTTGGGGATTAAGCGTTTCAAGTGATGATGCGTTAAAAATTTCAAGCTGTTTGAGGAGCTTGCGACGAGTTCTTGAAATTTAGCATCATCACTTGAAACGCCCCCAAATGGTCACTGAGCAAGCAAAACTGACTTTTTACGAAACCTTCAGTTCTTGAAAGCGACGGCACCAGCACGGCATTCCGTCAATTATTATTTCCGTGGCCGTGTTGGTTCAAAATGGTTAAACGGACACACCGGTTCAATCGGTATCCGTCTTTAAAACCGATAAAAACGCCGATTGCGGGATCATGACCTGGCCCACCATTTTCATCCGTTTTTTTCCTTTTTTTTGTTTTTCCAAGAGCTTACGCTTTCGCGATATGTCCCCGCCATAACATTTTGCCGTCACATCCTTTCTGAACGGCGAAATTGTCTTCCGGGCGATAATATTCCCGCCGATGGCCCCTTGAATGGCGATTTTGAACATTTGTCTCGGAATTTCTTCCCGGAGTCTTTCACAGGCACTCCTTGCCCGATCAACCGCCCTTTCTCGATGAACAAGCTGGGACAGGGCATCGACACGCTCGCCGTTGATCAGAATATCCGTCTTGACAAGATCCGTTTCTCTAAAATCTATGATGTCGTAGTCGAAAGATCCGTACCCCTGGGTAACGGACTTGAGTTTGTCATAAAAATCGTAAATCACTTCAGCAAGAGGGAGTTCGAATATCATCTCCAGGCGTCGATTGGTTAAATACTGATAATTCTTGTTAATTCCCCGGTGATCCAGGCAAAGCTTCATGACAGCCCCCATATACCGGTCCGGAACGATAATAGCGGCACGTATAAACGGTTCTTTGGTGCGCTCAATGGTTGTGGGATCCGGATATAAGGCAGGGTTGTCGATGATCATCTCAGATCCGTCGTTCATAATCAGTTTGTACTGGACTGAAGGCGCTGTCAGGATCAGTGAAAGGTTATATTCCCGCTCAAGCCGTTCCTGAACCACTTCAAGATGAAGGAGTCCTAAAAAGCCGCAACGGAATCCAAAACCCAAGGCCACAGACGTGTCTTTTTCATATATCAGGGAAGAATCGTTGAGTTTGAGCTTTTCAAGGCCTACAGCCAGCTCCTCATAACCGTCTGAAGCAACCGGATAAATCGAAGAAAAAACAACCGGTTTTGCTTCTTTGAATCCAGGCATGGGGGTGTTGCAAGGACGGTCTTTTAATGTAATGGTATCTCCGCAACGGGTATCACTGACCGTTTTTATGCCGGCGATGATATAGCCAACCTGACCCGCTGAAAGCTCTTGCCGGGGGATACGGCCAATCTGAAATATCCCCACCTCCTCGACTTTATAGACCGCGTTATTGGACATAAACTTAATGATATTTTTCGGCCTAACGCGTCCCTGGAAAACACGGATATGAACAATGGTGCCCCGAAAAGGATCGTAGTGGGAATCAAAAATCAGAGCCTTGAGCGGTGCGTCGGGATCTCCTGAGGGCGGTGGGAGATGTTCCACGATGGCTTCGAGTAATTCATCGATGCCGGTCCCTTCTTTGGCGGATGTCAGGATGGCAGTTTGAGGGTCAAGACCCAGATCCTCTTTTATCTGAGCTTTTGCCCGGTCAATATCGGCCGACGGCAGATCTATTTTGTTGATCACCGGAATAATTTCAAGGTCATGCTCAAGGGCCATGTACAGATTCGCAAGGGTCTGGGCCTCTACGCCTTGGCTCGAATCCACCAGAAGCAGCGCCCCTTCACAGGATGCAAGTGCCCGGGAGACTTCATAAGAAAAATCTACGTGCCCGGGAGTGTCTATAAGATTCAAGGAATAGGTCTGTTTGTTTTCAGCTTTATATGGCAGGCAGATGGTCTGACTTTTAATGGTAATTCCACGCTCCCTTTCTATGTCCATGTTGTCGAGAATCTGATCTTTAAAATCCCGATCAAGGACAACATGGGTCATTTGAATCAGACGGTCGGAAAGTGTCGATTTGCCATGGTCGATATGGGCTATAATACTGAAATTTCTAATATTTTTCATTTTGTCTGCGAATTCGCTTTAGCCAAAAAAACGGTAAAAGTCTGTTGACACCGCCAGTCATTCAAGTTATATTAATGGTTCTCAATAAGTTACGCTTACGCGTCTTATCCGAAATTAAGCACATTGAAGGAAAAGGAAAATCTTCTATCAAATTTTTATTTAATATGTCAAGTCCGGTACCTTGGGTACCCATGTCTCTTTAACAAAAACAACCAGCTGGATAAAAAAAATGGGAGAACAGATTTTAATCGTTGACGACGATGCTGCCATCAGAGACTCGATGCTCGAATTTATTAGCAGGTCCGGATACAATGCCCAAACCGCTGCCAGTGCAGAAGAGGCCATTGAACTTTTAAAATCCACCCGCGTGGATCTCGTGATAACCGACATAATGCTTCCCGGACAAAACGGTCTCCAGCTAACCGATTTAATAAAACAAAATTACGATATCGATATAATTGTAATGACCGGTTACAGTGAAAATTATTCTTACGAAGAGGCCATCAATAAAGGGGCCAGCGACCTTGTATTTAAACCCTTTCGCTTCGAAGAATTGATACTCCGGTTAAAAAGAGTACTCAAAGAGAGGCAACTCACCAAAGATCGTAATCGAATCCTGAGCAAGCTTGAAAACCTTGCCATCACAGACGGCCTCACAAGATTATACAATTTAAGGCACTTTTATAATCAGTTGGAGATAGAAATAGATCGTTCCAACCGTTACGGTCATCCACTTGCACTTTTGCTTTTGGATATCGATAACTTCAAGACGTACAACGATACATACGGTCACCTCGAAGGGGACAAGGTGCTGGTGAGACTCGGCCAGATTATCAAGTCATGCCTCAGAACAATGGATTGCGCATACAGATATGGCGGAGAAGAATTTACGATTATTCTTCCGGAGACAACCGGCGAAGAAGCCAAAAATGTCGCCCACAGGATAAAAAGCTCCGTAGAAATTGAAAGTTTTTTTCCCGAAGGCGGGGATGTTGTAAACATAACCATCAGTATCGGCGTCACCGAATATTTTAGAAAAGAACTGCTCGCCACATTTATCCAGAGAGCGGATCAGGCCATGTATAACTCCAAAGCTAAAGGCCGAAACGCGATCTCCTTCCTGTTGGCTGAAAACCATTCACAACCAAATCCGAAATAGTTGCAACATCATCCGACCGAAGGTTATTCCGAGTTCCGGTTATCTGCGGATCCGTCCCACTGCAAATGCTGCAAAAAAAATAAACGATGCCAACGAAACAATGGTGGCTCCGGATGGCAGGTCGGCATAGTAAGAGATGACAAGACCGCCGATGGTGGATATCAGGGCGATGATAATGGAAAAGGCGATCATTGAATCATAGCGATGCGTTAATTGTGACGCAGCCGCCCCTGGGATAACCAGCAGTGCAGAAACAAGGATAATTCCGATAATCTTCATGCTAATGACCACCGAAAGCGCCAGGATGGTCAGAAAAAAATGATCGAGAAAGGCCACGGGCATTCCACTGACAAAAGCAACCTCCCGATCATAGGCAACAAACAGCAATTCCTTAAAAAACAGCACGGTTGAAAGAAGGACCAACCCGCCGAACACTGCGATGATAATCAGATCTTGTCGGGTAATCGCCAAAATGTTTCCAAAAAGATACCCGAAAAGATCCACATTGTATTGATCCGACATCCCGATAAAAATAACCCCAAGGGCCATTGCCAAAGGGAAAAATATGCCGATGGCCGTGTCTGTACTCAGATGGTCTTCTTTTCCGATATACCCGATGGCGTTGGAGACAACCACGGCGAAACCGATGGCTGTAAGGGTTGGAGATATCCCCAAAAGCGCACCCAGAGCCACGCCCCCGAAGGCCGAATGGGCCACCCCCACACCGATAAACGACAAGCGGCGCAGGACAACAAAAAATGAGACCACCGCCAGAACGAAGCTGAGCATCATTCCGGCCAAGAAGGCATTCTGCATAAATTGGAGACTGAACATATCAATCATGGTCTTGGTGCCTGTGATAACAGGTTGCACATTTATCATCATGAACAATAACTTTAAGATCTCCTCCAAAAACTTTTCTGGCAACCTGGGGGGAAAAGCAGGAGTCCGCCTCATCATGATAGTGGAGCTGAACGTTCAGGCATGCCACCCGATCTGCATGGGAAGTAATTACCCCGATGTCGTGGGATACCATGATCACCGATATGTCCTGCTCATTTCTGAGTTTTGCCAGCAGTTCATAGAAATCTTCCTGCGCCACGCTGTCGATACCGGTTGACGGCTCATCTAAAACCAGAAGTCTCGGCTTGGAAGCCAATGCCCTTGCGATATTAACCCGCTGTTGCTGGCCCCCCGAAAGCACTGAAAAAGGCCTTCCGGCATGATCCGCCATGTTCACCTGGTCGAGCAGTTCCATGGCTGTTTTCTTATTTTTTGGGCCGGGGCGATGGAAAAAACCGATACGATTATAAAGACCCATCAGGACCACATCAACCACCGTGACTGGAAAGGATTGATCCGCATGTGAAATCTGGGGAAGATAGCCCAGTTCGAGCCGGCTCCGTTTGCTCGGCTTGCGGCCGAAGAGTCGAACCGAACCTTTTTGCGGTTGCACCAAACCGAGAATGACATTGAGCAACGTGGTCTTCCCCCCGCCATTGGGACCGACGACACCAAATATCTCGCCGGAATAACAATTAAAATACACCGACTTTAATACCCATTTACCGTCATATGCGACCCATACATCATGAAGATCCACAAGGAGCTCCTTTTTACCTTCAGTTTCTGCGGACGGGTCTTTCATTCCATGGCCTCCTTGAATACGCCCATATTGTAGCCCATAAGCTCGATGTATGAATGAACGTTTTTCTGTTTGGATCCTCCCATAGGGTCGAGAAAAAGGGCCTTAACACCCGCTTCTCTGGCGATGATTTCTGCGGCCCTGGCGTTAAGCTGGGGTTCGGCAAATACGGCCCGGATATGGTATTTCTTTATCATGGCAACAATATTTCTTATCTGTATCGGTGTTGGATTTCGGCCCGGAGCCGCTTCGATGACACCCACGGATTCAAGGCCGTAACGCCTTGCAAAATAATCCCATGACGCATGGAAGGAAACATATTTTTTAATTTCAAAGCCCGCCACCGAAGCTTCGATCCGGTGGTGGAGTTTGTCCAGTTCTTTCAAATAATTTTGTCCACGGTGTTTATAATACGTTAAATGCTGATGATCAACCTCGCAAAGCGCGTCCATAATTTTTTTAACCATCGATTTTGCAATAACCGGATCGAGCCATATGTGTGGGTTGGCAATGGTCGATCTGTCTTCTGAATCCGAAAATTTTTTGGGATGGCCGTGAGTTCCATGGGCATGCCCGGTGGTATCGATCAGATCAACCCCTTCGGATAACACCACCGTCATCAAACCCGGCCCTGCCAGATCAATGAATTTTTCAGCCCAGAATTCCAGCCCGGCACCCACCATAAAAAAAATACGGGCTGTGGAAAACTTCTTTAAAAGGCTCGGTTTGGGTTCAAAAGTATGGGGGCTCGCACCTGCCGGAAGAACAAAGGTCACCTCAACATGGTCGCCCCCCACCTCCTGAATCATGTCCGCAACCGGCCAGATGCTGGTGATAACCGGAACCTTTCCCGCCAAGCTCGGAGTTGCGTGAAGCTGGATGATCAAAAAAAATATAAAATAAAAACCATAGCAAAAAGGCGTTCGAATTTTCATTAAAGGATGCTTTTTCTCCTTTTAAATCCCACAAAGTGTGCGGATCATCCATTTTGATCGGATCGTTTTCTGCGCCATGATGTTCTTGCTAAAGAATCGCGGATTCCCAACGTGATGTTTGACATTTTCGATACAGACGACGGTGATTTCTCATGTCTTAACAGATAACCTCAAAACGATTTAATAGTCAAGAATGTTCAGCCGTTAGAAAATTTCCTTGAATTTTTGAGCGGCAACTAATATTTTACCTCAAGAAACCCTATCCCCAAGAAGGAGACGACCATGCCACGGTACGATTTGCCGATTCCCTCACATTTTGACCCTGACCGAGTGGGACAGATATGGAGAGTTCAGTATCAGGAGCGTGCCGAGGATGCGAAAAAATGGGCGACGCAGCATGGGATAACACCGGCCTTTCAAGACACCTTCAGGATCTGTCTCCTTATCGTCGATGTTCAGAACACATTTTGCATACCGGGATTCGAACTCTTTGTCGGGGGACGTTCTGGAACGGCCGCCGTGGACGATAATCAAAGACTCTGTAAATTCATTTACCGGAATCTCGACGTCATCACACAGATTTGTCCGACAATGGATACCCACCACGCGGTGCAAATCTTCCATAGTATCTTTCTGGTCAATGAACAGGGGGAACATCCAGCCCCATTTACACTCATTTCTGCTGAGGATGTGGAGAAGGGTGTTTGGAAATTCAATCCCGAAGTTGCCAAAAACCTAAACATTGATGAGACATATGGTCAGAATTTTCTGCGTCACTATACCCAAAAATTGAAAGCAGGAGGTAAATACGACCTCACCATCTGGCCGTATCATGCCATGCTGGGAGGGATTGGTCATGCGTTGGTCTCAGGGGTGGAGGAGGCCATATTTTTCCATGGTATCGCGCGACACTGTTCAACCGACTTTCAGGTTAAAGGTGTCAACCCGTTTACAGAGAATTATTCGGTGCTGAGTCCGGAAGTACTGGATGATGTCCACGGAGATCAAATCGCAGAAAAAAACACCGGGCTTATTGAAAAACTCCTCGATTTCGATGCGATATTTATTGCAGGACAGGCAAAAAGTCATTGTGTGGCTTGGACCATTGATGATCTTTTGAGTGAAAGAGAAGGCTCAGGTAATGGCCTGGCTGAAAAGGTATATCTTTTGGAAGATTGTACATCTCCAGTGGTCATCCCCGGCGTGGCGGACTATACCGATCAGGCCGAGGCGGTTTTTCAAAAGCTTTCCGATGCTGGAATGCATGTTGCCACTTCAACCGATCCACTCGAGAGCTTGCCGGGCATATCGCTTTAAGGGTAAAGAGTCCGGCCGCATCTTAGATCCCGCCACGTGTGGAGGACAAGGTTTTTCAAGACCAAATAACAGATTTGCGGAGCCTGAAATTCATGAGAAAAGACCATCGAGCCGGTCCGCTTTTTACCGACCTTTATGAACTCACCATGGGCGCCTGTTATTATGCCCACCGGGTGTTCGACACCGCAACCTTTTCACTGTACCTCAGAGATATTCGCGCCACCCGGAATTTTTTTGTGGCTGCCGGTCTCGAGGATACGCTCAACGAACTGGCGGATTTTCACTTTTCTAAAGAAGAGATACAATACCTGAATTCAACCGGCTTTTTTCAAGACGACTTCCTTTCGTATCTGACTGAACTGCGCTTTTCCGGAAATATTCATGCCCTCCCTGAAGGGACGATATTTTTTGCGAACGAACCGATTATAGAAGTGACCGCTCCGATCATTGAAGCCCAGTTGCTTGAAACCTTCCTGCTGAATACCATCGGGTTCCAGACCATGATCGCCTCAAAATCGGCTAGATGTATTCACGCCGCCGCCGGCAGGGCACTGATCGACTTTTCCCTCCGCAGGACCCAGGGCCGGGATGCCGGACTCAAAGTTGCCCGAAGCACGTTCATTTCCGGGTTCGCGGCCACCAGCAATGTACTGGCCGGAAAAATTTACGGAATCCCCGTCTCCGGAACCATGGCCCATTCTTATGTTTCTGCCTTTGAAAACGAACGGGACGCCTTCTTTGCCTATTTTGATACGTTTCCGGACAAATCCATTTTTCTTATCGACACCTACGATACCCTTGAAGGGGCAAAAAATGCCGCTGTCGTCGCCAAAGAAATGAAAAAAAAAGGACATGCCCTCGTGGGCGTCCGCCTCGACAGCGGAGATATGGCCGCCCTGAGCCGGGAAGTCCGCAAAATCTTGGATGATGCCGGCCTGTTAGAGGTTCAGATCTTTGCCAGCAGCGGCTTTGACGAGTTTAAAATTGAAAAGGTCCTCTCCCAAGGTGCAAAAATCGATGCCTTTGGGGTGGGGACCAAGGTGGGGGTTTCTGCAGATGCTCCGTTTGTTGATGTTGTCTATAAAATGGTCCGGTTTAAAGGGCAGGAAAAAAGGAAGCTGAGCCCCGGTAAAATCAACCTGGCCGGAGCGAAACAGGTTTTTCGGAAGACAGATCCTAGTGGGCGTTACATTGAAGACATCATCGGATTGAGAGAAGAAAAAATTGATGAGGGGGAACCGTTACTGGAAATGGTTATGGAAAACGGAAGGCCGACACGGTCCCATCCAACCCTTCAGACCCTGCGAAAAAGATTTGAAATAAACTTTTCCCGCCTCGACAAAAAGTATAAGTCGATTCGAACCACGGCAACCTATCCTGTTAAACTCAGCACTCGGCTTCAGAATTTGCAGAAACAAACGTAACTCAAGTCTCGCGCCCAATGCCCCTAAGAAGCCTTTATGGTTGCAGGCCGAAATAATTTTTCATTGAAATTGATATGTTAAAACCCATGTCCTCTGACCAAGTCGGAAATTGTGCTTGACACCCAATGGCCTTTTGCCTATTATTTTTCCCACAAAAAACGAGATTTTTTCATTAAAAACCTTGGTTTTTCGGGTTATTGTGACACATTAACACTTAAGCAAGGGAGGAATCGTCATGAAGAATAAGCAAGCTCTTTTTTTTGTGGGTCTGGTCCTGGCTCTGGCATTGGTCTTCAGCATGACCACAACCGCCATGGCTGCCGAAAACATAAGGATCGGCGTCGCTTCCCCTTATACGGGGAATTTGGCTGCATACGGCGATAATATTAAGGCCGGTGTTAATCTAAAACTTAAAGAGATCAATGATGCCGGCGGCATCAACGGTCAAAAGATCGAACTCGTCTGGGGTGACGATCTTTGCCAACCTAAAGACGCCGGTACGGTGGGTTCTAAATTCGCAGCGGACAAAAGCATCGTGGCAGTCATTGGCCACCTGTGTTCGTCAGCTACTCTCGCTGCCATGCCTATCTATGTTCGGGCAGGGCTTCCCACCATATCTCCCACCTCTACCAATCCGACCATTGGCGATGTGGGCAAAGGCTGGTTTTTTCGAAATTGCTACACAGACGACTTTCAGGGCAAATACCTGGCCTCGTATGTCGTGCCAAAGTTGCTGGGCAAGAAGAAAGTAGCCATTTTCTATGAGAACAACGACTATGCCATCGGCCTCAAAAATTCCTTCGTGGAAGGAGCCAAGAACGCCGGTGTGACTGTGACCGGCGCCGAGGCGTATATGACAGGGACGACCGACTTCACGCCTCAGCTGACCAAGCTTTTGACGCGATAAGCCTGAGACGATCTTCCTGTGCGGTTACCACCCGGAGGGTGCCCTGATCGCCGGCCAAAGCCGTAAGCTGGGCTTCACTGGTCCGCTTTTCGGTGCTGACGGCATTGATAACGAAGACTACATCAAAATCGGCGGCAAAGCGGCCGAAAACACTTACTGCACGGTTCCCTTCCTGGCAGCGTCGGCAGGCCCGGCGGGCAAGGACTTCGCGGAACGTTACAAAAAGGCCTATGACCGTGATGTGGACTGGATGAGCGCCAATGCCTATGACTGTCTGGGTATCCTGGCCCAGGTCATTGCCAAAACCGGTCCTGACCGGAAAAAGATCCGTGACGGCCTGGCCGCGATTAACTCTGAAGCCAATGGTTACAAGGGTATCACCGGTGTGACCTACTTTGACAAGAAGGGCGATTGTTCCAAACCCGCCTTCGTTAAAATGGTCAAGAACGGCAAGTTCGTAGCGGCCGAATAGTTGATCAAATAACTGAATAAACCAATACGGGCGCCGGGACTTTCGGGTTTCGGCGCCGTTCCATGCCGTTAATGGGAGGCGCTTGTTTTTACAGCAGCTTGTAAACGGACTGACCATAGGCGGAATATACGCCATGATCGCAGTGGGTTACACCATGATCTATGGCGTTATCCTGCTCATCAATTTCGCCCACGGCGAAATCTACATGCTGGGCGCATTTTTCGCCGTTACTTTCATCAGTCTCCTGGGTCTGCCCTTTTACGTTGCTTTTTTTTTGTCAATGGCCTGCTGCTCGATCTGCGGCGTGTTGTTGGACATCGTCGCCTATCGCCCATTGAGACAATCACCCCGTCTGGCCGCGCTGATTACGGCCATCGGAATGTCGATTTTCCTTCAAAACCTGGCCATGGTCATCTGGGGTTCCCGGCCCAAGCCATTCCCTAATGAGGCACTTCCCGCCTATTTTGAGAAAACGGCCGTCAGCTTTGGCGGAGTCAATCTCTCCTGGTTTCATCTCTTTATCTTTGGCGTAACCATTGTCATGATGGTTGGCCTCAACCTTATCATCAAAAAAACCCCATGGGGCAAGGCAATGCGGGCCGTGGCCCAGAATCAAACCATGGCTGCCCTGGTCGGGATAAACGTCAACAGGGTAATCTCCTATACATTCGCCCTGGCCGGAGCCTTAGGCGGGGCCGCGGGCATCATGGTGGCTGCTTTCTACAACTCGCTGTACCCAACTATGGGTTATGTCGCCGGGGTCAAGGCATTTGCCGCTGCAGTGCTGGGCGGCATTGGTTCGGTGCCCGGTGCCATGTTAGGCGGGGTTGTGTTAGGTTTGGCCGAAGCCTTTGGAGCGGGATATTTAAGCTCGCTCTACCGGGACGGCATCTCCTACGCCGTCATGATCATCGTCATCATCTTTATACCTGCGGGCTTATTCGGCAAGGTTCTCAAGGAAACCAAAAAGAGTATGTGAGATGGGCAATTTGAAATTACAGAACTTGACCCGCGGTGCTAAAATAAGAATCGGCCTGTTGATTCTTGCCTTGATCCTGCCATTTTTCCCCTTTGTAACGGATTACATGCTCCATATTGCTATCCTCATTTTTCTCTACATGATTCTGGCCTTAGGGTTAAACATCGTGCCCGGCTTCAACGGACTGCTGGACTTGGGCTACGTCGGGTTTTACGGCATCGGGGCCTACACTTCGGGGCTCCTTACCTATCACTTTGGCCTTTCATACTGGGTGATTATCCCCTTAGCCTTCATCAATGGGGCCATCTGGGGCATTCTACTGGGCGCCCCAACGCTCAGGCTCACCGGCGATTACTTTGCCATTGTGACCTTCGGCTTTTCAGAACTGGTGGTACTCTTTCTGACCAACGAGATCTGGCTCACCCGGGGGCCACTTGGCCTGCCCGGCATTGATGTGGTATCGATCGATCTCACGCTCTTTGGCATCCCTAAATGGGAGTTTGTGGGCGAGTTGCCGTACTATTATCTTGCCATCGTCATGGTCCTGGTGACTGTCTTTGTCATGTACCGCATCCAGGACTCCCGTCTGGGAAGGGCCTGGTTTGCCATTCGAGATGACGAGGTGGCCGCCGTCTCCTGCGGCATCAACCTGCTGGGCTATAAGGTCATCGCCTTTGCCATCAGCGCCGCCTTCGGCGCAGTCGGCGGCAGCTTCTTTGCCAGGTGGGTGACATTCCTGTCACCGGACATGTTTAAGTTCTGGGAATCCTTTCTGATTTTGTGCATGATCGTGCTCGGTGGCATGGGCAACATATGGGGTGTGATGATCGGAGCCGTAGTACTGGTTTCGCTGAGCGAAATACTTCGTGAACTGCTACCCCTTTTAGGTCTCCCAGTGGAGGTCCGTTTTTTGGCTTTTGGTCTTATTATGGTTCTTATGATGCGCTATCGCCCGGCAGGCATGATGCCCATCCCGGCGGTAGCCGCTAAAATGCGAGCAGGCCGGGTCAAAAGAAAGAAAGTTAAGGCTTCTGTAGGCATGAAACAATGACATCGATCTTAGAAATAAAGGAGCTTTATAAAAGCTTCGGCGGGCTGTTGGCCCTAAATGATATCTCCTTTAACATAAATAGAGGCGAAATCATCGGCCTTGTTGGGCCGAATGGTGCCGGGAAGACGACGCTCTTTAATTGCGTTGCCGGTATTGAGAGGCCAACCGAGGGTCAGATTTTGTTTGCCAACGGTGGCCGCACCATCTCCATCAGCGGTAAAAAGCCGGAGACGGTCACTGCCCTGGGGATCGCCCGCACATTTCAAAATATCCGGCTCTTTGACAACCTGACAGTGGTCGATAATGTCAAGATAGGTCGTCATTGTAGAACCAGGTCTCTCTTTTTCGGTGCCGTAATCCGGAACAAGTTCCAGCAGGCAGAAGAAAAGGAGATTACCGAAAGTGCCAACCAGTTCCTCGAGTTCGCCGGGCTCAAGGGCCGCGGCGAAGAAATCGCCAGTTCCATGCCATACGGCGACCAGCGCCGCCTCGAGATCGCCAGGGCTTTGGCGACCGAGCCGTGCTTGCTTATGCTTGATGAACCGGCCGCCGGAATGAACCCCCAGGAATCCCGCGATCTTATGGACCTGATTCGCCGCATCAGGGATAAAGGCATCACGGTTTTGTTGATCGAACATGACATGAAAGTAGTTATGGGGGTCTGTGAACGCGTGGTCGTCATTAATCACGGTGAATGGCTGGCAGAGGGAGCGCCCCGGGACGTTCAAAACAATCCTAAAGTTATTGAGGCATATTTGGGCACAGGAGCCGCTGGTGCTGCTTAAGCTGGATAACGTTAAAACCTACTACGGAAACATACGCGCCCTCAAAGGGATCTCCATTGAAGTGGAAGAGGGGGAGATCGTCTGTCTCATCGGAGGCAACGGCGCGGGCAAATCCACCACGCTGATGACCATCAGCGGCGTTCTCACTCCGATAGAGGGCAATGTCCTCTACCAGGGCCGGTCGATCGTCGCTGTGCGTCCTGACCATATCGTCCAGATGGGCATCTGCCAGGTTCCGGAGGGTAGGATGATTTTTCCGCTGCTTACGGTCATGGAGAACCTCGACTTGGGTGCCTATCTAAGAAAGGACAAGAACGGGGTCAAAGAGGACTTTGAGCGGATATTCAGGCTTTTTCCGGTTCTGCGCGAGCGCCGCAAACAGCACGGGGGCACACTTTCCGGTGGCGAACAGCAGATGCTGGCCATCGCCCGCGCTCTTATGGCCCGACCCAGACTTCTCCTGCTCGACGAGCCGTCTCTGGGCCTGGCACCAATCCTGGTTGATTCTATCTTCGAGACGATCCGCCAGATCAACGAACAAGGCACGACCATTCTATTGGTTGAGCAAAATGCCCAACTCGCTTTAAAATTTTCCCACCGCGGATATGTAATTGAAACCGGCGAAATCGCTCTTGCCGACTCCTCGGTGGAACTGCTCAAGAATGAGCAGGTGAAAAAAGCCTATTTGGGTGAGTAATCCACATGTCTCCCAAAGGCACTTTATCCTGCCCTGAAATTCAGTGAAGAAATCCCCTCCTTTAATGTGAAAAGGCCTTAAAGTTAAGCAAATCTGCTTTTTGGCGCTCCCAGAATTTTCTTGCTGTTTCGATAAGATGTTAGTATATATGCCATTGGATTTGAATCATTTACTGAAAGAGAACCCACCCGTGCTGCAAATTCAGAACAGAGGAATGCAAATAAGAAGGAGCAACCCTTTATTGTGAAAAAAATAGGGATTGTCGTAAAAGCGGATACCAAAGCAATCAAGAAGGCCGATGAACTTGAAAGTTGGCTTCGATCAAAAAATATCGACACCTTCAGAAGAGAAAACCTGCCTCCAAAACAAAGAATTTCGGACAGAGACAAATCATTTGCTCCGGCAGATCTGTGTTGCGTCTTCGTGCTGGGTGGAGACGGAACTTTTTTGAGCGCGGTCCGCTGGATAGGGGATCAGAAGATACCGATTCTCGGCGTCAAATTCGGCGAAGTCGGTTTTCTGGCTGAAATTGCAGAAGACAGCCTTTTTTCTGTGGCCGAAGCGGTATTAAACAATGAATTTACCACAGAACCGAGGATGCGCCTTCTGGTTCAAGTCATTCGTGAGGGGGAAGAACTGGTACGTGAAACCGTGTTGAACGATATTGTCATCAACAAGGGCGCACTTGCCAGACTTGCGCATATAGAAACCTACATCAACGATCAGTATCTGACCACCTACAGTGCGGATGGACTTATTGTTGCAACCCCCACCGGTTCGACAGCCTACTCCCTTGCCGCCGGCGGCCCGATTATTCATCCGGCGGTGCCGGGCATCTTAATGACACCCATATGCCCGTTTACCCTCACCAACCGGCCGTTGATCGTCTCTGATTCGGCGTGTATCAAAATAAAACTTGAAGAAAAATCCTTGGATATCATGCTGACATTCGATGGACAGGCCGGGATTGAGATCGATGAAGCCCACACCATCATTATCCGGAAAGGCGCCTATCCCGTTAACATGATCACAATGCCCGACCAGGATTATTTTGACGTTCTCAAGGCCAAATTGAGATGGAGCGGGAGCCGTATCTAAGGGTGGATAAAGATCCCATCCACATCATTCATTTGGAATAAAAATGATGGTGCATGTTACCTTAAAACTATTTGCCACACTGAGTCGATTCACGCCGGATTCAGCAGACCGCTATCCAATAGCGCCCGGAACTGCGGTGAAACATCTCCTCGAGAAGCTCGGGGTCCCAGAAGATGATGTCAGGCTTATTTTTATCAACGGCATTAAGGGGTGTCTGACATCCACCTTAACAGACGGTGACCGCTTAGGGATCTTCCCGCCTGTGGGAGGAGGATGATTTTTTGAAAACTCAAATTATCGAAAAATTAAAAGCGATATCCCGCCCGAAAAAGTATCCTGACGATACGTATTATACCAGCATCTCTCTCGAAGATATTCCAAGTCTTGCAAAGTCATTCAAGGTTGACAGCCGAAAAATTGAAATTATGGCCCTTGAGGAAGGTATTGTACCTGAACGCTATGCTCGAAATATGAAGACATTTTCTCCCGAGGACCAGGCGAACCTGTTGAAATCACAGGTCAGTATTGTGGGTTTGGGAGGGCTGGGCGGGACGGTTTCTGAAATTCTGGCCCGTACGGGCATCGGCACCCTTAACCTGATAGACGGTGACCGTTTTGAAGCCAGCAATCTAAATCGGCAATTTTTAAGTACCTATGAAATGATGGGAAAATTCAAAACAGAAGCTGCCGTTAAGAGGATCAAAGAAATAAACGCGTCGATTTCCGTTCGCAGACATGATGAATATCTGGATGATAAGAATTCAGACGCGCTTATCCGTCGATCAGATGTTATTGTTGACTGTCTCGATACTATAAAAACCCGGTTTATTCTGGAAACCGCTTCAAAAAAAGCTGGATCGCCCCTGGTATCCGCCGCTGTCGCCGGTCTGTCCGGACACATCACCACGATTTTCCCTGAGGACCGAGGGTTGGAGTTGATTTATGGTCGGCCGGACGATCTCAAATCAAAGGGCGCTGAAGCCTCCCTGGGCTGCCTTCCGTCGGCGGTTTCGGTTCTTGCCGCCCTTGAAACTGCAGAAGTTGTCAAAATAATTTTGAGCAGAGGATCTCTATTAAGAAACAAGCTTCTGATCATCGATCTTATGGACAATATTACGGAAGTTTTGGATTTATTATAAAAGCTCACCCAATTCTATCAAAATATTCCTCCCGGCAATTGTTTTCGATTTTAATGAGGTTTTTAAAAGGCTGGTTAAAATCCGTTCTGCCCGCTGCAAAAACTCCGTGGCCATAGACGATGACGCCGGGTTCACTCCTGATTGCTTCAGGAACCGTGTTGCAAAGGCTGTGTGGACCTGAACCCACTTCCCCGGAAACAATCGGAATACCGCGGACAGACCTGTCATGGGGACATTTTAGATGACACGCCCCGCGGCATTTGCAGTTTTCAATGTCGCAGTCCATGGAAAGTATGACTGAAAATTTGGGATGCCCGTGAAGAATGGCGCGATATCCTGTGGTTTGCACAATTTTCAGGTGCGCCGGAAGTTCGCTGGAAGCGGTAATGGGGACGCAAGACGAGCCGTCCAGGGGGCAAGGATCGATACATCCTCCCAGTTCGTCCAGACTGCTTCCGGTCTGGCTGATATAAAGTGTCTGGCCGTGGCAAAACGAGATGTTACCGAAATATGAATCGACTAAACGGTGCTCGACGATCAGCCTTCCCGCTTCCTGAATCGCTTCGCAAACCCTGTCTGCCGAGTTAAACGGTCCCTTCATCAAAGCGCCGTGAAACGCGGCCGGCGAATCAAGCCGCTTTACGACGCCATCAAACAGGTTGCGTTTCCGTTCATCAACATTTCCCCTTTTTGCATCCCAAAGGAAATCGGAAAAGAATTTGATAAAACATGCAAAACATACCGAGGCGTATGTGACATATGCCTGCTCCATGCCTACCATGCCGTAAGTGATAATACCCCTGCCCGGTATGATGATGCTTTTACGCTTTTTCAAGATCGAGGTAATTTCATCCGGCAAAAACTGGAATGAAACCGGAAGATCATGGAGAAACGTTCTGGTTTCACAATCCTGGGGCGTGATGATCCCATTGGATGTCTCCGCCAGGTAATCGATGATGCTCCGGTAGGGCTCGGCAGGCCGGGAAAAAATAATAGAATTAATGTTCAGCCGTTTAAATATCGCTTCAAACAGGAGAAATCCAGATCTGTTCGATTCCACTCAAGGTCAGCATCTAAACACCCCAGTAACGGTGCTCCCGCTTCGGCCAGACCGTTCTTTATGAGCTTGTCTTCGTAGGTGATAAAAATTTGATTCATGGATTTATCGGTCACCTTTGGGGATTTTTAAAGGCTCCAGACCCAGCTGCCGTGCAACTTTTGGAATCGGCATGCCGTTTTTGTCCAGCTTTCTAGCTCGATAATAATTGGAACGTGCGAATAAAAACGCTGCCCTGTCTATGGATTTAATCTGGATACGGCTGTCGCTGTTCCCCGGCGATTTAAAAAAACGGTCCGGCAGATCATCGTCTTTTCGGCTGAAGCCGTTGGCGGCATTCATCATCCGTTCGTTATAATTGATCCGTTCGCCGGTTTCAAAAAGATCCTGACCGGATGTTTTTACCCCGGTCACAGCGGTATAAATCCTAGCATACTCTTCGAGGGATGCCGCAAAAAATATGAATTTGCATGCTGTAAGAGAATCGGCGGCTGCATTCAAATCTTCACCGATTTTTATCATTCTCCCCTTGCCTTTGAAAGAAAAGCGATCGGTGGCAACCGGTTTTCTTAAAATTTCGTGACTGATGGGATATGCTCTCAAATGACACCCGCCCCGTGAAGATGTGGCATATGCCAGGGCCATCCCGTAGGCACCTCTTGGATCGTAGGCCGGCAATTCCTGGCCTTTGACCGCCATGGCAAGATCGGGGCGGCCACATCGCTGTGCATATATCGTCGCACCGTTGCCGAGTTCAGCACCGATTCCCTTGTTTCTTCCCATATCCCGGAGGAGAGACACAATTTTTTGAGACGATAATTTCTGTTTTGAAATTTCCGAAAAACAGGCCAGGGTCGCTGCCGCTGAAATGGTATCCATCCCCATTTCATTACACATCCTGTTGGCTTCGACCACAGCGCCAATATCTCTGTTGTCTAACAGGGCGCTGAAATGACTCATGGTCTCAAATTCGGGCATGCTGGTTCGGCCTTGCGTTATTTTTTTGCACAAAATGTGGCATCCCCGGCATCCGGTTTTTTTGGGGCTGTATTTCTTTTTGAAAGCATATGCGTTCATTCGGGAAGCATTGCCAAACCGAGTCTTCTGGAAATTGTCGGTGGGCATCATGCGCCGTGCATCCATCAGGTCGTAGAGGGCGCCGGTGCCGAAACGTGAGATTCCGTATTCTCCCAACAGAACCGGCGAAGCGGATGCAAGCCGGAACACATCTTCCCTTGCGGATCTTAACCCTTCCGGATCAAAGACTTTCGTTCTCCCGGTTCCCTTTACGGTAAGATATTTTAAGTTTTTGGAACCGGCGACCCGTCCGATGCCGGTTCTGCCGGCTGCAAAATTCCGATCAACCATGATGCTGGAAAAAAGAACGCCATTTTCCCCTGCCGGCCCGATAATCGCTGTCGATCCTTTATCTTTGATACGCGAATGGACCTCACCGGTTTTGCGGCCGGCAAAGGAAGCGGCATCGACGATACGGATCGTTTGATCGTGGATCTCTATGCCGCAGAGCGTCTCGGATTTTCCGGTGATAACAATCCCGTCAAAGCCGGCTTTTTTCAATTGATGGGCAAAGGACCCGCCCACGGAAGAATCCCCCACAGTGCCGGTGAGCGGTGAACGGGACATGATGGTCATCCGTCCGGATGTGGGAGAGCGGGTATTCACGAGAGGACCGGTAAAAATGAGGAGCGGCATATCCGGATGATGCCATTCCAGGGTTATTTTTTCCCCGAGGTAATATCCGGACAAGCCCCTTCCGCCGATGAAGGTTTTTAAAATATCCGGATCAGCCGTATCGACACACACCGTTTGATCCGAAAGGTTTATTCTGGCAATTTTTCCACACCATCCGTACATATTCACCGCAACATGATCCGTGATTATCATACTAGAAAAAGGCAAACGAAATGGCAATTATTAGAAAAAATGCAGTGGATGAACCGCTGCAATCCCGGCAGTTTAAAGAGGGCATCGACGGATTTTATTTGGGAACCGTTTAACGCCGCTTTTTCTTGCAACGATTTTAAGTAAACGGTGCCCGAGAGTCAAGGCGGAAAGAAACGCCCTTATATTGACCTTGACATGTCTCCCTTTTAAACTTAACTTTCGGCTTTATTGTATAATTCGCCTATTTTATTGAGATGCGTGTTTAACGCCGTGACGACAGACGTATGAAGTCCGAAAAACAGAACAAATCCGATACTAAAATTTCCCTGACCGATCGAAGGGCTATGAACCGAAACCATTTAAAATATTTAAAAAAATGGTTTGCGGATTATGTTGCCGGCTTTTATACAGACGACCCCGTAAACAACAGCACCATCCATCTCAAAGAAAAACATACGGAGCATGTGTGTCGGAATATGATCTTTCTGGGAAATGCTCTGGGGCTGTCGGACCAGGATATGATCTTGGCGGAAATCATGGGTCTATTTCACGATCTCGGACGCTTTAAACAGTATGCCGTATACAGCACGTTTAGGGACATGGATTCCGAAAATCATGCCATGCTCGGACTCCGGGAGATGGCGGCGCATAAAGTTCTGTCCGGATGCAATCGGAATGAAAAGCGATGGATTGCAAAAGCTGTCGCCTTTCACAATACAATGAAAATTCCCGATGACCAGGATGAGAGAACACTTTTTTTCATTCGCTTGCTTCGGGATGCCGACAAGCTCGATATCTGGCGGGTTTTTATAGATTATTACAAGGTGCGTGATAAACAGGTCAACGCGGCTGTAGAAATCGGCCTTCCCGATGATCCGGATTTTTCGCCAAGGGTTATCGCTGCCTTGAACAATGGCTGTTTTGCTCGTATTCAAGATTTAAAGACACTCAACGATTTTAAACTGCTCCAGATAAGCTGGGTCTTCGATCTTAATTTTGCACCTTCTTTCAAGGCGGTTAAAGAGCTTGAGTACATAGAGAAGATTGAAGCGACCCTCCCGCACTCAAAAGAGATCACCGCGGCGGTAAAGAATGCACACGATTATGTGGAGCGTTGTTGTTAATTCCATCTATTTTTTAACCATTCGATAAATAAACGAATCCCATCGGAACAAATGGGATTAGGAGAGGGAACATGAACGAAATATTTTTGTTATTGATCATTGTGGGGGTGTGGTTCCTGTTGCAAGCGTATATCCTTCCCAAATTGGGTATTTCCACCTGAGTCCAAGATTCTTGTCAGGTGACAAGGAAGAAAGGCCATGCCCAAGAGCAGATACCCCAAAAAAAGGATACGGATTTAAAATAATATCTACGAACTCTTAACCTTGATGTCCAGTCGGTAGTCTCCCTGTCTGGGTCCGGAATCGATTTTAACCTTTTCGTCGACGATCCCTTTACCTTTAAATATGGCAATAGTGGTATTAAACTGCAATCTTTCCAGTATCTTACCAACCTTAAAATTGTTCAGCAACTCCTCTTTATGGCCTGCGACAAAGAGGGTGATTACGTTTCCCGTCTGGAAACTGACATCCAGAACAAACGTCCCCCCTTTTAAGGGACCTTCGTCAAAAGTGATGATCATGGAGCAGATATCGGGGAACTCTCCGTCAGTTATCTCGAGTTCATCAACATGTTCAGGATCCCTTAATTGAAGAGAAACATTTTCCTTCAGGTTGTCAAACCGAAAAACTTCAAGAAACAGGCGTATGGTGAGCAGTTGATTTGGAGCAAAAAGGTTGCTTGACTGCCATTTTTGAAACTGAGAATACGCAGATTCTATTGAAGATCGGGCCATGTGGCATCGCAAAATATTTTTAGCGGCCTTCATCCGGAGGTGAGGTGCCTTTAACAGCTCATTTAACTCTTCTAAAGACCTCTCGAACTGTCCGAACTTGGCCAGGGTCAGTGCGCCTTCGAGAACTTCTGATTCTTGGCTGGTGTCTTTGGTCTCTGTGAACAGGGTTTTAATAATATCCTGCTCCTCCCTGGACACTTCTGGCAATATCGGCTGTTTTTCTATTTTTTGAATATCATTTTTAACCGCGCTGATTTTCTTTGAAATAATATCAGCCAGCTTTTGGCCCCCCTGAATCAACTCAGATCCCTGTAACAATGCGAGGGCATCTTCATATTTCCCCGATGCCTCGGATAGCAACCCCTGAGATCGATAAAGTTCTGCAGTCTGTATCATTTTTTTCAGCTGTACTTTTATATCCATAATTTTATCCCGAACGTTTATTTGAACATGTAAATTCCAAGGGCTCTGTCGTAAAGATCTACAGAGGAAAACTCGGCCCCGATATAAGGACCACGAATCATTCTAATGGTGGCCTCTTTCCGGATTAAAGATTTCAATTCGTCGTCCAGATGAAACTCAACGAACAGTATGTCACCCATGTTAAATTTTTCCATCTCATCCCTGTCAAGCTTTAAGCCCAATCCTGCCCGCGTGATTTCTTTTACGGTCATCGAACCTTTCGACAATTGTCGTCCGGAAATAAAATGCGTGTATATGCCCGGAACATCCAGTATTTTTCTGTATCTGTTTCTTCTTTCTAAAAGTACGTTATACACATATCCACACCCACACGGATGTTTTAATTTCACCGCCTCCTGGGTATGCATGTGTTCGGATACATCTACGGTCTTGGATTTCTCACATTTTGGGCAAATAATTATCGCCTTGTGGTCTTTGTAAATAAAAACTTTATCCATGGTATTGGCAGCCCTTATTTGACATTATTTAGGTTTGCACTCAGGCATCTGACAAATTGTCCCGTTAGTATATCATATCCCATGGGATCATTGCAAGATGTCTTGCATTTTCCAAGCCTTCCCAGAATCTTCTTCGCTGACACAGGGTTAACGGAAACGATCAATTAATTATTCTTTTTGTTTTTTGGGGTTAAATAGTTTTTTTGAAGATATCACAACATATTGTGGTATATTTTTCTTGACACACAAGAAATTTTTTTATATATTATTCTAAAATTTGTTCCGAAATATCAACGATTTGAAACAACAAAAAAAAGGAAGGTATAAATGGGCAAGTCTTTAATAAAATGCCCTAAGGACCCGAAAATTCAATATTATCGTGAAGTTTGCACGGAAATTTTTCGGAAAGGGAACTTACGCAAGTGGTGTAAGCACTGTGAAGTCTTTCATGATCAAAAGAAGTCTGTTGGTGGCGCATAGTATATTCATGTATTAAGCTCGTTTAACGTTTGTCGGAAGGTTGGAAGATGATGTATCGTTGATTTATAAAAATGGTTTTTCACATTAATATTAGCATGATAGAGGAGGTAAATATGATTTCTTCTCCATGTGCAAATTGTATTAAGAAAAATCAACCCAAAGAAACGTGTGTAAAGGATTGTGAAATATTAGAGGCGATACAACTTTATCAGGTTTCATTTGATAACAGCTATGCCATACATGCCATCGATTATGCTGAAGAAGGAAGATTTTGTTTAAACAGCAAAGATATCATTTAAATTGATTTTTCTCTTCCGCAACGCTTAAGTTTAACAATACCTATTTTTCTGCTTAGCCGTCTTTATCATGCAAAGGAGGTCTTCCAATGTACGTGGGCCGAATTATGAATACATTTCTTATGACCATTCCCCCGGATACGAGTTTGCAAAAAGCAAAGGAGATTATCGACGAAAAGCGGATCAACCATCTTCTGGTGGTGGATAAAAATGGAGATTTGATCGGAATTGTATCGGACAGGGATATTAAACAAACTTCGGCATCTCCGGCCACAACACTCAGCGTCCATGAGTTGAATTACCTGCTCACCCAACTTACCGTTGAACCCATAATGTCCAAGAAGATTATTACCATATCACCCGGCACAACCATTGAACGTGCAGCTTTAATTATGCAGAAAAACAGAATCAATGCGTTGCCGGTCATCGAAGATGAAAAGCTTGTGGGGATCATTACGAGTAGCGATGTCATGAGAGTTCTGCTTCGTGCCATTGGATTTGGCGAAGGAAGTGCCCGGTTTACTGTCCTGGTTGAAGACCGCGTCGGGGTCATCGCCGAAGTATCAAGGATCCTAAAAGATCAGGAAATCAGTATCCTCAGCCTCATTACCTGGCCGGAGAAAGATTATCCTGGAATTTATCAGCTAGTTATGCGGGTGGCCGCCAAAGATAAAGATAACGCGGTTTCGGCGTTGAGAGACCAAGGTTTCAAAGTGCTGACGGAATATGTCCGTGATCTGATACCGTATCTGCCAGATGCATAAAATTTGTGGCTGTTTGAGGAAGATAGCCCGTCGGTTTCCAAGAGAAACACTCCGCCCCTTCGCTGCACCGAAATCAAATGCGTTCACCCTGTCAGAACAGCAGCCCCTGATTGTACTTCTCCCAGCATTCTATTATTGCGTTCGCCAGCAACGCTGACCGTTGTAAAAGGCTGTCTTTGATCATGTATTCGTCTTTGCTGTGATCCATGGCGCCGATGGGACCCAGGCCATCTATGACCGGTGTATTTTCTCCGGCAATCAGATTGGCATCGGATACGCCGGCCCTGAATTCTTCGTCCACAGACAATCCAATCGATGTTGCTGTTTCTTTGACAGCGTTAAAAAGTTTTTTATTTTTTTCAGAGACCGGCATGGGTGGCCTGCCGCTCAATACGATAAACTGGGAGCGTGTATTTTGGATGTTCTGTTTCTGGGTAATCTCGGCCATCTTTTGTTCGAGATACGCCTTGTCCGAACTTTTTAAAAACCTAAAATCGATCCGGGCTGAAGCATGCTCGGGCACGGTATTGGGTCCTATTCCTCCGTCGACGCGCCCCACATTTACGCTGATTCCCCTATCAGGATTGTTTAAGGATTCAAATCCAATTATTTTGTGCGCCAGTTCAACAATAGCGCTGGCTTTATCCTTGCCGGCAAATGCAGCATGACCTGCCCTTCCTTTGATCTTGAGTTCAATGGAAAGGTTTCCCTTTCGACCGGTGACGATTTCTCCGTTTCGTCCCCCGGTCTCCAGCACAAATGCAAAAATACTTTTTTTTGCCTCTTCCTGAACCAGCGCTTTAGAACTGGGAGATCCGATCTCTTCATCGGAATTAAATATGAACGTTACAGGTATCTGGGTTAAAAGGTTTTCGTCGTCCAGTGCTTTAAGTGCGAATATGCCGGCGGCAAGACCACCTTTCATGTCGATGACCCCCGGGCCGTAACAAAGGGAGTCGTCTTCTCTATACCAGTTAAAGTCGGTATCTTTTGGAAATACCGTATCCATGTGGCCCACAAGGAGTATCTGTGAGTCGAATTGGACATCACAGAGGGATCGAACAACGAGATGATTCCCATATCTATCCTGCTCGATTACCCGGCATGAGACATTGTTGGACTGAAATGTCGATTTTATGAACCGGCCCAGCTTATCGATACCGTCCTTGTTGAAGCTGCCGCTCTGAATCAGCACCATTTTTTCAAGGAGCTCAAATATCTCCCGGTCATGCGCCTTTAGAAAGGTTGTTATGGAGTTATGGGGTGTCATCACAGAATTTATTCTATTCCGGAATATTCGGGATGGTGGTATAAATACCCTGGTAATTTTTCAGAGTGTATTCTTTTTCATTCTTATCGACAATATAATAATCCGGCATCAGAGGAATCTTCCCGATATTGGTTGCGATGACATACATGGGCTGGGCAAGACCTGTGGTGTGACCCCGCAGTGCATCTCTAATGAGTTCTGCGCCTTTTTCAACCGGTGTTCGAAAATGATCGATTCCCGGCGCAGGCTCGCAGTAGAAGACATAGTAAGGCCGAATTCGAACGGTCAAAAGTTTTTGATGGAGTTTTCTGAAGGTCTCCACGTCGTCGTTGATCCCCTTGAGCAATACCGCCTGGTTGCCCACATTCACACCGCAGGAAAGGAGATCGTAGACAGCCCTGGCCGTTTGTTCCGTAATTTCTTTGGGATGATTGCACTGGGTATTCACCCATATGGGAACCCGATGATAGCCGCTCAATATTTTTTTAAAATCGTCGGTGATTCGATGGGGCAGAACGATCGGTGTTCGCGTTCCAAAACGGATCATCTCTATATGGGGAATCTCCCGCAGCTTCCGAATAAGATATTCAATCCTTTCGTCTGAAAGTATGAATGGATCGCCCCCGGTAATAAGAATGTCTCGAATCTCCTTATGATTCGTAATCCACTCGATACCTTCTTCAAAATCGAAGCGAAGCTTAAGATCACGGTCGACCACGAGTTCTTTACGAAAACAATGGCGGCAGTAATTTGCACAAACATCCGTAACGGTAAAGGCGATGCGGTCATGATACTGCCGGGCAATACAGTCGGGCCTGACCTCCCCTACATCACGGTTTTCTTTCCAAATCAGATAGTCGTGCATTCCGTATTTATTTTCTGTTTCCTTCATAGAAGGGATAACCTGTTTGCGTATCGGGCAGTCCGGGTCGTCCGGATCCATCAAAGATGCAAAATAAGGGGTCGTTCCCCATTTGGTGTTAAGGGTATTTATGGTTGTTTCTTCTTCCGGGGTAACATTGATGAATTCTTTAAGTCTCTCGAGGGTATTGACGCTATTTTGGAGTTGTTCAACCCATGCTTCCATTATATGGTCCTCCTATATGCTCAGATATTTATTCAGTTCCCTTAGCGTAACGTGAACTCTGTGATCCTCCCAGTCGTTAATTTTAAGGGACATGTAGGCATTGTAAATCCGATCTCCCAGAAAATCTTTCAAAAATTTGCTCCGTTCGGCTTCAACCAGCGCTTCGAACATGCTTTTAGGCAAAAACCGCCTATCCCAAAGACGGTATTTGTATTTCTTTTTATACGTGCTTCCGACATCCGGCGGGCTGCAGTCAAGATTTTCTTTTATGCCTTGGATTCCCATGGCAATCAGTATGGCAATTTGAAGATACGGGTTGCCTGCCGGATCAGGGGTCCTCAACTCGATCCTCGTACTATCGGGGTTTTGGGCGTACGGCACCCGGACCATTGAACTTCTGTTCCTTAAGCCCCAGCTTCGAATAATGGGTGCTTCCCGATCAAGAATGTATGCCTTGTATGAATTGAAAGTTGACGCCATGATGATCGATGTTTCCCTGGCATATTTTATAATACCGGCGATAAATTTTTTACAGATGCCGCTAAGATTGTCTTTGCTGTCTGGATCGTAAAACAGGTTTTTTCCATCTATATCCTGCATGGAAATATGAATATGGAAGGCATTTCGGTTGAAGTCGTCAAAGGGTTTGGGCATAAACGTTGCGTGATAGCCGAACTCCACCGCAACCTTCTGGGTTATATAGTTAAATAGTAAGGTTCGGTCCGCCGCGGCCAGCGGGTCGGTACACTCCAGGTTAATTTCATGCTGTGAAGGTGTGACCTCATGGTGTGCTTTTTCAAACCGAATCCCACAAGCTTTTAGAACGGAAACAATCCGGTTCCGTACCAGTTCTCCCTTGTCGTGGGGCGTGGATTGAAAATAACCGGCCTTGTCAGAGTGAATTTTTTCGCTGAATTCATCTCCCGCAAGTAAAAAAAATTCATGCTCCGGACCCACCTTAAACTTGAATCCGTATTCTGCTTCCGCTTTTTTCAGAACGCTTTCCAGAACAGATCGAGGATCGGCTTTTGCACGAAATTTTTTATCGTTATAAATATGGCCGATAAAAAAACCGAGTTTTTCATCCGGCAATTCTACCATGCGGAAACTTTCCGGATCCGGAAGAAGGAGTCTGTCGCTGCTGTCAACGGTGGCATATCCAGCAACGGAGCTTCCATCAAAACCGATTCCATCGGAAATAATCGATTCAATATTTTCAGGATTTATCGGCAAGTTCATGATTCTGCCGTTCAGATCGCTAAAAAAGATCTTTGTAGACGTCGTCTCTTTTAATGCCATATTGATATCTTCGATGGTCGCCATATTCTTATTCCCCGTTTTAATGATTTTAAATTGATTCTGGAACCCTAATGATCCACTTTCAATTTGCCCTTATTCACGTCGACCTTAAATTGCAATACATTTTTCCAATAATTTAGAAAAAAATATCATAATATTGTATTAAAGTGGTCCGTGTCCCCCAACAGTTCTCGGGAAAAGCTATATGTTTTATTGTTTAGGATTATCATTGAATCTGTTCTATGGTATCATAATACAAAATTTTTTATTGTTTTTTTATAGATTTCTCTATTTCAATGGAGCGCCCCCTCACATACCGGATCTTTACTTCAGTTAAACAGGAAAGACCGATGGGCACGAGGCAGACTTGGCCTCGGCAACCGGAGGAGACCCAAAATTTCATTGATTTGAAACCCTTAAAAAACTGGGTGGGTAAAAATGATTAAAGTGCTCGTCAGTGCCTGTTTGATGGGTGAACCTGTGCGCTATAATGGGGGTGCTATAAAAATATTCCATCATCGTCTATTGGAATCCTGGCACGCCGAGGGGCGTGTGGTGCCGTTTTGTCCGGAAGTCGCCGGAGGGCTTTCAATCCCCAGACCGTGCTCGGAAATCTTCCATGGGGATGGGAAAAAGGTACTACGCGGTGATGCCCGGGTCATCAACGTCCATGGGGAGGATGTTACGGAAAGTTTTCTGAAGGGTGCTCAAAAAGCGGTGGAACTGGCGCGCTCCATGAAAATCCGCATGGCCGTCCTGAAAGATGGAAGCCCTTCCTGCGGCAACGCTTATATTTATGACGGGCGTTTTGCCGGGGTAAAAAAACCGGGCAAAGGCGTAACCGCTGCGCTTTTTGATGAAAATGATATCCGTGTTTTCAGCGAAGGAGAAATCCCCAACGCATCTGACTATTTAAAAACACTTGAAATCTAATATTAGGCGATTATGGCTCACCACACAGCTAAATCCGGTTATGTACAGCTTTCGGGAGTTTTTATTATAAGGCCTTATTAAAAAGCGAAATGGGTGATCTTTTTTAAAAACCGTGTGGGGTTTGGGTGGTTTTGAAATCGTTAAAAAAAACAGCCCATGCGTGTGTCGACACTCATTCCAGAATGTTTTTAAACACCTGCATAATACTCGGCAACGCCTTACCGCTGGGTTGCTTTATAAAAAAGCCGCGACTGCTTTTTAACGCCAGATTCGAGAATGGATTCTCCTCGATGTTGATATCGATAATGACGCCGTCACGATTTTTTACTTCCCATACCACCTGATTCGGAAGGTTGGTGGCGCCGGAGGTTCCAACGACTATCAGGAGTTCAGTTTTCCCGGCGACGTTCAGCGCACTGTGGTATCGGTAGAAATGCTCGTTATACATTTCATCAAACCAGAGTACATGGGGCCGCGTAAGGCTGCCACAATCCGGGCACATCAGCAAGCTGCGGTCCTTTTGGGTTAAATCTTCATTTTTTCCTCTGCCGCCCAAATCTTCCGGAACCGGATAGAGGTTTAATGAACAGTCTTCGGCGCAGCGCATGAAAAATACGTTCCCGTGAATTTGAAACGTTTTTTCCAAACGGTTCCCGGCCCGCAAATGCAGATTGTCTACATTTTGAGTGATCAGCGTGAAACGGTTTTTGAAAAGCGTTTCCATTTCAACCAGAGCAAGATGGCCCGGATTCGGCGAGGCTTTTCCACAAACACCGATTCGGTAGAGATACCATTTCCATACCTCATCGGGTTTTTTCACAAACATGCTATGGGTCGCCATTTCCTGGGGGTGGTATTCCGTTGAACCGATGGTCCAGTACCCTTCGGGGCCACGGAAGGTGGGAATTCCGCTTTCCGCAGAGATGCCGGCGCCGGTTAAAATTGTAATACGCCCCGAACCGTGTGCGAAGTCTTGAAGCGTTTTTGTAAGATGCCGATTCAACATAGGTCTCCTTTGTATACATGAAACTGTACAAAGATACCATAATTTTGTATGATCCCCATCCACGTGTTTTCGATTCTCGTAATTTACGATGTTTTTTTGAAAAGGAACCCACAAAAAATGGATCTGAGCAAAAATCGAATACCTGACAATGTCAAGCGCATACACCTGATCGCCATTTGCGGCACCGGAATGGGCGCCCTTGGCAGCATACTTAAGGATATGGGCTTTGACGTGACCGGCTCGGATGAGAAGATATATCCGCCCATGAGCGAATTTCTATCCGGAAAGGGCATAAAGATTGTCGAGGGTTTCAGCGAAAAGAATGTTTCACACGGCCCGGACCTGGTTATTGTGGGAAATGCCGTCTCAAAAGATAATTCCGAAGTTGTTGGAATGCATCAAATGGGCCTAAATTTCTGCTCCATGCCACAGGCGGTCAACCGGTTTGTGGCTGCCGGTAAAAAGCCCCTGGTGATAACCGGGACCCATGGCAAGACCACCACCGCATCCATATTGGCCTGGATTCTCCATGACGCCGGACTTGATCCGAGTTTTATGATCGGTGGGATTTTGAAAAATTTCGGAAGCAATTACCGTTTTGGAAACGGCGAGCATGTGGTCATCGAAGGGGATGAATACGACACGGCTTATTTTGATAAAGGACCAAAATTTCTTCATTATGATCCATTAATGGCGATACTGACCAGTGTTGAATTCGATCATGCCGATATATTTAGGGACATGGATCATGTGAAGCAAGCGTTTAATTCATTTATCGGCAACATTTCGCCCCAGAGCACCCTCGTGGCATTCGACGACGATAAAAACATTTCCGATTTAATCAAGGGCAAACCGTGTCGGGTTGAAACCTACGGCCGGAATACAACCGCGCTATGGCGTCTGGGGAAAGTCGCCCTTAAACCGCCGTGGACCTTTTTTGAAGTGTTAAAGCAACATCAGTTTTTTGGAAGTTTCAAAACACGGCTGATCGGAAATCACAACCTTTTGAATTCATTGTCTGCCATTGCCGTTGCCGACCGTCTGAAAATACCGGCAACGGCTATTTCAAGGGCATTTGAAACATTTGAAGGTATTAAGCGGCGTCAAGAGGTCCGGGGCCAAAAAAACGGTGTTACGGTCATGGACGATTTTGCCCATCATCCCACGGCGGTTCGGGAGACCATCCAGGCGCTAAAACCTTTCTATCCGAATGGGCGTCTTGTTGCCGTTTTTGAACCCCGAACCAATTCCAGCATGCGCAGGGTCTTTCAGAACATCTATCCCCTTTCATTCGACGGGGCCGACATCATATGCATCCGCCACCCTTCGCGTCTGGATAAGATCCCGGCCGAAGAACGGTTTTCTTCTCAAAAACTGGTGGCCGACCTCAAAGATCGCGGAAGGAAAGCCTACCATTTCCCGGACACAGATTCGATTATCGATTTTTTGGTCGCAGAGACCAGACCCAATGATATTGTCCTAGTTATGTCCAATGGCGGCTTTGACAATATCCACGAAAGACTATTGAAATCATTATGATTTTATACGAATACACAAGACAGGCTCCGTTAAATTTTATGGAAAACCGATATTCACGGCACCCAAAAACAAAAATATGACGCCCTCAAAACCGCTGTTAAAATAGCGAAAACGTATGCAAGAAACGCAGCTGAAGGATATCCGACGGGTGTTTTGAAAGACGCATGCAAAGCGATTGTTGGGATGATCGATGAAATCGAACAACGTAACGATTCAATAAGGTATCACCGACCCGTTTTGTATGAAAAGCAGAAGACGCAAAGATGGGCGGCTTTCCATTAAATCAATGTAGAATCTGACTCAGGAACAGTTTGGTGCGTTCGTGTTGCGGATTTTCGAAAAATTCTTCGGGGGTGTTTCCTTCGACAATTTGACCGAAATCCATGAAAAGGACCCGGTGGGCCACGCTCTTGGCAAATCCCATTTCATGAGACACCACGATCATGGTCATCCCTTCCCGGGCCAGATCGATCATAACATCCAAGACCTCTTTGATCATTTCCGGATCAAGGGCGGAGGTGGGCTCATCAAAAAGCATGACTTTCGGGTTCATGCACAAACTTCTGGCAATGGCGACCCGCTGCTGCTGGCCGCCGGACAGCTGCCCGGGATATTTTCTTGCCTGTTCGGCAATATGCACCTTCTCCAGATAATACATGGCGGTTTCTTCGGCTTCCTTCTTCGGTACTTTTCTCACCCATATGGGACCCAACGTCAGATTTTCGATGATACTCAGGTGGGGAAAGAGATTGAAATGCTGAAACACCATACCGACTTCCGTACGAACTTTCTCGATATTTTTGATATTGTTGGTCAGTTCGATGCCGTCTACCAAAATGCGTCCCCGTTGATGTTCTTCCAGCCGGTTGATGCAGCGGATGAGTGTCGATTTCCCGGACCCTGAAGGACCGCAAATGACAATGCGTTCCTGTTTATGAACGGTGAGGTTGATTCCCTGAAGTACATGGAAATCACCGAACCATTTGTGCATATCGACGATCTCTATGATGGCTTCGTCAGACAGCGTTTGTTCCGTGGTGACTGAGGATTCTGTGTCCATAACAACGTTTAATTTCCCCTCGACAATTCTTTTTCCAACTTTCTACTGTAATTCGACATGGAAAAACAACCCAAAAAGTAAAGAATGGCCACAAAAACATAGGCTTCTTTGCTGAATCCCATCCACTCCGGGTTGGAAAGGACGGTTTGGGTGGTTTTGAGTAAATCATAAAGGGCGATGATGACAACAAGGGATGTGTCTTTAAAAGCAGAGATGAGAATGCTGACCGTAGGCGGAATTACGATTTTCAATGCCTGGGGTAAGATAATCAGGCGCATGGTCAAATAATAGTTCAACCCCATAGATTCAGCCGCTTCATACTGTCCCCGGGACATCCCCTGCAACCCACCCCGAACCACTTCTGCAATATAGGCGGCCGTGAACAGAATGATGGCAACCTGGGCCCGGAGAATCTTGTTGATAGTCAGTCCTTCAGGCAGAAACAGCGGGAAAATTATCGACGACATAAAGAGCAGGCTGATCAAGGGAACCCCCCTGATCAATTCAATATACACGATGCAGAGTATTTTTATGGCACGCATTTTAGACTGACGACCCAGTGCCAAAACAACCCCAAGTGGATATGCCGCCGTGAGTCCGAAAACAGAGAGCAACAGCGTTAGCGGAAGCCCCCCCCACTGGGTGCTCTCTACCGGATCAAGTCCAAAAAGGCCCCCTCTCAAAAGCAGACCCATGATAAAAAGACCCGCGATCCAGGCATATGCCAGGGGCTTTTTCCAGTATTTGCGGTTCTGACTGAGAAATAGCAGAACAAAGAGAATGATCATGGCCAAAAGGGGGCGCCACTGAAGATCGTAAGGATAAAACCCGAACAGGATAAATCGGAAATTCGATGCAATAATCGACCAGCAGGCACCTCCGGCATCGCGGCACACCTGTCCTGTGGTGTTCCAAACACTGTCGATGAAAGCCCATCGAAAAAAAGGCACAGCGGTTTTCCACAGAAAAAAAAGCGTCACTATGGTCAGTGCTGAATTAAACCAGCCGTTAAATAGATTGGCCTTCATCCAACCGATAACCCCCACACTGACCACCGGCGGTCTGATCTGTTCTTTTCGGGAAGTATGTGCAATATCTGCCATGGATTTTTTTATCGTTCCACCAAAGCGGCTTTTTTATTATACCAGTTCATAAACGCAGATGTCAGGAGACTAAAAATAAGATAGACCAGCATAATCAGGGACACGCCTTCAATGGCCTGGCCGGTCTGGTTGATGGTCGTGTTGGCCACGGATACAAAATCAGGAAACCCGATGGCCACGGCCAGCGAGCTGTTTTTGGTCAAATTCAGCATCTGGCTGGTGAGCGGCGGAATGATCACCCGAAGGGCCTGGGGTAATATCACGAGGTTGAGCACCATGGGAGGTCTAAGACCCAGGGACATGGCAGCCTCTGTCTGGCCTTTGCTGACCGACTGAATTCCTGCCCGGACAGCTTCTGCGACAAATGCCGATGTATAGAGAACCAGACCCAACAAAAGAGCGATGAACTCCGGAGAGAGGGTCAGACCGCCGATAAAATTAAACCCCACAAGCTTCGGCATATTCAATTCGGTGGGGGCGCCCGCCATCCACCAGGTTAACAATGGAAGCCCTAACAAAAGCCCCATGGACACTCGAAATACCGGGAAAAGCCGACCGGTCCGTTCCTGACGTTTTTTTGCCCACCGGCGGATGAAATAAACGATAATACAGCCGGCCAGAAAGGCCAGAGTCATATAACCATGTGCCGGATGGGTCTTTGGAATGGTAAACGCAACCCCCCGATTGCATAAAAAGACGCCGGTTATGGGGTTGAGGGCCTGTCTGGGAGATGGAAAGGTTTCGTAAAAAATGGCATACCAGAAAAACAGTTGCAACAGCACCGGGATGTCCTGCATCACTTCAATATATATTGCCGCCAGTCTCGATACCAGCCAGTTTGTGGAGAGCCGGGCAACACCGATAAATGTGCCCAGTATAACGGTAATAACAACACCGATAAAAGAAACATACAACGTATTTAAAGCCCCGACAATCAGGGCGCGGCCATAAGAACTGGCCGCAGAATAATCGATCAGGGATTCACCGATTTCAAAGGAAGATTCTTGATGGATAAAACCGAACCCCGTGGCAATGGATTGTTTTTCAAGATTGTGCAGCGTGTTGGAGACGAGGTAATATCCCAGCAACCCCACCATGCAAAGCGTTATGAACTGAAAAAGGATCGCTCTCTTTTTAGGGTCGAGCCAGAATGGAACTTTTTCAGATACCGTATTCTTCACAATTTTTTCTATAAGCGTTAAAACGATTCACTTTTATCTGAAACTCCAATTGAGAGAATGGGCCTTATCGGCAGGAAAACAGGTCTGGAAATTCATGCAAGATATAAAAGGTGCCCCACTATGTGGAGCACCTTTTATAATCAATTACCTTAATGGTGCAGCGTACATGATGCCACCGTCGGTCCACAGGGCATTCAAGCCGCGTTCAAGACCAAGGGAGGTGTTTACACCCACATTGCGCTCGAAAATTTCGCCGTAATTCCCCACCAGTTTGACGATGTTGTATGCCCACTTTTCATCCAAGCCAAGGGCTTTACCCAAGCCCGGGGTCACACCCAAGAAGCGCAGGACCTCAGGATCTTTGGTTTTGAGCATCTGATCGACATTTTTAGATGTAATGCCGAATTCCTCAGCCTGGACCAGGGCCATAACCGTCCAGTTGACAATATCATACCACTGGTCGTCGCCATGGCGAACCACCGGTGCCAGGGGTTCTTTGGAAATAATTTCAGGGAGCAGGACGTAGTCTTTGGGATTGGGGGCCACAGATCGGTGAGCCGCCAATTGGGAGGCATCGGAGGTCAAAACGTCACAGCGACCGGCAAAAAATGCTTTGGACAGTTCGGCGGTCTGCTCGATGACCACCGGCTTCCATTTCAAGTCTTTTTTACGGAAAAAGTCTGCGGCATTCATTTCCGTGGTGGTTCCCGGCAAAACACATACCGTGGCGCCGCCCAATTCCTTTGCGCTCTTTACACCCAATTTTTTCGGCACTAAAAAACCCTGACCGTCGTAATAGTTGACATGGGCGAAATTCAGACCGTTTGTGGTCTCACGGGTCAGTGTCTGGGTGGTATTTCGGCAAAGGACATCAATCTCTTTGGACTGAAGGGCGGGCAGGCGCTGCACAGCGGTCAGCGGAACAAATTTTACCTTGTTTGCATCACCGAAGACTGCGGCTGCAACGGCCCTGGCCGTATCCACATCCAGGCCTTTCCATACGCCTTTTTCATCCGGCATGCTGAAACCGAAAACGCCGCCGTTAACCCCGGCCGTAACAAATCCGTTTTTCTGGACATCCTGAAGCGTACCTGCCACGGCCATGCCTGCTGTAACCATTAGCAGAGCCAATACAACTGCTACAGCTGTCTTAAAAGATTTCATACTTCGTACCTCCTTTCCAGTTTACGGTTGATTCCAGAATTTCATAGACATATTTTATTCTTTCCCCAATGTTTCCAAATGTTTTTTATATCACAGATGTCATGTTTTGCAAATACAAAACATAATACCCAAAAAAACTCTAACTTGAAAAAATCCTTTAATCGCGATACGATCAATGCCTAAGGACTTATTGGTAAATTGTGTGCTTTTTTATGGCAAAATAATTTCCGTGTCTTCGTACTTTTGTAATTTCGTGACAATTTTTTTAAGAGGTTAATAAATGACAAAACATCAAAACAATACCTTTTCGGGAGCCAGCCAGTATGTTCTGGATGATGAACTGGCCAGCATCGTCAATGTCTCCATGGCCCTTGAGATGCCGTTATTGCTCAAAGGAGAGCCCGGCACCGGTAAAACCATGCTGGCCCATGCCATTGCGGAAAGCTTGAAAATGCCCCTTATTGTACTGAATGTCAAATCGAGCATGAAGCTCGTAGAAGCCCTTTATCAGTATGACACCCTCACCCGTCTTAACGACAGCCGTTTCGGCGATTCCACACGGGATGTGAGTAAAATCGAAGATTATATCAAGATGGGTAAGATCGGCCAGGCCTTTACTTCGAAAGATAGGACCGTGCTTTTGATCGATGAAATCGACAAGGCTGACACCGATTTCCAGGATGACATGCTCGATGTTCTGGATCAGATGGAGTTTGACATCATTGAAATTGACAAAACCATAACGGCCAGATTCCGTCCCGTCATCGTCATCACGTCCAATGCCAAGAAGGATCTGTCGGATCCGTTTCTAGGTAGGTGCAATTTTCATCACATCGCCTTTCCGGATTCGGAGATGATGCGAAAGATCATTCAGGTTCACTTTCCGGATATCAATTCAAATCTCATGGAAAGTGCCGTATACACATTTTACGAACTGCGTAAAATCGATGCCATTGAAAAAAAGCCTGCCACCAGGGAGCTGATTAACTGGATTCGGGCGCTTAAAACCGATCCTGACTTTAGCCCCGATCTGCTGGCCAACGGGAATATTCCCTTTCTGGGTGTGTTGTTTAAAAAAAGTCAGGATTATAAAAGAGCCATGGGCTCTACAAACCGTCGCGGTCTGATTTAACAAAAGATATGTTTATCGACTTCTTCTACCAGTTAAAAACTGTCGGAATACCGGTCAGTCCAACCTCGTTTTTAACGCTTCAAAAAGCGCTGAATATGGGGCTAATCAACTCCATCGATGCCTTTTATACTTCTGCCCGGGCCATTCTGATTAAAAGTGAAAGGTATTTTGATGTCTATGACCAGGTATTTGCCCACCGGTTTAAGGATGCTGAAATGCCCAAATATGAAGACCTTGAACTTGATGAGGTCACCAGAGCCCTGCTGGAGGGATGGCTGGAAGACCCTGTATCTCTTGCCGCTGCCCTTGAGATGGATGAATCTGATATTATCGATCTGACGCCGGAAGAGCTGATTGAATATTTCAAGAAACGGCTTGAAGATCAAAAAGGGAGACACGAGGGGGGAAGAACATGGATCGGAACCGGCGGGACTTCACCGGTGGGTCATTCCGGATACCACCCGGAGGGAATGCGTGTAGGCGGTGTATCCCGTAACAAATCTGCCGTCAAAGTCGCCATGGACAGAAGGTACAAAGACTATTCCCACCGCGGTCTCCTGACACAGGCTATGATGGGTGAAGCTCTCAAAAGGCTCCGCAACATGGTGCCGGTGGGTCCCAAGGATAGGGTCAACATCGATGAAACCATTTATCAGACCATGAGAAACGGGGGCGAAATCGAAATCGTCTTTTCCAGGCGCCTAAAAGACCGCATCAAAGTCATTCTGGCCATCGATAACGGCGGATGGTCCATGGATCAATTTATACCGGTTGTTCAGACCCTTTTTGACTATGCCCGTGATCAGTTTAAGGATCTTAAAACATTCTTTTTTCACAACACGGTCTATGATTTTCTCTGGGAAGATCCGGCCAGAATCAAACAACCTTTTAGGGTTGAAGATTTCATCTCCTTTGATCCGCAGACCCGCCTCATCATGGTGGGCGACGGTAGCATGGCGCCCTATGAACTGATGGCTGCAGACGGCTCCATCCATGTGGAGGAAAGAAGTGGAAAACCGAGCATCGAACAGCTCAAGTTTTTAGCCCAAATGTTTCCCCACTGTGTTTGGATGAATCCTGTATTTTCACAAACATGGAATCAGACACCGACAATTACCACCATTAGGCAAATCTTTCCCATGTTTGAACTCACTCTAGATGGTCTGGAGGGAGCGGTCAATCACCTGATGGTTAAATAGTATTTCCAATGATGTCCAACCGCATCCAATCCCCCAGCGTTTTTTTCGGAATATCCTCGTTTCAAATGCTCGCCATGTTCCGGCGTGGATTATTTTACAGCTTCCTCTCCATCTATTTAAGGCACTTTCTGGGATTGAGCGTCACCGAAACAACGTTGTTCGCAACTTTTCCCATGGTCATAAACATTACTTTTCAGACCTTTGTATGGGGCGCTTTCTCGGATAAATACCAACTACGGCGAACATTGATCATCTGCGGCGAAATGCTGGCGGGATTCGGCACCGTCCTGGTATGGTATTCCCACACCCTCACAACAAACCTCATCCTGGCAGGATATGTGATTATCATGGGTCTATCGATAGTGGAGATTTTCTGGTCCATGTCCAATGTCGGCTGGAGCGCATTGATATCGGACATCTATCCCCAGGAGGACCGGAATACGATCCAAGGCCGTCTGGCCAGTGTCGGTGGAATCGGCCGTATGGCCGGGGTGTGGATCGGTGGCCTGCTGTATGATGGATTAAGCCTTAGATACGAGGGCTGGGGCTTTTACCAAGGCGCGCTGTTTTTTGTTGCCGCCGGGGCAATGTTTATCTCCATTGTTCCCATGCTTTGGGTTCCCGAGGGGGGCATCAAAAAAGAACTGAAAACGGCGTCCACAACGGAAATCGGCGTTTCTGAATCATCTGGTAAGATTTTTTGGATTTTTATAGCTGCAATGGTTTTTATCAATTTCGGCAGGAATTCCATTGCCGTGATTCAGTCCCAGTACCTGGTTCTTGATTCCGGCTTTGGGGTGTCGAGCAAGGTGTTGAGCTATATCGTCAACACACAATCAGCGGCAATGATTCTTACCGGACTCATTGCAGGTTGGATCGGAAGGAAAATCGGAAACGGAAACTCCCTGCTGTTGGGAACGGCCATGGCCATAGGGTCGCTGATTCTGCTCGCCGTCACAGGCGACTTGGGGGTCATCTACATCAGCAACTTTTTGAGAGGATGTTCCGAAGTCATCGTTCTTGCGTCTTCGTATGCATTTGCATCCGTGCTGATCCCTCCGGAAAGACGGGCCAAACTTTTCGGTATATTCAATGCCACATATTTTCTCAGCTGGGGGATCGCCGGAACATTCATCGCAGGACCCATTACAGATATACTAATGGTTTACGGCGCCTCGGAAGTATTCTCCTACCAAATGGCCTTCGTGGCCGCGGCCGTCATAGCCCTCATCGGCTTTATCATTCAGGTATTCTTGTCGTATGTTTACATTCCGAAATCTTCATTGGAATTGGAGCAGACACAGGGGCTGTGAAAGAATGGAAGGTTTTCAAAAAGTTCTAATCCTCTGAATCCGGTTCGAAAAACGACCACAGCACCTGAGGGAATGCCCGTTTTAGCTCGACTTCACAACGATTGACAGCTTCAATCAAAGACTCGGCAGAATCCATTTGAGTCATTTTAGCTTTAACCGCGACCATCACGTCATTGCCCAATTGTAATGTCAGCAAATTAAAAACTTTATCGATTTCGTCACGTTCCTGTAAAAATTCGAGCATCTGAACCCGCTGATCCGGCTCGACACTCTGGCCGATCAGTAAGGCCTGGACTTGGACCCCGATGACAACAGCAATAACCACCAGTAACACTCCGATACATATACTGCCCGCCGCATCGTATAAAGGATTGCCGGTGATAATGGTCAGGATAACCGCCATCAATGCCAAGTTTAGGCCCAACAGGGCGGCCAGATCCTCACCAAAAACAACCAACAGTTCGCTTTGACGGGTTTCTCGAAACCACTGCCCTAAATTTCTTCCCCGGAGCTCCTTGTTTACTTCCCGCAAACACCCCCACATGGAAACGCTCTCTGCAGCTATGGAAAACAGCAATACGCCAACCGCCACATACGGATAACTCAACGGTTCAGGGTGATGCAATTTGTGGATGCCTTCGTAAATAGAAAACACACCCCCCATACTGAACAACATCAAAGCCACAATAAACGACCAGAAATAGACGGCCTTGCCAAAACCTAAGGGATAATCCGGCGAAGGGGGACGTTTTGCGTGCTTGATCCCCAGCAACAAAAGGAGCTGGTTGCCGCTGTCTGCCAATGAATGGACAGATTCGGCCATCATGGCACTGGAGCCTGTTACAACAGCGGCGATGAGCTTTGAAATGGCGATGGCCAGATTGGCGCCTAAAGCAAAAATGATACTTTTTATAGAATCCGCGCCATGTGACATAAATACACGTATCCGTTTTTATCCCGATTTATCTTAATCGGTAAAACGCCCCGGATTGAAAGAATTTAGGGCTCTATCTCATATGCGATGTTCACCGTAACCCGAATTTGGCTTTCCCCGATCTCCATGGGCGGCGCAGCGGCGGCTTCGGTCGTCATTTCAGCGGCACGTAGCATCTGAGGCCGGGGCGGAATGTGAATCGGTTGGGTGCTCAGTGAGACGACCCGCTTCAGTTTCACACCCGCTGCCTCGGCTAAAATTCTCGCCCGATCCATGGCTTCTCGTGTTGCCTGTTTCAAGGCGTCCTTTTCCAGCGGTTCTTTGTTTTCGATGTAAAATTGAATGTGATCGATATTGTTGGCGCCGCTTTCCAGCGCCTTTCCGATAATTTTGGAAACATGCTGGGATAAAGGCCCGGGCTCAAATCCTTCCAGGGTAACTTCAATGGTATTGGACACCTCATAACCTTTAATTTTGGGAGGTCTGGCTTTATAATCCTTTTGGGGCGAAACACGATAATTGGCGGTCTTAAGTTTAAGATTTTTAATATTCAATCCCTTTATGCCCTTTAGAACAGCGTTGGTTTTATCGGTATTTTCTGAGCTGACCGGATCCAAATCTCGTCCTTCGGTCACAACGGCCAAAGAAATCTTGGCCGAATCGTTTTGTCCCGTCACTTCGGCCATACCTTCGGTAAGGATTAAATTCCGATTCGAAGCCGACGGACATTGGGCAAGAGAAGAATGTGCCATGAGGGATAGCGTCGCCGTCAGTAATAAAATAAATGCTCTTTTCATTGCTGTCTCCTTATAATAAGCTAAGGTTTTTTTATGTACGTGTTCAGGGAGTGTGCTTCCTCATGTAACGATACCTGCCTGCTCGTGCCTCCCATGGCAGGCGGGTTGGCGGAGTGGCACACTCCCAAAACACGTTCTTTTTTATTGGCATCTCAAATGATTTTCTAAATTTATAGCAGGTTCTCGTTGTTAATCAATCTCTTTTTGGCCTTTGACTTTGTGTCGAAACCTGATATTAATTAGTTTCCATCCATAAATGGCCCTTTTTGCCCGGATCTACCTTCTCCGCGGGTTTCCGGCTGCGGCATACAGGAAGTATGCCTTCCTGTCCCGCTTTGTTTGCGGGAACCGAAAACCCTTGTGCGGCCTTGATTTGGACAAAAATTGCTCATTTATGAATTGGAAACGCAACGTGCCATTTAACAATTGTAGATGGATACTAATTAATTTGAGTTTCGCGTGCAGCTTCAGGCAGACGTCATAATCCAGCGGTTAAAAACAAACATATCGAACCCCATGACGATCTATCGACGATGAACCCCATATGGAACTTTATGCTATGCTAGGATCGACCATTCGTAACATTGTACTTACAGGCCTAATGATCATGGTTTGGACGGCAGGAGACGCTTGGAGCCAGCCGGATCACACGCTTGAACCGTCCCAATTCCCTTCCCTGATGACCAGCATCCGAACCAGCGGATCATTGGACTTCTGTGGAGAACCCGTTGTCCTGGAGGAACAGGAAATCCGGGAGCGTCTCGAAAAAGAGCTGCTGCTGACGTTGTGGGACCGACCCCAGGTAATTCTCTGGATCAAACGGTCTGCCCGCTATCTCCCCCTGGTTGAAGCACTGCTCAAAGAACAACACATGCCGGAAGATATCAAATATATGGCCATTGCGGAAAGCGCCTTGCGACCCCATGTCGGATCACCCAAAAACGCCATCGGTTTCTGGCAGTTTATGGCGGCAACCGGACGGAAATATGGTTTGAAGATCGATTCTGAAAAAGATGAGCGCCGCAATATCTTCAAATCTACCCAAGCGGCCATTCTGTATCTCAGAGATCTTTATGACCTGTTCGGATCATGGACACTTGCAGCAGCCGCGTACAATATGGGTGAAGAAGGCTTGCAGGCAGAAATACTGGCGCAAAAAACGAACAATTACTATCAGCTTTATCTCCCCTTGGAAACGCAACGATATGTTTTCCGGATCATCTCAGCCAAAATCATCCTGGAAAATCCGGAAAAATACGGGTTTCAGTTGAAACCAGAAGATCTTTACCCTCCTTTAAGGTTCGAACGAATAACCGTCGAATGTTTTCAAGAAACCCCCATTCTCATTGTGGCCCAGGCCGCCGACACCCATTTCAAAAGAATAAAAGATTTAAATCCGGAAATCAGAGGTCATTTTCTGGCCGCGGGAACCCACTCCATCCTGATTCCCGAAGGTTCGGCACAAGGTTTTCATGACCGCTTTAAAGCACGGGTCGATCAATGGCTGGCTGAAAGAAAGGAGCGGATATATGTGGTAAAGGAGGGCGACAACCTGACGACCATTGCCGAACGCTTTAATGTCCCGCTGCCGGTTTTGGTGATATGGAATCGGCTGGGGCAGAAAAAATATATCCATCCCGGTGACCGGCTGGTCATTTATTCTCCTGAGATCAAAACGGAAACGGATGTTCAGGAATGATGGAACGTACAGCCATCGGGTGGCTTGGTTAAAACATCCACAGCAAAAAAAACTAAAATTATGTTAAGTGAATGGGTTTGATCGCTATAATTCTCATTTCGGCCCTTTTCGGTGGGCTGCTTTATTATCTGGCTGCCAGGAGGGGTTGCAATAAGCAGTTTTGGTTGATCATGGGGATTTTGTTCGGCCCATTTGCCCTGCCCTTTATTTTTTTGGGCAAAAAAAAGAACGATGATACGCCATAGCGGTTATGTGCAGACCCTTCTATAGGGCAAACAAAATGGGATGGTATTAAAAGATTTATATCTCATCTATACAAGCGTTACGAAAATACATTTGTATCTACAAAACATATAAAAAACGAAACACTTATAATGTCTCTCCCAGTTTGTTTGCGATCAATTAGGGTTTTATGGATTGTTCTGGTTCATCCGAAAACAGACGCGTCGATTTCGAGAAACTTACGGTTTGGTTCGTCCTTGTCTTTACACTTTTTTTTCTTCCAGGATGTGCCCGTACTCCTAAGAAATCATCTTTGGAGCCTCCTTTCCAGACCCCTTTGGTATCGATCCATTATACAATTCAGGCCGGCGCGTTTTCAGATATGGAAAACGCAATACGATTTACCGATAAACTTCTGCGCCAAGGATTGGATGCGTATCATTTTATCGATCCAACGGGTCTTTATAAGGTTCGCTTCGGGAATTTTGCATCCAGGACCACTGCCAATAACCGGGCAAAAAAACTTCTCTCCCAAAGGATTATCAACGATTTTTATGTGGTCGCTTTCAAGAATTATTCAACGGCTGATTTAAGAAATAAAATCGTACGAACCGCCCACAGTTTCATCGGGATCCCCTACCGGTGGGGCGGAGCGTCCGCCGAGGAAGGGTTTGACTGCAGTGGACTCACCCGAACGGTATACCGGCTGAACGGATTGGAACTTCCCAGATCTTCTCAAGGGCAGTGGAATGAAGGGGTGCCCGTGAGGCGAAGCCAACTAAAAAAAGGAGATCTTGTGTTCTTCCATACCGCCGGTATGGGAAAAATTTCCCATGTGGGCATCTATGATGGAAACGGAAAATTTATTCATGCCCCCGGAAGGGGAAAGGACGTAAAAAGGACGTCTCTTAACAACCTATATTTCAGAAAAAAGTACGCCGGTGCGAAGGCTTACTTTTAACAGCAGCATCATGCACCCAATATTTCCCAACGACTTCTATATGTTGGCACGCTTAACGGAGTGTCATTCAAAGGGTCTCAGCAAAGGTTTTCCCTGCCAGATAGGCTTCTTCAAGATATTCCGGATGCTTTAAAACATCTCCCTCAAATTCGAGTCCGCGATACAAAAGCGACCGGAAAAGCTCCGTATCCAGAACATCGAAAAAATATTTGACCGTCAAAAGGGTTCCGTCAAAAAGCTTTTTACCTTTGGTGGCACCGACTGAAATAAAAAGGCCCTTTCGTTTGGGCTCCCATTGGCCGAAAGGGACCTTGTCAATCCAATATTTTTTCACCCACAGAGACTGACAGCGATCCATTAAAATTTTCGTGTGAGCACTGACCGTATAAAAAAAGATGGGACTTGCAAGCATTAATCCTTTGGCGGATAGGATCTGGTCCACAACGGAATGAAAATCATCTTTAATGGCGCATCGTCCGTCTTTTTTGCACGCATATATTTCAAGACACGGTGAAATTTTTAAATCCCTCAGGACGATTTCTTCGACCCGGACATCGGAATCCCTTACACCCTGAACGGCGCGGCTCAAAAGTGTTGCCGTATTTCCTTTCCGACGCGGGCTACCGTAGATCGCTACAATTTTCGGAGGTTCCATTTCGCTCCTTTATGCCATTTTCAGTATCCAGACAAAAATAGGTTCAGATTTCCATAACCAGACCGATGGGACAATGGTCTGAGCCGAAAATATCGTTGTCGATAAAAGCCTCTTTAACCCAACCCTTATCGATAATATCTTTTGTGACAAAAAAATAATCGATACGCCACCCGATGTTACGCTCCCTTGCTTTGAAACGGTAGGTCCACCATGAATATTTTACTGTATCCGGATAAAAATACCTGTAGGTGTCTATATAGCCGTTCTCAATAATCCTATCGAGCCAATCGCGTTCGATTCTCAAAAATCCGGAAGTTTTTTCGTTGGATTTGGGATTTTTCAAGTCGATTTCATTATGGGCAGTATTGTAATCTCCCGCAATGATAAGGCTCCGCCCCTGGTTTTTATACGCGTCGGCGTATTTAAAAAATTCTTCATAAAAATCGAGTTTGTACTGAAGCCGTTCTTCACTCATTTGGCCGTTGGGAAAATAGACGTTGAAAAATATGAAATCGTCAAAATCCATTTCGATGATGCGTCCCTCATTGTCGAATTTCGGGTCACCCATACCGCAATTGATTCTTTTGGGCTCAATCCGGGTATAGGTGCAGACCCCACTGTATCCTTTTTTTACCGTGGCATGAGACCAGAATACTTGATACCCTTCAATACCCTTCATTTCATCGGTAATTTGCGGCGCCTGAAGCTTTGTTTCCTGGACGGCAAATATATCGGCATCCATCTGCTGGTATGATTTTAAAAAATCCTTTTTAACGGCCGCTCGAATGCCGTTCACATTCCAGGAAATCAGTTTTATTTTCTTTTTTTCTGGCATGTCACATGCTCCTAAATCGGTGTATATCAAACAATTATGATATTTAGATCCGGGCAGTTTGTCAACCCATACCACCAAAGGGAAGGAGATTCATAGAGCCACAGAAAGTGTTTGACAATCAACGGATGTCACGATTATTATTCAAAAAATTCCTTGAAAATCTGAAAAGGAGGAAGCTGGAATGGGAACGCGAGGGATGAGCGGGCTTAAGCGGGTTTTAATGGGCAGTGTGGCCCAAAAAGTCATCGGTTATGCACCCTGTCCCGTGATGGTCGTCCCTGTGTAAAAAAACGGCTCCCAACGACACGGAAATACGTTCACACCCCAAAATAAGTGCTTCAAACCCAAAAAGGCTGAATAGCGATGCCCTCAAAAGAAAAAGCCTTCTCTTGCCCGGTTGAAACAGAAAGGCTATTCGTATTTTTTCCTTGTTTGAAATGGGTGGGAAATTTCAACGTGACACTTTCCCCTAATCGGCACACCCAAGAGGGAGGATTTCATGAAAAAAATCATAGTATTTCTCGGTGTAGCGACAATTGTAATGATATCCGTACCGTCGCTAAAATCCATTGCTTTGGGAGAACAGGTTACCCGAATCAATAAAAATAGAGGGCTCGTTTACATTGATAGCGGCAAAGATTCCGGATTCGTAATGGAGGCAACCGTATGCATCTACTCGTTTACCGGTGAAGAAATTACTTGCGGACGGATTCAGCAGACAACAGCGGCCTATTCTGTGATTAAGGTAAACAACAGAAAGGCCAAACAAATTCAGAATGGAATGGAAGCAATCCTCTCGGTTGAAACGCCGGATACAGAAAAAATCATAGAGAAAAAGGGCTGTGTGGATGATTCAGAGTGCGGGGAGGGTGGTTTTTGCGTGAATGGCAAATGCCGCTGAAAAAATTTTCCGCGAAGCCCCAACAAAAACATTTGGAAATTTCATAGGGCAAATGCACATGCTGTCCGTTCAAGGGAGCCTATCGATGGTATCCCTGCCGATGGACTTCACAGAATCCTTACCCCTTTCCTTGACATGGAACATGGCCTCGTCTGCCAAGGACAGTAGCTCTGACAGGCCGGTGGCGTCATCCGGAAAACTTGAAATACCAAAGCTTGCCCGAAGTTTTACGTCTGCTCCAATCTTTGACAAGTAGACGGTTTCTTTCATCCGAGATCGGATGCGCTCTGCCAGATCAACGGCCTGGCGTTTATTAATACCCGGGAGTACCACCACGAACTCATCTCCACCGTAGGCAACACCGTAGGCCGGTTCATGAAGGGTCGAACGGATTGTCCCGGCCAGTTCCTGAAGGGCTCGACTGGCGCTCAAGTGCCCATGCGTGTCCACAACGTTTTTAAAGTCATCGATATCCATGAAAATCAGCGAAAACGACAAACCCGTGTCAGCGGATTCCGATATCAGTTCAGACAATGCCTTGTAAAGATATCGGGTATTGTATAGGCCGGTCAAATTGTCGTGTATGGCCTGCCTCCGAAATTTTTCCTCGCTTTTTTTTAAGGCTTCCTCGGTTCGCTTGAGATGCTCCTCAGCTTCCATCTCCTTCGTAACAATGGTAAGGCATCCCAGAGAGATATTGATGCCATCTCCTTCGTAGGATTCTATGGTTGCTTGATCTTTAAGCCAAAACGTTTTTTCTTTTTCGGAGACAATTTTGTAAACAGCCTCCACCACCCCTTTTTTTTTAACCTCATCTCTCAAGTCTGTCCTAAGGTCTCTTAACTTTCTTTTGCTGATGACTTCTTGCTGGATACACTGATCCAGGTCCTTGTATTCCCGTCGGTCGATGATGCTATTTCGGAAAGATTCGGGCAATTCTGAAACATCACATCCCAACAGCGCTGCAAAGCGTTTACTGGCGAACTCATACCAAACTATTTTTTCATTTTCATGCCATGCCGAAATATACGGAATCGCCGGACTCCCGCTTTGGTCAAAGGCATGAAATCGGTGAATACAGTCTGCCACACGGCTTTTGAGTGCATCACTGTAATTCCCGTTTAGAATGAACCCGTTATATTTGCTTCCCGAAATTTTGTAGCGCTTCAGATCATTCCCCATAAATATGCATCCAATATATCATCCACACAAGACTTGCATCCCTTTTGTTTTGGCAATCTCCATAAAACAAATGCTAAAATATAGATGGACAGAGAAGATTGAATGGCGTGCCATTTTCAACCCAGCCGCAAAATATGAATCACCAGGCAACCGGTAAAGACTATCGTTCAGATATCAAAAACAGACCGGATGTTCAACACGTAAGATTTACAAAATTCCATGAAGCAGATAAATTTTTTGCTGTTTGAGAGCAATCGCCCGAATATTTCAACTTTACCCGTCTCCGGTGTGATTGAGCCCAGCGCTTTACAAAAGGCTCAAGCCAACGAACGGAAGGTATTGAAATGGCTTATGGAGAAAGGATATGTGTCGTGTAGAAAAAACATGAGGGTGTAGCGGTTGAGTTTGACTTTCCGCGACTTATGGAATGCTGGATCCGCAGCACCCAACGCCGGGCGATGGGCGATCTGCGGATCAAGCCTTAGGAAATTAAAGACGTGGTCGAAAATGGGTCGTGATGGTTCTGTTTTTGCAGAATCGAGTCTGGGTCAGGGCCTTTAAATTACCCATTAATCCTTTTTCTCAATTTTCCGGAACAGTTGAAGGTAACCACTTTTCTGGGTGCCAGCATCATTGCATCACCTGTTGCAGGATTTCTTCCCTTACGTTCCCGCTTCTCTTTAACACAGAGCTTGCCAAACCCGCTGATGAGAACATTTTCACCGGATGCAAGTGATTCTTTAATAATTTCAAGCATTGCTTCGACCGTTTCCATGGATTTTTTTCTTGAGAATCCGTTTCGCTGCCGGATTTCTTCGACAATTTGGACTTTTGTCAGTGTCATGGAGATGTTCCTTCTCTGATTGATGGGTTGTAATTGTTTTTTTCAATCCAACTGCCAGCATAAATGCTGTTTGTCAACAATTAATCCGGATCAAAGTGTAATTTCTTTAATATTCTTGACATTTTAGCATTGCAAATATACTCAGGTGAACACATAATGCTTTTTTACAGTGGTCGAGACTGCCCCTTTCAACGCTCACGTCGCAAAAAAATATCTTAGCATACCATCCGGAGGATTTTTTTCGAAAATGCGGCATGAGGTTTCTGACCAAAGGCGGGGGAAAACAATACAGGCGTTCACGACAATAAATTATAAAATTTTTTCACACTGTCACCCACAACGGTAAAATCACAAGACACGGTGTTTACGCTGGGCGGAAACACAAAGTCAACCTCGATTTCAAGCTCGAGTCTGCTCTGCAGGCAAAGGGTGTAGCGGCCTTGTTGTCTAATGATTGGGATTCCATGGATAGTTTCAAATTGGCCATAAACGTCAGGGATGCCCTCGAACTCTTGGGCCGTAACAGAATCGTTCCCAAGGACTTTATCATAATATAGGAAGTAATTGACTTCAGCAAGAACTTGCTGATGGTCCTTGAGTTTTCCCCGTCCGGTATCGTCAAATGCGATGTGGCATCTTGAAGGTGTATTCATGGCAGCGACTATAACATAAGTTTCCTTTGCTGTCAGGAAATTTTCACGGTATAGAAAACAAAGAGAACCGATGAACAGGTCCCATTTGATGATTGAAAAGGAAATATACGATGATAACAGATCATAGCGTTATATATTCTGATTCCAAAAAAATGGACGCCGTCCCCTCAGAAAGCGTAGACCTCATGGTCACATCCCCGCCCTATCCGATGATTCAAATGTGGGATGAATTGTTCGCCCGACAAAACGCTCATGTCAGGGAGGCTCTGAAAAAAGACAATGGGCCACATGCCTTTGAATCGATGCATTCAATTTTAGACCCTATTTGGGCTGAGGTGTATCGTGTTTTAAAATTCGGTGGATTTGCCTGTATCAACATCGGAGATGCAACAAGAACCATCGGGGGTGACTTCGCGCTGTACCCGAACCACATGAGAATACTCAAGCAGCTTCTGGAACTTGGATTCACTGCCCTGCCTGACATCTTATGGCGGAAACAGACAAATGCCCCCAACAAATTCATGGGTTCCGGAATGCTCCCGGCAGGTGCCTATGTGACGTTGGAGCATGAATATGTATTGATTGTCCGAAAAGGGCCCAAGCGTCCGTTCAAAAAAGAAAAAGACAAAAAGAACCGGCGGGAAAGCGCCATCTTCTGGGAAGAAAGAAATGTTTTTTATTCAGATATATGGTTTGACATCAAAGGGACCAAACAAGGGATCGACAAGACGGGTGGGCGTTCACGGAGTGCGGCCTACCCGTTTGAAATGGCCTATCGACTGATAAACATGTACTCGGTAAAAGGGGATGTGGTTCTCGACCCCTTCTTGGGTACGGGAACCACCACCTATGCCGCCATGGCATCAGGAAGAAACAGTATCGGATACGAAATAGATGCTGCATTCCGAGACACAATTGGTGAATTCAAGAATGAAATCATACCCTTTTCAAACAGATATATCCAAAAAAGATTGTTGGGGCATATTCAATTCGTGATTCAGTGGATTAGCGAAAAGAGGCCTTTAAAGCACCAAAACAAGTATTACGGATTTCCAGTAATGACGTCCCAAGAAAGAGACCTGATTTTAAACGAACCCATGGACATAAAAGACGTTAAAGACGATACATTCCAGGTAACATACCGTGAAGAACCGCAAAAAGAGTTCTGTAAAGATTGGGCAAAGGAATTGAAACGTAAAAACCTAAACTGGATAACCGAGCAATCTTTCTACGCCGGCCGGGATAAGAACTCGGACCAGTTGACACTGTTTTAAGCATCATAATGGAAAAACGTAATTTTAAAGTATCGGGTCTGGGACAGTGCTGCCTGGACTATATCGGGAAAATAATCTCCTATCCGCCGCCGGATACAAAGTGCGAATTTTCTCACATGGTCATTCAAGGGGGGGGGCCGGTGGCCACAGCCCTGGTCGCCCTTTCAAGATGGGGTGTTTCCTGTGCCTTTGCCGGTGTGCTTGGGGATGATCAGTTTGGCGCCACGATAAAGTCATCGCTGGATGACGAAGGGATAGATACCCATGGTATCCTTGTGCGAAATGGCTTTGACTCTCAATTTGCCTTTATCGTGGCGGAACCCGGGGCCGGAAACCGAACGATTTTTTGGCGAAGACCAACCGGCCCGGCCCTGAGCCCTGACGAGATAGATTACCGTATTATACGCAACGCCAAGGTGTTCCATACCGATGGAATCTTTCTCGAGGCATCCCTTGCAGCATGCAAAGCTGCCAAGGAAGCGGGGGTCCAGGTTGTCGTGGATGCAGGTTCTCTCAGGGAAGGTATGCTTGAGCTGGCCCGGATGAGCGACTATTTTTTGGCCTCCGAAACATTTGCCGAAGCCCTTGTGGGCAAGGACACACCCATGGACGCCTGTATTATACTGGCAGAACTCGGTCCCCGTGTCGTGGGGATAACATTGGGACCAAAAGGCTATGTAGCCCTGGACAGAGGCCGGAGGATCCGGCAGCCCGCATATCCGGTGGCGGCGGTGGACACCACGGGATGTGGCGATGTATTTCACGCAGGATTTATTTATGGACTCCTCGAGAAGTGGAACGTCGAAAAATGCCTCGATTTTGCAGCATGGGCCGGTGCCATGGTCAGCCTTAAACTCGGGGGACGCACCGGAATCCCGATCCTTGAAAACTGGAATCGGAAGGGACATAATGATTAAATTCCTCCGCCCCGATTTTACCCTGTACGTTTAAAGATTTCAAATCTGAATAGCCCCTTAACTCAACCCTCGGCATCCACGGATGCCTGTTTCAGCAAACACATCTTGCCAATTTTGCAGGCTTTTCCATATAAGGAATACGGCATCCAGCAGCCGTCTTATTTGCTCTTGACAAAACCTGCGTGACCAGCTTTATACAGCCCCCAAAAAAATGCCGATGCGTTAAATAATGCTTGACTTAACAAATTCTTTTGAATACCGTTAACCTATTGATTTAATTAGCATATATTACATTTAGGGCGGATTTTAAGTTTGGCTAACAGCAAGGCGTGATTGAAATGAAAATCACACGGTTACACATTCAACTGTAAAAGAATGGGGCAATAATAATGGTAAAAAAAGACGGTGTTAAACATGTTGAAGATAAATCTTTTTATTCTGACAAGGTAAAATGTTCAAAATGTGGTCGAGCATTGAAAACTTATTCTAAATGCATCGGCGATCGTCAAAAAGTTTTATGCGAAAACTGCTATTCAGAGATGGCATTTCCTTTTCTGAACTGCAGCTTTATGGAAGCTCATTAGACGTCGCTTCAAACCATCCGGTTCGTGATGTTTGAGGGTGTTGGCCCGAGTTCTTGCAATTTAGCCAGGCGGGTCAAGAATCCCAAAATTGCTTGCGGAGCGAGCAAAATCAGACTTTTTACGAGTTCATCAAATTTGAGCAAAGGAAAAATATTCTTCTGTGAAATATCGAACGTCGCCTCTTTCACGCCAAGAATATAGCTGTTCACAATGTCCGACACACACTTTTCCAATTATAAGCTTGAAGAAAACAAGTATTATTTTTTGTACATCGGGGAACTGAAAAATTACGGCCTGAACATCTTCCTCAAGGAAGCCCTTTCACGTATTCAGAATCGCAATTTCGATTTTATTTCCATTGTTCCCGACGTATTTGAGCAATACAACTATAAAAATCTGATTGTCATCAACCCGGAAACGAAAAATTATACCTGCAAACCCGGTGATAAGGTTAGCTGTAGAATCCCCGCCAAGAAGTTTATTGCCTGTGTTTCGGAAAGCCAACCGGTGAAAGAACTGGTCCAAAAGCTTCTTCACCGGCAGGGTAACCTTTACATCTACATGTATGAGAGCATGCCGGAAATGACACTAGATTCCATCCCCGGTGTCTCCCTGCTGGGACCGGGAACTCATGTTGCGTCTACTCTGAACAGCAAGATCTATCAATATAAGAGTCTTAAAGATCGAATTCCCATCGTCGACTTTCGTATTTGCGAGGGGATGGGTGAGCTGGTTCGTACAACGGATACGCTCTGGGAAGAATGGAAAGACGGTATTTTCGTAAGTCTGGAGTACAGCGCAGCGGGATCGAATAGCATTATCGCCCACAACCCTGGTGATATCAAAGAAAAATTCCAAGGACAGGATGACGTCTTTCTCATCAGCCGATACATCCCCCATCATCGTGACCCCACGGTACTGGCGGTGGTTGCCAATGAAAATGACATTTATGTTGCCGGCGTTGCTGACCAGCGGATTGAAAATGGGACCCGTTTCACAGGTTCGACATTCCCAACAAAGCTCCCGGAAAGCATCGTAACGACCCTTAAAAAGCAGACGACTCTGGTGGGGAAATGGCTTGCCGGACAGGGATACCGGGGCATTTTTGGATGTGATTTTCTCGTCGACGATAAAGACAGGGTAATTTTTCTTGAAATCAATGCCAGAAAACAAGGAACGACCATGGAGTTTTGCTGTACCCTGGAACAGTCACTTCCCCCGGGCTCGCCCATGCTTCCCGAACTTGAGTATTACGCCGTAACAGAAGGTCGTTTTCCCGAAGGTACGGTCGAAATGATAAAAAACGATACAAATATCCATTGGGGAACCTATAATTATAAGATCGACAGGCCGGTCTATACCAACGGGTATATTCCCCAGAGTTCACGTGAACGCCAGGCGTTCAAAAAAGTGGCCGACAATTCGCTCAACAAGGATTTTTTAATATTGGAGCATATCGGGAACGACTTTATCGTGGCAGAAGGATCGTTTTTAGGACGAATCGTCGCACTCGGCCATGATCATGCCAGCGTCCAACAGGGTCTCAGCCTAGGCCTAAAAACAATCGAACTGACCATCCATAAATAGCCAGGAGAAACAATGACGTACAATAAAAAATCTGAGGAAGAGCGGCTGGATCATTTCACAAAAGAATTGTTGGATGATCTTTTTGCTTCCCAGGATGCCAATCCATCTTTTTCCCGGGATCTGGCCCATGAAATTGCCGATCTTCTGGAACAATCCGAAAATTCAGAGATGACCGCTCCCATCGTCCATCTCTTCACCAGACTCAAGGACGCCAAAAACAACCATGGCACTTCCCCTGATGCCTTTGGTATCTCCAGGGATACCTTGATACATCTGGCTGAAAAACACCAAAACATAGACGAACACGAAGTATCGGTAGGGGGACGCGTTGGCAAAGCCAGAGCTATCGTTGACCAGGCCGATCACAGAATAGAAGATTATCTAAAGAAAAAGGATGTGGAGGCCCCCAGCGGCCTCGAGCTTTGGGACAAAATTCAGGAAAATGCCCTTGGGATTAAATCGGCGTTGCAGATTCAGGAAGCGGCGTGGAATTCATATTCGGGACAGATTAAAAATTGCATCGATTCTGTGGAAAAGCTGTCAAAAATCGTCCAACTCCCCGAATCTGTTTTAAAGGATATTGCCCGGGTAATAAAAAGTTACAGAATGCGCTTGACCCCTTATTACGCGAGTTTAATCCAACCGGGGAAAATGAACGATCCCGTCCTGTTGCAATCCGTCCCCACCGCTGAAATGATCGACACTATCGGCCAGGAGATGCCACCGGTTGCCGCCGACCACTCCCCGGCAAGATTGATCGATCAGTTTTACCCCCAGGTGGTTACCATCAAAGCCACCAATATGTGTGGCATGTATTGTACCCACTGCCTGCGCATTGCCCATATCGGAAAAAAAGATCGTATTTACGCGGATAAAGCCTACGAAGAAGCATTGACCTACATCCAAAATAACCAACAGATCCGGGATGTACTCATCACAGGGGGTGACGCTTTTGTCCTACCCAACACACTCATCAGAAAAATCTTGAACGCTCTGGACCACATCGACCATTTAAAGATAAAACGTCTCGGCACGAGAATCCCGGTCACCGTACCCTGGCGGGTGGATTCCGAGCTTCTGGACATTCTTGAAGAAAGTAATGACAAAAAACCCATAAGAGTGGTCACACAGATCAACACGGCCCAGGAAATCACGCCCATATCAAAAGAAGCCTTTAAACAAATCTCAAAGCGTGTCAGTGCGGTGCTGAATCAGGCGGTTCTTTTGAGAGGGGTCAACGACTCCACCGTTAAAATGTGGAAACTCTGTGAGACGATTCAGGAAAGCTATGTCCGACCGTATTATATTTTTAATTGCAGCTATCGAAATCCCCAGTTTGCCCATATGAGAGTGCCTGTTGAAAAAGGAAGGGATATCGTAGAAAGCATGTACGGGAATATCTCCGGAGATGCCATTCCGCGATACATTGCAACCGCCGGGGGAAAGATCCCGCTTCACAGAAGCAACGTGATCGGTCGCGACGGCGCGGACCTCATCCTCAGGAAACCATGGAGCAAAGAAGAGGTTAAGTATCCGGATGCAAACCCCGATGAATATGACCGGCCGAATTTTTCATTTGCCAAGCAGCAATGACCATCGATAACCGGATAACATCTTTCTTTGGAACAACGTCACCGCAACTTTAAATTTATTTAAAAAGTTAAAAAATCATTGGATGCCTTTGATAATAGGTTATTATATCGTTTTACCATGACGTCTGGAATGATTTAGGATTAAAACCAATATTTAATCGACGTTACTATGAGAATGGATATCTAATTGTATCCATTAAGCCGAAACGTTCTTATAGATACTGATTCTCATTCTCGTTCGATCATCACCTGTCAATTCCACGGGTCTATCATAGTAGCCTATCGGCTTTTTCTACTAAAATCATCTACGATGACAAAAAAAATGTCAAAAATTAGCAAATTTATTGCCATTTATTGTCAGACACTTTTGGCGACCATCTCGTTAAAATGGCTTAATATTTTGATATTTATATAATATTTCAATTATATCAAGGTGGGATGCCAGACCTTGCACGATTTTTGCTTTACACATAACCAATTTGGATTTTTGGGTTCTCGTGCATCTTATTATTGGGTCTTCTGTATAACCCTAATCGAGAGAAAGTTTAGGATGCCCCAGATCCGAGGCATCATTTTTTATAACCGAATTCCAGGAATCTCTTATTTAGGAAAAACAAATGTACAAAACATTTGAGGAAAAACCGATTCAGAAAAAAACCGAGGAAAATCCAACGCACAAAAGACCGTCCTGGTCCCTATTGGTTTTGTTTCCCACAATCTTGTTGATTCTGATTTTGGGTGCGACAATGGGAACCGTCATCGGCTTTAAAAGCCAGCTAAAAAGCTTTGAAGACAGGATTGCCTTGTTGGAAGAATCCACGACGTTAACTATGGATCACAATGAAAACAGCCTGGACAGTTGGCAGAATAAGACAGCCGAAGAAAGACCCGGAAACGAACCCTCCAGACGTGTAGATGTTCCCGGAAAAACCGCGAAGAAGCGCTATTCTGCCGAATCCCCCAAACTTTTAAAAGTTTCCGCAAAAACACCAAAGCAGCCCTATCGTACGGCGAGATCCGGTGATACACATAATAATATCAGTGCTCCGTTATAATTCACTTGAACAAACAGAATGATAGATCTGCAAATTGCCCAGGGAAGAAACTTTTAAAGCCACCGAAATCCCACAAAAGCTTCAAAAGACAATTTAAGCTCAACCACTACCCTGCTTTTTTAACCTTTAATATCCGCCTTTTTACGCCGCTTTCAACTTCCTCCGATCTCCCATTTCATTTCAGTGGTGGCCGGTATTGTGTGGTGATCTTTAAAGCTGCCCACAGACATACCTGTAATTAGACACCATCTTCCAGGGAATTAATCCTAAGGCCGGACTGATTTGAATCCCCATAGCGACAAGGTAAAAAGACCCGGTGCTATCCTTTTTTTAACCTTGACAGGACTAAAATTTTCTGATACATGTGATGTTGCATGTAACATTACCTAAAAAAGGTTAAGCTATTGGCAACATTACAGGAAAGACGAAAATCTGACAGAAAAAGATCGAATCGCTATAGGGGGGAAAAAAAGGCGGAAGGCGGAAGACTCATACAGGTCATGCTTTCTCCAGCGGCCAATGAGATATTGGTAGGAGAACAAAATCGAACCGGTGAATCTTTGGTGTCCATCGTTAATCGTGCCATCGCCGGGCTGAAGGAGACATCACTTGAAGTGCCTGTGGAAACGCAACCGGAAATAGAAATCGAACAAAAATCGATTCACGATTTGATCCGTGAACTTGACAAGAAAGGCCAGGATGAGTGGCAAATATCCAAGACCCTCAATGACAAAGGCTACCCGACATTCAACGATAAAGACAAATGGTACCCTTCAACCATACGCAACTTTTTAAATCACGTAAAAAGTAGTACTTAAGAAAAAACCAAACCTGCCGTGAACAGGGATGGAAAACTACGGGTTTCCGTACAGATAATTAGCAGGACTGTCTGAATAGAAAGAATTTGAAGTCATCTTTGAAAGGATTTTCAGGCAATAGAAATACAGTATCAGGACAAAAAACTTGTCAAGATTTTTGTTAACCTAACCAGATAAAATCCCAATTAGATTTCCCATAAATAAAGCAGGGGGTTCACCAGAACCCCCTGCTTTATTTTATAAATTTGGTCGGGGCGAGAGGATTTGAACCTCCGACTTCCTGCTCCCAAAGCAGGCGCGCTTCCAGGCTGCGCCACGCCCCGACAATGAATATTCCTAACACTGTTTTGTGAGGGGTGCAAGAAAATATTTGGTTATTGAATTTTTTCAAAAAAGTCGTCGAAACCGTTTCTGATTTCTTTGGCAATCTGGGTCAGAACATCGATGTCCTGAAATGATTTCTCGTCAACAGGGTTGGTAATGTATCCGATTTCAATCAGGATTGCAGGCATATCCGCCCCTTCCAGAACCATCAGCGGCGCCCCCTGAACATCCGGCTTATATGGCGTCTCTTTGGCAATCCGGTCCCGGACCGACTCTGCCAGAATCTTACTGTTTTGCTGGTGCCTGTTTTGAATATTGGACCATGAATCCTCGGTGTTGTCGTTTTTGAATTCTTTAGACGAATCCGGGTCGAGTGTGAGGGTGGATTTTGAGGTTTTTTTGTAATAATACAAAGACATCCCACTGGCTTGGTGCAGAAAACTTCCGCCGGCATGAATGCTGATGAACAGGTCTGCGTCCACATGGTTGGCGGTTGCCGACCGGACGGGGATATCGACCCAGTGATCATCGGTCCGTGTCAGCATTGTCTTGTAAGTTTTTCCGAGTTCTTCTGCCAACACCTGTGCAAATTTCAGGGTGACGGTTTTTTCAAATGTCCCTTTCGGCCCTTCCCCGCCTGTCTCATATCCGCCATGCCCGGGATCTATAACAATGGTCTTTTTTTGCATATGGAAGCGCATTTTTTTAGGACTTGCTTCTGTGGTTAGCGAAAATATGAAGATCAAGACAAAGAAAAACAGCGTGATATGATGACTTTGAACATATGATTTATAACGTGCCGACATAAAGACAATTTCCTTTGTTTTGCTTGACACTTGTCGGTTTAGGAATTATTCTATTAAATTGATTTTTTGGGAATGTAATGTATTTAAACATATTGTTCAAGACTCTTAAGAACAGTGCACTAAATCATAATATATCGCTTCACTGACACATTTCAATAAAAGAATAAAAAGGCATGAAAAATGCGAGAGTGGCGGAATTGGTAGACGCACTGGACTTAGGATCCAGCTCTGGAAACAGAATGGGAGTTCAACTCTCCCCTCTCGCACCACTTAAAAATCAAAGAAATCTTTGAAAAAGTCGTTTTTTGTCCAAGGCCGACTCCAAGATCTCGAACATGGGCAAAAAGGGACGTTTTGCAAAGGCCGCAATCAACGTGCCTGAGACGCTGCTGAGCTTCAGGCTCTGGTCTTTTTGAAAGGAGTTATATGCAAGTTAAAGTAGAGGATGTGAGTAGCGTAAAAAAAGTGTTGCACATAGAGATTCCCGAAGACACGGTTACTCGGGAACTGAACCATGCCTACCAGCAACTTAAAAAGACGGCTAAAGTAAAGGGGTTTCGTCCTGGGAAGACCCCGCGTTCGGTTTTGGAAAGGATGTTCAAAAAGGATGTCCACATGGACGTGTCTTCAAAATTGCTTCAGGACTCCTTTGTGGAGGCCCTCAAGGAAACCGATCTGAATGTTGTGGGAAACCCAAAGATCGATCCACCCCAACTCGAGGAAAAAGGTCCCTATAAATATGATGCCACCGTGGAAATAAAACCCGATATCGACAAAATCGATTTCAAGGGATTGTCATTGAAAAAGGCATTGTACCGGATTACGGATGAAGAAATGGATGCCCAGCTTCAGATGCTCCAGAAAAACCTGGCGCAACAAAACCCGGTAACTGAAGATCGAGGGGTAAGAGAAAACGATTTTGTCCGGATCGATTATGAAGGCTTTGAAGACGGCAAACCCTTTTCCGAAACCCAGAAGACGGAAAACTTTACCATGAAGATCGGAGCAAGCGCCATTTCAAAAACCCTTGATGAAAATTTAATCGGCAAGAAACCGGGGGAAGATGTTGAAATAAAGGTAAATTTCCCCGAAGACCATTTCAATAAAAAACTGGCAAACCATGAAATTACATTTAACGTCAAACTCCATGAAATCAGGGAAGAAGTCCTTCCTGAGATCGATGATGAATTTGCCAAAAAACTCGGCCCGTATGAAACCCTGGATGACGTGAAAAATGCCATAACGGACAATCTGAAACAAGGGTATGAAAAACGTGTGGAACAGGAATTGAACGAACAAATTTTTCAAGAACTCATTGAACAGACAGAATTTGAACTGCCCGAATCGATGATAGAATATGAGCTCGATGGCATTGTTGACGAAGTTGAAAAAACGTTAATGTACTACAACAAGTCCATGGAAGATCAAGGGCTTACAAGGGAGTCTCTTGCTGATAAGCATCGTGAAACCGCAGAAAAGAAAGTAAGGCGCCACCTGATTTTAGGTAAAATTATCGATCAAGAGGAATTGACCCTTTCGGACCAAGAATTGGACGCGGGTTTCAATGAAATGGCCCAAGCCGTTAATCAGCCAGTTGAAGCCATAAAGAGCTATTACAATAAGGACCAGAACAATCTCGAATTTTTTAAACATACCTTACTTGAAAAACAGGCTATCAGGCTTATTATTGAGAGTAGCACCATAGAGGAAATCGAACCCGAACTGGAAAAAAATACTGAAAGTTGATGCATCGGCAAGCGTTTTTCAACGCCTGGGATGCAGAGAAAAATTGTAGAAAAAGGAGATGATTTGTGCCGTTAATACCGATGGTCATAGAACAAAGTAGCAGAGGTGAGCGAGCCTACGACATATATTCCAGGCTCCTAAAGGACAGGATTATCTTTATAGGTACTGCCATCAATGATGAAGTCGCCAATCTGTTGATCGCACAATTGCTGTTCCTTGAATCCGAAGATCCTGATAAAGATATAAATTTTTACGTAAATTCTCCCGGCGGTATCGTTACGGCAGGCATGGCGGTATACGATACCATGCAGTATATAAAACCGGATATCGCAACGGTGTGTATCGGACAGGCCGCCAGTATGGGTGCAGTTTTGCTGACAGCCGGAACAAAAGGAAAGCGCTATTCACTTCCCAACTCAAGAATTCTGATCCATCAGCCCATGGGAGGATTTCAGGGGCAGGCTTCGGATATAGAAATACAGGCCAAAGAAATCCTGCGCATGAAAGACACCCTAAACAAAATACTGGTAAAGCATACGGGCAAGGATTTAGATCAGATTCACTTAGATACTGACCGTGACTTCTTCATGACAGGGCAAGAAGCCAAAGAATACGGCATCATCGATCATGTCATCATAAATCGGGAAGATCTGAACAAAATAGAAAAGACGGAGAAATAACATGTCCAAAAAAGGGGATACAAACGATAACCTTTTCTGTTCATTCTGCGGAAAGAATCAGAAGGAGGTTCAAAAATTGATTGCCGGACCCGCAGTCTATATTTGTGATGAATGCATACAGCTCTGCAGCGAGATTATAGAAGACGAACGCGAAAAAGACACCGAAGATATGGAGCGTTTCCTCATTCCAAAAGAGATCAAAGCGATGCTGGACGATTATGTTATCGAGCAGGACCCGGCGAAAAAAATTCTCTCTGTTGCCGTTTACAATCACTACAAACGTCTTAATTCTTCGTTAAAAACAGGCGATGTGGAGATCCAGAAAAGCAATATTCTCCTCATAGGACCCACCGGGTGTGGAAAAACGTTGCTGGCACAAACCCTTGCCAGATTCCTGAATGTACCCTTTACCATCGCTGACGCAACGAGCCTTACAGAAGCCGGCTATGTGGGTGAGGATGTGGAAAATATCATCCTTGCCCTGCTTCAGAACGCAGACTACGATGTAGAAAAGACCCGGCGAGGTATCGTTTACATCGACGAAATTGACAAAATTGCCCGCAAGTCCGATAACCCATCCATCACCCGGGATGTTTCGGGAGAAGGGGTCCAGCAGGCATTATTGAAAATCATCGAAGGGACCACCGCCAGTGTCCCGCCAAAAGGGGGCCGGAAGCATCCCCAACAGGATTTCGTCAAGGTGGACACGTCCAATATACTCTTTATTTGTGGCGGAACCTTTACCGGTCTCGAGCAGATCATCCAGAGACGTCTCGGCTCTAAAGTGATGGGATTTGGCGCCAAAATCATGAAACCGGAAGAAAAAAGTGTCGGTGAAACCCTTAAGATGGTTCAGCCCGAAGATTTGATCAAATATGGTTTGATTCCTGAATTTCTGGGTCGTCTTCCGGTGATTGCAACCTTGGGTGAACTGAATGAGTCTGCTTTGATAAGAATTCTGAAAGAACCGAAGAACGCCCTGATCAAACAGTTTCAAAAACTTATGGAGATGGAAGGGGTGAATCTGAGGTTAACCGACAGCGCCTTTGCCGCCATTGCCAGAGAAGCCATGAAACGGAAATCCGGTGCCAGGGGACTTCGGGCCATCATGGAGAAATGCATGATCGATATTATGTATGAAATCCCTTCCATGGAGAACGTCAAGGAATGTGTCATCGGAGAGGATACGGTCATCAATCAGGAAGATCCGATTCTTTTGCTTGAACAGCCCAAAAAACAGGTTCAAGACAGATAGTTAGGAGTCTAATAGATTATTATGATTAACTTGCCAAAATTCTTCAAAGAGGATGACCCAGAGGCGCCAAAGCTGATGCTTCCGCTTCTCGCCCTGAGGGATATCGTTGTTTTCCCCCACATGGTAGCACCGCTCTTTGTCGGTCGTTCAAAATCCGTGAATGCCCTTTCAGAAGCCATGAGCAACGACAAGCGGATTTTTCTTGCCACTCAGAGAAAAGCAGACATCGACAATCCCAATGAAAAAGACATCAATCGTGTGGGAACCATTGCAAACGTACTTCAGCTCCTAAAGCTTCCGGATGGCACGGTAAAGGCTCTGATCGAGGGTAAAACCCGAGCTTCCATCGCTCGATTCGTAAAACACAAGGACTATTTTCAGGTAGAGTTAGAGCCGGTTCCCGAAACTGAGGTATCCCCTGCCGAAAGTGAAGCCTTGGTCAGGTCCATCAATAAAAGTTTCGATGAGTATGCCAAAATAAACAAGAACATCTCCAAAGATCTGCTAAAAAGTGTCGGCAGTATCTTAGATCCTTCAAAGCTGGTTGACACAGTGGCTGCACATTTCTCGTTTAAAATCCAAGATAAACAGGAATTGCTGGAAACAATCTCCTTGGAAAAACGGCTCTCTCAACTTCTGAGCTTGATAAACATGGAGATCGATATCTTCAAGATGGACGAGCGGATAAAAAGCCGCGTCAAAGAACAGATGGAAAAGACGCAAAAAAATTATTATCTGAACGAACAGATGCGGGCCATCAAGAAAGAGATCGGTTCAGAGGATGATCATTCCGACGAGCTCATGGAGCTTGAAAAGCGAATCAAGCGAAAAAGGATGTCCAAGGAAGCCGCTGGAAAGGTCCGGCAGGAGTTTAAAAAACTGAAGATGATGACGCCCATGTCTGCCGAAGCGACGGTGGTGCGGGGCTATATCGACTGGTTGATCAGTCTTCCATGGTTCGAACGGAAGAAAGTCCGCCAGGATCTTGTAGAAGCCGATAAAATTCTCGAAGAAGATCATTATGGGTTGAAAAAACCAAAGGAGCGCATTCTCGAATATCTGGCCGTTCAATGCCTGGTAAAAAAGATTCGGGGTCCAATACTCTGCTTCGTCGGTCCGCCCGGTGTGGGAAAAACGTCTTTGGCCAAATCGGTTGCCAGAGCCACGGGTAGAAAATTTGTCCGTCTTTCATTGGGAGGTGTCAGGGATGAAGCTGAAATTCGTGGGCACCGTCGCACCTACATCGGTGCAATGCCGGGTAAAATCATCCAATCCCTGAAAAAAGTCGGCGTCAACAACCCGGTATTTTGTCTGGATGAAGTCGATAAAATGAGTATGGATTTCCGGGGAGATCCTTCGGCCGCCCTTTTAGAAGTGCTCGATCCCGAACAAAACTACAGCTTCAACGACCATTATCTGGATGTGGATTACGATCTTTCGGACATCCTGTTTATCACCACCGCCAACACACTGCCGGAAATTCCGCTTCCATTACAGGACCGGATGGAAATTATCCGCCTTCCCGGCTATGCTGAATATGAAAAATATCATATTGCCAAAGACTTTCTCATATCCAAGCAGATTAAAATGAACGGGCTTGAAGGGAAAAATGTGCAATTTTCAAAAAATGCGGTCCTAATGATCGTTCGCCGGTATACCCGGGAATCAGGGGTTAGGAATCTCGAACGGGAGATCTCTTCGATTTGCCGTAAAATTGCACGTGAAGTTCTAAAAAATAAAAAAGCGAAAACCTTCAAGGTAACGGCCCTATCGATTCAGAAATATCTGGGTCCCCCTCGATTCAAGGAGTTTCAGATAGAGCAAGAGGACCAGATCGGCACGGTCACCGGACTTGCCTGGACCCAGGTGGGTGGAGAATTGCTTAGCATCGAAACGCTGATCATGACCGGCAAGGGTAATCTGACCATGACCGGTAAACTTGGGGATGTAATGAAAGAATCCGCCCAGGCAGCTGTGAGCTATGTTCGTTCACGGGCCGAGTTTCTTGCCATCGACCTGAAGTTTTACAAACAGAACGATATTCACATCCATATACCCGAAGGCGCTATTCCAAAGGACGGTCCTTCTGCAGGGATTTCAATGTGCACGTCACTCGTGTCGGCGTTAACCAAACGGCCTGTTCGCCATGACATTGCCATGACCGGTGAAATTACACTCCGAGGTCGTGTTCTGACCATCGGCGGGCTAAAAGAGAAAATTCTGGCCGCCCACAGGGGTGGGGTTAAAAAGGTCATCATACCCAAAGAAAATGAAAAAGATTTAAAGGATATCCCCGCGACAGTTTTAAAAGCGATTGAAATTGTTTCGGTGGAGCATATGGACGAAGTTCTGCCCCATGCTTTGATTCTGGAAGAGGGGGACGCGCTGTTTAAGGGACATGATATCCCATTCGATATGATGACCAAAGATATGGATCCGGATCAGCGGTCCGCCCTGATTTAATCGTTAAGTCTTTTGATACGGGTGTCAATTTAATCTTGACTTAATGTTATTAAATTGTTAGCAGTACCTTTTTTCAAGTAACCCCATTAGCCGTGTAAAAGATACGGGCGGGTAGCTCAGTTGGGAGAGCATCGGCCTTACAAGCCGAGGGTCACAGGTTCAAGCCCTGTTCCGCCTACCATTTTGATTGACTATTGAAAATCGAATCCATTTTCAATAGTCAATCTTAAATCATCAAGGCCATTGGAGGTGAAATTCAGAATGGTTAGAGCGTCCCGTTCGACACGACGGGAAGACCACAAATTTAAATCGTTTTCCGCCTAACCTTTTCCTTGACTATTGAGAATCGAGTCAATAAAATTAATTTGTCAATTCATTCGGGGGTGTAGCTCAGCTTTGGTTAGAGCGCCGGCCTGTCAAGCCGGAGGCCGCGAGTTCAAGTCCCGTCACTCCCGCCATTAATTTCAAGGGTTTAACTGTACAAAGTTAAGCCCTTTTTATTTTTGAATCATAACTCCCAACACTATTCCCAACAAAATAGATGTAAATCGGAGTAAATAGTCATGGAATGTTTGTTTCTATTTTGGACACATAGCACTATGATTATTTGTTTGGAAATGAATACATAATATATTTCCCCCCCAAGACCCCACCCCACTCCCTTGCGTCGGGCGGATCTTAGAGCAATTTTATAACAAGTGTCGGTGGACGGAGATGATTTAACAATTATCAAAAATAAGATTTACTTGATCTGACAACAGAAATATATGATATCTGTAATAAGATCGGATTTTGAATACTGGCAAGATATTTGGAATCGAGAACATCCCTATTTTTCACTATTTAATTCTATCAAATAATATTACAAAGTACCATATTCATTTAAAAAATAACAAACTTCTTGACAAAATTACGCCTTCTTTAATACAAAAAATAAATGATATCTTTTTTTGAAAACCTTCCTTTCTCTTAAGTCTTTTTCAGGAAAGTGTTCCATGGAGATGCACCTCAAATACTGCCCACCTTGCCCCAAATGGGGCTAATCAATACTTTTTGATTGTCATCGCAAACAATGGGCTTCCATATGTTGAGGTTTGTATGAGTTCCATACACACTCTCAAAAAGCGAGTTCTTATCATTTCAATCGTCGCTGAACATCTGTAAAGATAGATACATTCCAAGAATAACGAGAGGATAAGGAGGGATTGATATGGCTACGGTCAACCTGAATGTGGTATTCATAACAATTGAGACAACCAGAGGTTCCGTGGCACCCGGCTGGACCCAAGGCAATTTGTCCGGCGTGATCACACAGACCAATCGGGTGTGGCAACAGGCCGGTATCCGGTTTGTTGTTAAACAGACGTCCTCTCAGTCCGTCCAGATGCCGGGGACGAGCAGCTCGGCTGTGATCGACAATGCCGGGTTTTTCTTTCTGCAATCACACGTTGCGCCCCAAGACCGTATCACAGTGGGGCTCGTCAATCAGGTTGCCGGGAGCGCCACAGCAGGTTTGGCTACCGTTGGAGGACGGTTCACATTGCAGCCTCACCGGGGCATCGCTCAGAACTACAAGCCTCTGGTTCTGGCACATGAACTGGGTCACATCCTGGGACTGGCTCATGTGACGAGCAGCAGCATGTCTCCACGCGAACGTCTGGCTGCTACAAGCAACCTTATGACACCGGGCATTATTCGGGCCAACCCGGTGCTGACGATGCCACAGATAGCAACAGCAAAAGCTTCGACAACCCGACGTCAAGCACCAATGCGCAGGTCCCGGTAGAGTCTGAACTCACGAGTTCTGTATGTCTTGCACGGAAGTTGTTCGCAAGTTGTTGAGTGTAGAGAACGCGTAAGTGAGTGCGTGAGTATTTGGGTGGCCCATGTTTCCGTGATTCCAGGTCGCCCATTACAATGTGAATTTACAATTTATAAGGACTGCGAAATAACATATAGTGCAGCAAGTTCTAGTGATAAATTATAACATATGATTGATTCAAGTGGCCCTGATGAGTCATTATATTAACTATTGAGGTTTTTAACGAAAATTGAAGTAAATCAAAGATCCCTCAAACCTGTGTGTACTGCTATGAAAATGCAAATATCAGAGGCATAAAATATTTGTGATATCGTTTTTTCAAAAGGGCAAATCCATTTCACTGGGTTTTCCTTTTTTGCAATTTTGTAAGAAATACGATATATGTACTTGGAATTGAGATGGTTTGACTTTTGGTTTTGGCAAGATATTCCAAGAAAACGACAGGGTATAATTTCTTGTGATATCATATTACCGTATCACAATTACAAGTGAACAAAGATAGTTGCAAGGTATCAACGTTTTTTGCGCACTCGATTGTTATCGGTTATTCTCAATCTATTCATATTTTTAATATAAAAAAACGACCATAGCACATTGTACAATCCATACCTTTTCCGGCTGAGGACTATTGGTTGCAAACTGCATTATTTCTTTATCATCGGTGTAGAAAATGGCAGGCAGTATACAAATCCCTCGTTTTATTTAATGGCCAATTACCTACTGGAAAAAACCTAAATTCTTTTTACCCCTATTACCCCTCAAAAAAGATGCCTATATCTTGACATCAAGATTTATTGCCTTAGTTTATTCACATGGAAACTGGACCTCACATACGGTTGGTATTATGGAAGGCCGCTAAAGCTGTTGAAAAAGTCGATAAGGCAAGCATTGCCAAAACCGGCTTAGGATTATCAGATTTCGCCATCATGGAGGCCTTGCTGCATAAAGGCCCATTACCCATAAACCAAATAGGTGAGAAGGTACTTTTAACCAGCGGGTCAATGACGGCTGCAATAAACCGGCTTGAAAAAAGCGGTCTTGTGAAGAGGGTCCAGGATCATTCCGATGGCCGTTATTTTTACGTGCATTTGACAAAATCCGGCCGCAAAATCATAAGAATGGCTTATCGTAATCACCAACTGAATCTTGAAAAGATTGCTGAAACCCTAACAAATGAAGAAAGAAAGGAACTGGTCAGGCTTCTTAAGAAAATTGGATTTCATGTTGATAAGCTTGTCATCAAGTGAGTGGTATCTTTTATTGATCAAATATCTTTAAGTAAAGCCACTAAATAGGACAAAAATAATTAACTCGAAATAATGAACCAAATTTGGAGGGCATAATAATGGCAAATATACTCAAAAATACAGAGGGCGGTTTGATTACCGCTGACAACTCAGCAGTGGTCTTCATTGACCATCAACCCCAGATGACATTTGGAGTTGCAAATATCGAACGACAGCAACTCATCAACAATGTGGTTATGCTGGCCAAAGCTGCAAAAGAATTCGGCATTCCAGCAATCCTAACAGCCGTAGAGACCGAATCATTTAGCGGATACATCTGGCCGCAATTGATGGATATATTTCCAGGTCAACAGCCGATTGAGCGAAGCAGCATGAACTCATGGGACGATGCCGCCTTCCGCCAGGCTGTTGAAGCAACCGGTAGAAAGAACATCATCATCTCAGGACTGTGGACAGAGGTTTGCGTCACATGGCCTACACTAAACATGCTCAACGAGGGGTACAATATCTATGTTGTAGAGGACGCTTGTGGAGCCACCTCGCAGCTCGCTCAAGACGCTGCGATTCGTCGTTGCATACAAGCCGGAGCGATCCCTATGACTACGATTGCCACGGTTTTGGAATTCCAGAGAGATTGGGCGAATCGAGATCACTACGACGCTTTAATGGACATTTTACGTGAACATGCAGGGACTTATGGAAGCGGCATTGAGTATGCCTACTCCATGGTACACAAGGCGCCACAAGCTGCCAAGAACCCTCATGTCGTCAAAAAATAAAATCGATACGATTAAACGGCGGGTAATACTCCCTGCCAAAGTCATGTGTTCACCCAAATATGTTGCAATCACAAGTGCGGTTAAATTCAGGGTCTACAAAATAAAGAGAAATTCTGAGGCATAGATTATTCCCCAAATTTGATATACGACTTGTAAGGAGACAAATAATGAACAAGAAAAGAGAAATCCGGATGCTATTGAAAAGCAAACCGGTCATAGAGGGTGCCGGTGTTCACCTGAAACGAGTTTTTGGTTTTAGTGAAGTCCCGAATTTTGATCCATTTTTGATGCTCGATGATTTTCGTTCTGATAACCCGGAGCATTTCCGCAAAGGGTTTCCATGGCATCCTCACCGGGGGATAGAAACGATCACGTACGTGTTGAAAGGAGATGTCGAGCACGGAGATAGTATGGGCAACAAGGGAATCATATCTTCAGGGGATGTACAGTGGATGACAGCTGGCAGCGGGATCATCCATCAGGAAATGCCCAAGGGTGACTCTGAGGGCTCCATGCATGGTTTCCAGCTGTGGACCAACCTGCCCGCTTCCCAAAAAATGATGGGCCCGCGATACCGTGGAATTACCGCAAGCCAGATACCGGAAGTAGTTATGGATAATGGCGTACGAATTAAAATAATCGCGGGAACAGTGGGCGGTATCACCGGACCGGTTAGGGATATCGTTACCAATCCAGAATACCTTGACTGTAACGTACCTGAAGGAGTGGAGTACGAACATGCTACCAAACCGGATTATACCGCGTTCATCTACATCATCGACGGAAAAGGTTTGGTAAACGACACTGAGGTTGGAAACCAGACATTGATCCTTTTCGACACCGGAGAGGAATTTGCCATTAAAGCCACTGGCAAACACGTCAGGTTTTTACTCCTAACGGGCGAACCGTTGAAGGAAACCATCGCCTGGCGGGGTCCTATCGTCATGAATACCCAAGGTGAATTGGAGACGGCTTTTCGCGAATACCAGGAAGGAAATTTTGTCAAAAATAGGCAATCTAAAATTTCATAATATAAATTCAATCAGGGAAAAATAGAACTCTATCATGAAAGTATTAATTGTGTATTACTCAACATATGGACATGTTCACAAAATGGCAGAAGCTGTTGCAGAAGGTGTGCGGGAAATAGACGGTGCCGAGGCAATTCTGCGTCGTGTGCCCGAAACGCTTCCGGAAGAAGTACTCGAAAAAATGGGAGCAGTTGAAGCACAACAATCCATGTCAAATGTGCCGATTTGTTCAGTCGAAGAACTGGCTTCTGCGGATGCAGTTATTTTCGGAACACCAACAAGGTTCGGCAATATGTGTGGGCAAATGCGTCAATTCTTGGATGCCACCGGTCAACTGTGGGCTCAAGGTGCGCTGGTAGGTAAAGTCGGAAGCGTTTTCACAAGTAGCGCAACGCAACATGGGGGACAGGAATCAACCTTATTGTCATTTCACATAACGCTTTTACATCATGGTTTTGTGATTGTGGGGCTGCCCTATACATTTCAGGGGCAGATGCGAATTGATGAAATAACAGGGGGGTCTCCCTATGGCGCCTCAACAATTGCAGGCGGTTCTGGTGAAAGGATGCCAAGCGAAAATGAACTGGATGCTGCACGTTTTCAAGGAAAGCATGTTGCCACCATTGCTTCGAAACTGAAAGAATAGCCTCGATAACCTGGATTTGTTTATAAAGCGAAGTTTGAAACAAAAACCAATGTTGATTCAAAAGTCTAAACCACCAAGTCTGAGATTACCAGGCGCTAAGGAACATCGAGGCGCCACCTGGCTGGAGCTTTTTTATGATTTGGTGTTTGTTGTTGCTGTAGCCGGACTGTCTCACCGTCTATCACATCATATATCTTCTATTGATGTGATGAAATTTGTGGCTTTGTTTATCCCGATATGGTGGGCTTGGGTGGGTCACACGGTCTATGCTACACGATTTGATACAGATGACATCGTGCACCGGCTCCTCACACTTGTAATCATGTTCGCAGGAGCCATCATGGCCGTCTATGTTACGAGTGGATTAGAAGAGGGTGCCTCAGGTTTTGCTGCAGGTTATGTTTTGGCTCGCATTTGCCTTCTGATCTTCTATATAAGGGCTCGCATACATGTACCTGAAGCAAGGCAAATGACAACATTATATCTAACTGGCTTCGGTCTAGGGGCGTTTTGCTGGTCTATTTCCTTGGCTTTCCCACCTCCTTTCAAATTTATACTGTGGGCAATCGGACTTAGCATAGACTTTGTTACACCCTGGATAGGTAGAAAGCGCTTTTTGCATAAGGCTCCGTTGGACACTTCACATTTCCCTGAACGTTTTGGGTTATTTACGATAATTATATTGGGCGAATCTGTACTGGCGGTGGTTTCCGGGCTGTCGAAAGGCGATTGGAATCTTCTGTCTCTTTTTTCTGGAATCTTGGCTTTCATTTTAGCCGTTAATATTTGGTGGATCTATTTTACTTTTATTCATGAAGTAAAACATGAATGCCATCTTGGATCAGGTCAGTCTTTTATATATGCTCACCTCCCTATTGTCATAAGCCTTACAGCGATAGGAGCAAGCATATCTAATATTATTCAAAATTCTGGCTCAGCTGGACAAAGCCCAGAAGCTATTCACTTGTTTTGTGGTGCAGTCGCTGTGTGGCTGGTTTCATTTCTTACAATTCAACATCTAAGTATTAAAAACAAACTGTTAAAGCCCTTGCGTGCTCCATATGCAATCGGGGTTGTTTTGATAGTATTTTTATCTGCTTTTTGGCGGTTATACGCGATTATTATCTTTGGAATTGTAGACGTTATATTTATATTCATTCTTTTTATCGAGCTTCGGGTTTTCAAGGCAATATCAAAAGTCCATAATGATTCATGCCTTTAAACCGGATACCATTAAATTCGAACCTTAAGGAAACACAATCTAAGGAATGCAGAAGTTGGTTTGAAACTGATGATATATTCCTATAAGGTTGACACAGATAGCTGCAATTTTGTCCCAATATCAAGCACCTGAAATTTCTGAGATACCTCAATAACGTTATCACCAAACAATAGCGGTTGAACTAACCGCAATTTTGTCACATTATCAAGCTCTTGATTTTCTATGATAATCTCAATCAATCTGCACTGGGGGTGTAATTTGTTTTCCATATTATTGGAGTATAATGGCAATATGTGGAAAATTATTTACAAAACTATCCATATTTGACATTTAATATGAATTTTCTGCGTTTTTTTAAAAGTGTCTCATTAAAGATCAGAGCGATAAAAAAAACGATTCTATATAATATTAATGTTCGCCCTTAATGAAGAAGAGAATGTAATGACCGGTATGAAGGAAATATCATGACGCGATTTATCCAAAATTCACTACGTCTGCTCATAGGCATCTTGGTCCTATCAGGTACTTTCACCCAAACCAATGCACAATCCAGTTCCTACCTGAGCGCCGAGGAGTCCGATCCCAAAAAGTTGGGCTGGATGATGGGTTTCCCGCCGCCTCCGGACAAGCTGATCATGCAACCGGAGTCGGATTTCTTCAGCTTTCCGAAATTGCGATGGACGGTATGCCACATTCGGGAGCTAATGCCCACAAAGCTAGTCAGCAGAGGCACCGCCCCCCCGATACCGATTGAGCACGTAGCCGATGATGGCATTGATGGTGTGCGCTTCACGCCGCTTGGTAGCGACGCACAGATGACTTGGAAGGAATCGCTTTCGGCAAACTACACCGATGGCATACTCATAATTCACAAGGGCCGGCTCGTTTACGAAAAGTACTTTGGTTGCCTCGACCAGTGGGGCAAGCATGCTGCGATGTCGATGACGAAGTCCCTGACGGGGCTTCTGGCCGAGATCCTGGTTGCGGAGGGGCGGCTAGACGATACAGCCAAGGTATCCTCAATCATTCCAGAACTCGAGGGCAGCGCGTTTGGCAGCGCGACCGTGCGCCAAGTTATGGATATGACTACAGCCCTTGATTACAGCGAGGACTACTCCGACCCAAAGGCGGATATCTGGGCTTATTCAAAGGCGGCTAGCCCATTGCCGAAACCAAAGGACTATTCAGGCCCGAACGGCTATTTCGAGTATTTGGAAACCGTCAAGCAGAAAGGTGTCCACGGTGAGGCTTTCGGTTACAGGACAATCAACACGGACGCACTAGGGTGGATTATCTCGAGGGTCACCGGCAAGGAGCTTGCGCATCTGCTGTCGGAGAGCATCTGGAGCAGAATGGGCGCGGAACAGGATGGATATATGACCGTGGACGCGAAGGGAACACCTTTTGCGGGTGGAGGGCTCAGTGCCGGCCTGCGAGACATGGGGCGCATTGGCCTGTTAATGCTTAACAGCGGAGAGATCAATGGGCATCGGTTATTCCCGAAAGACGTCGTAGGGAACATCCGGGCCGGTGGCGACAAGAAAGCCTTTGCGAAAGCAGGGTACAAATCATTTGACGGTGGCAGCTACCGCAGCATGTGGTGGATTTTCCATAACAAGCATGGCGCTTTCGCCGCACGCGGTGTACATGGGCAAACCATTTATGTGGACCCAACCGCCGAGATGGTCATCGTGCGGTTCGCGTCATTTCCTACGGCAAAGAACGCGCAGATTGACCCGACCTCGTTGCCCGCTTATCAAGCCGTGGCCGAGTATTTAATGAAAAAGTGACGTGACCTGACCCCCAAAAATTGGTCCAGTTTTTAAGTTAGAATTATGCTAAGAATTGAGATCAATCAAAGGAGGTCAGGATGAAACGAAAACGATTTGCCCCGGAAAAAATAATATCAATGTTGCGCGAAGCTGAGGTTAGGTTATCTCAAGGTTCGACGGTTGGCCAGGCATGTCGTCAGTTGGAGATTTCTGAACAATATCGCTGGCGAAAACAGTATGGTGGCTTGAAAATCAGCCAGGCCAGGCGCCTGAAAGAACTTGAACGTGAGAACGGCCGATTGAAAAAGGCTGTTGCTGAACTGACGTTGGACAAGTTGATTTTGAAGGAAGCCCTGGAGGGAAACTACTAAGCCCCACCCGACGCCGTCGATGCATTGAACACCTTCAGGAAAAACTTGGGGTATCGGAACGACGGGCCTGTCGTGTGATCGGGCAGCCGAGATCGACACAAAGATACACTGTGATTGTCAAAGACGATGAAGAAGCTCTCAGGACCGACATCATAAGATTTGCCACCCAATATGGCCGCTTCGGGTACCGGAGAGTAGAAGCCTTGTTGAGAGAGGCTGGCTGGCGAATTAATCATAAGCGGCTCGAACGGATCTGGCGGCAGGAGGGCCTGAAGGTTCCAAAGAAACAGCCGAAGCGAGGTCGTCTGTGGCTAAACGACGGATCCTGTATTCGGCTACGACCTACTCATCGCAACCATGTCTGGTCCTATGATTTTGTAATGGATCGTACTCATAATGGCCGTCCAATAAAAATACTGACCGTGATAGACGAATTCAGCCGTGAGTGTTTGGCTATTGTTGTTGACCGGAAGATAAAAAGTGATGATGTGCTGTATTGTTTAAGTGGTCTGTTTCTTCTTCACGGCATACCGGAGCATATCCGATCTGACAATGGACCTGAATTTACGGCCAATGTGGTCCGCAAATGGTTGGAACGTATTGGCGTGAGAACGCTGTTTATCGAACCCGGGAGCCCCTGGGAAAATGGATACAATGAAAGTTTTAACGGAAAGCTGAGAGATGAGGTTCTGAACAGAGAAGTTTTTTACAATCTGAAAGAAGCGAAGGTGATTATTGAAAGGTGGCGACAGGAATATAATACAGTAAGACCGCATAGCAGTCTTGGTTATCGCCCACCCGCACCGGAAGCTATAATGACTTTACACTTTGATCCTTTTTGGTTATCGTCTTCAAAGGAAAATATTGCTCAAGCTCTAACTTAATAGATGGTACAAAAAGTGGGGGCAAGTCAGAAGGGGAAATTGGTATATTAAGAGATTTAAATAAGATCGTGAAAAAAAGAAGATTTCTATTTAACAAGTTATGTTGGACTAATAACAAAATTTTCGATTAGTTATTATCATCCGGAGGATAGAGATAAAATGACATCTCCAGTTCAATATCATTATGGAAAATTCCCGCCTACCAACATTAATTGGACACGGCTAATTCCTTTAATCGGTCCTGCGAGTGCTGCTCTTGCAAGATATGATGGGACCCTTGCTGCTATCCCAAACGCTTTTGTTTTATTGAGTCCGCTTACTACACAAGAGGCTGTCCTTTCATCAAAAATTGAGGGAACACAAACAACGATGGGGGAAGTTCTTGAATTTGAAGCAGAGGGAGATACTGAAAAAATTTCTCAAGAAAGAAAAGCGGATATTAATGAAGTCCTAAACTATCGGAGGGCAATGTGGCATGCCGTTGATTTGTTGAAAGATTTGCCCCTTTGCCAGCGAGTAATAAAAGAAGCCCATCGTGTTTTACTATCAGGTGTCAGAGGAAATGGTAAAGCTCCTGGTGAATATCGGAGAACTCCTAATTGGATTGGGCCTCCCGGCTGTAAACTCGAAGAGGCTAAATTTTTACCAATATCACCCGAAAAGCTTCAGGATGCGATGAGCAGATGGGAAAAATATATTCATGAAGAGACGCAAGATGATTTAGTGAAGCTTTCAATCATCCATGCTGAATTTGAAGCAATTCATCCATTCTTAGATGGTAATGGAAGACTTGGCCGAATGTGTGTTCCACTCTTTATGAATAAGATCAGACTCATTCATGCCCCTATGTTTTATATTAGTGCATTTTTTGAAAAAAATCGTGATGAATATTATGAAAGACTTTTGGCTATTTCAAGAGATGATGATTGGACAGGATGGTGTGAATTTTTTTTGAAAGCAGTCCTGAACCAGGCACGTGAGAACCAGATCAAAGCTTCTGAGATTCTGAGATTGTACGAAGACAAAAAGAAACTGATAGCTGGTCTAACTCGTTCACAATATTCAATTTATGCGTTGGATTTCATATTTTCTCGTCCAATATTTAAATCAAGTGATTTTACAGGGCTTAATGAAGTGCCAACACCAACGGCCAAACGAATCCTTGCTGTTTTGCGGGATCATAATATCTTAACAACTATAAGCGAACCGAGGGGTCGCCGATCAGCTGTTTTTGCATTCAGAAAATTAATAAATATTGCTGAAGGAAGGGATGTGCTTTGAAGATCAGTTGTGAGCCTTAAATGATTTTGTAGATCACATTAATGATATTATGAGCCACAAAAAGGCTTGAAGCTAATCTGTGCGCCACAACTTTATAAATTGACAACGATAGAACAATTTAATAATTCTTGTACATCTTAGACAATATTTGGGGTCACACGAGGGTCACTCAGAGGGGTCACTCGGAGGTAAACCTCGATTACAAAATAGAGGTTATCTTCAAGTAAACCAACAGCTTAAAAGCTCCGTGGTGTACGAGGTCGGTCGATTCTGTCCCTCGGCACCAATAATTAACATTAAGATTAAAGGGTTAGCTTTCATTAAGGTTAGCCCTTTTTTCATTGAAATCATGGATTGTGCTTGAAATTGTGTCTGTTTGGGATTCCAAATAAACGGCTTGTCTCTGTGCTGCAAGCTGTAAATCACGGTCATTAACGATATTATACCGCTCAAATACCGCCCTTGTCTTGTGACCTGAAATCATCATTGCCACACGTTCAGGGATTCCATCTCTAACCATATTCCCTACCGCCGTACGTCTGAAATCGTGGAATAGCTTCTTGCCGATTTTGGCATCTTTACAGGCTGTTTTCCATGACTTGTCAAAACGTTTGACTTTATCGGTTCCCTTCTCATTCAGAAATACATAGGGTAAAAGACTCTTACGGGCTTTCCATTGATGACTGATCACCTCTTGAAGCTCATCGTCAAGCTAGACAGTTCGGCCTTCATCGTTTTTTGTCTCGCCTGTTTCAAGCCTCACAATGCCATTATAAAGGTCAACTTGGTTCCATGTCAAGTCTGTTATCTCTGAAAGTCTCCAACCTGTTTTATAAGCGAATGTCACAAAGCCTTTGAGATAGTCCGGCAATTCAGCCCTCAAAGCCACAAACTCGGCATGTTCAAAGAATCCTTTGCGTACGTTGTTTTCTTTAAGCATCGGGATATAAGGCACACGGTCAACCTTTGGGGGCGTTTGTCTTACTCCTAAAATTAACATGTGTTTCAATGCCGATAGTTCACGGTTGATTGTGGCATTTGCAGCGCCTTCCTCTAACCGGCTTTCAACGTAAGCCTCTATTTTAGGGCTTGTGACTTCCGGCACCCTATACCCTTCAAATTATCGGTTAAGGTGTCCTACGCTTCTCTTTGCCCTCACAAGTGACTTTCTCTGATTAATACGGTAGTCTCTAAGAAAGCCCTCTGACAGCTCATCAAACCTTACACGGTTAAAGTAAATACCCGGAAGTTTACCCTCTGAGATTTCACCTTCTCGCTTTTTTAATAAGCGCTTTGCATCGGCGTCTTTATTGCTCTTTGTGGTTTCCCGGTAAGGTTTGCCGTTCCGGTAATACTGAATCCAAAAATGTATTACCCCGTTTGTAAATGCTTCCCATAATAAACCCATCACTTTCTTTTATTCAGCTATTCCCTCTTTGCTGAATTGTTTGTTGCAATTGTGGCATTGAAAAAATGAAGTTGGTTTCAGCCCTGCAATATCCGACAGCGTAACAGCTTCATCATCGTAATATGATTCCCGACCTTCATCTATCATGCAGCTAACACATATAAATTTGCCTCCCTTTTCCTGGATCCCTACCAACTTTTTTTCAAGCTTTTTCATTTTCTCTAAATCTTCTTCCCACCCTTCCCCGATATCTTGTGTATCTCCCTTTTTAATTAAATCAAACATTCTTATTAAATGCTCCCTAGTTTCTGGATCATCCATAGTTTCTTGTATGTATTGCCCTATCTCTTCCGGTGTCTTTTTATCAATTCCTAACTTTTCAGCCAACTCACGCATGGCCTTATCGGGATAGAAAGTCTTTATCTTGTTGTCCATAACCCCTCACTTTTTCTTTTTCTTCAGGTAATCCCTCAATGCCCTGATAAATATTTCCTTCAGTGAAATTCCCTCAACCGCTGCCTGAATTTTAGCCTCTCTGTGAAGATCGTCTGGAAAGTCCTTGATATTGATTATCATCTCTCCCCTCCTTTTTATTTATTTGTATTACTAACATTATTATACACATTAGCATGCTTGTCAAGGAGAGAGTTGCTTTTTTATTTAAAATAACATCGAACATTATACAGGTATCTGATTTCAAGTGAAAATTTATATGCGTCAAGGGGAGATCGTTGAATATTTCGCAAATTAGAAAGCCGTTTCTATAAGAAAGCCCTCTTTAAGGGGTTTAGGTGTCCTTTTCAGCCGTACGTGCATATTCCGTGGGGTTGTTCACTATGGTTTAGGATATTTACCCAATAAAATGAGATATATCCCCTATTGACATATTACATTGTAGTATTAATATATATATAATGTAATATAATTATATTAACTTAGCATTTATAAAGTGTAAGGTTGCTTGTATTTTTTTCAATCACAAGGAGGAATGAAATGAGAAAATATGAAATTTACCCTACATATAGTGATTTTTTTGAATACCATGGTAGCACTGAAATCCTTCGAATCCGAAAACGATACGGAACGATTATTAGGAAAGATTGGATTGTTTTTAATTCTCCAGATGAAGCCATGGATCACTTCAATAATAAATGTGGTGAATGCATTGGTTACTATCATTAGTTAAAAGGAAAAATGATGTGTTATTGTATATAATTTCGGGTATTACATTTCTTTGCACAACCGTTGTGCTTTACCTGTATTTAACGTCTGAAATGCCAGACCTATTTGAGGACTAAAAAAATGAACACAAACTCATTGAGAGAAATTAGAGAGTCTTTTTTGATGAGCAAGGCTGAACTTGCTAAAATGGCAAATTTATCAGTAGAAACGCTAACGCGGATAGAGCATGGCAAACCATGCAGAGTGGAAACAAAAAGAAAAATCCTTTTAGCGTTAGGTTTAAAATTATCAGATAGAGACAAAGTTTTTCATTAAGTTAAAAGGTTATACCAAATTGTCAAAGAGCATAGCCCTGCCAGTAATTCTGGTGGGGTTTTTTATTTCCAAACAAAAGCGCCTGAAGGTTTTCCCTCGGTTCACGATAATAAACCGCCCACAACGTCACCGTTGCAGGTTCCTTCAAGCGCTATGTTTGATTTTGTTTTCATCGTATCGTGATTTTGGGTTATCTTGATATATTGTTTGAATGTTGATATGTAATCATATTTACCGTCAAACTATTTTCTTTGCAAGCATGATGTTTTTTTGTTATGAACATTTCATGAGTGAAAAAAAGATGTTTGCAACAAGAATTGACCCCACTATCCTTAAAGAGCTGAAGCATCTTAGCATCGATGCTGAATTGCCTATCTCTGATCTTACCGAAGAAGCCATCCGGGATCTGCTCAAAAAATACGAAAAAAAGGGAAATAAATAGAGATGTCAAAACAATATCCAGAATGCCCATTATATAATCACGCTAACTGTAGAGAGATTGATAACCGGAAAATCTGTGCAATTGTCCGTGAAGATAAAAACTGTCTTAAGAAGTTGCATAAAAATAGCAACGAAAACTAAAAAATAACCTGTAACCAAGAGGTTGCCATGGACTGATTATCAAGACCCCATTTCTCATAGAGGATGGGGTTTTGCGTTTGGATTGAACTTAAGGGGATGATTAATGGAAAAATTTTATGTTGATGAAAACAATCAAGCTAGAATTACCTGTCACAAATGCGGTTTAAATAAAAATTTAGATGTAACAAAGTTCAAGGATACTCATAAAAAGCTGAAGGCCAAATGTAAATGTGGAGAGAATTTTCGGCTTAACTTGGATTTTCGAAGGCATTACCGTAAGAAAGTCCAGCTTGCTGGTGAATGCTTTATCCAAGAGAAAGGGGAAAGGGACGATATTCTAATCATAGATGTTTCAATGAGTGGAGTCAATTTTACAACTTTTAGGCCACATAATTTTTCCATAGATGATACAGTTGAATTGAAATTTACTTTCGATAATCCAATGAGAACCAAAGTCCGAGAACCAGTCATAATAAAAAGGATTTTTGGTCGAAATGTTGGTGCACAATACATCAACCAAAGTCGAATGCAAAGGATTTGGTTTTTGGTCTAAAAACTTAATTTGCCCTATACAGAAACGTTTTGATAATTATCAAAAATAGGATTTACTTAACCTGACATCAGAAAAATATGATATCTGTATATTAATTGATGTTGTGAATGGTATCGATACTGGCAAGACATTGAATTTCTGAAGCGAGAGTTGAACCACAATATATTGTGACCACCTTATTTTTTCCGAATGAGGAATATTGGTCGAATCCCACGTTGTTTTTTGATTTGAACCACTGAGCACCATCAAGAAGTGTGCACTCCTTCACCATTCAAGAATCATGAATGTTTGGCGCTGAACCCAATAACCATTGTGCCACAGGCGTAAGCCCGTGGGTGTCTTCTTACCAATATTATTTTAAGGAGTGTTATGAATAAGAAATTATTTATTATCGGTATCGGATTTGTTGGTGTTCTATTGCTATGGATAGGGTTTTCAATTTATCCGGACTGGTTGTGGTTTGAAAATTTGGGCTTTTCGCCTGTTTTCCGGACCATGATGTTGAGCAAATTCGGGTTTGGATTGATGGTCTGGCTGCTTTTGGCCCTGATCATCGGTATAAACATTTACGCCGCCAATCGTTTAAACCCGGGCATCGGGACAGGGAGGGGTTTTAAAGTTGCCGACGATTATGCTTCCCAATTTGGCCTTTCCACTGCAACGCTAAAAACCCTGGTGATCGCTTTTATTCTGTTTCTCAGCTTTTATATTGCTTCAAAAAGCTCCACTCAATGGGATTTGCTCTTGCGCTATCTGTATCAGCAACCTTTTGGCAGCACCGACCCTGTTTTTAACCGGGACATCGGCTTTTATTTGTTCTCGCTGCCTTTTTACCTCTTCATCCAAAACATGTTGCTGATTCTTTTTGTCGTGGCTGCACTGGCCACCATGGGCTGGTATCTGAAAAACGGTGCCCTGAAAATAGAGGGTGACTTCCGTCAGGCCCAGGGTACCCTGCCCACTGTGCCTAAAATTACCCTTGCGGAAAACGTTAAAAAGCATGTTATTTTTCTGGGTGGCATCGTTGTGCTGCTAATGACCTGGAACTATCGTCTGAAAATGTTCGGGCTTTTATATTCCACCCAGGGACCGGCTTCCGGCGCCAGCTATACCGATGTTCACATCAAAGTTCTGGCCTATAAGGTCATCGTTTTTGTCTCCATAGGATTTGCCGTCGTCCTTTTTACCAACGCCTTTAAACTTAAGGCCAAAATAATCTGGATTGGTGCGATAATTTGGATAGGCGTCGTGCTGGTGCTGGGAACCGGGCTCCCTATCCTGATCCAAAAAGTTATCGTCAAACCCAATGAACTGGCCAAAGAAACCCCCTACATCGCCTACAATATCGATTTTACCCGCAAGGCCTACAACCTCAATAAAATCAAAGAAGTCGATTTTGAAGTGAACGACCAGCTCAGTGCCCAGGATCTCAAACAGCATAACGTAACGATCCAAAATATCCGGATCTGGGACGAGCGCCCGCTGCTTCAAACCTACCGGCAGATTCAAGCCATACGGCTGTATTACGATTTTAACAATGTCGACGTCGATCGGTATCCGGTCAACAACCAGTATCGCCAGATCATGCTGGCCGGCCGGGAACTGGTGGTCAACAAGCTGCCTCCCCAGGCCGATACCTGGGTCAACAGACACCTCACCTATACCCATGGCTACGGACTGGCCGCAAGCCCGGTCAATGAAGTGACCAGCGAGGGGCTGCCCCGCCTTTTTATCAAAGACCTGCCGCCTTCCTTTGAACCGGACCTGAACGTCGTGCGCCCCGAGATCTATTATGGCGAAAAAACGGATGAATATGTGCTGGTAAAGACCAAAGCCCGGGAATTTGATTATCCCAAGGGGGACAAAAATGTGTATACCACCTACCAGGGCAAGGGGGGTATCCATATCAAATCTTTTTTCAGAAGGCTTTTGTTTGCCATTGAGTTTTTGGATCCCCAGATACTGTTTACCACGTATTTAAGTCCGGAGACCCGCATCATGTTTAACCGGCGGATTAACCGGCGGACGAATTCGATTGCCCCCTTTCTCGATTATGACAATGATCCCTATCTGGTTCTTTCCGAAGGAAAACTCTACTGGATTCAAGACGCCTACACGACCTCTGCCATGTATCCTTATTCGCGCCGGTCTCGCGGCACTTTTAACAATAGACAGCTTAATTACATCCGCAATTCCGTCAAGGTCACCATCGATGCCTATAACGGGGATGTGGTTTTCTATATGATTGATGAAAAAGACCCCATCGTCAAAACCTATGCGCGGATCTTCCCGGATCTGTTTAAGCCTTTCAAGGAAATGCCCGCGGAGCTGAAAGGGCACATCCGCTACCCCAAGGATCTCTTTAAAATCCAAATGGAGACTTACACGAAATATCACATGGAAGATGTCCAGGTCTTCTACAACCAGGAAGACCTCTGGCAAATTCCGGATGAGGTCTATGGGGAGAGCCGTCAGAAAATGGAACCTTACTACATCATTATCAAGCTTCCCGAAGAGCAAAAGGAAGAATTTTTCCTGATGACCCCTTTCACCCCTTCCAAAAAAGATAATATGATCGGCTGGCTGGCGGCCCGATGTGATCTGCCCAACTACGGCAACCTTCTGGTCTACAAGCTGCCCAAGGAAAAACTGGTCTATGGACCGATGCAGATTGAAGCCAGGGTGGATCAGCAAACGGAAATTTCCCGGGAATTGAGCCTGTGGGGGCAGAGAGGCTCCCGGGTCATCCGGGGCAATCTATTGGCGATTCCCGTCAGTGATACCTTTATCTATGTGGAGCCGGTATATCTGGAAGCCATCCAGGAAGAAAGCCAAATATCCCCAACCGGCGCCCCTCAGACCGGCGGTGGAGCCAAGCCCCAGAAAACAAGTGCGCTCGTGCGTCCCCGGCTGGAAGAGTCAAGGGCCGCTTCTCTGCCGGAACTCAAAAGAGTCATTGTCGCTTTTGGCAATCGCCTGATTATGGAGGAAAATCTGGACAAGGCCCTGAGCAGTATTCTGGACGTTGAAATAACCCCGAAACATCCGGATTCCCAGGTTATTCCTCAAATAAAGGGTGAAGGGTTATCCGAGCTCGGCGCGACGGCGTTGGACCACTATAATAAAGCCAAAGATTATCTGCGTCATGGCGATTGGACCGGCTACGGGAGGGAACTGGAAAATCTGGAAAAAATCCTTAAAGAAATATCCGGAAGGAAGACGGATAAAAATAAAAAAATGTAAACGGTCTTAATTTGGATTGTTGTTATCATTGGCGGAGTTGTTGCCGGCGTCCTTATATTTCTTGTCTTAAGTTGTATTTTTCTTGGCCCGATGGGCTGTCTTTTACCCGAGAAAGTCCGACCTCTTTATTGCAGGCTCTTTCCCTTTTGGGTAATCGACGGCAGGGTGGGGGTTTTTACTTTCGACCTTTGTCTGGCTCAAACGGGTGCAAGGTCTGTTAACAAGGTCATGAAGCGCTTAAAAATGAAAACTTCACAGGCAATTTCGGAAATTGATGCTGAAACGATAACCAGGCACCATTTATGGATGAATACCGGGGCAAATTCCTATTGAGCAGCCATGATATTGCAAGAATCGACAAATGAAGATGAATAACCGAAGATATTTTCTGCGATATGCCGGTCTATCTATAGCAGCCGTATTTTTGATGGTCAGTGCCCCTTTTTTTACAAACAGCGGCACCAGCGAAAGCCTCGAAAAAAAAGCCAGGAAACATGCAGACTCATTTCTTGCCCGTATTTCAGAAAATCCTTTGAAGGAAATAGAACCTGTGGCCTTTTCCTATGAAGTCCATATGGTTAGTTCATTGAATGTCGGAATGAAAATGGATTGTGAATGATCATTGTTTAGGATAGTATTAATCCCATAACAATGAGGGGCGGTACATACAAAAATGCCTGATTACCCAATTGAAATTAGATTAAAAGACGGGACACCTGTTTTAATTCGGTTGTTAAGCCAAGATGACAAAGAGGAATTAAAGATTGGATTTGAGAAATTATCAACCAGATCAAAATATTGCCGATTTTTTGTACCTATGAGCAGTCTCTCAAACAGTCAACTGAACCAGTTGACAGAAATTGATAACAAAAATCACTTGGCCTTGTGTGCCTATGTTTCAAGTCAAGATGGCATGTTTGGGATAGGGGTCGCTCGATATGTCAGAGTAAAAGACGAACCTGAAGCTGCAGAATTTGCGTTAACAATAATTGATGCATATCAAAGTCAAGGACTGGGAACAGAGCTTCTGAATTTATTTATGGCTATTTTCTTTCGATAAAGATTATCATATTATAAATAACTCTATAAAAGGTAATAAGTCCCCTTAATCAAGGGCGTTCCCCAATTTTGACCCTATCCTACTTTAAGGAGATAAACATGGCAGCTGATATTTTTGGATGGTGTGGAAAGATTCTTAACGTCGACCTGTCTAATTCACGGGTCACTGAACGTAATACCATGGACTATGCAGGTCGTTTTCTTGGTGGACGCGGCATTGCCACACGGATTTACTGGGAAGAGGTAGGACCTGATGTGGGTGCTTTTGATCCGGAAAATCGCCTGATACTCATGAGTGGCCCTTTAGGAGCTACCGGCGTTCAGGGCGCCTCCCGGTTTGAGGTCGTAGGCAAGTCGCCCATGTTGATGCCGGAAGGGTTTTGTTACGGGAATCTTGGAGGATTCTTCGGCCCCTATTTAAAAAGGGCCGGCTACGACGGTGTTATCATCTCGGGGCGGTCTGAAAAGCCGGTTTACCTGTGGATTCATGACAAGAAAGCTCAAATATTAGATGCGTCTTTGCTTTGGGGGAAGGGTGTTTATGCCGTTCAAGATATCTTAAAAGAACTGCATGGAAAAAATGTGAGATTCGTAACAACAGGTGTGGCCGGTGAAAACATGTGCCGCAGTGCCAATCTTATGACGGATAATGAAGGGAGTGCTACCGGCGGTTTTGGTGCGGTGATGGGATCGAAAAATCTTAAAGCCATAGCGGTGTTGGGTACGGGAAGTCCTTTGGTGGCAAATCCTGAGAAGTTAAAAGAACTCAATCAATTGACCATCCATTTAAATAAGCGTGACCCGCTCCAGGTCCCTTTTCCCGAAGAACAAGTCCGTCGAACCGGTAAGTCATCTTGTTATCAATGCGGACTCGATTGTAAATATAGAAATTCTTTTCGGACAGCCTCCGGCAAGGATGTTGTCCGAAAATGTCAATCCATGTTTGTTTATCTCCCATGGGTTTTCAGAAGACCGGGAGAATCGACGGAAACCGCTGTGGATGCCACGGGAATCTGCAATGATCTGTCCATCTGTACAATGGAAATGGCCAATATCATCCATTGGTTGGATAGCTGTTATCAGTCAGGATATCTTACCGACAAAGAGACCGGGCTGGACATTTCTAAACTGGGCACCCATGAGTTTTTTGAAAACCTTGCCAATATGATCGCGCATAGGCAAGGATTCGGCGATATTCTTGCTGAAGGCCTTCTTCGAGCCGGGGAGAAGCTTGGAGATAAAGCCAAAGCCCATTTTGCAAATGAAGTGTCCGGCGTCGGAGATGGCGCCACTTATTCCGGGCGCGAATATCTTATGAACGGATTGTTATACGCCCTGGAACCCAGACAGCCGATTGCCATGCTTCACGAAACAAGTTGGCTCACCGGATTATGGGTCATGAATCAGGCCAACTCCGAATCTTCACCGGCAACATCAGAAATATTTCGGGCCGCGGCGACAAAATTCTGGGGACATGAGAAGGCGTGGGATCTAAATACCCATGAAGGAAAAGCCATGGCGGCAGTTAAAATCATCGATCGAACCTATGTGAAGGACAGCCTGCTGCTGTGTGATTCCAGTTGGCCCATAATGGTTTCTCGGAACACGCCGGATGGCGTTGGCGATTCCACGATTGAAAGTCGAATATTTTCAGCAGTGACCGGAATTGAAATAGATGAAACCGGGCTAAATCAATATGGTGAACGAATATTTAATCTACAACGAGTCGTTCTTTTACGGGAAGGTCGGCGTCCCAAAGCGGATGATGTTCCGGCAGAATTCAATTTTACGGATCCGGTTGAAACGGTTTTTATGAACCCCGATGTGATTGTCCCCGGGTTGGGAAAAGAAGTGATCAGCCGAAAAGGTCAAACTTTGGATCGGGATGTATTTGAAGCAATGCGGAAGGAATTTTATGATCTCAGGGGCTGGGACAGTGAGTCAGGTTTGCAAAAGGCTGGGACCCTTGAACACCTCGGACTGTCCGACCTGGTGCAGGATCTAAAACAGATCGACATGATCGCAAGGTAAGACTTAGCCGGAACGATTCCAAGGTGCCTTACCGACGTCCGAAAAAATATTTATAATGAAATAAGTAGGATTTTAAATTAGGTCAGAGTTTCCATCACACAGTTTTCCGATCAAATCTTGGGCATTACATTTTATATCCCCAGATAAACTTCTCTCACATGATCGTTGGCCATCAGCTCTTTTCCGGTGCCCTCGAGGACGCTTCTACCGTTTTCAAGGACATAAGCCCGATCGCACATGGCCAGCGTCTGAGTGACATTCTGCTCTACCAAAAGAATGGTTACGCCTTCCTGGTTGATTTTTTTGATTAAATCAAAGATGTTTTGTACCAGAATGGGCGCCAGGCCCAGGGACGGCTCGTCGAACATCATCAATTTCGGAAGCGACATCAACCCGCGGCCCACGGCCAGCATCTGCTGCTCGCCGCCGGAAAGGGTACCGGCCATTTGCTTTCTTCTTTCTTTAAGTCTCGGAAACAGGGAATAGGCATATTCCATGGTTTCGTTCCGTTTGCTCTTGGATTCGCCGTAAAGGGAGCCCATAATCAGGTTTTCCTCGACACTCATCTCCGGAAAAAGACGCCGCCCTTCGGGAACGTGAACAATTCCATGTTCAATGATCTTGTTGGGAGGCAAGTGGTCCAGGCGAATACCATTGAATTCGATGGTGCCGGAAACCGGCGTCAGCAGCGATGAGATGGTCTTGAGTGTTGTGCTTTTCCCGGCCCCGTTGGCTCCCACCAAAACCAGAATTTCTTTTTCCTTGACCTCAAAGTTGACATCCCAGAGGACCTGAAGGTCTCCATAAAAGACGTTGATTCCGTTAACCTTGAGCATGCTGTTCTCCCAAATAGGCCTCGATCACCGCCTGGTTGTTGGCGACTTCCTGAGGGATACCTTCCGCAATGGTTTGGCCGAAGTTGATGGCGTGAATTCGATCCGATATGGTCATGATGACCTTCATGATATGCTCCACGATCAGGATGCTGATCCCATTGTCCCTGATTTTTTTAATCAAACCGATGGCCTCATCAAGTTCACCCGGATTTAAACCTGCTGCGACCTCGTCCAGAAGCAATAGGTCCGGCTTGGTCGCCAGTGAACGGGCAATTTCAAGGCGTTTTCTTCCGGCGATGGGCAGACTTTTGGCCAGTTTATCATTCTGGTCCGCAAGATTGCAAAATTCCAGAACGCGTAACGCTTCATCCTTTGCTTCCTTGATGGTATTGACGCGGCAAAACGCGGAAGCCGTAACATTTCTCCAAAACCGTCATTCTGGCTAAAGGTTTGACAACCTGAAACGTACGCCCGATACCCAGATGACAAATTTGATGGGTTTTTAACCCGATGATGCTTTTTCCTTTAAACAGAATGTCTCCGGACGTAACGGGAAAAAATTGATTGATACAGTTGAATGTCGTGGTCTTTCCGCTGCCGTTGGGACCGATGAGGCCGACAATCTCTCCTTTTTCCACGTGAAAGGAGACATCATTGATCGCAAGAAGCCCGCCAAAAGCTTTGGTAAGATTTTTTACTTCAAGGAGTGCCATAACTTTCCCTCATATTACGACGAACTCGACGGCCGGATTCTAAAAACATTTCGTCTGATTTTGTCCCAATCACCGACAATACCGTTCGCCAGAAACATGATCACAAATATAACCAACAGCCCGAAAACCAGTGCGTGTGCCTGGCTGATCCACTTGGGGGCCAGACCGAAAAAAGAG
>CAWBNO010000015.1:0-40123 GCA_963790095.1 uncultured delta proteobacterium | reverse complement strand
TAAACACGAAACGTTTGTGGCTGCTGACAGCTATGACTCTTTAACCCCCCGGGAGCAGGAGATCATGGTTCTGCTGGCGGAAGGGATGTCTACAAACCAGATCGCGGATAAGCTGTTTATCAGCCCCAAAACGGCTGAAAACCATCGTTCGAGTATTATGCGGAAACTCGAAATACACAGCACCATTGAATTGGTGCGCTATGCTGCAAAGATCGGCCTCATCGACATGGATCTTTGGATAAAATAATCCCGCCTCAATCCTTACCTTCTCGCATGTGATATCCAACCGATGGGGGGAACCCCCAGATGGGAGATTTTCCCAGAAAAAATGAAGTTGCTCCCCCATGGACAAACCCCATAATTTCGGTAATAGATAATTCAGCGATCAATTCCATTGAGTTCTCGGAAAATCATCAGTTTTCGCGGGACGGTTTTCAAGATAGCGCTTCGATTTCTGGCTTTGGGAAAAATGACGTGTGCTGAGATAAATCGCTGAAAAAAGCCAAAAATCAAAGTAGAGAAAATGGGAGACGAGATCGACATTAACTCAAAAGATTCAAAATATTTAAAAGCCAACTTCCCGGATTTGACACATCTCATTCAAAGCGTTCAGCATCTCGAGGGAAACCCCGATTGTTTTGGTCGAGCAGACGGGAACTGTGACCGTTCGGAGTGTGTCTGGCGTGAATATTGCCTCAAAGAAACATCAAATGATCGAAAATAGAGATGGCCGGTTATTTGGAGAAATACATGGGTTTTCTGGCAACCATTCTATTCTTAAAACCAAAATTGATAGTTCGGTAAAAAGTAAAAAGTTAAACGTGAAAAGTCTATATGCTGTGCATATTTGCTTCTTAATCTAATAAATGAGGTCATTTTAAATTTCACATTTCACTTTTTACAAATTTATCAAAATTAGTTTGTGTCCATCCACAGTTACAAAGGCCTCATAAAATGAACACCAGTTAAGGAGATATACCATGTCGAAGGACAAATCAAAACAGAAAATTAAACGGCGAAGAGTGAAGTTTTCAGTAGAAGCAGCCGAGGCCAAAGAGGTCTTCTTGATGGGAGATTTTAACCATTGGAGTTTGGAAAAGCACCCCATGAAAAGGGATGAAAAAGGATTGTGGAATAAGACGGTGATGCTTTCTCCTGGGAAATATGAATACAAGTTTCTGGTGGATGGGCAGTGGAGAGAAGACCCTCGAAACGACCGATGGTGCCCGAACTGCTTTGGGACTCAAAACAGCGTTCTTGAATTAACCGTACCTTAGAGAGATCCTGTTATTAAGGAGGTTTTCAATGGCATCAAATTTCCATATGTTTTCTTATAAAACCAAAGACAGTCTTCATCTAAAATTAACAGGCGATTTTGATGGAACATCCGCCTACGAATTGCTCGAAACTCTAAAAGAGTATGGCAGTCTTTTTTATCAGATCTTTATTGACACCAGTGACCTTAAAACCATCCATCCATTCGGCAGGGAAGTGTTTCAAAAAAAACTCGGTACTTTCAAACAGAAATTCAACAATTTCATCTTTATTGGGGAAAACGGACATCAAATTGCTCTAAATTAGGAGCAAAAGATCATGACCCATCCTTCAACCAATCCCCGAGTTCTAATTGTGACCCCAGAAGTCACCTGTCTGCCTTCGGGTATGGGCAATTTGTCCAACTATCTTAGCGTAAAGGCAGGAGGGATCGCTGATTTTTACATGAAGAGAGAAAACCCTATCAATGTGTCTCAAGTATTGAAAGGAGGTGGTTTTGATGTTTGACATTAATACATATCGAAAAGAGGCAACGCTTAAAGACGGAACAAAAGTTCTTCTTCGACCGATGGTGGCAGAAGATCAAGATGCTTTGTATGAGTTTTTCAAAGGGGTTCCCAAAGAAGATTCACGGTATTTGCGTGATGATGTCGCCAGCAGGCTTCTTGTTGAAAAATGGGCAAAAAACCTCGATTATACCAAGACACTTCCCATTTTGGCGGTAAAGAATGGCGACATTGTTGCCGATGCTACTATCAATCGTCGACGATCCGGCTGGAAATGGCATTTGGGTACCGTACGGATGTTTGTGCATAAAGATTTTCGAAAGGTTGGTTTAGGGCGGTTAATGATTGAAGAAGTTTGCCAAATCGCTTTCAAACTCGAGCTTGAAAAACTCATTGTAGAGATCCCGGACATTAACAGGGCTGCCATAAATGCTTTTAATAAGAACGGATTTTCTCGTGTTGCGGTGATACCGAATTTGGTTAAGGATCGGGAAAACAGGCCCCTGGATGTGGTTGTGATGACAAAGGATATAAAACCGGCCCGGGACGAAGAATATGACTATGATTTCTAACGCCGGTTTTCGGCTGTAGTTGAAATCTGGAATAGAAAATTTTTTCCACTCTTATGGACATTAATTGAAGTTATTTGAAAAAGGTATATAAATTAAAAAAGCACGGAATAGTATAATATTTTCCGTGCTTTTTTATTCTCCTTTGCCGACGATTCCGGATTAGGAAAGTTTCTGAGCAAACTTTTTCTTAAAAGCCACTTCAACAATTTCCGCTGCATCTTTTGGATTGTTGATATAATCACAATTAATCACCATATCAAATTCATACGGCACTGCATCTTTTTTGCCAAAAGCCTTATTAAAAAATTGTTTTTGTTCCTTATCGATTTGTGGCAATTTGTCGGTAGCCTCCTTTTCTTTCACTTTAAGAATTCTGGACAGCCGTTTAATCCGATGTTCGTCTGAACAGATAAATCGAACCGCCAGTACTCGATCTCGGGGAATTACTAAATGGGTTCCCCTGCCGACAAAAATTGTGGGCTCCAAACCGGCAATGGAAAGCACAACGTTAGCAAGATGCCGGCTATAGTCGCTTTTGATAAAAGATTTTTCACCAAAGAGAAGTTTTGCAAATTCGTTCAAAACGCCAGGATACCGTTCATCAAAATAGGCGACGGTTTTTTCGCTTAATTTCGCCTCTTGGGCGACATGCATTAGCAATTCCCTGTCTACCACATTATAGTTGATCTTTTTTGCAAGAATATCTGCAATCTCTAACGCTCCCACACCGATTTTTCGAGAAAAAGAAATCGTGGGGAAAATCTCGGGTCGTTTCCCCTTTTTTTTCTTTTCAATCAATTTTTGATCAAGATCGCGAAAATATTTATCGGCCAGTTGGGAACCGGTGGGTCGTTTTTTTTCGTACATTCCCGGTATGTATTTGCTGCCTCCGATTTGTACAGTCATCGTATACCTCCTTTTTTGACTTATGAAGCCCTTTAAGAATTATTTATTTCACCATTTCGGATTCAAAAAAAATCTTAAAACTTTTTTAACCTCTATTTTTTGCAACTATTGTGCCATGGTAAAATTGAAAGGGGAAACATTATAATTAATTGATATGACATCAGATATAATTTTAATAAAAGCAAACAACATTCGCAATGGTCAAGAAATCTGTCTGCTTTTTTTTCAAACTGTAAACTTCAGACAATTTAATAGACAGATTTTCCCGGTGTTGATCTCATTGGCATAATTTTTTGACTTCTTCTACGATTGTAAAGTCTGTGTTTTGGACAAAGTAAACGAATAGAAATCCAATCTTGCCTTTTACACGTTGTAAAAATATCCGACAGGCTACTTATCAATTTTTGAACAACATCTTCTTGAAATCGATTTTATTTTTATTAATAACAATATGTTAAAACAGTCCTGTTGGCATTTTTATTTCTGGAATAGTTATTGCTATTGGTTAGGTTGCAGACATCAAGTAGTCAAAACATTTTATATCAATATATAGTGTCTACAAAATACGGCAGAAAAGGAAGGGTCATCATGAAAAATAAATCTAAACAAAAGGTATTACTGACGTTTGACGGATCTGAACATGCTTTTCATGCGATAAATTATGTAAGCAAACTTGCCCCCTTTCATAAAATGGAAATTGTTCTTTTTAATGTATTCAGCAGCATACCCGAGGCTTATTTGGATCTTGAAAAAGACCCTCTATTCAGTCGGTCCGCTCCGCAGGTTATGGCGTGGGAAATGCAGCAGAAAAAGGAGATTCAAAAATCAATGGACAAGGCAAAACAGAAGCTTCTCCATTCAGGTTTTTCTCCGGAGGCCGTTTCAGTAAGGATCCATAACAGAAAGGAAGGGATTGCTCGAGACATCGTTAAAGAAGCCCAAAATGGATATAGTGCAGTTATTATCGGACGAAGGGGCACGGGCTCTTATAAAGAGATCATTGTTGGAAGTGTTGCCAAAAAAATTGTTGAAAAAGTGGCGTTCCTGCCGGTTTTGATGATCGGCGAAATGCCTCCGGACAACAAATTCCTTGTGGCCCTTGACAGCTCAGAAAATGCCGTTCGAGCTGTAAATTATGTTGCTGCAATGCTCGGTGGTTTTGATTTCAAAATAAACTTGTTTCACGCCATCCGGGGTGATCAGTCTATTCATTCAGGTATCGCGCATCTATTTTTCCCAAAAGAGAGCTTGGAGGATGCGGAAACTGCAGCAATTGCTATTTTCGACAAAGCAAAACGCCGATTGGAAGAAGCTGGTTTCACATCCGACCAAATTAATACCAAACTGGTTTCCGGCGTCCCCAGTCGTGCTGAGGCGATTGTTAAAGAGGCGAGAGAGGGAGATTACCGTACTATTGTTTTGGGGCGGAGAGGTTTGTCGAAAGTTCAGGAATTTTTGCTGGGAAGGGTGAGTAACAAAGTAATTAATATTATCAGAAGAAGAGCGATATGGGTGGTTACTTGACTCTAACGATGCAAAAGTCGAATAAAAACATACTTTTACTTTACAACCTGTAAAAAAGATTGACATTAATTCTTTCCGGTTTTTAATCACAATGGCTTCATAAAATAAAAAACATAATATATATCAATAGGTTGAGCATATATTTCATAAGGTTTTGTTTTGGTACGGTTGTTGCCTTGAAAGAAACCAGTTGGGTTGCACCTGGAATTAAAAACGAAATGATTGTTAATAGCCGATTGAAAGGAAAGGAGGACCATTATGGTAAAAGTTAGCGACTTTAATAAATTCGATATGTTTAGTGTGTTTTCAGATGATCAACTTGCGGAACTTTCTAAAATCACAGAGAAAAAATCTTTCAAGAAGGGTGTTCAAATCTACCAGGAAGGTGATCGGGCCAATCAGATTTATCTGGTTACAAAGGGCCTGGTTAGCATGAACAAAATTGCTCCGGGGGAAAATGTTGGTATCTCTTTTGAGAAGAGGGAGAGGGGTGATCTGTTTGGCACTGCCTGTTTTATGAAACCCCAGGAGTATACCTTGAATGCGGTATGCTTGCAACCCACTGAGGTTATGAGCATCAACGGCGAAAAGTTATTCGAACTCTTTCAAAAAGACCCTGACCTGGGGTATAAATTTATGAAAGAGGTCGCAAAAATCTATTTTGAACGCTATAAAGTTGCTAAAAGGCAAATTCATGCGATGGTCAAGGCCCCCACGATTATAACTGCTCAGCCCGGGTAAACAATTATATTGATCGTGAGAACATCGGTCTCGAAAGAAAGGAGGATCGTTATGACGGAGAGCACTTATAAAATTATTGAGTTGGTGGGAACCAGCGCTTCTTCTTGGGAGGATGCTGCTAAAAATGCTATAGATACAGCATCCAAAACACTTAAAGATCTTAGAATCGCGGAAATTACCAAATTAGACCTGAGAATCGAAAATGGGAAAGTGACAGCTTATCGTGCCAGAGTAAGCCTTTCCTTCAAATACCAAAAAGAATGAAAAATAAATAATGGTGGATAGACAGCAAGAGGTGGTTGCCTTTAAATAGTATGGTTTCCACCTCTTTTTGCTTTAAAAATGAAAAAGGGGTTAACATTACTTCAGAAAAAAATTCGCCCAAAAGGAGTAAATGTATATTCCGGATGAATTTGAAAAAGCAAACATTCTAACTCTTTAATTTGCTATTATCATTTTTTGCACCGCAATCAGTTTTCTTTACATTCTGAAAAAATTATCGACACAGATCTGATTTCCCCGACAAGAGAAATATAAAATAACCCATTGAAAAAGCATATATTATTAAATTTGACACTATGGCATGTTTTTTGCGAAATTCTTTAATAAAAAAGAAACCTGCGAGCGTGTACTTTTTTAATCTCACATATGGGTGAACGGAAAGTTAAAAATGCCCAAAATTCTAATTGTCGACGACAAACAGATGATTCTCAAGCTTCTATATGATGAGCTGACCAATGCGAACTTTCAGGTCGTAAAGTTAAACAGCATCGGATTGATCTGGAAATATATCAGAGATACGCGGCCGGATTTAGTGCTTTTGGGACTCCATTCGGAAAGTTTTGACAGCTGGCAAATTTTATATGATATTAAAAGGAACATTCCGGAGCTTCCGGTTTTTATCTATGCCATTAAAAGTGACACTTCAATTAACAGCCTCAAACAGGCCATCAAGGAGGTTCTTAAAAACGGTAATATTTCATCGGCATTTATGTTTCATGCTTAAAAAAAACCGAAATCTGAGCAGGTGAAGATTGAATAACTTTTAAATAATAGGTGAAGATATTTTTAATGAACGTTACTTCGTATCCCATTTTAACATCACAGGAAGCAGCTTATCTCATAAAAAACGGTGATACAGTTTCCTTTAGTGGTTTTAGTCCCGCTGGCGCGGCAAAAGTCGTACCCAGAGCTATCGCCTCCCGCGCCCGTGATGAACATGCAACAGGCCGCAGTTTCAAAATAAGGGTGCTTACCGGTGCTTCCAGCGGTCGCATTATTGATGATGAACTGGCCCGGGAGAATGCGGTTTCCTGGCGGGCCCCGTATCAGTCAGGTCGGATATTGCGCAAGCAGATCAATCGCCAGGAGGTTGAATATGTAGACATGCATCTTTCACATGTTCCGCAGACCGTTGCCGAAGGCTTTTTCGGTCGAATCGACTTTGCGGTGGTGGAAGCTACTGAAATTACTTCTGACGGAAGGGTGTTTCTTACAACATCCATCGGCGCTTCTCCGACATATCTCCGCTACGCCCAAAAAGTGATCATTGAAATCAACAGGCATCAATCTCCCCGACTCAGGGAGATGGCAGACATTTTTGTTATGCCGCCGCCGCCAAACCGATATCCCATACATATATATGAGCCCCTGAACCGTATCGGCTTGCCCTATGCCGTCGTTGACCCTGAAAAGGTCATCGGCATTGTGGAAAGCGACGAGCCAGATGATGTGACTGAGTTGGCACCACCTGATGAAACCAGCCATCAAATCGCAGAACATGCGGTTAACTTTTTGTTGGAAGAGATGCATAAAGGCCGGCTCCCAAAAAACTTATTGCCGCTTCAGGCCGGTGTCGGCAACGTCTCCAATGGTGTGTTGGCTGCTCTGGGCAGTCACCCCGATATCCCGCCGTTTAGAATGTATTCCGAAGTTTTTCAGGATGCCATGATCGATCTTATGCTTGATGAAAAACTTGTAGGGGCAAGTGCGACCAGTCTCACGATTACATCTCAAAAGTTAAAAGACCTTGTCGATAACATAGACTTCTTTGCCCCTCGTATTGTGCTGAGGCCACAAGAAATTTCAAACCATCCGGGGGTCATCCGGCGACTGGGGGTCATCGCCATGAACACGGCGATTGAAATCGATATTTATGGCAATTCAAATTCTTCTCATTTATACGGAATGGATATCATGAACGGCATCGGCGGCAGCGGCGAGTTTACGAGAAACAGCTATTTGTCCATCTTTATGACACCTTCCATAGCAAAAGGCGGCAGGATATCTTCCATTGTTCCCATGTGCCCGCATATAGACAACAACGAACACTCTGTTCAGATCGTTGTTACCGAACAGGGGTTGGCGGATCTCAGGGGACTGGGGCCAATGCAGAGGGCCAAAATCATCATCGAAAAATGTGCTCACCCTGCATACAGGGCATATCTTCATCGATATATAAAAGATGCCAGGCTTGGACACATTTGTCATGATCTGTCGCGATGTTTTGAGCTGCATCGTAATTTATTGGAACACGGCGCCATGCTTCCAGATTTATAGCGCTTTGGTTTTTTGGAAAAGATTACTACAAGTATGGTTTAATTTTAGTGAAACACGCCAAAGGCGGTTAATTCACGTGGATAAAGGCTTCTAACAGCGGGATATAAATGAATAAGAACTTACCGGGAATTTTGGTCACCGGAGCATCCGGCTTTATCGGAAGACATTTTGTCATCGCTGTGTCTGAGAAATTTCGACTGTTCTGTATTGCTCGGCGCAGTCAAAAGGAGGTAGGCGTACCTTATAAAGATACAATACATTGGCTGCAGGCGGATATTAGCAAGTGGGATAATTTGTTGAAAATTCCTAAATATATTAATGATAATGGCGGTGTGGATTATGTTCTGCATTTGGCCGGGTATTACGATTTTACACTGAAAAAAAACCCCGTATATGAGCAGGTCAACGTCATCGCCACACGCTATCTTCTTGAGCTGTCAAACATGCTGAATATTAAGCGTTTTATTTTTTCAAGCTCAGTGGCTGCGTGTAAATTTCCTCCCAAAGGCAAAGCAATAACCGAAGAGAGTCCTGCTGATGAGGATTTCCCTTATGCCTGCAGCAAGCGGAGAGCAGAATTGCTGATTAAAGAATATTCGGAATCCTTTTCGTGTTCCATTGTCCGTCTGGCCGCCGTATACAGCGACTGGTGCGAATATCCCATGTTATATATGCTGTTAAAACAATGGTTGTCCGCTAATAAACTCACGTCGAGAATTCTATCCGGACGCGGGGAATCGGCAGTACCCTATATCCATATTAGAGACCTTATCAAATTATTTCTGCGGATTATTGAGGTCAGTGATACCCTGCCGGAATTTGCCACCTATATTGCCAGTCCTCAGGGGAGTGTTTCACATAATGAGATTTTTAAAGCCGTTACGCGCTATTATTATGGTTATGAAGTGAAACCGCTCAAAATGCCTAAGTTTTTTATACGATTGGGTTTGATCCTTCTCTCTCTTTCGGGATGGTTGACAGGAAAAGAGACGCTTGAAAAGCCATGGATGGCCGAATACATAGATAAGAAACTGAACATAGATGCTTCTGCAACCTACACGGCTTTAGGCTGGAAGCCGACCTCACGATATCATATTTTACGCCGCCTTCTCTTTTTAACCGAAAAAATGACCACGTACCCATACGACTGGAACTTCCGTAATGAAATCCTTATTCATAAGGTTGCCTATCGAACAAGCACTATCATTTACGATATTTTGATCCAGCACCGTGATATGTTGATTGATAAAATCATAAAAGAAGTGACTCTACCGGAAAATAAAATCCGTTTTCCAAATTACTTAAAGATGGATCATGAAATGCTAAAATGGTATATCACCTTAAATTATCAGTTGATTGCCAGAATGGTGAGAGACAGAGACAGATCTATCATTCCGAGCTTCGTTCAACAAGTTGCTCATAGACGTTATGTTGAAGGATTTAATGTAAAGGAAGTAACGGATTTGATATTTTTTACGGGAAAGACAATGGAAGTATTTCTTCTTGAGAGGCCTGAGTTGAAGGACTTTAAACAAAGAGTTGAGGATTACATTGTTTTGACGGTTCAGTATGCCGTAGATGAGTTAGAAGACACTTATGATGTTTTAAAGGGGATTTTAGGAACTCCACCAACACAAGAGTTTGCTTCGATAAAAGAAAATGAAAAACTTACAAAGAGTAAGAATATTAAACTTATTGTAGAGCAGCTTGAAGATATCGGTGCGAATCTGTTTTCATATCAGCCAAATGGAGAGGTCATTTTCAAAAAATACGGTGCGTTGATAAAATTAAGCCCTCCGAATAAATAAATATTGATTGACCGAAAGCCTCACTTTTTTGCTCAAAATTTCGAGATACGAAACCTATCGGGCGTTTCGCGGTTAGAGGTTTAAGGTTGGAGGCAGAATAAAGGTTTTTGCCTCCAACCTCTATCGAAGCGATCCTCAAACCTAATGCCGCCGGTCCGAAGGATTCCGGATTCCTCTTTCCACCAACTTTGAACCGGAAACCTTTGAACCTATGAACGCATTCTATTTCCTTTTTACAACTTGTAAAAAAAGTCGACATCTATTTTCTTTGCTATGGTTTCAAATATCGCCCTCCTCTTTTAAAAACACCTTTTATTTCAATTAATTGATGAATTTTCAGACAGCAATTTTATCTGGCATACCGATTGCTTTATGGTAGTGCAGTTCATTCATGCTGTTTAAAAGGAAATGTTTTTGGACATGAGTGCAATCAATCTGGATAAAATATTTCATCCAAAATCCATCGCGGTAATCGGAGACGACTCACCGGAAGGGGGAATCTTTTCCACCCTGGTGCATAACCTGATTGAAGGCGGATATTCGGGAAAAGTCTGTCCGATACATCCGTATCATCAAAGAATTTGTGAACAGCCTGTATATACTTCCCTTTTAACGCTCGACTCTCAGGTTGATCTGGCCGTCCATGTTGGGTCTGTGAATTCAGCATCTCAAATCGTCAAAGAATGTGTTGAGGCGCACGTGGGAGGATTGGTCATGATTTCGGGCGGCGGCAAAGAGACCGGGATAGAAGATCGGGCGTCGGTGACGGCCGCCATAAATGAGGCGAAGCGTCAAGGTCTTCGAATCATCGGACCTGACTGCCTTGGAATTATCTGCTCAAGCTCCAAACTCAATCTCAGTTTTTCAAGCCACACACCGATCCATGGAAAAATGGCGTTTGTCTCCCAAAGCGGTGCGATTTGTACATCCGTGCTGGATCTTTGTGTAAGAGAACATGTCGGTTTCAGTTATTTTGTGAGTCTTGGTTCCATGATGGATGTCGATTTTGGTGATATTATCGATTATCTCGGGGGAGATTATGATGTCGGCAGTATTGTCATATTTGTGGAAAGCATTCCACGGATTCGAAATTTCATGAGTGCGGCCCGTGCGGTGTCCCGGGTCAAACCAATCATCGCTCTAAAAGCAGGCCGAACGAAGTCGGGGGCTTTAGCGGTTGCTTCTCATACCGGAAGGCTTGGCGGAGAAGATGCGGTATATGATGCGGCTTTCGAACGTGCCGGAATCGTTCGGGTCAAAACCTTTGAAGAACTTTTCGACTGTGTAGAGCTTTTGGCCAAGGGGCCGCGACCTACAAAACCCGGGCTGGCCATCGTCACCAATGCCGGAAGCCCGGGAGTTATGGCTGTAGATGCGCTTTCTGATTATGGTGTCGATCCGGCGCTTTTAGCCCCTGAAACCATTCAAAAATTAGATGAATTTCTTCCTTCCGGACTGGAGCCGAACAAACCCGGTTGATATTCTGGGAGACGCTTCTCCTGAACGCTATGAAAAAGCAGTGGACATCTGTCTAAAAGATCGCCAAGTGAACGGGCTTTTGATCATCCTTGCCCCCCAGGCCCTGACCCGACCGACGGAGGTTGCTGAATCCCTGGCCTTCCTTATAAAAAGAAAATCTTTTCCGATATTCGTTTCCTGGATGGGTGGGAAACAAATGGAGATGGGGCGGGATATCTTCAATCGTGCAGGGATTCCGACATTTGATGCACCGGAAAGGGCGGTAAGGGCATTTATGGATCTTTACCAATATTCAAAAAATCTTGAGATGCTCCAGGAGATTCCACCCAAGTTCGACAGAAAGATTGAATTTGATTTTAAAAGTGCACAAATTCAAATCCAAAAAGGGCTCTTGAATAAGAATTTATGTCTTACCACAGCACAAGCAAATGCTTTGCTGAATGCGTATGGAATCCCTGTCCATGAATCAAAATCGATTATCTCTAACCAAAAAATAGAACAAAATATCCAACAATATGAACTGGCCATGGGATCGAAAAGGGATCGCGATTTCGGACCGGTGATTTATTTTGGAATCGGCGGAATCATGGCTGAAGTTCTGAAAGATCGATCCGTTGCGTTACCTCCGTTAAACCGCTTGTTGGCCAGAGAACTCATGAAAAAAACAAAGATCTATACACTGCTCAAAGGGTTCAAAAACTATCCGCCCGTGCAATTTGCACATGCTTGAAGAAATTTTAATTCGGCTGGCTCAGATGGTAACGGATTTTCCGGAGATCGAAGAAATCGATATCAATCCGTTGATCGTTACCGAAAACGACATCCTGTGTGAAAAACGCCCGGGTTGTTTTAAGTTCGCCCATGGTCCTGGCGCCCTATCACCTGGTAATAAGTCCTTATCCCAACCAGTATGAAACTCGAACGGTACGTGAAGGTATTGGCGAACTATTTATCCGGCCGATTCGACCCGAGGATGCCCCGCTGTTGGTTGCAACTCTTTGAATCTCTTTCACGGCAGAGTGTTTATTTTCGATTTTTCAGTCCGTTAAAAATGCTCCCTCCCAATATGCTCGCCCGGTTCACACAGATTGACTATGACAGGGAAATGGCACTGGTAGCACTTTTGGGAACCGAACCCAATGAGAAAATGTTGGGAGTTGCCCGTGTGATTACCGATGTTTACAAACATAATCAAGCGGAATTTTCTGTTGTCGTCGGGGACCCCTGGCATGGAAAAGGCATTGGTGCGGAATTGCTCAAACGATGTCTTTTAATTTCAAAAGAACGTGGAATTGAAACAGTGGCAGGAATTGTTTTACCCGAAAACACACAAATGTTGGTTTTGGGAGAAAAATTAGGTTTCACCGCCAAAAAGGTTCCGGAGAAGATGAATATCATTTGAGTATCGATCTAACAAAACTCTAACCCGAATGTTTCATTTAAAATTTATTCCAATTTTAATGAAGCGTCAGGGCGAAAGAGATCAAGGTCAATACCATAAACATTTATTAGTCATTATTAACAAAATTTAAAGGAGAATTGTCATGTTGGTCAAAAACTGGATGAGCAAACCGGCAATCACCATAGATGCAAACGCTTCCATGAATGATGCGATTAAGTTGTTAAAAGAATCACAATATCAAAATGCTGCCGGTTATGGAAAAGGGCAAGCTCGTTGGGATAGTGACAGATCGGGATCTTAAAAGAGCATCCGCTTCTGACGCGACCTCTTTAGAAATTCACGAGCTTTTATATTTAATTTCGAAGATTAAAATTAAAGAGATTATGACAGAGAACCCCATCACGGTTCCTCAAGATTTTACGGTAGACGAGACTGCTGAAATCCTTTTGAAGCATAACATATCCGGAGTTCCGGTAGTTGATCAGTACCGTGATGTCGTCGGTACAATCACTCAAAATGACATTTTCAGAATCCTCATTTCACTGACGGGTTCAGAAAGAAAAGGCATTCAATTCGGAGTGGAGGTAGAAGACCGGCCGGGATCGATAAAAGAAGTGACGGACGTCATCCGTGAATACGGGGGACGCATGGCAAGCATCCTGACGTCTTATGACCTGGCTTCTGAAGGATTTCGCCGGGTGTATATCCGTATGTATGGTATTGATCGCTTCAAGATCAATAGACTCAAGGAAGCACTGAAAGATAAAGCACGACTTCTATATATGGTAGACAGACGTGAAACCACTAGAGAAACTTTTTAGTTTAAATTCAATTACCATGTTTATCAAGAAGGGCTGATGCAAAAAGAATTCAATTTGCTAATTGTTGATCGCAATCCGCGTATCAGAAATTTTTTAAAGCGGGAATTTCAATCCGAAGGCTACAATGTTCAACTCGTGAAAAACGGCAGGGAATTAATGGATCTAATTTACAGTTCCGCACCCATAGATCTCGTTATTATCGATCCGGATATCCCGGATGTCAGTCAACTGAAGCTGTTCAAAAGCCTTGAAGATCGAGTCCCCACATTGCCGTTTGTAATTCACAGTGATCTTTTTGATTATCTCGAATCAACTTCGCATATCAGCAAAGCAGTGTTTGTTCCAAAACAGGGAAACAGCAGCGAAAATTTAAAAGATGTGGTCTTGAATCTTTTGAAGGAACCCTCTTCAAAGAAGTTCAAGACGCCCGAGGATTGGAAAAAATAATCAGGGGCATCCGGAGATGAAGCAGGCCAGACATCAAAAAAGCGACTATTACCGATCCTTAACCCGGAAAATGATCCTGACCATCATCATTGTTTCATTTACCCCCTTGATCTTGGTGGGAAGTATCATTCTCTATCGGTTCCACGTGTCATATCATGAAAAAGTGGAAGCACATCTTCAAGAGTTGGTGCTCAAGCATAAACAGACCATCGATAATTTTTTAAAGGAAAAGTTGGGAGATATCCGATTCCTATCGGAAACCTTTTGTTTCGATGAGTTGAAAGATGCGTCTTTTCTCCAGGATAGACTGGACTTGCTGCAACAGTCTTTTGGCCCTGTTTTTGTAGACCTGGGTGTTGTAGATTCGCGGGGACTCCAGGTAGCGTATGCCGGTCCCTTCAGACTCGGGGAAGCATTATATTTTGAGGCCGACTGGTTTAAAAAGGCCATGCAAACGCGGTATTTCATCAGCGATGTTTTTCTGGGTCTTCGGGGACTTCCTCATTTTATTGTAACAGTGAGGGATAACTGGATGGGTGACCCGTGGATCTTACGGTCGACCATTGATTTTGTGGCCTTTAACAATTTTGTTGAGAATATTCGTATCGGCGAAACAGGGTTTGCATACATCCTCAACAGAGAAGGAAAATTTCAAACAAAACCCTTTTTCGATATTGCTCCGAGAAATGAACCCTACCGAGACTTCCTGAAGATCAAGGAAGATGATCTCGCGAAAAGTTCATATCGTAGAAAGGAAGGATGATTCGGGTAAAAAAATTATCTATGTGGCGTCCTTTTTAAAAGATGGGGATTGGCTTTTAGTGTATCAACAGAATCATCGTGACGCATATTTGGATTTCTACAAGGCGATTATCGTTGCCGTAATGATAATGTTATTCGGTGCCTTTGGAATTGTTGTTGCCGCACTTTTTCTTTCGAAGAGAATGGTCCATCGCATTTCCATGGCTGACCAAGAAAAGGAAATGATGGACAAACAGATTATAGAAACCGGCAAACTGGCATCCATCGGTAGCCTGGCTGCGGGTATCGCCCATGAAATCAACAACCCGGTGGCCATTATGGTGGAAGAAGCCGGCTGGATTAAAGATTTGCTGGAGGAAGAAGAGTTCAGCAAAAGTGAGAACCTTAATGAATTTGAAAGGGCCTTAAAACAGATAAAAACCCAGGGACAGCGTTGCAAAGAAATTACGCACAAGCTGCTGAGTTTTGCAAGAAAAACCGACTCCAGGGTTCAGGAAACCCATATCAACGAATTGATCAGGGAACTGGTCGCGCTTTCGGAACAAAGAGCAAAATACGCCAAAATAACGATTCATACAGACCTTCAAAAGGATCTTCCTATCACATATCTGGCCCAGTCGGAAATGCAGCAGGTTCTTTTGAATCTGATCAACAACGCCATCGATGCTATGGAAAACAGAGGGGGTGAATTGACAATATCCACCCATTTTGAATTTGAAGAAGCGTATTATAGTTATTGAAGTTTCAGACAACGGACCCGGAATCCCGGAAGCCAACCTTTCCAGAATATTTGAACCGTTTTTCACCACCAAGCCGGTGGGGAAAGGAACCGGTCTTGGATTGTCCATTTGTTACGGCATTATTCAAAAAATGGGGGGCCAAATAGAGGTGGAAAGCGTTATTGATTCGGGAACCAGGTTTCAAATCCGTCTTCCGGTGCAAGGCCCTCCGGAAAGTTGAAAGTTAGAAGGTCAAAGGTCAAAGGTTAAAGCTCAAAGCTGAAAGTAAAGAAAGACTTCTATTAAAAGGTTGCCTTTCATGTTTGAAGACAAAAACAAACCGATAAAGATCCTTCTCGTGGATGATGAAAGAGGCTTTGTGGACGTCATTTCCAAAAGGATGTCCAAACGAAATATTGACGTAACCAAAGCTTACAGCGGCAGGGAGGCGTTGCAGGCTTTAAGGAAGACGGATTTTGATGCAGTGGTCCTGGACCTGAAGATGGAAGATATGGACGGCATCGAAGTTTTAAAAATCTTTAAAAAAATCGTTCCGGATCTCCCCGTTATTATGCTCACAGGACACGGGTCCGAAGAAGCGGCCAGAGACGGTATTCAACTCGGGGCTTTGGATTACCTGACAAAACCCTGTGATCTTGAGGACCTCATTGTTAAAATACAAGAAGTTGTTTCATCTAGGAGGTGATGAAGTTGAAAGCCTTGAAAGTTCTTTTTGTGGATGACGAAATCGATTTTTTGGAAACACTGATGAAGCGCATGAAAAAACGCGGCGTGGATGTTGCGGGGGTTGGAAGCGGCGAGCAAGCACTCGATTATCTGAACAAACAGCCGGCAGATGTGGTTGTGCTGGATGTAAGGATGCCGGGTATCGACGGTATACAGACACTCAGAGAAATTAAGCGGATAGACCCTTTGATGGAGGTGATTATGTTAACCGGCCACGCCAGTATAGAGGTGGCCATAGAAGGAATGGAATTGGGTGCTTTTGACTACCTGATGAAGCCTGCGGATATTGACGAGCTTTTTTACAAGATTCAGGACGCTTTTAAGAAAAGAAACATACAGCAAGAAAAAATAAAAAAACTTGAGGATCTAATCAGCTGTTAAACAAAAAAAAGGAGCAGTAAAGTGAATTTTCTAAAACAATGGGGACAATTTATGATGATGGGTGCAAAGGCCCATGCACGGTGGGAGATCGGTGTCTCCAACACCATTTTTAGTGATAAAAAACGACTGTTAATTTTAGGCTTGCTGACCATACCCATTATTTTGGGAGGCATAGCGTTTGCGGATCAGATCAGCGGGGCGCTACCGCAGTTGTTGGGCGGCAAGAAGGCTTACGGCCCTGCTTTTTACAGCACAGGCATATTTGTGGTTTCCATTTTCGTCGGAGTGTGCGCCGGGCTGATTACCGGCTGCATCGGCGCCGGCGGAGGTTTTATCATTGCGCCGGCCCTGATGAGTGCCGGCGTTAAAGGAATTTTAGCGGTGGGAACAGATCTTTTCCATATCTTTGCCAAGGCCATCATGGGAAGTGTCATCCACCGAAAGCTGGGGAATGTTTCCGCGGCTCTGGCAATGGTCTTTTTAATCGGTGCCATCATAGGTGCAACCGTCGGCGGAGTCATCAACCGCGTGCTATATGAAATCAATCCCGTTCTTAGTGACGCATTTATCACGACCGTCTATTCCCTGATGCTCGGTTTTCTGGGAATTTATGCCATGACGACTTTCTAAAGGCCAAAAGGGCCGAACGCAAGGGCTTTCACGGAAGGGAGACCCATGGCCAAAAAAGTAGAAGGAGCGGAAATGGGGAGCCTTCCCAAAAAGCTCCAGGCAGTTAATCTTCCTCCAAAAGTCAAATTCGATTATGATCTTACACCGGAGGGGAGAAGTATTTCGTGGGTCTTTCTGGTCTTAAGCGGCGCTTTGGTCGGACTTGCGGCCGCCATCATGGGCGTTGGCGGCGGCTTTTTAACCTTCCCCATATTTGTTTATGTTCTGGGCGTCTCCTCCATGACGACGGTAGGAACCGACATTTTCCAGATTGTGTTCACCGCCGGTTATGCCGCCATCAGCCAGTACGCGATTTACGGGTTTATTTTTTATACCCTGGCCATGGGGATGTTGCTGGGATCCCTTATAGGTATTCAGATTGGCGCGGTTGTCACCAAGGTTGTTGCCGGCATCACGATCCGCGGTTTTTACGCTGTTACGGTCCTGGCCGGTTTTTTGAACCGAATTTTTGCGCTGCCGGCCAAGCTGGGTGCCCTGGATGTTATAAAAATATCCAAAGGGACCGGTGCGATTCTGGAAAAAATTGGAGTATGGGCTCTTTTCATAGTCATCGCTGTATTCGCGGTCTGGGTAATCGGCACGTTTTTTATGAATATCGGGGTGCTTAAAGGTGAGGAGGCGACGTCATGATAGCAGATAAGAAAGAATTTTACGGCGGCTTGGGATTGTTAATGGGATTTGTAGTCGTCTTGGGAGTAATATTTTCACCGGTCTTCAAGGGCCAAAACGGCCTGGAATATTTAGACAACCTGTATAACTCCATCTCAAAGGGGTCGGCCTATTACATTCCAAAGGTAAAAAAGGAAATTGACCCGTTTGCCGGTAAATCTGTCAGCGTAACCATTGCGATGGCGGACGATGTTCAGGCCCGGCAAACAGCCCCTTTGTTCATGAAAGGCGACGCCCTGGTCAATGTGTCCGGAACCCAATTGAAGATCGAGGGAGATCTCGCAAAAATCTTATTAAACTGTCTTGCCGATGCCGACAGCATGTATTTCAATGACGGGCAGGCCGTCGCTGCAAAATATGGCTTCAACGAAAGACAGGTGCTATATAACTGGTGGCAGGCGCTCAAGGCCCTGAATAAGGATTTAACCAAGCAAAAACAGTTCAAAGCAGCCAGTACCGTTGATATGGTTGCAACAAAAGCGGTGGAAACATCATACAACTACTACCGAATCGAGTCCCAGAAAATATCCGATCGTGCCTTCATTGTCTTCTTTTCGCTGGTATTTTATGTGGTTTATACCCTCTGGTATGGTTTTGCAATTCTGTTCATGTTTGAGGGGTGGGGCATGAAGCTGGAACATTAAGGATTGACGTTTGTCCATTAAAAAGGCTGAAAGCAAACGGGATCCTGCCTTGCTTTTGGCCTTTTTTTCAGGTAGTCTATAAATGCATGGTACCATGGCGGGAGGATTCGCCATGTATTGCTTCTATTGAAACTCCGAAACTTGGAATTATGGGCGCACTGTTTGACTATTTTAAAAAGCTTTTTATTAAAAAGCCGGAACCTTCGGATGCGGATGTCGAACAACTCCGCATTGACTTCAAGGATCGGTATCACAGTTTTAAGCTCCTGCTAAATGCCAACAACAAAGCGTTAGAAATTATGGCCGATATGGAGCAGGCGCTTGACGGCAGACAACCCTTTGGCATGGCCTTTGTCCGGAGAAGTTGTACGGCGGTTTCCGTCAATGTCCTTAATATGATAAAAAATATCGAGAAACTTGCCCAGGACAAATACGGGGAACTCAACGCCAGGTTTAATGATATCCAGCAAAAGATCGATGGTTTGCTTTCACAGAAGAAATCGATGAAAGAAGAAAGGCTTGTTATACCCATAGATGACGTGAATAAGGAGATGAGCGATGTTGTAGGGAACAAGATGGCCAATCTCGGGGAAATAAAAAACAAACTTCAGATCAGGATTCCCATGGGATTTGTCATTACTTCGACAGCTTATGAAAGGTTTATCAAAGAAAATGACCTGCAGGCGGAAATTGACCGGCGCTTTCAATCCGCAGATGTGGATAATATGGAAAGGCTTTATACCCTGAGTTCAGAAATCCAGCAGCTTATTATCAAATCCAGGATACCGGATGATCTGGCCGATGCTGTCAGGCAGGCCCATAATAAACTTAAGTCAGACACAAAAGGTAAATTAACGTTGGCTTTAAGAAGCAGTGCCCTGGGAGAAGATACACGGGATAGCTCATTTGCAGGCCAGTATCGGAGCGAGTTGAACGTAAGCTTTGATAGCATTTTCCATGCATATAAGGAGATTCTGGCCAGCAAATACTCGCTTCAGGCCGTTACCTACCGATTGAACAGAGGATTTAAGGATGAAGATATTTCCATGTGCGTGGGATGCATGTGCATGGTGGATGCCGTGGCCGGCGGCGTCATCTACACACGTAACCCCGTTGATATGCGGGATGAATCTATATTTATCAATTCCGCATGGGGGTTGCCCAAGTCGGTTGTTGACGGCAGTGATGCCTGTGACCTTATTGTTGTTTCAAGAAAATTACCCATGGCTGTCATTCATGAAGATGTAAAAGCCAAAGAAAGAAAATTTATCTGTCTGCCTGAAGAAGGGGTCTGCCGCATGGAGTTGACCGGAGATGAAAAGGATCTGGCCTCCATTGATCATCATCAGGCACTTGATTTGGCAGAACTTGCAGTCAAGATTGAACAGTACTATGCAACACCCCAGGACATTGAATGGGCTGTTGCCAAAGATGGCGCTATTTATATCCTGCAATGCCGGCCTTTGAAGCAAATAGAGACGTTGAAGACGGATCTTTCTGAATCCGTATTTAATGCAACACATGACGCCGTCATTGTTAGAGGAGGAATCACTGCAAGTCCCGGTACAGCCTCCGGAAAAGTCTATCCGGTGGACAAGGGAATAGATATGCTGAGGTTTCCCAAAGGGGCGGTGCTGGTTGCCCGGCAGGCACTTCCCCGGTGGGCCTCCCTGTTAAATCGATCCGCTGCCGTTGTGACGGAACAGGGCGGCTTTGCCGGGCATCTCGCCAGCGTGGCCAGGGAGTTTGGAGTCCCTGCGCTCTTTGGGGTGCCTGATATTGTGAATCGATTGCAGCAGGGCCAACAGGTAACCGTCGATGCCGATTCCTTGACCATATACAAGGGAAAAATCGAGGCTTTGCTGATAAAAGTCGGGACCAAGAAAATGCTGATGCAAGGCAGCCCGGTTTATGAAACCTTGAAACAGGTGAGCAGCCTTATCATACCTTTAAACCTGCTCGATCCGGATTCTCCTTATTTTAGTCCGGCCAACTGCAAAACTTTCCATGATATAACCCGGTTTATCCATGAAAAAGCAGTATATGAGATGTTCAATTTTGGTAAGGCTCATGACTTTTCAGAAAAATCGAGCAAACAACTTTTTTATAAAGTACCCATGCAGTGGTGGATTTTGAATCTGGACGATGGATTTAAAGAAGAAATCGATGGCAAATATGTCCAACTGGAAAACATCGTTTCTATTCCCATGCGAGCTTTTTGGGACGGGTTCAGCGCCATTCCCTGGGATGGTCCGCCGGCAATTGACGGCAAGGGTCTTATGTCGGTCATATTCCAGTCAACTGCAAATAAAAATTTAACTCCTGGCCTGCGTTCAAACTATGCTGCTCGGAACTACTTTATGATCTCCAAAAACTATTGCAGCTTAAGTTCCAGGCTGGGTTACCACTTTTCCATTCTGGAAGCTCTGGTCAGTGAGCGCTCCATGGAAAATTACATCAGTTTCCAATTCAAGGGGGGCGCGGCCGACTATCAGCGACGGCTCAACCGGGTACATTTTATCGGGGAGATACTTCAAGAGCAGGGCTTCAGGGTAGATGTAAGGGAAGACAACCTTATCGCGCGTGTGGAAGGCCATGATATGGATTACATGAAAAAACGCCTCGAAATTCTGGGATACCTTACCCTTCATACCCGACAGCTCGATATGATTATGAACAACCATGCCGCCCTGAACCAATATCGGTCAAAAATCGACAAAGACCTTCAGAAGGTTCTCTATCCCAAATAAAATCTTACCGTATTTAAAACTGAATCCTCTGGGTGCAAGACGATTGAGGCTGGTAAGCAATTCGGCCTAAAGACTCAAAAACTACTTGCCCTTACATCCAATCGGATGTTAATAAAACCACAGTTCCCTATTTTTTTAATAAACCCACCGACGCCTATGAGGGAGGAAGATGAAACAGCTTGAGAATTTAATTGATCGAATCGTCGAACGCATCAATATCAACCTCCGGGATTTCGGGTTTGATGCCGGACCTTTTGTTCGCAAGACGATTCCATTGAACCAACTGGTTAAATTCTACGCCTTTTGCGGAATTACACCCCAGCACCCGATTCACTTTCATTTCAGCCGTTCAAATTTAGCCGGAAGCTATTTTTATGGGAAATGCATGGTTGAAAACGCCGTGCTTTACAAAAGCGATGTCCGGGGAGATGAACTTAAGGCCAAAGGGGATCAGTTTCATTTTCAAGGTTCTGAACTTCCTGTTTATGATGACGAGGTCGTTCGAATCAAAGACGCCTGTTTGATCAAAACTCTGGTTCATTGTTATTCCCATGATCCGGAATCACTGGAAGAGTTTTTGGTCCAAAATACGGCATCCATGCATTACGCCAACATTCACGGTTCTCCGGTGGAGGGATGTTTTATAGGACCTTTCAGCACCGTGGACCTGACAACGGTTCACGACTCCATTATCGGCGCATTTGCTTATGTGCAGGTGGGTGAGCTTTCTCATCAAAATGTAGAACCCGGAAAGATCTGGATCAAAGCCGCCAACTTATTTGAGTTTAGTTACACGTTTTCTAAAAAAGTTCTCGACAATTATATTTCCATAAACCCCGGAGAAAAGCCCGTGGGGATATTTATCGACTTTGTGAGATCCCGAAAAACGGATTTTCAAAGTATTTTTGATGTTGTGAACCTCAAAGCTCCCATTGCCATTCCACCCAGTGCGTCTTTGAGCCGTTATGCCGTAATCAGAGGGCAAAGCCATATCAGTGAAAACGTCCTGGTGGCCCAGCGGGCATATCTGAAAAATGCATGGATGGGAAAAGGTGCCAATGCCCAGGAGAACTGCTACATCATCGATTCACGTCTTGAAGGCAACAACATTACGGCCCATGGCGGCAAAATTATCCACGCCCGTCTCGGGAAAAATGTTTTTGTCGGCTTTAATTCTTTTCTTCATGGAACCAAGGATTTTCCGTTGGAGATCGGGGAAAGAAGTATTGTTATGCCGCATACCATCATTGATCTGAATGCACCGTTAAAGATCCCGGCAGGGCATATCGCTTGGGGTTACATCAGAAACGCCAAGGACCTTGCACGACACAGCGTTTCCATCAAAGTGCTCTCCGAGATTGACGGTAAATTCAACCTGGGTGCTATGAAATTTAAGGGCAGCGGTGCTAAATTCGTCCAGGCCTTTAAACATCGTATCGAGCATATCCTAGAAGCCAATGGTGCTTTCTTTGACGGCAGGAAAAACATGGGGCATGCTCAGAAATCCCAGGACATTTCATTCAATATCATTCATCCCTATCGGAAAGGCCCCCAGAAGGGCATCTATCCGCAAATAGATATTCAGCCATAAAAAACATAATACTCAAAAGAATCGCATTCAAAACATCCGGTTTTTATCGGTTAACCTATCGCTTTTCAAAAAAAACATGCCCGATTCAGAACTCATCCAGATAATGAAACAACGAGCTGAAACGGTTCAGGCCATCGTGTCGAAAATCACCTCTATGGCGCAGGCGTTTCAGTATACGGTTGATTTGACCCAAAAACAGGGGGGCAAAACCGTTGCTGCCACAGGATTAAAACCTGACCAAACGCGCCTTCTGAAAACAGCGTGCGAAACTGCTGACCTCGAGTTGCTCGAATTTCCCCTAAAGTATCATGCCCAAGGTATTCACACATCTCTTACACCTGTTGACTGGGGAATTGCCGAAACTGGAACATTGGTGATCGATTCTTATTCGGAAGATGTTCGTATTGCCACCATGCTGGCTGAAACCCATATTGCTGTTTTACCGGCCTCGAAAATCAAACCCGACAGCGAAAGCTTGGAAGCGGAATTGAATTCCGTCCTGAAGGCCGATACGCCGTCTTATTATGCGTTCATCACCGGTGCCAGCAGAACGGCGGATATCGAAAGGGTGCTGGCCATCGGGGTCCATGGGCCCCAGGAGCTACATATTCTTATTGTGGAGGAAGCGCCCCAATGATTAAAACCGCCCAGGATATGAAATCGTATAAAAAGCAGCTCAAAGAGGCCCTTTCCGATCAATTTCTCCGAACTGCTTTGGACAACTTTTACACAGCGTATCGGGAAAATCGATCCGCAGTTTATGACGGAATAGATTTTGAAAGTATAAAAAAAGAGCTCGCAACCGAAAAAGACGGCGCGCTGCCGTATCTTGAAGAACTGTATGAAGAATTCAAAGTCCATGCAGAAACCGCCGGTGCCAAAGTCCATATTGCCACCAATGCCCAGGCGGCCAATGAGATTATTACTGCCATTGCAAGGGAAAATAATGTAAAAAAAATCGTCAAAGCAAAATCGATGACCGCCGAAGAGACGTTCCTCAACGACCATTTAGAAAAAGAGGGCTTTACGGTAACGGAGACCGATCTGGGGGAATGGATTATCCAGCTTCGCAAAGAGGGACCCTCCCATATGGTGATGCCGGCCATTCACCTTTCCCGACATCAGGTGGGGGATCTGTTTGCAGATGTCACCGGAAAAAAGCAACACTCTGAAGATATCGATCAACTGGTCAAAGTTGCCAGGAAAGAACTAAGACCCACGTATCTGGCGGCGGATATGGGGATCACCGGGGCCAATTTCGCCATTGCGGAATCCGGGGCTTTGGGGCTGGTCACCAATGAGGGGAATATGCGTCTGGTGACCACAATGCCGAGGGTCCACGTGGCCCTGGTCGGATATGACAAGTTGATTCCGGATCTAAAGACGATGCTCCGAATCCTTAAAGTCCTTCCCAGAAACGCCACCGGTCAGGCCATCACCTCCTATGTCACGTGGATAAAGGGGGCTGTGGAATGCGGCCCTTCTCCAGGGAGCCGGAAAGTCATGCATATCGTGTTTCTGGACAACGGACGCCTTGCCCTGGCCAAAGACCCGGTCTTTTCATCGGCGCTAAGATGCATTCGATGCGGGGCCTGTGCCAATGTCTGCCCCATCTACAGCAAGGTGGGCGGCCATAAATACGGCCATGTCTACATCGGTGCAATCGGTTTGATTCTAACGCTTTTTTACCATGGCATTGAAAATGACCGGGTGATCGTAAAAAACTGCATCAACTGCCAAGCATGCAGAGAAGTGTGTCCCGTGGACATCGATCTTCCCCATCTGATTAAAAAGACCTATCGTGCGGTATTGGATCAAGACGGGAAAACGCCGGCAAAAAATTTCATTCTTTCCAGAGTCATGAAGAACCGCCGCCTGTTTCATTTTATCCTCCGCCAGGCCCATCTAGCCCAGAAGCCGCTGGGCCAAAAAGGTCCCATGATCCGGCATTTGCCGAATTTTTTTGAAAAAAGACACGGATTTCGAAGCCTTCCGGCGATCGCTGAAACGCCGTTTAGAGATCAATGGAAAAACCTGCGCAAACCTGTTGTCCGTCCCAAATATACCGTCGCTCTTTTTGCCGGATGTGCCGTCGATTTCATTTATCCGGAGCAAGCCAAAGCGCTTCTTTCATTAATTAAAGGATTCGGTGTTCAGGTGGAGTTCCCCATGGATCAAACCTGCTGCGGATTGCCGGCATTGATGGCTGCCGAGGAGGCCACTGCCCGAGACGTTGCACTTCAGAATATGCGAGCTATGCAGCCTGAAAATTATGACTATATCCTTACCCTGTGTGCTTCCTGCGCGTCTCATCTCAAGCACAATGGTTTCAAAATATTCAAAAAAGATTCAGATCGGCTTGGAAAGCTTAAAGAATTTTCGGATAAAATCATCGACTTCAGTTCTTTTATGGTCAATGTGCTCAAGGTGTCTTCAGAAGAATTTAAGGCAACCCATAAAAAAGTTGCCTATCACGCCCCGTGCCATCTGTGCCGGGGCCTTCATGTCACCACGGAACCCCGAAATCTCATCCAATTGGCGGGCTACACCTATATACGGTCTAAAGACGAAGATGTCTGCTGTGGGTTCGGCGGATCTTATTCAATCGATTTTCCTGAAATATCCGCCGAGATCCTTAAAAAGAAGCTGGACAATGTGGAAGATACAACGGCCGAGCTTCTGGTCACGGACTGTCCGGGTTGTGTCCTTCAACTTCGCGGCGGGATGGACAAACGAAGGGGAAAGATCCAGGTAAAACATATTGCAGAACTTCTGGCCGAAACCGTGTTCTGATACAAGAACCGAGATGGGGCATTGCGGCCGTTGAGCAGAAACTATCGCCTTAACAACCGTTCAATGATCCCTTTCCCGGATGATTCCTGTTTTGAAAGTCCCAGATGCCGTTGTATTGTCGATACCAGCTTCTTTTCCGATACGTCAGATCCTTCCACCACAATTTCATTTTCCACCATAACCGCAGGAGCCACCGGTAAGTCCAATTCGAAATATTCATCGGTATGGTATTCTTTGGGGGGCTTGGATATGGTTTCTATCTCGATGTTGTATGTTTCACCCAGCCTGGGCATCATCTTTTTGAAATGCTTTCAGGGCTTTCCATTGGGCTCGTTGAGAAAGAATGTTACTTTAACCATGAGTGCCTCCTTGTGATCTTTTTAATTCAAACATTCTGATCAGGAACTGATCGGGAGGTAGAAAATCGACCAATCGAAGATCCCGCCGTTCGGTTCCATCACGCTCTAAAAACACGACGGTTGGAACCCCTTTTATGCCGTAATGCTGCAAGAGATGCCCGTGGACAGAGCTGCCTTTACGGGTCAGGTCGACTTTGATCATGATGAAGTCGCTGGTGGCCTGTTTTACGACCTCTGCGTCATGAAACGTCATTTCGTCAAGTTTCACATTTTTTGCCATTTCTCTTTCGGTTAAATTACAATGGATGCTAAGATTTGAGTATTAAATAGGCCACGTATCCCACATAACAGGCCAAAAGAACAACGCCGTTCTTGCGATTCACAACGGACGTCTTTCTCATCATCAGCCACGGCAGAATGCTGACAAAAATCATGGCAATGTAATCGAAAAACAGACCGCTTTCAACGAACCCCCCGGGAATCGGAATGGGCCTCACCAGCGCGGCGGCACCGAGCACACTGAGAATGTTAAAAACATTGCTTCCCACGAGGTTGCCGATGCTGATATCCATCTCTTTCCTAAATGCGGCAACAACGGAAGTGGCCAGCTCAGGAAGGGAGGTTCCCAGCGCCACGATGGTCAGACCGATGAACTTTTCGCTGACCCCGAATATTTTCATGATGGCCACAGCAGCATCGATAAAAATTTCGGCACCGACAACCACCCCGAAAATTCCCACAAAGATCCATACCATCTGCCGGGTTTTGGACGGCACATATTCAATTTTATCCACGGCATGGGCGAAGGCGACAGTTTCTTGATTTAACGTCCGTCTCGATTCTTTAACGGCAATGAAATAATTGAAACAGGTGTACAAGACAATTCCAGCGAAAAGGGAGGCACCTTCGAGCCTACTGATTTCCGAATTAAAAGAAATCAGTAAAAGATATAGGGACACCCCGAGCATTATCGGTATGTCTCGATGGAATACCGACCGATGACTTTTTATCGGATGGATTAAGGCTGCAAGGCCGAGAACCAGGGCGATGTTGCAAATATTACTTCCGACCACATTGCCCACCGCGATCATGCTTTTATCTTTAATGGAAGAGACGACGCTGACAACCATCTCAGGTGCTGACGTCCCGAATGCAACGACCGTCAAACCGATAACCAAAGGTTTCAAACCGAGATTTCGTGCAAGGCTCGAAGATCCTTTTACCAGCCAGTGGGCGCCATAATAGAGCAGTAAAAACCCAATTGCAAAAAGGGCTATATTGAGTATCATATAGTAGCTCCGCAAAAAATTCTCATAAGTTTCATATCCGTATCAAACTTACACTATAAATGTAACCCCGTCAGCGAAAAAAATAGAATCGGTCACAAAAATACTTCAGCACGACACAACCTGCCTACAGGAATGGCGAAATGACCTAAGAACGAAAATGTATATTTTTTCTTTCTGTGGTGATAAATTCCTTTTCTTTTCCGGCCGATCCGGGTTAAGAAAAATGGTTGCAAAAAAAAATCGATTTAGGGTAAAAATTTCGACAATTTTATGTTCGGTTGGGTCCGTATTGTCAAAGAAATACGTTTTTGCGTGGTTCATGACAAAATCGGATGGGGAGAATCATCGATGCACTATGAGGGAAATATCATTCGGCCGCCCAGCGAAGCCAACAGTATTCTGCTTCAGATAACGGTTGGGTGTTCTCGAAACAAATGTACATTCTGTGGCGCATACCAAGGGGAGCGCTTCCGCATAAAACCGGATTCCGTAATTATGGAGGATATCGCTTTTGCTTCAAATCATTGCCGCCGCCAGCGCCGGGTATTTCTCTGTGACGGAGATGGGTTGATTGTTCCCCAGAAAAGACTGATGAATATTTTAATGGAAATTGAAAAACAGCTTCCCTGGGTAACACGGGTGGGGGCATATGCCAATTGCAAAAGTCTTAAAATGAAAACCCTTGACGAACTCAAAGCGTTGAAAGACCATGGCCTGGGCATCCTCTACATGGGGTTGGAAACCGGTGATGATGTCACATTGAAAAAAATCAACAAAGGTGCAACATCAGAAGAGATGATCCAAATGGGGATAAAGGCAAGGGCGGCAGGGATGAAGCTGTCTATTACGGTGCTGCTGGGGATTGCCGGCAAAGAGCGATCTCAGGTGCATGCCCGGGAAACCGGACGGGTACTTTCCGCCATAGACCCGGAATATGTGGGTGCACTGACCCTTATGCTCATCCCCGGGACACCGTTATATCAGGATTACGTGGATGGAAAATTTCCCCTTCTCGAACCGGATGAAATGCTGAATGAGCTCAAAAACATGATCCTCGCCACCGAGCTTTCCAAGGGGCTTTTCCATGCCAATCACGCGTCAAATTACCTTCCCATCAAGGCAAGGCTGCCCAAAGACAAGGCGGTGACGCTTCGCCTTATTGATGACGCCTTGGCCGGTAAAATATCCCTCAAGCCGGAATATTTTAGAGCGCTTTAATCGGAGTTTATTGTTCAAAATGTACTGCTTACTGAAAAAAGGAGAAACGAATCATGAGTGAAGGCGTGTCCGAAAGCCGGGTAAACATCGATGAAATTTGTATTAATACAATCCGTGCACTTTCCATGGATGCGGTTCAAAAGGCCAATTCCGGACATCCCGGTGCACCCATGGGCCTTGCGCCGGCAGCCTACGTCCTCTGGACCCGGGTGATGAAACACAGCCCCGAAAACCCTGCCTGGCTCGATCGGGATCGCTTCGTGCTTTCAGGGGGCCATGCCTCCATGCTCCTTTACAGCCTCCTCTATCTTTCAGGGTACGGGGTTACCCTCGAGGATTTAAAGCGTTTTCGGCAGTGGGGCAGCAACACGCCGGGTCATCCGGAATTCGGGCATACGCCGGGGGTGGAGACCACAACCGGTCCTTTGGGTCAGGGTTTTGCCAATGCGGTGGGCATGGCCATGGCGGAACGACATCTTGCCGCCCGGTTTAACCGGGACGGGCATGAGATTGTCGACCATTATACCTACGTGATGTGTGGGGACGGCGATATGATGGAAGGGGTCTCTTCTGAAGCCGCATCCCTTGCCGGGCATCTGGGTCTTGGAAGATTGATCTGCATTTACGACGACAACAAAATCTCCATAGAAGGCAGCACGGATATTTGCTTTACCGAAGATGTGGCGCTTCGCTTCAAGGCGTATAACTGGCATATTTTAAACGTCGATGACGGGAATGACGTCGATGCCATTTTCCGTGCCCTCCAGGCGGCCAAGGCTGAAACCCATCGGCCGTCTTTAATTGTTTTGCCCACCCATATTGCCTTTGGAAGCCCCAACAAGCAGGACACGGCCGATGCCCACGGGGCCCCGCTGGGTGAAGAAGAGGTCCGTCTCACCAAAAAATTTCTCGGTATTCCGGAAAATATCACCTTTCACGTACCCGATGAGGCGCTGAACGAATTTAGAAAATGTGTTGAAACCGGAAAAAAAGCCGAAGCCGAATGGCTGGAAAAATTTCAGGTCTTCAGCAAAAAATTTCCGGATATGGCAAATAAATGGGTGGATGCCATGAGCGGCTTTTTAACCACAGGATGGGATGAGGACATCCCAGACTTTTCAATGTTGGAGGGTCCCATGGCAACCCGGGCGGCATCCGGTAAAGTCCTGAATGCCATTGCCCCAAAACTTTCGACACTGATCGGTGGTTCTGCGGATTTGGCACCTTCAAACAAAACGTTTATGGCGTGTTCCCATGAGTTCCAAAAAAATGCTTACGACGGCCGGAATATCCGTTTCGGTGTCCGGGAACATGCCATGGGCGGGATAATGTCCGGCATGTATCTTCACAATGGTCTGCGGCCCTATGGTGGAACATTTCTGGTTTTTGCCGATTACTTGAGACCGGCCTTGCGAGTTGCCTGCATCATGAAAATCCCGGTAATATATGTTTTTACCCATGACAGTGTTGCCGTGGGCGAAGACGGTCCTACACACCAACCGGTGGAACAGCTGGCCAGTCTGCGAGCAATTCCGGGCATTACGGTGATACGCCCCGCGGATGCTTCGGAAACCGCCCAGGCCTGGCGTCAGGCCCTCAAGACGACTAACGGTCCGGTGGCGCTGATCCTCAGCCGCCAAAAACTGCCGGTGCTGAAACCGGATAATTCCGAATACGGTCTCAAAAAAGGCGCCTATGTCCTGGACGATTGTGACGGTAAACCTGACATTATTCTCATCGGTACGGGATCGGAAGTTCATATTGTCCTGGAAGCCAAACAGCGTCTCGAGGAGAAAGGGATTGCCGCACGGGTGGTGAGCATGCCCAGCTGGGAGCTTTTTGAAAAGACTTCAAAGGCGTATAAAAATCGCGTGCTTTTGCCGGAGGTATCTGCGCGTCTGGCTGTGGAAGCCGGTTCTTCCATGGGGTGGAGGCGATATGTTGGCGACGGCGGCGCCGTTATCGGCATCACCCGCTTTGGTGCGTCCGCACCGGGTGGAACCACCATGGAAAAATTCGGATTTACAACGGATAACGTTGTCCAGAAAGCCCTGGCCCTTCTCAAAAAAGTAGCCTGTGTAAATTTTGTATCGGATGCAGTGATTGGACGAATGGAAGGATTAAAAACAGGCTCAGGTAAGATACGTGAAACGAGTTTTGTTGTATTGACCGGAATATCATCTTGCAGTTATCAGAATAGAGGTCGACCCAATCAGACAACTCCTGCTCTAAGATAGGGTAGCAGTATAACAAATACCTACGTTCGCCACGTTTTGATGGTATCGCAACTATTTTGCTTGCTGGAATATAATTGGCAGAATTATTAAATGAATTAAGGGCAAAATACTCTCAATAGAGCACAAGCTGAGCAAGATCTGAGATCAGGATTGGATATCACATCATCACCTGCCATCCGGAATTGAATATATCACAACAAATTGGTAAGTATAAAAAAGCATTTTATGGCAGGTTGTCATGAAAATTCAATGAGCATTATTTTTGAGATATCTTCTATGCCGTATCTCAATATCCTGTAAAATTAGGTACTTGCAAGGTATCAAAGGCCGACGATCATCCTAAAAATATATAAAATAGCCGCATTTTTCCGAAACGACAATCTATTTATTGATTAAATTTCGAATAAGTCTTTCCCTTCAAAAAAATTGAAGGAATCGGAGTCCGTTGAGAGATCAACGGGGAGCTTTGCCCATACCTGTAATTTTATAAGGTTCAGTAAAAATTGGTAAATAATAGCAATTGACAACCTGACTTGCCTTTAGTATCTCAGTTTTAATTGTTACCGTAACCGGGAACTGAAATCTGCATCGCCACGATGAGGGGTTGATCCGCATGCCGACTGAGCCGACAAGCGCCGTCCGGACCACAGCCCGACCGGCCAAGTTCTCACTAGCGGCGAACTACGATCCGGAACTGATTCCGGCGCTCGCCGCGTATCCGGTCGATGAAGTTTACGGCAAGTTCCCCGCCGACGGAGTCAGCGGTGGCCGTCCCCGCTATCTGGCGACACCGCTGTCGGAAGCCGATCTGGGGCGGTATATCAACGTGCTCGACCGTCATGACATCGCCTTCAATTATCTCCTCAACGGCGCCTGTTTCGGCAACCGCGAATGGACGCGCCCGTGGCAGAAGCGGGTGACGGCTCTGCTGAGCAAGCTGGGCAACTTGGGCGTGCACCGGGTCACTGTATCCACCCCTTTTCTTTTGGAACTGGTCAAGCGCCGTTTCCCCGAGTTCAAGGTAAGAGTCGGAATCTATGCCCAGGTCGACACACCCCGGCGCGCCCGTTTCTGGGAAGAACTTGGAGCGGATGCTATTACGCTGGAGAGTTTCTCGATCAACCGGGACTTCCGCCGTCTAGCGGCTATCCGCCAGGCGGTCAGTTGCGGTCTGCAACTGATCGCGAATCACGTCTGCTTCCTGAACTGTCCGCTGCAAACCTATCATCAGAACGGGTTCGCACATGCATCCGACGACACCAGCACGCTCTTCATCGACTACTGCTTCCTGCGCTGTTCGCGGTTGCGTTTGTCGGATCCGTCGCAGTTCATCAAGGCGGCCTGGATCCGGCCGGAGGACCTCGCCGCTTATGAAGCGATGGGGTACACGACATTCAAGCTTCTGGAACGGGGAATTCCGTCCGCGGAACTACTGCGGCGCGTCAAAGCCTACAGCGAGCGGCGGTTCTCTGGCAATCTGGCCGAACTGCTGCTGTCTTACGGGTTCAAGGAGCCGGCCCGCAGGGAATCGCTCTGGACTCTGCGTCATTTCTGGAAGCCGTGGCAGGCAAATCCGCTGCGACTGAAACCGCTGCTTGACTTGGCCCGCCTCCAAGGCATGCTCTCGTCATTGCCGGAGTGTCCGATCCGGGTGGATGCGCGGCAGATCCCCGAGAACTTCCTGGACGGTTTCCGCGACCGTGACTGCGTCTCCACGGATTGCCAGGCGTGCGGCTATTGCGAGCGGATTGCCGAGCAGGCCGTCTCGATCTCGCCTGAGTACCGCACCGCGGTGCTGGAAAAGTACGCGGAAATAGACGATACGATGGCAACGGGAGGGCTCTGGGGTGTTTGACTCGCGCGCTACCGCAACGGAGTTCCTGGACCGGCCGGACTGCGATCCGGCGCTGGCCGCCGCCAGCTACCGGTTCATGGAGATGGTCAATCGTCGCTTCGGTGGCATCCGGATGGTCCGGCGCTTCCTGGCCACTGAAAGTGCGAGGCGCCATGCAGGCGGTCCCCTACGCGTCCTCGACATCGGCTCGGGAAGCTGTGACATCCCACTGGCTGTGAGCCGGTGGGCGAGGGCGCACGATATCCCTCTGCACGTCACCTGCCTGGAAATTGCGGGCCACACGGTTGACATTGCGCACGAGCAGCTTGCCCGAGCAGGCAACCCGGCGGTCCAACTGCTTCAGGAGGACGTCTTCACCCATCAACCCGCCGAACCGTATGATTGTGCCGTGGCCTCCATGTGCTTCCATCATTTCAGCGATGCACAGATCCTCACACTGCTGCAGAGACTCCGCGGTTTCGTGCTCAACAGCGTGCTGGTAAACGATCTTCGGCGCTCGCGACTGGCGTATCTGGCGGCAAGACTGCTGGTGGTGGGTACGCCGCCAGGGGTCCGGCATGACGCCCTGCTCTCAATCCGGCGCGGCTTTCAGATCAGTGAACTGAGTGCCTTGTTGCGACAACTTGACAACGTCACGGTTTCCGTGGAGTCCGCCCGGTGGTTTCGGATCGCCGCCATCGTCCGGTTCAAACCAGGAGACGATTTGTGAAGACCATTCTCAAAGGTCTGGGAACCGCCACCCCCCCGCTCTATGCAACGCAGGAGGAGGCCTACGAATTCTTCACCGAGCATTTCCCCATGGAACCGGCCGAACAGAATCTCTATCGCCGTATTCTCCTGGACGGCAAAATCAAAGGCCGATATCTGGGGATGGATGCCAAGACGGATGCCCTCGAAACCGACCCCGACCGGCTGCTGGCGCGCTTTCTGAAGTTCGGTCGTACGACAGCCGTTGCCGCCGCGCGCCGCGCGTTGGCGGAGGCTGATGTGGAAACCGCTGAGATAACCGGTATGATCGTCAACACCTGCACCGGCTACCTCTGCCCGGGACTCTCCTCGTATGTCGCGGCAGACTTGGGACTCAGCCCGTCGATTCGCTTTCAGGACTTGATGGGGATGGGGTGCGGTGCGGCGATCGCGAATCTCGAAGCCGCTGTCGGCATTCTGACCCGTAGCGGGGAAGGCCCGGTTCTCAGCCTGGCCGTGGAGATCTGCACGGCCACAATTTTCCCCAGCCATGAGCCGGAGCTGATCGTGAGCAACTCTATTTTCGGCGACGGCGCCGCCGCCGCCGTGTTCGACTTGGCGCCAGACAAGCGCCCGGGCGGTCTGGCGCGCATGGTGGACTTTGCGACGGGCCTGTTTCCCCAGTACCGTGAGGCTCTGCGTTACCGGACGGAAGGAGGCCGCCTGCGCAACCAGCTGAGCAAGCGGGTGCCGGTCATCGGCGCACACACCGCGACAGAGGTGGCGTACCGGCTTCTGGCTCGGCACGGCCTCTCCCGGAATGACATTGCCTGGTGGGCGATCCATCCAGGCGGCACGGTCGTGCTGGCCCAAGTCGCCAAGGAACTGGAACTTGCCGACGAGGCCCTGCGTTTTTCCTACAACGTCTTCAAAAACTACGGCAACATGTCGTCACCCTCTGTTCTGTTTGTTTTGCGGGAGATCCTGGACAGCGGCCGGCCACAACCCGGACAAAAAGGGATGCTGCTCGCGTTCGGCGCTGGCTTCTCCGTCTTCGCGGCTCTCGTGGAATTTGCGTAAAAGGGGATGTTGGTTCCAAAACAACTTGATAATATAATTAAATGTGGGATAGGATTTTTGCACGCCAAGACAGCAAGACTTGATGCCCCTGGAGCTTTACATCATGTGATGGGTTGGAGCATTGATGGAATACAGATATTTCGTAACGGAAAGGATCGGGAAGATTTTCTTGAGAGACATGGGGGTTGCATCTTAATTATTAATTATTGACAAAAAGACATGGGGGTCGCATCCCAGTTAAACAAGATCAAGCAGGTTTTATCCCAGTACGATAGTAAACTACCTACGGGACAGGCAGGATAAATCCCAGTTAAATAAAAGCAACACCATTTAATCCCGGTTAAATGGAAAAAAAGGTTGCGTTACTCACTCAGATCAGGATACCTGTAGGACACATAAGTTGAAAAAAATCCCCTCCTTAAATAAAATTGTGTAATCCGAATCTAACACGATTCTATTTTAAAACTGAACCCATTAAAGTTTCAATACTAATTCAAGGGCTGATAACCGAAAATATTTAAGGTGTTAGAGCCCGTCAAGTCTGCATTGCAAGAAAAAAGGGAACATAAATGGAATCAAACGCCATAAAAAAGTCATCAAAACCGGGGATGGGTTTGCTCACCAGCATTGCCATTTGCATTCTGGTTCTTTTGATCGGTGTAGCGGGAATGGTAATGCTGATCCAGTTAAAAAAACCTCCGGCTGAGGCACAAAACAGCGAACGGTCTTTGCGTGTGGAAGCTATTAAGGTTAAAAAAGAGGATATTCAAGTATTTATAACCGGATATGGTGAAGTCAAAGCATTGACTGTCGTGCCCATTGCTTCCGAAGTTTCCGGAAGAATTGTCAACATACACCCCAGACTGAAAATCGGAGAGATTATTCCCAAAGGAGAGATTCTTTTTAAAATCGATCCAAAGGATTATTTGACAATACTCAAAACCAACGGAAAACGTCTTAAAATTCTTAAACGAAGTCATGAATTGGCCAAAAGAGAATATCAGCGGGTCTTGGCATTGTTCAAAAAAGATAATGTTGTAGCAATATCCAGGCTTGAAGCAGCCGAGAATACCATGCTTAAGGCCGCTGACCTGGAAAACCAGATTATACAGGTCCTGGAATCCGCCGAAAACAATCTTGAACGCTGTGAGGTCCGTACGCCTTTTAGCGCACGTATCAAGTCGGTTTCGTTGGAAAAAGACCAGTATGTTACGCCGGGACAAAATGTCGTAACCCTTGCAGATGATTCGGTCCTCGAAATCCATGTGCCCATAGACAGCCGTGACGCCCGCAAGTGGCTGCTTTTTAACGCGGATGAATCAAACGAAAACACCACATGGTTTTCCAGCCTCAAACAAGTACCATGTAAAATCCGCTGGACAGAAAACAACAATGGACAAACCTGGGAGGGCCTCCTACACCGGATAATAAAGTTCGACCAGCAGACCCGCACCCTTATTGTTGCCGTGCGTGTTGATGCTGAAATTGCTTTGAAAAAAAATCCTCAGTCTATGCCGTTGGTGGAAGGCATGTTCTGTTCCGTAAAGATTGCAGGCAAAACATTGCACGATGTATTCCAACTGCCTCGACAGGCAGTGAGCTTTGAGAATACGGTGCACATTTCCGTAAAAGGGCGCCTGAAAACCGTTCCGGTAGACGTGGTACGCGTGGATGGCGAGAATGCCTATGTAGAGAGCGGTATTAATAACGGGGACATGGTCATCACTACCCGGCTTATCGATCCACTTGAAAATACTTTACTGGAACTTCAACCCTAATCGATCGCAAACAAAATGGGAAGGATATCTCAAGTATTTAAATTTGAATTCCCCGCTGCTTGCAGCGCGGGATGAATTCAAATAAAAGTTAAAATCCTTTTCAAAGAGAAAGTGCGGTGGCTCAACCCGGAGGGTTGTGGCAAAAATTCCGAAATACCCCGCAGCTTGCTGCGGGGATAGGAATTTTAGCCTTTCGCCAACTGAGCGGCATAGCCGCGTTTCATAAAATCGTTAAACGATTTTATTTTATTATGGATTTTAGCAGGCTCGAATGCATTTTCACAACTTTTTTATAAATGGGATATAAGTTTATAAAAAAAATCCCATTTTGTTTGTCCTACGGGAAAGCCGATGACAACCCATCTCCTACGTTATAAAGAACTTGCAGTAGACGACTACGGCTTCGTCCTTGATGCCTTGGATCTGGGTTATCCTCGACTTTCGATCAATTAGGGTTCAATTAAGCGAAAAACGGGAATACCCGGGCTCCCCCCGATAACGGGACCTTCGTTTCACTACGAAAGGCATCAAAGACGAAGATAACAAACAGAAGTAAAAAGGAAAATAAATCATGAAACGTGTATTGGCAGCATTTGCCCGAAACACGGTATTTGCCAATATCGTCCTTGTTCTGATCTTTCTGGCCGGCGGCATTGCTACTCTATCCATGATCCGGGAGAACTTTCCGGAATTTTCCCTGGACATGATTACGATTTCGGTTTCGTATCCCGGCGCCGACCCTGAAGAAGTTGAAGAGGGAATCAGCCGTAAAATCGAAGAGGCCCTTGAAGGACTCGAAGGAATCAAGCTTTACACCACGACGTCGAGTGAAAATGTCGGCACTGCAGTTGTCGAGGTAAAAGAAGATTATGATGTCAACGATGTCCTGGAAAAGGTTAAATCCAGGGTGGACGCCATCTCCTCCTTTCCGGTTGATGCGGAAAAACCCGTTATTACCGAGCTGACGCTGAAAGATCCAGTGATGCTGCTATATTTTTCCGGCGACATGTCTGAACGGAGGATCAAAGAGTGGTCGGAAAGAATAAAGGATGAGCTCCAGCAGGTGCCGGAGATTTCTAAGGTGGAGATCTTCGGTGCCAGAGGATATGAAATCAGTATCGAGGTATCCGAAAAACGGCTGCGGGAATATGGATTAAGCTTTGACAGGGTCGTGGATGCCATTCGACGCAGCAGTCTCAATCTTACCGGCGGAACCATACGAACACAAGGTGAAGAGATCCGGCTGCGCACCATGGGTCGAAAGTATACGGGTGAGAGCCTTTCTTCCGTTGTGGTTCTGGCTCGTCCCGAAGGTGAGATCATCACACTGGACCGTTTGGCCGCCATTGACGACGGATTCACGGAAGATCCCATAAATGCGCTGATAAACGGTGAACCGTCTGTTCTTCTTATCGTCTATAAAACACAGGAAGAAGACGCCCTGATTATATCAGAAGCTGTTCAAAATTATCTGTCACAAAAGGACCAGCAACTGCCGGCCGGCACCAACATTAAAATTCTCTACGATAATACAGACATGCTCCGGTCTCGGATCGATCTTTTGGTCAGAAACGGGATGATCGGGCTGATGATTGTTTTTATTCTGTTGTGGGCGTTTCTAAATGCCCGGCTTTCTTTCTGGAGCGGCATGGGAATTCCGACCTCCATTGCCGGTGCGTTGATCTTTTTATGGGCTGTGGGCGGCACCCTCAATATGATATCGCTTTTCGGATTGATTATGGTTCTGGGTATTGTGGTCGATGATGCCATTGTTGTGGGCGAAGCAATATATTTTCATCGCAGACAGGGCAAGCCGCCGTTAAAGGCGGCGGTTGACGGTGTCAGCGAGGTGGGAATGCCGGTCATCGCCGCTGTAATCACGTCCATTGTCGCATTTATTCCCCTTTTATATGTCGGCGGAATTATGGGCAAGTTCATTGCCATCATGCCTGTGGTCGTTATTTCATGTCTGGCGGTTTCCCTGGTGGAATGTCTTTTATTACTCCCGGCTCACTTGAGCCATCTTCCGGATCCCAATGTTCAAAACAATAACAAGCACCGTTTGACCCGCAGACTGGAAACCGTGCATCACCTGACCCGTTCAGGAATGGAATGGTTTGTGGCCCGTATTTATACACCGCTGTTGAGCAAGGCCCTGTATTATCGCTATATTTCATTTTGCATCGCCATTAGTCTCCTGCTTTTGAGCATCGGGGTGATCAAAGGGGGTATACTGAAATTTGAAGTTTTTCCTGAGATTGACGGGTTTATCATCACCTCCACCGTGGAGTTTCCCAGCGGCACCCCGCTGGATGTTACGTCACAGGCTGTTGAAAAGATCGATGCGGCCCTTTTGCGTTTGGCCGAGCAGAACCAAACCCGATCCGGAGACCCGCTCATTGAAAATCGCCTGTCCCTGGTCGGCCAAACCTTGAGTGATCCGCCCAAGTCAGGTCCCCACTATGGTTCGGTTCAGGCCATTCTTTTAGACTCTGAGCGGCGCGGGATTCATTCAAAAGATTTAATGGTCAAATGGGAAAAAGAGATCGGTCCGATTCCCGGTGTAAAGTCTTTGACCTTCACCGGTCTTCAAGCCGGACCTCCGGGTGCTCCCATCGAAGTCTGGCTGCAGGGGCGAAATATGAACGACATCCTGGGTGCGGCGGAAGATCTTATGAAAAGGCTCCGGAGGTTCGATGGCGTTTACCAAATCCGATCTGATTTTTCACAGGGGAAAAATGAACTGAGACTCGAATTAAGACCTGAAGCCAGGACCCTGGGACTGACAGTCGATGACCTGGCCCGACAAATCTATGCCGGTTATTATGGGGATGAAGCGGTTCGTCTGCAGCGGGGAAGAGACGATATCCGGGTCAAAGTGCGTTATACCGCAGATGAACGGGGCCGTATCTGAAACCTCGAACAGGTTCGTATCCGAACCCCAAACGGACATGAAGTCCCGTTAATGTCCGTTGCCGACATCTCTTTCGCACCGGGGAGCTCGACGACTACCCGCGCCGACGGCATGCGCCGCGTGGCGGTCAGTGCAGATGTAGACACCAATAAGGCCAATGCCAATGAAATTTTTTCCGAGCTGAATTCAAACTTTTTTCCGAAACTCGAGCAGCGATACCCGGGGCTCCATGTGGCGCTTCAGGGAGAACAGAAAAAGATGCGCGAATCGTTCAAAAGTCTGTTTGTGGGTTATCCTTTGGCCATCTGGGGACTTTATCATCATCGCCACCATGTTTCGATCTTATGCCCAGCCTTTTGTGATTCTGTTTACGGTGCCTTTCGGTATGATCGGCGCGGTTTTAGGACATCTGCTTTTAGGGTATAACCTGTCGATCATGAGCATATTCGGAATGGTGGCGCTCACCGGTGTCGTGGTTAACGACGCCATCGTTTTGATCGAGAGGGTCAATGAAAATATTGCCGAAGGCATGCTGTTTTTCGACGCGATTCTCATTGGTGGTGCACGGCGGTTCCGGTGATCTTTCTGACCTCGCCAGCACGGTGGGCGGTCTGGCGCCGCTCATCATGGAAACAGATCTTCAGGCCAAATTTCTCATTCCCATGGCTCTGTCCATTGCAGCAGGCATTGCCTTTGCAACGGTTTTAACCCTGGTGCTGGTCCCGAGCCTTCTGGCCTTGCTCAGCGATTGCCGGCTGTTGGCCCATCGGCTTAATTACGGGTTTTGGCCGAAACGCGTAGATGTGGAACCGGCACGGAATCGCTATGTGGATTTGCTTGAAGATGAATCCGGGCTGGAAACGATGGCTGAAAAAACAATAGGGTCAGGTAACAGTTAGAAGCCAGCTCTGGGGGACGTA
>CAWBNO010000014.1:0-48481 GCA_963790095.1 uncultured delta proteobacterium | reverse complement strand
TAATAAAAAAGCGGTTTACAGACTCCTGCCGGACATTTCTTATCCCTTATATGGGCTTCGTATTCATCCCGAAAATTAGGATGGTGGTAAGCACCGGATTGGGCGCCGAAGTTCCCAGGCCGCAAAGGGAAGCTTTGGCCATCATGTCACCGATCTCTTCCAACAGCTCGATGTCCCCTTCTTTTCCGTTCCCAGCACAAATGTCCGGTTAAAATCTCCAGCATATGCTTGATCCCTTCACGGCAGGGATTGCACTGACCACACGATTCTTCTTTGAGAAAATCGAGAAAATATCGGGCCACATCCACCATGCAGGTATCCTGGTCCATGACAATCATACCGCCGGAGCCCATCATGGAGCCGACTTTCGTCAGCTCATCAAAGTCGACGCCCAAATCCAAGTACTTTTCAGGGATACATCCGCCCGAAGGACCGCCGGTTTGAACCGCTTTGAACTTCTTCTTTTTGGGTATTCCGCCGCCGATGTCATAAATAATGGTTCTCTAAGCTCGTTCCCATGGGGACTTCCACCAAACCGGTATTGACCACTTTCCCTACCAGTGAAAATATCTTAGTCCCCTTGCTGTTCTCCGTCCCGATGGAAGCAAACCAATCGGCGCCCTTATTGATGATCACCGGAATATTGGCCCAAGTCTCCACATTGTTTAACAACGAGGGGTTTTCTCGAAAACCCTTTTCAACGGTATGGATATATTTTGCCCGAGGCCGGCCGGGCTTCCTTCAAGGGACGCCATTAAAGCCGTAGATTCACCACAAACAAAGGCGCCGCCGCCCCGGCTGATATGAACGTCGTAATCAAAACCGGAACCCAGGATATTTTCCCCCAAAAGTCCCCGTTTTCTGGCATTTTCCATGGCAAATGAAAAGTTTTTTACGGCCAGAGGATACTCGTGACGCACATAAACATATCCCTCATGAGACCCCACGGCAATGGCGCCGATAATCATCCCTTCCAAAACACTGTGGGGATTCCCTTCCAATATACTCCGGTCCATGTAAGCACCGGGATCCCCTTCATCCGCATTGCAAATCACGTATCGATCACCGTCATGCCTGGCGCAAGTCGCCCATTTAATGCCTGTGGAAAATCCACCCCCGCCGCGACCCCTTAAACCCGACTTTTTGATCTGATCGATGATCTCTTTCGGTGTCATATCAAAAAGCGCTTTTTCAAGAGCCGAATATCCGTCCACCGATATATAGTCTTCGATGCTGGTGGGATCGATCAAACCGTTGTTCCCGAAAATAATCCTTTGCTGGAGTTTATAAAAAGGCACATCATGCTCATGGGAAATCTTTTTTTTGGTTGCCGGATCTTTAAAAACCAGCGATTTGACCAACTCACCGTTTTTAAGGGTTTCTTCTACGATTTCAGGAATATGCTCTGGTTTTACCTGGGGATAAAATATGCCTTCAGGATGGATAACAAGAATCGGACCTTTTTCACAAAAACCGTGACAGCCTGAAAGTTTAACTTCGACATCATCTTGCATGCCCTGCTCTGCCAGTTCCGCTATCAGCGCCTCATGAACTTTTGCCGTTCCATAAGCGCCGCAACCGGACCCCGCGCAAAGGGAAATTAATCGCTTCCCATCTTCCTTTTGCGAAACTTTCAATGAATTTCTCAGTTCTTCAAGGGCCTCTCTATTTTCTAATTTTGTCATGTCCTGGTATAACATCCATTACTCCGTACGTTTAAGAGACATTTTGATTGTACCCGTCAATGGCTTTGACCGCGGTGGCCCTGTCGAGACCGCCGTGAGTCTCCTGATTCACCGTAATAACCGGTCCTGATGCGCAGCACCCAATGCATCGCACACCCTCTAAGGTAAACAGAAGATCCTCAGTGGTTTCACCTTCCTTGATATGGAGATGATCCTGCAATGCATCCATAATTTTGTCAGCACCCCGCACGTGACAGGCCGTTCCGGTGCAAACATTAACAATGTATTTACCTCTGGGCTCTAAACTGATGGTCTTATAAAAGGTGGCGACACTGTAAATCAGGCTTTTTCGTACACCCAATTTCTCAACCAAAAAAGGGATCACTTCCGGTGGAACATAATTATACATATCGCTGACATCTTGCATGATCATCAGCAGGGCTTCTCGATTCGTGTTATATTTTTCGATGATTTCATCGATTCTATGCCAATTAATTTCTTCCGAATTTTCCATAGATATCAAACTCCTATGCTTGGTGACACCTTAAAAAACCGAATCACACCTGAGCTTCATACATCACCGGACAGTTTTCCACGCAGCTGCCGCATCCGGTACAACGGTCCATATTGATACTGCGCGCTCGCTTTCTGACTTTCACCGTGAGGTTTCCTTCCTCGCCGGAAATATCTTCCACTTCTGAGAGGGTGATTAATTCGATGTTGATGTGCCGGCCGACCTCGACCAGTTTGGGGGAGATAATTCACATGGCACAGTCATTGGTTGGGAAGGTCTTGTCAAGCTGGGCCATCATTCCGCCGATGGAGCCTGACTTTTCAACGAGGTAGACATAAAAACCGGCATTGGCAAGATCCAGAGCGGACTGCATTCCGGCGATACCGCCGCCGACCACCATTACAGCACCTGTTTTTTTATTCGACATTTTCTGCTCCTTTATTAAAAAAAGAAGTGATATTCGCGAGCGAAATCTGGTTCATATCGATTCCCAAGGTCTTTTCATCGATGCCCATACTCAGACCCAAAAGCTGTGGATAGACAATCGAGGCAAGGGGTTCGGAACCATTTTGGGAGATCATCATTTTCTGCACCGTATCGAATTGCAAATGACACCACGGGCAGGCGGCGCACAGGTAATCGGCGCCGGCTTTCTTTCCATTGGCCAGTTTCTTTTCGGTTAAATTCATTGAAAGATCATCGTTTACACCCATTACCGGGGCACCGCAGCATTCCAGCTTGCTGAGATAGTCCACGCTTTCGGCGCCCGTGACCTCCACGAGCTTGTCAAAAATAGAGGGGGCGACCGGATCATCGAACTGGGTAATGTCACTGGGCCGCAGGGCATGACATCCATAGTGGGTGGCAATTTTGAGTCCTTCAAAGGTGTTGGAGATATTGTGCTCAAGGGTATCCAGACCCACATCGTGGTAGAGTACTGAAAGAAAATGCTTCACCTCTATTTTGCCTTCATACTGCATACCTTTTGCTGCGAGCAATTTTTTGATCTCTTCCTGAAGATCACCGTCTTCCTTCAAGAAATGTTCCGCTTCCTTCAGGCTGCCAAAGCAACATTTACACAGGGTCATGATATTGAGCCCGAATTTTTCGGCCCACGCCAGATTCTCCGATGCAGAAAGGAGAAATGCCTTTTGATCCAAATTGCGAACGGGATATCCACAGCATTTAAAATCCCGGATATCGACAAGCTGAATACCCACCTGCCCCATAACCGCCCTGGCAGCGGTTTCAAATTGAACGACCCTGGCGGGTATATTACATCCCAAAAATAATGCGTATTTCATAATGATATCCTCTTACATTGGTCGTATTTCATTCGTTCAAACTGCTTCTGAGACAGCAGTGTCGTCTTCTGAAGGTCTGCGAGCATTTTCAACGGCAAGATTTTTTAATTGATATAAAATATCCGTCACCTTCACATTCTGGGGGCAGTGCTCCTGGCATTGATAACAGGTCACACAATCCCAAATCATCCGGGGACCGGTTGCCATTTCCGTCAGACCCAATCCGAGGCAGTTCATAATCTGATGCGGCAGAAGGCCCAGAACTTCTTGGGGGTTGTCGTAGTTGATTACCACGGGACACACCGTGGTGCAGTTCTGGCATCCAAAGCAATAGGAAAATGTTACGACCCCCGGAAGTCGATTCACAAGGTCGCTTTCACGGTCTTTAAGGGAGATGGGCCGGCTCTTGTCCATGACTTCTTTGAAATTTCCGGCAACCACCCGGCTGGCGTCTTCCAAGGGCTTTCGATAATCATCTTCGGCGATATTCTCACGATTCAGCCCGCGATTGAAGGAAAAGGGACTCAGGGTCAAGAGTTCCGGGACTCCTTTTTGAACCAAATCCTCCCTCACGTTGAACCACAACTCTTTAAGATTGATTCCCGACGGACAGACCACCGTGCACCGATCACAATTGGTGCACAAATAGACCCCCTCCTGAATGGCGCGCAACTTTTCATGGCCCAGGTCTTTTCCTTTGGCCAGTGTTTTCAGGAAGGTCATCTTCTCCGAAGGGAGGATGTATTCATTGTTCAGGACATCAAACGCCGTGGAGGCAGAGCATCGCAGACTGCAGGTGCCGCAATGGGTACAGGCATCCAATTCCATGGCCTGTCTTGTGACGATATTCATCGGATCTGATTTTTCCGTGTCCATAACCGCATTGGCCAAAAGACTTATGGGCGTCGATATGATATGGAACATCTTGGAAAACGGAAGATAGGCCAAACCGATAAAGCATGCCAGGAAATGGATATACCAGAGGATATTCGCGGTCCCCGCACCATCCAGCGCCAGGGCCACCGGTGTAATGATTTTGGCAAATGAATAGCCGGTAAAAGCCCATTTAGGAGAAGAATGGCATTCTGCACAGTTGGCTTCGTGGCTTTCCATACCCTGTTCCAGAATTTCCTCTTCAAAAGGCCCCATTACGTTCGGAGAGACAACGTCAAAATTTTGGACCCAATAGCTTTCAAGGGCCTCTATTTCCTCTGCGTCATCCTCTTCCGTGAGACCGGCATAATCGGTCACCATATCTTGAAATGCTGTGTGAGAGGTAATTTTAACGCCTTCCAGCATAATGCCTGAAAACATAATGACCACCAGAATAAGGATTGCATAATGATCCATGGCGTTGGTTTTAAGGCGGGGGACTTTAAAAATGAACCGGCGGGATATGGCAATGCCGATACCGACGATCACCATGAGCCCGAAAAGATCCCTTAAAAACATAAATGGATTGACGGTTGAATAATAATTGGAAAACAGTTTTGCAGAGATAAAGTTTTCCAGGGCATGCATCAGGAGTAGGAGCATAAATCCGCCATATATGAGCATGTGCATCAGCCAGCGTGTAAAATTTTCTTTCAAAATCCTTCGTTGCAAAACAACATCGAGGATAAATACTTTTACCAAAGTCAGGATTTTTGAGCTGAAAACAACACGGGCGATTCCCTTGGCGGATGCGGATAAACGCTGGGAAGGTGTATAGTCCCGGGCTGAAATACCGATTTTCATCGAACACCACGTATAGTATTTGTAAATCAGACCCAGGGCGAAAATAATAAGTGAAATATAAAGAAGTGTATTAAAGACCATATGGAAGACCTCCAAAATTTAGCTAAAAGAATCGATTTCTCTAACTCTGATTTTTCATGGAGTCGGATCTGCGATGGTAACAACCCGGTTAATTAAAATCGACTTCCAAAAGAGATTTTAATATAAGGCAGTCAAAGTTTTGTCAAATAATAATTGATGAATTTATTACAGATATTGTCGAACCGTCAAATGGTCGAGTTGTTAAGCCATTGATATCACGTTAATATATTGATTTTCAATGGGATTTTGACATTCGTCCCATTGAAGAACATACCACAATTAAATATTAGCAAATATTTTCCGAATCAACTTTTTCCCATTCAACGGTCTGGCCATGGCTGTATTGAACGCTTCTGTAGCAGGCTGGAATAGGGCGCCAAATCGGTCAACTCGTATTCCATCAACCCAAGGCCCGAACGAAAAACCCATCCAAATTAAATTACCGTTTCAATCTCTTGGGCAATTCGAACTGCCGCCGCCTTTGGATCCGCTGCATCTCTGATGGGACGGCCGATCACAAGATAATCGGATCCATCTGAAACCGCCCGGGCCGGTGTGGTTATTCGCCGCTGGTCATTTTTTCCCGTCACATCCCATTCGGGTCGTATCCCCGGGGTCACCGCAATAAAGTCGCGCCCAAAGCGTTCTTTAATAATTTTGACTTCGAGCCCCGAGCAGACGATGCCGGTGCAGCCGGCCGCTTTGGCCATGGCAGCCCTTTTTACCACCAGCCGCCCCATGTCATCATAAAACATATCCCTGAACCCGGAAGTTTTGATGTCTTCATTGGCCACACTGGTTAAAACCGTAACCCCTAAAATGCCGACCCGCCCTTTGGCCCCTTCAACCGCAGCTTCGAGCATCCGGGGAGTCTCGCCGCAATGAACCGTTGCCAACGCAACACCCAAATCTGCGATGCGCTCCACAGCACGAAAAACCGTTACCGGAATATCGTGAAGTTTTAGATCCAGAAACACCTCGGCGGTCCCGGAAGCTTTTATAAAATCGATGATTCCAGGGCCGGATCGGATAAAAAGCTCCAGACCGACCTTGAACATTCCCACCGATTCCGAAAGCAGTTCCACATAGTGTTGGGCGGTCTTTATCGACGGAACGTCCAGGGGAAAAATAATGTAATCTTTTGCGTGTTTCATCTTTGAAATGTCAACCTCTAATGATGTTCAACCCATCGGGCACGATGCCAATGTCAATGGGCAGCATGCCGGGCTGCTCCCCGTCAACATCGAGAAGCACCTGCTCGTTTGACGATGCTTTCACTTTTTCACCGGCCAACATCGTGACTTTTTCAATATCATTTATTTTGCCGTTATACAGTTTCGGAAGATTTAAAAAAATTTCAGGAATTGCCAAATCCCCAATGACCGTAACATTCAAAATCCCGTCACACACCGATGCACCCGGGGCGACCCACATTCCACCGCCATGATACTGTCCGTTTGCAACCGCAACGTTCCAGACCCGCAATTCCCGTTCAAAACCTTCATCGACCCGGAGCCGTATCTTTTTCTTTCCACATAAAAAAATAGAAATGAGGGTTGCCCACATAAATGAAACAAACGGGCCCAACGCTTTGGTGGTCCGGTTGACCCGCTGGGCGACGTCACCCCCCAGACCGAAACTCGTTATATTATGGAAATATCGACGACGTTCATGACCCTGGTCATCTCGAAAAAACAGCAGGCCCAAATCGATGCTACGGACGGTGCCGGCGGCAATGAGATCGATGGCCTGTTCCAGGTCTTGGGGTATTGAAACGGTTCGGACGAAATCGCAGCCGGTCCCATTGGGGATAAAACCCAGAGCCAAATCCGAACGTACGGATGCTTCATGCATCATAATGCCGTTAACAACCTCGTTCAGCGTGCCATCTCCTCCCACGCAGACGAGAAGCCGGACCTTTTCGGCAAGGGCATTTTTTACACCCAGGACCGCATCTCCAGGACCTCGGGTCATATACGCCTCAAAAGGGCCCAGCCGATCTCTGGCAAGGGCTTCGATCATCGGCCACTTCAACCCCGTTGAGCCGTTTCCGGCATGGGGATTGACGATAAAAGCAATCCTTGACAAATTAACTCCTTTTCGCCGTCAACAACATTAAAAATTCTCTTTGAACGGTCAATTCGGATCCGCCGGGGTCGGGACCGGCAAGCACCGCATAAAAATACGCGGAATTTATTGCTTAAAAACCACATAGCGTATAATTATCTATCCATAAAGCAATTTTTACAACAAGCGGTCACATTTTTAATAAATCTATTGAAATTACTGACTTTAAAATGTTATGAAACGTATTCTTAAAACCGAGGATAAATCCTTTGCCACAAATTTGAGACCGCCTTTGGGGAAAAAATGAACCTAACAGACAAACAGCAGACCTTTTTGCGAATGCTTCCCGCAGTGGATTACATCCTGGAGCTGGCAAAGGCAGATTCTTTCTTTGACCCGGTTCCAAAATCTGTTCTGGTCCGCTCCAGCCGCTCGGTTGTTGAAAAATTTCGGATGACGATCATAAAGGACCCACAGGATCTCACCGAGGCCGACCTGTCGGACGCAGTCCTCCTCAATAACATCAAAAACAGCGTCAAAAGCGCCATGGCACCGATGCTTACCCGAGTCATCAACGCCACCGGCGTTGTGGTACATACCAACCTCGGCCGATCGTTACTCTCCGACGATGCGGTGCAGAACCTTCTGTCCATTGCATCCGGGTATTCCAATTTGGAATTCGATCTGTCAAAAGGGATGCGCGGTTCCAGATACAGCATTGTTGAAGATATTCTGTGTGAAATAACCGGCGCCGAAGCGGCCATGGTGGTCAACAACAATGCCGGCGCCGTCTTTCTATCTTTGGAAACCCTCGCCAAAGATAAAAAAGTGATTGTTTCCAGGGGAGAACTGGTGGAAATCGGGGGGTCATTCAGGATCCCGGATGTAATGGCCAAAAGCGGTGGGATATTGAAGGAGGTGGGAACCACAAACCGTACCCATGTTAAAGACTATGAAAATGCCATCGAGCACGATACCGGCCTTCTCTTAAAGGTCCACAAAAGCAATTACAGTGTGGTCGGTTTTACCGCCGAAGTCTCCCTTGAAGCGCTGGTGGCTCTGGGGGCAAAATATAAGATTCCGGTGATGGAAGATCTTGGCAGCGGAACCTTTGTCGATTTTTCCAAGTACGGTCTGTTAAAGGAGCCCACGGTTCAGGAGTCCGTCAAAGCAGGTGTAGACATTGTCACCTTCAGTGGAGACAAGCTCCTTGGGGGGCCCCAGGCCGGCATCATTGTCGGGAAAAATGACCTCCTGATGAAAATCAAGGAAAATCCCATTAACCGAACACTTCGCATCGACAAACTCACCCTTGCAGCCCTGGAAAGTACCTTGCGGCATTACCGGAACATAGATAGGGAAATAGATTCCATTCCGACGTTGCGCATGTTGACCCTTTCTTTGGCCCATATTGAATCAAAAGCAAAAACCCTTGTCGAGATGCTCGAAAATATCAACGACCCCAGATTGTCTGCAGATCTCATCGACACCACCTCGAGACCCGGCGGCGGCTCTCTTCCCCTTTTAACGCTCCCCAGCAAAGGCGTGGGCGTGAAGGTCCAGGGAATCTCCGCCAATGGCGTGGAAGAACAGATGCGGAACCATGAAATCCCCATCATCGGAAGGATCGAAGAAGATCTTTTTATCATGGATCTCAGAACCATACCCGATGATGAACTGCCGATCATCAAACATGCTGTTGAACACATGCTGCAAAAGGCCTGATCATGACACACGAAAAAACAGAATTGTTTCACAACCGCGCTTCCAGCAAGGAGTTTCTTTTTTACAAAACCGATGCCGCACCGGAAAAAGATACCACCGAAGCCCTATCTTCGATGGCGTCGGACAGAATTTCAAAAGCGTTCCCGGACATTCTTGCACAAGAAACCTTTATGGATTACGCCATGGCGCATCTGGAATCTTCGGAACAGTTCCAAGCCATGGTCATCAAGATCGACACCCTCAAGCACGACGCCGAAACCGCCGGTGACTACGGCATCAATCTGTGGATCGATGTGGCCCATTTCATCGATGCAATATGCCGGCGCGAAAATGGAATTTGGGGACAGCTCGACCAGGGGCGGTTCGCTTGTTTCTTTTCCGAAAAAAATGAGACGCCCCCTGTGGAACTTGCAACCGTGATAAGCGACGGCCTGGCAGAAATTAGAAAGGAGACGGTCTCCATCGGCATTGCCGCATACCCTACCTTAAGTTTCGATAAAGATCAAATCCTCGACAACGCCGGCAAAGCCCTCGATCACGCCGCCTTTTTCGGGCCCGGCAGTACGGTTTTATTTGATGCGGTGAGCTTAAATATCAGCGGAGACATCCGCTATCAGAATGGAGACATCGACGGGGCCATCGATGAGTTCAAAACAGCGCTTCTCCTGGATCCGTCGGATGTCAATGTCCATAACAGCCTGGGGGTATGTTACGGTATTTTGAGCGATTACGACAATGCACGGATCGAATTCCAAGAAGCCGCCCGGCTCGACCCCAACGAAGTCATGGCCTTATACAACCTGGGGCTGATCAGCATGTTGACCGACGATACGGAAAAGGCACTCCAATACTTTCTCCAAGCCGGCGAAAAAGAAGACGATATCTTTGAAATTACGTTTCAAACCGGAAACGTTTATCTGAAAATGGGAGAACCGGAAAAAGCGAAAATTTTCCTTGAAAAAGCCGTAACCCTCAATCCGGAGTCAGGCCCGGCGTTTCGTTGTCTGGGTGAGTGTTTCACCGCCATGAATATGACAGACCATGCGGTTTCCGCATATAAAAAAGCCCTCCGGCAAAACCCCAACGATGCAGAATCGCTGTCGGCCCTGGGTTACCTCTTTGATCTTTTGGGTGAAAATCCTGAAATTACGACCATTTTATGTCAGCAGAGCATCGACATCGCACCTGAAAACGGTCTGTTCAGGCACAGACTTGGCAACCTGTATCTCAAAAGGAATCAACTTGAAGACGCACAGGAGCAGTTCCGGAAAGCACATGATCTGGGCCACGACTCGAAAGATATTATCGAAAAGATACAACGATTGATGCTGGACAATTGATGCCGAGAACAGGGGTTACCACGTATTATGAATTTCAGAAGACAGGGTCGGTTAAACCATGAAAAAGATTATTATCGACATACTTCAAGAGAGCATCGACGTCAAAGACCGATTTATAAAAAACAACGTCGATCTCATTGAAAGAGGGGCGAACATCCTCGCATCGGGCATCGTCTCCGGTCACAAAATCCTGATTTTCGGAAACGGCGGGAGTGCCGCGGATGCCCAGCATATTGCCGCCGAATTCGTTAACCGGTTTCAGATTGAACGGCCGCCCCTTGCCGCGCTGGCGCTCACCACCGACACCTCCATCATAACCAGCATTGGGAATGATTATCACTTTGACGAAATCTTCTCCAAACAGATTGCGGCTCTGGGAAGAAAAGACGATATTGCCGTGGGAATCAGTACCAGCGGGAGTTCTAAAAATGTTGTCAAAGCCATACAGGCGGCAAAAAATATCGGGATGTTCACCATCGGATTGACCGGTCGCGGCGGCGAGATAGCGGCATGTTCCGATCTTGTGTTTGCCGTGGAATCGGACATAACGGCAAGAATTCAGGAAACCCATATCACCTTGGGTCATATATTGTGCGACCTGGTGGATCGGATTTTGTTTCCGGAAAAATTCAGTGACCCTTAACAAAAAAATTTCGAGAAAATATCCGGGTCCAGAGGGCCTGGCTTTGGGCGAATCACTGGAAGGGAATTGTTTTTCCATCGGTCAAGTGCCTATTTATCCCGTATTTAACGGGGAAATTGAGGAAATCATACAACCGTTTAGTTTTTTAAAAAAAGCCAAATTGTAACAAAATCATAAGGTTAGAGGTTGTCATGCCCCAAAAGTTCAAGCCGATAGATTTGAGCCGGGTGAAAACATACCCCCTTTCACAACGAAAGAGCAAAGTATCCACAACGGATTTCGGAAAAACATGGAAAAAAGGCGCCGGTTTCAAGGAATTTCTTGACCGTCTTCCCGACATACTCGCCGGAAGCCATCTCAAGGCCGTCATTTCTGCCATTGTTACCGCATTTCAGAAAGAAAAAACCATCGTCTTTGCCATGGGCGCCCATGTCATTAAAGTGGGCCTAACCCCCATTGTCATCGACCTGATGAAACGCGGTATTATCACGGCCGTCGCAATGAACGGCGCCGGCATTATTCATGATCTCGAACTGGCCATGGTAGGGCAGACATCCGAAGATGTTTCAGCATCCCTCGGAGACGGCACCTTTGGAATGGCCCACGAAACCGGCGCTTTCTTATGTGACGCCGTCTCTCTGGCCGGAAAAACATCCGGAGGACTCGGTGAAACCATAGGCTCCGCCATCATTGAAAAGGGGCTCCCCTTTTCAGAACAGAGTATTCTCGCTTCGGGTGCACGCCTGGGCATACCGGTGACGGTCCATGTCGCATTTGGCACGGATACCCTTCATATGCACCCCGGCTTTGATCCCAACGCAGCAGGGGAAGCGACCCACAGAGATTTCCGCACGTTTGCGTCCGTCATCGGTACACTCGAAGGCGGGGTTTACCTGAATGTGGGATCTGCAGTCATTCTGCCGGAAGTCTTCTTAAAAGCGGTGACCGTAACACGGAACCTGGGGCACCCTATCCATCAATTCACAACGGTGAACATGGATTTCATCAGGCACTACCGGCCCATGACCAATGTGGTTAACCGGCCCACAGCCGGCGGAGGACAGGGCTTCAACCTTACGGGTCACCATGAAATTATGCTGCCCCTCATCGCGGCCGGTGTTATTGAAGCCATGGGATAACCTCCCGCGGGGTTCTGCCGGTGGTCTGTTGCCATTTTTGGATCGACCCTGGGACGCACCGGCAAAAACAGGTTGATATCACCCCATGGATGATTATATTTTGTCATCCGTAAAGATCGATGAATGGATGCGCTCTGGGGTTGTACGTGTTCAGGGGGTGCGCTCTGCCGTGGGACAGTGTTTCTCGGTGGCCATACAGTATTGTATCCGTTTGAACATGGGGTCGCTGTTGCAGTACCCCCGGGTGTATGAAAGCATTCAAATTTTTAAACGATAAGGAGCTGTTTATAATGCCGATTTACGAATTTCATTGTGATGCATGTGAAAAAGATTTTGAATATCTGGTCTTTGGAAACGAGAAGGCTGCTTGCCCTTCATGCAACAACAAAAAAGTCAAAAAAATCATGTCCGCATGCACATTCTATAGTAAGGGCAGCCATGGTCATACGGTTAAGGGGGCTGCGTCGGCATCATCGTGTGGTGGATGTTCAGCTACCAGTTGTTCGAGCTGTAGTCACTGATGGGGAAAACACTCAAAATAGGCACCCGGGGCAGTAAACTCGCACTCTGGCAGGCAAACTGGGTTAAATCTGCGCTGAAGGCCCGACACCCTTCCCTTTCAGTCCAACTTGTCATCATCAAAACCAAAGGTGACAAAATTCTCGATGTTCCCCTTGCCAAGGTCGGCGGCAAAGGCCTTTTTGTAAAAGAAATCGAAGAAGCGCTTTTAGACGGCCGCATAGACCTTGCGGTACACAGCATGAAGGATATGCCGTCGGAAATACCGAATGGACTCTGCATCGGCGCAATCCCCGAACGCGAAAATCCCCAAGATGTTCTGATTTCAAAAAAAGGACGGCCCCTTTCCCAACTTGAACCCGGCGCCAGGATCGGAACCAGCAGTCTTCGTCGCGCCGCTCAGCTTCTCCATGTCAGACCGGATCTGCGGGTATTCCCTTTAAGGGGAAACCTGGACACGCGCCTAAAAAAGCTCGAAACCGAAAATATGGATGCCATCGTTCTGGCGGCGGCCGGTGTAAAGCGTCTGGGTCTTGAAAACAAAATAACCGAATTCCTTGACGAAAATATTATGCTTCCCGCCGTTGGCCAGGGAGCCCTTTGTATCGAGGTCCGGGAAAATGATCCCGAGGTGGCGCCCATTGTCGCTGAACTCGAACACCGTCAAACCAGAACGATCGTCATGGGTGAACGCGCCTTTTTAAACCGCCTTGAAGGCGGATGCCAAATCCCCATTGCAGCCCACGGAACCATCGACAACGCCCGATTTACCCTTTGCGGTCTTGTGGCCACTATCGATGGAGAAACCCTCATCAAGGAGACCTTATCCGGGCCTGAAGGTTCGGCCGAAACCATCGGTCTAGAACTTGCCGATCATCTGGTTTCCCTGGGGGCAAAAACCATAATGGAAAACCTCAAATCTGATCTGGATCTAAACCATGAGCGGTAAAGTCTATCTGGTGGGTGCCGGACCCGGTGATCCGGAGTTGATCACCTTAAAGGGGCTGGAGTGCATCAAGAACGCCGATGTTATTATCTACGATTATCTTGCATCCCCGCGCCTGTTAAAACATGCCCGGGAGCATGCTGAAATCATCTATGTGGGGAAAAAAGGAGGCGATCACACCCTTTCCCAGGATAGAATCAACGCCCTGATCACGGAAAAAGCCCAAAAAGGTTTTACGGTCACCCGCCTGAAGGGGGGCGATCCATTTATATTCGGACGTGGCGGCGAAGAAGCAGAGGTGCTCATCGATGCCCGAATTCCTTTTGAAATTATCCCCGGTGTCACGTCGGCCATCGCCGCTCCGGCCTATGCCGGCATCCCGCTGACACACCGTAAATTTACCGCCACCGTCGCTTTTGTCACCGGACATGAAGACCCCACAAAAGCGGAATCGAATATCGACTGGGGAGCACTTGCCAAGGGAATTGGAACCATTGTTTTTCTCATGGGCGTCAAAAATCTTCCCCATATAACAGATCGCCTCATGCACCACGGTATGTCCCCGGACACCCCGGTTGCCCTGGTCCGCTGGGGAACGACCCCCAAACAGACCACGGTTTCAGGAACACTCGATACCATTGTCCAACGCACAAAAGCCGCCGGTCTCAAACCGCCGGCCATTATTGTTGTGGGTCATGTTGTAAAACTAAGAGAAAAAATGCAATGGTTTGAAACCCGGCCGTTGATGGGACAATGCATCGTGATAACCCGGGCCAGGGAACAGGCCAGTGACCTGGTCAAACGTCTTTCCGATCTTGGCGCCGAATGTCTCGAATGCCCCACCATAAAAGTTTCCCCGCCGGAGGATGTAAAACCCCTGGACCGGGCCATGGAAAATCTTTCATCTTATGACTGGCTGATTTTTACCAGCGTCAACGGCGTTAACTTCTTTTTTGAGCGGCTTTTCCAAAACAACAAAGATGTCCGTGCACTTAAAGATATCCATACGGCGGTTATCGGTCCGGCAACCGAAAAAAGACTGCTCGATTTTGGGCTCAAAAGCGATATTGTCCCCGAAAGCTACCGGGCCGAGTCTGTGGTCAAGGCATTTTCCGGAAAGGATGTCTTCGGGAAAAAGATACTCCTGCCACGGGCAGAAGAAGCAAGACCGGTGCTGCCGTTGGAATTGAAAAAGATGGGGGCCGTTGTTGATGAAGTCACCGCATACCGTACCCATCCGGTCAAGGACAATGCCGAGGTCCTATGGGCACGTCTCAAAGAACGATCCATAGATATGATCACATTTACCAGCTCTTCCACCGTTAAAAACTTTTGCGCCCTTTTCCCCGACGAAGATCTTAAGGATCTCATGCAAGGGGTCACCATCGCCAGCATCGGCCCCGTAACCGCCGATACCGCCCGGGACCTGGGATTTGACGTCCATATCGTCGCAGAATCCTACACCATACCGGGACTGTGCCAGGCAATTCTTAAACATTTCAGCTAAAAGAAGCCTAGTGCGTGTTCAGTCGGTTGGAAAGAGATATTGACCCGCTCCCATATTTTAGTGTATCCTTATCTTCCCCCAACCACTCAACCTAATTAAAAGGGATCGTCATGGACGACCATCTCGATAAACTCCATGGATTTGTCGACACGATAACATCCATGAAAGAGACCATCATTACCAACATCGTATTGATCGGACAGGTCCCCGCGCCTACCTTCAAGGAAAAAAAACGCCTCGGTGTCTTCATGGAAAGACTGGCCGAATTCCAAGTGGATGAATGCACCACCGATGGCTACCGAAACCCCATCGGCATCATCAAGGGGACCTCCGAAAAGAAGCCCCCCATTTTTGTCGTCGCACACCTGGACACCATTTTTGGCCAAGATGTCGATCATTATTATACCATCAAAGAGAATTCCATCACCGGTGCAGGTATCATGGACAATTCCGTGGGCGTCGGGGTCCTGCTCTCTTTACCGGAAATTTTTCGAAAATTAAATCTGTGCTTTGAATCGGACATCGTCCTGGCCGGCGTTATACAGTCTTTGGGCAAAGGCAACCTGAGGGGCATCCGCCACCTTTTAAAAACCTGGGCCACGCCCATCAGAGGGGCGGTCTGTATCGAGGCCACCGAACTCGGAAGGCTCAGCTACTACACGGATGGAATGATTCGATGTGAAGTCGAATGCAATATCTCCTCGCGCAACACCTGGGAGCATAAATTCAAGCCCAATGCAATTCTGATTTTAAACGAGGTGATCAACCAGATACTTAAGCTCCGGTTGCCCCAAAGACCTCGATCCCAGGTCATCATCGGAAAAATCTCGGGTGGTTTCAAGCACGGCGTGATTGCATCTAAAGCAACCTTCGGTTTTGAGATCCAAAGCAACTCCGACAAAATGGTTAAATCGATTTTCAACAACATTAAGGATGTTGTCGAGGGGATCGGTCATGAACATGAAGTCGATCTGAAACTAAAAACATTGAGCAATCTCCATGCAGCACGGTTAAATTTCGCTCATCCTCTGGTAAAAAGCACGGTTGCCGTGATGAAAAAACTCGATTTGGCACCCATCAGTGAGCCCAGCGAATCTGAACTTTCAATCTTCCTTGCACGTAAAATTCCAGCGGTTACGCTCGGAATTACCCAGGGTGAAAACTATCACCAGAGAAATGCCACCGTGGAAATAGCGCCCATCTTTAAAGGGATCGCCCAGATTATCGGTGTGTTGATGGCCATTGACAGCGGAGGATGCGATGAAGCGCAGTTGGCTTGAAAAAAATACCTTCCATTATTCAGAATTCAACAACCTCAGTCGGCTGGTGGAGGAAAAACAACGGAAAAATCTGAAAATTTCCCTGTGCCTACCCACCCTGAATGAAGAAAAAACCATCGCAAAAGAAATTCTGATAATGAAATCAGAGCTGATGATGCGCTATCCCCTTCTCGATGAAATCGTTGTAATCGACTCCGGATCCACAGATAAAACCAGGGAGATTGCAAGTGCCTTTGGGGCGGATGTTTATGAAGCAACAGAAATTCTTCCCCACCTGGAAACGTTCAAAGGCAAAGGGGAAAATCTCTGGAAAGCCCTTTATATTACCCAGGGTGATATCATTGTCTACTTGGACGCAGACATAAAAAATATTCATCACAGATTTGCCTATGGTCTCCTGGGGCCGCTGCTTCTTTTCGATGATATCAAATACGTCAAAGCCTTCTATGACAGACCCATTGCCATCGGAAAGAGTAAAATCAGACCCACCGGCGGCGGCCGGGTCACCGAGCTTGTCATCCGGCCGCTGTTCTCTCTTTTCTTCCCGGAACTCACACAGATTTTACAACCGTTATCCGGTGAATATGCCGGGGTTCGGGAACTATTTGAAAACGTTCCATTCCCCATCGGGTATGGCGTCGAAACCGGCATCATTCTCGATATCTATGAGAAATGGGGACTTAATGTCATGGCCCAGGTGGACCTTGACAAGCGGATTCACAGAAACCAGGACACACGGGCGTTGGGAAAAATGGCGTTTGCGATTCTTCAGACGTTCATCAGACGTAAAAAAAAATTGGGACTGGTGGATTTTACAGAGGACCTTTTTGATGAAATGATACAATATAACCTTGTAAAAAACCAATATATGCCGGATATATATAAAATTGAAGGCCACGAAAGGCCCCCCATGATCGAAGTTCCGGAGTATCGTGAAAAGTTCAAGAAACAGATGATTTGATCACGGCATCAAAAAAACACGAAATTTTCCATGTTTCGTGTTTTCCTTTTTCCCAATTCTTGTGATATGATTTGTTTTCCAAAAACCGGTTGTTTTGCACCCGGTAACAAATGAAATGATTAAAGCACTCTCGTGCTTTTCCTTTTCGGCCCATGGCTGAAAATTCAAGCCACCCTTTTTACGGGGAAAATCCAAATGGAGAGGAAACAAAAACATTGCCGGACTCAAAACTGATCGACCGATTCAATCGAAATCTGAACTACCTTCGCATATCCATTACCGACCGGTGCAACCTGAAATGTCTATACTGCGTCTCCCAGGATCTGATTCCTAAGCTTCCGAGCCATGAGATATTGAGCTATGAAGAGATACTCCGTATTGTCAGGGTTAGCACACGCCTTGGGATCTCCAAGGTCAGAGTCACCGGCGGAGAGCCGCTGATTAGAAAAGATGTTTTTCATTTTTTAGAGGAACTGGCCGGAATAGAAGGACTTCTGGATATATCTCTCACCACCAATGGGGTTCTCCTCAAGGATAACATACACAAGATCAAATCCGCCGGTATAAAAAGAATAAATATCAGTCTCGACACGTTAAACAGAGACAAGTTTAAACAAATTACAGGCTTCGATTTTTTCCATCAAGTATGGGAAGGGATAGAATTGGCGCAACGAATGGGATTTTATCCCATCAAAATTAATGTGGTGCCCGTAAAAGGCATCAACGATGATGAATTGGTAGACATTGCCAGGTTGTCCATGGACCATCCGTTTCACATACGCTTTATCGAATACATGCCCATGGGTTCAAATCATATGGAAATTGACCGTCATTTACTGGCCCCTGAGATTAAAAAGCACATCGAAGAATTGGGTGAACTTTTTCCGGTCCATCGAAGTAGTACCAATGACGGTCCTGCAGAACGTTTCAAGTTTGAATCGGGCCAAGGAGAAATCGGCTTTATTCGACCCATAAGCCGTCATTTCTGTGAAACGTGCAATCGGTTAAGACTAACCGCAAGCGGCCAATTACGCCCCTGTCTGATGCATGACAAACAGGATGATTTAAAATCGATCCTACGGAAAGGCTGCTCTGACGAGGAGCTGGCGGAGGTTTTTCTCGAAGCGGTTCGTCACAAGCCCTTGGAACATAAGCTTAAAACAGATCACAATGCCGGAAGCGCCGTTCAGATGTGCGCCATAGGGGGCTGAAAAAGGGGCACAAAAAAAGCCTGGGCCGTATCAGTGGGAGGCTACATTTTCTCGCACAAATCAACGGTTTACGACCCAGGCCGACCATAAAACTTAACCCGAAGGTTCTTTAGCGTGTTTCGAGTTTTGCTAACAGAATTAAAACAATTAATCAAGGTTTTTTTACCGCGAATATTTTTTTTACGAACCTATCCCGGTCTTCCCACGATCTCGATTCCTTCAATTTATAAGCTTCCGCGTCTTTCTCTTTAAAAAGAAATTGTAAATACCCACCATGATCCCTTCGGGCAAAAAGACAAGGACCAGACATAGAAAAATGCCGTGTGCGATGATGTGATATTGTTTGGCCACATGGAGTGCTTCGGACATAAAGGTGAGAATACCGGCGCCGAACAGAGACCCCCACAGACTTCCCATCCCGCCGACGATAACCATGGTCACGACCTGGATGGAATAATAAAAATCGTAGGAGCTGGGACTGATAAACGTAATGTAATGGGCATAAAGACTGCCGGATATGGATGCGAACATGGCGCTCAAGACAAAAACCTTTACTTTATAATCCGCCGTATTGACGCCCAAGGAATTGGCTGCCACTTCACTGCCGTTAATGGCGCGCAATGCTCTGCCGACCCTTGAGTTAAGTAAATTTCTGGCCGCCAGCATAAAGAAAAAAACAAAACTCCAAATCAGGTAAAAATTTTTAAGGTCATTATCAAAGGCCAGACCGCCGATGGTCAGTGGCGGTATTCCCATCAAACCGTCATGTCCCCCGGTGAATTGCTCCAGCTCGCCCATGAGGATATTGATAATTATACCGAATCCCAATGTCGCCATTACCAGATAATGCCCCCGAAGCTTTAAAGACGGGTATCCGATCAGATATGCCACAGCTCCCGTTGCCAGCATCCCCACAAGCATCGCCGGCCATAAAGGAAATCCGTAGTTCACGGTAAGTATCCCTGAAAAGTAGGATCCGAGACCGTAAAACGCAGCATGGCCCAGTGAAATTTGTCCGGCAAAACCGATCAACAGGTTCAACCCCACCACCACTAGGGTGTTGAGACCAATCACGTTCAGAACAATAAAATAGTACTTGCTCTCGACGAAAAGGGGAATGGCAACAATGACAAGGGCCAGTATCCCGAAACAAAGGTAATCTTTATGCTTTAACAAATAAAACTCCCTACCCCTGATGAATTCAGACTATACCCTTTCCGATTCTCCATACCCCATAATCCCTGTGGGTTTCAGAAAGAGAACCAAAAGGAGAACGAAAAATGCGATGGCGTCTTTATATTGAGAGGAAATCAGACCTGCGCCGAGTGATTCCAGAATACCCAGGATGATGCCGCCTAAAATTGCACCCGCAAAATTACCGTACCCACCGAGAATCGCTGCGGCAAATCCTTTCAGTCCCAGCATGATGCCGGTATCATAGGACGTGGAAGAAATCGGTGCGATGATCATTCCGGCCACCGCCCCCAACGCACCACTGAAGGCAAAGGAGAATAGGACCATACGATTAACGGAGATTCCCGCTAATGCCGCCGCCCTTCGATTCACCGCCGTTGCCCGCATGGCTTTCCCCATTAATGTTTTTTTAAAAAAATAACGGAGCATCAGCATGACCACCACGGTAATGGCAAACACCCAGATGTGCTGGGGCACGATGGCAGCTCCCCCCGGAAGATGTATGGGGGTTTCGCCTGAAAAGGCGGGGACGCCGACATTGTCGGTCCCCCACACCTCCTGGGCCGCTCCCCGGAGAACTTCCGACAACCCGATGGTCAGAAAAATAAGAATGATGATCTCCTTTGAGCGGGCATGCCGTATGGGTCCTATCTCTATCAGGGCGCCAATAAGCGAGACCCCGGCCATGGACATGAAAAAGGCGATGATCAAGTTGACTTTGAAAAGAACCACCAAAGAGTACATAAACATCCCGCCAAGGGATATGAATTCACACTGGGCAAAATTGACAATTCCGGTGGCATTATGGATGATATTAAATCCCATGGCCACAATGGCGTAAATAGCGCCAATGGTTAAACCGGTGATGATATATTGGAAGATTTGTTGGTAAAAATCCATAAGGGTCGTCTTTTACCCTTCCCTCCCTTGACCTTGACGATCAAGGGAGGAAAGGGCGGCATGGTTGGGTTAACCTTCTAATCGAGCAGTTTCCAGCCCCCTTTGGTGGCTTGGATCATGACGATGTCGTCCATGGACAGCCCGTTATGATCCTGTGGGCTGATATTGTAGATGCCGCTGATACCCACATAATTCCTGGTATTTTCAATGGCATCCCGGATTTTGGCTCTGTCGGGTCCAACTTTTTTGATGGCAGCCACAACAATGAACGCCGCATCCGCGCCATAGGCAACCATGGTGCCGGGGTCTCGATTGAATTTTGTTTGATACGCCTTTACATAGTCTAGAATCATCTTTTTCTGGATGTCGCTGTCGGGAAGTTGATCGCCCACGACAATTTTGGTTGAAGGCATCATCACCCCCTCACCGGCCTCTCCGGCAACCTTCCAAAAAATGGGATCTCCGGCGCCGTGGCATTCAAACAGGGGCGCCTTAATACCCAACTGTTTGACATTTTTGGCGATGATTCCCATGGCAGGACCCACTGTCCAGGCAATGATCCCATCGACGCCCTTGGCGTTGATACGGGTCAATTGCGCAGTCATATCAACATCTTTGGGCTGAAAAGCCTCTTGGGCGACAATCTCTACACCGTACTTCGGCGCCTGGACCTTTACGTTTCTGAGCCCGTCTTTTCCGAATCCTTCGTTGGAATAGATAAATCCTATCTTTTTGATGCCGTGCTTGTTCATATACTGGCAGATCTTGCCCATTGCATCCGCCGCCTTATACGGTGATTTAAACGTCCATTTGGGCATGGAGTTTGGATCTTTTTTGTCCAGCGGGGCCATTAAAATAACGTCCCCCCCTGAATGCATGAAGGTGGGAATCTTTTCCTTTTCGATGAACCCCCTCATGGCCATGGCCGTTCCGGTGAGTGTGGGTCCGATAATCGCCACCACGTTTTCGGATTCCAGAATTTTTTTCAAGGCCATAACCGCCTTGGTGGGATTGCTTTCCGTGTCCGCCATCACCATTTCCAGCATGCGGCCGTTGATGCCGCCCTGTTTATTGGTTTCATCAATGGCCAGCAATACGGCATCCTTCTGTGCTGTACCAATATGGGCAGCACGGCCGGTCAGCGCAAAAATTCCTGCAATTTTAATGGGTTCGGCACTATAGCAGACGGACGATCCTATCATAAAACTAACGGTGATAGCCATTACAACGAGTGTCAATAATCTTCTGTTCATTTTTTCCTCCTCATTCATTTTCAACTGCACTTTTCCGGTATTGACAGATATTTCTTTTCACCCCCCCTCTTTTTTACGACCCTTTTCCCAGATATGCCTTTTTTAATTCCACATTCTCGATAAGATCCGTTGCACTTCCCTCGAGCCGTATTTTTCCGGCTTCCAATACATACGCACGATCAGCGATTTTGAGCGCCGCTCTTGCATTTTGCTCGACCAAGAGAATGGTGGTCCCCTCTTGTCTAAGTCTTCCAATAACAGAGATAATTTCTTGCATCACCAGCGGAGCAAGGCCTAAGGACGGTTCGTCTAGGAGCAAAAGAAGCGGTTTTCCCATCAACCCCCTGCCGATGGCCAACATCTGCTGCTCTCCACCGCTGAGGGTTTCCGCCCGCTGTTTAAGCCGTTTTCCGAGAACGGGAAAAAGCTGTAATATATACTCAAAATCGTCTGATATCTTTTTCTTGTTTTGCCGCCCTCGCCGCCGATACGCCCCTATCTCAAGATTCTCCTGGACCGTTAAGGGCCCGAAAAGATGTCTCCCTTCCGGAACTTGGATAATGCCCAGCTCAACGATCCTTTCTGGGGAAAAAGATCCGATATCTTCTCCTTGAAACCGTATGGTTCCATGGGATGGCTTGATAACACCGGAGATAAGATTTAAAAGTGTCGTCTTGCCGGCACCGTTTCCACCGATCAGCGCCAAAATTTCTCCTTCCTTCTGTGTCAGAGAAATCTTATCGAGGGCTCGCACACCGCCGTAGTAGGCACTTATGCCGTCTATTACCAGCACGGTTCCTTACAATTCCTTTCCCAAATAGGCGTCGATGACTTTGGGGTTATTCTGTATCTCTTTGGCACTTCCTTCGGCGATTTTTTGCCCATAATTCAAAACGGTAATCCTATTGGAAATACCCATAATCAAATTCATATCGTGCTCCACCAGAATTATGGTTATCCCCTTGTCCCTGATTTTGAGAATTGTGCGCGCCATGTCTTCGGTTTCCTGAAAATTAAGGCCGGCCACCGGTTCGTCCAGAAGAAGAAGTTTGGGTTTCATGGCCAGTGCCCGGGCAATCTCCACCCGTTTTTGATCGCCATAGGGAAGACCGCCGACAAGTATTTCCGCCTTGGAATCGAGGTCAAAAAATTTTAAAACGACATCTGTCTTTTGCCGAATAGTTTTCTCTTCTTTCCACACTGCGGGCGTATGCATAATACACTTTAAAAATCCGGAATCGCTCTGGGTATGAAGTCCCATCATGACATTTTCTCGAACGGACATATTCGCAAAGACTTGTATATTCTGGAAAGTTCTACCGATTCCCATATGGGCCACCTGATACGGTTTTTTTCTAAACAGTGTCCGGCCCTCAAACAAGATTTCGCCGGATGTCGGCGGATATATGCCCGTAATCATATTAATGGCGGTGGTTTTTCCAGCACCGTTTGGCCCAATGATAGAAAAAATCAAGCCTTCCTCGACCTTTAGGGATAAACGGGTGACCGCCTGAAGTCCCCCAAAATTCTTAGAAATGCTATTTATTTCAAGGATGTAATTGGGACGACTCACAACAAACAATGCTCTCCATTCCGTGAACGGATCATTAAAAATTTAACGTTCTACTCCGGATTATTCGAAAAAAATCGGGTTAAACAGCGGCGGTACCGTTATTTCTCTGATCAAAAACCCGCCGGCTTTTTCGCTCTGTCCTCGGCAGAGATCCATAATCGAGGATCTCCACCTGGCACCTTACCAGGACTTTCCGGCGGATCTCTGTTATCACTTGCTCGGCCAATTGATCATCGTCTGCATTTTTCGCCCCTGGATCTCGCTCCACTTTAATGAGCATCATGTCCCGTCCGCTTTCACGCTGTTTGAGATATATCTGGAATTCGCTGCCGATTCCGTCAAGGCGGCTCAAAACATGATCGATCTGGCTCGGATATATATTGACGGCCCGGTAGATGAACATATCATCGGTGCGGCCGAGGATCCGGTCATGCCTGGGAAACGGGGAACCGCAAGGACACGCGCCGTCCATAATGCGGGTAACGTCACAAGTGCGGTAGCGAATCAACGGGCTGCCCTCTTTGCGTAATGTGGTGACCACAAGCTCTCCCTGCCGGCCTTCGGAAACCGGCTTTAATGTAACCGGATCGAGAATTTCAAAAATAAAATGGTCTGCCCAGTAATGGATGCCGTTGTGAAGATGGCAATCGAGCCCCGTTCCCGGGCCATAGAGTTCCGTCAATCCATAGATATCAAAAACGTGGTCCACCCCCATGAGTTCTTTTATGCGCGCCCTCATGGCATCACTGTGGCGTTCCGCCCCCAGGATTATCTTTTTGACCTTTATTTTTGACAAGAGGTCCCGCTTTTGAATCTCTTCTGCCATGAGCAATGCCATGGACGCCGTGGAACAGAAAACCGTCGTCTCCATATCCACCAACATTTCACAGTGCATTTCCGCATTGGCCGGACCCAGGGGCACTGCCATGGCCCCGAATCTTTCACAGCCGGCTTGAAATCCGACACCGGCGGTCCACAAGCCGTATCCCACGGCGATTTGAACCCGGTCTTTGCGGGTTAAACCCGCTGTTTCATAACACCGGGCAAAAATATCGGCCCACACATCGACATCTTTTTGGGTGTAGCAGAGCACCTTTCGCTTCCCCGTCGTCCCTGAAGAGGCATGAATCCGAACGATGTCCTCGAATGGAACGGAACGCAAAGGGAAAGGGTATTCTTTCTGCAATTCATCTTTATCGGTAAGTGGCAGGTGTTGGATATCATCGAGGGAACGGATATCTTCGGGTTTAATGCCTGCGTTGTCCAGTTTTTTACGATAAAAGGGTGAATTTTTATACACGTGGCCCACGGTCCATTTGAAGCCATCGAGCTGAATCTTTTTTAACTGGTCTTCGGTTAAATCTTTCGGAATAAAACTCATGATAAACTCCTAACGTTACTTCGATACAACATGTTGGCGCTTTGAAAAAAACTCCATTCAGATACGCCGGTCTCCAACGGCTCTAAATCGATTAAACCCAGTTTCCAGAGCCGTTATGGCATCCCCCAGCATCTTCTTTTTCCCTGCCAGACTTTTTTCAAGAACCGCTTTTATATCCTCTAGGGAGCAGAAAAGAGGGGTGTCCACCCCTTTAGAAACAACGCCGACGGTAAAACCGAGCAGGATCAAGTTAACCGACTTGGGTTGATGAATACGCTGTGCCAGCCCATCCGCATCCAGAGCAAACACCGGCGATTCAGAATCCTGAACAACATCTTCAGGACGGTTCACCGCAGCCCAAGCACGGGGCTTCAGATAAAGACCGTGATGGTTTAAACCGCCCGCTTTTAATGCCAGCAAACCGTCCGCATTGGCGGGCCGTATCAAGGGGCTGGAAAAGTTCCCCACTTTAAGATGCGATAAAACCGTTCCGCCCCGCTGGGCCATGCCGTGGGTTTCCGAGGTAAATACTGAAAATCCTCTCATGATTGCCGCCTCTGCCAGAAGACGCGTGACAAAAAGGACACCCTGGCCCCCCACGCCGCTGATAACAATCTGCTGTTTCATGGCTCCGCTCATACTTCCCATTTCTCTCAATTCCCGCTATATAGAAACCGACCTGATTTTAAAAAGATAAAAAGTTGGCCGGATGTTTCGACAATTCCGAAACCCTACTTCGTGCTTTCGGTACGATCTTTCCCCTTTTCCTTGATTGATTTTTTAGGACAAACACAAATGCATACGCCGCACCCATTGCACAAGATGGGGTCGATATTTACCTGCTCTGCTTCTTCATCCAAAACCAGCGCCGGACATTCAAAATGATTGACGCAGAAACCACAGCCGTCGCATTCATCTGAAACTTGGACCTGGATCGGATGATGGGCCGGTTTTTCTTTTCTGAGCCGGTCAATCAGACAGGGATGCCTCGAAATAACCACGGCCGGTCCGTGTTCTTTGCTGTATTTTACCGCATCTTTAAGCAGGGATATAAATTCGTTCAGGTTGTAAGGGTCTTCGACACGGCAAAATTTAACGCCGCATCCTTCGACCAGAGCCTCAATCTCAACGGAATTCAGGGGCTCTCCACAGGCCCCCATGCCCACGGCCGGTGTGGGCTGGTTTCCGGTCATTGCCGTGGTTCGGTTGTCAAGAATTACCAGTACAAATGACACCTTCTGAACCACCGCATCGATCAGCGCCGGGACGCCGGAATGAAAAAACGTCGAATCCCCGATGGTCGCCACAATGTCCGGTGGTTTTTTTTCATTCTTGAAGGCATGGTAAAAGCCCGCCGCCTGGCTGACAGCGGCCCCCATGCAAAGGACGGTGTCCACCGCGCCGAGGTTTAGCCCCAGGGTGTAACATCCGATATCGCTGGGATATATCCCCTTTGGCGCCGCCTTTTTAATGGCAAAAAACGCCGCCCGGTGGGGGCAGCCTGCGCAGAGTGTCGGGCGAACGCCGGGATCCGACCCCGCATCGATTTTCACGGGGTCCAGACCGGCAAACTCGCTGATAACCTTTTGGATGGTCTCAGGGAGAAGTTCTCCGACCCGGGGGACCGAACCGGTCAGCTTCCCCTTGATGCGATGGCGATCCGCCAGCTGCATCTCGATGATCCCGGTGGTCTCTTCGATCACCAGAATCTCATCATAGGTGTTGATCATGTGAAAGACGAAATCTTTGTGCAACGGGAACGGCTGCAGCACCTGGTACATGGGAATCCGGTCCCACAGATTTAGATCTTTCATGATTTCTTTGGCATGGCCGGCTGCCACACCGGATACGATCAGCGCTTTTGAAGCGTTGGCTCCGGCATTGAGCCGGATCGGTGCTGTTTTCGAATAGCCGGCAATGGCGTCGAGCTTTTTCTCCAGCGCTTGATGCAGATGAAAGCGAAATTTAGGTGTCGCCGCCCACCGGGCAGGATCTTTTTGAAAATCGATGTCCCTTGGATGCCACTGGATCTTTCCCGGTTGAATATCCTGCCGGGCATGACAGACCCTTGTGGTGGGGCGCAGCATCACGGGAATCTCAAAGGTCTCGGATAGTTCGAAGGCGGTGGCGACCATCTCTTTTGCCTGGAGGGGAGAATCCGGGTCGAGGACCGGGATCTTTGCCATCATGGCCATGAGCCTGCTGTCCTGCTCAGTCTGTGAAGAATGGGGTCCCGGATCATCCGCACTGATCACCACGAAACCACCGGTTACGCCAAGGTATGCCGCGCTCATGAGAGAATCGGATGCCACATTCAGACCCACCTGTTTCATGCTGACGGCGGCGCGCACTCCGGACATACTTCCTGCATAGGCAATTTCAAAGGCGACCTTCTCGTTAACCGCCCACTGGATATGCCTCGGCATCGATTCTTCTTTTTGCAACGCAGCAAATGAAGCGAGAATCTCGGAAGCCGGAGTTCCTGGATAAGACGTTGCCATTGTGCAGCCGTTTTCCATCAGCCCCAGCGCAATTGCCTCGTTCCCCAGAATTAATTTTCGTTTATTCACTTACGTCCTCTATAAATAACGGGGCGGCCATATTCCCGTCCCTGGGTAGGATTACATGGAACAAAAAAGCCAGTACTTTTTGAAGAAGTGCTGGCTTAAAGTAAAAGAGCCATGAACCTCTTCAACGCCGACTGAAGAAACTGCTCACAGCTCTGAAATCAATTAATCAGGTGATCAAAGGTGGTGAGCAAACTTCACAATCTGTGCCACCACCAGCACCAAAGTTCAAATTTCATGATCATCTCTCTGACTATGAATTTAATGTTAAAATGGTTTAAAGAATATCTCCAATTATCTTAGTAAAATACATTTGTCAAGGGCTTTCCCTATTTTCTTCCCCGGCCGGTTCTCTAACCTCCGGACCACACGAGCGGACAGCGGGAAAGGCGCCATGGGCAAGACCGCCCTCCCACCCGGCTGAACACGCCCGGGTTGGGTATGGTGACGTTTAATATCCCACGTAGTGAAACGGCTCGATCTCGGAAAGCTCCTGGGGGGTGAGGGTTTTAAAGCCCGATGCGTTTATCAGGCCTTCAGCCCGCGCTGCGTCTTTGACATCCAAAACAAAGACGGCATGTTTCCGGCTTTCTATAACAAAACCATAGCCATTTTCAATGTTGATATCTTCCGTGCAAAGGACCTGTAATAGGTCATCCAGTCCACCCGGACGATCATCGATCAGCACCGTAATAATTTCTTTGAGTTCCACCTCGATGCCTTCTTTACGGAGGGCCTTTTCGCCCTGCTTGGGGTTGTCAACAATGAGATTGACAAACCCCGAATCGCCAAAAGACGATATGGTGGCCGACCGAATATTGATCTTTTTCCGGGCAAGAATCGACGTAATTTGAGCCAGGATGCAGGGTTTGTTTTTCGCCGGTATTGTCAGTTGATAGGCTTTCATGGTTTTTTTTAATTTCCCCATCCAGAGGCCATGAAGGGCTGTTTTAGGTTTCAAATAAAGGATTTTATCCTGGAAATATAGAAAAACTGCCGAACCCTGTCAATATAATTCCAACCCGGAATCCACCGGGGGTCGCACTTGGGAATCTTCTGGCGACCCGGCTTTCAACCCTTACTCCATGTACGTGTTCAGGGGGTGCGCTCCCCCGCTTCACTCCGGTGGGGTAGCTTCCGCCGAAACGTTTGGCGCCGTCTGCCTTCATTCTCTCGGCGTGTGTGTCAAAATGGCCTGCCGGCCGCCTATTTGAACCGGTCATCCGACCTTTTTTCAGAGACCTGCTGCTTTGATTTCTCCAGCCAGCCTGTCCGAACAATGCCGGAGGGACGGTCAAATTCCGGGACATAGGGCTTGATGTCCAGAAGCGGCGTTCCATCCAGTACGTCAATTCCTTCAACGTGCAATGTGGTATCATCGACCCGTACCAACCGAACCACAGACAGTCCGATAGGATTTGGCCGATTCGGCGCACGCGTGGCAAACACCCCCCGTGGGACTGAATCCATGAACGGTGTCACCACCAGGCTGTAGCGGTTTGAATGGTGAAATACATACAGCAAAATAATGTGAGAAAATCCACGGAGGTCCTGTACCCCGTCAATATACTCCGGAAGAAGCTCAACGGTGCCGCGTATCCCCTTTGCTCCTGCCGGCTGGACCGGCATCCCTTCCCTGTCCATAAACGGCGTGTGGATGGTGCCGATGGGGTTGAACTCGATCATGGTCTTTCCTTTCAGTCCTGCTTTCTTTGTTTCATCCAAGCATTGCACCGTGTTGCAATATTTTCAAGAAGATTGCCATAAAAAAAATTGCGATCCATTTAAAATCTGTCTTCATACGCCATCCTTAGTATAGATGCCAACGAGTTTTATCCCGCGGCACTTTCAAAACGAATTAAAATCTTTTAAATTCAATTCCATAAAAACAGCCCCGTCGAAGGGGTTGTAGCGATAGGGTTCCATGGGTTTAAATCCCAGTGACCGATACAACGTGTTGGCCCTTTCCATGGAGGGGAGTGTATCCAGCCGGATGTATTCATATCCGATGGTTTTGGCTGCCTCGATGGCCGCCTTTGCCAATTCTCTTCCTGCCTGTTTTCCCCGGAAATCCGGTTTTACATAGAGCCGCTTTATTTCACAAACGCTTTTTTCAAATTTTCGAAGGCCCACACAGCCAACAGGTTGGTCATGATAACGAGCCAAATATAATCGCCCGGCGGGAGGAGAATATTGACCGGGGAAGTCGGCAAGCTCTTCATCAAAATTTTGAAACCCCAAGTCAAAACCCAGTGATTCTGAATACTCTTGAAACAGCGTCTTTGCTGTCAAAATATCTTCAGTGGTATGCGCTTGGATAATGTCTATCATTGTTCGGATAATCTCGAAAAAGATAAGCGGAAACAGCCGATTTCTTTCCCTCTCCGAAGGACACCGGACCTTTAATCGAATCCGTTGTTCAACCTGAAGACGGAAAGGGAAAAGAATGATTCTTTCACGGCCCTTGATCGGGAGCTAGTCAGACGTATTTTTTCGAAATCGTCAATCCACTTTTGGACCCGAGCGGAGCCGTATTCCTGTTTCCATGTGGCCACGATGTCATCCACGGGGATGTCTGCGTATACCCCGTTATACTCCAGATATTCCATAAACTGTTTTTTATCCGGACTGTATTCATGGAAAATGGAATCTTCGCGGCCATTGAAGTCAAGGGGTGCCACATGATGTTTTTCGCACAATTCGATGTTGAATGCCGGGGTTGCCTTGACCCATTTGCCGGCCAGATAAAAGTCTGTAAATCCGTGAAACACAAACCGGTCTGAGCCGATGTACTCGATGAGCTTGGGAGTGGCCAGGTGATTTCGGACCGTGGCGAATCCGACCCTCGACGGAATATTGCACGCCCTTCCAAGGGCACAAAGGAGTCCGGCCTTGCTGATGCAAAATCCCCGGCCGCTTTTAATGATATTGCTGGCACGATAATGCTCCGGAAGATAGAACGGATAATAGGGATCGTACCAGATATGGTCCCGTACCGCGTAGTAGAGTTTTACGGCTTTATCCACAGGATCGTCCCCGGCATCTTTTACGGTTTTATTGGCATATTCCACAACCGTCTCATGATCACTGTCGAGGATGGCCGTGGCCGATAGATATTTTTCATCCATAGGGTCCATTCTGTCACTCAAATTATACCATGGTTTCACGATTCACGATAACGTCCGTCTTTACGGTCGATTCGACCGTATCCGGGGGGAACCTTTTGTTGGTCAGATAAACCCCGGAACAGACCAGTACGGTGCCGATGAACAACGACAGGGTAATCGGTTCGTCCAACATAAAAAAAGCCAGCACCACCGCACAGATGGGAACGAAATTAATAAAAAGGCCTGCCCGCATGGCTCCGATTTTTTTGATCCCTTCATAATACCAGACAAATCCGATGACGGTTCCGAAAAAACCGAGGTAAAAAATACTCAACCAGGCCATGGGGGGATAACTTCTGAAATCATTGAACATCCCTTCGAAAACCCCAGGGAAAAATAACATCACGGTGCCGATCACCGAAGAATAGGCCACCGAAGCCAGGGGACTCAGACCGTTCATGACGGCTTTGCCGATCAAAGAATACGCCACCCAGCTCAACACACAGATGAAGATAAAAATTTCTCCCCACCCGATGCCGCCGTTTACAATCTCACCCACGCTCCCCTTTGAGATGACGATCACAGCACCGATCACCGATATGACAATGCCGATACCTTTGATCAGGTTCAGTTTTTCTTTAAAAAAATATGCGGAAAAAAGTGTAATGAATATGGGATTGCCGGCAATAATAATGGACGCCCGACCGGCATGGATGAGTTTGAGTCCTTTAAAAAAGAAGACATTGTATAAAAATACACCGGTCATACCCAAAAGAAAAACGGGAATCATTTGACGCTTCCCCGGTAAGGGGAGCTTCCCCTCCATCCGGTATGTAAAGATTACCAGGAAAATCGAGGCGATTAAGAACCTGAAAAAGGCCGCTGAAAAGGGGCCCACATCTCCGGCAACCACGCGCCCGGCGATAAACGTACCCCCCCATAACAGTGCGGTTAACAGGAGTTTTATATAAACGATCATCAAACGAATAGTCCCTTTATCTTACTCCGAACACGTCGGAAACAAAAATGTTTTATCACGAACGCACAAAAAATCAAAACACGAAAAGAATGATTCGATTTCGTACCGTCTTCCTTTCGTGTTTTCGTAATTTATTTTATGTTTACAAAAAAACAACAAAAATTCCAGAATCAAACAACCATCTATTGGACAGCCGGATTGGAAAAATTAAGACCCAGCACCGCATCGATTTGCTCGCCCACAGGGGTTGTCGATAGGGGCTCCAACCCTTCCACCTGGTGTTTTATTTCAGAAAACGTTTTGCCCACAATTCTTCCGGATCCGGCAAACAAACGAACGCACCCCTGAAAGACAAAGAAACTTAAAAACAGTGCGATGGCAATGGTCAGAAATGCGTGCAGAAAAAAATCCGAAGACAGATAATGCCCGGCAAAGTAATCCCGTGCAGTGGTCCACCCCACATGACCGAGAATGGCCATCACCGGCAGGTTGAAAACCACCTGGAATATAAATCCGCTAAGGGTTTTGGAAGCCTTTTCCAGGGTATTGTCCAGGCAACGGTTCCAGAGGGCGGTCAAATCCTCGTCCAATGTGTTCTCGTGTGAAAGGGCATTTTTCATATGACGCACCGACGGGATGAACCGGGATTTAACCAGGGCTTCGGCAAGATCCGGCCACTCCTGTAAAATGGTCATCCGGTAACTGCGCATGGCCGCATCCACGCCATCGCTTTTGCCGGTTTCGGCCACCGCTGCCCGGGATTCTTTAAAATGCAGCAAAGAAGAAACCATGCCCGTCAGCTGACGTATCGGGTTGCCGAATCTCAACATGGCCACCATACCGGTGCCAAAAATTAGAATGCGCGCCCATAGGGCGATGAGCCATCCCACCGGTCCCAGCCAGCGCTGTGCAAGTTTCTGATACAACAGGACATTAATGCCGAAAAACTGACCGGCGTGGTTGTCTTTGATTGCAAAAAGCGCATCGGCCAATGCTTTTTTTTCGGCGGACCGAATGCGCGTTTTTGCGGCTTCCAGCCCCTTGGCATCTTTTTCGACTTCAGCTCCCGTCTCTTGAAAAACATAATCCCGCAAACTTCGGGCATTTTCCATCCGCCGGTCCACCACGTATCCAGGGCGATTGAAGGTGCCGAAAATCATCTGCTTAAGGTCCTTAAATTGATCGAAGTCGTGCTTCGGACCCACCGAAAGGTCCCACTCGGGATTGGACAGGTTCCGGCGGGCGGAAATGCACAAGACGGTTTGAACCGGTCTTTCCCAGGCGGCGTGGATGAACGTTTTGAACTCCGGTACGATTTTTTCTCTGAGTTCGCCTTCGTCCAGACGGTCGCACTTGTTGATCACCACCACCAGAGAATCCCCGGCAAACAGGCGGACATACGATGCCAAAAAATCGATGTGATCCCTTCTTTTGGGATTTTCAGAATCAAAAACACAGATGAGGATGTCCGAAAGGGCGATGGCTTTTTGCACCACCGGGATGTGGGTTTCCTGTTCACTGCTGTCCGTATCCGGCGTGTCAATGAGCAATACATGCTCCAGGGTTTTTGCGGCGCGACTCGATCGAAACACGACATTCTCCCTGCCGAGTTGTTCACTCAATGGGTCGGCGTCATTCTTTGTCTGGCTCAAAACAACCAGGTTCCGGGTGGTGGGGCGATGATGCCCTGTTTTGGACAGATCGTCGACTTCGGCCAGGGCATTGAGGAGCGTCGACTTGCCGGATCCGCATGGACCGATGAGGGTCACGATGAGCTTCCGCTCGAACCGTTGTTCGAGATCGCCCATCATGCGGAGGACTTCGCTGCACTGCTTTTTAAGCCCTGCCGCCGGCTGCCAAAGGGGCGCCCGGTCAATGGCTTGGTGAAGCAGGTGAACGTCATTTTTGAAGCCCTCGATCCTTCCCAGGGCTTTGATCGATTCTGTTTTTTGGTTTGAAATCATCATGATACCATCGCTTTTTTGCACGTCTCGATGCGGGTTTCGATCCCATGGATCAGCGGGTTTGAGGCATCCAGCACATCTGTTGCCGCCCGTATGATTCCACCGGTGACCTCCTGTTCGAAAAGCTCCCGTACGGCTTTGAGCTTGTCGTTCAACCAGGTTTGCACAATGGGGCCGAGCATCTCTTCAAGCTGCTTCTGATCGGCTTTTTTAAGCCCCGTGGTGGCGGGTATGGCAACCAGTGCATAAAGATCGTGGAGCCCGAACAGGCCGGTCAACTTGACCTTGATTCCCACGGCCCCCACGGGATCTCCCGTTGATATGATATACGTCACCGCTGCGGTGGCCGGAACCACATTCAAAAATGCGGCGAACATCTGCCGAATTTTGGTCCACATGCCCATTTTGCTTCGGTATTCGTCGGCCAGATCTTTCAGGGTCATTTCGATGCCGTGGGACAGCTCCACGATGACATCACGGCGGGAAAGAATCGACTCGAGCACCGATTTCCAATCCATGCGCCGCAATTTTTCCTGTTCGGAAAACACCACCGGGTGGGCGGAAACAAGGAAGGTCCGGGTTCCTTTTTCCTCGCCGGGCACTGTGTACGGTCTTTCGGTGCCTTTGAGCGCCTCGCCGGCCCGGATCTCCTCGAGGGTTTCGAGCATTCGCCGGGTCACGGGATCCTTCAGGGGCGCGTCGACGGATATGTCTGAATGGACCGCCGTGGAATGGATGCTGTTTACAGCGTTGAGAAGATCTTCTTCCACCCGGTCGACAAAATCCGGAGCCCGGGTCTGTTTTTCCGTATCGGAAAAAATCTTTTTGACCTTTTTTGCCGTACCCACCAGCAGTTTAAATGGAGCTTCGATAAGGCTCCCGGTTTTGCGCATGGCCTTGACATAGGGAGGATCCGTTTCCATCCATATCTCCACAAACCGCTTCATCACCCGATCCATGGGAAAATGCTGGAGCGTTTCCTGAACACAATGACTCTGGGCGGTCTGCAGCGTATCGAGATAAAGGCGCAGACCCTGGTTGGAAATTTTTGCATGTTCAACGATTTCAGCAGCCTGGATCAGCACATCCTTTAAAATAGAGGACAGCAATTCGAGCCTGATGGCGTTGGAATCGACGGTGGTAAGGGCCGCCATAAACGACGGATCTTTTTCATCGATGGACCGCAACGTCATGAATTTTTCACCGGCCGCAACGGCATTGTCCTCATCCGTTCGATAAATCCCCAGCACATAACGGTGCGCGTCGCTGCCGTATAAGTTGCCGGCCACGGTCATTGCGTGTGCTCGCACCTCTTCGTCCGAAAAACTGGGATAAACCCGATAGATCAAAAAGCATTTTCGAATGCCGATTCCGGTGAGCATTTGGGCGATGAAATCGGTGTTATCGCGATTGTTGTAGTTGGAATTGGTAAAAATATATATTAAAATATCAGATGCTTCCAGGGCCTGCCGGGTAACGTCCCGGTTGATGTATACGCCTTTGGCACCGGTATCGAAGTCCGGTGTGTCCATGAGGACCAGGTTACGGGGAACCCCGTCGTTTAATACATAGAGCGGAGGCCCCGGCAGGGTGAGATCCTCCCGATTTTCAAGACGGGCGGGCCCATGCCCGAAGGGTTCGAACAGGGCGGGAAGAATCTCCGGCCGGTGGAGGATACCTCCGTGGGCGGACACGAGAACCCGGCGATTGAGCCCCGCGCTGCCCCCCGCCGGTGATAGCCGGTCACCCACAATGGAGTTGAACAGGGTCGACTTTCCCGAAGAGCCGCCGCCGCAGATGGTGGCCATTATGGGAAAATCAGGGGAAAGCCGGACCAGGAGCTTATGGTCGATAATATGGGCCCATGTGTCCGCCGCCTTGCCCCGATCGAGTCCCAGCAAGTCCACGATCCGTGGAATATCGTCCCTCAATTTTCCCAAAGCGTCATTCAGATTTTGTGTATATAGATTTTCCATAACGGCAGCTACCACTGATACCACATTTTTTCCCCCAAAGAAATGCTCTAGTGATAGCATTCCTTTGCCATGCCATATAACGCATCCCCGAACCCTTTTTCCTCGGCATGCCTTGGGACGATTTTGCCGCTAAAAAGAAAATATTTCCATACAATCAATTAATTAAGCGGTCGGAGGAGATCTCTATTATAATATTTTTCCATCAGCGGAATGAATGATCTTTTTTAAAGCGTGTACTGTTTGAGTGTGTTAGGGATCGTTGGAAAGAACAGACGAATGCCGAAAAATTTTCATTGAAAGAGGTTATATTGTCGGAAAACCAACCGATTTCTTTATATATTGATATCTGTTCTTTCTTTACGAGCCCTTAACACGAGTTTACACGGTTTAAAAAAAGCATTATTCATGGAGCGGAGCGATCTTACGCTGATAACACCTTGGATCGCCGGGTTAATTATCCGATCCCCTCACCCCACCCCCGCAATCCCCAGATCAAGGACCCGAGGCCCAAACCTGTGACGCCGGTAGACACAAGGGTGGTCAAAAGGATCCCGCCGGTCAACCAGACCAGCCCGCCGGTCAGGGCGCCCACCACCCGTCCGGCCCCGGCCGCCGCAAGAAAGGCCGAAATCATGGTCGCCCGAGATCCGGGAAGCAGCTCTGTACAGAGTGACAACGCCGAGACAATGGTAAATTCGAAGGTGATAAAAATCAAAAACAACCCGCCCAGGGCCCGGGGGAGGGTCTCGCCCAGCAGGGGTAAAACCCCATAACTGACCATACACAGGCACAGCCCCAGGATTATGGACCGTTTCAGTCCCAGGCGGTCGGAAACGGCCGCGGTCAAGCTCTCCCCTGCCAACTCCGCCGCCCCGATGATGCCGGTGCCCAGGCCCAGAGCCACGAGGCTCAGATCGAAAGACTTTTCCAGCCATGCACCGTAAACCACGAAAAGATTATCATTGGCTGCACTCACAAAAAAAGAAAAGCCAATGACCCCCATTGCGCCACGTTCCTGCCCCAGCCGTCGCCAGAAATTCCATACACCCGACGCCGTTCGATGCTTGACCCGCCCTTTAGCCTCTTTGGGCATCAGGATGCTCAACGCGAAAATACCGATCACCCCGACGCCGCCCATGGCGAAAAAGGGGGCGCGCCAGCCCACATACTCCATGAGAACGCCGATGAGGGGAATTCCCACCAGTGTACTGCCGGACCAGCTGAACTCGAGCAGGCCGATGATCAGGCCCCTCCGGTGAAAGGGAACCCGTTCGCTGATATACGCCTGTAGCGCCGGGTCAAAAACACTTTTTCCGAGACCGGCGATAAACAGCGACACCAGAACAACGCCGTAGAAGGGGAAAAACCCCCCGGCGAACATTCCGGCCACCAGCATACCCAGTCCGGCCAGCATCATCAAACGATACCCAAAATGGTCGGCAATAGGGCCAAAAAACATGCCGAGCAGCGCCGTGGACTGGTTGGCTGCAATGACCGACGTAATGGCGGTCAGCGGCACCCCCAGCCCACGGCTCAGGGCCGGCGCAAAGGGATAGACAAACCGCCGTGCAGAATTGAGGGCCAGTCGGCAGAACGTTGCTGCGCATACTTTCCAGACCAGCCCGGAACTGTCCCGGGCCGGAGTCGAAGTGGTTGATTGTCGGGACACAAATGAACTCCGGTGCAAAATTTATGCGTCGACCCAGACGCTGTTTAAACAACCAATTGTTTTTAGTGATTTTTTGATACGAGATGCACTGCTTTTCAGCAACGCCCGTTAGATCGGGAACAACCGGATAATAAAGTTATCTTTTTTACAATACCCCACGGCTGTTTTTGCATCGTTAGGGTTAACTGTCCCATGGCCGTAATGCAACAGAAATTTCTCAAAATATGGGGATCGAGCTCCCCGCCGGGTCCTGGGAAAAAAATCTCCCCCTTGAGCCCCCAACATCAGGGGGCATTAAAAAAATTGTTCCATCGAAAAAAAATTCTTTACTGTCTTAAAAGAAAGACCTAAAGTGGCCAGTTAAGCATCACTCAAAATTTTGGCGCCGTTGGGAGCACAGGATGAAAATAATAGTGGAATGCTATGCCGGGTATCGGGGAGAAGAAACCCCCCGGAGAATCTTTATGGGAAATAGGAAAATCGAGGTCAAAGACGTTCAAGATCAATGGTTGTCGCCCAACCACCGATATTTCAAGGTTCATGGAGATGACAACGCCGTTTACATTCTTCGTCATGACCCGGAAACAGGGGACTGGGACCTGGCGTTCTACCATCGGGTAGGAGCCCCTTCCGATTCGACATCCGAATAACCCTCATCCCGCTATCTCCCCAACAGCATTATCGAATATGGACAGGCAGGTATCGATCTCTTTGGCAGTGACCGTCAGGGGGGGAGAAAATCGGATGGTATTTTCTCCGCACCCCAACAGCAGCAGCCCTTTGTGAAAAGCGTTTTGAATAATTTCGTTCCGCCACCTTCTGGCGGGTTCTTTGGTTTCACGGTCTTTGACCAACTCCACCCCCACCATCAGCCCTTTGCCCCGGACATCGCCCATACATTCGTACGATTGCTGCAGTTCCCGGAGTCCCGCCATCAGATAGTCCCCCTGATGGGCGGCATTTTTTATAAGTTCTTCTTCCAGCAGTTCAATGGTCGCCAACGCTGCCTGACATGAAACAGGATTTCCGCCGAAAGTGGACGCATGGGAGCCGGCTTCCCAATTCATAATCTCAGTCCCTGCGATCAATGCCCCCAAGGGCATGCCCGAAGCGATCCCCTTGGCCAGCGCAATGATGTCCGGATCCACGTCAAAATGTTCCATTGCAAACATTTTTCCCGTTCGCCCCATCCCCGACTGAACTTCGTCGACCACATAAAGGATGCCATATTTTTTGGCGATGATGCTCAATTTCTTATGAAATTCAGGCGGCGGCACGATATACCCCCCTTCTCCCTGGATCGGCTCCACGATGATGGCGGCCACCTCTTCGGGGGGGATGGTGGTTCGGAAAAGGGTATCTTCAACCCATTGGACACATCCCAGTTCACACCCAGGATACCGAAGATTATAGGGGCACCGATAGCAATAGGCATAGGGGATATGCGTGATACCCGGAACCAATGGGTTATAGTGTTTTTTCTGGATGGTCTTGCTGGCCGTAAGGGACAGTGCCCCCATGGTCCGGCCATGAAACGCCCCGTAAAAGGCCAGATTCAATTCACGCTGGGTATGCCACCGGGCCAGTTTGAATGCAGCCTCAACCGCTTCTGCGCCGGAGTTCCCAAAATAAACCTTTTTTCCGCCGTTTCCCGGAGTAAGGCTCGAAAGCTTTTTTGCAAGGGCAATCTGGGCGCTGTAGTAAAAATCGGTCCCGGACATGTGCAGCAGGCGGTCGGCCTGATCTTTGATCGCCTTGACCACCCGGGGATGACAATGCCCCGTGGCGCAAACAGCGATGCCGGCGGTAAAATCCAGAAATATATTGCCGTCCACATCGTGGACCCAAAGGCCTTTGGCTTTTTCAACCACCAGAGGATAATAACGCGTATAGGAGGGAGAGACGCAAGCCCGGTCCTCCTCGATCAGTTTGCGTGCTTTTGGACCGGGCAGGGGCTCCTGGATCAGCGGTGATTTTATCATAATGCCTCCGGAAAAGAAAAATGTGCCGGCAGTCCAGGTGCTCTGATTGGGGTCATTGACGAATTCTCAGCATCATCGAATCTTTTGAATCCAACCAGCGCCATCGAGAACTCCTGAAATATCCGGTCAGCCATGTCCTTGGTTTAAAGAATATGGGTGCTAACCTGTCGGACACACGGAGAGAACCGGACACGGTGTCTGACGTGCCACGCGATCCGTCGTGGATCCCACAAACAGTTTCTCCACAAGACCTTGTCCCCGCACTCCCAGAACAATCAAAGCGATGTCGTTTGCCTTGGCATAGCGGATCAGTTCCTCATGGGGATGACCCTTTAAAAGCACGGTTTGCGGGGTGCACCAGTTACGGGCTTCTTGGGGAACCATATTTTTAAGCCGATCTATTATCCGGATCTTCAGCTCATCATCAAGGTCTTTTTCATATTCCACGGACGTCTTGAGCCAGTTCACATATACAGACGGTTCTTTCACGTGGACCAGGTGCAGTTCGGATTCAAATTCCTGGGCCAGGCTGAGTCCGTGTTGAAATGCCAGATTGGAATCCTCAGAAAAATCACACCCCACCAGGATTTTTGGAAAGTGTATGGTTTGATCCGAAAGGATATTTAAATTATGCTCCGGACCGCGAACGATCAGTAAGGGACAGTGAAGGGTGCGCATGAGACGTTCGGTAACAGAACCGAGAACCAGTCGTTTGAGACCGGATCGGCCGTGGGTCGCTGAAATGGCCAGATCCGCACCCTTTTCCTCCACGAGACGGGATATCTCATCGGCGGCATGACCGATGGTAACCAGGGGTTCCCATTCGATCTGAGCCTCGCCGATTAACTGTTTAAGTTGCTTATGCGCGTTACCAATGGCAAGGTCCTGCTGATCCATAAAGAATATGGGCCCATCTCCGTAGGTGATGCTGGTGGGAAAGTCGACCACGTGGCAGACATAAAGCTTGGCTCCGAACTCTTGGGCCAGAGCAATACCCCAAGAGATAGAATGGTTGGAAAAGTCTGAAATATCGGTGGCACAAAAAACCTTTTTTATTTCAACTCTCATGGTACAACCCTCCTTTCTTCAGTCCAAATTACTCATGAAGAATGTTGACAAATTTACACCCAAAATGTGGGAGAGCCGCAGATGCCTCCGGTGAAGTCGACACCCGCGAACTTACACCTCTATCACTTGCCAAATGGATGGAAACGAAATTGAAGCTCTCTGCAGCCCCGTTGAAAAGGTATTTGCGCCCAACAGAAAAGATCGACAGGTGTTGCGGGATCAACGTCCCTTCACCCCCCCCTTAATGGTATCTTCGACAATATAGCATAGAATGCGCCGGCCCTGTCCAATCCCCGAAATTCAACGGGGCGAGCGTTGCAGTTTGAGCCGCCATAAAGAAACCATTTTAATAAATATAAGCTAAAGCCGTTCTCATGTCAAAGGGAACTCGTCCGGATTTCAGGGTTAACGCAACGGCAAAACCCACCGGACTTACCCGCGGGAATCTACCGGGTGAGGATGCGATCGAGGATCAATCCGTGAAAACTGTCCGCATCCGGCGAATCGAACAACCATCCAAGATGCATCAAACACCGGACGCAAACCGCAATTCGCCAGCCATATCCCGGAAACCAGCTGAACTCATCCGAAGAAGGCCCCACATAACCGCACCCTTTGACAGTTCTAAAACACCCGATCTCAAAAACAATTCCATGGGGGTTGGCAAAGGTATGCTGGTGCGAGCCCTGGACGGTGATCCGTTCGGCAGGATGCGTTATGATATTAAGGCATTGACGGCAACGGACAAAGGCTTCGGGATCCAATTCGTCCTCTTCAGTCTCGTCTTCAACAAAACTTTCGATCATTTCAACGTCTTGTTTTTCTGGCGGAACACGAAAAAGATAAGACAAAGACAGATTAGAAGATATCATTTTTTACCTTCTTTGAATCGGACATGTTTGGCAGATGAGAATGTTTTTAAGAGACCATTCCCATGGGTTATCCAATTTTAGGATAACATTGTTTCCAGGCAAATTTCAACATGGAGTTGAACTTTAAAGACGGGTTCATGGATGCGTCTCCCCGTGCAACTTTATGCACCGCCGACAGAATCTTTCTTCTTGAACCCTCCAACCAAATGATCGGTCCATAAAGTCCTTGAAAATACTTCGATTCTATATTATTGTTCATTTAAATTTGAAGATTTCACTCGACAAGCCGCACTGAATGCATTCGCGATGCTTCTTTATAACTTGTTGTTTTAATTTTTCATGATGCCCTTGTGTTGGGTTCTGAATGAGGGTTTCGCGTTAAAACAACGACCCGAAATATCACATCTTCAATGGGAAAAAGACGGGAACTATTTAAACGATGAACACACCGACAGTTGTGGTAGGGCTGCTGACGTTCTGGCTGGTGATGGGGCTGGGTTTTCTTTCTAAATACGTCAATGTTCGCAAAAAAGGAGGGAGTCGTTACGAAGCCTGGACTTCATATGAAGGACTGTTGTTTATCTTAAGTATCGCCGTCCCCCTGGCAATTATCATCCACAAATCCTTATCCCTTTGATTTTATAACCAAATACAAAAACCTGCGCCAACTCACTCCATCGGCGTATCGTCTATGCCGGCGTTTGACAATTCAAGGATTTCAGTAGTCCCTTCAGCCGGGAGTTTCTCCACCCCACGCAACTTTCGCTCCATGGCTCGGGTTCGCACCTCGGTCTGGTCGATGGTATTAGAGGCTGTTTTCAACTGCCGCTTTACCCTGCCCAAGACGTCCCCGAATCTTCCAAATTCCGTCTTTACGGCGGCCAGAACCTTCCAAACCTCACTGGACCGCTTCTCGATGGCCAATGTTCGAAAACCAACCCGCAGACTGTTCAAAATTGCCGACAGGGTGGTGGGTCCGGCAATCACGATTCGGTAATCCTGCTGAATCTTCTCCACCTGGCCCGGTTGCCGAAGGACCTCTGCGTAAAGGCCTTCGGTGGGGAGAAACATGATGGCGAAATCGGTGGTTTTTGGCGGGTCGATATACTTATCGCGGATCTCTTTGGCTGAATTGTGTATGGAACGGATGAGGGCTGCAGTGGCTTTCTGCACACCGTCTGCGTCGGCTGCATCCGCGGACTCCACCAGTCTCAAGTAGTCTTCCTGGGGAAACTTCGAGTCGATGGGCATCCAGACACAAGATTCAGGTTCATCGTCATCCCCGGGAAGACGGATGGCGTATTCGACACTCTCCTGGGACCCGTCTTTGATATTCACGTTCTTTCCGTATTGATCCGTTGTCAAGATTTGCTCCAAAAGGGCGCTGAGCTGGACTTCTCCCCAGGTTCCACGCGCTTTCACATTCGTGAGCATCCGCTTTAGATCCCCCACCCCCGTGGCAAGATTCTGCATCTCACCCAGCCCGTGCTGAACCGCCTCAAGTCGCTCGCTCACCAGCTTGAAGGACTCGCCGAGCCGCTTTTCCAGGGTGCTTTGCAATTTTTCATCGACGGTTTCCCGCATCTGGTCGAGTTTCTTTTCATTACTCTCCTGAAGGTTCTTTAATTGTGTATCGATGGTCCTTCGAAGGGTCTCGAGCCCCGACGTATTCGACGCCGTCAGTTCCTGGATTCGCTGGGCAATGGATCCCAGTTGATCGCTTTGTGACTTGCGCATTTCACCGATGGTCTTTACCAGGGTGTCCATCGAAGATTTCTGTCCCCCGGAGACTTCCTCCCTGAGATTTCTGGCGGCTTGAGCCGATTCTTCACGGGCAACGCGGAACTCCTCTCGAATTGCCTGTTCCACGTTGGAACTCCCGTTCGATTTCAACTTTTTCAGGGCCCAGATCAGCAGCAGGGCGCTGGCGGCCAGCAACACAAAACGTGCCCATATGAAGATATCCGTCACCATATAGAACCCCCTTTATCGAAATTTATTACGCCAAGAGGAGCGGCTTTAATATTTTTCGGTACGGGTCGCTGCCGACAACGTCCGACCACCGGGCATTCAGAATACTTTATGACATATATAAAGCCGTCTCTGTAAAGTTTCTCGGGGAATCACCCCTGGGGACGAACGGAAGAATGGAAAGATGAAACAAAAACGTGAGCGGCGGCGTTCCTAGTCGCTCTGGATCATATTTATCAAGCTTTTTAACGAGGACCTCAGCGCCTCACTTTCTATGCTGAACGCAACACCCACGCCATCCGGGTGAATCCGAACGATTTCACCCTTGATCTTAAAAGGTTTTTGATAATCCGGAGACATGAAGGTCATTAACGTTTTTTGACCCTTCGAAAAGGTTTCGGTGGTTTTGATGAACACGCCCCGTTCGCTGATGTTTTGAATAAAGTCCCGATAATATCGATCCGCTACGTTATAATCGACTGTAGTCTGGAAATCTTTTCGACGATACGATCTCCGTTCCTTTTGTTGTCTTTCTTCGAGTTCATTTAAAAGCCGCCGCATTTCTGATTCGGACATTCTGTCGATTATTTCAAATAGAAAGGCCCGGACTTCATTTTTCCCCAGTTCAATATCCTTGTTTCCCATGGTGGAAATCCTCCGAAGCAACAGGACGTTGATGATTATTTATTTAGTTTCCATCCATCAATGGCCCTTTTTGCCCGGATCTGCGTTCTCCGCGGGCTTCCGGCTGCGGCATACAGGAAGTATGCCTCACCGAAAACCCGCTATGCCAGCCCCGTGAAATGCGAAGCCTACTTAACTGGCGGCCTTGATCCGGACAAAAATTGCTCATTTATGAATTGGAAACGCAACGTGCCTCTTAGAATATACACTATTTAACAATTTTTAATTTATGCGTTTCTTTTAATCTTTCCCACAGCTTTTCTATGATCACAAAGGTTGCCTTGCTTTCGTTGAGATCATCGTTTCCCGAAACAGCGATACAGGATTTGATCAGGTCTCTATTCGCTCCTTTTTGAAACAACCGATTCCGAATAAAAATTCTGAACGTTACGCCAAAGGGTTCCATATCCTCTCTTCTGAGGTTCGCTAATTTTACCCGGTCTTTCAACGACATTTCTAAAATTATTTGATCAACAGCTTCGTTCACGGTTTTGGGTATGTCAAAGGGTTTGCCGGAGGATCCTCCAGGGGAATCATGGACAAGTTGAGGACCCGAGTCGGCATTCATTAGACCCAATAATATTGCACTCTCAACGATAAAGGTTGTGTGATTCCCCACATCAGGATTTGCGGCGGCATCGGATCCGGTCACATACAGCACATCGATGCGCCGCAATTGAATCCAATCATGAACAAGGGAGGCGGCCTCAATAAAATTTGTTATATCGAGATCGATACCGAGCAGTTGATGCCTGTGTTTTAAGGTCATTTTTCTGGAAAAATCGAGATTGCCGGTGGGTTTTCCGCATGAAATTATCAGGGTGCCTTTGGAATCGATCACATTCTGTTCAATACATTCAGAATAGTTGTGGGCAGGCATTTCTTGGAGTCTGTACTTTGCTGGTAGCGCGGCGGTTTCAGTCGGTCTTCTTTGTAGGACCCAACCTCCATGGGAAACTCCCATCTTAATGGCTGCATCGAGGGCCGCCAGCTCTGCTTCGGTTTGTCCGCTGGATATGATTTTCTTAAGCATATTCTCGTTTTTTAAATCGATGGCTCTGCGCTTTCTCCAAATCCATTGCAAATCCCGGGTGTTTTTGGAGCGGATATCTTGTCCGGCAGTGAACGATTTTGGCACAACAACCTATCAATATTAAAATTTTTTCTTGAAATCAATCAAAAAAGCCAGAAGATACCGGGAAGCTTGAATTCTCGGAATACAAAAGTGCCAACACCCATTGGGAATCGTTTTTGATGAAAGAGAAAACCCCCGGAAAGGGTTGCGTTTTCCGGGGGCATCACAGAGGATTGAAAGGAGAATGGAATGGCAACATTCCATAAGTGGTTTTTACCTTACATCTGCAAAATATGGCATGTCAAGAAGTTTATTTAAAAAATAAATTTTATTCAGTGTCTGAAGCATGTTTATAGGCTGTGCCGGCAGAAAAATCCCGGGTCCCATCAGTGGGAGGCCACATTTTCTCGCACCAGTGATCCCTTTGCGACCCAGGCGAGGGATTGAGTGTAACACCGGAACGCCTCCGGCAGGCGTATCCGGAGCAAGAAACAGGGGGTCATTCATACGGGCATTGCCCCCCGATCACAGGGAATCGGCGGGGCGCTTGAACGACACGCATTCTATAAATTCAACATACAATGCCACAATGTGGCAAGTCAAGGTGATTTGTTGATCCGGATAATGGAAGGGGCGCGGGAATCGAAAAAAATGCCCCTGGAGAAAGGCGGGCTCCAGGGGCTCGTGCGAGGGATGTAACGCCCCGATGAAAATCGCCATCAGGCAGACGGCAGATTTCATCAGCGGTATTTATTAAAATTTAACCGTTTAAACCCGACCTTGTCAACCCAGATTTATAAAGTACAAAAAGGGGAAAAAAACTACGCATTGTTCCCTGCAAGACCGCCTCTCGACCCAAAGAATGGACCATGGGAGAGGAAATATTTACAGGGGTATCAGGAATGCCGTTTTCATTTTTGCACAAAGTCTTTGAAAAGTTCTTGGTTGACGAACAGGGTATGGGTTGGACAGGTGCGGGGATGAATTAAATATCGGTTAAAACCTCATCGAATTGCACCGCGATTCCCCTTGTATTTACCCTGACAATTTTTCCAGTGATTTTTATGGGATCGTCTGCACCGGAGAGAGAAAAAGTCATTGAAAGCCCTTCTCCGACAAAAAAAGGAATTTGAGTTTCGATAAATAGTCCCCCAACGCTTAAATTTTGAATGAAATCGTTCAAAGCGCGTCTGTTGGCTGAACATTCGGCCCAGATAAAAGTTTGTTTTCTAGGATATTTTCTCTTTTCCTTAAACTTGGATCGCCGCCATTTCTCCAACCTGTCCAGAAGGTTCCGCTGTTGTTTTTCTGACAAATCAGCAATGATTTTCAATATTCGATCGTATACTTCTTCACTGCTAAATTTATTGGAATTGTTTGTCATCGGCTTTTTTTTCTATTTTTTTTAAGGCCACATCAAACGGCATCCAACAGCTTCGGATCCAAAATGGATGCGGTTTTCATAGCGGTGATACTTCGACGTTTTCAACACGTTTGCCAGTGCGTCGATCCATATTTTTGAATTTTTAGTAACCATGTTTTTTTCATATTAAAACAATCGACATTAATCAAGAAATATATCTTTCCACAGAAGTATATCGTGGATATCAAGGAGATATATCATATTCACCCATCCAGCCCCTGGGACGAACTTGTGTGGGAACGGCACGCCTTACCATGAATCCCCAAAAAACAAAAAAGGGTTTGGCAACACGATGTTTGCTAAACCCTTGTCATTTCCTTGGTGCCGGAGGTCGGAATCGAACCGACATGGGGTTGCCCCCGCGGGATTTTGAGTACCATAATGCGGAGATCTTTATCAATATAAAAATCAACGATTTGAGGCTTTTCTATTAAAATCGACGATTTGCCGGCACACAGATATTGGTAGGACTGTGGCCGGACTATGGCCGGAGATAAACTTTTATGACAATTTTATGACAAGTGGTTAATGGATTTCAACACCACTTTGATACACCTGGGTTCACCGATTTTTGCACCACACTAGACCCATAAGAGGTATTATACGAATGGTGTTTTGTATCCATTAATTGCTTGTCAACCTGTCAACCGGAGAGTCAACTATGCGACCACCAAAAATTAATGATCACAAACTGTTACGATTAATTGACAACCAGGGAATGAATCAGACCAAGGCGGCCAAAGAGCTTGGGGGGATTATTGAGGCCGCAGACGACCATTCTATTTGTCAATGATTTTCAGATCGATAAGAGAATGACCTTTAAAACGATCATAACTATTTTTGGATGTGATCTGGGTTTTTAAAAGTTTGGTGGGACCTGAAGATCTTGTCGGATTGTATTCCATGTCCAATATATCCCCTTCATTCAATCGTCTGAACACGGTGGAATCTTGTTTTACCAGAATGCATAGTCCGTTACTTGAAATATCTCGCAATTTGAACAGATAAGTCGGATCCATCTTACTTAAGGAGAACTGTACGCTGTAATACTTGTCCAAAATGGTGCTTGATTCATCTTTATTTCCGGCATAGCTCTTCGTAGCCGGTTTTTCTTCTATTGTTTCAAGTGTTGATACCAAGCTAAACATCTTCAATATCCGGCAATTCGTTCTTTTGAAATAAAATAAATAAGCTACCTAAAAAAACACACAGACAGAAAATGGCCGCTATAACTGAAACGAAAAACATTATATTAAAAATTACTTCCATGATCAGCAATCCTCTAAATATGATAGCTCACCACCTAAATAGTATCCCGAAATGCCGTTATTAACACCGGAGCAACTCTTTTATTTTTTTTAATTTTTTAAAGATATCCGGTAGAAAAGATGCACGCGCACCCGAGAATTATATTTAGGTGAACTAATCTAATTCAATCTCTTGCAAATATCGTGCAAGGTTGGGAATTCTTACTTTGATAAATTTAACAAATGGATAGATATCAGCCTGTTAGTTCAATTGTGTGAATTGTTTGAGAAGGGATTATGACAATGTTTGACAACAACCGTGCCATTTTTTGACAATTTTTTTAGTCTGTTGAAGACATGCAAGAAAGAACCATTCAATATCGGATTTTGATTTAGTTGAGAATCCTGACGTTAAAAGGGTAAAAAATGGCAAGGTTGGTGGTATCGATACCTTGAACTTTATCAGAGATCGACTTGATGTGAATGCCTGGTTTGAGTGAATAATGGAGCTTGAGAACTCCCTGGTTATTTGTTAATCTATTTACTTTGAAAGATTCTTCAAATTTCCCTTTTGGAATAATATTATGCCACCATCGGGTTTCAAGTGCAAACAATGCGGAAACTGTTGTCTAAATTTAAGAGATGCTTTTGAAACCTGTACAATCGAAGAAGATATACGACTCTGGGAAGAAAAAGGGCGAGAAGATATTTTAGCCTGGGTTGATCCCATTCTCCTTGGTGGTGATAATTTTGCATATGATATCTGGATTAGCCCTATAACAGGAGACGATGTTCCAAGATGCCCATGGTTGAGAAAGCTACCTAAAAGGAATAAATATATTTGTCGGATCCATGACGTTAAACCGGTGCATTGTCGAGAGTACCCAAGATCCAGGAAACATGCTGAAAAGACTGGTTGTAAAGGTTTTGAAAAATA
>CAWBNO010000013.1:0-111487 GCA_963790095.1 uncultured delta proteobacterium | reverse complement strand
GCCTATTTCTTGTAAAAAACGCTTAGAAAGAGAAGCTGAAGCCGAGTGTTCCCCCGTAGAAGTTCACGTCTTCCAAAAGTTTACTATCGTCGCCGAAATCGTAGTACATGTACCGGTAGCCGAGCACTGTGGAAAACCAATCGGTGAAACGGTAACCGATCCCCGCAAATGCCTGCAGGGTCAAATCGGAGTCGACGCTAAAACCTCCAATGTCAAAATAATAGGGGAGATACCACTTCTTGTTCTTGCTAAATTCGAACTTGCCTTTAAAGCCGACAATCGGGTCAACAAAACTTTCAGTCTCGGAAAAGTTTCGCGAAGCGACCCAGCCGGGAAAAGGTGCGCTGATGTTCAACGATGCATCGCCCTCAAAGCTTACATATCTAAAACCGGCCAGTAAATCGAAATTTGAATTTTCATCCCGAAAAACGGAGTACGCTCCGGCGAGCTCGAAGACAAGGGCTTGAAGATCCCAATCAGCCCCTATCGTCCATTCGCCGCCTCCGGGAAGAACTCCTGGAAATTGGGCCGTTTCGCTGTCCGAGAAATCCAAGTAGATGACGTCGGCCAGGATGGTCCACTTTCCCTTCTTCATCTGGAAATCAAGCATTCCAGCAAAATCGAGATTCTCCAGGTAATCACCCGGACCAGTGTCCAAATTCCCGCTCCCGAAGCCGGGGGGCTGGTTCAGTTTCATCGACCCATTGATATTGGGCAGCCAAATGTAGGGAGTGATCGTAAAGTGCCACCCGTCATCCGGTTTCTTTTCGGCCGCATTCCCAATCGTGGCACTGACCAGGAACATGACTGTCACGAGGACGGTTGTGGTGATCTGCAGCACCCGGTGAAATAACCAATACTTTTTTCATTGTTTTCTTCTCCTTCCGTGATTTCATTATGAGATCCTTTTTGTTTTCACTTTCTTATTTTTCGGTTATCCGTCCAATTTTGGCCGCTCGGTCCCCCACATGGTCACTGCCCCCACCACGAGCACCCAGAACGGAAAGTCATAAAGGCCGATGTTCTTTACTATTTGCGATTGATTTTTCCGGCGGCAGAATCTCGACCGGTTCCTCTGTGCTTATGGATAATTTCCTTAGAAGTTGAGCTTTCTCCTGACTACCCGAGTCGTGCCCCGGATGCCAGCGGCGTAGCCGTTTCAGGAAGCTTGGATGTGGTTCTTTTCTTCCATTCTTCTTCCAGCAGTTCCCGGGCTGCCTTCTCAAGGAACTCCGGAGCGGCCCACTTCTGCTCATCTTATCAAAAGTCAGGATCTGGATACGCAGCCTCCCGTCCTTCGGTGAAGGCACGAATCCCCTCGACGCGGTCCGGATGGACTACCGAGCGCCAGTGTTCATCCATCATGATCGCGACTGCCTGCTCCACAGATTCGCCCTGTCCCATTTGAACGGCCCGCTTGACCGCCTGAACCGCTGTCGGTGAATTGCTCGCGATCCTCTCTGCGATGCGAAGCACGGCGCCCATCAACTCGGCCTTGGGGTGGATCTCGTTGACCATACCAAGCCGGTACGCCTCCGCTGCGGAGAGCGGATCGCCTGTCATCAGCATCTGCATGGCCATGCCCGGGGGCAGAACGCGGGGAAGAAAAACCGGCCCGCCGCCGCCAGCGCTCAAACCGACTATTGCTTCGGGCTGGCCGAAGACGGCATCTTTGGAAGCGATAATGAAATCGGTGCTTATTGCCATCTCGCAGCCGCCGCCGTATGCCATCCCGTGGACCGCGGAAATAATCGGTCTGCGTAACTGGCGAATAGTGTAGAGAACGCGATCGAAAACCAGGCGCTGCCGCAGCCATTGCTCCTTCGTCATTTCCTTGCGCTGGTACAGGTCACCGCCGACGGAGAAGGCCCTGTCACCAGCTCCGGTAAGAACGGCAACACGCACAGAGGAACGGGCTGCGATAGTCTCGAGCACCTCGATCAGTTGTGCTGCCAGCTCAGTTGTGATGGCGTTGTCGGCATGCGGCCTGTTGAGGGTGACGATAGCCACCCGCCCGTCGGAGACGTATTCGACGAGCACGAGCTGATCAGGTTCCGCGACATCGGCCGGCTTGCGGTAGCCGAGCCTCTTCATTCGCGTATCTTTATTGTCGGTCATTCTTATCTCCTACCAGGCTTGCCTTATCGAAGCGGGCGCCAAACGGCAAACCCTTGACGTTTGGCGCCCCTGCTCATCTTGACTTCCGTTATTACGTATTTACCGAGACCAGATTGTGCTGCCCGGCACCCAACTACCCGAGCCGCGTTCCTTCCACCTCGAGCCCGCCTCCTTGAGGAAGTTTGCTCCAACTCCTTCTCTGCCATTCCTCCTTGAGCACTTCCGTCGCCGCCTTCTCCAAAAATTCCGGCGCCGCCCACTTGTTCACATCAAAGTCGTTCTTGATGTAGCCGTGGCTCAACATGAAATCCTTGCCGATCTTGACGCACTCCAGGTTCTGCGCGCTCAGGCTCGGTACCATATCAACCTGCTTGATACCCTCGTATGTGTGCTCGGCATCCAGGTAGAATGTCTGCTTGTTGAGGATGACCGCCGCGGCGTGCTTGTGCTCGTTGGCCCAACGACCGACCTTGATCATGGCCTTCATGTAGGCGACGACCAGCTCGGGATGCTCCTTGGCCATCACGTCTGTACAGGTGATGACAGCGGGGGTGTTGGCAACCTGAATCGTCCAGTCCGGGAGCTTGGACAGGTCGAAGATGGCCTTGATTTCGCCTGTGGCCTCCGAGAGCTGTCCTAATTGCCCCATCTGGTTGTAGATGGCATCGACGGTCCCGTCGAGCAGTGCCTTCTCCAGCGGACGGAAGGCGTAGTCACGTTTGTGGTCACGTCGCATCCACAGCTCAGACGGATTGTTCATCGGCGGAACCAGCATCTCCGGCTTGTCATACCAGTCGTCAGGATAGGGGAACTCGACAAGCTCAATATCATCCATGGTCATGTCGTTCAGCATCAGGATATTTTCGATGCCCATGTGCTCCTGGATGCGCCACCAGTCGTTCTTGATGGTGTTGAGGCTCTTGGTGATGCCGATCTTCTTGCCTTTCAGGTCCTTCACGCGGAAGATCTTGTCGCGGGCGCGCACCTGCATCACCCCACCCTCGTATACCCACGTCGCCCCCAGCAGCACGGTGCGGCGGAGGTCGGCGTGAACTTGGATAGGCGGGTAGAGGCCACCGAAGCGGATCAGGTTGTCGAGGTTGTGGATGTAGTGCGGATACCAGTTGTTCTCGGGGGCGTGGCGGAAGTAGGCGTACTCGACGCCGATCTTCTTGAACTCTTCACGGCACCACCCCAGTTCCTGGTCAACATTGTTGGCGGATACCATCGGGCAGTTGGTAAACCACACCTCTTTCCAGTTCAATGGCACTGTGGTAGAAACTCTTTTTGTAGACATGGCTTGCTCCTTCCTTTAAATATCTGGTTTTGAGATTTTTGAGAGATCCCCCGGAGAACAGGCTGTCGGGTCTCCGCTTTTTTTTGTAGTGTTAGCCATAATTATGTTCCTCCTATTATTTGTATGCTCATCACCGGACCGGCGGTGATGGCTTTGTTGTATGTAATCCAGGCCCGGCCGCCTGGATGAATTTTTTTGTATCGCGCAACCTGCCCCTAATTTCTCAGCGCCAGGTCACGTCAACGGGCCTTCGCATAGGAATCCGTAAGTATTTTTCAGTTGGATATCCGATCACGAACGTTCCATACGGAATATATCCTTCCGGCAGCCCAAGCGCCTCAATCAAGGATGGGTAGGCTTGACCGCCTGTATTGATGCTTCCGGTAAAGGTAGTTCCCAAACCGAGTGCAGGCGCCCCAAGTTGGATTTGGTGAATGGCAATCATGGCAGCCGGAGGCGCCGTCCGCTCATCTTTCGGTGCATAGGCCACAATGATACAAGGCGCGCCCCTGGAAATGCGATCCTGACCTAACTCCCACGGCTCGACAAACAGTTCCATTTTGGCTTCCTGGTAAAGTGCAGTGTTTTTCTCCTTAACGTCTTTCATCCAGTCGATTGTCATTCCGGCAATCCGGTGAACCTCGGCAGGATCATTGATCACAAGCCAGCGTATTATCTGACGGTTCGCTCCGTTTGGCGCGTAGCGGGCAACATCCAACAGCTCCAAAATCTTGTCTTTTTCTATGGGTTTGTTGATATAGCCACGAATTGAACGACGCGAGATCAGGTATTGCCTGACCCGATCCCATTTGGGGATTAGATGAATATCGATTTCCTCGCAATCCTCAGGACCCATTGAGCGTTGATGCATGGCTCCGGTAGGACAGATGGCCACGCAGTGGCCACAGTCAATACAAAGATCCCACGAGGTCACGATGGGAATGGGGAATTGCTCTTTGGTAATCAAACCGCCAGGGCAGGCCCTGATGCAACCCCCGCAGGTAATGCATAGTCTCTCATCAACCTTGATGATCGTATCTAATTTATAGGATGGGTTCATTTTTCCTCCATTTAGTTTAACTTTATCCTACAGGGCACATTTCACTCCGCTGTCATTTCCGGCGTCGCTTGCCCCGTCTCCTGACGAAATGCAGCGATGGCATGGCGGTTGGTCGGGTATAGCCGGTTTTCCCCAATCAATTTCAATAGATGATAATGCCTAAGCAACGAAGCGGTTGACTGATTGGCACGGCTTACGGCAACGGTCACGCCACGTTTGGCCAGCCATGTCAGAACCTGATGCAGTGCTTCCTCACCGGTGGTATCAATATCAACCATCGCTTCCGCATCCAGCACAAACCATTTTACGGGTGTGGCGGATTGCGTGACCAGTTTCTCCACCTCTTCCTCAAAAAAAGCAGCGTTGGCGAAATAGATGGGTGCGCCAAAGCGATAAATGATTATCCCGGGTGTGTCAGGGGCATGGTCTGTTTCCTCAGGAACAAAATGACTGCCGTCCGGTGCCTCCTGCAGAATCCAGGTGCCGGGCCGGGAAGCCCGCCGGAGCAGGTCGATCATGGCCAGCAGAAAGGCAATGATGACCGCCTGTAATGGCCCGAACACCAGGACACTGAGCAGGCAGACGACAGCAATCCAGAATTCAGACCGGCGCATGTGCCACAATTCCCGGAGTTCCTCGACTTCAATCAGATTCAGCACGGCACTGGCGACAACCCCGGCCAATGCCGCAGTGGGGAGGTACGCGAGCTTATCCGTAAAGAAAACCATGACCAGCGCGACCGTTGCTGCCGCCACCAGGCTGGAGAGTTGCGTCCTGGATCCTGCGGCGTCCATTGCTGCAGTGCGTGAGGCACTGGGGCCCGAGACCAACGAACCGGTGAACCCGCTGGCGATACTGGTCATGCCATAGGCAAACAATATCTGGTTGCCATCCGCCCTGGTGTTGTGCTTTCGGCTGCAGCTGCGAACCAGCAGCAATGCCTCGCACAGGGTGATGCCGACCACCGCCATGGCACCGGGCAGCAAGCGTAAATAGTCGGATAACGGCACGTTTGGCAGCGTCAGGGATGGGAGCCCCGACGGCATTGTTCCCAGCACGCTAACCCCTTTTTGATCCAGGCCCAAAACGGCTACAGTGACCGTCATCAGGATCAGTGCGATCAACGCCGCCGGTACTTTGGGGGCGTATGCTTTCATTAACCGCACGATAACAAAAGCGCCCAGACCGATGGCGATGGAGTAGAGATTGGCATGGGGTATGGACTCAAACAGGGCGATGAGTTCCACAAAATAACCCGTGGTGTTAACGGAAGTTGCCATGGCACCATGGAGTTGATGGGCGATCGCCGCCAATCCCGATCCGTCTATTAAATGAGAAGCCCCAAGGATCCTTCTGACCTGGTTGGTCAGCACCTCGATCCCCAGACCGGTGATAAAGCCGGCCAACACCGCCCGGGATAGAAAATTGGCGAGAAAGGCCAGTCGAAAAAGCCAGAAGACAAAGAAGATCAGGCCGCACATCAAGGCCAGGGCCAGGGCATATTGCACACGCAACGGGTCGCCGATGGGAGCAAAGCCGATCAAGCAACGCGCCCAAGATTGCCGAAATGGGGGCATCCGGGCTTCCCACGACATGGCGCGAGCTGGTGAAAATGGCAAATATCCCGAGTGGGATGATGCCCGCGTAAAGGCCGAACACAGGAGGCAAGCCGGCCACCTGCGCATATCCGATATTGAGAGGGATGATCAACGCTGCCAGGGTAATGCCGGCTGATATCTCGCTGGGTAAATTTGCCCAGGTCATTCCGCGCAAACCTGAAAACATCGTGGGCCATCGAACCTTATGTGCCGTATTCATGCATCAATCCTTTTTTTGTTTGTGTGTTTATCCTGCGGCGAGGGTCACTGGTAGTCTCTGCTCTTGAAAAACAGATCCAATATTTTGCCCTCTCCGCCCAGTACACGACCCAACTCCCTGAGGGCGAAGAAAGGGATAAACGCCACGAAAATGACCAGACACCCGGCAAGTATTTCGTAGGATCCCTTCCCAAGGAACTCCATGACACCTTCCACGGCCCCCTTTCCCTTGAAAAGGCCCTTGATCGCATGCTCGATGAGGGTAAAGACCCCGACAAAGAGAGTGAAAATAGCCGTATTCAGAAGGATGGGAAAAATCAAGGGCCTGTGTTCGAAGCGACGACCGAGGTGAAGCACATCGCCGATCATGATGACTTTTGCAAGAATCAACGCTTCGATTACGGCCACCCCGTAATTGGTGTAGGAGATGCCCACGTCGGCCAGAATGAGCCTGCGGTATTGGGTGAAAGCCGCGAAGACCAATGCGAGATAGACGACATAGACGAAATACACATTTACTTCATGGAGTAATTTTTTCTTCAGATTCCCTTTGTTTTTGTCAGGGCTGTTCATTTTCTCCTCCTGCGAAACACTGTTATCCCTTCTCGAGTAAGCATTGGTACCTTTAGTCTTGACCACAAAGCGCCTTTCAATATTTCAATTCAGCCAGAGAGAACATCGCGCGTGACAGCGTGCCGCCGGAGATATTTTTAGCTTTGAATCCGTTTTTCAAAAGAATGCGCGTCGCGTAATAGGCGCGCTGGGCGGAACGGCAGATGACGTGGATCTCGTGGTCACGGGGGAGTTCTTCAAGGCGCGAACGGAGCTGACCCAGCGGGATGTTGACAGCATCCGGCACGCTCTCCACGACCAGTTCCACCGGCTCGCGTACGTCCAGGAGGAAGGCACCGTCCAGAGAATCCCAATGACTGACCGGCATGTCGCCCCGCAGGACATTTGTCGCGACCATCCCGGCGAAATTGATCGGATCCTTCGCGCTGCCGAACTGGGGCGCGTAGCAAAGCTCGGCTTCTTCGAGGTCGTAGATCGTCGCACCCATCTGAATGGCTATCGCCAGGGCGCTGATACGCTTGTCCACCGCCGGTCCGTCCTGGCCAAGCGCCTGTGCCCCGAGGAGACGTCCGTCGGATTTCCGGAACATGATCTTCAACCCGAGCATCTTGGCGCCCGGGTAATATCCGGCGTGCGAATTCGGGAACAGAAAAATCTTCTCGTAGTCCTTTTCGCCAAGCCTTTTGAGCGTTTTCTCGCTAATGCCGGTCCAAGCGGCGGCGCCCCCGAACAGCCCGATAATTGAGGTACCCTGGGTGCCGCGGTAGCGGGAATCGCGTCCGGCGATCACGTCAGCCGCGATGCGACCCTGGCGGTTTGCCGGCCCGGCCAGTGCAATCAGGCTCCAATGGCCGGTCACGAAGTCCTTGACTTCAATGGCATCGCCGACGGCGAAAATGTTCGGGTCGCTCGTGCGCATGTGGTCGTCCACGCGAATGCCGCCGCGTTCGCCGATCTCGAGCCCGGCCGTCTTGGCCAGCGTGGTATCCGGGCGCACGCCGATGGCAAGGATCACGATGTCCGCCGGATAGGTTTTGCCGGAACTCGTCTGGACCTCGATCGCCCCGCCTTCCAATTGCTTGAATCCCACCACGCCGTCGTTGGCGACAACATTCACCCCATGCCTTTTTATATGGCTCTGGACAAGGACCGCGATCTCCGGGTCCAGCGGGGACAGGACATGATCGGGCTTCTGGATGAGGGTCACCTCGAACCCAGTGTGAATCAGGTTCTCCGCCGTCTCGAGACCGATGAACCCCCCGCCCACCACTACCGCACGTCGCACGGGCTTGAGCATCTGAATTCCCGAGTATTTATACATCCCCGTCAGAAAAGTCGTGCCGCGTTCCACCCACTCCCGAATCGACCGAGCGTCCGGCACGGTCCGCACATGGAAGATTCCCGGCAAATCGATTCCGGGCAGGGGCGGATGGACCGAAGACGCCCCGGGCGACAAAACCAGCTTGTCGTAGGATTCGGTCGTAACCTCGCCAGTCTTGACATTGCGAAGATCCACGGTCTTGTTCTTCGCCGAAATGGAGATCGCCTCGCAGTTAGTCCGCACATCAACTGCAAACATGATGCGAAACATCTGTTCCGACCCCACCAGAAGGCTCGACTCCTTTTCAATTACGCCCCCGACATGGTAAGGCAGCCCGCAGTTTGCGTACGAGACATAGGGTCCGCGCTCGACCATAAGGATTTCGGCTTTTTCATCCAACCGGCGCAAGCGCGCCGCACACGATGCACCGCCGGCCACTCCGCCAACGATGATGACTTTCATTTTTTTTGCCGTCTTCTCTTTGGGTTCCATAATTGTCTCCTTTTATTTATAAATAATGCGGATCTGTCCCGATGTTCGTAGACTTTGAAGCGGCGTGGCCTCCCGCCAACCGTGGAGTGCAGCTTACACCTTTAACTGATGAGCCCAACTGCAGTATAGTACATTCATCTCCCGCGGCTTCGTGCCTTTTCGATGGTCTCAATACCCGTCGAGCTCGAGATAATGTCGAACCTGATCTCGGGCTGTTTGAGTCCCATCTCCAAAACCAGGAGCAGGTTAAGGTATTCGTCTGAACGTATATGAACTTCCAGATCTTCCTCGGTCCTCCAGACTTCTTCGAGCATAAGGACGTTTTCTTCCTGTAGATCTCCGTAAATGCGGCTACTGATACAGCCGGGATCGAAACTGCATTTCCCGGCGATCGATCTGAGGATTTTCAATGCCTCATCACGCTTTTGGGATGGTATCGTCATCCTCATGCTCGATTGAATCATGTCCTCTCCTTTTCCTGACCTGCCGGCAGGTCGCAGGTGTTCCTTATGTATACAAAAATCTTCCGCGTTCTTGTCGAGAATAATTGACGGCTGTTTTCAGCGTCACGTAAAAGAGAATGCCAAATACATGCCAAAGAAAAGTCAGAAAACGATTATCTTTTTAACTCGTTGGTATTAATAGGAATTATATGGAAAAGAGGCGTGAGGTACTAAACAGAAGGGGCGAGAGTGCGTGCCAATATATCGGCAAAAGACATTATATGGGCACTTTCTTGTTGGAACGCTTGATACCTAATTTTTTCATTTTCGCCTGGAGGGTTGTTCTTTTTAGACCAAGAACCTCGGCGGCGCCGCCTTGTCCAGCGACGCGCCAGCCGGTCTTCTCCAACATGGCCACGATATGCCTGCGCTCAATACCTTCGAGGGTACCAGTAGCGTCTGTTTCTGGATATGTATGCTTGGGCACGTGAACGTCCAGGGATTTACCGTTGTTCAAGATCATGGCGTGTTCGATCACATTCCTTAGCTCCCTTACGTTTCCCGGCCAGGAATAGGATTGCAGGGATTGCATGGTCTTATTCGGAATGCTTTCGATTTCTTTTCCCATCTTCTTCTGAAATTCCTTGATAAACGCTCGGACCAAAAGAGGAATATCTTCAGGGCGCTCACGAAGAGGTGGAATCACAATGGGAAACACATTCAGCCGGTAGAAGAGGTCTCGCCTGAATTTGCCGTTCTTCACATCATGCTCAAGGTCCCGGTTGGTGGCGGCTATGATGCGGACATTGATGTGCAGGGGCTTTGTCGAACCTAACCGCTCGAAGTTGCCTTCCTCGAGAACCCGAAGCAATTTGCTCTGAAGATCGAAGGGAAGTTCCCCAATCTCATCAAGAAAGAGCGTCGATCCGTCGGCAAGTTCGAACCGGCCGATCATTTTGGTCATGGCACCCGTATAAGCACCTTTCTCGCGGCCGAACAACTCGCTTTCGATCAGCGTGGGCGGAAGCGACGCGCAGTTGACCGTTATCAGCGTCCGGTCTTTCCGCAAACTCATGCTGTGGATGGCCTTGGCCAGCAGTTCTTTTCCAGTTCCGGTTTCCCCCAGGAGGAGAACTGTAGAGTCTGTCCCGGCGACCTGTTCCACCTGGGCCAGGACCTTCTTCATCGCAACGTGTTGCCCCACGATGTCCGTATGCTCAACCAGGAGTTTGACTTCCTCCTTCAGGTAAATATTCTCCTGCTCGAGCCGTTGTTTGAGATTCTCAATCTTCAGCAGTTGTCCCTTAAGCTGTTCGTCCATCTGCCTGCGGGCAATCGCGTTGGCAAACACTTGCGCTAACAGTTTGAACTGTTGCACGACCCTTTCGGTCCACTCTCTCTCTTCCCGTATGACAGCAAATGTCAAGACGCCAAATACTGGTCCTCCTCCAACTGATAACGGAACTAACACGTTGGACTTGGTTCCGTATAAGCGGTAATTTTCCAAGTCGATTTCTGCTTCCGGCGGGAGGTCGGTCAATTTCGAAATGGCGACCGTCTCTCCGCTCAGGACCTTCTGCTCCGACCATGGGAAGAAATCCTTTGCGTTCATCCGCTCATCAGGTGGAGGGCTTTCTATAGGCTGGTACAAACTTGCCAGTTTCAATATCCCTGGCTCTTCCTCAATGACTTGCCAAAGTGTGGAGCGGTCTATATTGAGTAACTCGCAGACACGAAACTGGACGGCTTCAATTTCCCTGTCGATCCGTTCGGCAGGGATATTGATAAATAACGTCGAAATTTCGGCCAGCGCCATTTCGAATCGCATTGGCTTGTCGAATTTTGCATGCGGTTTGATTTTCAATGGGGCCATATGGTCCTTTCATGTCTGTGAGACGAAGAGAAACCGCGGCTGGGTCGTCAACCGCCTCTTGACAGTAGCCGCGCGAAGATACTGCATTCCGCGTACATCACGCCGCTTATACAGTCACGATGCTCATTAACAATACTTTATACCACAGCGAAGAAGCGTTATTCAACCCAATTCAACGATTTTTCTGTAGCTCATGGCTAAGGTTAGATAAAATCACAAGGGAAAAAACTGTACTTTTTCGCTGGATGTGTCAATTTGAGTTGATTGCAGATACATCTTGCAACTACCTAAGTTCAATGATAATTGTGATATGGTAATATGATATCACAAGAAATTATACCCAGGTTGAAAAAATAGGCTAAAACCTAAATGTAAACCGCGAACTACCCCTGTGAACAATCTGCCCGAAGTCTCTGATCCAGCGGTTTTCTTCCTCTGACAATGGACCTTTTTCCCGAAGATTACTTAAATTCTCCTGGAGTTGCCGGCGGTTTTTAGGGCCTGTGAGCACCAGATCGACATGGGGATTGGACAGGCAGAAGCGATAGCAATCCGATGCGGTCATGACAGGGCCGTTCCAACCTTTTGGGCGCTTAAGCAGACCACGCCATCGCGTGGCTGTATAGGCGACAATGGCCGGTTTGCGTTTGGCGAGGTGGGGGAAGATGTCCTGCTCGGCACCTGTATGAGCGGCATTATAACGGATCATAAGCATGTCCAGCGGAGAATCTTCGGCGAGCTTGCCCGCCCGTTTCCGGTCGTGAATGCTCACCCCAATGGCCCGAACCATGCCTGACTCTCGCAGGGATACCAGCGCGTCAATCGTGGATGGCGTCCAGGCGCTCGTACGACCCAGCCAAAAAAGCTGAAACACATCAAGATACTCCGTGCCGAGCTTCTTAAGCAATCGTTCACAAGCACGCCTGATACCCCCTCCAAAATATCCGGTGGTCGGCCCGCAAGCCAGGATGAGCGATTCCCGGTCACGCTTTATGGCCGCTTTGAGCGACGTCGTTACCTGTCGCGCTTTGGGGGTCCAAAAGACATAGTTTACACCCTGTTCCAGAGCCCACTCTAAATCCACTCCGTCAACACCATAGTTGGTAGCTAAACCGAGCCGGAACACCCGACGCCCAAGGGCGGGAACATCCCGATACAAGAAATCGTCGTTCATGGAATCCCTTTCATCTTACCTATTGTTTTTATAAACTCCCATTGTCGGCAATTAAGTCACGAACTATATTATGATTAGTAGATTCTGTAAAGGGGTCAGATCTGTTCCTGTTCATCTATGCATATAGACCGATTCTCTCAGATATCCTTTCAGATCCTCAGGTTATCAGGAAATCGAAAAACCTGCGATATGTCTGACATCTTAGCCCTGATTAAATATCTGAAATTTTCAATAAGGGTGAATCAATTTTACAGGGGTTGCCTTTTTTGATTCAGAGACTTTCCTAAATTGATCAACGAGCAATTGCGATCCCGACACATAAAGGCTAAATCATTCTTCTATATTTTTGGATTTCCAGTTGATTAAGATACTCTCACCTTTCCGGAGCGTCACACATTGTTATGTTTTTAATTTTATTTAAATCTTTTGATATAGAAAATTGACAGTGCTACATTGTGGCATTATTATCGATAATAAAAATATAATGTTAGTTATTTTTTTTATTTATCATCAATTGGTGGGAATATGAGGCTACAAACGTCTCAGCTCCACTAAAATAAAAGGAGGTATTAACATGCCGTTTGTCAATATAAAAATAATAGAAGGTGTTTTCAATAAAGACCAGAAACGGGAGATGATTCAAAAAGTTACAGACACCATGGTCTCTATCGAAGGCGAAAATATGCGTCCAGTAACTTGGGTTGTTTTAGAAGAGGTAAAAAGCGGTGATTGGGGAATTGGAGGAAAAGGTTACACCACAGAGGAAGTCAAAGCCCTCGCGGAAGGCAAGTAGATAAATAGAACAAATATCTTATGCTTTATGATAAAAATTATTCAGGCAATGGCGCACTTATCCCAAGGTCCTTAAAGTTTCTGCAATCCTTGGGTATGTTTTACCGCTGTTACTATTTGTAAGCTCTACCAGATATTGTGGATATCCTGTCTCAGACGAAAGCTGTGGTAGCTACGACCTGTAACGAGTCCAAATTGCATGTTACTGCAATTTATCCAAAATGTTAACAGTGGGTTAAGAACCTTTGATATCGTTTTTTTCAATAGGGGCGAATCCATTTTTCAGGGTTTGCCCTTTTTGCTTTTTTATGGATTTTACAAAATAGTTCATGTCGACCTTGAGACTCATTCCGCCACTGCCTGAAATTTGGGGATAATTCCACCAACCAAGGATTCGTAGATCCGATACTGAGTTATTTCGCCCAATAAATCATCGACCTGTTTTTGAAGTGCCATGCGTTCTTCGCTTTGCAGCCAGCGGTTCCAGTCGTCAAGGCTATTCCAAGTGCTGATAACCAGATATTCACCGGGACAGTCAAGGCAGCGAAATGTCCTGCCGGTAATGTAACCAGGCTGGATTGTGGCCAGAGATCGGAGTTCTACGATCAGTGGAGCAAGCTTGGCTGCTTTTTCCTTGTCGCTAAACGTGCGTTGGATCATAACCGAAATTGCCATAATGCCCTCCTTTTATCAGAATTAAGAATGTCATCTAATTAAACTCAATTTTTCTACAAAAGGTATATTTAATCTTGCTTGTAAGGGTGAACTTTGGCTATTATTCAAAGATACCATGAATATCATCTCCAAAAAATTATGTTATATCGTTTTTTAAATAGGGGCAAATCATTTTACTCGGGTTTGCATTTTTGTTTTTTCGCTAAATTTTAGATAGATGTAATCAACTCGAACTGACCTCAAGTTGTTGATTTCAAGATATCTGTAGGCCGCACAACCCAATTCAAATAATAGTGTAGCTTTTTTTTGCACAATGTTCTTTAATATGAGATACCTTTCGACATTTTTCAATTATACGAAATCTAATAATATTTTTGTTGAATATTCAATTGGATATGGTATTAGAAAGGGTGAGGTTATTTTGCGGTCTGAATAATCGCTGTACATATCTTGCTTGTATTCATTTTTTGTAAAAGCTTTTGTTCTTTCGCAGCGATTCAATATCTAATGTTGACAAACTCGTAAAAAGTCTGATTTTGCTCGATGTCGTTCACAAAAGGCTTTTTACGAAACCGTCAATGTTATGTGACAAATAAAACTAAGAAATGCAGTAAGTAATCCATAAATTTAAATATAAAGGAGTAAAAAATGGCAGAAGCAAAAGGATTGATGAAACCGGTAAAGCTGAAAAATGAGCTGGCAGAGTTTCTGGGAGCAACAGAACTTCCCAGGACAGAGATCACCAAAAAACTATGGGACTATGTTAAAGCGAATAAACTTCAGACAAAGACTGAAAATGGAAAACCTGAGAACGCAGGCAAGTTCATTGTGGCTGATGCGAGTTTGCTCCCGATCTTCAAAAACACAAAATCCAAAAGCAAATCGGGCAAGGTCACTGACCTTACAAATCTGAAAGAAGGCCAGACGATCAACATGATGCAGATGGCCGCTGTTGTCGGCGCAAACATAGAATAAGTTTATAGTATCGGGCCTGTATTGTTTTTTCAAAATGGGCAAATCCATTTCACAGGGTTTGCCTTTTTTGCATTTCTGAAAGAAATACGATATATGGCGGGAGGCCAGTAGCTTGTGTTTCATAATAATTTTTCAATTAACTTCTTTAAACTACTTCAAACCAATAACCAATCCGTTTAGACTTTTCACCTGTTTTTTTCCTCCTGATACTATCCCCCAATAGTGTAAAATCTGTCAAAGAACGGCACTTTTTTTGACAAATATCGTCAGGTACTCTTTGTATGTAATCTGAAGGTTTAACCTATCCTTTTGGAATCTAAACATTTATTGATTCTCTTCAAATCCTGCATAATTTTTGCATATCATCATTATCTAAAATAGCTAAAAAGTTTAAAGTCAAAAAGAGTCATGAAAGAGATTAACATGATACGTGAATACGCAGAAGAGTTAAATAAAATAGATCCTTTAAAATTGGTAACTGAAAAAAAGCTAAAACGAAAAAATATCAGGATGATTCCAGTATATGTCGGATTACCTCTAATTTTAATCATTGCCGGGTACTTTTTTTATCGGGGTGATAAAACACTAAATTTAGTTCAAAAGAAAACACCCAAGACAAAAGCTTCTCCTGTGTATCTTTATCCTGTGCCACCTGATGATACTGGAGATCAGCAAAATGTAGCATCTCAGCCTTCTGAGACACCTGATCTATTTATACCGATTCAGGGAGATAGTTTTATCGAAGAATCAAAGGAATTGGTCAATCAAGAGCCTATCATAGATAAGGCTGAAACAGTTATTCTGAGCGAAGCAGCTCCGAACATTGGAGTAGTAAATTTTCCTTTATTATCAACAAAATTGACGGATTCTATAATTGACGTTGAGGGTTCAGTGTTCTCACCGGAACAAAAGGATCTGAAATTCTGCAAAGAAAAGGCCGTATTTAAAGAAAGTGAATCAATTAGGATAGAGGAAGAGACAGGGTTGACTGAGCGCCCTGAGGCTGGTGGAACTTTGCAGGCAGGTCCACCGGAAGACAAAATGAAGTCAGCATCCCCGCCAGAGCCAAGTGACAGCCTTTTAAAACCAAAGAAACCTATAGAAAAGAAGTTCCCCAACGTTAAAGAAAACGAAAAAATTGAAACCGAAAAAAAAATAATTCAGGCGGATACGAAATTTTCGTCAAGTCGGATTGAAACCATAAGTAAAGCGCAAACAACAGCTCCAGCCAAAAAGGAGAACGAGCCTGTGGCAAAGGTTGAAGAAGAGCAACAACCAAAAATCCTAGCTTCCGCAGTCTCTGCTCAAAAGGAGACGCCTTCAACTCCTGGACAACAAGAGACCGTCAGCCCAGAAGACAAACAGACTTTAGACACCCAAGTAAATGAAGATGCTGCAATCAAGCTGCAACATATGGATTCAAATGTTACCCAGTTAACTCGCTCGGTTGCCGCGTCTGATGAAAAAAAACAAACCGATTATAAACAATTAACTTTGTCTCATGTCGAAAAAACAAAATTGAACACGGTTCAAGATAAGACGCAACTCGATAATTATACTGTATCTTTGTATTATACGAGTGAAAAAAATAAAGAACTAATGAAATATCTTTCTATTTTACTTCAACTTGAAGGCTTTGATGTCCTCGGGATAGAAAAGGCCGATTATCAAAATAATGATATCCGTTACTTCCATAATGAGGATAAAGCAGGCGCACATCTTTTACAAAAGTATTCAACCGAGTTTATCGCCCCATTTATGAATCTCGAAGACACCGATATTAAAATTAAAGATTTGAGTCAAAAATATCCGAATGCGCGAAAAGGGGTCCTTGAAGTTTGGTTAAATAATAATTTTTAAAGTCAGGGTATCGTCCTAACGAGTATTGCTGGATACAAAATCAAGGGCCATGCAATCGAGATATTAAGCCGGAATTGTATTGGTTTAGTATTTAATTATAAACGAATATAATAATGTTAAAAAACAGCAAGTTATCAGGAAGGAGGAAAAATGAAAAAAGTTTTTTTGACCTTGGTAATCTTTGTATCGTTTACAGCGTTTGCTTTTGCTGGTGGTGACCAAAATCATGGCAGCAAGGGACAAGGTAGTACAGGCACTGGCGGAGGAGGCCAAACAACTCAACAGCGAGGCGGATGAATAATTTATTCAACAAAAAGGCAGGGTCATTCGGCTCTGCCTTTTTTATTTCCATAGATTGTAATTTTGCCTTTTAATACTATTGCATGTATCAATGTATCTTGAATTTTGAAGTTGGTTCAATTGGTTGTGATATCATACTTCAAAAAGGGAATTCCATCCAGCAGCAGCATTACGTGCCGTGAACGATAACCCCTCAGATCGACCCGTGCAATACCGTCGGTTGCAGTTCGGATGTCCAACCCTGGAAGCAGTTCCAAGGCCTGATCCAGAGTTTGTACACGCCGCCTGTTGATATCTTCGGCGATGATTTCCCGCACCGTACCGATAGACTCCACACCCTCCCGTTCGCCGGAAACCACGACCTCTCCCAGGGTGTATTCTTCCGTCCATTGTGTTTCCGTTTCTGAAAATCCGCTGGGTGGAAAACCCAGGCATATTCCCATCATCAGAAAAATCAAAACGCCAATTAAATCTTTTTTCATCCGTCACCTCCGCCAACTCGAATTATAATAGACATAAACACCCGACTAAATTCCGAACATTTGAGGTATAAATCTCACACAAAATCCAACCTGCAAACAACCCATAAGTAATTAAATGTCAATATTTTCTTGATGTTATATTTTACTTGCTGATTAATAACTCTGAATTATCAATAGCGACAATAAAAGACAGTTTTCCAGATCCACCCAACCACAATTTCAAGGGATGTTTTGAGCCCATGGACATATATCAGCTATCCGACGGGTCTCGCCGAAGATGGGACGAGAAAATTAAGCAGAAATAGCGGCAACAAGGCCATATTGAGGTTATTATCGGTTAATATAAGCTCAAATTGTTTGTTTAATAAATATTGACAGATACCAATATGGACACTATATCTGGGAATATCTCATCAAAAAGTTACAATCAAAATGAAAGAAGGCAAAACAAAATGAAAAAGTTTTTATCGACCAAAGAGGTGGCCCAGTTTTTAGGGGTCAACGAAAAAATGGTGTATACCCTGGTTTCAGAAAAAGGGCTGCCGGCCACCAAGGTGACGGGAAAGTGGCTTTTTCCGCGGTATCTGGTAGAACAGTGGCTGGAAAATGAAACCATCAACTTTCCAAAGCCAACGGTTCCTTTACCCCCGTATCAAGGCCTTCTGATCATCACCGGGAGCAACGATATCCTTCTTGATCGTACGATTTCCCTGTTCAATCGCCTGCATCCCGAGCATTTGGCGGTCTTCGGGAACCTGGGTAGCATGGGAGGAATTCGGGCGCTCCGACGCAATCTCTGCCATATTGCATCGAGCCACCTGCTTCAGGAAAACGGGGAGGACTATAATTTCGGCTTTGTCAGAGAGGAACTGGAGCAGCTGCCGGCAGTGGTCAACTTCTGCCAGCGGCAGCAGGGACTTTTGCTGGCAAAAGGAAATCCAAAAGGGATTAAAAAAATAGCCGATTTGGGAAAACCCGGCATAAGAATTGTCAATCGGCCCTTGGGCACCGGAACCCGGTTGCTCTTTGACGGAGAACTTAAAAAGGCTGAAATCATCGGAGACCAGATCAAAGGGTACCAGCTGGAGCTTCAGCGGCACCTGGATGTGGGGCTTGAGGTGTTGTCCGGCAGGGCGGATGCGGGTCCCGGAATCGAAGCAGTGGCCGGTCTGTTGGATCTTGATTTTATACCCCTCCGCTGGGAACGTTTTGATTTTCTGATTCTCAAAGATCGTTTTTTCGAAAAAGGCGTGCAACTCTTTTTAGGACTTTTACCTGAAGCCGCCATTCGGAAATTGACTCAAGATCTGAAAGGATATGATATGAGTCTCTGCTCGAAGATGGTTTTCCCCCATAAATGAGTGGCAAAAACAAGAATCTATGGTTCAAATCCGTTATCGTTCAAAGGGTCGAGTTTTTTTTAAAATACGGATTAAAAGTTTTTTGGGTCTGAAAAATGTTAAGGGAGTGTCTATATGGACTCTAAATTCAAAGGGTTGAATAAAATAATGGGTCCAGCGATTCTGGTTTTCTTTGTCCTTCTCCTGCTTCCCTTTATGGCCAAAGGAGAATCACAGACAATCAAGATGTCCACGACCACGAGCACGGAAAACTCCGGACTGCTGGAGGTCCTGTTGCCCGAATTTACGAAAAAGACCGGTATTGAGGTCAAAGTCTTTGCCAAGGGAACCGGGGCCGCCATCCGGGACGGTATGGACGGTAATGTGGATGTTATTTTTGTCCATGCCAAAGCCCGGGAGGAAACGTTTATCGCTGAAGGCTATGGGGCGTATCGATTGGGGGTCATGCACAACGACTTTGTGATTGTCGGTCCTGCCGGTGACCCTGGGAAAATCGCGGGAATACGGGATGCGGCCGGTGCATTCAGGAAAATTGCCGCAACAAAGGTAACGTTCATCTCCCGGGGAGATGACAGCGGGACCCATATCAAGGAACAGGCCATCTGGAAAGCCAGCGGGGAGGCGCTGAAAACCGAAGCCACCGAGATCATAAAAAAAGGAAAGAAAGCGGCCCTTTCTTTTGTGTATCCCGTAGGATTGGGGAAGCGTTATATATCCATCGGCCAGGGCATGGGGAAAGCCCTGACATTTGCAGAAGAGAAACAGGCCTATACCCTCACCGATCGGGGAACATTTCTAAAATACAAGTATGGGCGAAAGCTTGGCCTTAATCTTGAGATTTTATGTGAAGGGGATCCCTTACTGTTTAATCCCTACGGCGTGATCCCCGTCAGCCCAAAAAAACATCCCCATGTCAAATTTGCATCAGCGGATCGGTTCGCCAGATGGCTGGTATCGGCCCAGGCCCAGGCCCTCATCGGCCAATACAAAATTTCCGGAAGGCAGGCCTTTTTCCCGGATGCAGTCCCTGTTTCGGAATAGTGTTTTTGTCCGTGTATGTATATTTTCGCCTTCGGGTAGTCCCGCCCCGGACAGGACCGAAAATCATGTATGCGTAAACGCAAAGAAAATATAAGCAGCGATTATGAATTTTTTGACAGACAGCTTTCTTTCGGCCATACTTCTTATCTGGACCCTGAATCATGATCTATTGGTCATCGTCGGCGTCTCCCTCAAAGTGAGCTCCATCTCCACCTTCATTGCAAGTTTTATGGGAGTTCCTTCGGGGTTTTTAATCGCCTTTTCCGAGTTTCGAGGAAAACGGCTGGTCATCACCCTGCTCAACACCCTACTCGCGCTGCCCACGGTGGTTATCGGCTTGTTTGTCTACGCTTTTATTTCCAGAAGAGGTGTTTTCGGCGCCTATGACCTTCTCTATACCCAGAAAGCGATTATCATCGGTCAGGTCATCCTTATCGTTCCCATCGTCACCACCCTGACCCTCTCCGCCGTGAGCCGCCTTGACGACCGTTACCGGAAAGCCGCCTTGACCCTTGGCGCAAATCTCAGACAAACTGCATGGGTCATCATCCGTGAAGCGCGATTCGCTGTTACGGCCGCCGTCGTCATGGCGTTTGGAAGAGTCATCGCAGAAGTGGGAATCAGCATGATGCTCGGCGGCAACGCAAAAGGATTTACCCGGACCATGACCACGGCCATGGCCTTGGAATATGACAAAGGGGAATTTGTGTTGAGCGTCGCTCTGGGACTCGTGCTCTTGAGTGTCAGTTTTGCCGTCAATATCTTTTGCAATTATTTTCAGGGCAGGGGGCGAGGAAATAACTAGTATGCTCTACCAGCTCAAGAACACTATCAAGGCCTACGACGGACAGGCAGTTTTAGACATAAAACGCCTGTCTCTCCAAAAAGGTAAGGTGATCGGACTTCTTGGCCCCAACGGTTCGGGAAAAACGACACTCCTGGAAATTCTGGCGTTTCTTTTGCCGCCAACCTCCGGTGAAATCCGGTTCGAGCAGGAATCCATCAATTCAAATATGGGCAGGCTGATGAAACTGAGACGCAAGGTGGTTCTTGTTCAGCAGCACCCCATCCTCTTTACCACGACCGTTTATAAAAATATAGATTTCCCGCTCAAGATCAGAAACACTCCCAAAGCAAGAAGAAGCGAAATGGTCGAAGAATTGCTGGAGCTGGTTGGCATGGCATCAGTCAGGGATGCAGGCGCACAAACCCTTTCCGGCGGTCAAACTCAGCGGGTGGCCATTGCGCGCGCCCTTGCCTGTTCCCCGGAAGTCATTCTTTTGGATGAGCCCATGAGCAGTGTTGATGTTGAAAATCAGATCACCATCGAACGCATCGTCCGGGAGGTCAACCAGATAAAAGGCATTTCAGTGGTTTTCACCACCCATGATGTGGTTCAGACGTCAAGGCTTGCGGATGACACCATATTTCTTCTTGAGGGAAAGGTTGCAAAGTCCATATATGAAAATATCTTCAGTGCCCGCATCGAAACCGGTACCGGAGATCACAAATTTTGTACGCTCCCCAACGGGCTCCGATTTAAGGTGCGGTCCGAAAAATCGGGGCCCATGAGAATATCCATCGCCCCCGATGCACTGATACTCATTCCAAATCCACCGACAGCGGCAGAAAATACCGTAAAGGGAAAAATCATTCAACTCAACGAAGAACGCATCCATGTCCGAGCCCTCGTGGATACCGGAGTACCGCTGAATGTTCTGATTTCCAAAGAATCGTTCAATCGCCACAACATGGGTATTGGCGATGACGTCTGGGTGACCTGCCCTGCTGAGAGCATCGAGATCTTTTAGCCTAAAGTGGGCCTGTAATAATCGAAAAAAGGACTCCTTCCACCAAAGTGAACCTCCCCGCCTAAAAAAGCGGGGCCATTGCCGGCCCCGCAGAGAAGTTCTCCTCGAAAATTTATAGAAACGACTTGTTACTTGGAAACAGTAACCTTTTTCGATATGGAATCAACGGCTCCACTGTCATCGGTAACCTTCGAGTTTTATTGTATACTCACCCGGTTTACGGTACCGGTGCCTGGGATTCTGTGGCGTGTTGGTCGTGCCGTCGCCAAAATCCCAAAACCAGGACACGATGGTTCCGTCGCTGTCGATGCTGCCGTCGGTGAATGTCACTTTTAATTTGCTGCTTTTAAAACTGAAACCCGCGACAGGCGGCTTATTGATAGGAACCGTTGGATCATTACGGTTGGAACCGTTGGTTCGTCTATGGTAGGAGCTACGTAAACCGAACAATCGGCTGAGCTTTGAAGCCCGCCGGCATCCTTAACCTTCAATTGGAAGGATAGATTGCTCCCATTCTCATCTGTTTCAGGAGCGAAAAAAGTCGTTACTGCGGATGTGGGGTCTGACAAGGTGACCGGATCTCCGTCCGCCTGGGTCCAGACATACGATGCAATGCCGTCATCGGCATCAATGGATCCAGACCCGTCCAATGTGACCTTCGCACCCGGATTGACCTCCTGGTATTCTTCAGCAACCACTGCTGTTGGAGGATCGTTTTTCCGGCTGATATTGACGATGCTTGAGTCCGTGTCCTGGAGCCCTCCTAAGTCGGTTACGGTTAGATCGAACGTCAGTGACGCACCCTCCGGTTCCACATTCGGGGCCGTAAAGGTGGGCTGAGAAGAAGCCGGATCTGAAAGATTGACCGCTGGACCGCTGATCTGGACCCACGAATAAGCGGCAATGCCGTCATCGATGTCCAGTGAAGAAGTTCCATCCAAGGCAACAACACTCCCTTCATCCACCGTCTGGTCGGTGCCGGCGTGGGCGTCAGGCGGCTCGTTGAGCCGGGAAATATTCACGACACACGAATCCGTGTTCTCCAGACCGCCGTAATCGACAACGGTCAACTCGAAAATCAAAGAAGCGTCCTCTGTCCCGACATCCGGGGCTGTAAACGTCGGCTGTTGGCCGTTTGCGTCGGAAAGGGTGACCAGAAATCCGCCGGTTTGGGCCCAATGATATGCGGCAATACCGTCATCCGGATCCGTTGAATTAGATCCGTTCAGGGTGATAAGCTGGTCTTGGTCAGCGGTCTGATCCGGACCGGCATTTGCGACAGGCGGCAGATTGCCGGGCATTACCGTCGGTATGTGACACACTTCCTCGGAGTCTCCACTCTCGAACCCCTCGCTGTCATACGCTCTTGCCACAAAGCAGTAAGTCTTATTTTCATTCAGATCATATATGGTACAATAGTTGTCTGCTCCCGACCAGGATGGGGTGGTATAATTATAGGATTGCCCGTCCTCCCGGCAGAATACTTTATAGCCGGCCAAATCAGGTTCGGTGTTTGGCGTCCACTCCAGTACCACCTCCGTCGACGCAGACGCATCATAGGCGGGCAAAAAGATTAAAGCCGATGTCAAGAGAACGAACCAAAAAATAAAACCGAAATTGAATGTATATTTACTGAATTTTCCCAACATGATCGATGTCTCCTTCACCATAAGTCACTCTTCTTGCCGTTTTATTTTAAGGTATTTGCCCACCACACCCTGAGAAATACCCAGCATTTCGGCCACAGCCTCCGTGTTTCCCACAGCCCGTTTCATTGCCTCGGCCGCAAGGAGATGCACCAGTTGCTCGATAGAGGGGAGTTCTCCGTTGAATGTAATGGGATCCGGGGCTGGGGTTTCGAGTTCTTCTTTTCCGATAATCTTTTTCACGGGTGACACGACTCCTTGACCATGGCACACAACCTGTACCCAGAAACGTCTGCGGCCATTTATTCATGTTTTTGCCCTCTGGATAGAGCAAAAGACATGCCACCAACATGCATCCTGTATATCCATTCGATTTTATTTGATTTTTTTCTTCTAAAGATGCAAAAAGGCCTTGGGAAGGCCCGCAATTTAAGTTGCGGGGATTCAGGGGTTTAAAGAGTTTAATATTTGTAATATCGAGAGGTTATAGGACATTCACACAGAGTTGCGATGTCAACTAAAGTTGCAGGGGTTTGGTATGGGGCGGAGAAGGATCGGCTTTTTTTATCCCCAGAGGGGATTTGCTTTATTGAAAGTTCATTGACTTATTAAAATTCCAAATAACAAATCCCAAAAAACAAACAAATAACAATGACCAAATTCAAAATCCCAAACAAAAAAACAATCGCTTTAGAAACGGTTTGGAATCTGGAATTTGAGATTTATTTGGAATTTTGTGCTTGGGATTTGTGATTTAAGACACCCAACTCCAAACCAGAGCCGGAGAACTCTGACTTCCGCAATGCGGGACAGGCATGGCCCATCGAAGATCCCGCCATACGGAGAAGGACCAGGCTTTTGGACAAAGTAACGGACCGATCCGAGGAAAAATGGGAGGTTTCCCAAGCGACGTTCGCCCGGAGTCATTTTGTTTCCGCCCTTTTGGGATGTGAATATTCCTCCAGGCGGGCACGCCGTTCTTCTTTTGTTTGTCGGGCCAGGTTTTGACATTCTTTGTAGAACATCTCAAGATTATATTCGGTGTGTTGGAGAAGTCTTAAAAATTCCGGAACAAGGTCATAATAGGTGGACACGGATATCATCTGGGCATTGTTCAGTGGTTGGCTGAACCATAGATCATACCCGGGATATCCTTCCCACTCCTGTTTCAGAAGTCTATATTCATCTCTCAACCCGTCGAACACCCGTGCCTTGGCATCTCTTTTGGTGAACGTTGGCAGATCTTCGGCGTACAGGGATTCAAGCTGTTTACGATATTTCATAACCACCTGGATAAACTGCCGGCGCCGCTGGTAATCGATTTGATAATCCGTCAGAGCATTGAGATCGTTTTTTGTCGCCAGCCAGCGACGCAGACCTTCCTGTTCCACTGCTGTGGCAAAACTTTCATTAAAGGTCGTATCATCTTCCACATAGAGCAGCTGATGTGCCAGCTCGTGAAAGATGAGTGCCGCCAGCTTAACATGGCTGCGATATACGAAAGTACTTAAAACCGGATCGTCGAACCAACCCAATGTCGAATATGCTGCGACACCGCCCATAAAGACGTCATATCCCTGTTTCTTCAACTTGTCGGAATAATCCCGGGCATCCTCCTCGGAAAAGTATCCCCGGTACGCCGTACAGCCCACCACCGGATAGCACCATGTTTTGGGCGTAAAAGAGAACTCCGGGGTTGCATACACATTCCAGGCGGCAAAGGGTCGTTGAAGATCTGCGAAACTGAGGTATTGATTTTTCACCGGCAGACAAAGCTCGTTTTTGGCAAATGTCCGAATATCCAGAACAAGTTGGAGCTGCGCTTTCAACGTTTCGGAGGCATGGGGGTTCTCCAGCAATTGATGGATCGGCTCGTTTTTATTGATAATCTTTATTTGACCGGATATCAGGTGGTTATAGTAGCGTACCGATTCACATCCGGTCAATGTGACCCCGGAAAGTAAGAAAAAAATAACGCTGACGTTCCACAAACAAACGAACCGGTATTTAACAAAAGAGGGTCTTCTCCAATTAAGTTGGAGAAGAGGGTCCAAGGATTCCCTCCGGGCCCTAGGCCCTATGGGTCGTAGGCAGGGGTCAAGGGTTCCCCGATGACGGGATCTTCGTTTCACTCCGACAAGCGGTTTGTTTTCTATATATTTTATCAGCGATTTTAACATTATTTCGATTTCTGCGATGTCTTTTTTTAGCGTACCCTAAGGCAAAAGATGTTCGATCATGACGCTCTTTATTTGGTTCCAGGTATCCGTTCCCACCGACGGTTCGTCAATGATAAGATGATGCATTTTCTCCTGCACGCCGGTCTTCCCTTTTTCCAGAAGGCGAATTTGCCATCGATCCAGGGACTCTTTTTCAACCCTCTGTTTTAATTTCCGGTACGAAACCAATTCATCTTTCGGGTCTATAAAAATTATCGTCGGGACGTTGAGTTTCGCGCCGACATGTTGATTGAAATGCTGGATGGTCTCAAACAGTGCATTGTACGCTGCCATGGGTGTCCCGTTATTGGCAAGATAAGACTTTGACGTAAAACTCGGGAGGACCAATCCTGGAAACAAGGACAGCAGTTTTGCCACATAATGGAGCCCATGTATATCCAATGCAGGTGCTAAAAGCACCATCCTGTCAAAACGAACATCCCCATGCGATACCAACAGGTCGGCACCCATCAACCCTCCCATGGAAAAACCGACCAAAAACAAAGGGGCTTTTTTTTCATCACCCCGTTTTCTCGCGTGGACATATGCCCGATGTGTTTCATCCATCCACAATTTGTACGATACGGTTTTAAAAGCTTCCATGCGGGCTTCACGGGTGTCGACGTCCTTTTCATGAAAATAATTTTGTCCATGCCCCCGCAGCGATAAATTTAACACATCGATTCCAGAATCCGTGAGCAATTTAATGATGGATTCCATTTTAGAAGGCCGCAAATTGAGCCCGTGAATGACCAATGCCACACCGTTTATGTTATCCGGGGTTTCGGCTTTAAACCAGCCCATGGCGTAATCTTCCGTCGGTGAAGTCCGTGCGTCATGAAGGGGGGGCACATCGTTCTGGGATTTAGGCCTGCTCTGCCCAGCCGAAGAACAATGGGCGTTAAACATCGAGACGAACAGGATAAGGCCCCATGACAGGAAGACACATAACTTTCCTTTGAAAATTTCCCGAAGCCCCGCTGAAACGGGATTGATGCCGTGATCCGAGACAATGCGGGAACACTTTCCGGTCAGGTATTCTGTCATTTTTTTTACCTCTCTCTTCCCGTGCCCCGTTAAAACGGAATCAAGCCCTTGCCTGTAACTTCTCTGAATTTATAGCAGATACCGAACCAAAATCAACGTATTTTGCCAACTTACGCCTTTAGAGAACAAACGTCCCATTGAATCCTCAAATCCTTGTTCCCGCTTCCCCGACTTAATTGGAGAAGAATCTTCTGAAATAGCAGGGCAAACGCATTTGAATCCCGATAGAGAGAACGCTCCACGACGGCGTATATCTCTTTCCAACCGACTGAAACTTGTGCTTAAGCACCCGTAAGCCCGAGCCGTGCCAGAGTTATAAAGAACAATATCGATAAAATATCCGATGGGTGTTTTAAATCATAATTTCATTCGGCTCGGTCTAACGCGTGCTAAAGCCCTTCAAACAGTCAGTCGATTTCCAAGAGAAACACACCGTCGCTTCGCTGTACCGAAATGAGATGCCTTACCCCTCTCTGAAATATTTTGTTGATAGTAGATGTTCAGGGGGGCGCTCCCCCGTGTAACGATTTTGGCGGAGTGGCTTCGTTATTTCAATGACTTAGCAGTGGGGGAGACCGCGGCTCCCGCATGCTTTTCGCGGGAGAACGCGGAGGGGGCAGGAATGCCCCCGCTGTTAAGTCATTGAAATGACCAGCCACGTAGACGTCGGAGTGACACGGGGGAGCGCCCCCCTGAACATCTACGGTCGATTTGACAGAATCCAATTTCTCAGATATGGATCTTGGGTAAAAAAACATATGCGTATGAGCCATCCGCCATCGAATATCTTGTTTGTTTGCATTGGAAACATCTGCCGCAGTCCTTTTGCCCAAGGCCTTTTCACAAAGCTTGCGGATCAAAAAGGGCATAAAGGCGTTCGTGCAGAATCAGCAGGTTTACTGGCACTTCCCGGAAATTCGGCCACTTTTCTTGCACAAAAAGTTGCGGCCGAGTACGGTGTCGATTTAACCGAACACCAGGCAAAACTTGTATCTGAAAAACTGGTCACCGGATCAGACCTGATCCTGGTCATGGAAAATTCCCACAAAGATGCCCTCCTAACCGACTTTTCCATGGCAGCAAACAAGGTTTTTTTGATACGGCATTTTGCACGCTTTGGCTCACGAAACCGAGGCGTTGCGGATCCCTATGGACTTAATTACGACGCATACCGTTTTTGTTTTCTCGATATCGAGGATGCGGTTTTGGGCCTTTTGGAATTCCTTTCCATACCCTAAAATATAACCCCGTCACCCCTATATCATGCCGGATAAATATATTGCTGGATAAATTCCGGGTACGTGTTCAGGGGGTGCGCTTCCCCGTGTAACGATACCTGCCCGCTCGTACCTCGCATGGCAGGCGGGTTGGCGGAGTGGCTTCGTTATTTCAATGATTTAAAAACAGACAACCATCGATGAACAAGGAAAAACCCTATGAGACCTTTAGTTGGCGTCGCAATCATCGTTGTCAAAGACGCTAAGATTCTTCTTGGAAGACGTGTGGGTTCACACGGATCGGGCACCTGGCAGTTTCCAGGGGGCCATTTGGAGTTCGAAGAATCCATAGAAGATTGTGCCAGAAGAGAACTTTTCGAAGAAACGGGTTTAAAAATACAAAATCTCAGATTTGGACCCTATACCAACGATATTTTTGAGGCGGAAAGTAAGCATTATATCACCCTATTTGTCATCGCAGAATACGATTCGGGCGTATTAACCGTAAAAGAACCTAAAAAGTGTGACCAATGGGATTGGTTCAGCTGGTCAAACCTCCCGGAACCTAAATTTTTGCCGATTCGAAATTTGGAAAAGCAAAAATTCAATTTAAATGACTGGTTGACCAAAACATCGCAATCATTTCAGACAGCCAATCCAAAATAACACGTCCCGGGAAAAGGCCATTTTCGGATGGAAACTAATTAGTGTCCATCCACAATTGTTAAATAGGCACGTTGCGTTTCCAATTCATAAATGAGCAATTTTTGTCTGGATCAAGGCCGCACAAGGGTTTTCGGTGAGGCATACTTCCTGTATGCCGCAGCCGGAAACCCGCGGAGAACGCAGATCCGGGCAAAAAGGACCATTTATGGATGGAAACTAATTAATTCCATACGCTTTCAGTTTAATCTGCAGGGTCCGACGGCTGATACCCAGTATCTTTGACGCATGGGTTCGATTACCGTCGGTCTCCGCCAGGGTTCTTAGGATCATCTGTTTTTCAACATCTTTGAGTGATCTTCCCGGCGTGAGATCGATTTCAGGTTTTGTCACCTCCGGGTCCAGTGCTCGCAAGACATCGGAGAATTCGTCGGGAGTGATCATGTCTCCGCGAGACATAATCACGGCCCGTTCCACCATGTTCTCAAGTTCTCTAACATTTCCGGGCCAGTCGTAACGCATGAGCAAATCGGTGGCTCGGGGCGTAAATCCCTTGATGAGCCTACGGTTCTTTTCCGCATACTGTTTAAGGAAAAAATCGGCAAGTAGGGGGATGTCGTCTCGCCGTTCGCGCAAGGGGGGTATGCTGAGGGTGACCACATTGATTCGATAAAAAAGATCTTCGCGGAAGCGGCCGTCCTGAATTTCTTCGTCCAGATTCCTGTTGGTTGCAGCGATCACTCGGGTGTCTATCCGAACCGTATTCGAGCTGCCCACGGGTTCGAACTCCCGCTCCTGAAGCACACGGAGAATCTTGGCCTGTGTTTGGGGCGCCATCTCTGCGATTTCATCCAGGAATATGGTTCCCTGATGGGCCCGTTGAAAGCGGCCCTGTCGATATTTCAGCGCCCCGGTAAATGCACCTTTTTCATGGCCGAACAACTCGCTTTCCAATAGGGTTTCGGACAGGGCGGCACAGTTGACCTTGATCAGGGGTTTTTCCCTTCGCGGGCTGTTTTGATGGATGGCGTTGACCATGAGTTCCTTGCCCGTTCCGCTTTCACCGGTTATGAGCACGGTGGCTTCGGTGGGTGCCACCAATGCGATGGTTTCCAATACCTGTTTCATGGCGGAACCTCGGCCGATGATATTCGAAAAATCGAAGCGATCTTCCAACCTTTCCTTCAGATAAACATTTTCCAGTTCCAGCTGGTGATGATGCAATGCTTTTTTCACCAGGATTTTGAGCTCATCGATATCCAGGGGCTTGGTCAAATAATCATAGGCGCCTGATTTTAAAGCATCCACGGCCGTGCCTACTGAAGAATAGGCGGTCATCATGATGACCGGTATCCCGGAACTGATTTCCTTAATTCTTTTCAACGCCTCGATTCCACCCATCCGATTCATGCGGATGTCCATCAATATGAGGTCATAGAAGCGCTCTTCCACGGCGGCAATTGCCGTTTGTCCGTCCTCCGCCGGTTGTATCTGATATCCTTCAGCCGAAAGCACAGTTTCAAGCATCTTTAAATGTGCGGTTTCGTCATCGACAATTAGGATTTTCGGTTTCATGTTTTTCCCTTATTTGACAAATAATATATTGTCGGATGTTACGGCTTCTCATCAATGCCCGGCGGGTCCACCGGAAGGCTCATGACAAATCGACTCCCTCGGGTTTTTCCGGGCAACGGGCTTTCCACCCAAATTTCACCCCGGTGGTTTTCAACGATTTTATGAACAATGGCAAGCCCCAACCCGGTGCCTTTTTGCCGGGTGGTAAAAAAAGGATCGAAAATCTTTTTCTTTTTATCCCGGGGAATCCCCGGTCCGTCGTCTTCCACCCAAATATTCAGCCGGGTGCCCGATTCATTGACATCCGCACCCACGTCTATACTCCCACCGTTATCGACTTCCTGGAGGGCATTCAGCATGAGATTGAGCAGTGCCTGGGTGATCTGATTGGCATCCAGAAAAAAACGCTTTAAATCCGGATCGATGATACTGCGGATCTTTATGTCACGGGACCGTGCATCGGTTTCCACCAGCCGCATGGTATGTTCCCCCAGCTCCAGGACATCTGTCGGTGCCAGTTCGGGCTCCAACGGACGTGCAAACGTAAGCAGATCATTGACCACACGGTTAATCCGATCGACTTCTTTGACCATAATTTCAGCATATTCTTTTTCCTGGACCCGATCCGAAAGAGAATGGGCCAGGAACCGGGCAAATCCCTTGATGGAGCTGAGGGGGTTTCGGATTTCATGGGCGACCCCGGCAGCCAGTTCCCCGATGGCCGCAAGTTTTTCCGAATGCCGGATCTTCTCCTCCAGTTTCTTGATTTCCCTCAAGTCCCTGAGTACGATAACGGCCCCGGTGCAGGTCTGTTTCTCGTCAAGGATCGGCGTGACGCTCAGGGTCATCGGCATCAGCGCACCGGATTTTTGTCGGTGAAGGTATTCTCGTTCAAACACCGGCTGACGTATTGAAAGGGTTCGGTCAATGCCGGTTTCCTGGAAGTCCATCACCGATTTCAGGTCCATTCCATCGATCCCGGCCTCTTTGAGTCCCAGCAATTCCAGTGATAGCCGGTTATATGAGCGAATGCGGCCTTCCGGGTCGATACTTAGGAGGCCGTTGGCCATGTTGGCCACCACCTGCCGGGTATAGTCCCGAGTCTGTTCAAGGGTCCTGTCCACCAGATAATAGTTCTGGATGACAAATATGAAGAACAGCGCTCCGGTTCCCAGGGCCACAAGAATGGCCGCCATAACCACGGCATGATGAATATCCGAGCGGCGGGCCGCTTCAAAGGCCGTCATTTTAAGTCCCAGAACAATGACGCTGTCTGAATGGTTATGGGAAGACATACCGGGGCCGGGGCCCATCATTCCTTTTTGACCTTGATTCATAAGCAACGATGGGCGTGGAGAAAAGCGTTTGGCCAGATCGTACACCTGGGTGCCGTCCGCCAGCTTTCTAACCCGGCTTTGGACTGGATTCTCATCGTCCAACTGCGGGCGCCAGGCTGAAGACATGCCCCCAAACGACGGATTTGAATGGTGGACAACGGTACCCTGTGAATCGATGAGATAGACATATGCAATGTTTTCATCTTTTCCGGTTTCCATTATAAGGTTCCCAATGGAATCTTTTCCCCATTGATTCATTACCATGCCGGACCGGGCACCGGCTTCCAACGTATGGAGGATGGCCAACCCCTGCTGATGTACAAAAGTCAAGACGGTCTTTTCCTGCCGTTTCAAATTACGGTAGGTGGAGATACTGATGAGGACGAGCAGAAGAACCACCACGGCAAGGATGGACAGGGCGGGCAGGTACAGCCGTTTTAATTTCAGGATTCTCATAAAACACCCAAGGTTGCCTCCGGTCAAACAAGAGAGGTTCGTTGCGAATTATACTGAAAACAGAACTTAGTTCGCTTCGTCCCGCCTGTCATTGCAAGGTACGAGCGGGCAGGGCACAATTGGAATGATGGAACATTGGGTTATTGTAAAATTCCTATTTACGGGAATTAAATAGAGGAATGTCATCTTATTTAAATTATTATTCCATGTCCGAGTTAAAAGTATACGCCTAAAAAACACCTTCATTTCCAATAAACTGTAGAATTCCCGAGACGTTAAGTTAATTAACTCGAATTTGGCGTGTTATCGGGCAGATGGTTTAAGTCATCCAAGAGAATCTGCTTGATACTTTTCTATAAATACAACATACTGTATTTCAGTTGCCAACGTGCAGCTCTCATTCGAATTTGGTTAACATTCTCACCTACTAACGCTTTCAAATACCACAGCAACATCGTGAGTGCAAATATATTTCGCACATAGACCGTAAATTTCCATAAAATGCGCACAATTTGCGCACCCTTTAATTTGTTCAATTTGTCCCAGAACATCTTTTATGTTAATTCCAACACGTTATAACTTTGGCACGTGTTTTGCTCTAATTCACGTACAAATCCCAACCATTCAGGGAGGTTTGAAATGAAACCGTTGTTACGAAAATTATTATATTCGACGTGGGCAGCGACCGTGATTCTATTTACAGCCCTCAACGTTTCGGCAGACGACCCTTCCATCTGGGCGCCCCAACCACTGGGCCGGCTGATTCGAAGAAGGGTTGGCCAATAACCAAGACATCAAGAGCATGGAGTCCAAGGTGGAAAGTCTCAAAGAAGAGATCTCCTTTGCCGGTTCATTGAACGATCCTCGCATCGGGATCGGCTTGCTGAATCTTCCCACCGACACCTTCAGGTTCGACCAGGAGCCGATGACCCAAAAGCAGCTTTTCATCGCCCAGAAAATACCGTGGTTCGGCAAATTAGACCTCCAATCCCAGCGGGCAGCCATGGAAGCGATCCGTCAGGAAGCCGTCCTAAAGGCAAAACGGCTGGAACTCGCCCGGCAAATTGCGTTGGCGTATTATGAACTCGGTTTTGTCGGCAGCGCCCAGAAAATTAACGAGCGATTGATTAAAATGTTAACCCAGTTGCTCCGGGTATCGGAGACGAGATATGCAGCCGGCCAGGGTCTCCAGCAAGATGTTTTACAAGCCCAGGTAGAAGTGAGCAAACTTCTTGACGAACAGATCACTTTAGGAAACAAACGCCGCACCCTGGAAGATCAAGTCAACGGCCTGCTCAATCGGGAAAGTTTCACCCCGGTAACACCCCCTGAAAGCATGCCATATCCCGATCTGATAATGGAAACAGAAAAATTGAAAACGCGTGTCTTGACCCTGAACCCGTGGCTAAAAGTCAAGCAGGCCGACATCGAACTGAGCCATGTGGAAATCGAGTTGGCTCGAAAGGATTATTGGCCGGATATGGATTTCACAGTGGCATACGGTCAGCGGGACGAGAGTGAGAGCGGCCAGGACCGTGCAGACTTTTTTTCAACCTCTGTGGTGCTCAACATTCCCCTCTGGCAGAAAACCAGACAGGACAAAAAACTCGAAGCCACCAAACTGCGTCATCAGGCCGCATTACAATCTTATAAAAATTTGGCCAACAATCTCCCTTACAAAATTGACACCCTGGCGACCGATATCCAAAATTTGCAGAAAAACTACCGCCTCATAACAGATGCCCTGATCGTCCAGGCAGAACAATGGGCGCGCTCTTCCTTGACCGCCTATTCGGTGAACAAGGTAAACTTCAATACGACCATCAATGCCCAAATTCGGTTGCTTCGTTTCCAACTTCAATCCGAAAATTACTTGTTCAGCCTGTATAAAAAGCGTGCGGAGCTGGAAGAGGTTTTGGGCGCACCCCTTTATCCTCAAAATTCCGGTGACACCCTATCTTATTTGCAAAAGGAAAAAATATCATGAAACGATTCATAAACAGATCAATTCTTCGAAAAACCTTTGGGTGGATGGTCGTGCTCGCCGTGTGGGTCACCGGGTCGGGGATGGATATGAATCCGGCTGACGTACCCTACGTTACGGTGAAAAAGGTCTTTGCCGCGGAAAAGGCACTCAAAGCAGGAATGATCGATCCCAAAACCGGCAAAAAGATCAAATACTGGGCTGCCCCCATGGATCCGACGTATATCCGAAACGAACCGGGAAAATCTCCCATGGGTATGGATCTGGTACCGGTGTACGAAGAAGACGGCGGAGATAAGGCGGCGGCTTCGACCATCCGTATCGATCCGGTGACCATTCAAAATATGGGCGTTCGTCTGGGGCGGGTAGAACGGAAACCCCTGGTCAAACATATCCGGACATTCGGCAACATCACCTACGATGAAAGGCGAATCTATACGGTCAATACCAAGTTCAGCGGATGGATTGAAAAGTTGTATGTTGATTTTGTCGGCGAAACGGTAAAAAAAGGTCAACCGCTGTTTGATATTTACAGTCCTGAACTGTTAACCGCCCAGGAGGAATATCTTCTGGCACTTCAGCATAATAGAGATCTAAAAGACAGTTCCTATCCCAGCATCCGTGAAGGGGCCCAACGCCTTTTGAAAGCCTCCCGTACCCGACTGAGATACTGGGATTTGAGCGAAAAGCAGATAAAGACCATCGAAAATACCGGTAACGTCCAAAAGACTCTGACCATATATTCTCCGGCACGGGGCGTGGTCATGAAGAAGAATGCCTTTCAGGGTCATTATGTAACAGCGGGCCAGAACCAGTATGAAATCACCGATCTTTCAAGGGTGTGGGTGGATGTGGACATCTATGAATACGAGCTCCCCTGGGTTCGAAAGGGGATGCCTGCAAAAATGGAACTGTCTTACATTCCCGGTAAAATTTTTTACGGCAACGTGCTGTTCGTCTATCCGTTTCTTTCGGCCAAGACCCGCACGGCCACCCTCAGATTGGAATTCCCCAACCCGGATTATCAGCTGAAGCCGGATATGTACGTCAATGTGACCCTCGAGTCCGCCATTGCCGGAGACAGTCTGGTGATTCCCCAGGAAGCGGTCATCGACAGCGGCGTTCGAAAGATCGTTTTTGTGGCCCTCGGCAAGGGCAAATTTCAGCCCCGGGAAGTCAAACTCGGCGTGGAAGGCAACGACAATGAGTTCCAGGTATTAGAAGGTCTCAAGGAAAACGAAGCGATTGTGATCTCAGCTCAGTTCATGCTCGATTCTGAAAGCCGTCTGCGAGAGGCCATTCAAAAGATGCTGGAAGTCCAACAGCAACGTCCAATTTCAAATTCAGCCGAATCTATGACAACAGAATCCGACGATCTCGACATGTCGGATATGAAAATGGACCCGACGACTGAAAATTCAAAGGCGGATCCACATAAGTAGACATCTGGTTAACGGTATTCATAAAATGTTCCTCGGGAATTTGAAGAACAGAAAGCGCACGATGAAATGATAGAAAAAATCATAGAGTTATCCATTAAAAACAAATTTCTGGTGATCCTGATGACCGTGTTTGTGATTGCGGCCGGCATCTATGCCATGTTGAAGACGCCGTTGGATGCCATACCGGATCTTTCGGATGTACAGGTGATCATTTTTACCGAATACTCCGGCCAGGCACCCCAGGTGGTGGAAGATCAGGTCACCTATCCGCTGACAACGGCCATGCTTTCGGTGCCCTTTGCCAAAGTGGTCCGCGGCTATTCATTTTTCGGCCTTTCTTTTGTTTACATCATTTTCGAAGACGGGACCGATCTGTATTGGGCACGAAGCAGGGTTCTGGAGTATTTAAACTTTGTTTCCGGGCGCCTTCCCAAAGGCGTAACGCCGTCCTTGGGACCGGATGCCACCGGTGTGGGATGGGTCTATGAATATACCCTGGAGAGTGATCGGCATGATCTGGCCCAGTTGCGTTCGATTCAGGACTGGTTTCTGCGCTATGAGATTGCCAGTGTCCCCGGAGTATCCGAAGTAGCCTCCATCGGCGGGTATGTAAAACAGTATCAGGTGATCGTCGATCCCAACAAACTGCTGGCATACAACATCCCCCTTCAAAAGGTCAAAATGGCCGTCCAGCGAAGCAACAATGATGTGGGCGGCAAACTGGTGGAGATGGGCGAGACCGAGTTCATGGTTCGGGGGCTTGGCTATATCAAAAGCGTGGAAGACCTCAAAAACATTTCCCTTGGCATCAACAAAGGGGGCACCCCGATCCTTCTCAGAAACATTGCCATCATTAAAACCGGTCCGGAGCTCCGGCGAGGAATTGCCGATAATAACGGTACCGGCGAAACCGTCGGGGGTATTGTGGTGATGCGGTATGGTGAAAATGCCCTCAAAGTTATCGAAAATGTCAAAAAACGACTGGATCAGCTCAAAGCAGGGTTGCCCGAAGGCGTTCGAATACAAAGCGTTTACGACCGTTCAAGTCTGATCCTGCGGGCCGTGGACAACCTGAAACGGACGCTTATTGAGGAAAGTGTTATCGTGGCGCTGGTCTGTATCGTCTTTTTGTTTCATCTGCGCAGCGCCTTTGTAGCGATTTTCACCCTGCCGGTCGGAATTTTAATCAGTTTTATTATTATGGAAAGGCAGGGGATCAATGCCAACATTATGAGTTTGAGCGGTATTGCCATCGCTATCGGCGCCATGGTGGACGGGGCCATCGTAATGATTGAAAATGCACACAAGCACATTGAGCACGATGGGGGGGTAAAGCCTCACTGGGATCTGATCTTGGATGCATCCAAAGAGGTTGGACCGGCCCTTTTTTTCTCTTTGTTGATCATTGCCATCAGTTTTTTGCCGGTATTCACCCTGGAAGCTCAGGAAGGCCGGCTTTTTAAGCCCCTGGCTTTTACCAAGACATACGCCATGATGGGGGCTGCCCTGCTGTCCGTCAGCATCGTCCCGATTCTAATGGGCTATTTGGTCCGCGGCAAGATCCGACCGGAAAAGAAAAACCCGGTCAATCGTTTTATGGTTTGGATTTATCACCCGATTATCAAACTGGTGCTCAAAGCCAAAATTCTGGTTATCCTTTTAGCCGTGGTGGCTCTGGGTTTAAGTTATATCCCCTGGAAAAACATCGGATCCGAATTTATGCCGCCGCTGAACGAGGGGGATTTGCTTTATATGCCCACCACCCTGCCGGGCATCTCGGTGACAAAGGCCAAAGAGCTTCTCCAGCAGACCGACCGAATTATTGCCACTTTTCCTGAAGTCCAACACGTATTCGGCAAAATCGGCCGGGCAGAGACGGCCACCGATCCTGCGCCCCTTTCCATGATAGAAACAACCATTACACTTAAACCCGAGTCCGAGTGGCGCAAGGGAATGACCATGGAGAAACTGGTCAGAGAACTCGATCAGGCCATCCAGTTTCCCGGTTTGACCAATGCATGGACCATGCCCATCAAAACCCGCATCGACATGCTTTCCACCGGAATAAAGACACCGGTGGGAATCAAACTCATGGGTGAGGACCTGCAGGTGCTGAGTGATCTGGGAGAAGAAATCGAAGCGGTGATGCGGAAAGTTCCCGGAACCCTCAGCGTATACGCTGAAAGGGTTACCGGCGGAAATTTTTTAGACTTCAGGATCAAACGAATGGAAGCTGCGCGGTTTGGCCTCACCGTCGGCGATGTCCAGGATATCATCATGACCGCCATCGGCGGCATGAACATCACCCAGACCGTGGAAGGATTGGAACGCTATCCGGTAAATCTTCGCTATGGATCGGAACTCAGAGATACACCGGAAAAATTAAGACGCATCCTGGTGCCGACGCCCTCAGGTGCTCAAATACCCATTACCCAGCTGGCCGAGATACAAATCGTCAAGGGGCCGCCGGTGGTCAAAAGCGAAAACGCCCGCAGCACCGCCTGGATTTACGTGGACATCAAGAACATCGACATTGGAACATATGTCAAAAAGGCGCAGCAGGTCGTCAACGAAAAAATCAAACTGCCGGCCGGCTACAGCATGATCTGGAGCGGTCAGTATGAATATATGATGCGGGCCCAGAAACGCATGATGATCGTGGTGCCCATGACCCTGGTCATTATTTTTCTGCTCCTGTATCTCAATTTTAAAAATATCGCCGAGAGCTTGATCATCATGCTGAGCGTACCCTTTTCCCTTACCGGAGGATTGTGGTTGATGTATCTGCTCGGGTACAACATGAGTGTTGCCGTGGGGGTGGGATTCATCGCCCTGGCCGGTGTTGCGGCGGAAACCGGGGTGGTGATGCTGATCTACCTGGACATTTCTTATCGTAAATTTAAAGACCGATACCAGGAAGCCTTCACCCGGAAACACCTATGGGAGGCCATCGAAGAAGGCGCGGCCCTGCGGGTGCGGCCGAAAATGATGACCGTGGTGGCCATTATGGCCGGACTGATGCCCATTATGTGGAGTCACGGCACCGGCTCCGAAGTCATGAAGCGCATTGCTGCCCCCATGGTCGGCGGCATGGTCAGTGCCACCATTCTGACCCTTTTGGTGGTGCCGGCGATTTACGGTTTGTGGAAAGAAAGGGGGTTGCCGAAGGAGTAGCAACAGCCCTTAGTGAAAAGGATTCAAGGGGGCAAGGGTTCAAGGATTCGAGTGACCCGCCACAAAACAGGCGGATAAAAATTCTAAAGAATTAGAGAGATCTGAAAGTTTGCTAAAGGTCGTATAGATGCTGTCTGGATCTTTATAGAAAAACAAAAAAAATTCAAAAGAAAAAAGATTTGGAGAAGAACCATAATTATTAACATTTAACAAATTCTTCGTAAAAAGCGTTTTCGACTTTTTACAGAATCAACGACATCTAAAGGAGATTTTATCATGAAAAAAATCATAGTTTTGACAACCCTACTCATCGGGACGACGTTGATGGCCGGCAACCTGCCTGCGGCGGACATGTCCCATGAAGGACACGGCAAGGCCCAGAATTCTGCAGAGCAAATGTCCCACGAAGGACACGAAGGTATGCAGAAATCCGCTGCAGGTACTTTCGAGCACCAGATGGTCGACAAAAACGTTCGGGCCGAATTTCAGGTCATGAGCCTGGCCAGCATGAATATGAAGGACGCCGGCGGTGCCACCCATCATATTATGGTGAAATTGTTTCACGACAACATGAATCATCCCATCCTAGACGCAGTGGGCAAGGTCAAGGTGATCGGTCCTGACAAACAGGAGCAGACCGGCACTCTGGAAAATTACAACGGCATTTTCGCCGCCAACGTTACCTTCAACCAAAATGGAAAATACGGTGTGATCTGTCTGGTGAAAGTCGACGGGAAAAAACACATTTTCAAGTTCTGGTACCCGCACAACGAACTGTTGAAAGATAAATAACTTTATCCGAGAGCTTTCAATACGTCAGGGCTTAAAAAATAATCGGGCTTCAGAAAAACCCTGAAGCCCTTTTTCCCCAAGGTTGTCGAAAAATTACATGTGTATTTAGGAACACCCAAAATCGACAAAAAAAATTAAGCGCCAACCATTTACGGGTAAAGGAAAATTCGATGATCAAAACCCTGAAACAACGACTGACGATTTTGCTGATCCTTCCGGTGGCGGCAATGCTCCTGTTCACGGGGGTTACAGGGTTTATCTACGTGAGAAATACCCTCATCAATGAATGGCGGGAGTCTGCCATCCTCAAGCTGGAACGGGCTGCCCACCACATCGACATGCGGCTGGGCCGACCCATCGAGTGGATAAACATGTTTCACAAAAGTGCGGACAGCCGCGGCCATTCCATAGACCGGGATTGGCTCTTGAATCAGTTGAAAAATCAGGAGGGGGTCACCCGGGTCGATTTAAAATGGCTGGACCGTCAATTTGAACCGGATCACATGATGATGCCCGGATATCATAAAGGCGACGGGGACATGATGGGGTTTCATCAGGGAAGAATCTCGGAAGTGACGGCTCCGCGATACGATGCCCAGGCCAAACAAAAGACGGTGACCCTTATTTCAGATCTTAAGGACGCCTCCGGCCGCCTTGTGGGGCGGCTGGAGGTCTCTCTCGGGTTTGGCTTTCTGATGCAGGATATCAAAAAATTCGGCTGGTGGCAAAGCGACATGGCCTGTCTGATCGACAAATCCGGTCGCTATCTTGCCCACAGCGGAGCCATGAAAGGGCGTATTCAGCTGGGAGAAACCGGTGATCCCGTTGAACTGATCATATTGAAAAACATGGGCGTCAAACCCTATGGAACCTATCTGGGGGCCGGTCACCCCCCGAAACTGGTAAGCGGCTTTTACCGATTGAAAGAGGCCCCCTGGGTTATCGCGATGTTTGCCCCCGGTGAGAAAATCTTAACCCCAATCGTAGAGTTTCGTTATTATTACCTGGTTGCCGGTGGTTTGTGTGTCGTTGTTATTTTGCTGCTGATTCAATTGGTGGGGGGGCAAATCGTGCGTTCGATCCACACCCTTTCCCTGGCAGCCGAGGAGGTGGCAAAGGGCGATTACGGTGATCCCCTTCCACGCAAAACCGCCGATGAAATAGGGCAATTGACCGACAACTTCAATGCCATGGTTCGGGGCTTAAAAGAAAGAGATATCATCAGAGACACGTTCGGCCGATACATGGATCCGGAAGTTGCCAGAGAGCTGATCAAGCGTCCCGAAGCCGGGAGGCTGGGTGGTGAAAAGCGTGAAGTGGCGGTTTTGATGTCCGATATTCGCGGTTTTACACCCATATCGGAACGTTTAACCCCCGAGGGAACTATTCACCTGCTTAATCATTATTTTTCCCACATGATCGAAGTGATCCAAAAACATAAAGGGATTATTGTCGATTTCTACGGTGACGGTGTCCTTGTTTTTTTTGATCCCCTTGAAGGCCCCATCCAACCCACGGTTCGACGTGCCGTCCGCTGCAGTCTTGAGATGCAGCGGAACATGGCGCCGTTCAATACTGAAATGAAAGCGGAAAATCTACCGGAACTTCAAACCGGCATCGGTGTGAATGTGGGTGAAGTGGTGGTGGGGAATATCGGCTCGGCCACCCGAGCCAAGTATGGCATCGTGGGTTCCGCTGTAAACATCACCGATCGAATTCAATCCCAAGCCAAAGGGGGCGATGTCATTATATCGAATTCGGCTTACGATTATATAAAAAATGATGTTAAAGTTAAAAAATCTTTCACGGCCCACTTAAAAGGGGTTCAAGAAGAGATGGCACTTTACATCGTGGAAGATATCCAAAATTAATTGCCACCATATGGACTTTTTAACCCCTGAAAGGGGGCTTATATGAAAAAGCTGATGATCATCTTTGTGGTTATTATGGGTCTGCTTGCAGGATCTCGAAAAAATGCGCGAGGAAATCGGCATCCGATGAGCAGACAAATTTACTGTTTAGACGGCGCTATTTAGAAGCCATCTCCGCTGCCCCGTCTCCAAACAGAATCCCAATAAATGCTTGTTTGTATGAAACCAAAGTGTTGGATTTTCTTTTTACCATGGCGATATGATCGGGTTTAAATAAATGATCCATCGGCAAAAACGCCAGCTTTCTCTGTCTCAATTCACCCAAGTCCATCACCACCGTCGCAAAAGATATACCCAGCCCCATCTCCACATACAGAGAACTTAATTCCACATTCGAAGATTCCATTATAATATGGTAGTCGATATGGAGTTCTCGGAACCGCGATTCCAAGGTCGTGCGGTATTTTAGATTTTTGGGCGGTAGGATCAGAGGGTATTTTCCTATTCCTTCCAGGGTAATGCCATCCCCTTGGGCCAATGGATGGTCAATGGGCGTCATCAAAACCGTTCTCACCTTCTTCCAGCGAAATGCTGAAAGTTCTTTTGGAACGTTGGATTCCAGAACGAACCCAAGATCGATATCCCCATTTTTTATAAGATCAAGAATGTCCTGCTGGGAGCGATCGAGTATGGTCAGCTCCACATGGGGAAATCGCTCGGTATAGGTTTTTATCGAAAACGGAAATAGATGATAGAGGGTTGTAAACGGTGCGGCCATTCTCAACTGCCCCATATGCAGCCCTTTCATCTCGTTGAGTTCTTCGGTAAGGAAATCGTAATTTTTTAGAATTTTCTCTGAAAATTTAAAAACCTTTTTACCGGCGAAAGTCAGGCGCAATCTGCCCTTTACCATTCTTTCAAAGAGCAGACATCCTAACTCCTCTTCAAGATTTTTAATTTGTTGACTGATTGCCGACTGGCTCCGAAATGTGGCGTCGGCAGCCTTTGTAAAGCTGCCCAGCTTGGCGGCATGGTAGAATCCGAGTATTTGTTGCCATTCCATTTGAAATAAGCTCCGCTAATTGGTTTCATTAAAACAATTAATTTGACTTATATACCACTAACAGAAACAATGACCCGGAACAACAAAAAATCGCACGTATTCAGGGGGTGCGATTCTTCGTGAACACGTACAAAAAATCTATCCGTGGAGGTGAACCGTGAAAAATGATTTGCAGTCGGGGTTAACCTTTGAATTTAAATTCAAGATTCCGGAAAACAAGACCGTGCCCTTTCTTTATCCTGAATCCTCCGAGTTTCAAGCAATGCCGAGGGTATTGGCCACGGGTTTCATGGTCGGTTTGTTTGAGTGGGCATGTATCCGGTTCGTCAATCCCTATATAGACTGGCCCCGTGAGCAAACGGTGGGGATCGATGTCAAATTCAATCATATGGCCGCAACACCCCCAGGACTGACGGTTACGGTCAAAGGAAAATTGGAAGCCGTGGAAGGTCGGAAACTTGTCTTCTCCATCGTGGCCGATGACGGCATCGATACAATATCTGAAGGAACCCACGACCGGTTCATTATCGACGCCGCCAAATTCAATGCCAAAATGGCGGCCAAGATCGACTCTTAATGAATGGGATCCCCATGGCGTGAAATTTCAAGGGGCCTCCCGTGAAACGGGCGTTGACCCGGATAAATGGCCCTGGAGGTTTTTTCCGGGAAGGCAAAAAGGGGCGTCCTCTCAAAGGTCTCACTCAGACGGCGCCAGGACCAGAGCGGTGCGGTTGGGAAGATATAAGCTGAGCAGGTTTCTTTCCCGCCCGGTGGACGTATCGAACAGCGTCAGATGATATTGATCCCGAACCAGCCGGTTATAACCGCCGTATTCAGGCTCATCGCTGTTGAAAATCATCCGGTACTTTCCGGAGGGCGCTTCAAAACCGTAGTCTGTATAAGAGCGGGCGGGATGAAAATTAAATACAAATATAATACCGGCCCGAATGAAAACGATCACCTTGTCTTCTGAATGCTCATAAATAAGATGCGGACCTGAAGATTCCAGGAGCTTGAAACGTTTGGCCAGGGAGATCATATCTTTGTCAAAATTTGCAAGAAATCGGTATTTTAGGGTGGGGCTGTCCACCAGGTGCCATTGACGCCGGGCATATCTGAAAGACCAGTTGTTCCCTTCACGGGGGAAATCGATCCATTCCGGATGCCCGAATTCATTGCCCATAAAGTTGAGGTAGCCGCTTCCGGCCGTGGTAAGGGTAATAAAGCGGATGAGTTTATGAAGGGCCATGCCCCTGTCCACCGTGATGTTTTTGCAGCTTTCTTCCATGGAATCGAACATGTCCGAGCCGATGAGCCGGAAAATAAGGGTCTGGTCGCCCACAAGGGCCTGGTCGTGGGATTCGGCATAACTGATGGTCTTTTCATCCTGTCTCCGATTGGTCAACTCATACCATAACCGCCCCATGTGCCAGTCTTCGTCGGGCACATCTTTTACTAGACGGATCCAGTTGTCGGAAACGCCCATGGCAAAACGATAATCGAATCCGATGCCCCCCGAGGAGTAGGGCGCCGCCAGACCCGGCATACCGCTGATGTCTTCTGCAATGGTAATGGCGTCAGGGCGGACCTGGTGGATGAGTTTGTTTGCAAGGGCCAGATAGGCAAGGGCATCCTCGTCAACGCTGCCGTCAAAATAGTCGTCGTACGAGGTGAAGGCTTTTGACAGCCCGTGATGGAGGTAGAGCATGCTCGTAACCCCGTCAAAACGGAAACCGTCGAGGCGGTATTCATCCAGCCAGAACCGGCAGTTGGAAAGAAGGAAATGAAGTACCTGGAGCTTTCCGTAATCAAAGCACCTGGAATCCCAGGCCTCATGAATCCCCCGGGGTCCTTCATGGAAATACTGGTATAGGGTTCCGTCGAATCTGCTCAGTCCCTCCACCTCGTTGGAAACGCCGTGTGAATGAATCAGGTCCATGATCACCCGAAGACCCGAAGCATGGGCGGCATCGATAAGCCCTTTGAGTGCCTCGGGGGTCCCGAACCGGGATGACGCCGCAAAAAAGTTGGAAACCTGGTAACCGAATGACCCGTAATAGGGATGCTCCTGGATGGCCATGAGTTGAAGCGTATTGTATCCGGCTGCGGCAATCCGGGGCAGAATATGTTGGGTGAACTCATCAAAAGACCCCGTCCCCTCCCCTTCCTGGGCCATGCCCACATGGGCCTCGTAGAGAAAAATCGCATCCGAAGGCAGTTTGAAATCCCTGCACTTCCAGACATAAGGGTCCGGAGGGTGCCAGACCTGGGCATTGAAAATCAGCGTGTCAGGATCCTGCACCACACGCCGAGCATATGCGGGTATCCGGTCTCCTCGGCCCCCCGGCCAGTGAATCCGGAGCCGATATAAATCCCCGTGCCCCAACACCTCTGAAGGCAGACGGATTTCCCACACCCCTTCCCGGTCGATCCGCTCCAGGGAAAACCCTTTTCGTTCCTGCCAGTCCGTCATATCTCCCACCAGACAGATTGCTTCGGCATGGGGCGCCCATTCCCGAAAAACCCACTCATGGCCACGGAAATGAAGCCCGAAGTATTCGTGACCGGCGGCAAATTCGGCCAGATCCTCTGTATCGCGGATCAGCCGCTCTTCCACTTTTCGGATGTTTTCCAGACGACGTACCAGGACGTGCGCATACGGTTGAAGGTAGGGATCATTTTCCAGCATGCTATCGAGCAAATGGGATGGCGGTTGTCTGCCGTCTGTGGTCATAAGTCGTTACGCTTCCACCCTTTTGTTTACGATCATTGAGGGTTCTATTTTAGCTCAGCTCCAATGCGCACCTAAATCAGCGGGCGCTGCAGCATCTTTTCGTAAAGTTCGATGTACTGTTGGGCCGTAACGTCATGATTGAAAGTGGCGGCGCTCTCGGTCATGATGCGCTCGATGTGTCGCGCTTTGGTTTTGGGGGGGAGTTTATAAAATTTCACGGCTTCCTGGATCGCCCAGAACAGTCCATTGCTATCATAGGTTTCGAAAACAAAACCGTTGCCCGAATTGAGTTTCAAGTCCAGATGAACCACCGTATCGTGGAGTCCTCCGGTATCATGGACCACCGGCAACGCGCCGTAAATAGCGCCGATCATCTGCGGCAGGCCACAGGGCTCAAAAAGGGAAGGCATCAGTACAAAGTCGGCAGCGCCGTAGGACAGATGCTCCAGGTCCTCGTCAAAATCGCAAATGGCCACTTGCTGATACAGCTGATGATAATGGACGATATCTCTGAAGTGTTTCTGAAACTCACCGTTGGCCACAAAAACGATCTGGAGATACTCTTCCCAGTACGTCGACAACAGCCGATAGAGTATATCCGACAGCAATTGGCACCCTTTTTGTCTGTAGTCCAACCGCGAGGGCCAAAAAAAGATCGGAGCCTTTTCGGCCTCCATGAGTCCGAGTTTTTCCTGGAGATACCGTTTGTTTTCCTTTTTGCCTTCCGGATGATCTTTGGCGCCGTACCGACGAAAAAGCGCCGGATCTTCAGCAGGGTTGAAGCCGGGATCCGGTGCATTGAGTATGCCGGCGGCACATCCGGCATGCCATTTGTTTGCCAGTTCATCTCTCAACGGCGGTTCCACGAAATCGTGTCGACCCTCGATGATCTCCTTAAGAAAGGTCGGGCTCACCGTGTTGACAAAATGCGCAGCAAAGACGCCGCTCACCAGAAAATCCACTGGATTGAATTCACGGGCTTTTTCATATTCGTAGGCCATATTTTCATAATACAAATGGTGCCAAAAGTATGCCGCGTCGATCCCGCGATCCTCAATGAAAGACAGAAAGGTTTTTACGGTATGAATATTGTGGATGGTGAAGAGACAGGGGATGCCCCCTTCCCTGGACAGGGCCGGAATCAGGCCGGTCATCCAGTCGTTGCAGTGGATCAGATCCGGCTGCACGCGGGGAATGATATTGTTGATGACCTCCCTTTGAAACGCCAGAGAAAGCTTGGTGTTTTCGCCGCCATAATTGGAATAGACCCGGTTAAGATAAAAAAAGGCGCGGTCTTCGGCCAAATGCACCCGATCATCGGGCATAATGCGGTGGATGGCCTTGAGCTCTTTTTTAAGGAAAGGCGCCAGATGGTCTCTGAATATGGCACGATAATCGGGAAGCGCCACATGAACATCGGCGCCCTGATCGAACAGAGCCTTGATCAGGGCGGCGGAAACATCGGCAAGCCCGCCGGCCTTGGCCGTAAAGTAATTGGCCATACTTTTCATGCGGTCGGGGAGATACGTGACTTCAGGGGTGACAATCAGTATTCGGGGATTGCGCTTTGGATGTTTCATAATCAACTCTCAATCTTTAATCCTAATTGAGCGAAAAGGGGTTTAGGCCCATGTAATCAAACCCGGTGCAAATCTGATCCGGTCATCCCCCTTTGGGATCGCCCGGACGGTAAAACCGTACCGGCCGGAAGCGGCGCAGGGTATGGTGCAGCTGTAAAGGTATTCACCCGTACCATGGTCTTCCTTGACCGCCATTTCCTCAGAATTGCTGTTAGAGATGGTATCCACCGTCTTCAGGAGACCGTAATAGAGTTCGACCAGTACTTCATCCGGACGGAGTTCTCCCAGATTCACGACGGCCGTAACAACCAGGTGTTCTCCCACCCGAAACGGGTCTTTCGTTTCCCGGACCGGACGCGCGATCCTAATTCCGTCCCACAGGGCATGGAGTCGTTTGTATTGTACTGAAAGAGACACGGCTTCTTTGGCGTTATCCGAAGTCAGATATGGCAGACTTTTTGCTGCAGGAGCATAAAAAAGCCGTTCATATTTGGATACCATGATATGGGAGCAAAAATGCTCCATCGCCATCTTCATCGATTCCTTCATCATTTTAACCCATTGATCCGGAACATCTCCGTTCTTTCTTTCATAAAAACAGGGAATCACCTCGTTTTCCAGAACATTGTAAAGGGCCTGGGCATCCACGGAATCCTGATACGCCGGATCCGCGTACTCCTCCCCGTTTCCGATGCGCCAGCCTTTTCCTTTAGCATACCCTTCACACCACCATCCGTCGAGGATACTCACGTTGAGGACGCCGTTGGCAGCGGCTTTCATGCCGGAAGTGCCGCAGGCTTCAAACGGTCGTCTGGGGGTGTTAAGCCATACATCCACGCCCTGAACCAGGTGCCTGGCAATTTTGATATCGTAGTCTTCGAGGAAGATAATTCTATTGCGCATACCCGGTCTGCGGGCAAACTCAATAATGCTTTTTATGAGTTCCTTGCCTTCATTGTCCTTGGGATGGGCTTTGCCTGCAAAAATAAACTGAACCGGCTGGGTCTCGGACCCGATCATGGCCTCCAGGCGATCCGGGTCTTTAAATAAAAGACCGGCGCGCTTATACGTGGCAAATCTGCGGGCGAACCCGATGCTCAATACGTCCTGTTCGAGCACTGATTCAGCATCTCTCATCATGGCTTTTGGAGCATTGCGACGGCTGTATTGCTTTACCATCAGCGACCTGCAGGTGCGAACCAGACGGCTGTGACTCATCTCACGGGCCCGCCACAGTTCCTCGTCATAAATCTCGTCGATCCGCCGGGCGATCTCCGGATCCCACGAGTGCAAATACCACCCCGGCCCGAGATATCTTTCAAACAGCAACGCATTTTCAAGGGAAATCCAGGATGGGATGTGGACACCGTTGGTGATATGGATGATAGGGATCTCATCTTCCGGTATTCCCGGCCAAACATGGGACCACATGCGCCGGGCCACTTTTCCGTGCAGCTTACTGACCCCGTTGCAGTATTGAGACATGCGCAACCCCAGAACAAACATGGAAAGGGGGGTGCCCATACCGGATTCCACCGGCTGTCCCCACGATAAAATCTCGTCAACCGTCACCCCCAGACGGTCTGTCAAAGAATTGAGGTAGGGTTTTACAAGATCCACGGGGAACTCATCGTGTCCGGCGGCCACCGGTGTATGGGTGGTAAACACCGTGGTGCGGTTAACAATTTCTTCGGCGGTCTCCAGATCGACGTTGAATAACGACATGGTCTGTGCCAGCCGCTCCAGGGTGGCGAAGGCACAGTGTCCTTCGTTCATATGGAACACCGTGGGATAAATCCCCAAGGCTTCCAGGCAACGCATCCCGCCGATGCCGAGAAGCACCTCCTGGGCCAGTCGCGTCTTCGAATCCCCGGCGTACAGACGCCCTGAGATTTCCCGAATTTCCGGTGGATTCTCCGGCAAATTGGTATCGAGCAGGTAAAGGGGGATACGACCCACCATGAGTTTCCAGACAATGGCCCGAATTTCACCGTCCGGTCCGTTCACCGAGATGCTGACATCATTGCCTGAACGATCCTTTGCCCGCTCCACCGGCAGATGATAAAGATCGATTCCCGGGTATTCCGCCTGCTGCCATCCATCCTGATCCAGATACTGACGGAAATAGCCCTGTCCGTAAAGGATGCCGACCCCAACCAATGGAAGTGCAAGATCGGAAGCTGCCTTCAGATGGTCGCCGGAAAGGACGCCGAGTCCGCCGGCAAACATGGGGACACTTTCATGAATTCCATATTCCATGGAAAAATATGCGATGGTCCCCTGTTCGCCGTATGGCGATCCGCTGCGATCCACCGGCGTCAACACCTGGCTCACAAAACTCTCTTTCACACGCTGCTGGTGTGCCAGAAAGCTTTCGTCCTTTGACAGTTTCTCCAATTGTTCCTGGGGAATCAGCGTTGAAAAAACGATGGGATTTCGCCCTGACTTCTCCCAGAGCCTGGGGTTTATGCGGCGAAACAGCTCGACGGCATCCAGGTGCCAACACCACCAGAGGTTCCGTGCCAAAACCTGGAGAAAAGACAGCGGTTCGGGAATAACAGGGAATACCTGAAAGGTCTGTATATGACTCATAGTAAGCCTCAATTATCGGTCATGGGATATTCGGAATTTAACTGCAACCTATCGACTCGATCACTTTACCACTTAATCACCCAATAAATCAACTCATCATCTATTTTGTTATATCAAGCAGCTTCCAGACCCGGACAAACTCACTGGCGCCCCAGGCCTGCGCATCGCACCCACGCTGTTTATGGGGAAAATCACCGTCCAGAATCTCCGGCACATGACCGATACACCCCCGGGTTACGAGCCCGGAACTGCTTGCCAGCCAAGCAAGTGCGGTCTTTCTGCTTTTTTTGCCGTACGTCATTGCCCAAGCTTCACAATAACTGGGGAATAGCCATGTCCACGCCGTTCCGTTATGATAGGCCGGCTTCCGGTTGGTATCCTCGTCGCCGGCATATTTCCCCTGGTAGGGATAATGGGGATGGTTGAGGGTCCTTCCATGGTGATCGATGGAAAGGGGGCGTCGAACGCGGCGGTCCGCAAGACTCCGGATGGCTCCGGGAACCAAAAGTTCCTCACATGCCCACAGGACCTGTCGACAGACCGGGTGGTCTGTGACAGCGCCGAGGGTTATTGCCAATAGCTGATTGGGTCTCAGGGCATCATCGGGCGCTGCCTCACCGGCCGACGTTCCGGGTTCGGCATGGAGACAGTCGGCCAGGTAATTCTCTTCTTTTAAAAGAAAATGTTCCAAAATCGAGGACTGAACCCGGGAAGCCTCCTGTTGCCAATGGCCCTTATCCCCCGAAGGATCGATGCGGGCCAAAAAGGAGAGTGCGGCAAACCACAGGGCCTGGATCTCGATGGGATAACCTTCCCGGGGGGTTCCGGCCGGATAATCGGTATCCATCCATGTAAAATGAGCCGGGCTGAAAATAAGACCCGATTGAGGGTCCATCCGGATACCGCCGGGGGTACCGGTTCTGTAAGCATGGGCAATGGAAAAAAGAATTTGGCGGATGGTTCGGTTGCCGCAGGCCGTATCGAGAAATTCTTCACTTTCCTCGGCCTTTACAAGCTCGTCACATGCAACAAAATACCACAAGGGGGCATCGGAAGTGTCCCTGTTTCGGGCATCTTCGCCATGAATCATATTGGGAATGGTTCCGTCCTTTTCATACTGCCCGAACAGTTTTAGGGTCGCCCGGGCTTCATCGGTTTTCCCCGCAGTAATCAAGCCCCGAACGAAAATCAGCGCATCCCGGCCCCAGTCGAGGAACCATGGATACCCGGCAATGACCGTACGCAATTCCCCTCTCTCTACCATAAAGTGATCCATGGATTTTTTCAGCGTCGCATTCAATTTCATACGCCTGTTTTTTACAAAACCAACCGTTTCCACATCTCCCGTCGATGGTTCTATAACCGGCGTCTTTGGAACCTGTGCGCCGTCAATTCTTGCAGACAAGGCCACAGATTGGCCCCCTTCGAGGAATGCATAAAAATACCCGGGGCTGAACAGGTCCGAATCCGGATCGAGACCCCGCTCAGCCTCCAGGGGTCTGTGAACCATATATTGCCATTCAGGCTCCCAAACAAAGACGCCGTCGGAAATCTTTTGGGTCAGCCGGTGGTCCGGATCCGGAGAAAAAACGAAACCGTCCGGATGTGAATCCACAGCCGCCGGCCAGGCATCTTCAGCGCCCTGATATGCTTTGGTGGTATCATGAAAATTACGGCTTTCGATATCGGGTCTCAAGATGAGCCGGACCGGTTCGTGGTCCGCCAGACCCCTGTTCCGGCCTTTGGTCGGCTCACGATAAAAAATCATTCGTACGGCATTCTCTTCTTCGATCATTTCAACCCGAACGTTCAAAAAAACATACTGGCCCTGGCCGGTGAGCACCTGAAACCGCCATATGCCTTTAGAACCTGATTCGGAACAAAAAGAGACAAAACCGTCATCGCAGATTTCCTGGGAGTAGTCCTGGAACACCAGCCACGCCCGGCAGCGGGCAAACATGATCCACCGGTCTTGGGGAAATTTTTGATCCATATTTCCAGCCAGAAGGGCGTCGTACCGGCTGGGGAGTTCACCCCAGGAAACATGTGCCCGAAGCATGGCACCCCGGCGGTTGGTCCCCAGCATCAGCAGCGATCGATCCGCCAGATTCCACCGGCTGTAGACCTGTTTTACAGTGGCATCTTCGGGCCTGGAGAGATACAGAAGAGGTCCGTTTACACGGCGGGGCGCTCCCGGTGTGTAAACCGACAGTTTCAGGGTAAAAGACTGGTGAACTTTCCTGGGCGGCAGCGGTGAAAAGAAGGCAAAAAACCATCCATCAAGACCCGGCAAACTTTCTTCCAGGGCCAGACACCTGTTTTGATCCATGATTCGGGCACGGAAAGGAACGTCCGAACGTACCATTAGAAAGTGGTCCGGCGGCACCATGACTTCCCTTTTAATGTCCTGTGGCCATTGCCAGGTTATAACCCTCGGTTCATGGCTCACCGGGTTAAGGCTGCGGCAGAATTCCACCGGGCTTTCTGCCAGTTCCCGGGCCGCCCGATCCGGCTCGAATAAATCCAGATCCTGAATGTCGTTATAAAATCGAAAGACATCCAGGGCCTTGGCACGCAACCGCTGTCGGGTTATTCTTTCCGGGAATACAACGGGTTGAGACTCTGCATCGAGAATAAGATCCATATCTTTCTCGTCGGCGGTGAGGCAAAGAACCCGGCCGGGGTCGAGGCGGCAGGCATGCTGTTCATCTGAGGGTTCGATGACCACCGGCTCTCCGGTGACAAGGTCCATGAGGGACGTTCCTCCCATTCCGGCCTCCAGAGGGTCCCAGGCTCCCAAAACCTTCCGTTGATCATCAAGATTCGCCACAATCAGGAGTTTTTTTCCCGAAACACGGTGGTGCCGAAGCAGTGCCAAGTGATTGCCCTCCCCTTTCTGGACCATTTTTACCTCCGTCTGGTCATGGAAAGCGGGATGGATCTTGAGGAGGGTGTTGAGCCGTCGAATCTGTTTCACCTGGTTGGTATCCGCCCCCCAGTTCAGAGACGGCGATCGGTGAACATCGATCTTTTCCGATGCATACCATTCAACACCGTTGGCAAAACCGAAACCGCCCTGTTGGCTGAAAAGCGCGCACAGGGCGGTACGCATGCGGGCATAGCTCCTTGACCGTTCGGCCAGGCGGGGGTTGTCGTGGGTCTCGGCAAAATGGATGGTGATTCCGTCACTGGCTGAAATCTCGATGGCAACCGGAAGATAGGCTTCGATCTGAGCCCGGTCATAGTTTTGAAACAGCTCTGAATAGGCCCAGTTGAAATTGGCCTTGTTCAGGAGGTCACGGGTTACGGAAATTTTTCCGCCGAGCCCTTCCAGGAGAAAAACCGTGTCCGGATACTGGTCTCTAACTCTGGCAATAATGTATTGCCAGGCAGGAACCGGTATCATATATCCTGCATCGCAACGGAACCCGTCCACACCCCGGCGACACCAGGTAATGAAAACATCGGCCATATACTGCCACAGATCCTTGTTGGCAAAATCGAGTCTGGTGAGATCCGCCCATACGATTCCCCAGGCCCCTGGCGCTTTGATCTGGCCGTCCGGGTCTCGAACCAGCCATTGGGGATGGGTTTCGTGAAGGCTTGCGGCCCATCCGGTGTGGTTGATGGCAATGTCGATAAAAACCATGGCCTGACGCTCATGGACGGCATCCACCAGTTCGATGAACTGCTCCAGTGGCGTAGCCCGGGGATCGAATTCAGCCAGGGCCGGATCCACGGCGGTAAAACTGAGGGCGGCGTACGGGCTCCCAAACCGCCCCATTCGGGCATACGTGGTGGGGGTGGGATGAATGGGAAGCAACTGGAGTATTCGACACCCCAGTTCGCCGACAATGAAATCCAGTTCTCCGATCAAATCACGAAAAGTTCCCGAAGGCGGGATGACGGTGTAACCGTTTTTGTCCAGATCCTGGATTAGATCGCTATCTGATTCGTAAAAAAAATTACCCCTTTTGTTGGGCCCGAACTGACGGACAAAGGCATTGTAGATGATATTCGAGCAGCACGCATCCGGAGGCTCTACATTGATGACCACATTGGATCCCTCCGGCCAAACCGGCCGGGTCTCACCTTCCCCCAAAAAGAAACATTTGGCTTGAAAATGCCCGACTTCACACAAGGAAATTGTAATCTTAAAGCTTCTGTCGTCAAACCGCTTCATGGGGATATCGAACCAATCCCGGCCTAATGGCGGCTGGTTCTTGTCCACCGCTTCGATGATTTCCCCCCTGGCAACTTCTGCATGGCCGATATTCGTTCGAAGCCATGCACGGCCCTTTTGCGGTTTGCCAAGGGAGAGTGTAAACGACTGGACATCGCCCCGAAACATGAGAATTCGTATTCCTGGCGCAGGGTCCTGAATGACCCCTATCGATGTGTCCATTAGGCCTCACTTTTTCTTTTTAAATGGGGGAGTTCCATTGAAGGTTCCCTGAAACTCCGTTGAAACAAAAACTCTCCTGGGCGCCGGAACGCTGAATAGAACCTTCCCGATCAGGCAATAAAGCGTAAATATAATTCAATGGAAAATGGGTGTCAAAGAAAAAGGTGCCGGTAAGCAAAGCACCGGCGTTTGGAGTTATCACAGGGAAACGACGTTTTCTCCTTGAGTCAAAGCCCCCCCATAAAACAAGTGACTGGCCTTTTTGGCTACCGGGTGCAAAGCACCCGGTTTTAGGTGAAAATTCACGGCCTATTCCGGAGGGATCGGTTAAAGGGACAATAACTCTGAGATTTTTTGCTTGAGTTCCTCGGCTGCCAAGTGGCTTTGGACCAGATAGCCGTCCGCTTGGGAAAGTTGAAGATCATTCAGGTGGGTGTCGTGGGCTGTAACGATGAGCACCGGGAGGCTGGGGTATCGCATTTTTATGTTCCTCAAAACATCCCACACGAGGAAACCTCGCTTAAGATACTGATTCAGTAGGACAATTTGGGGCTTGAAAGATAAAACATTCTCCATGACAGCCTCGATATTATCCGTCGTTGACACGGTATGCCCCTGGTCGGCCAGGGCTTCCCGGCATAGATTTTTGATCCATAGCTGATCATCTATAACAAGGATATTGGCCATTGTTATCTCACTAAAACCAAAAGATATTTCTGCCTATTTATTCCCTTCGTTGTAATTATTTTGCTTTGTCTGGCAAAAAATTAAAATCAAGCACGAAAACACGAAATTTTACCATTTCCTTTTTCGTGTTTTCGTATTTTTGCCAGCCCCGTAGGTCCCGCTGAAGCGGTATCGTTCTGGGGTGCTTTCGCGATGAGGAGTCTTTTCCGTTTCCCGCTTCCGTATTAATAAAGAAAGGAACTCCACTTCACAAGGGCCGGGTTGGGCTTGTATAGGACAGGAAGAAATGAACTAAAATTCTCTATAATATTTAACACCGATTCCGAAATGAGAGGCGTCTTTTTCGCCCATATCTTTGCACCACTTTACCTGAGCGAGGGATGCGGTTCGAAGGCCCTCGAAGAGGTCCGGATCAGAAGGGGCAAACAGGCAATTTTTTATTTTGAAGAAAATGTTGCTCCCCTCTTTAAACAGAGAATCGGACTCGAAATACATACCATCCCGACTATAGTTTAGCATTTTGGCATTGCAAACATTTTCTTTATTAAAATATGTGCAAACAATGGACGCGTCGCATTTACGTCGATCATCGATTCTTTTTTCCATCTGACATGAAACCTCCGACCCCGAATTTCACAAAATTACTGCCGACGAATATAGCCATAACCTGCTAATTTCATTATTTATAACGTCCTTATTCAAGAACTGTTCGCTCAGAATTCAAATTCATTTGATATTTATCAAATTATTATTCTCATTGTCCATAGAGCAGAAGGTTCATTTTAATGGGAGAAATCCCTATGGGGCAGGAACCTGTCCCGGACATCCCCGGAAGATACAAAACGTTTCCCTTGGGCCGGGAAGATCTTCTTGTCCCATGCAAAATTTTAAAAACGTTTGCCCTGCCAAATGGCAGATCAGATCTTGACAAAACCTGTTAGACCTGAAAATATGCTATTTTTATAACACCATACGGATTTTTCTCTATCAATTTTTACTTCTCATCGGTAAAGGTGTCGAACATGAAATGGTTTCTTTATGTGATTGCTTTGATCTGGATTGGAAGCGGTGCCTGGATGATTCTTTATTCACATGAATCCAGGAAGGTGTTCAAACAGTTGGTCAAAAATATTGATCGTAGAATTCTCTGTGCGTTACCGGCCGTCATCGGAATTCTGCTCTTATTTTCGGCAGCATGGGCCCGTCAGTCTTGGATGATAAGGCTTTTTGGAATTTTGGCCCTATTGAAAGGGGGGTTTATATTCTGGAACCCGAACAATCTGTATGATAAAATTATCGACTGGTACTTAAACTCGGTATCTGATCAAACCTACAGGTTTTTTGGGATTATTACGTTAATTCTTGGAACGGCAATTCTTTCCTGGATTATTTAGACAATAAGGAGCAACACACTATGGCACTCACAAAAGCTCAAATCATCGAAGAAATCAGCAGCCGAAACGGATTCACCATGAAGAAGTCCACCGACTTGGTGGAATCCCTTTTGGAAATCCTCAAAGGCACCCTTGCATCCGGCGACGATGTCCTGATCAGTGGATTTGGAAAATTCTGCGTAAAGGACAAGGATTCGCGACGGGGCAGAAATCCTGCAACCGGGGAAGATATGATGCTCTCGGCAAGAAAGGTTGTCACCTTTAAATGTTCGGCCAGCCTGAGGGATGAAATTAATACCTAAAAGGCTTGTGAAAATTCATTGGTATCTGGGAAATTTACAACCATCTAAATACGGTTAATATTTCTCCCAGTATTTTTACCATCGATTAGGGTTTTAATATTTTTGACAAACAGCGAACCGCAAAATAAATCACTAACGCCCACAGCAGACTGTTCGTGAAAATGGGTATGGTTATCAATTTCCCCGGAAACCATTGCCTTGAATAGAGTGAAAGAGAAACAATCGGGAAATATAACACCTTTGTCATCCAGATCATAATCTTGACCCACACGGACATCTCCCCGTTAAAAGCATCCCCCGATGTGCCGACCAACCCTATGGCCACGACTGTTCTGCAGACACCCAAATGAACCAGGGCAATGATAAAAATCACAATAATTTTCTTGGTTAGCTGTTTCATAAAATGATTAAAAATGTACACCTTCAATTCTGGGATAAAGGTTTCCCCGGATCAATCCTCACCGTTTCTCCATGATCGATGTTTTTCCATACCTGCCGGGACTATCTCATAAATCATATTTTTTTTCAATGCGGTTACCTCTTTAGCGCAGGGTTAACGCATTTGATTTCGTTACAGCAAAGCGACGGCGTGTTTCTCTTGGAAACCGACTGGCTGTTTGAAGGGCTTTAGCACACGTTAGACCGAGCCGAATGAAATTATGATTTAAAACATCCATCGGATATGTTTTTGACGAATTATTCTTTATAACCTTCGCACGGCTCGGGCTTACGGGTGCTTAAGCACAAGTTCCAGTCGGTTGGAAAGAGATATGCGCCGCCGTGGAGCGTTCTCTCTCTATTGGGATTCAAATGCTTTTGCCCTGCCCTTTAGCGAATTATGGTTTTGCTTGACATTCCGGATAACTGCGATAAACTCAAAGCAGTGCTCGGCCGTACAAAGGATTTTTTAGTAGGGCCCGATTACCTTCTACCTAATTTGAACGAATGAAAGGAAGGGAACCATGGACAAACTCTTGAGAATCGACATGGGGATGGACGGTGGACCGAAAGCCAGTGAAGAACCCCTGGGCAACTACGCCGGTTTGGCCGGCCGCGGTATGACCTCGGCCATTGTCGCCAAAGAAGTACCACCGTTGTGCCATCCCCTCGGAAAAAACAATAAACTGGTCATTGCCCCCGGGCTGTTGAGCGGGAGCCACGCCGCTCAATCAGGACGCGTTTCGGTGGGCTGCAAAAGCCCGCTCACCGGCGGAATCAAAGAAGCCAATTCCGGGGGACAAGGTGCTCAAGTCCTCGCCCGGCTCGGATATGCCGCCATAGTACTCGAAGGAAAACCCGGTGACGATACCCTCTATAAAATTGTCATCAACAAAGATGGTGTAGATATCACCCCTGACAACAGTTTGAAGATGATGGGGAACTACGATCTCATCGACACGATCCGGGAAGCATACGGCGACAAGGTTGCCTGTATCTCCATTGGACCTGCGGGTGAAATGAAAATGGCCGCCGCTTCCGTCGCCTTCACCGACGTGGAGCAGAGACCCACCCGGCATGCAGGTCGGGGGGGTGTCGGCGCTGTAATGGGATCCAAAGGCGTTAAAGTCATCGTGCTGGACGACACCGGTATGGCCGCCCGTAGTCCCAAGGACCCGGAAAAATTTAAAGCAGCCAATAAGGCGTTTGTCCAGGGTCTTAAGAAGCATCCCATAACCGGTGAGGGACTCCCTTCCTTCGGGACCAACATTTTGACCAATGTCATTAACGAAGCCGGGGCATTGCCCACCCATAACTTTAAAACCGGCCGGTTTGACGGTGCCAGCAACATCAGCGGCGAAACCCAGTCGGAAATCATGAAGGCTCGGGGGGGCATGGTTGCCCACGGCTGCCACAAAGGCTGCGTTATCCGCTGCTCGGGCATCTACAATGATAAAGACGGCAACTTTGTTACCAAGAGACCGGAATATGAAACCGTCTGGGCCCACGGTGGAAACTGCGGTATCGATGACATGGACGCCATCGCCGAACTCGATCGTCTGGACGACGATTACGGACTCGATACCATTGAAATGGGTGCCGCCATCGGTGTGGCCATGGAAGGGGGGGTGGCCAAGTTCGGTGATGCCGAAGCCGCCATTAATCTTCTGAAGGAGGTCGGGAAAGGATCCCCCCTGGGCCGCATTATCGGGAACGGTGCCGCCGTAACCGGTAAGGTCTTTGGAGTTGAAAGGGTTCCTGTGGTCAAAGGGCAGGCCTTGCCGGCCTATGATCCCCGGTCTGTTCAGGGGATGGGGGTCACCTACGCCACCACCACCATGGGGGCCGATCACACGGCCGGTTATGCGGTCACCGCCAACGTTCTCAATGTTGGGGGCAGTGTAGACCCCCTAAACTCCGAAGGGCAGGTAGAGCTCTCCAGGAATCTTCAGATCGCAACGGCCGCCATCGACGCCACCGGAATGTGCCTGTTTATCGCCTTTGCAATTCTGGATCAGCCGGAAACATTTGAAGCCCTTGTTGACATGATCGGCGCATTTACCGGCCAGAACCTCACCGCTGACGACGTCACCGAACTGGGGAAAACGATCCTTACCTTTGAAAGGGATTTCAATTCTCGGGCCGGCTTTACCCAAAAGGACGACCGTCTGCCCGATTTCTTCAAGACAGAGCCGCTCCCGCCCCACAATGTAACGTTTGACGTCAAAGATGAAGATCTTGACCGGGTCTTTAACTGGTAAAATCCCTTGTATTCGATGGTAATCCCATGGGGGGTCCCGCAAGGGGTCCCCCATTTTAATGTGTGTTAAAGAGGCCCATGGCACCGGAACCTGAAAATTATTCAACTTTAAACTTGAAGCTGACCGTAGAATCGGACCGCCTTTCACTTTTTTCCTCACTGCTCGGACAGGGTTTTACACTCAAAGTCCGGACAGGATGCTCCCTGCGAGAACTGCTGTGCGGACAACTGGGTGTACGTTCAGACTATGTCGATCAGCGGATTCAAACGATATTTCTGGATGGAAAAACTGTGGACGATGTGGACACCGCTGTGATCCGGCGGGATTCCACCCTGGCCCTTTCAGCCGCAATGCCCGGGTTGGCAGGGGCTACGTTGCGCCGGGGCGGTGCGTATGCAGCCATGCGGCGTCAAATTTCTCATCAGAATAAGGCCGGCCACGATTCTGTCGCAAACGGCGTCGTGATGATGAAGCTTTTCAATCTCGTGGCATTGGAACTGGGGCCTGGGCTTCTGAAGCAAGGTATCTGGGTCCGGGGAAAGCATATGGAAAATTTCTTCAAGAAAGTTCCGGATTATTTCTGGCCGGGGTGCCGGGCCGCAGAAATTGACGGTACGCCCCTGACGGTGGAAAAAATAGGGCACCTGGAATGGAAACACCGGCAGGTTTTTCTGAAACTCGAGGTCAAGGAAAACGGCTGATACGGACCCTAAGAGTTTCATTTGCAGACCCCCTGCCCGGCCCCCTGGTCATCCGGGTTGCCCTCTTTCCTATTTCCTTTTTTCTCTTTCCTATACCTTAAATCTGTCCACTTTCCTTTGAAACGCTACATTGAGTTCCTTAATAAGATAAGGATATACCCAAGTACGTAAGTTCCTGCCTCAACACCTCATACCCCGGTTTCAGGCTGTGATTGCTCTGAATCGATGTGCCCACCGTGGTTAACAGACTGCGCAATCTCATTATATTCGGCGTGTCTTTTTCAAGTTCAATGCAACAATCTCGGATAATTTCGACCATCTCACTTTTGGGGTGTTCCGGCAGATCTTGGAGTTGATTGATGTCAGATTTTATCGCGTCCAAAGCGTTTATCAGTTGCCGGCCGAGTTCCGCACCGATGGTCTGAACGGGACCTGTGGGAGAATACATGTTGAAGATCTGTGATTCCACATCGGTTTCAGACAGTTCGCTTTTTTTCTTTAATGATTGTACAAACAAATCGATTTCAGTTCCCATTTTGTTCAGCGAATGATCTCTGGCACTATCGAGCTGATCCAACAGCTTTTCCGCCGTTTTCGGGGCATTGAGTATTTTGATGGTGTTTTTGATATAACCTTTGAAATCAGACAAGTCTTCGGGCAGTTCATGGGCGATCAACGCCTTTAGCTCCGAAGACAGTTCATCGGAATACTGTATCCCCGTGGTGGTAATAAACCGATGCAGGGTGTGCCATATTAAATGCGCCCGATTGTTGATGGCGTGAGCGCACATATCGGTAATCCGAACCAGTGTCGCGCCGGAACCCAAGGCTCCCTGTACTGCCATCTTCGTTTTTATGGTATTGAGTTCATTCCGGAGGTGTTCCCATTGCTCTTTTATTTCCAGTTGCGTGCGTCGGCACGCCAGTTCAACGATTTTTTCATCCAACATATTATAAACCTTTTTCTTCTAAAAATTCGGCGCAACGAAAAACCAAATGACCATAAAAACCGCCAGACCGGTGACCACGAGGGTTGCCAGTATCCAAATCATTTCTTTTCCGGGGATCCTATTTTTAACCATTAAAAGAAGATTTGGAATCTTCTTTTTTTTCAAATATCCTTCGATGCTTGATTTAAAATCTTTCCATTCCTGATATTGGGACATGCCGAAAATCACCCTTATTACGTTCTGGATTATTAGAACCCTAATTGATGAAGAAAGCTGATTATCGTCAAATGGTTCGGGACATAATGCCGGTTTAGCCTATCATGTTATAATCCGTTCATAAGTGAATTATAAATAGTTAAATGAAATCTCCTTTTTGTTTAACCTGCGGGAAAGCCGATGTAACGACGAATCCTTTATTCGCCTTCGCCTGAATACCCTGCAGTTTTTGACCATTAAAAATCGTCGGCACTTTATGCCAATACAACAAATCTAATCGTATAAAAGCGTGCCAGGCAGAACGCTTTCATCACCAAATTTCTCGGATACCGAATCTAAAACTGTATTCAATCTCTGACGTTTTTGAGATGACGGGTTTTGATCAAAAAGAGAAAGCTGGGTCCCGGTGCCAAAAAAACTGAGATGAGACAAAGAAATCCCTAAAAGCCGGATTGGTTTTTTCGTTGCCTCGGTCTTTTTTAAAAGACCACAAGCAACTGAATATATCTCCGAACCGTCATCCGTGGATTTGGGCAAGGTTACGGATCGGGTGATCTGAACAAAATCACCATATTTGACTTTCAATGTGACAGTTTTTCCTTTTAGGCCCTTATGCCGCATCCGTCGAGCCACTTTATTTCCCAAAGCAAGGAGCTCTTTTTCAGCCCAATCCAGAGAGATAATGTCCTGTGAAAAAGTCTGTTCATGACCGATGGACTTCACGTCATGTTCCGGTATAACCTCTCGATCATCGATTCCCATGGCCAGAAGATGTATTTTGGCCCCCTGTTTTCCAAAATTTTTCTCCAATATCTCAACCGGCGTTTGTCTCAGATCCTTAAAAGTGTGGATATTGAGGCGACTTAAGCGTCGCTGCAACATTTTTCCAATCCCCCACATTTTTTTGACTGGAAGCGGATCTAAGAAATATCTAACACCATCGGGATGTACCACGGTTAAACCGTCAGGTTTGTCAAAGTCAGAGGCAATCTTTGCCACGAATTTTGAAGGCGCAACACCGGCCGAGATTGTCAGACCTGTCTCTGAAAAAATTATTTGCTTAATCTTTTTTGCGATGTTCTCGGGCTGACCAAAAAGACGGATGGAACCTGTTACATCCAGAAATGCTTCATCAATAGATAGGGGTTCAACCAATGACGTGAAACGATGAAATATTTCAAAGACTTGTTTAGAAACTTCTTGATATCTTGACATTCGGACAGGCAAAAAAATCCCACCGGGGCAAAGGCGTTTTGCTTTCGCAATGGGTTGGGCGGAATGAATCCCGAATTTCCGAGCTTCATATGAGGCAGATGATACCACGCCCCTTTCCTTGCTGCCCCCCACTATGATCGGTTTACCTTTTAAAGCAGGAGTGTCCAGAACCTCGACCGAGGGATAAAAAGCATCCATGTCCAAATGAATGATGTGTTTTGACTGAATTTGCTTGTCCATAAAAACTTGTGCTCGGAAAACAGATTTATCTTTCAATCCATCTCATTATCAATTCAACAAGAAACTGTATCTCCTGATCTGAAAGCTCTTTTCCTTTCTTTATCCCATGCCACTTCTGAATACAACCCCGGCAACAAGTTATCGTGGCATGCTGAGCAATGAAAACAAGGTGACCTCTCATTGGCGTCTGTTAGCCATCGTTTTTTGGGAACTGCGGCGCTATCCTTGCGGAGATAAAATCGATCGCGTGCTGCCGGATGGTGTCGATACCTTTATCTCGGATATTCTGCCGATCTTTTTCGGTCAGTTTGAATCTTGATCTGAACTTGGACTTTTTGGGGGATTCTAAGGGTTTGGGGAATCTGGTTATTTAGTAACATTTACGGTATCATCATGAAAGTTTTTTATTTCATGCATATTTTTTCGGCCATTCTTATTGCTTTCTGTTTCCGAGGCGCTTCTGGACAACCAGTATCTATCCGCTCCACCAAATATTTCTGGAGGAATGTCAAATAAACACCACGCTAATGAAACCCCCGCAGCCCCGCTGGCGGGATTTCCGTTTCACTCCAACAAGCTGCGGGAAATCAAAGCGGAATTGCTCCGAAGCCTAACCCGCCTCCGCTCTGGCAAGCTTCGTCGCGGTTCACCATGCCTGTCATCCCTGCAGCCCCGCTGGCGGGATTTCCGTTTCACGCCAACAAGCTGCAGGGTATTCAGGCGAAGGCGAATAATTAATGCCTTAGGAACAATTGCACTTTATTTCCCAGATGCAGCTTTGGCCACGCCTGTACGTAAAGCATCTGATCCGGGGTTGCTGACAGATCGCTTCACGATAATATCGACGGGACTCACTGCTTTTCCGTAATACGCCGCATTCCACTTGTCTTTCGTCGAAATGACAGAACCCTCCAATGAAACACCTGCATAAGCGCCTTTTGTTCGTGAAAAGGAGATAATGTCTGCCACAATATTCGATTTGGCACCTGCACCCACCGGCCCAACGGCGATGGAAGTATCACCCCCGAGTTTGAAAGAAGAGGTAAACAGTGCATCCACAGCCTTCTGGGTTCTCACCATCATAATAACTTCCGCTGCCTCGGCACCGATCTGAAGTCCAAAGGTTCCAGAACCGAGGGTGTAAAACGCCGGTTGGCTCCATTGTCCAGTTTTATCGTTTTTGACGATGAGCACACCACTGCCTCCGGAACCCCCAATAACAAATCCCGCCTTAAGTAAACTCGGAATGATGATCAGTCCTTTGGCCTGGTTCAGGTTTTCCTTTAACCAGACCTGGTCTTTATCTGCCATGAAGCTTTCAAACGTTACACGCGCCTGATCCACAAGACCCTGCTGCTCAATGGGCTCTCCCGCTGTTGCCGGAATGGTAAATCCGAAGACCATGGTACCGATAATGACTGCCAATAGAACACTTAATAATCTCATATTTGATTTTCTCATTGGTGTATCTCCTAACGTTAAATAGCGGTTAGTAAAAAAAACCTCCCTTGTTTTTCTGATTCTGCCCAATCACAGACCAGATGGCCAAATAGTCGGGATTGCAAAAACATTACCCTAATAAAGCAACAGTCATGCCAATGTGTTTCAATTGTACAACCAATTGTTATTTCAAGGAACCAGCCTAAAGCACATGTCTCACAAAAAGTTTGTCGGGACATTTCTGTATCACGAAAAATGTATCTTTTTGCGAGCACACTAATCCATAAAATGTGTAAAAAACAGGGGAAAGAAGGACAGATTCGGACTTGATTTAAAAACAGTGTGGGAATTGAACTATAGTTTGAGAGAGATATTTCAGATTATATTGGAAAGAAACCCAGATGCAAAATGTCTTTGGACAAAACTCAGGTTCACATATCTTGATAAACACAAGCTGGAAATAATTCCCACTCATTACATTAACTTGAATACAAAACCCCACCTCTCTATTTGAGGAATGGGGTTCAAAATAATCACATATATTCTCCCTTTGTGTCAGGATGAAAAAGATATAGTTGTCATAGTACCAAGGCAAGCCAAAATTGAATTAACAGCAGGTAAAAGCAGGCGAGATATCAGAAGAGAAACCCGAAAGGGATTATAAGGCAAACTGTTGATAATAGAATCTATTTTCGGTCTGTTCTTTCTCATAATTTTGCCAACTTGTCAAGTGTTTACTAAAATTGCTACATAGTGGTAGTTTAAGCTTTGCATTTGACATTCATGCCAGTTATTGAGATAAATAACACATAATTCCAAACTCTTATCAAATAAGGAGCTAAAACCATGGCACTTACAAAAACTCAGATCGTAGAATCGATCCATAATGAAACCGGGTTGCCCAAGAATAAGTCCACAGAAATCCTGGAAACCTTTGTTGAGATCATCAAAAAGACACTGGCATCCGGTGAGGATGTTATGATCTCCAATTTCGGGAGAGTTCTGTGTAAAGGAAAAGGAAGAACGTAAAGGCAGAAATCCGGCCACCGGGGATGACCTGATGCTTGAACCGAGGAAGGTTGTGACGTTTAAGTGTTCTGGGAAATTGAGGGACAGGGTTAATGGAAATTAGGTCAAAAGGCTAATAAATATGAATGACAAAATAAAACCAGAAAACCATGAGGTCAAGGATTTAAAACTGTTCGAAACTTATAAACAAGATCATAAGAAAAAGAACCGATATTTAGATTTTATTGCTGATTTTATTACAGGCTTTAGTGCCCTGATCGTTATTGGATTAATACTATTTATAGTCATACCTGTACTGCTTATCATTTTAAAGATTGGTGCTTTTCTTGTTGTTCCTATTTCCCTGTTAGGTGCTTTTATAATTTTAATCGCACTTTTGGGGAAACTCATAAGACGGCTTTTAACAAAAAAAAGGTCATAATGTTATTGTACAATTCCAAATTTTGTGAACAACAGAGATGGTAGATTTTTTTTTAGAAACAGAGAGCACAGGAAAGAATGAAGATATGGCCTTTACCGTTAAACATCCTGTCGGGATATAATAAAAAATAAAAAGGGCAAGGCCGTTTATGCCTTGCCCGTATTAGCCCGATAGACTCTTTTTAAATAATCAAACCAGAGACTACCAAGCATCATACCTTTTGGCCTCCCTAAATGCCGTTGTACAATGCAGTCTTGCATTGAGATGCACGGGCATCCGAGAAGCCCTATAAATGTCACATCAAGCCTCTCTTTTTATAGTGTAACCTTCGTGAGATTGAGTCATCACATGGTTAAATTCATGGTGTTGAAGCTGAGTGACATTTAGTTTAACCAATATTTAATCATTTTATAAAATTTGTCCATAGGCAAAAGGCTCATTTTGATGGGAGCAAATCCTATCCCTATAGGGTTTGCCCCCAGGAATCACCCACAGGGTTTTTCTGAATTTACTTCGGGTTTGTTGGGGATAGCGGTGGGTCTTGAAAACTTGGGAAATAAAAAGGGAGCTATAATATATTATAACTCCCTGTTTTTATTTGTGGTGATCCCAGGGGGAATCGAACCCCCGTTACCGGCGTGAGAGGCCGGCGTCCTAACCGCTAGACGATGGGACCGAAAAGAATAGAAATTTAAAGGATGAAGTTTAATTTGTCAAACATTATTTGCCGATTCCGTATCGCTTCCCGGCTTCTTCCCCTTTCTGAATCCGAATATCAGATAGATCAGCCATCCGACAAAGGGAATCATGGCGATGATTCCCCAAAGCGCTTTCTTCCCGATGGTACCGAAATCCTTTCGCACAACGTCGATGATTGCCATTATTGTGAGCAGATAAAAAACGACACTTATTTTAATCCATAGCATTACTGTTGAGATTTCCATGTTTATCCCATCGCTCCAATTTACGTTTTGGGCTTCAACAGGTCCGAAACTTTTAAAATGGTGTTAACATACTGACTGCTGTGGTTGTAATGATAAATGACCTTGTAAGCCTTTTTCCGGTCTATTCCGGGATGCCATCCGTAATGTTTGAGATAACTGGCAGTGCTGGTGATGGCATCTGCATGGTTAAAAACATCGATGCGGCCGTCACCGTCACCGTCTCTGGCAAAAATGATAACGTTGCTCGGCATAAACTGGGGAATGCCCATGGCACCCGAATAGGATCCGGAAACGGCAGTGGGATCCATGTTCACCCGGTCGGTATAGGTCAAAAAGGCCTTGAGTTCGTTGTAGGCCCAGGTCGATTTTCTTGCCACCCATTTTTCCAGCTGCTTCCGGGTAACTTCTTTTGATTTCGAGACGTTCTTCCAAAACATATCCCGCACATCCGGGTCTGCCAGGGCAGCTATGGTGGAGAGGGTATTCAATATGGACGGCCCCCCGAGAAAGGTCCCCAAACGGGTTTCCACCAGAAAGATGGCTGTAATAATTTCTTTGTCGACGCCGTATTCCTTTTCGGCCCTTTCCAGCGCCCCTTGGTGGGTTTCCATATATTTCAATGCACCCTTGATCGCTTTTTTACGTGTAAACTGATCGTAATTAAGTCGCGACTCCCGATGGACCAAAAAACCGGAAACCCCTTTGCCCTCGAAATAGACCCCGGGCTTGCTGTATAATTGGGTGATCCTAGCGGAATCGAATCCATCCTTTATCAGTCTTTTTTGGAGGGATTCGAAATAGCTGTGGTTTTTTCCCACGCCCATGGCGTTTTCCGGAAAAACAATCCCCGATAGCATCAATAGACTGAAGAAAAAGGCGATGTATTTGTTCCATGTCATTTTATTCAGACGCATTTGAATCCGTCACTTGGTTCAAGTAATGAAGGTGTTGTCCTTTCTTTATGGGGATCTCACTACGCTTCCGTTTTGTAAACGTCGCCAGGTGCCGATACCCGGCGGACAGGATCATGGGCAATGCCCTTTCGTAGTGTTGTCCGACATCCACGGGTTTGTGGGCATCTGAACCCAGGGTAATGCTGATCCCTTTTTCATGACATTTTCTGATCACATCCACAGAGGGATACGGTGTTTGGATGGGATGATTGAATCCGCTGGTATTGACCTCCACGGTCAGATTTTTTTCTTTTATTTTTGACAGTATTTCATCCACCGTCCCATCAAAGGACCTCGAAGGTTTTCGACCGAATTTTTTCACGAGATCGATATGACATATCACATCGAAATAGGTATGATCCAGCATCTTTTCAAGGGCTTCGAAATAGAGGCCGTAGACGTCATCGGTATCTTTTCCTCCGAAACCCCACGCCGAACGGCGGCTCACCACGTCCATTCCCCCCGGAAAATGCAGCCCGGTTGCAATAACATCAAAGGCATAGGTCCCGGCAACTTCCTGGAAAAGGCCGGTATGGTCCGGATTAAAATCGATTTCAAGACCGACCTTTATGCGGAGTGTGTGTCTATATTTTTGTTTTAACACCCGGACGGCCTGAAAATAGTAAGGAATTTCTTTCACCGACATGGAAAGCCCTTTTTCCGCCGCTTGGACGGTCAGGTGATCCAGAAAACAGATCTCCTCGAGCCCCAACTCGGCGGCACTTCGGATATATTGCTCCATACTGCCCGAAGCATGGTTGCAAAACAGGGTATGTAAGTGGTAATCGATCATAGGGTTATGGGACCGGTTAAACAGGACACGGCTTGATCCGATTTAAATGACATGGTATGAATTCCATTGTCAATGATTAGAAACCGTTTAGAAGATTTTATAAAACGCGGCAAGGGTGCACCCGGTGTTGAACCAACAAACAAAAAAATAAGGGACATTCCGACTCGTTGTCGTTAATTCGGATAAATTTAGTGTATCATCGTCTATTGAGCAGATGTGTTCCCATAGGGTTCAAGGATTCCAGGATTCCAGGATTCCAGGGTTCGAGTGAAAATAAAAATTTCATTCATTAATTCAGGTTAACATGGTGAAAAAAAAGTCAAAAACAGTATTTTCATGTCAGGCATGCGGATATCAAACCCCCAAATGGATGGGCAAATGCCCGGATTGCGGGGAATGGCAGTCATTTGTGGAAGAAATCCAGTCCGGCAAATCCGGCCGGCGGGGCCCAGGGATTTTATCGGCGTCACCGCCAAAACCGGTCCCCATCGACGCCGTTGAACTGGACCCGGAAGATCGTTTTTTAACCGGAATCAGAGAATTCGACCGGGTCCTGGGCGGCGGTCTGGTCCCCGGAACCCTTATCCTCATCGGCGGAGATCCGGGAATCGGCAAATCGACCCTCATGCTTCAGGCCCTGTACGGTATTGCGGAAAACGGTCGCAAAGTATTGTATGTTTCCGGTGAAGAATCGGTCCGCCAGATGAGAATGCGCAGCCAAAGACTTTCCGCAGTTTCCTCTGAATTGATGGTGGTCTCGGAAAACGACATGGAATCGATCCTCCGGATGGCGGAATCGGTTCAGCCGGACGTGATGGTCATCGATTCCATCCAGACCATGTACAGCCCGGAACTGACTTCCGCTCCCGGAAGCGTTACCCAGGTGCGGGAATCCGCTATGCAGCTGATGCTCATGGCCAAAAAGACCGGGACGCCCATATTTCTGGTGGGGCATGTCACCAAGGACGGTGCCATTGCCGGACCCCGGCTTCTGGAACATATGGTGGATACGGTTCTTTACTTTGAAGGTGACCGGAACCACGTATTCAGGATTCTGAGGACAGTAAAGAATCGATTCGGGTCGACCAATGAAATCGGCGTGTTTGAAATGAATGCGTCGGGCCTGAATGAAGTGGCCAACCCTTCGGCGGTGTTTCTGTCCGAACGCCCTGAGAACGCCCCCGGGTCGGTGGTAACGGCCAGCATGGAGGGAACACGGCCGATTCTCGTTGAACTGCAGGCTCTTGCAAGCAGTACCAGCTTCGGCAACCCCCGGAGAACCATCCTGGGCATCGATCAAAACCGGGTGGCGTTGCTGGTGGCGGTGATGGAAAAAAAACTGGGGCTCCATCTGATGGGACACGATATCTTTATCAATGTGGCCGGCGGCGTCAAAATCGACGAACCTGCCGTTGACATGGGGATTGTATCTGCCATTGCTTCGAGCTTTTTGGATCGGCCCATCCATATAGGGACCGTCATATTCGGTGAAGTCGGTCTCACCGGCGAAATCAGAGGCATCGGCCATGTTGAAATTAGGGTTGCCGAAGCAAAGAAAATGGGGTTTAATAGGTGCCTTGTGCCCCAAAGCAATCTGAAACGAATGACGAATATAAAAGGGATAGAACTCATCGGCGTAAAAACCGTATCGGAAGCCATGGAAAATCTGTTCTAAACCGAATTTAATAAAATTGTAAAAAGTAAAATGTAAAACGATTACATTTAACACAATACGAGGCAATATTACGCAACATAAAGACGTTTAACTTTTTACTTTTAACTTTTTATTTACTAAAACCGAACATGCACCAAGTTTTGATATGAAACGATCTGGAGGAAAACATAACCGGTGGGAGGATCACTATTCCCAACGGGCAAAAAAGGAGCGGTTCCCGGCCAGATCTGTATATAAACTCAAGGAAATACAGAAAAAATACAGTCTCATAAAAAAGGGAAATAAAATTCTGGACCTGGGCTGTGCGCCGGGGTCATGGCTGCTTTATGCGGCCGATTTGACCGGAAACACGGGACACGTGATCGGTATCGATCTTGTGCCGGTTAAGATCCAGGTCCCGCCCCATGTAAAAATATTTACCAACGACATTCTCTCCATGGACGATGGGTTTTTCAGTTCCCTGGGTCAAGACGTCGATGTGGTTATGAGCGACATGGCCCCTTCCACCACCGGCAACCGATTCGTGGACAGCACCCGGTCTTATAACCTGTGCCAAATGGCACTCACCGTGGCTCAATCCACCGTGAAAACCGGTGGATCGTTTGTCTGCAAGATATTTCAGGGAGAAGATTTCAAGGAATTTTCAGATTCGGTCAAAGCTGTTTTTAACAGGCACAAGATTTTTAAACCCCAAAGCACCCGAAAGGTCAGCAAGGAAATTTATATTATTGGATTCGGAAAAAAATAACACGGCATTTTTTTGAAAATACCGTGTTTCAAAGCGTTCAATTTTACGGAAAGGATAGGAGGAAGATATGTCAGGACACAGCAAGTGGTCTTCCATAAAACACAAAAAAGGGGCGACAGACGCCAAACGGGGTAAGATTTTCAGCAAGCTCATCAAAGAAATTACAGTGGCGGCAAGGATGGGCGGTGGGGATCCCGCTGCAAACCCCAGACTGCGGACCGCCATCCAGGCAGCAAAAAACGAAAACATGCCCAAAGACAACATGGAGCGGGCCATTAAAAAAGGGACCGGTGAATTGGAAGGGGTCGATTATGAAGAAAGCGTTTACGAAGGGTACGGCCCCGGCGGTGCGGCCATTTACATCGAGTCGCTGACGGACAACAAGAACCGGGCCGTGGCGGATATCCGTCATATTCTAACCAAAGCCGGCGGAAACCTCGGGTCCAACGGATGCGTTGCATGGATGTTCGAAACAAAGGGGTATATTGTTGTGGAGCACAATGCCGTTGACGAGGAACTGTTGATGGAAACCGCCATCGATTCCGGCGCCGAAGATATCAGAGAAGATGAGAGCACCTTCGAAGTCATCACCGCCCCACAAGATTTCGAGCAGGTTAGAACCGCCATAGAAGACCAATCCATTCCTTTCATCGTCGCGGAAATTACCATGCTTCCCCAGTCAACCGTGAACCTTGTGGGCAACGAAGCCGAGCAGATGGTCAAATTGATGGAGACCCTCGAAGATTGTGATGACGTCCAAAAGGTTTACACCAACGCTGACATTCCCGAAGACCTGGTGGTCTGATTCGTCCATTTGCTGGGGTGTCAGGGAGTTGCGGCAGCTTGCTACAACATCATCCCTGACGTCTTGCAAATGAACGAATTCTACTGCTGGGCTCGGGCCGCATATATCTATTTAGACAGGTACAAATCGATCATTTTTTGAACCGTTGCAAAGGCCGGTTGCCGAACATTTTCAGGCACCTTGACCTCTCCTTCCATTAATTCGAGGCTCCTGGCAACATCTTCAAGGGAGATCTTTTTCATGTTTTTACACAGCATCTTGGCGGCGGCCGGGTAAAACTTTTTGTCAGGATTGGCTTTTTTCAAGGGATAAAGGAGCCCGACCTCCGTACCAACGATAAAGGCGGAGGTTTTCGATTCTTTGGCATACCGGATCATCCCTGAAGTGCTGAGGATAACATCTGCCAATTCGAGAACTTCCGGCCGGCATTCCGGATGGGCCATGAAGACGGCATCCGGATAGGTCCGTCTGGCATGGTTCACATCTTCGGGTTTGAGGCTGTCATGGATCGGACAATATCCGTCCCAGGTGTGTATCTTCTTTTTTGTCTGGGAAGCGGCGTACAGGGCGAGATTTCGATCCGGCGTCATGAGTATCTCATGGGCATCCAGACTGTTCACGACATCGACGACATTGGCCGAGGTGCAGCAAATGGTGGAAAGGGCTTTCACCGCTGCGGTGGAATTGACATAGGTGACCACCGGCATAGGAGGAAGCTTGTCCAGCATGGCTTGCAGCCCCGCCGGTGCTATCATATCGGCCATGGGACATCCGGCATCTAAACGGGGTAGAAGAACGGTTTTGTCCGGAGACAGAATCGACGCGGTTTCCGCCATAAAATGCACGCCGCAAAAAACGATGACTTCGGCATCGGTTTGGGCGGCTTTGATACTCAACTCCAGTGAATCGCCGCAAAGATCTGCAACATCCTGAATCTCCGGGAGTTGGTAGTTATGTGAAAGCATAATCGCTTTTCTTTCTTTCAACAAACTTCTGATCTTTTCCTTCATTTTTTTTCCTTTAGCTCTGATTTTTTTATATATTATTTGGATCCGGAGTTTTCTTCAATCAATCGCTGATACTTCAAAGATTTCATTCAACCTGAGGCCTTTGAAAAATGTTCAATTTTGTTCAAGTCCAAGGAAGGCGAAAATTTAAACCACAGACATATATTATGTATTTCGAGAATTAAAATTTGAGCCTGTTGATAAATCTCGCCCATCGGGGACGCAGGAATTGGACAAAAGGGGACGTTTTTCAAAGGTCTCTCTGTTCATCGAGATTCAACACTTCTACCCCTTCGGGCAATTTAAAACTGAACAGGGAATCGTTGATTTCCTTTGCAAACTGAATATCGTTAAAGACGATCCGGGTTTCATCGCCATATGAATTGACGGTAACAATTTTGACAACATCAAACGTTCTGGTTGAAACGGACAGATAGATGACCGATACGTCGAATGCTTTTTCCCTGGGTAAAAGCTTCAGCTCATAGTAGTCATCTTGCGCCTTTTTTTCAAGAGCAATACTGAATTTCTGTTGGATCGATTTCATATCGGAAAGAAAACTGAACCCTTTGCCGCCTTCGAAAAAAGAAGGTGCTTTACCGATCATCACCTGGTTGTCTTCGGCCCTGAATATCCACAACGTTTCGTTGTCGGTAATGATGGTTTGGCGGTTGGGGGTTTTATATTCCCATCGCATTTTGCCGGGACGTTTGAAAAAGGCTTTTCCGGATGCACTGTCCGTTATTTCCATGGCTTTTAGGGTCGAAGTTTGGAAAAAGTGTGCCGAGAATCCCGGAACCGCATACCGTTGTTCTATTTTTTCCATAATATCGTCGAGGGATAATTGGGAATCCTCCACGGGCGTTTGCGGTTGGGCCGATACATTTTGGCACAATTCCGCCGAACCAAAGAAAAATAAAAAAGCAAACACCAGCAATGCTGTGAGTTTGTACTTCATGGATTTATCTCCTATTCCGGACATTCCGGTCATGGTGTAATCTTGATGAAGTCGTAAAAAATCTGTTTTTTACGAAGCTGTCAACCTTGACCGTTCGGTAAAAAGTAAAAAGTTAAACGTGAAAAATATAGATGTTGTGCAATATTGCTTCTTAATGTGCTAAATGTAGCCGTTTTACATTTCACGTTTCACTTTTTACAAGTTCATCAATCTTATTCTATCGCAAACAAAAGAAAGTACTAAAATAAATAGTTAAAAGCAATAGACTTAAGCCAAGCCTGTTGTTTATGTAATGGAGTGAGGCGGGGGAGCGCACCCCCTAACCCAGTCGTGTATGCAGCGTCAGGATCAATCCATGACTCCGTACTTTTTGAGCTTCTTGTGCAGAGTTTTCCGGGTAATGCCAAGGCGCCTTGCCGCTTCGCTTTTATTGCCGTCCGTGGCCTCCAGCATGCGCAGAACTGCGACCTTTTCAATCGCCTCCAGAGGCAGGTTCTTCTCGTTTCCGCCCAACATCGGCACGGCTTTAGCCGGAGGGCGGGAGCCATTCTGCGCCATGGCAAAATCCTGCACATCGAGATAATCCGTTCGGGTCAGCACAACCCCCCTTTCAACGGCGTTCATGAGTTCACGGACATTGCCGGGCCAGTCATAGCGTATCAGGCGATCCATGGCCCCGGGGGTGAACCCCTTTATCTCTTTATTGTTCTTTTCGGAAAACATCCCGAGAAAATGCTGGGCCAGCAAAGGAATATCTTCTCTCCGCTCGCTCAAGGGCGGAATTTCCAAACTGACAACGTTCAACCGATAGAACAGATCCTCACGGAACAGCCCTTTACTTTTCAGATCGATCAGGTCTCTGTTGGTGGCGGCGATGACCCGGACATCCACCTTGAGCACTTCTTCACCCCCCACCCGGGTCAATTCTCTCTCCTGGAGCACCCGCAGCAGTTTGACCTGCATGGTCAGCGACATTTCACTCACCTCGTCGAGGAACAGGCTCCCGTGGTGTGCCTGAATAAAACGCCCTTCTTTTCTCCGATCTGCGCCGGTGAATGCCCCTTTTTCATGCCCGAAAAGCTCCGATTCCAAGAGCGTTTCCGTAATGGCCGCACAATTGATCTTGACAAAGGGCCCGTCTTTTCTCGGGCTGTTGTAATGGATCACCCCTGCAATCAATTCCTTCCCCGTACCGGACGCTCCGGTGATCATTACCGTGGCTTCGGACGGGGCCACATGGGCCACTGTTTCCATCAGGCTCACCATGGCAGGGCTTCGGCCCACAATATTCTGCATGTCAAAATGCTTCCCGAGGTTTTCCTTGAGAATGCGGTTTTCCTCTTTCAGGCGGGTGTGCTCCATGGCCCGTTCTATGGTCAGTCGAAGTTTGTCGAAATCGAGGGGTTTTGTGAGATAATCGTAGGCCCCTTTTTTCAGAGCGTCCACCGCCGTTTCAACCGATGAATAGGCAGTCATGATGGTTACCGGTATGGCCGGGTTGAAGGCTTTTATCTCTTCGAGGGCTTCAAGGCCGCTGATCTTCAGCATTCTGACATCCATCAGGACCAGATCAAAAGGACGCTTCTGAACCGCTTCGATGGCGGTGGAACCGTCATCCGCCTCCACAATATCATATCCCCAGCCCCCGATAAGGGTGCGCAACATGGTGCGATGGGTGCGGTCGTCATCAACGATCAATAGGTTTTTTTTATGTTTCATGGCGCATCTCTTTTCTATATTCAGTTGGGCAATACGATACGAACCGTGGTCCCCTGCCCCGATCGGCTCTCCACCTTTATCTCCCCGCCGTGAGCCTCTACGATATTGTGAACGATGGCCAATCCCAAACCAGTGCCGGATGCTTTGGTGGTAAAGTAGGGATCGAAAACATGGGCAAGATCGTTTTCATCGATGCCGGCGCCGGTATCCGAAACCCGGATTTCAATGCCGTTCTTTTTCACATCTTTTTCCAGTACGACGGTCATGGTTCCTTCATGGTCCATGGATTCGATGGCGTTCAGATACAGATTCAGAAGGACCTGGTTGATCCTGTCCGGATCGAAAAACGCCGTGTCTATTTCAAGATCAAAGCGGGTTTTGATGTCGATGTTCGCTTCCGAAGCCTGCCGTTCGATGAGTTTGAGAGAATCCTTTAAAAAGGCTTCGACGGGGATCGATTTTCTCGATATTTTTATGGGCCGGGCAAACTCGATGAAGCTGACCCACCACCCGGTTCAACCGGTCGACTTCCTGAATCATGAGGTTGGAGATCTGTTGGTTTTCCGGAACATCATGGTATCTTTCCTTGAAATAGGTGGCAAACCCCTTGATGGAACTTAAGGGGTTGCGTATCTCATGGGAAACACCGGCGGCAAGTCTTCCCACAGAGGCAAGACGCTGGCTCCGTGCAATCTCTTTTCTCAAAGAACGGACTTCGCTCAGATCCTTGAACAGGAGCACATCCCCGAGAAACGTTCCGTTTTCATCCCTCAGTGGTGTCGCGCTGATTTCAAGGGGGATCATCCCCCCTTCGCCAACGACACAATCCATCTCCTTTTCAACAACTCCTTTTTCCATATCCAGGTCTTTGAGCATCTGCCACAAATCCTCGGGCAGGACGTCCGCTGCATTTTCCCCCATGACCGCTTCGGCGGAAAGGCCCAGAATCGTTCCGGCCACATGGTTGAGGGAGGTAATCCTTTTTTGGTCATCGGTGGCCACCAAGCCGATGGGCATGTGCTCCACCAGGTTGTCGGAAAAGGCTTTTATCCTGGAGAGGGACATCCGTGTCGCCCGATAACTCTGGGCCAAAAATAAAAGAATGATGCCGGCAAATCCAACCATAAGTAGGATAATGCCCATGATAACGGCATGCCGGGTATCAGTCCGGACAGCCTCTTCGATGGACGTCATGTCGAGCCCCACGAAGATGATCGGCGTGGGCGGCGGGACATCCATTCGTTCATCCATCCCCCGTTGAAACCACAGATGCATCATCATGCGGCCGGGCCCCATACTAAAGCTTCGTTCCTGGGGCAGGAATCTGCTGAACACTTCAAATATTTTCTTCCCGCTGGTGGTGGAGACGATGTGCCACTGAACCGTTTTAAGATTCGAAATCCTTTTAAGATCCAAACCTTTGCCATGGTATTTTCCCAAATGCTTGGGGTTGTCGTGGGCAAGGATCCTGCCGTCTACATCGGTGACCAAAAGATATAGAATGTCGGGCTGCTGGGCTGTCTCGGCAAGGAGTCTCTGGAGCTGGAATTCGTTTCGGCTCATTCCCAGTCCTGTCCTTGTCCCTGCCTCGAAAGACCGGATCAGGGCAGCCCCCTTTTCCAGCAAGAGGCGGGTGTTGTTCTGGTTCTGGCGGTGGATGTTCTGGACGGTGATAAAGGCAAAAATCGGAAACAGGACCACCACGGCGCCGATAAATATCCACGGCGGCACACCGGCCCAAAATCTGTTATGTTTAATTTTATTCGGCATAACGGTACGCACTAATGCAAATCTGATGCCATTGTCAATTTTTCCGAACCTCCCCCTGTTGGATACAGGCTTTTTCCGCGACGGATCGGTTCCGGGTTCAGGGTTCAACGTTCAAGGGTTACATCGGATTAAACCTGCGCACCCTATTGATAAGAATAGGAAATACCTGCCACAACCTATTGGGTGAAGCGGTTTTGAGGTCACCCTGGAGCCGGCATCCCATCGACGAGTTTTTTCAACCCGGAACGTGGAACCCTGAACTCCTCAACCGAGCTTTTTTTCAGGAACCTGGATCCATATGGATACTATTTACCCACAGAGGCCCTTTTTCAGGGGAATCTGGGTAATTAGTATCCACCATCTGGTTTCCAATGGCAAGGAAAAAGGAGGGCTATGGACACTGGAAATCTTCGATTTCCGGCATTAAGGGACGGATGGCGTCCAGTTCATTGGGCATGATGGGCCGCCAATCGACGTCATAAAATATTTCCGTTCCATAATAGGACTTGGGAGAAAATATGGCGACATACAGGGCCGGCTCATCCGGATAATGCTCGACCCAGAGGATTTCGTCGACTTTCAGATCAAAGTCCCGGCATATTCTATTTCCCAGACTTTCGGCGCAGGTTGTCTTAAATATCCCTTCTCCGGTCTGGGTGGCCACAACGGCGTACGGTCTGAGATGCTGAACGTCCGGATATTTTTTCGAAAAATCAAAGACCCTCAAGCGCCATGCGCAGGCCCATTTACGACCCAACTTTGAAGGGGCGTCTCCCTGCCGTTGCAACCGATATGTCCCGTCGAAAAGAAGCAAATTCGTCACTCCTGTCAAAAAAAATGCGCCATGGTGCCGTTGGATACATCACTGAAACATAAAAGGAGCGACCACACAATTATTAATTTAACACATCAATTTCGATTAACCGTCACTTCATTCCCGCCCCGCATCAAGTGCGGGATAAACTGCGGCGGGAATCCAGTATTTTCATAGGGTTCCTCTATTCCGGCTCTTCCCCCGAATCAAGCCCGGGGTGCGGCCGGAATGACATGTTTAATTACCGGATTAATTAAAACAGGGCCATCTGCCGGTCATCCTTCTTTTTCCACCCTTTTATGGGTCCCTTTCGAATCCGGGCAAACACCCCCGGAGCGAGTTTGGCATGACGCGCCCAATCGAGCATAATTTTGGCGATGTTTTCGGCGGTACTGTCCTTCCAGTTGGTGCCGAGCTTCTCTTTGAGTTCCACACCGAGCCCCAAAAGTGTATTGCCTTTAAACCGATGGGATTCGAGTATCTCCATGAAAATTGGAAACGAGGGCATCTGCAAGGCCCCTTCTGCAAACAGTGCAGGACGTTTGTCCATATTCTGCACGAATTCTTGCCCCTTGGGCAGCATTTTAATCAATGGCGCCCGCCGAACGATGAAACCCAGGTCTTCCAGGGTTGCCAGGGTTCTAAAAACGGCATTTTTGCCAAAACCGGTCCAATCCACCCGGCCGTCCCCTTGAAGCGCCTGGAAAAGCCTTTCCGCCATCTCTTCAACCGGGGAATACTGGATCTGCGGGATTTTAGATCCACGTCTTTTGGGCAACAGGAGGCGACGCTCTCGGATTTCTGTTGCCGGGTCAAAGAAAGCGAGCACTCTATTTTTTTTATTCCAAACGGCAAGATCGGCAAAGTCCATCCATTCCGCCAAAATACGGGCATATTTCAACCCGGCTTTACCGGCAACGGATCTGTAGGACACCGAAATTTCGAACAGAGCGGATACGTCATCCATGTCAAGGGTATTTTTTTCTTCCAAATTTTTTAAAAGCCCCTGAACCGAACGAATGCCTCGAAGCCTGTCCCGGAGGTGTTTTCTCAATGATGCTTCCATATCAGGGTGCCCGGCAGGCAACGCTATTTCCAGGGATGCCGTCCCCTTGCCGAATCTGACAACCCCGAGTTGATCCATATCTTTTGCAACCCGGTAAAACAGGGCTCCAGCCAGGCCGGTCCGGCCCTTTAATTGGGAAATATCCAGTGAGCCGTTGGCTGCATGCAGGATATTGACAGCGTTAACAACATCCCCGACGGCGGCTCCGAGGATGGGATTGTCCTGAAACGGCAGGGTGCCGGTATTCAGGTAATTTCTAAGGACCTCTCCGGAGACGTCCACGGTATTGCCGATTTTTTGGACCAACTTCTGGTCGATTAAATTTTGAACAACATGAGGGGCGAGCATGCCGGGTGATTCCGCCGGACGCATGGGTGCAAATTGGGCGATATGGCTCAGAGAAACCCGCCCTTTATCCGACAGCTTTTCCAGGTCATGCTGGAAAAGTTCTTCGACACTCAAAAGATTGCCGGCAATATGGTCCTGTGGAATCCCGGACTGCCGGGCCACCTTGACATGAAAGCAGAGCATTTTCAGGAGCCAGGGATATCCTTGTGAAAATTCCATCAGGAACCATCGGAGGTCTTCGATTAAGGTTTCATTCAATTCATCGCTCAGTTTTTTCAACAATGCATCGGTTTCGGCGCCGGAGAAATTGTTCAGGATCATTTTTTGACTGTTATCCGTAACCGCATCACCCAATTCTTTGTAAGATCCACGTGCCCCTGAAACAAGATCCTTGTTCCACGAAAATCCCAGAACGATATTCGTCTGTTCACGGCATATTTTAAGGAACAGGTCTTTTATGGGTTCAATCACCCCAGGCAAAGAGAAACAGTGATCAAACTGATCCAAGAAAATGAACAGCAGTTTGCCATGGGATTCAAGTACGTTTCCCATTTCGAGAATCGACTTAACCCCACGGTCATGGCCGGTGATCCATCCGGATCGGTCCCCTTGGGGGAATAGACCCCCGAAGTCTTGGTACTTTTCCATGATATGGTGCATTAAACACAAAATGAAATTGGACGATGCGGCGGTTCGGGAATCTATGGCAACGGCAAAATGCGCCATTTTCTCCAGTCGTGCAACACTGGCCAGAACCAATGAACTTTTCCCCCACCCCGAAGGCCCTTCGAAAAGAATGCCGCGATGGGATGTTTCTTTATGGGTTACGGTTTCTGCAAAGACCTCGAGTGCGTTGAGCAAAGACTTTCTTCCCACAAAGTCACCGGGGGATGCAGGGTAGTGGTACCCAAAGCATTCCGTTCCCCCCGGACTTCGACAATTTCATCGGTATCTTGAAACAGACCGGGCTGAAGACCTACGGTCTCTTCACGAACAATCGGATCGAAATCGGCAAGTTTCGGATACAACTTCGTGACATAAGCGAAGACCGACGGATCGGATACCAAAGAACCGGTTTTGTCGAAAAGCGCAAATCTGTTTGGATTTTCTTTGCCTTTTGATGGGGTGATCCAGGTCCAGAACACGCCTTTTTCCGTGTAAAACAGAAAAGGATCGCCGGAAGTTCCCATATTCCGGAAAACATGTTTTGCCTGGACGTCCGGGCCGGCAATCCCCGAGGACGCTGAAACTGCTTTCAGAACCGCATCTTCTTCATAAAGAACTGCGGTGACGTCTGAATTTTTCGCGATATAATCTCGATAAAATTCTCCGGCAGCGCGGTCGATGCCGGGCAGTGCCATGAAAAGTCCGTGGCATCGTTTCTCTTGATGCCATCTTCCCATGTACTTGCCGTAAAATGCCTGAAGGTGGGAAGCCGACACCGGTGTTTCACCGAAGGTGCAATCCGCATAAAATGGCGCGCCGGTGGGTGTATGCGTTCCCTCTACCTCGACTTCCATTTCAGGGGTGTTTGCATGAAAAAGACGGTGGATATCATATCCATAGTGGTGCAGCACCTGAGACACCAGTCCTTGGAACAACTTTCCCCGGGCCTGGGCCCTGGCATGCTTCGTGCTGCCGGGTGGAAGTATTTTCAACCTTGCCATAGGGGTTATCCTCTTTGATCACACACCTTAATTCCAATGGCGACCTGCCCGCCCATCATCACATACCAGCAATTTTGAAGGTCCATGTTTAAGCCCGTCCTTCACTTCCGTCATTTCTATCATAACAAAGCATCGTACGTTCTCAGGAAAAGCGCACCCCCTGAACACGTACAAAGCATCTAACAAGCCATGTGGTTTATTTTGAACAAAAATTATTATTTTGTCAATAAGTTATGCCCAACGGCCGGCAAAATATCCCGACCGATTTCCTGAATTCCCAACGTCTGCCGCCCACGGCAATGGGAAGATGAATCGAAACGGCTTCAAACCCTCACCGCAAGATTATTCATGGCAAACGCATTTGGTTTCGGTACACCGAAGCGACGGCGCGTTTCTCTTGGAAACCGACTGGCTGTTTGAAGGGCTTTAGCACACGTTAGACCGAGCCGAATGAAATTATGGTTTAAGACATCCATCGGATATTTTATGGACGAATTGTTCTTTATAACTCTGGCACGGCTCGGGCTTACGGGTGCTTAAGCACAAGTTTCAGTCGGTTTGAAAGAGATATGCGCCGTCGCGGAGCGTTCTCTCTCTATTGGGATTCAAATACATTAACCCGGTGAGATCATTTTGTCACCTTGACCATTTTATGGGAGTTTGATATCGATTCTGAAAAAAAGTTTTACTCGAAAGGAATTCTTTATGCTGATTATCGAGATGCTGGCTCGAAATGCGCGTATGTATGGCCTTGAAACGGCACTCATAGAAAGAGAACCGGCTAAAAACCGGCGTCGGGAGATCACCTGGAAAGAATTTGACGATCAGGCCAATCTGGTTGCTCAGGCCCTGATATCCCGGGGGGTTTCAAAGGGTGACCGGGTGGTCCATTTAATGACCAACTGTATCGAATGGCTCCCCATCTATTTTGGAATTCTTCGAACCGGCGCATGGGCGGTTCCCCTCAATTTTCGATTTGAAGCGGACATCATCCGACATTGCGCCAACGTCGCCGAGCCCAAGGCAATGATCTTCGGTGAAGAATTTATCGAGCGAATCGACGCCATCCAGGAAGACCTTGACAGATTCCTAAGCACCTATATCTTTGTGGGTCCGGAGGGGAAAAAACCCGCTTATGCGGAATCCTATGAAAAAATCCTTGGGGCTCAAGACCCCATTGCGCCGAAGGTCGAAATAAACATTACCGATGAAGCTGCCTTGTACTTTACTTCAGGCACCACCGGCATACCCAAGGCAACCCTTTTGACCCACAGAAATCTCGAATTCGCCTGCTTTGTGGAAAATCGGCATCACAACCAGACCCACCAAGACAATTTCCTGTGCATACCCCCCCTGTATCACACCGGTGCAAAAATGCACTGGTTCGGCAATTTCATTGTCGGTGCCCGGAGTGTCATTCTTAAAGGGGTTGAACCCCGGTGGATACTGGAAGCCGTTTCAGAGGAAAAGGTGACGGTGGTCTGGCTTCTGGTTCCATGGGCCCTCGATATCCTTTTTGCCATCCAGACCGGGGAAATAAAGCTCGAAGACTTTCATCTGGATCAGTGGCGTTTGATGCACATCGGTGCCCAGCCCGTGCCCCCGAGTTTGATCAAGGAATGGAAGAGAATTTTTCCCCATCACCAGTACGATACCAACTATGGCCTCACCGAGTGTACCGGACCCGGATGCGTCCATCTGGGAATGGAAAACATGCACAAGGTCGGCGCCATCGGAACGCCGGGTTTCGACTGGGAAATCGACATCGTTGACGATGGGATGAATCCGGTTGTTCAGGGACAACCCGGGGAATTGATTGTCAAAGGACCCGGTGTTATGGAAGCGTATTATAGAAATCCCGAGGCGACCCGAGAAACGCTGGTCGACGGCTGGCTGCTCACCGGCGATGTGGCTCGGCAGGACGAAGACGGTTTCATCTGGCTGGTGGACCGAAAAAAAGATGTGATCATCACCGGCGGAGAAAATATTTATCCGGTAGAGATCGAAGATTTTCTCCAAAGGCATCCTAAAATTCACGATGTGGCGGTCATCGGCCTTCCCAGCCTCCGGCTGGGGGAAATCGCCACAGCCGTAGTCCAGGTTAAACCGCACCAGAAACTCACCAAGGACGAAATCGACAATTTTTGCAAGGAAATGCCCCGGTACAAAAGACCCCGGAGGATTATTTTCGGCAAGGTGCCCCGAAACCCCACCGGAAAGATAGAAAAGCCCAAGCTTCGTAAAGAGTATGCCGGAATAACCGAAAGCTTTAAGGTATGAATCATCTCTAAAAAAGTTGATGATTTTGAAAGGATTCCAGGGGTCAAGGGTCCAAGGATTCGAGTGAAAAGCTTAAAGATACAGAGATCTGAAAGAAAAAGGCTCTCAAGAATAATACAGAGGAAGTTGAAAGGATGCTCAAAGGGCTGATAAAATCTTTGGAGAAGAACCAACACATATAATATTTTCCATTTTGTCTTTAATCATTTAGGGTACATTTATGATACTGGAATTTAACGGTCATACACCGAAAATCGGAAAAAATGTTTTCATTGCGCCCACAGCCATGGTTATCGGGAAGGTCGAAATAAAAGACAATGCCAACATATGGTACGGCACGGTTTTAAGGGGGGATATGGCCGCCATAACCGTGGGAGAAGGCACCAATATCCAGGACAACTGCACCATCCACACAGATTATGACGCCCCCGCGGTGATTGGCAACGGTGTAACGGTGGGGCATAATGCCGTTGTTCACGGGTGCAATGTGGAAGACAACTGCCTTATCGGCATCAATGCCGTGGTACTCAGCCATGCATGGATCAAAACCGGATCGGTGGTTGCGGCCGCTTCAGTGGTTAAGCACGGACAGGTGGTGGGGCCCTTTCATCTGGTGGCCGGCGTACCAGCGTTAATGAAAAAAGAGCTTTCGGAATCGACGGTGGAAAACCGCAAGAAAACAGCTCGACATTATACCGAACTTGCCCGCGAACACATGGCCATAAAAAAAGCCGGAGACTAGTCCGGCTTTTTTATGTTTGGAAATTCCGAAATCGGCTTTAATTATAGCTCATAGTTGCCTTCCATTTCGAGAATGAATTCCCCCGGCGCATCCCCGGACGTCACGTTAAACGCACCCTTTCCTTTGATGTCGTCCAGCTTGCCGGTTCCTTTATAGGTTTCCCAGGTCCCTTTGGTGACTTTGCTTTCCCCGTCACGATGACCTTCAAAGCGGCTGTAAACCGAGCCATACTGAAAGTTGGTGACGGCATAACCCTGCATATGGCCGCTGCCGCCGATGCGGTCATGAAAGTTCACGCTGCGGCGGGAGACAAATTCACCGGCAACGCCTACTTCATAGTGAAGGGGAGTGCCTTCCATTTCAACCAGCATCAGTTGGTGGTCGTACTCATCGTGAACATGAAGGGACTCTCTCCGGGTAACTCGCAATTTGTAAGTCGCTTTTCGTTTCATAGCCTTCTCCTTTTCTTGATGGTTACTCATAATTAACACAAAAGAGGATTTTACCCGCCGTCCCATGGATTGTCAACATGGAATTGAAGCTCCCTCAGGGTGAACGCATTTGATTTCGGTACAGCGAAGCGACGGCGTGTTTCTCTTGGAAACCGAATGGCTGTTTGAAGGGCTTTAGCACGCGTTAGACCGAGCCGAATGAAATTATGATTTAAAACATCCATCGGATATTTTATGGATGAATGGTTCTTTATAACTTTGGCACGGCTCGGGCTTACGGGTACTCGAGCACAAGTTCCAGTCGGTTGGAAAGAGATATGCGCCGTCGTGGAGCGGTCTCTCTCTATTGGAATTCAAATGCGTTTGCCCTGGGAATTGAAGCTCCCTGGAGCTCCCAACGCTGGATCGTTCTTAAACCTAAATTGAGCGATTTTTAGCTCGATCTGTCCCGATCTCTTGCGCATCAAGATCTCGGCACATCTCTTCCCTAAAAATTGCTCAACTTAGGTTAAAAGAAGGGCCTCAATAACTGCCCAGAATCTTCAGATAGTCGGTTTTTGCTTTGAGCATTTCCAGAATCGGTTTAAATGCTTCCGACTCCACATCCGCTTCAAGATCCACATAAAACATATACTCCCACGGTTTTCCATGAATGGGCCGTGATTCCAGCTTCACCAGGTTGATGCCGTTTTCAGAATATATTTTCAAAACCTCGTAAAGGGCGCCCGGCTGATTGCCCGTTGAAAAGATAAGAGACGATTTGCGTTTGGGCCCTTTCTCGAAGGGCTCGCTGCCGATGACCACAAAACGGGTGAAATTCCGCGGGTTGGTCTCGATCCCTTCCTCGATAACCGCCATATGGTGAATTTTTGCCGCCTCTTTGCCGGCAATGGCCACATCGGCAGAATTCGCTTTTTCACTGATGGCTTTGACCGCTGCTGCGGTGTCCTTGACCGGCATCAATTCCCAGTCTGCATGCTGATCGAGAAACTGCCGGCACTGCTGGAAGATTATGGGCGGTGAAAAGACCCGACGGATGGTATCGATCTTTGCCTCGGGATGGCCCACCAAGTGGTGTATGATGCGGAGCGTTATCTCGCCGACAATCCTTAAATCATATTCCAGCAGAAGATCGTAGTTTTCATGGATGCTGCCCGAAAGAGAATTCTCCACGGGGACCACCCCGAAGTCGACATCTCCGTTTTTAACCGACTCGAAAATCGATTTGAACGATGGTGTGGGCACGGCAGCCACCTGATTCCCGAAATACTGGGTACAGGCTTTATGACTGAACGTTCCGATTTCACCCAAAAAAGCGGCCTTGTGTATGCCGGTCCCGTTGGCTTTACTTAAATGATCGACAGCTTTGGCCTTATCCAGATAGTCAAAATCGAGCTGTTTGCCCACCACCGGCGCAATCACATAAAGGTCCCGGGTCAGTTGACCGAACTGCTTTGGATAAAGGCTCTGGGGCCCGTCGGAAAGGGCATGATCCGGGTCGTGATGCACTTCGATCATCAAACCGTCCGCACCGGCTGCAATGGCGGCACGGGCCATGGGGCTGACCTTTTCACGGATACCGGTACCATGGCTGGGATCGATGATCACCGGCAAATGGGTCAGGGTCTTGAGCACGGGAATTGCAGAAAGATCAAGGGTATTTCGGGTATAGGGCTCAAAGGTTCGAATTCCCCGTTCACACAGAATGACGTTGTCGTTCCCCTCGGAAAGGATGTATTCCGCGGACATGAGCCATTCTTCGATGGTGGAAGAGAGTCCTCTCTTGAGTACCACCGGTTTTCCGATGCGGCCCACGCATTTTAAGAGCTCGAAGTTCTGCATGTTTCGGGCCCCAACCTGCACAACGTCCACATACTTCATCATCATATCCGCCTGGGCCGGTGAGGTAATTTCGGTGACAACGCCAAGGCCTGTAACCGATCTGACTTCGGCGAGAATTTTAAGCCCTTCTTCCTGGAGGCCCTGGAACGAATACGGAGACGTTCTCGGTTTGAACGCACCGCCGCGAAACAGCACGGCACCGTATCTTTTGACCTCCCGGGCGGTTTTCAGCGCCTGATCCCTGCTTTCAATGGCACAGGGCCCTGCAATAATCGTAATGCGCTCGCCACCCACCGCCACATCCCCCACCTGAACCGTCGTATCTTCCGTATGCATCTGCCGGCTCACCAGCTTAAACGATGTGGCGATCGGTATCACCCGGGCGACGCCGGGAAGCTTTTCGAAAAATTCGGTTTCTTTTCCCCCCTCTCCCACGGCACCGATGATATTTTGCCCGGCCTCGGACATCTCCCGGACAATATACCCCTCGCTGAAAAGTATACTCCGAATGTTTTTCTTTTGATCTTGGGTGATCCCCTTTTCAAGTACGAGAATCATGATCCGCCTCCTTTCTGGCAACTTATTGAACTGTTTATAAAATTTTTAATTTTTAAAACCGGGAACTCCGGAAGCCGTTTCAAAAAAAAAGCCCCGAGAATCTATTTCCCGGGGCTTTAAAAAAATAAACCCCGGACGGACCGGCTCAGGTCCATCCGGGGCGTCGTAACGTTAAGCGTTATCGATCCGGATGGACGCTTCTAAAACATAAAAAAGAAACGTCCAAATGTATTTTGCAATTTGCTGATAGAATGTTTTTTCATGGATAAAATTTCCAACGAATAATTTTTCGTTTTAAATACTCCACTCTTTTCAGGCTGTCAAGAACTGTTTTTGGGGATTGCCAAACTTTAGGGGTTTGAAACGGATTTTAAAATGTACGTGTTCAGGGGGTACGCATTTGATTTCGGTACAGCGAAGCGACGGCGTGTTTCTCTTGGAAACCGAATGGCTGTTTGAAGGGCTTTAGCACCCGTTAGACCGAGCCGAATGAAATTATAATTTAAAACATCCATCGGATATTTTATTGACGAATGGTTCTTTATAACTCTGGCACGGCTCGGGCTTACGGGTGCTCGAGCACAAGTTCCAGTCGGTTGGAAAGAGATATGCGCCGCCGTGGAGCGTTCTCTCTCTATTGGCTCTCAAATGCGTTTTCCCGGATGCGTCCTCGATTAGGTGTTGCGATTTTTGCAAGATTCTGTAAAAGTTTAAGAAAATTATTAGCAAATAATCTTGCGGGGAAAATCTCCGGCAATTAACCTTCGGGAGCACACAATGAAAACCTTTGAAATTCATGGAGACACCGGCAGCTCGGTCATTCGGGTCGGTGAAACATTGGAACGTCTGGACAAATACATTCCCTCGGAAAATGTGGTGATTATCACGGATATCAACGTTAAGGATTTTTATGGACATAAATTTCCGCCCCACCCCGTTATAACCATAGAAACCGGCGAGAAGATAAAAACCCTTCATACGGTGGAATATATCTGTGAAGAACTTGTGGCCCTCGGGGCGGACCGCTCGACCTTTATCATCGGAATCGGGGGCGGGATTGTCTCCGATATTACAGGCTTCGTTGCATCGATCTATCTCCGGGGCATAGGGTTCGGCTTTGTCTCCTCAACCCTTCTCTCACAGGTCGACGCCAGTGTCGGCGGGAAAAACGGCGTTAACTTCAAGGGGTATAAAAATATGATCGGCGTTTTCAGCCAGCCCGAATTTGTAATCTGCGATCTGAATCTATTGAAGACCCTGCGAAAAAAGGAGGTCTTGTGCGGACTGGCAGAGATTGTAAAACATGCCGCCATTGGAGACGCGGATCTCTTTAGGTATCTTGAAGAACAGTATCAAAAAGCTTTGGATTTGGATATGGGCGTCGTCGGGAAACTGGTGTATGAGTCCATTGTCATTAAATCCGGCATCGTCAACCGGGATGAATTGGAAAAAGGGGAGCGCCGAAAGCTCAATTTTGGACATACTTTCGGACATGCCATTGAAAAAACAACCGGTGTTCCCCACGGAGAGGCTGTCAGTGCCGGAATGGTCATCGCTTCGTCACTCTCCGTAAAAAGAGGGTTCCTATCGGCCAACGATGCTGAAAGGATCAAAAATCTACTCCGGAATTTAGGGCTGCCCACCCGGATTAAAGGGGACAGAAAAATGGTGCTCGATGCCCTGAAAAAAGATAAAAAGCGCCAAGGGGACCGTATATATTTCGTTTGGCTCAATGAAATCGGCACTGCATTCGTGGATCGAATTCCCATGGAAGAACTCGAAGCCGTGATCGAAGAACACATCGACCCCCTATAATATTCCCCTTGGATGGGAACTTTAAAATATTTTTCCAAATGGTTCAACGCCGACGGCAAAAAAGCGTTTACCCTTTTCAGAGAAGCCAATGCGGCGCCTTATTTGTATGGATAGCTCTTGACAGCCGACATCTCAACTGCTATCGAGCGGGGGATGTTAAAGACAATAGCGAATCCGTCTGGCAAGATCTTTCGGAATTGAATCGACTTGAGATACCTTGAGATTTACCCGAAAGATTAGGGTTATAGTGCCTGGTTGCTGGTGACCGCAGGCGGATCAAAACGTAAATTCAAATCATCAGGAGGTCGGAAACATGGTTAAAAAACTTTCGTTGTTCATGGCAGTTGTTTTGGCACTTTTTATGATTTCAAGCGGCACTGTCTGCGCCAAAGAACTTATCAACGGCATTGATGCCAACTTCCCGCCGTTTGCCTATGTGGACAAAGCAGGCACTCCGGGCGGCTTTGATATTGACGCGGTCAACTGGATTGCAAAAAAAATGGGGTTTACGGTCAAACATCAGCCCATGGACTGGGACGGAATCATTCCCAACCTGGTGGCCAAAAAGATTGATTTTGTTGCTTCGGGCATGAGCATTACCCCCGAACGCCAGAAAATTGTCAACTTCACCATCCCGTATTGGGAAATCAAGCAGGTCTTCGTGGGAAAGAAAGATGCCGATTTGACGGTGGACCAGGTGCTTACAGGGAAAAAGCGTCTGGGTGTTCAGCGAGGAACCAGCGAAGCGGAATGGCTTAAAGACACTGCGGTCAAAAAAGGCTGGAATTTTGAACTGATATATTATGACTCCGCGCCGATGGCAGTTGAAGATGTTCTGAACGGCCGTATTTCCGCAGCTGCAATGGATGATGCGCCGGCTGAAGACGCTGCCGCTAAAAAACCGGTCAAGATCCTCGGCACCTTTGGCATGCATGATGAGAATTTCGGTTATGCGGTTCGCAAGCAGGATGCGGAACTGCTTGATACGCTCAACAAAGGGCTGAAAATGCTCATGGCAGATCCTTATTGGGATGAATTGGTTAAAAAATACCTCAGAAAATAGCGGGTCCACATGCCCCCTTGAGGAAGTAGACCATATTCGGAAGGCGTCGGGTTAACCTGCGCCTTCCGTTTTTTTTGGAGGTCGAACTATTCTAAGATGTTTGATACACTCTCCGCCATTCTGGAAGCACTCCCCTACCTGCTGGAGGGAGCGTTGGTGACCATCGGCATCGTCATCGGTGCCATGGGAATCGGCTTGGTTATCGGTATTCACATGGCCGTCGGCCAGGTTTTCGGAAATCGTGCCGTCCGCTGGGCCGTGGGATTTTACGTCTGGTTTTTCAGGGGAGTTCCGGTATTGGTTCTTCTGTTCCTTTTTTATTTCGGACTGTTCGCCCTCATCGGCCTTAATCTGAGCGCATTTGCCGCATCTATCCTGGTCCTGGGCATGACCACCGCGGCCTATCAGTCTCAAATTTTCAGGGGCGCCATGCTCTCGTTACCCCGGGGCCAGTTTCAAGCTGCAAAGGCACTGGGGATGAGCGATTTGACTGCCATTATCTCTATTATTCTGCCCCAGGCCCTTAGGTTCTCCATCCCCGCCTGGTCCAATGAGTATTCCATTATCCTCAAGGACTCCGCCCTTGCGTTTGTCTTGGGAACCTCTGAAATCATGGCGCGCAGTCATTTTGTCGCCTCACGGACGTATCACCACCTGCCCCTTTACATCACGGCCGGATGCCTCTATTTCATTCTGACCTGGCTGGGCGTTCGGGCGCTGTTAAAACTTGAAGAAAAGGTCCGGATACCCGGCTATGCTCATTAAGGAAGCGACGACAATGACCCAAGAACCCATACTGCGTATAGAAAATATTTCAAAAACCCTCGGGGGAAAGGAGATCCTCAAATCCGTATCCTTGAGTCTCAACAAGGGGGAATTAAAGGTACTTATCGGGCCATCGGGGGCCGGTAAAAGCACCCTTCTCCAGTGTATCAACTTCCTCCTTCCCCCGGACAGCGGGCGGGTGTGGCTGGACGGCGTTGAAATTCAAAACCGGCGCAAGCGCGATCTCTATGCCTTTCGTCAGCAGGTGGGCATGATCTTTCAGGACTTCAACCTGTTTGACCACCTGAATGCCCTGGATAACGTCGCCATTGCGCTCCGGAAGGTTAAAAAGATGCACCGGTCCAAGGCCAGAGATCGGGCTGTGGCCGAACTCGAACGGGTGGGCTTGGGAGACAAGATCGATCTTTACCCGGCTGAGCTGTCCGGCGGACAGAAACAGCGGGTTTCCATTGCCAGAGCCCTTGCCATGGATCCAAAAATCATGCTTTTGGATGAACCCACATCCGCCCTGGATCCGGAACTGATCGGCGAAGTTCTATCGGTCATCCGGAATTTGGCCCACGGCGGCATGACCATGATTTTGGCCACCCATCAGATCGCCTTTACGCGATCTTTGGCCCATGAAGTGATTTTTTTGGAAAACGGCATCATCCTCGAGCAGGGAACACCGGAAGAGCTGCTGTCCCCGGACGCATGCACCCGATCCAAGGACTTCTGTTCCCGGCTCGATGATTTATATGAAGAGAAAGGGTAATTAATTGGAAACGGCCTTTTTTACGACCCAGTTGATCCCGGCACTCAATCGGGGACTCGTCATGAGCGTCAAGCTGATCGTTCCAGCCGGAACGTTTGGACTGATCTTCGGAATTGTGATCGGGACCCTACGGACCTATGGCCCTCCGGCCATCCAAAGGGTCGCCAACGGGTATGCCGCCGTTTTTCGAGGGACCCCCCTGCTGGTTCAGCTGTTTATACTCTATTTCGGCCTGCCGAATCTCGGCATTTACCTGGATGCATACGCGGCGGCCGTTATCGGTTTTATCCTGTGCAGCAGCGCGTACCATTCCGAATATATCCGGGGCGGCCTTTTATCCATAAAAAGAGGCCAACTCCTGGCGGCCCAATCCATGGGGTTTTCCACCTTTAAAACCATGTGCCACATCATCGTCCCCCAGGCGATTCGACGGGCCCTCCCCGGCTGCAGCAACGAGATCATATACCTGATTAAGTATTCGTCTCTGGCATACATCATTACGTGCATTGAACTGACCGGTGAAGGCAAAATTATCGCCACCCGAACGTTCCGGTATACCGAGGTTTTCCTTTTCCTCGGCTTTTATTACCTGGTACTTGTGACCATGGCCTCGTTTATGCTTCAAAAGATCGAAAAAAAGTACAAGGTTCCGGGTTTTGGGAAGGCCTAAAGGATAATAAATTTTATGTGGATAAAATGGTTGAATACTCGCCCATAACAGACAGAATCCGAACCCAGATCATCCGGGAGCTGGGAGATGAATGCATCGTTTGGAACCCGGAAGAAGTCAGAACATACGCCAAGGACGCTTCTGAACTCCGTTTCACGCCCGAACTGGTCCTTCGAGTAACAGAAACCCAACAGATCCGGCGGCTGATGCATCTTGCCAATGAATACCGGTTTCCGGTTACCCCCCGGGGCGGCGGATCCGGTCTTGCCGGAGGTTGCCTGCCGGTACGAGGCGGTGTGGTCCTGTCCCTGGAAAATATGGATCGTATCCTTTCCGTACACACCGAAAACCTCATTGCGGAAGTGCAGCCGGGTACCCTTACGAAAGCCCTTCGGGATGCGGCCCAAAGCAAAGGGCTTTTTTTCCCGCCGGATCCGGCCGGCATGGAACAGAGCACCATCGGCGGCAACGTGGCCACCAATGCGGGGGGACCTTCCTGCCTCAAGTACGGCACCACAAAGGACTACGTTCTCGGCCTCGAAGTTGTCCTGCCCAGCGGACGGCTCATAAAGACCGGGACCCGGACCCGTAAAGGCGTGGTCGGGTACGACCTGACGCAACTGTTTACCGGCTCCGAAGGAACTTTAGGGATTATCACCGGTCTGATTCTAAAGCTGATTCCGTTCCCGGAAGCCGTGGCCGGCACGGCGGCGGTGTTTAACGACCTGCCCCTGGCCATGGGGGCCGTAACCAAAATACTGACCAGTGGCCATCTGCCCTCGGCCATAGAGTTCCTGGATGCCAGATGCCTTTCTCTGGTGAACGATCTTTTACCATTCAAAGTGCCGGGAGAAAAATCCACCCTGCTGATCATCGAGGTTGACGGTGCTCCGGATCAGATCAAGCATGAAATCGATGTGATCGGAAAGATCTGCCAGGACGTCGGTGCAACACATCTTCTCCCCGCTCCCGACAATGAAGAGCGGGAGCGAATATGGGAGATGCGCCGCCAGGTTTCCCTGCGAATTCACGAAAATTCCGCCCTGTATATCCCCGAAGATGTGGCGGTTCCCCTGGGAAAAATTCCGGCCCTCGTTGCTGAACTTCCCAAGTTCGAAGCTGAATACGGCCTTGAAATTTACGCCTTCGGGCATGCAGGAGACGGTAACATCCATCTGAACATCACCGCCCAAAGCCGGAACAATATGACCCGGGTGGAAAAAGGCGTCCAGACCATACTGGCCCGGGTGATCCAGATGGGCGGAACAATTTCCGGCGAACACGGCATCGGTGAGGCCAAAAAGCGGTATTTGCCCATGGAGCTTTCAGCGGAAAGTATCCGGCTTCAGACCGAAATAAAAAACGTTTTCGATCCGAATATGGTCCTCAACCCCGGCAAGATTTTTCCAGACTAAAGTGAAATAAAAGGGTTGTGTTCAGGGAACGATGATTTTGGATTCTTTTTCCTGCTGAAGCTTTTCGATTTTTTCCTGCATTTCACCCAAGGCGTGTTTCATGGCCGCCGGATATTTTTCTATGGCCTCTTTAAGGTGTCTTGCGTCGATGGCAGACTGGATCGGAAGGGGTCCCTGGGGGGTCATTAAATTGAGATTCCCCACAAAAACCAGTTTACGGCTTTTATCTCGAATGCCATTGGGCTTGACCGGCGTCAGCCGTCGGATGGATGCCATGTCGAAGTCGGTAAAGAACTCTTCCTGGTAGAGGTTGTCTTCATTCACCGACAAGTCGACATCGTTGATTTCTTTTTTACCGAACATATTTGTCTCCTTTAAAAAGATTGGATGGATTCATTAGAACCCATCTCAAAATAAAGATTTTGGTTCAAGATCAAGGCGGGGCCGAGTTTTAACCCGCAGGCATACTCTAAGTATGTCGAGGACTTAAAACGAGGGCCAAACGCCGAGATTGGGCCAAAAGATTATTTTGAGATAGGTTCTATCACCATTGAGCATCAGCCCAGATGACGGTTCAGGCTGTGTCATTCGGTCAAGGTCGTGACCCTATTTTTAGGGCAACGCTCAAATAACAAAATTCAATTGCCAAATCAAATCTAAACCCACAATTTTGAAAAATTCATCCGGGAAATGAGCCTGATTTCTTCCCCATATTTTCCTTCAAGGAGATTCATTGGGCGGGAATGATTGAGGGATTGGTTATTGACGATCCTCGGTATCTGCCACCACGCCCAGATCCGATGCACTTTTGGCGGCATCCTGGGCTTTGGCCTCGGCCTTTGCAGCCCTCCGTAAGGCTTTTCCCGATTCCATTTCGGCTTTTTTGGCTTCGGCTTCCAACCGGGTCAGTTCTTCCGTTTTATCGTCCGACACCCCGGTCTCATTGAACATCCGAATTTTTTCTTTGGCCGCTTCTGCGGCCCTTTGGGCTTTTTCGGCGTCTTTTTGGGCGTCTCTGGCTTTTTTATCGGCATCATCTTTGGCATCCCGTGCCGCCGCCATCTCACCGGCAGTTCCGGCTTCGGGTTCAGCCTGCAGATCGATGTCTTCTGCGGCAAGTACCATCGCAACGGTGGGCAGCCGGGGTAAAAGTTCTTCGACAGGGACGTCCGCGGGCCCGATGATTTGGCTATTCCTGAAACGGAACGGCAAAAAAATCATGGCAGCGTCTTTGGATGTCTCGGTTATTTTTTGCATATCGGCCTCCGGGATGATTTTTGGCTCTGCTTCGATTCGCACCTCGTTAAGGGTATCGGTGAGATCCGCCATATTGCCCGGCGAATCATCTTCGTAATTGATGGCAAGAACGCGTATAGCGCCTTCATCCCAGGGTTCACTGCGGGTCATCAGGTAGGCAAATAACAGCATCAGGCGGCTGGTAGCGTCCCCTCGCCACCAGACATCTATCCGGTTTTCTCCCGGGGATCTCTCCATCAAAGCCGTCCATGGTTTTTCGTCGGTATGGAGGATGACGATATTGCAGCCGAGCCGATAAACGATCCGCAGGTGTCTTCCGAACAAATATTTTCTGAACCCGTGAAAATCTGACGCTTCAGGGTTGAGCCAGTTGGACAAAATGGTATTGGCTTTCACCGGGCCGATGCCGAACCCCTGGAGCAATGCATTCAAACCCGCCTCGATCTCAGGGGTAGCCATGACCAACGGAAATGCCGAGACACCGGATTCCTGGATATCTTTTCGAAGCTCATTTTCAGCGTCAAGGCGGTCTCTGTAGATTTTAGCCCCGGTCCCTTCGAGAATTCGAACCACCGTGGTGATGCCGCTGCGGCCTTCGATCCAGGACGCAAACCGGAGCAGCCGGGCTCTCCGTTCCGGATCATTTGAAAATACCAGTATCTGGGGCCGCCAGTCCCTCGGGTGTTCCGGTTCAGCCGACGCTGCGAAAATATTTTCCCGGATACGCTGGAAGTAATAGGCCCGCCGGCTGTCCGCCCAGCGTGCAGGACCTGCCGTTCGCTTCAAATACTGGTAAACGGCAAACAGGATGGATACCGCAATGATCCCTGTTTTGAGATCGATGGCCATCATGGTGATCAGGCAGGCCAGAAACCCCAGCAGGCTGAGACGAAGATCGAACCATTTGAACCTGGGCCGGAAAGAGGGACTTGCGGCACGCGCCTCATAGTAAGTGGCGTAATTCATCAATCCGTAGGATATGAGGAAAAACATGGACACCACCGGCGCAATGAGATTCAGGTTCCCCAGTGAGATGGTGATAACGGCAATACCCCCCGAGAGCAGAACCCCCCGGCGGGGATTCGACGTCGCGCCGGTTCCTTTGGCAAACGGATTGAGCACAGAAAAAATACGGTCTGTTGCCAGGGACTGGAGAATTCGGGGCGCCCCGAGAAACGAGGCCATGGCCGATGACAGGGTTCCTGCGATGACGCCGGCATCGATCAACGGATTTATATAGGCCAGCCGTTTCATGGCATCGGTATCGGTCATCAGCACCGAATTGGGGAGCACCCCTGCGAATACCACGGCCACGCCGAAATAAACCAGAATCGACACCCCCACCGCCAGAAACGTTCCCAGGGGAAGGCTTCGACCCGGATCTTTAAGGTCGCCGGACATGCTGACCCCCTGGGTAAAACCGGTCACCGCTGGGAAAAAAATGGCAAAAAGCACCCAAAATTCAGCGCCATCAGCAGGTGCCCTCAAGTTTTGGACCAGCATTGCGCTGTCCCATTGGGGAATACCCCCCACAAAAAAAGACATAAGGGCTGCCGTCAGAAGCGCCATGACCACATATTGAAAGCGGGTGGCCCAGTCAGCGCCCAGCCAGGCAAAAACGAACAGAAGAGATACCGCAGCAAAGGCAATTATTCGGGGACTCAAAATCACACTTCCGCCCTGGAGCATGCTGTTGAAGGCTTCACCGAATCCGATGCAATAAAACGCGATGGAAACAGACTGCGCCAGGAAAAGAACCAGACCGATGGCCCCCCCGAATTCCAGACCCAAGGTGCGGGAAATCAGGTAATAATCTCCGCCGCCTTTGACTTTCAGATTGGTGGCGATGGCCGAAAGAGATATGCTGGTCAAAACCGAGATAACATTGGCCAGACCGATGATAATTAACGCGCGGCCGAAACCCGCGTTCCCCACCACATACCCCAGTCTGAGGAAAAGGATAATGCCCAGAATGGTCAGCACACTGGGCGTGAACACACCGGAGAACGTTCCAAGGGTTCCGGTTCGAGGGGTCACGGATAAGTTTTGGCGTCTATCGTTCAAGGGGGTCTCCCGTGTTTTTATCGGATGATTCCGGCCAATGAGAAATCCGGTTCATTGGATATCGGTCTCCGGAGCCGGTGTCGTCTTTTCGGTCATGATGTCGAGCATCACATCATCGGCCTTGGCCATACCGATCTCACTGATCCGGCTTAGATTGTAAATTGTCTGTTCGGCGGTCTTGCCCACAAACCCCTCGACGGCGGTGATGCCGTGGTCGTTGAGGGCCATATAGGCCGATCGAATGGCCGAATCCGTGGCACTTGCGACTTTCAGCGCACAACCGCCCTTGGCCCCGTCGCAGAGCATTCCCCCCAGATCGCTGACAATGTTGTTAATGGCCAGGGTGATCCTGTCCATATGGGCACCGCTCTGCTGATAGACGATGGCCCCGGCGGCACCTACGCCCGCGGCGATGGCACAGCCGCAGATAGGGGACAGACTCCCGGTGAAGCATTTGACATAGCCGTTGAGGAGGTGAGAAAGGGCAATGCTCTCGATAATTCGGTCCTCGGGGATATCGAAATATTGTCCCACGTGATAGGGCACCAGAATGGCCACAATCCCCTGATTGCCGCTGCCGCCGCTGGCCATGACTGGATGGTTCAGCCCCGCCATTCTGGCGTCGGCGGCTGAACTGGTCATAATCTTGCTCGTAGACAGGATGTCGTCCTGGAAAAAACCCTTCTGTATCAGATCCGACAGATAGTGACCGACTTTTTTCAAATCTTTTCCCGCCTCGGCCATCTTCAGGTTCATTTCGACGCCTTCCCGAAGATAGTGCCGATCCGCGTCATCGATATTTTCTGCCGCCCGGATCAAATCGACGATCCCCAGCCGGATGAGGGTCGTCTGGTAGTCGGATAAGACCTGCCGGTCCGTTTCATCGTTCCCCTGAAACACGGGTCGACCGTTCTTTTCCAAAAGAACCAGATTGGTATGTCGATGGCGGATAACCGCCCGGGCGGTTTCCGATCCCCGCCGGACCCGGACGTCGATGTGCATGCCTTTCCCTGGGCGATAGCAAAGAATCCGTGCCTTGCCCGACTCGATGAGACTTCGGGCCCGGGGAATCTGGGCCGGATCCACGGCCTTGAGGATTTCCATTTTCAAATCCGGTCGACGGATCAGGGCCCCCAGGACCCCGGCGATCAGGTTCCCTCGCTCGCCGTCCGTGTTCGGGACGTGGACGGCCAGACCGTTTTTATACACCCCGGGATCCACCGCAATGGTCATCTCCTCGAATTCGGCGTCCAGCTGGTTGCCGGCCAGACCCGCTGCATAGGCGACGGCGATGGGTTCCGTACAGCCGAGGGCGGGAAAGACTTCGTGCTCGAGCACCGCTTTTAAAATATTCATGGGATCTCCTTGCCAAGACTTTCGGTGGGGTCGATACGTCCTTTGAACGGGTTCGACCGTGGCCTTAAGATACTTGATACGCCTCGGAGTTCTTATCACAAAATCGATGGAGAATACAAATGACAATCTTCAAATTGGAAACGAAGATCGGATATGTTTTGCCCCCGGGTCCCTATTTCTTTATGTGCCGCCGGTCCATGGAGAACCCATTGCGGGGCCGGAAACTGAGAATATCTTGGGTCAATGCTTTTTCCATCAGGTATCAACCCTGTGTTTCCCTATTCTCTGTCTGACCCGGCCAGACGGACAAATTCGAGAAGGCGCTGTTCCATATAGGGGTAAAAGGGGTTCCACCGAAGCCGCAGCATGGCCGCCGCCGGTATCTGCAGCACACCGCGCTCTCCCCGCAGGGCCAGGTCGCCGAGCTTGATCCCCGGGCTGTTTCCGGCAGCCGGCCCACCGTAAAGGGGATCGTTTGGGGAGAACGGCAGGGCCACGTGAGAAAGGGAATACACTCCTTGCGGCCACATGAGACCCATGGACATCTCCGCTATTTCGTTATCCCCGGGCCTTTTCCGGCGAACCACGACACGGCGGCTCTTTTCGCTGTCATTGGTCACAAAACTCATGGTAAAAGTCAAGCCGGGGTGATCGAGGCCGGCTTCGATACTCTTTAAGGGATCCTTCCCGAGAATTTGTTCTATCTCGGAAAGACGGTTGATGTCGAAAATGACCAGTTCGTGTCCGTCGGGGGACAATTGTCCCAACAGTCCGTCGATCAACGCCTGCGTGGACACTGTTGCATCGACGGCAGATTGAAAGGCGAGCACCGGTGGAAAGCGCTCCAGTGCCTTCTTGTCCCCCAGTGTCTTCATTTTTGATTGAATTTCGGCGGTCAGACGGTAGACCTGATCGCCGGCATTGACGGCAAAAGAATTGTACTTGAAAGGATCGTACTCGGGCAGTATGTCTGTCCACGCCAGTTTTTGGAGCCCCAGCAGTCGACCGAGCCGGGCCTGCCACACCGCAAAAGCCGCCAGTGGCGTAACCCCGATGGCCGGGGAAAGAAGCACCATTCCGTCAACGGACGGCAGGGCGTTGTTTTCCAACGCCGAGATCGCGTAGTACACGGCCAGGGCACCGCCGTTGGAATACCCTACAATATAGACGGGCCGGTCGCCGACCTTGTCCCGAAGGTGATCCATGGACACGCGGACCGCTGCGGCCATATCCTGCCATTTTACCCCCACGAGTCCCGAAGGGGCTGTGCCGTGGCCCGGGAGTCGAAGTCCCACCACCCAGGCTCCTGCTCCATGTAACCGCTGTCCCAGACTCCGAAGGCTGTAAGGCGAGTCGGACATGCCGTGGAGCAGCAGGATCCCCGCCTTGGGTGCCTTCCCGGAAAGTTCGAAGGTGCGGTTCCAGTTGGGGGACCAGCGGTCGGGGTCCGACAAGCTACCCCGGTGAAAGCGGTTGATGAGACGCCGGTCCTGGGGTTCGATCCGGGAATAGACGCGTTCGTCGAGCTGTTTGAACAGGCGGGCCTCGGTGGAAAGATAGTCTTCAAAGTTTTTGGCCCCATCCGCCGTGAATTCGGCGTCCAGTTCCACCGTGTGCCAGATCTTGAGGTCGGGCCGACGTTCCAGCTGCAAAACAAGGACAACGATCATCACCGCAACCCCGCCCGTGATTCCGTATCCAAGGGCCTTGAGCGTATGCTTTACCGTGCCGATCAAGAAATGCTTCATAGCGGTTATCCCTCCTGGTTTCTTTACTGTGCTGTAAAGATCCTCCGGTCCGTTTTAAGGATTCGCATATTCTCTTCAGGATATCAAGTCTCGGGACATTTTTCTAAAGGAGAGAACCTTTTCTAACCTTCTAATCTTCCAATCTTCTGCCCTTAAATCCCGCCACGGGGAAAGAACACGGCTTTTATTTTCACACCAAACAAAGAGGGGGCGATTCACCGAGGAGACCGGAACGCATCGGTCTAATCGTCAAAGGGAATGGTCAGCTTGTAGATGTCGTCGTCCAATTGGGCATTCACCGTCAGGTCTCCCTTCTCAAAGACCCGCATCATCGGTTTGTTCGAGGCCAGAACATCGGCCGTGAGTCCCTTGAGACCCCGTTCCCTGGCCAACTGGACCAGCATTTTGTAGAGATAACTCGCAATTCCCAACCCATGGTAATTCTCATCCACCGCAAAGGCGAGGTCCGCATAAGGTCGAACAAGATCCTTTACGTATCTTGCTTCTGCAATAATACGTTCCTTGAAGGAATCCCCCGCCACGCCGACGATGGACAGTGTTCGGTCGCAGTCCAGGTTTACATACTTTTGCATCTGTTTATGGGGCATGGTCTTTATGGGGCTGAAATATCTGTAATAGACGCTCTCATCGGAAAAACGATAGAAAAGGCGCCGCAGATCCTCCTCATCAGACGGTTTAATGGCTCTGAACTGAATCTTCACACCGCCTTTGAAGGTCTCTTCAGCGGCAATGGCGGATGGATAGAGTCGGACGCATTCGGCAGAGAAAATCTGATCCGGATAGATGATCTTCGCCGTTTTGGCCTGTTCCACCAGGGCCTCTCGGTCATCGGGATGGGCAATGTCGATCAACGCCATGGCCCGCTCGCGCAGGGTCCTCCCCCGCAAGCTGGCCACCCCGTATTCGGTGACCACCATGTCCACCGACTCCCGCAGACTGGATGAGTTGGAGAATTTCTTGATGGATTCGATGATGTTGGGGCGTCCCTTCCGATTTCGACTCGGGAGGGCGAAAATGTTCCGTCCCCCGGGGGAGAGTTCCGCACCGGTCAAAAAATCCATCACCACCCCCTGGGCAACGGCCATGTTCCCGGTCCCGGAGTTGAGGGCGATGGCACCGGACAGGTCCACCTTATGTGCGTTGTGGACGGCCACGAATCTCGAGTTGGAGCCGATTTGATTCGGATCGAAGACTTTGTCGATGCCTTGGAATTCCACCAGAGGGTTGCGGTTCAGCCAGGCCATCAGATCGGGTGTTCCAATCCCGTAGGAAGCAAGAGACTTGCCTCTCCAGTTTTCCTTTCTGCGATTGGTCACAGCACCGCTTTTCACCAGATCCATCAGGGGATCGGTAAAGAAAGGCGAATGGATGCCCAAATCGCGTTTGTGCACCAGGTGACGTCCCAACGCCTCAAACACCGGGCCGATGGAGAAGGCAAGGCAACTGCCATCTTCAATCAACGCGGCGACATTGGCGCCGACTTGATCGAAGACCGCATCCACCGACCAGCGCTGGAAATAGACAGGCGGCTCCGTGGAATACACCAACAGATCAAAATCGGTAATGGGCGCAAAGGTGTCACCGAAGGTGATGGGAATATCCGGATTGATCTCGCCCACAACCAACGACGCCTGCTCCATGGCCTGCCGGGCGGCATCCACGGCCACTCCCAGACTGCAATAGCCCGCTTCATTTGGCGGGGAAACCTGGACAAAAACCGCGTCAATGGGAATCTGACCGGATTCGATCAAACGGGGGATTCGGGAAAAACGGCTCGGAATTAAATCGATGCGCCCCTCGCTGATGGCCTCGCTGGCGACCCACCCTGAAAAAAACGTTTTGAGACGGTATTTTTGCAAATGAAGGTCTTTGGTGGGAACAACCTCTCCGAAACTCACCAACTGGATCAATTCCAGATCTCTCAGATTCGAGGCTTGAGACGCCATGAGTGTTTTAACCAGGGTACGGGGTTCGGCCACTCCGGTCCCCAGAAATATATTCATCCCGGGTTTGATCCGCTTCAAGGCTTGTTCAGGAGTAACGATCTTCTCCTGACACGCCGTCGGTACACCGGAATCGATCACAGGGGTTTTCCCCTTTCTTTTGATTCTCTTCAAAAAGTTCATCTCCGCCACAGCTCCGTTCAATCGGTTTTCACCATATATGTCCATCGTTCAGATACGGTATAAAAATTAGTGCCACTTTGTGGCATTGTCAATCTTTTTTCTAAAAGAAAAAACCATGCCCGACTTGGACAAGACGAAAGAGACTTACACGGGGTGAGATCTCCTCAATTTGAGCGAAGAGACCAGGGCTTCAGCTTGAGGAAAAACGACAGCACCAGACAGACGACCATTCCGGACAAGCAGACGAAAAAAGCGTTTTTAAACCCCGACAGCGGATAAAGTTCGCCCACCCGGCCGGCCCGATCCAGGATGGCACCGGTGAGGACCTGAAAAGCGCCAACACCGAGGAACGGCCATAGATTGAGAATACCGGAAGTCAAGCCCAGAATCTCCGGCGGCAAGATGTCCCGGACAATCCCCCACAGAGTGCTGATAAAACCGCCTCCAACAATACCCATCAACAGCATCACCAGGGAAAGTCCAACCGTCCACAACTGGCTGGAAAAGAAGGTGACGCCGACCCAGGTGAGGGTATACAGGGTCAGGATAACGATGAGGGTTTTTCTCTTGTCGAGCGAAAACCGGTCGGTGAGCCATCCCAAAAACGGTGCCCCGATGATCACGCCCACGGGGATCAGCATGTTCAGTTTGCTGGCAAAGATCCGCTCAACACCTAAAGCCGCCATCAGAAACGGTGTTGCCCACAGTCCTTGCAAGGTCAAGAGCGTGCCGTAAAAGCCGAAAAAAATTGTCGAAAGGATCCAGAACTGCCCGGATGTCAACACCTGCATCACCTTTGCGCCTGTTCCCGCCCCGCCCCCGGATGCTGTCCCGGAATCCCCCGGAACCGGATGGGATGGGCCGTCAAAATCCCGGGTAAAAAACAGGGTGACAAACGCCAGAACCATCGTTATCCCGCTGATGAGGAAAAATGTGGCCCGCCATCCCCAGACAGCAGTTGCCCAGGCAAGGGGGGTGGTGGCGATCACAGCCCCGAAATTTCCCACGGACATGAGGAGACCAATCATGGTGGCGAATTCATCCTTTCGGAACCACTGAGAGATGGCCTTGACCGCCGGCACGTAAACACCCCCGACGCCAAGTCCGATAAGGGCCCGCCCCGCCGAAGCCCAGCCGATGTTCGGCGCCATGCCGAAAATAAAACATCCCGCCGCTGCCGCCAAAGTCCAGTAACCGATGACGCGTCGGGGTCCGAGCCGGTCCGACAGGTATCCCACCAGCGGCTGCTCAAAGGCATAGAGATAAAAATACATGGAGGACATTAAACCCAAGGCCGTTGCATGGGTGTGAAAGGCTTCCAGAAGGTCCGTTACGATCACCGAAGTGGAGACCCGGTGGAAATAGACGAAAAAGTACACCCAGCAGATAACGGAAAAGGCCACCCACCGGTGGGGATCGCCATAGGTATGGGAGGTTCGATTTCTCATTTAAGCCCCACGTTGAATAAATAACTCACCCCTGCAGTCCCAAGGCAGGATTTCGGAAGCGCTCCAATCAGCTATAGGGAATGGTGAAGACAGGGAAAATCCTGCCCGCACATACATGACAGGGTTTCTGCTGTCAATGGTCAAATTTTTTAAAACGCCTCGAAATCTCAAGGTTTTTGAATATAGATAGTGCCCATCCACAATTGAAAAATGGGCACCGTGCGTTTTCTCTTCATAAATGGGCGGTTACAAGATGGCTGTGTGAAACTTCCGGCAGGTCCGGGCAAACGCATTTGATTTTGGTACAGCGAAGGGACGGCGTGTTTCTCTTGGAGACCGAATGGCTGTTTGAAGGGCTTTAGCACGCGTTAGACCGAGCCGAATGAAATTATGCTTTAAAACATCCATCGGAGATTTTATGGACGAATGGTTCTTTATAACTCCGGCACGGCTCGGGCTTACGGGTGCTCGAGCACAAGTTTCAGTCGGTTGGAAAGAGATATGCGCCGTCATGGAGCGTTCTCTCATTGGGACACAAATGCGTTTGCCCGAGGCCGATGATTTCCCCTTGATCATAAGGGATCTCTTGTGTAATCTTTAAGGTCATAGTCGATGGAAGATAAATGCCAATTTGGGCGATCGATTCCATGCGTTTCCAAGCAGAGTGTTTTTCCATGGGCAACAATCCGGAAGACTGCCATTTATTGAATTATCGGGGACTGAAAGAAGACGGATACGCGGTTTTTGAGACGGATTCGGTGAACCTGATTTTTACGTTGCGGGGGGGCTGCATGATCGATGTTTTCGATCTCGATTCGTCAACGCCAGTTGCCTATCTCGATTTTGATACTAAAAGAAACGTGATGCTCGGTTATGCCTTTGGCTCGCCCATTATCGGATTGCCCTTTAGCAATCAATTTCGCAAAGCCTTTGGCAAAACCATCTTTCCATTTAGGAATTTAAGACCCCGCCACGATGTGGGTTTCTTTGTTGAGAGATCCTACAGAAATAAAGGAGAAAAGGGTCTCTGGAATCTGGATGAAATTATGTTGGCCATCGCTCTGGAGACCGCCTTTGAAGAGGGCGTCGAGGTGTTTATCATTAAACCCACCGGAGACAGAACCCGGTATTATCGCAGCAAATTTTGGGCACAGATTCGGCCAACCACCGGAAACGATGTTCTCCTGGCAATTGATGTTCCACAGGTCAGGAGAAAACTAAAACACATAGAGCTTCAGGAAGTGGACGGCAAAACCCATTTTTTCAGGGTAACCGGCCATCCGGATATAAGGTGAACAGACATGGCAAAACTGAAGATTAGAATTTTCAAAAATAACGGAACCACACCGGACACCACTGCAACGATTCCCCTTGCCATCGTTAAAGTGGCGTCAAAACTGATCCCGCGCAAAGCCGTGAGGGTGCTGGATGATTTGGGCATCGACCTGGATCAACTCATTGAAATCTCAAAGTCCGAAGACGCTTTGGGAACTTTGGCGGAAATCGAAGAGCACAAGAAAGATAGAAAAATAGTAATATCTATAGAGTAATGGAAAATTCAAAAGAGAAAAAATCGGAAATTGAACGCGCTGGAGAAGATCTGTTCGATTTTGTCGTTGACCGTGAAGACATTAAATGGCTGATGTCACACCTGCCGGAAGCGGCGGACATCCAGCGGGAAACGGTTGAATACGAACTGCAGATACTTAAAATTATCAGTGTCGGTTGGAGCATATCCTATTATCTTGAAACCAGCCCCCATAAAAATCAGCTTTTAGAGGTTTATTGGAAGGCGGTCTACGATTTTTCACAGACGATCTCCACAGCAACCGGGAATTTAATCGGCCATGATATCGATTATTTTCAGATTCTCAAAGACCGTCTGGACATGTACGTGGACGTTCTGGCCCAAAACTCCGGCGCACCAGAGCCCGCTGTGGTCATCGGACCCGAGTTTGCACGGACCTGCGGGAACGGGGAGGATATTTTTACGTTCATGACCGGCTCGAAGATGTTCATCACAGCCATCAATCGAACCAAAGAATATTTGGAGGCCATCGAGCTATTGCCCATCCATAAACACATTTGAGCACTGAGTAGTTTCCAATTCATAAATGAAATATTTTTTCGATGAGCAAACCCGCGGAGAACGCGGCTCACCGGGAAAATAGCCATTTATGGATGGAAACAAGCTAAGATGACTTGACCCCCTAATTTTATTGCCCAGCAGAAATGCGTTATAAATACTTCCCATGCCTGATAATCTCGCCTTCGATCAGGTAAATGACCTCTTCGGCGATGTTGGTTGCATGATCGGCCACACGCTCAAGATGTCGGGAAATGAGGTACAGGTTGATCAAATAGGTCATTTCTTCGGGATGTTCCCGCATGGCCTGTTTGATTTGTGAATAGGCCTTGCTCTGGATATCATCGACCTCATCATCGAGTGTTAGAATTCTAAACGCCGTATCGATATCCAGATTGACCAGAGCATCCAGGCTCTGTTTCAACATGGCTGCCGCGATTTCAGCCATTTCGGTATAGTCAAAGTGGAAACTGATATTTGGATACTTGGCGATACTCTGGATACGCTCAGCGATGTTCACCGCCTCATCACCAATTCTCTCAAGATCATTGTTGATTTTGATTACGGCGACGATAAATCGAAGGTCGATGGCCACCGGTTGGTAAAGAGCAAGTACTTTCAAACACTCTTCTTCCACTTCGACTTCGGTTTCATCGATTTCGTGGTCTGATCGAATGATTCTTTTCGCCAGATCGGGATCTCTGCTTTCAATGGCTTTGATTGCCAGATAAACCCGTTCTTCCACCAGCGCGCCCAAAGAAAGGATTTTCTTTTTAAGTTTTTCCAACTCTCGATCAAAATGCTTGGCCATCGTGTTTATCTCTCTATTTTATGGATTTCTAATCGGTCAGCCGATTCGTCCGGTAATATAGTCCTGTGTTAATTTGTGTCGGGGCGATGTAAAGACCTGATCGGTCTGACCCACTTCTATTAGATTTCCAAGATGAAAATACGCGGTGCGTTGAGACACCCTTGCTGCCTGTTGCATGGAATGTGTCACGATAACAATGGAAAACTGTCGCCTCAGTTCATGAATCAGATCTTCGATTCGACCGGTTGCAATGGGATCCAGCGCACTGCAGGGTTCGTCCATCAGGATAACCTCCGGGCCTACGGCAATGGCCCGTGCAATGCACAGCCGTTGCTGCTGCCCCCCTGACAAACTGGTTCCCGGCTGATTCAGCTGATCCTTGACTTCTTCCCAAAGTCCGGCCTTTTTCAGTGATGATTCCACGATCTCATCCAATTCCAACCGACTCCGGCTCAACCCATGAATTTTCGGACCGTATGCGACGTTGTCGTAAATCGATTTGGGAAAGGGGTTCGGTTTTTGAAACACCATACCGACTTGAGCTCGAAGGGGGACAACATCCACACGCTTATCATAGATATCCATACCGTCCAGGGTGATCTCACCGGTTACCCGGCATCCCTCGATGGTGTCGTTCATTCGATTCAGGCATCTTATGAAGGTCGATTTTCCGCACCCGGACGGACCGATCATGGAGATCACTTCGTTGCCGGCGATATCTACCGACACATTCCGGATCGCTTGCTTATCCCCATAGTAAACATCGACATTACGACAGGTCATACGGGGGTATTCTACAAATGGTTCCCCAACGGTTTTTCCGGGTTCATCCCGATCATTTTTTAACGGTCCCATTTTTTTACCGCGCCTCGGGTTCGTCATCCGATGTTCTGAACGGGCATCGATTCTTTCGGTTTTGTTCTGATCCGCTGGTATTATACTGAGTTGTGTATCCATTAGCAAACGATTCCTCCCCAAAATTCTCATAAAGAATTTATTTGGATGGAGTAAGGTCGGACCGGAAAATTATCTGCCGGTCCGACCGGTTTATAAAGGCTATAGATCACCGCAGGAAAAAGTGTTAAGATTTTTTCCATCACTGCTGAATTTTGTTCTTTCATTATCCGGCATGGGAATCATTCCTTTTTCGCTCAGATACCCGTCCGGCCCCCAGGCTTTGTCACTGGTAAACTCCCTTAAATATTGACGAATACCGGGAATTTTATCTACGTGGGCCTTTTTGACATAGAAAAACAACGGCCTTGAAACCGGATAGTCACCGCTGGCAATGCCCTCAAAGGTCGGTGACACACCGTCCACCACAGACCCATGGATTTTATCCGTGTTCTGATCCAAAAAACTGAATCCAAAAATGCCCACGGCATCGGGATTGGCTTCGAGCTTCTGCACGATAAGGTTGTCGTTTTCACCGGCTTCGATGTAAGCGCCGTCTTCACGAATGGTGTGACAGATGGCTTTATAATGTTTTTTATCCTTTTTTTTCATGGCCTTGATCCAGGCAAATTTTTTAGCCCCGCCTTCCATGGCCAATTCGACAAAGGCATCCCGGGTCCCGGAGGTGGGGGGAGGTCCGAGCACTTCAATCTTTGTGGCGGGAAGTGAGGGATTGACGTCTTTCCAGGTTTTGTATGGATTGGGAATCAGCTTTTCACCGCCTTTGGGGTCCGGCACATCTTTGGCCAAAGCCAAAAAGATGTCTTTTCGCGAAAGCTTAAACACCTCGGCCTTTTTAGAGTTGGCAAGAACAATACCGTCGTATCCGATTTTGATTTCAACAATATCCTTGACACCGTTTTTATTACAGGTGTCGCATTCGGATTTTTTAATCCGACGGGACGCATTGGTAATGTCCGGATGCTCGACACCCACGCCCGCACAAAAAAGCTTCAGCCCGCCGCCGGAACCGGTGGATTCGATCTTCGGGGTTTTAAAGCGTGAGGTTTTACCGAATTGTTCTGCCACCACCGTTGCAAAGGGGTACACCGTGGAAGACCCCACAATACTGATGTAATCACGAGAAGCGCCTGCTGCGGCCGGATTTGCAAATCCCGCGAATACGAAAGCAAGAGATACAGCAAATAAAAACAATTTTTTCATCATTTTCTTTCTCCTTTTTTTAATTTGGTTCTTTTCTAATTTTGTTGAAAAATAGGTTCCAATCTTTGTGATTCTTTAGTATTTCACTCGAACCTCTGGCCCAGACAGATTAACCTTACTATATTGTCAATAAGCTGTCTTTTTATGCGGCTTAGCCTATACTTTAAGTAATCACCGCGTCGCGACAAGGCGGGCATTGAATCTTTACCCGCCGTCTATGTGGTGGGCTTGACCCCTTGTACCCTATGTATATTACCAGCGCCGTTCAAATCGTTTTCGCAGGTATACTGCCAGCCCGTTCATGGCAAATAAAAATGCCAGCAATACCAGCGTGGCTGCTGACGTTCGCTCCACAAACGCTCGTTCCGGGCTGTCCGCCCACAAAAAGACCTGGACCGGCAGGACTGTGGCCGGATCGGTAAACCCGCCGGGAATATCCACGATAAAGGCCACCATACCGATCATCAACAGAGGGGCTGTCTCACCCAAAGCCCGGGCCATACCGATAATGGCGCCGGTCAGCATTCCCGGCATCGCCAGGGGCAGCACATGGTGCATGATGGTCTGCATCTTCGACGCCCCCACACCCAGAGCAGCATCCCGAATCGATGGCGGTACCGCCTGGATGGCTGCGCGTCCGGCGATAATGATGGTGGGCAGGGTCATTAGCGTTAATACCAAACCACCCACCAGCGGCGCTGAACGGGGCAAGCCGAAAAAATTCAAAAACACGGCCAACCCCAGCAACCCGAAAACAATGGACGGTACTGCCGCCAGGTTGTTGATGTTAACTTCAATGAGATCGGTCCAGCGGTTTTTGGGCGCAAACTCTTCCAAATAAACTGCACAAGCCACACCAATGGGAAACGACAGCATGAGTGTGACCAGAAGGGTAAAAAATGAGCCGGCCACCGCTCCCCAGACACCGGCCAATTCAGGTTCCCGGGAGTCTCCGGATGTAAAAAAGATGGTGTTAAACTTTTTTTTAATACGTTTTTCCGCTTCCAGCCGATCGAGCCACTGAAGCTGCTGACGGTCAAACCTTCCGGATGGGGTGTCCTCCTGGCGACTTAAATGACCTTTCATCAGCATGTCCACGTCATCATCTGCCGGCACCCAAATCGATCGCTGCTGACCGATAAGACCGGCATCGGTCAAAACCATCTTACGAATCTGAAATGACGCACCGGAGCTGATCAGATTATAAAGCTTGCGCTTGTCCCGGCGTCCTTTGACATCCGGAAACATTTTTAGCAGGGATGCCTTTACGATACCCTGGTAGTCTCCTTGGCTCGGATCGTTCTTGGCGATCTTTCCAGGGTCGAAAAAAACATCGATTTTAATAAAGGTTTGTAACAACGCAGAATATCCATTGCCGATAATACTGAAAAATAAAAGTGCCAGAAAAAACAGGCTGGCAAGAATGGCGGCAAGGCCCATTCTGCGGAACCGGTGTTCGGCCCGGCGACGGCCGGCCAGATTCTTTTTGACAATGTCAATGGGTTTGACACTTTTATCCGATATTTGGGAGAATTGACTACTCATATTGTTCACGGTATTTACGCACCACCACGAGTGCGATGATGTTCAAACAAAGGGTTACCAAAAACAGTAACAGTCCCAAAGCAAAAGCTGCCAGAGTTTTGGGGCTGTCGAACTCCTGATCACCCACCAGCAGGGTAACGATCTGAACGGTCACGGTGGTAACGGTCTTTAAAGGATTGAGTGTTAAATTGGCTGTCAGCCCTGCAGCCATGACCACGATCATGGTTTCACCGATGGCGCGGGATATTGCCAAAAGAATACTGCCCACGATTCCCGGCAGCGCAGCCGGCAAAACCACCTGTTTGATGGTTTCCGATTTGGTGGCGCCCAATCCATAGGCACCGTCCCGAAGTTCCTGGGGTACGGCATTGATCATGTCGTCGGAAAGTGAAGAAACAAACGGAATAATCATGATGCCCATGACAAGACCCGCTGCCAGTGCGCTTTCCGAAGACACATCCAGACCGATCCATTGCCCGGTATCACGAATCACCGGAGCTACCACAAGCGCTGCAAAAAAACCATAGACCACGGTGGGAATCCCTGCCAGAATTTCCATGAGCGGTTTTGCTACTGCCCTGAAATTTTTGTTGGCATATTCCGACATATATATGGCAGACATCAGGCCGATGGGTGTGGCCACCGCCATGGCAATGGCAGATATCAAAAGGGTCCCCATAAACACCGGCACCGCTCCAAACGCCCCTGAAGAACCCACCTGATCGCTTCGGATTGCGATTTGTGGACTCCATTTGAGCCCAAAAAGGAATTCGCTCACCGAAACCGCTTTAAAAAACCGTATGGCTTCATAAAGGACGGAAAGAACGATGCCGATGGTTGTAAAAATAGCGATGGTCGAGCAGGCAATGAGCAGCCAGAGAATGATCTTTTCCACCTGATTTCGGGCCCGCGTCGCTTTGGAGATTTTTTTTCGAACAATGACCAATCCCAAAATGCAAACACATACAGCAACAACCGCCAGCGCCGTATGACTGATCTGCTGCAATCGAGAAAAATGAGCGGCCGCTTCCTGGATTACCTGGCTGGCCTGGCTGGATACAATATTACCGGCAGCCATATTTCGAATATCATTAACGACCAAATTGATCTGGTCTGCCGGCAGATCCCGAATTTCATTGGGCAATCCCGCAACCACCAGGTTTGTAATAATATTTGCTTCAAATACCTGCCAGAAGAAAAAAATAATCAGCGCAGGTATGCCGCACCAAAGTGCCGTCATTGCACCGTAATAGGGGGGACGTGAATGGAGTTTTCGAACATGTTCCTGCCCTCCGGCAACAGCCACGGAACGCCGCAGACCAAGGTAATAGGCTGTTCCTGAAAGCAGCAGCAATACAAATAAAATGGTTGTGGTTGATATCATGGGTTATTCTTTCCAATTGGGCGAACCCGATTGTTCTTCAGATCAAACAGTCTATTAATTTTCTAAATTCGTAACATAAATCTATAATGTTAGATTTATGTTAGATCCAAGTTAAACTTTTGTTTTATTTGCGATATTCGGTATGTTGAAATATAAAACTTCAAACTTAGAAGTTTTTGCCTTGAGTTGAGAGAATAGTTCGGAATTGTTAAGTTTGTGTTAGGATATCGCTAGAATCGAAAAAAAATCATGTCTTGAGAGGGCAAGCCTTTAAGATCATATGATGATTGAGAAATACTGTTTAGTGTCCATCTGCAAATTACTATCGGGAACAAATTAAGTTCCCAATTAAAGGTCTTTTACCCAGGAATCGATGTGCTGTTTGATACGATCTCTAATCAAACGGATGTTTTCCAGTTTTTCATCTTTTGGTCCTGTTACCTTTTGAGGATCAGGAAAGGGCCAGTGCAGTCTTCTGGCAATACCGTGGAAAATCGGACATTGATTTTCAACGGATTCATCGCACACGGTAATGACATAATCGTATAATCGGCCTTCCTTGAAAAATTGCAGTACGCTGTCCGATGTATTGTCGGACAGGTCATATCCAACTTCTTTCATCACTTCAACAACATACGGGTTCACCGGTTTGGGCTCCAAGCCTGCGCTTTCAACTTCAAACCGTTCACCGCCTATGGCTTTCAGAAAAGTTTCCGCCATCTGGCTTCTTCCGCTGTTATGAATGCAGATGAAAAGAACTCTTGTTTTTTTTTCATGCTTTATGCTTCCTTTTTCTGAACAGTTCATAGATAAGAGATTAATGAACAATTCCGCATCGGGATGAAGAACAGGTAAATATCTGACCCTCATAACTATCAACCCGATAACAATAAGAATGGATCCAACAGTGAGCAAAAGATTGTACATATTATCCTTTTTTGAAAATCGACTTTTATCCTATATTTTAATAAACAAAGAGTGTTAGAATTTTATTAGGACAAAGTTAAATTTCTATTCATGCCGTCCGGAAGTATTATTTAATGATATGAATGACTGGTGCCCATCCAGGTCATCCCGGAATGGGCACTTATGGGTGGTTGGAACCGTTCTTGGAATCAGGGCATTAATTGCTCTGATTAAAACGACACCATTAAAATTTGATCTGAAGACCGACTTGGAACATGTCGTAATCATCCCCGTCAGCAGAATCTTCGAAATCCTTTTTTTCAATGGCAACCCATGGCATAACCCCTTTGGTCAAGTCGTAGGAAATACCATAGATGGTGGTTTTTTCGTCTTTATCGGTGTTGGCCGCGCTGGCATC
>CAWBNO010000012.1:0-254374 GCA_963790095.1 uncultured delta proteobacterium | reverse complement strand
TTTCCTTTGCAGTGCGCTGGTAATAAAACCCTTCACATTTTTCCCAACCACACTTCCCAAACCGACTCGGCATAAATTCATTGGTTTGAATGTAATCCAAAAATATAAGATCGGCTAAATCCTTTTCCTCTTCTATATCCAGGTGACCGTCAGATCTAACCGTATCAGGCCAAAACCCAAATAAGAACTTATCGTAATTGGGATCAATAAGAACCCGGCGACTTCCTTTCATTTCTATTAGCGTAACCGCCTGCCCTGCAACCCCTGATTCCACAGCCTTGATGATTGTCTGGAGCCTCGAACGGATATGGCTTGCAGTTGGATAAAAATACCTTTCCTTTGATTCAGGACTTCACTCGGAGTCATCCTCCATAATTCCATCGGTGTATCTTTTATATTTATCACGGAGATAAGATAGGGATAGTTGGCATCGTATTGTACCAGAAACTCTGTGTATTTTATTAAGATTCTAACGAAATCAGCTTTATCCATCGGCTGGATATCAGTATTAACAAACTCAATAAAGTTGTCCAGGACGTCTGCTTGTCTACTTTTGATATTGGTTTCGAAAGGATAGCCATAATGATCTCCCTCAATCCTTCAAAAGGATAAGAAAAATTAAATAAATCTATTTGCTGATTGCAGATCACCCCCAATATAAGCTGAAAATAAGCTTTAATAATCTAATTATAATGCCATTTAAATAAAATGTCAACAGAATATAATGAATTTAATGTGTTGTTATATCAGTAGAATATACGAGTTATCGGTAGAAGTCAACAAATAAATATAAGTGCATTCCTTAACAAATGCAATTAAATGCTTAGGTTATGTTCAAAGTTTTATCTAAACTGCGCGGTGGAAAGCTAAAAAGGTCTTCTACCACGTATAGAGGTATCAACAACCCTCATATTGGGTCCTGCCTCGAAATCCCGACGAGTACGCCTGGAGTGTAGTAGGAGACCTTTATTACCAAATGAAGTTTGTCATAGAGGTTCCACACACAATTTCTCTCAAGCAAGTCCTCTCCTGAAAACTCGACACACGACACGTGTCCGTACCTCCTACGGACACACAAGGTCTGACACAATCAGACAAATAGAATATGTAGGGGAATTGAAGGTATGAGCATTAAAAAAGTTAAATGCGAAGATATAATTATAAAAGACAGATACAGAAAGGATCTAGGAAATTTAGATGAATTGATGGAAAATATCAAATCATTTGGTTTATATCACCCTATTGGGTATCGCAAAGACAATCAATTGGTTTTCTGGCACAGACGCTTGACGTCGCGTGGATGATGTTAGGACATGACGAAATTGAAGCAAAAATCGTAAATATTCCGTCAACTCTTGAAGTGAATCTCGTCGAAAATGAGTTTAGGAAAAACTTCACCATGTCGGAGCGTGTTGCTATTGGTAAAGCTCTGGAAGATGGTTTTGGTGAGCGCCGGGGGGGTAATCATGCATAATCAATACGCAAGTGCCAAAGCGCACAAAATTGCGGATAGCCAAAACGAACTTTCTGGGAAAGAGACACAGAGATAGTATCCGGTTTGGTAGCGATTTGGAAGTCGTGAAAATTATCGAAAAGCCAAAAGTAATTGTTGAGGAAAGGAGCGTCAGAAAATAATCGCAAAGGTCAATGTAGCGAAAAAATCTCGATTTGTGCTGCCTATAAAGAAATTAAAGCGAAGAAAAAAAAGTCAGAGCGTAAGAAAGAGATCAAAACCGCTGCTAAAACTTTACAAAGAAGATGAATCGCTTCAGGTTGTAAATGCTGCATTTTTACCCCTGGTGTAATGAAAACCTTCAAAAACGACAGCGTCGATTTGATTTTGACTGACCCCCCGTATCCAAAGAATTTTTACCTCTTTGGACCAAGTTAGGTGAAGTCGCTGCCAGAGTTCTGAAACCTGGTCGATACTTACTGACTTTACCTTAGGTCAGTTGTATTTACCCGAAGTTGTAAGCGCTCTTCAAAGCATCTTTCCTACTGCTGGGATGGTTGTTCTCTGCCACGTACTGGTCAAAAACAACTGGTCCATGCCCGTAACGCAATCTGTTCTCACAAACCAATTTTGATTTTTCGAAATGGTAAACCAGGAAAATTTGACACTACGATAGTGGATTCAATTTCCAACGACTATAGAGAAAAGAATTTCCACGAGTGGGGACAAGGGGAAAGTGCTGTTGGGTAATTAATGGAATAATTCTTAAATCCAAATGATTTGGTGCTGGACCCGTTCGTGGGAGGTGATACAACTTTAACCGTCGCAAAACTTTAAAGCGTAAATGCATCGGAATTGAAAGGACCAGCGATATATGGATGTAATTAAAAGCCGTTTATTAAAATGTGTTGATACATTCAAAAAACACATAGAGCACCCACTCTTTAAAATGGGAGCTGCCCTCCTCCTGGGGGCAGCACAAGGCCTTTGTTGAAAGGTCAAATAAATACCAGGAGGTATTAAGGATGTATAAGCAAAAATTTAGTAAAGTCCATTTTAGCAGCCAAACTGTTGAGTGGCCAACTCCCCAGGGGTTGTTCGATGAATTGAATAAAGATTTTGGATTTACCCTTGACCCATGCGCTACTCATGAAAATGCAAAGTGCAAGAAGTATTTTACAAAAGAAGATGACGGTCTGAAAAAGGATTGGAAAAAAGAAATTGTTTTTATGAATCCCCCTTACGGCCGAGAGATAAGCGATTGGATGAAAAAAGCTTACGAATCATCACTTAAAGGTGCAACAGTTGTGTGTTTAGTTCCTGCCAGAACTGATACTCGATGGTGGCATGACTATTCAATGAATGCATCCGAAATCAAATTTGTCAAAGGCAGATTAAAATTCGGTGATGCTGAAAACAGTGCGCCATTTCCAAGTGCGATTGTTGTTTTCAGGCCGGCCGAAAATCAAAATAGTAACGCCAAAGAAATCGACCTTTTGGAAAAAACGCAGAGAATATGGATGCCGTCGGTTAAAAGCAAAATGGATATCACAGATTTGTTGGCATTTAATTTGGCGGGCAATAAGACGGAATTGTTGGCCGATAGTATAGGTGGTTTATTAAAAAATGGAGCGAAAAATTCAGATCGTATCATTGATGCATTCGCTGGGACAGGCGCATATATCCATTATTTGAAAGATTGTGGGATTGATAAACCTATGATTCTGAATGAATTCGACCCTTTTCGCTTCGTAACTCATAAACAGATTAAAGACAATCCTCTATCGGTAAGTTTTGCCGTCAATTATTATCAAGAGAAAATTTCAGACAAAGTAAAACATTTGAAACATGGAGACCCTTTCGATTCTGTTGCAAAAGAAGCACGTAAAAATGTTGTTGATTATATGCAGAAGGAAGCTGAACGTTTGATTCAACCTTGGCAAAAAATCACCGAGTTGAAGGGGCATAAATTACCCTTAAAAATGAAAAATACGCCTGAGCTGGCCTCTATTTATATCGTCATGCAAAACCAAAGACATGAATATCGACCGATTAATGCAGATATCTCTGTAAAAGGTTTAAGACGAGTTATGACTTATGGCCAAAACAAAACCGTTGCGAATGAAAAAGGAAAAATAAAGCTCTTCAGAACGGGCGGCCGTATTTTGCGTAATCCCCGTGAAAGGATACTTTCCGTCAGCAAAAGGCTGGAAAATGTTGAAATAAAATATGGGGACGGCTGGGAACTTATTAATGAAACCGCCGGTGAAAGAGACTTTGTTTTGGTGGACACATCATATTTCGGGAAAACGACCGAAAACTACAACCAGTTCACCCGGGAGGATAGCGACCCAGGTGTTTATATGGAAAAGATTCGAAAGTATATTTTGCCTGCCTTTAAGCGGGGAGCAAAATTTCTGATAACCAACAATTGGGATGAAGAAATAGTAACCGAATTCCGGCAGATGGGATTTGCTGTATTCAAAGCTGAAAGAGCCAAAATGCAGTCAAAAGGAAAACCGGAATTGATAGCGATCAATTTTAATCCGATTTCAGGAGCCCTTAACTCCATTGGAAAACCTCCTGATATTGATTCTTATGCTGGAATCAAGAAAGCGGCTTAACGTGCAAAGAGCGTAATTTGAAAGAGCACCAACTCTATAAACTGGAGACGCCCCGTTAACTCCTTCTTCGGGGCACAACGCTCAATTAAATGAGCGAATAAAACAAAAGGAGAATTAGAAAAATGGCTAATTGGTGTCAAAATTTTTTAACGGTAAAAGGCAAAAAAGAAGATGTAAGAGGAGTTCGTCAGATTCGTAAGAAATGAAAATGGAGACGAAGACCAGCAGGTTTTTGATTTCAACACAATCTTGCCATATCCTAAAATCTTTAACGAGCAGGATGAACGAGTAAAGGACTTCTGGAGAAGGCATGGTTTGGTCCCGATCAATTGTTTCCTAAAAATGGTTGGCAGTATTGTCGAGATAAGAACCTGGTGCCGCCCAGAGACGGATTCAATTCAGGTGGTTATGAGTGGTGTATCGAAAATTGGGGAACAAAATGGAACTCTTGGAATGTTAGCAGGTTGATAAAACCAGGCATTGCTTTTTACAACTTCATTACAGCATGGTCTCCACCACTGCCTGTAACTATGAAGCAGGTGTAAGATTTTCTCATTTGGAGCTCACCATTGATTATATCGAGTATGGTAACGGCTTTAAAGGAACATTTGAAATCCGCAATGGCGAAATAGTTAAGGATATTTGTGGAAAAATTCCAGATGAAGAATATGAAACTGCAGACAATGTGTTCTTTTAATCCAACAGCCCCGCTTAAATGCGGAGCACAAGCTCCAACAAATGCAAATAAATTAACGTAGGATTGCCAATAATGGGTAAAATTGTAGAAACAGGAAACAATATACAGCGCCAAAGATATATTTTTACAAGAGCACTCACTCTTAAAATGGCGAGGCCTTCACCTCTGGCCTCACAAGACCGCCCAGAGCGGTATGGACATGCCATCTTTGGCAATTGTCATATCAGGTTAAAAGAGGTACAGTTTAATGGACGAAAAATTATGGGAGAAGGAATTATGGACACAGCAGGAAGTTTCAGATTATTTTAGAGTTGTGCCGGGTACGGTAAAAAATTGGAGAGACCAGGGATACTTGTCTTATTGGCAAGCTCCTGGTTCAACGAGAGTGTTTTATTTCAGCGACGAAATAAAGGATTTTATGGATGGAAATACACATCCAAGGAAAGGCGGTGATAAAACCAGGTATTTGGCTAAAATTAAAAGGAAAAAGCCTGATATATCAGCCACACCAAACAAGAAGTGGAGGATATAATCATGGCGAAAAAGAACAAGAAAGACCATCATTTAGAAAAACGGAAGATGTCTGGTATTTTGTAGCAATGGTCAATGGTAAACGCATCAAAAAGGCATTGTCAAGGTCTATCACGGAAGCGAGAAGGCTCCGGGATGATTACATAAAGGAAATAAACATCTATGGCGATATCCAAAAAGATGAGCCTGTCAAGGAAACCAAATTGTTTGGAGAAGTCGCTCAACAATGGGTGAAAATAATGCCTCAAAAGGTGAAATCCTCAACATTGAAGGATTATCGTGGCGCAATGAACTATTACATTCTGCCCTGCTTTGGAAATGTGCCAATCGACGACATTGAGTATCTGGACGTCGAAGAATTCCGAAGCGAACTGAAGTGTTCAAATAAAAGGAACAACAATGTTCTGGTGCCGATGCGTTCGGTGATGAAATTCGCTCTGAGAGCCGGGTTGATAGATAAAAACCCGATGGATCTGGTTGAAAACCTTTCAGTCAGTAAGCCTGAAATTTATCCTCTGTCAATGGATGAAGTCCATCGGTTCCTGGATGTTGTAAAGCCGACTATACAAGAATTTTTTTATAGTCGCTTTTTATACCGGGATGCGTTTCGGTGAGATGGCTGGTCTGAAATGGAAGAATGTTGATTTCAAGTTGGGTGTCATCAAGGTCAGGGAAACAAGGGTAAGGGGTGAAGAAGGTCCCCCCAAGACCCCAGGTTCAATCAGAGACATTAAAATGTTGCCCCCGGTGGTTGAAGCGTTGAGAGATCAGCGGAAAGCCACAATGGGTAAGTCAGATTATGTGTTCCTGAATTTTTATGGTCGCCCATTGTTTCCGAATTCAGTGAATTATCACATCTGGAAACCGGCATTAAAGAAAGCAGGATTGAAGCCACGGTCGCTGTACCAGACCAGACACACCTTCGCCACTTTGATGCTGGATGCTGGAGAATTGCCTGGTTGGGTTCAGAAAATGATGGGGCATGAGACCCTGAAGATGATACTCGAACGCTATTATTCCTATATCAAGAACTATCAGCGTGATGACGGCTCTGCGTTTATGGAGAATGTCTATAATCCGAGCGTAAAGCAAGACGATGAGATGCCCGACGAGGATGAAAAATCTGAAAATTTTACACCAAATTTACACCAAAATGAAAAAAGGGAATTGGTATAATTTCCAATTCCCTGTAATCATAGGGCAAATGAATCTTTAAAATGGGGTGAGTGACGGGACTTGAACCCGCGGCCACCAGGGCCACAACCTGGTGCTCTACCGGCTGAGCTACACCCACCATATGAAAACATATCAATCCGCTTTATCTTTCCAGGAACGCCGGTTGGCAGGTTTTCTAACGCGTTTAGATAACTGTAAGAATGCCTAAAATGCCTAAAGTGAACTAAAGTGCCTAAAGTTGAGTTCTCTTTTCTCTGACTAATTTGATGGTGCTAACGTCAAACGACAATTATTGTTCCAAGAATATCCTAATTTGGATTCGTTAATCATTTATCAGATCGTTCGAACCATTTCAAGTCAATTTATGCCATGTGGATGAAAATATTACACCCAAACTTGGTGTTGATTCTTTTTCCCTTGTGCGATATGTTTTTCAAGCTGGTTTGCTAAAAAAATTAAAAGGATATTCCGTGACTCAATTTAACATTTTCATCATTAGAGCCGTAATTGGCGCTGTTGTTTCGGTTGTTTTAACCCGTATGTTTTATGGAAAGGTGGAAATCGTGTATGTCGCAGGGCTTGCCGTTTTTCTGGTGGGCATGGCATATGTTATGGAATATTTTAGAAAAAAAAGAAAAAACGGTTGAATAAACCATATGGTTGCATCGCGCAGAGCCTCATTTAAGCCGATGGTTTAAAATACAACCTGGGAGTATTTTAGAATTGAAGCAAATAATCCTCGGAACCGCCGGACACATCGACCATGGAAAGACCTCTCTGATCAAGGCGATTACCGGAATCAATACCGACCGGCTCAAGGAAGAGAAGCGTCGTGGCATCACCATTGAACTCGGATTCGCTGATCTCGATCTTCCCAGCGGGCAGCACCTCGGCATCGTAGACGTCCCGGGTCATGAAAAGTTTGTCAAAAATATGGTGGCCGGGGCTACCGGCATCGATATCGTCGCCATGGTAATTGCCGCCGACGAAGGGGTCATGCCCCAAACCCGGGAACATATGGAAATCTGCGCACTCCTGGGGATCCGGTACGGTCTGGTGGTGCTGACCAAAACCGATCTGGTGGATGAAGAATGGCTCGATCTCGTCACCGAAGATATCCGAGATTTTGTCCAGGGGACATTTTTAGAAAAGGCCCCCATTGTTTCGGTATCCTCTGCAAACGGTTCCGGAATGGAGGATTTCATCAAGACATTGGACGAACTCAGCACCGCAATACCCAAGCGCCCGCCGTCGAGCATTTTTCGCCTGCCGGTGGATCGTGTGTTCACCATGAAGGGTTTCGGCACCGTCATCACCGGAACGCTGATTTCCGGCCAAATTCAGGTGGGAGACACCATCATGCTGTATCCCTCTGGAATCACCTCAAAGGTTCGGGGGATTCAGGTTCACAACAGCAGCGTAAACACCGCCGAAGCCGGCATGCGAACCGCCATTAACTTCCAGGGGCTTGAAAAGGCATCCGTCAATCGCGGCGATGTATTGTCGACTCCGGGTGCTTTAAAATCGAGCTACATGCTCGACGTCTCCTTCGACTACCTGAAAAGCAATAAAAAACCGATTAAAAATCGCACCCGGGTCAGATTTCATACTGGAACCAATGAAGTGCTCGGTATTCTGGTGCTCCTCGACAAAGATGAACTCCCCCCCGGAGAAACCGCCATCGCCCAGTTGCGAATCGATGCCCCCTTAGCGGTCATTAAAGACGACCGGTTTGTCATTCGGAGCTATTCTCCGGTACGAACCATCGGCGGCGGGAATATTCTCAACCCCATACCCAAAAAACACAAGCGGTTTAAACCCGATGTCATTTTGGGAATAAAAGGTTTGATGGATCATTCACCCGAAGATATCATCTCCTATCACATCAATGAAGCCGGTTATGGAGGGGTGACCTATTCGGATCTTAAAATAATGACCAGTCTGCATGAAAAAGAGCTTCAGAAAATCATGCAGCATCTGATGTCTAACCGAACGGTTATTCTGGCGGATCGAGAACTCCAGACGTATATTCATCAAAAGAGCTTTGAAAATTTTAAAATTGAAACATCCGATTATCTGACCGATTACCACACGGCCAATCCCCTTAAAACCGGTATGCCCAAAGAAGAGCTCAAATCCAAATTTTCTGCTTTCCAGGGGACCAAAGTCTTTAATTTGATGCTCAATCAGATGGTCAAAGACAACGAGATCGTTAGCGAGGAGAATGCGGTTTGCCTGGCGTCCCATACCGTATCGTTGGGCATGGATCAGGCGGATATCAAAAAGAAAATTATTGATGTCTATGAAAAAAACGGCCTGACACCCCCTTATTTCAAAGAACTCAAAAAAGACTTGGACATTGAAGCATCCCTGGCCAAGGATGTGCTCATGCTCTTGGTGGAAGAAGGGCAGATCGTAAAGGTCAAGGAGGATTTGTATTTCCACGCAACGGCGGTGAAAGCGCTTCAGCAGAGACTGATCGATTTTCTGAAGTCCAACAAAGAATTGACCACCCCCCAGTTCAAGGAAATGACCGGCGTATCCCGCAAATACCTGATCCCCTTGATCGAATATTTTGATGCCCTGAACATAACCATCCGGATCGGTGATATCCGCAAACTCAGGAACCGATAAAAAATAACCCGCTGAACCGGTTCAAAATATTTTTCACTTGAATTTTATTGGTCATACCCATAAATTAAAATATATAGGTCCAGAGGCCCGGTTTTGGGTTACCTGTGGAAGGGGAGCTTTTGTGCCTAAAGTGAGCTAAAATGCCTAAATTGCCTATTTATCCCGTATTAAACGGGGAAGTTGAGAAAAGCGCTTTCAGCGCAAAACATTTTTTTAATTAAACCGATAGTGTCAAGGGCACAAACATCAGCTTTAGCTCACTTTTGTTCACTTCAAACTTTAGTCAATTTCAAGCATACTGCTTTTGCAGGCATGGCCTTTCGAAGATCCCGCATCACAGGAGATGACCAGGTTTTTAACAACCAAATAAACCATGAGATTATCCAATTCAGCCAAATCGCCTTAATTTGGAACAGAGTTTAGGCAATTACTTTATTACGGAGACATTATGGAAAATTCAAACAACAGTGAGAATGGCCCGGTTCAAAATACCGAATTCAAGCGATTTGCCACAAAGCGGATCATCGTTGTCACCCTTCTGGCGGTGGTGGCCCTATGGGTCGTCAGCGCCGTCCTCGGGTTTTTCGATAAACCTGCCGAAGTCCAGATCGCCCATAAGTCCGAGGTCCCAGTAGAACATGTTACATCCACAACCACGGACCAAACTGAAGCCGCTCACAAACAGAAGAAAATAGCCGCCCACCAAGCCATTGAAAGCGGCAGCCATCCCGTCGAAAAAACGGCCGGGAACATCATGTCGGCTGACTTTATTGCCCTGGACAAAGATTTAACCGCCGGGGAAGCCATTGCATATCTCAAAAAAGAACACCCGGATATAACCCGGCCGTTTTATCTGTTCGTGGTGGACGGGCAAGAGAACCTGCTGGGGATGGTTTCATTGAAACAATTGATGTTCGCTGCCTCCGACAGTGCTTTGGAAAATTTCATGACCACCGATATCATGACGGTGAACACCGGCACGGACACCGAGGCGGTGAAAGACCAGATGACCGAACACAATCTAAAGGTGGTTCCGGTTATCGATAGAACCCAAAAACTTGTGGGGGTGGTCAAAGCAGATCAGGTCATTCATCTGGCTCAAAAAGCGCCTGCTGAAAGCGTTGCACACGCTCCGGGACCAACCCACACGGCAACAGAGAAAAAAGCCGAACATCCATCTCCCCCCCTTCACGGGGCACCGGCAGCCGCCGAACATGCAGCCCACACACATGGGAAATCGGAAGCCAACAAACATGCAGCCCCCACACACGGGTCACCGACAGCCGCCAAACATGCAGCCCCCACACATGGAGCGGACCAAGTTGCGGAATCGGAGCCCAAGGCCAAAGGAGTGGCGTTTGTGGAGGCAATCATCAAACCGCTTGAGTACGAACTGGATGAAAGGTTCTGGGGATGGCGTCCCAATGATATCCTCGATTTTACGGATAATGTTAACAGTTTTCAGCTGGGGGTTTTGGAAGTCACCCGGCGTACCGTTGTCTCCCTGACCGAACGGATCTCCCGTACCGGCAGCACTGCGGCATTTGACCCTAATCTCGAGAACGCCATGAACTGGTTCATGGTTAAATCAAACAGATACTGGTTTCCGTCTCCGGAATCAAAATACAAGGCCGGCCTTGAAGAACTCAGAACTTACAAAGAAAAACTCGAACGAGGAGAAGGCAACTTTTACACCAGACCCGACAACTTGATTCCGTTGTTGATGGCTTACGAAGATCTGCTGGGAAGCTGTGAAGAAAATCTGGTCAAAGCCGAAGAGGACGACGGAAGTCCGGTCAGTTTTTTTCTTGCGGACAACTATTTCTACTATGCCCAGGGCGTTGCAAGCGCCATGGGCACGATTCTTGAGGCTATTCATGAAGATTTCCTGATTACCGTGGAATCCCGCCGTGGGGCCGAGGTGCTTCATCATGCCATCGTATCGTGCCATCATGCTGCAGAAATCCATCCATGGATGATCACCAACAGCAGTCTCAGCGGCGTTCTGGCAAACCACCGCGCCAACCTGGCGGCACCCATGAGCCATGCCCGGTTTTATATCAATGTGTTGATCAAAACCCTTTCGACATAAAGACGAAAAAAACCGTTTTCTTTGGGGCATTAGATAAACAGGGCTGCAATACTGTCCAAAACCAGCATCCCTTTGGATGTCAGCGCGCATCGACCGTGAGAGCATTCCATAAGCCCTTTCTCTTCGAGATCGGCAATGATCTCGCCGAAGGTCCCTGGAAAGTTCACACCGAACTTTTCGTAAAAAGCATCCACTGAAATTCCCCGTGTCTGTCTCAGCCCCAGATAAACCGCCTCTGTCATGAGCTGGTCCAGGGTGAGGGATTCTTTTTCCGCCAGGGGAAGCTTCCCCTGGGCCAGACCCTGGATATATTTTCCCACATCGGCATGGTTCCAAAAACGTTCCGGTTCAATGAAGGAATGGGCTGAAGGCCCAAGCCCGAGATACGGTGCAAATGTCCAGTATTTCGTGTTGTGCCGTGACCGGTTGTCCCCGGCAATCCAGAGATCCGATTCGCCGATGCTTTCACGGGCAAAGTTGGATATCTCGTACTGAACATAGCTATGGTCCCTTAAAAATTTTACGGTGGTCTCGAACAGATCGCAGATCCGATCTTCGGACATGGGTTCAAAGCGCCCTTTTTTTCGGTCCCTGTCCATGGGGGTTCCCGGTTCAAAGGAGAGGATGTAGCAGGAAAGGTGTTGGGGCTCGAACTCAATTGCCGCCTTAAGATCCTTAAGCCATAACGCCGGGGTCTGATCCGGAATTCCGTAAATCAAATCGAGCCCGATATTGTTGAATCCGGCGGATCGGGCCCACCGTATGGCGAGGTCGGCATCCTGGTTTGAATGAATCCGGCCGAGGAACGAGAGATTGGTGGAATTAAAAGACTGAACCCCGATGTTGATTCGGTTCACCCCGGCCCGCCGATATCCCTTCAGTTTTTCCAGGCTAACGGTTCCGGGATTAACTTCCAGCGTAGTTTCGGCACCCGGAAGGATTTTGAACGATCGGCGGGCGGTTTCAACCATTTGGTGGATGGATTTTTCATCGAATACCGATGGGGTGCCGCCGCCGATATAGAGGGTGTCGAACACCAAGTCGACACCGCGATTCAAGCGCATCTCGGTGGACAGGGCATCCAGAAAGGCACGATGAAACGATGCATCGGTGATGGAATAAAAATCACAGTAGGGGCATTTTCTAAGGCAAAAAGGGATGTGGATGTACAACCCGGCAGGCTGCGCATCGATCTTAAAATCAAGGGGATTTTGAGGCATGGACCTAAATCATCAAGGATCTATTGAGACTCCCTCCAGAGCCTCGCCCTTAAAGCGGAAATTTCCGCTGTGGGCAGACGACCTGCAGGGAATGTTTTGTCCTGCGTAGTGCTTCGCAGTCATGGTATTGAATCGGGTCTATGTTCAGGGGACGCACTGCCATGGAACCGTCCTGCATTTGTATCAGCTTTTTAGTGCCCCTGTCAGCTTCATCCCCAACTCCAGAGCTTTTCTGTTCATCTCCAGAAAACCCGAAGGAATGCGACTTTCCAGCACCTTCATGATGGATCCGGGCCCCACGAGATCCGTCAGACCGATGACCGCACCCAGCATGCAGATATTAAACACAATCGGTTTCCCGATTTTTTCCATGACGGCAACATACATGGACAGTTCCTTCTGCTGGGCATCGACTTTTTTCTCGGTTTTCACAAACCGCGGGTCGGTGATCAACAACCCTCCGGGGCGAATGATGTTACAAAATGCATTGTATGCTTCCTGGGTGAGACAGATCAGCACATTGGGCTGGATCACCTTGGGAAAATTGATATCCGACTCGGAGATGATGACGTCAGAGCGGGTGGCCCCTCCCCTGGCTGCCGGTCCATAGGCCTGGGACTGTACAGCATTCATATTTTCGTATAGTACGGCAGCTTCAGAAAGTATCACGGCTGCAGTGATAATCCCCTGCCCGCCTGAACCTGAAAATACCAACCTGCATCTTTCCATAATTAATTCCCTTTCATCGCCCTTTCGATGATTTTGTCATATTCGCTACAATATTCAGGTCTCTCTTCTTGGACAAAAACACCCCTTTCAATGAGATCCGGATTCTCTTCCTTGGCTGTGGATCCAATGGGCGTGGTGTTGTCTTTGTAACTCTCCATCATGTCGGCAGCGCTTCCCAGGCGATTCTTTCGTCCAAAATAGGTCGGACACTGGGTCAATACTTCCACCACTGAAAACCCCTCGTGTAAAATCGCCTGCTTTAGGATCTTTGCCAGCTGTTGAACATGGTAGGTGGTGCTGCGGGCAACAAAAGAAGCGCCGGCGGCCGTCGCCAGTTGCACCGTATCAAACGCATAATCTATGTTTGTGTACGGCGCCGTGGTGGCCATGGTTCCGTAGCCGGACAGGGGGGAGTACTGCCCGCCGGTCATGCCGTAGATGCGATTGTTCATGACGATTGCGGTTAAATCGATATTTCTCCGGGCCGCATGGATAAAGTGATTCCCGCCGATGGCCAGTGCATCGCCGTCTCCCATGGGAACGATCAGGTTCAGTTCAGGACGACTTAATTTTACGCCGGTGGCAAAGGCCAGCGCTCGGCCGTGAAGGGTGTGGAGTGTGTGAAAATCAACATACCCGGAAATCCGGGACGAACATCCGATGCCCGATACCATGACAATCTCGTTTCTGCTCATACCCAGTTGTGATACCGTTCTTAAAAGACTGTTCAGCACCGTCCCATGCCCGCACCCCGGACACCATATATGCGGAAAAAATCTTTCCCTGATATAATCTTTTATCGCCATGCGTTACACTCCCTTCCCCTGGATAATCCGTAGGATATCTCTGATATCGTCAGGTGCGATAAAAACACCGTCAATTCGATTGGCCAAAAACACCCGCTCGGGATTTTTCACAGACTTTTGAACCTCTTGCATGATCTGACCCATGTTCATCTCCACTACGACCATATATTTTGCATTTGCACATTTCTCATTAACAATATCATGGGGAAACGGCCATAGCGTCTGAAGCTCCAAAAGACCGATCCTTTCGCCCCTGGGCCTGAGGTATTCCACCACATGCCGGGCTGATCGGGCTGAAGATCCGTAAGAAATGAGAATACACTCTGCATCTTCCAGGTAAAACTCTTTGAAACGGGCGATCTGGTTCACATTGCTCTGAATCTTGTCCACCAAATGCCGGAGAAGTCCATGAACCACCTTGGGATTATCCGACGGAAACCCCCACATGTCATGGAACAGGCCGGTGACATTGTAGCGATGCACCCCCCCGAAGTCAGACATGGGAAGACGCCCGTCTTCCCTGGGCAGATAGGGATGATAGTCCACCCCTTCGCTAACGGATGTCCTCAGTCTTTCCACCAGGGCGAGTTCTCCCACCTCCGGCACCCGCAGCCGCTCCCGCATGTGACCCACCACCTCGTCATAGAGCAGAACCACCGGAGTTCTGTAAGTTTCTGAAATGTTAAACGCCTCCACGGTGGTTTCAAACACATCCTGGTGATTGGATGCCGTAAGCGCAACAATGGCATGGTCACCGTGGGTTCCCCAACGGGCCTGATTTACGTCCCCCTGGCTCACATGGGTGGGAATCCCCGTCGATGGACCCCCCCGCTGAACATTGACAATGACACACGGAATCTCCGTCATGATGGCATATCCCAACGCCTCCTGCATCAAAGAAAAGCCGGGTCCGCTGGTGGCAGTCATAACTTTACTCCCGGTAAGGGACGCTCCGATAATGGCGCCCATGGACGCAATCTCGTCTTCCATCTGGATAAACTTGCCCCCTTTTTGGGGCAAACGGCTGGACAGATGTTCCGCGATCTCCGTTGACGGCGTTATGGGATATCCTGCGAAAAAATTGAGCCCTGCATACAGTGCCCCCTCTACACATGCCTCGTTACCCTGAATAAACTTTATGTTTTCCGTTTTCATTGTCCATCCTGTTCCGTTTCTATTTCGATGGCAAGATCCGGACAACGCAGTTCGCATAGATGACAACAGATACAATCCGTACGTCGCGCTGCATAAACCTTGTCCGATTCGTCAAGTTCCAGTACATGCTTGGGGCAAAAGTGGACACAGATGCCGCATCCCTTGCACCATTCAACATTTATCACATGCGCTTTTAACTTTGGCTTGGACATTAAATTTCCCTCTTACTTCCTTTGGCTGAAACACTAACCATAATGGTTTTGTAAAAAGTGAAAAACAGATTCACCGACTCTTAATTGCTTATTTGCTTAAAATCTGAATGTCAAGTAAATACACCCTAATGTTGCAAGAGCCGATGGTGCTGCAAATCCGCCGATAACGGAACCTTCACCAACATGCCGGCACTGGGTATTGCGGCAATGGATCCAAGGGATTGTTTCACGGTCATTTTTGCCTGATCCATGGATATTTTCTCAATTCCGATGGTATCACAGTGGGAACGACTCAGATCCGTTACCATAAAAACCTTTATTCGCTTCAGTTTGGACATCATGGAAAGCGCGGTACCGCCGTTGCCTTCGTAATGAGCCGCCAGTCGGGTGAAAGCCCTTTCCCAACCGCCCATTTCGAACCAGGGTAAAAAGGTCTTCGATCCCACGCCGTCTGGACATTCTGCTAGGACAATCAGGCTACCGCCGTTGCGGACAAATTTCGCGGCGTTGTCGATGGCTTTATGGCTTTGAATAAAGTTGATATCTTTGGGGTATCCGCCACAAGAGGCAATGACCCCATCGAATTGGTCGGTGGCGGTGGTCTCGTAATTTTTCCCAAACTCGGCGCAGACCCTGCGAAAATGATCGACGCCAACGCCGGGCAATAAATCCCGAACGTAACCGTTGTGGTCGAGAATGCCGTGGACGGCCAAATCGGCGGGGCGAAATGTTTCGAACTCCGCCAAATCCTCTGCCAGGGGATTGCCATCCAATATGCCCGACCGGCAGTCAAGGGAAAGGGTTTGACGCTCTAAATCTAAAAACAGACCGTGGTTGTGATAAATCGATTCCTGATGGCCCAAGCCCGGGAAAATCAGTTTTCGGCCGCCGCCGTAACCTGCAAAGTAGTGGTGGGAGATTGCGCCAAAAGTGATCAGAAAACCGGCGTCGACGATATCACGCCGAATGAGCACTGAAGTGCCCCGGGAAGTTTTTCCAAGATTTACGAATGCCGTTGTGTCCAGGCAATCGTGGTGGACAAACCGGAATTTCCGGTAAATATCACCGTAAGCGGAAAGACACGCTTCCTTCGTCTGGCGCGGGTGAGTGCCGTAACCGATAAACACCGTAATGGATTCCGGTGCCGCACCGAAGTTCTCCAGTGTCCCAAGGAGTACCGGAAGGAATTTTCTGTAACCGCACAGCCGGGTTTTATCTCCCACCACAATTGCGACGTTGACAAGGTGAGGATTCAACCGTTGGAGTTCATGGGACAGTCTGGATGCAAACTGAGATGCCGTTATCCGTGTTTCGGGTTCATTGGGGTGGAGAACCTTTGTCTGTTCCGGAAGGTCAAAAGGGATTTTTTCGTTCCCGTATTTCAGGTTAAGAGTCTGGTTCATGGCTCTGAACGTAAAAAAGTTAAATCGTGAAAAGTGTATATGTTTTGCAATATTATTTCTATGTACTAAATGTATTCGTTTTATATTTCACGTTTCACTCCAACAAGCTGAAGGGTATTCAGGCGAAGGCGAACAAGAAACTTATAGAAGCCATCTCAAAATAAAGATTTTGGTTCAAGATCAAGGCGGAGCCGAGTTTTAACCCGCAGGCATACTCATGTATGTCGAGGACTTAAAACGAGGCTCCAACGCCGAGATTGGGCCAAAAGATTATTTTGAGGTATCTTCTACTGAAGATGACGGACAATTTCCGCTGCAAATTCCGAGCATTTGACTTCCGTGGCGCCGGCCATTTGCCGGGCCAGGTCGTAGGTCACCCGTTTTTGTGCCACTGCTTTTGACAACCCGTCCCGCACAGCGTCCCCAGCCGCTTTCCAGCCAAGAAAGACGAGCATCATGGCCCCGGAAAGGATCAGAGACCCGGGATTTACTTTGTCTTGTCCTGCATATTTTGGCGCTGTGCCGTGGGTCGCCTCGAACAGGGCATATCCGTCGCCAATATTGGCCCCCGGGGCCATACCCAGTCCCCCCACCATGGCAGCCAGGGCATCGGACATGTAATCACCGTTGAGATTCGGCATGGCCAGTACATCATACTCTTCGGGACGCAGAAGAATCTGCTGGAACATGGCGTCTGCGATCCGGTCTTTGATCACAATTTTGTCTGCCGGGACCTCTCCGTTAAATTGTTCCCACAACGCCGCTTCGGAAATGGTCTGTTCCCCGAATTCTTCTGCGACGACTTCGTACCCCCAGGTTCTGAAAGCCCCTTCGGTAAACTTCATGATGTTTCCTTTGTGAACCAGGGTAACGCTGGACTTATTATGTTCTATGGCATATTCAAGGGCCCTTCGCACCAGCCGGCGGGTTCCGAATCGGCTGATGGGTTTAAGCCCGATACCGGAGTCCGGACGGATGTCTCTTCCGTCTTCGAGTTTTACCAGATCGATGATTTTTTTCGCGGTTTCAGAGCCTTCTTCCCATTCAAGGCCCATGTAGACATCTTCGGTATTTTCTCTGAAAATGACCATATCGACCTTTGAAGGCTCCACCATGGGGCTGGGGATCCCGGTAATATATTTTACCGGCCGAACGCAGGCATAAAGGTCGAGCTCCTGGCGAAGGCTTACATTAATACTCCGGATTCCTTCTCCCACAGGTGTGGTCAGGGGGCCTTTGATGGCAACACGATAGGTTCTGATCTTTTCCAGTGTTTCTTCCGGAAGCCAGGATTGTGTCTGTTTGAACGCCTTTTCACCGGCCAAAATTTCCAACCATTGAATCTTTCGTTCATTGCCATAGGCGCTGGAAACCGCCGCATCCAATACATACCGGGTGGCCGACCAGATATCGGGTCCGATGCCGTCACCTTCGATAAAGGGAATCACCGGAAAATCGGGTACAACGAGGGTCCCATCCGCCGAATAAACGATACATTCACCATTCTCTGTCATTGGTACTCCTTTGCTGTTTTAAAAGTATTCGGGTCGAGTTCCGGATGCCCCGGAAAAAATTTTTTTCATATCACAAAAGCAACCAAAAGATAACCATAAATTTTGGAAATTGTTTTTATTTTCCGACACATTGCAAAAATAGAACCCTCCTGAACACACCCAATGGGGACGGTCTGCAAACACATCCAATGGGGAAGGCATAGGCGGTTTCCGGTCCTGGAATGAGTTTTTTCTAAGAAGCTCAAATAAGTCAAATGATTGTGGGGTTGAAGCTGAGATTTCGGGAAAAAATCGTTCCCGACTGGCATCTAAATGAATCTTTTCATCAACTCATCGATCACTTCATCCACATTTTCCGGCGTAATTCCGAACTGGCGGCAGGCCTTTTCCGCCTTGGCCAGTCTCCGGGGGCTTTCCATATCCTTAAGGCCGGAGAAAAACCCGAACCGTCTCCCCACCTGATAGACACACTGCCGTTCCGGATCCATGGCCAAAAAACGGTGTACCATATCCAGCATCCGCCCTTTATCTCCGGGCAATTTACCTTCCAAATTCCCAAAGAGATTCAAAATATGGTCGCTCTTGACCACACTGGTAATGCCGTTCAAGGATTCCAAGAAAATCAGAATCTCCTTGGCCATCATGAGATCCGTACATTTTTCAAAATCGCCGGCGGCATAATCGACATACAGCTCGACACTGTTGGGAATGGCCAGGGTTCTGAGCCTTATAAAATCCGGGTTGATCCGGTTTAAAGCATCGGCCGTTTCCCGGGCATGAATCTCGGAATAGGTTTTCCCTCCCAGGCCCGGCATAACATACTCCGACAATTCCATCCCAGCCTTTTTTATTTTGAGCCCTGCTTTGATATGGGTTTCTTGGGTAACCCCTTTTTTGGCCATCTTAAGCACCCGGTCTGAACCGGATTCCAGACCGATATGGATTCTGTTCAAACCGGCGTCTTTGAAATTCTTGAGATCACGATCCTTGATCCGGGCGATGGTGTGGGAGCGGGCATATGAGGTCGTTCGTTCGACCCAGGGAAACCGCTTTTTGATATGAAGGAGTATCTCCAATAAATCCGATGGGGTTATGATAAGACTGTTTGCATCCTGGAGAAACACCGACCGCATTCCGCCGGAAAACCAGCTCAAAGCGGCGTTAAACCCTCCGGGGTCCAGATGTTCATCATTGCCCACCCTTTCCCGGACAGCGGTTCGAGAAAGGTTGCCGTGGTCGTCGGTCATTTTTTGAATGATCTCGAGAGATCTGTGAACCGTATCGATATCCGCCTTGACATGATCCGTCGGACGGATGGAGAACCGCGATTCCTTGTACACGGGGCAAAAGGTACAGCGATTCCACGGGCAGTTCCGTGTGACACGAATCAGAAGGCTGTAAGCCTCACTGGGCGGCCGGATGGGCCCCTGTTCAAATCCTTGATAATCTTCAGTTGTATTCCGCTGCCGGCGTATATGCATCCTTGTGTCCTCAACTCTTCATCGGTGACCACTCAAACGGTTCACCACCGCTTACTTCAACGAATCAATAAAATTCTCCCTTGTCAACGTTAATCACGCGGTCCATTAAAATCAAGGCGTCTGCATTCCCCCTTTGACAATTGGCTGCGCTATGGCATAAAATTGCAACACCCCAATGGATTGTAAACGAGGACAATCAAATTTTGAAAAAATTAGGGATCATCATCACATCAACGCTGATTTTCGGGTTTTTCGGTGCAACAGCCGTATACCTGGACATCCTGAACTACGCCCAAACGCCGACAGGCACGGAACCCGTCGAACAGGTTGTGGATGTTAAATCCGGCCAGGGGTTTCAATCTTTCGCTAAAATGCTCCGTGATCGCGGCATTATCGAACATCCCTTCAAATTCAGATTGTTGGCGCGCTTCAAGGGATATGACAAAAAAATCAAAGCCGGAGAATATGGACTTTCCGCGGCCATGACACCCAATAAAATACTCGATATCATGGTTCACGGAAAGGTTCTCCTTCACAGGCTCACCATACCCGAAGGTTATAATCTGCAGCAGGTTGCCCAGGCGGTTTCCAAAGCGGGGTTCGGAGCCGAAATCGATTTTTTAAAGGCCGCCACCGACCCCGAACTGGTCCAGGCCCGAGGGATCGATGCCGAAACCTTCGAAGGGTATCTTTTCCCAGATACCTACTATTTCCCCAAGGGAACCTTACCTGGAAAAATCATATCCGCCATGGTAAAACGGTTCTGGTCTGTTTTCCTGCCGGAGTGGAAAGAACAGGCCAAAAGTCTGGGGCTTACCGTTCACCAGGTGGTCACCCTTGCATCCATCATTGAAAAGGAGACGGGTACTGCTGATGAACGTCCCGTCATATCTTCTGTTTTCCACAATCGTTTAAACCGGAAAATGCGTTTGGAGAGTGACCCCACGGTGATCTACGGCATAAAAGATTTCAACGGCAACATCACCCGAAAAGATCTCCTCACGTCGACCCCGTACAACACCTATACCATAAAAGGACTGCCCCCGGGACCGATTTCAAACACCGGCGTCGAGGCCCTTGAAGCCGCCCTTTACCCGGCAGATACCGAGTTTCTCTTTTTTGTTGCCAGAAAAGACCGGACACACCAGTTTTCAACCAATATTAGAGATCACAACCGTGCTGTTAGAAAGTATCAATTGGGCCATTAGAAGAGCAATGAATGAGCGTATCTGAAAAAACCGAAAAAAGCGCCGTTACCCGCCGGCGTGCAATCCGCCGGGAGGTGTTGTCCTGTGTGAATGGGTCGAAAGAAAAACTCACCCCCGGTGCGTTGGAAAGGATACTCTCGGATCGGTTTTCCATGGACCGTCAGGAATTTAAAGCCGTGGTCAGGAATTTGGTTTCAGACCGGGAACTCATGTACACCTATCATTTTGGCTGTTCTTTCCTCGAAAAATCCTTCAACAAACCCATCCGCATATCCCATCGGGTGGTATTGAAACCCCACGGCATGTTTTACCGACCCGGTGTCAAAGACGTGGTCATCCGCATCCAGCAGGGGGCTGCCTTCGGTTCGGGGGATCATCCCACAACGAGACTGGCGATCCAAGGGATTGAAACGGCGGTTCTCGAAACCGATCGTTTTAAAAAAGAAAACAATACCCAAGCCCTGGACATTGGAACCGGATCCGGTGTTCTGGCAATTGCAGCCGTCTTGTTGGGGATAAAAACAGCCCAGGGAATCGATATCGATCCCTGCGCAAGGGCAGAAGCCAAAAAAAACATTCAATTGAACCACCTGGCGCATCGGATTTCAATCCATGACCATAACATATTGGATATCGATGAGAAATTTACACTGATCACCGCGAACCTCCGATATCCCACCCTTAAGCGGCTGTGTTCCCACCTGGCCCAAATTACCGAAAAAGACGGTGCGGTCGTGGTTTCGGGAATGAAAACAGATGAAGTTTCGGATCTTTTGAATGAATTCACCCGAAACCGTTTTAAATGTGTCTGGAAATCATTTGAAAAAGACTGGGCAGGGATGGTATTTGTCCGTTGAATCTCAACAAGCGGGAACCGGAATTGTCCTGGGGCTGAAACAGGATGTTATTCTGAACAACGCGATTAAGGAAAGAACGCATGAGTATGACAGCATTTTCACCGGAGCAGTCCGCCGGCCAGCGTCTCATGGTGGGATTCGACGGAATCGAGTTCAACCCGGAACTTAAATTTCTCATCGACACCTTGAAGGTGGGCGGAATCGTTTTTTTTGCCGGGAACCTGGTGAATCCCGAACAAATCCGAGCATTGTGTGCCTCGATCCAGGCCCATGCCCGGGCTTGCGGCCAGCCGCCCCTGTTTATCGCCATCGACCAGGAAGGGGGCAAGGTGGCCAGACTCAAAGAACCGTTTACCCAGTTCCCGGGCAATCCAAAGATGAAAGGTCCCGAAGATGCCAGGGTATTCGCCCAAACCACTTCCAACGAGCTCCGGATGCTGGGAATCAACATGAACCTGGCGCCGGTTTTGGATGTTGTTCCCGAAGGGATAGCGGGTGTCATGGCCGACAGGGTGTTCGGCCCCGACCCCATGTGGGTGTCTCAATTGGGAACGATGGTCATCGAACACCTCCAGGCCAATAAAATTATGGCGGTTGCCAAACATTTTCCAGGTATCGGGCGTACCATACTCGATTCACATCTTGAGATGCCCGACCTGGAGACGGATGACGACGCCATGGAAACTTTCGATCTTATCCCGTTTCAAGCCGCCATAAAGAACCATGTGGCGGGAATAATGCTCTCGCACATTCTTTATAGAAAGCTGGATCCCCAGTGGCCCGCAAGCCTGTCATCGGCCATTGCCGGTGATCTTCTCCGCCGGCGGCTGGGCTACGGCGGTCTTACCATGACCGACGATTTGGACATGGGGGCCATTAAAAATAATTACGACATCCATACCGTGATCCGCCGGATTCTAATGTCAGACATCGACATCGCCCTGATCTGCCATGCAGGGCCCGACATCGAGAGTGCATTCAAAGAAATATTGGATGCCCAGAGCCGATCCCAATCGATCCGGGCAAAAGGGGTGGAATCACTCAGACGAATTTCTGAACTGAAATCAAAATATCTCCAGCGTTGACAGACGTTGCCGTTTTTTTTGGCAACCATAGGGGTTACAAACAATTCATTGGGGGAATGGTCGCTTTTCAGCCGGCATCTGAAACCAGCTCCTTGCTGTAAAGAAATGCCCCGTCTCGCTCGATCCAATCATTGCCCCGACGCTCGAGGATCCAACCGCTGGCGCCCTTTCCGCCAAATGGAAGCCGCAACGGCGTAAACGTGAAGTCAGGGTTATCGTGCACCATCCCAAAGTGAGAATTAAAGCGCGCTTTTGTTTGATCCGACGCGGATCCGAAAAATGCCAGAAGAAAGCCGTAACGGGTCTGAACAAGTTCCGACACGGCGTGTTGCAGATCGTCAAAGGGTTTGAGAAGAAGGAAGGGGCCGAAGAGTTCAAGGTCAGGAATTCTGTTATTGTCGGTTTCAAGCACCAGGGGATAGATCATTTCACCGTCAATGGTCCCCTCGATTAACCGTGCAGGCCGGCACTGTCTGAGTGCATTTTGAATGATTTTACGGGTCCGTTCAACCCGAATCGGTCCGATGTCGGTGTCCGGATCAAAAGGATCTCCCATCTTCATGTTTTTCACATGACCGAGTATATCTTCACGGACAATTTCATAAAGACTGCTGTGGATATACACCTTTTTCAAGGTGGTGCAGTATTGACCGCCATTGACAAATGCCCGCCGTGCGATAAAACCGGCAGCTGCATGTGCATCTGCATCTTCAAACACAATTGCCGACGGCATACCCCCAGGCCCTGCAAAAAAGAGTTTGTCAAAGGCCGTATGCTGTTTTCGATACACCTCTCCAACCGCCGAAGCCCCTGAAATAAAAAGAACCCGGACATCCGGATCCGCTATACAGTGTCGGCCGAATTCCCGGTTATCCTCACCGATGAACGGTTCGATGGCCAGGAACGGTTTGCAAATCTCACCGAGCAGCACTCCGGTTCGAGGGGTCTGGGAAGAGACGCTGAACCGCATGCGATTCCCCGTCAAAAGGGCCGAACCACCCAGACGGGCCAACACCACCGCCGGCGCATCGTAGGCAAATATGGTGGCCACCGTACCGTAAGGTTGACCGTTGGCCACCCACGGAATCTCTTCTTTCATGGTTCGCAAGTAGGCCACCGCCAGATCCACCTCGATCCCGGTGATTTTTACAGGAAATCCCGCATCCTGGGCAGCGGTTTCCTGCAGTTTCGTTTTTTGACGTTCAATTGCATCGGCCAGTCGTTCGATTTCTTCCAGCCTGGCCCTGAACTCTTGGTTTTGTGCCATGGATCTCTTCCATTAAATTGGGTGATAGCGCCGATTCTCCGGGTCCAAAAAAAATTGGTTGCGCTGTGCACCAATGGTATCTTTATTCTCCGATTTGTGATATGCCCTTTATACCATTATCGCTATGAAATAAAAAGTACAATTTATATAACACCGACATCTCGCCGGGGTTGAATTGCGCGCTGGGAACCTTTTCGCGGACCCTTTAATGAAAACGTTCTGGAAAGGATGGGAAATGGAACTCGATAAAACAATGGAAAAATACGGTTTTGAAATATCGTCCAGTTGCAGCGGTTTTGAGTGGTATCTGAAGAAAATCGAGCACAACGGCGCCGAAGCGTTTATCACCATCACCTCGGACGATGAACTGCACCTGCCCGAATCCCTGGATGAACCGGTCTGGGTCAACGTCAGCGACTTGAACTCGGGCAATGACCTGGAAGCGCCCCGGCGGTTCGAGTCCTTAAAATCTTATCTCGATACCCTGAGTCCTTCTTGACATTTTAACCCTTGTATATTGAGAATTGAATAAAAAATCCGGGCCCATTTTAGATCCCGCCATGCGGGGAATGATGGATTGGTGGACTGGATCGATGGGGTTATATGGGCGATTCGGACGACCACCGTATCAGTGCACTTCCCCATGTCAGCCCGCCGCCGAACACCGGAAGGCAGATGAGATCGTCCGGCCGGATGTATTCCTGGCGGATGGCCTCATCAAAGGCGATGGCGCAAGATGCCGAAGAAATATTCCCGTATTTCTGTATGGTCAAATAAAATTTCTCAAAGGGAATTTCCAAGGACTTGGAGATGTATCGGAACATCCGGATATTTGCCTGATGGGGAATAAACCAGTCGATATCCTGGATGCGGACCCGGTTAAATCGCGCCGCCTCCTTGATCGATTCCATGAAATATTTGACCGCCACTCTGAAGCTCAAATTGGCTTCCAGTAGATTTAAAAAGTGGCGTCCCTTATCGACGCTTTCATGGGAGATCGGCGTTGTTTTCGATCCCCCGCCGGGCAACAGTAGATCCTGGCCATCGGCGCCGTTTGTGTGAATGTGGGTGGACAGGATTTCAGGTCCTTTTTTCCCCAGGGTCAACACCGCGGCACCGGCACCGTCGCCCCACAGGATACACGTGGCACGATCCTTCCAGTTCACCGTCCGGGTCATGACTTCAGCGGCCACCACCAGCACATATCGACAGGTCCTGTTCTTAAGATATTGTTCAGCGACATTCAGTCCGAAAATAAAACCGGAGCAGGCGGCCGTGATATCGAATGTTACGGCCTGGGGTGCATCCAACTTGCCCTGAAGCCAATTGGCGGATGCAGGACAGCACATGTCCGGGGTTATGGTGGCCACAAGGATAAGATCGAGGTCCTTGGCGGTCAGCCCAGCCATGTCGAGGGCCTTGAGAGAAGCTTCATAACCGAGATCCGAAGTGGCAATGTCCGGATCAGCCACACGCCTTTCCCGAATTCCGGTCCGCTGCACAATCCATTCATCCGTGGTGTCCAGACCCATTTTCTCTAAATCGAAATTGGTCAGAACTTTCGGCGGTACATATGAGCCGGTACCGATGATCCTCACCGTATCCATATTCTGTCCGCATAGCGTCGACGGTTTGCGGCGTTATTTTGACACGCCTCTGTTTATTTACACAATGGGCCCGGATTTTTCACCGATCACACGATGCCCAACGTCTCCCCCAAGACCTTGTAGGGTTTGGGGAATTCCGGCTGGAAGTTCTGGTAAAATGTCACGGGATAGCGGGCACCGATCTTTTTTCCTGCTTTCTTCAAACCCTGAACCAATTTTTCGAGCAGGTGTCCGGGAATGGAAAATATCATTTCATCGTCTTGGGTCATGGAAAAAATGCGATCTCCCATACCCGGAATGACGACTCTGGGGGACTGGGTTTTGTACGGCGCAATGAGATATTCACTGCATTCCACCTTTCCCCCGAAGTTTCCCAAAATGCGCCGGTTTTCTTCATAAACCAGTGCCTGAATCAGCCGCATCATCTGGGCGGGATTGCCATAAAATAGCACGGTATCCGGATCGTATAGCCCTTTTTGCAGGGGCGCCAAGACAATGGCTTCAAATTCCCGATTCTCCAGACGAATCATGGATTCTACCTCGTTGCGCCCCATTACCTCGCTTTGGGAAAATTCGACTTCGCAAAAGAGTTTTCCAAGTGTCTCAACAGAATCAGGCACATCGCTGAAACCAAAAGCGATCATCCCGGGAACACAGACCAGATCTTCCTGGGTGAGCCCCATGGTCCACCCGTAAGTTCGCGCCATGGTGACCCCCTGGCAAATGGTGATCCGCTTGCCCAAAACCACCGAGGGCTGACGGGTCTTTTCGGGGAACGCCGCCGTTTCTTTAAGAAACTTGACGGCAACAGGAAGGGTTTTTAGTCGCAAGTCGTTTCGAATAAAATCAGCCGATTCCTTGTGGTTCATTCGTGCCATGATGTCCCTCCTTTACTCACGCTGAATTAAGGTCTCATTTCGTTTACAATACTCCAAAAACCAACGTTGCAGCAAGTAATTTCCTTCAAACGGGCTTTACAAAACAAAATAAATATAAGAAAATACAGGTCTTGGGTTCAATGTTTCGAAGGGATACCCAATATTTTATGGATCGGCTTTTTAAGACCAGTTCCAAAAAGAGGAAATTTAAACCGAATTTGTGAAGATGCTTTACACAAAAAGGGACGGTGTTCTTCAGGTAATAAATTGTAAAGAATCTGGGCGCATCGAAGATCCCGCTACGCGGAGAATGATGGAGTGCTGGAGTATTGGAATATTGGATATTAAAAGCGAAAACTTTCTTTTTTTAATCTCAGGTTTAGAAACCCATTACTCCAACACTCCATTATTCCAATTTTCCAGCTCAACCGATTGATGGCATAACCGCTGTGTTTAACTCCCGCAAGGCGGAGGTTTTTCAATACTAAATAAAATCCAGAGGTAGCTATGAAGCCCAAAATAATCGTTCATGGTGGCGCAAGTCGTTCCAGCGATGATGAACCGGAACGGAAAAAAGATGTCATCAATGCCTGCAAAATAGGGTACGAAGTGTTGTTGAAAAAAGATGCGGTGGAAGCCGTGGAAATTGCCATACGGAATTTGGAGGCTTCGGCGTTTCTGAACGCGGGGGTTGGCAGTTACCTTCAACTTGACGGAACAGTTAGGATGGATGCCTCTATTATGAAAGATGATCTATCTGCCGGCGCCGTCATTGGCATTGAAGATGTGGAACATCCCATATCCGTAGCAAGACGGGTTATGGACACGACCCAGCACGTAATCTTATCAGGGCGGCTTGCCACCGAGTTCGCGCATTCTGAAGGTTTCCCAAGGTATGACCCGAGAACCCGGCCCAAGGTAAACCTATGGATGGAGATCATGGAAGAGTTTCGCCAAAAAACGACGTATGAGCAGATATTCCATGTGGATCGGTATCTTAAAGAAGGGAGATTTACGTTGGGGACCGTCGGCTGCGTGGCCATGGATTCAACCGGCAACATCGCTGCAGGGACCTCCACCGGGGGGCTTAAAATGAATGTGCCCGGAAGGGTGGGCGATTCGGGAATCATCGGTGCCGGAACCTACTGTTCAAAATACGGTGGTGTTTCCTGCACAGGGTATGGAGAAAAGATTCTCGTTCTATCCTTGGGAAAACAGGTTGTCAATTATCTAAGATTTAGGGAGTCGGCAAATGCCATGGGAGCTGCCGAATACGGAATTGAAGAATTAAACTCGCTACACGCCCATGGGGGTATCATCTGCATCGACAAAGAAGGGAATCTTGGTTATGCCTACAATACCAAAACCATGGCGATGCATTTTATTGAATGAACAGACATGAATCTGAAAGCAGTCCCCATTTTCTGGGGGGTTTGCCCCTTTTGAACATCCCTGTCCTTTTTCCTTTTTTATGGACGCCGTTGGTTGTCACTTTTTGGGTTCCGGCGAATTTACCGGTTATTCACCATTAACCCGATCCCTCAACTTGCCGGAACATCTAAACGTAACGACCTTCCTCGGTTCAAGCATCAAGTCATCCCCGGTTGCAGGATTCCTGCCTTTCCGTTCCTTCTTTTCCTTGACACAGAATTTGCCAAAATTAGAGATCAAAACGTCCTCACCAGATGCCAGGGTCTTTTTGATGATCTCAATAAGGGTTTCGACAATTTCTGTGGATTTGTTCTTGGGCAATCCGATTTCACTGTGGATGGACTCGACAATCTGAACTTTTGTGAGTGTCATGGGGAAGACTCCTTTGTGTTTATATAATCCAGGATAAAATTGCAGTTCCAAGTATCAACGATAAAATGCCAAACAGCCTGTATGTTTGATCCGATGCTGAATTAAAATACCAATCCATGAGTTCATCATACAAGTTTTTAGGAATTAAAAAAATAACAGCACCTTCTAGGATCGCCATTAGCCCAAATAATCTTATAAACCACGATTGACGACTTGCAGTTGCAGATATCAAAAGCAGAATACCCATTATTAATTCAAAGGCGGAAATAAATCTTCGATCGATCTCTTTGAATATGCTTTTCACAAATCTTCTGGTTTCATCCGTATACAGAATCGTGCAACATCCCATTGCAATACAGAAAAAGCTAATTATATAGAGAAACCCTTTCATAATTGACTCCTTGTAGACCTAAAGGTTGTTGTGGTATGGCATTATTTAATGAAGGGATCTATATTTTCACAAATCCCACAGCATTTGTCAACATTTGTTTTGACACATTATCCTGTTTTTCTTGAATATTCTTGACAAGCCGAGGATATTGTGGAAAGAAAGGCATGTTTCATATTCGCAACTCTGATCTCAACGTGTATCCTCAACCTGATATTATCTGCTGTTGATCCGGCCTGATTTATACTGCACTATCCGGAATGTTCCTTGGAAAGGATGATATGCATCGGATAAACATCTTTATCACCATACCGGCAATAATCGTGATGGTTGTCACCTGTTTCTCCAGCATCGCCCTTGGGGCACGTGCTTATCAGATGGATAAATGGAAAGGGCATGTTTTCATCGATGGCGGGGAAGACCAAGGATTTATATTGGGGGCCACCGTTTGTTTCCCTTCATGTTCGGGCAAAGGCTTTATTTGTGGAACTGTTTTGAAAACTTCACCGTCCGAAGCCATGGTCAAAGTAGACAATACCGCAACAAAAATGAGAGATATTTGCGGAGAAGCCATCCTCTATGTCGGGGAACAAGGCAGAGAAGACCAAGAAGAACCGATTGAAAGTCAAGAAAAAGAAAGAGAACAAACAAACAATAAAGATTGGTTTCAGTAACCCAATTTCGCACCGCCCAAACAGACCGTTTCCAATTCATAAATGAGCAATTTTTGTCTGGATCAAGGCCGCACAAGGGTTTTGGGTTCCCGCAAAGAGGGACAGGAAGGCATGCTTACTGTATGCCGCAGCCGGAAATCCACGGAGAACGCGGATCCGGGCAAAAAGGAACATTTATGGATGGAAACTAATTAGAATGTTTAAAACTCAACTGTCACAGGAGTCTCCCATGCCATTTGTTGAACTGCCCGGCATAACGGGAAAAGTTTATGTTCCTGAAGACCAGCAGGAAGGCCCCCAAAAGCATCCGTGCAAGGATTGCTATTTCTGCCAGATGTGCAGTGATGATCGGTGCAGGTTGTGTCTTCGCCCTAAGAACTGCAAAAGCCGAAAATCTTCCGGGAAATAAATGATTCTCGCCTAAGAAAAACGGAGATTATTCACCCCAATATCTTCTCAATCTACATTCAAACCGACTTGATCCCCAAAAATTGATAGATATCTACAAATTTCTGAGGATATCTTTATAAATTTTACCCATTGTTTCTATAAGCTATCTCAAAATAATCTTTTGGCCCAATCTCGGCGTTGGAGCCTCGTTTTAAATCCTCGACATACTTGAAGTATGCCTGGGGGTTAAAACTCGGCTTCGCCTTTTTATCCCCCTGGGTTTTAGCGGGGGATCTTGAAGCAAAATTTATATTTTGAGATGGCTTCTAATCTTCATAAAAATGGAACCAGTCATATTTTTAAAATTACATTATATCGTTGAATTATAATATGTTATGCTATATTATTAAAACATTGGGCGATACACAAAAAATAGGGTAACCATGTTGCAGAAAAGGGAGAAGCACAAGCTATATAAACGCTTATTTCAAACATGACATATCGACAGGCGGGATAAATCTCCGCTCTGTTTTAAACCAGAACCTCCTCCTCATTTGTTGCCACCAATCGGATAGGATCTTTTTTTCTTTGTTGATATTTCAAAATCCGCTTGATAGAGGAATATAATCAATTTTTTCAGCCATCCCCCGTATCTCAGTGGATAGAGCAATGGATTCCTGATGCTAATTAGTTTCCATCCATAAAATGAAAGATCCGGTATTGAATAAGTAGATTTTCAAACAAACCAAAAAGTTGTTCGTCCTATAATTTAAACTCTGAGTTGTTTTCCGACCATGGTTTTGAAAGAAATATTTAGAGTCAAAACACCCCCGATGAAAGGAAATATTATACGGACACTTACTTTTTTAATTTCAATGATCTTCTTTATATCTTGGTTTTTTGGAGGTTATTTAAAAAAAACTGAAGCAAAAACCATAGAACTTATAAAAGCCGGCGATTTTTTTCCTGAAGTTTCTATGCAGGTGCCTGAAGATCCGAAAGAAAAGGCGTATCTTGGTCTAACAGAGGGCAAGACATTCACTTTAAAGCAGGTTAAGGCAGATTTGGTGCTCATTGAGTTCTTAAGTGTCCATTGTCCAACCTGTCGAAAACAGGCACCAGTGTATAACAAACTATTTAATCTCATCGAGAATGATCCTAACACAAAAGACCGAATCAAAATTATCGGGATTGCTGTTGGAAACGGTAATCTGGAGATAAAAGAATTTTGTGATAAATTTAAAGTCCCGTTTCCTATTTTACCGGACCAATATTTTGAAATTTACCATACTATCGGATTAAGTCGTACCCCATTTACTATTTACGTAAGGCAAGGTTCAGATGGTCATGCTGGAGTTGTTACGGGAACACATTTAGGTCCTAATCGGTATTATAAACAATTATTTAGTGACTTACGCAGGTTGATGACCGAGGACCTGGCATCTTTTCGGAAGGTAAGTCAGAATATAGCAGCAGACACAATTATTATCAAACCTCTGCTTGTTGATAAAGACCTCATGGAAAAGGTAAAGAATATTTTCACCACTTTCAACGGAGAGATTAAAAACTTTCAGAAGATTCCCCTAACAAAAGGTTCACGTAAAGTTTTTACCTGTTTTGTTGAACGTAAAGGCCGATCTGAGAGCATTTTTGCAGAAGTTATCAGCCGCCCTCCTCCCTGTGTTGACTGTCATGATATCCATTTTATCTATGTATTTGATACCTCAGGCACGATTCTCGAATTTGTGCCGATTCAGTTGACTAAATGGGGTAACAAGGCTTGGAATGATGATGATGTAGTCAAAATGCGGAAACGATTACTTGGGAAATCCATTTCTCAACGTCTTCTGTTCAACCCGGATGTAGATGCGATTTCTTCTGCAACCATAACCTCTGCAATTATTTTTGATAGTCTTTCCCAAGGTTCGAAGCTGTTGGCAGAGCTAGAAAAAATGGGGTTGATTTGACTACTGTTGTAAAAAATGGATCATCTCCCGATTAGTTGTAGTTAATCAGGGTAAAATAAGTGTGTCATCTCCAATGGATCGGGGGTGTTTATAAAGGATTCCAGGATTCAAGGGCTCAAGGGTTCGAGTGACCCGCCACAAAACAGGCGGATAAAAATGCTAAAGAATTACAACGAGGTGAAAGTCTGGTAAACGTCATACGAACTCTGTTTGGGAATATAGAAAAAACAGCAAAATTCCCAAAGGGAAAAAGATATTTTGACTGGATTCAAGGGGGGGCAAGAGGCCAAGGAATCGAGGGAATACTGAAGAGCAGAAGGATAATGCTCTCAAGGCTGATATGGGGTACGAGTTCAGGGGGTCCTTTCGGCCCTGATAAAGTCTTTAGAAAGCAAACCCTTGAACCCTTGACTACCCTCTTCTCCAACTAAATTGGAGAAGAACCACATTTATTAAGTCCTGAAAAACTTGGTCCTCAGAGTCCGGATTCTTTACTTTAAATACTTATTTCAGTTCTGCATTTTGTTTGCGCTCAATTAGGGTGATAGGACTTTAGGCTAAGAAGGAGTTATTATGGAACCGATAATTGTTCTCGTTATTTTTGCTCTGTTCGTATCAGTTGCCTGGCTTATCGGGACCTATAATCGGTTTATCAAGTATAAAAACAGGATTGAGGAAGCATGGAGCGGGATTGATGTCGCATTGAAGCGCCGCTTTAATCTGATCCCTAATTTGATTCGAGCAATTGAAGGATACAGTGAACACGAAGCTAAAATCTTTCAGACAAAAGGTGATTACCTGACCGGTTCGTCCGGTTTTTCAAATCGTGTTGAAGAGGAGAGCCAGATATCCAAATCACTTCAAGGACTTTTGGCCCTGGCTGAGGCGTATCCGGATCTTAAAGCCAGTTCTAATTTTATTGACCTGCAAAACAGTTTGGATGAGATTGAGGAAGATATCCAAAAAGCCAGAAATCGATATAACAGTTACGTGGCTAGATTCAACACACTTGTTGAATCCTTTCCTGCCATCTTTATCGCCAGAAAATTCGGATTTGAAAAACAAAACTATTTTGCGCTTGATCTGGCAACCCAACGGGAACTGCCAGAAGTTGAATTTTCTTCATCTCGTGGTTCCATGAAATAAATACAAACCAAGGAGATATTCATCATGCGTTGGAGAAGTGGGCGAAGAAGCAGTAATATTGAAGACAGGCGGGGCATACGCCTGTCGCGTAGCGTCAAGGGCGGTGGAATCGGGATGCTACTACTGGTCATCGTTGCGATGTATTTTGGCGTCGATCCTTCAATTGTCCTTCAACAAGGCACCGAAATGGGTGGTGGATCTTCAATACAAACAATACCAATACAACCTTCAACGGGGGATAATGAGCTGGCTGATTTTGTCTCCGTAGTGCTTGCCGACACTGAGGATACTTGGGAGAGTCTGTTTAACCAGATGGGAGGGGTATATGAGAAGCCGAATCTGGTTCTTTTTTCAGGCATGGTCGAGTCCGCTTGCGGGTATGCTCAGGCCGCAATCGGACCATTCTACTGTCCCGGAGATAGAAAAGTTTACATAGATCTTAGCTTTTACAGGGATCTAAAAAATAAGATGAACGCCCCTGGAGATTTTGCTCAGGCTTATGTAATTTCTCATGAAGTTGGTCATCATGTTCAAAATCTTTTGGGGATCAGCGACAAAGTTCATGCCATGCGGCACCGCCTTTCACAGAAAGAATATAACAAGTTGTCGGTAAAGCTGGAATTGCAGGCGGATTGCTTCTCCGGCATCTGGGCACATCACGCCCAAAAGATGCGAAACATTCTTGAGCCGGGTGATGTGGAAGAAGCGCTCAACGCTGCCAGTATGATTGGCGATGACCGTTTACAGAAACAGGCACGGGGATATGTTACTCCCGATTCGTTCACACACGGCACTTCAGCGCAACGGGTAACATGGTTTAACCGCGGTTTTCAGACAGGCAACATCAATACCTGCAACACCTTTAAAGCGCAAGACTTATAATTATCTCAGAAAGTTGAATGAAATGCGACGGCAAAATGAACAAAGAATTCAGAATCGAAATCGCTTTATACCTTTCAGGAAAGCGGATGTTGTCGAAATGTGTATTAACGATTCACTGCTTTCGAAACATGATCAGAAATTATTTAGACAGCTTTGCCATATTTTAGGAAGTTTGATTCATTTTGAGTTCCACCACCAAATGGAAATGCTTAAAGATTGCTATTCACCATTTAACCCCGATGCAGACACTCGGTTGAACAACGATTACTCAGAGCAAGAAAAAAAGGGAATGCAAAAAAAACTTGTTGAGGGATTGGCTGCGATCCTTAATGCTGCCAACTTCCAAAAGATAACCGAGACGGATCTTGAAGAAGCTCTGAAAGAAGAATCTCTCTTTAAGATCCGTCTTCGTGTTGACTTCAATGATTTTGAGGAAGTTATATTTTATCAGCGCGGCGAAAGCACAAAGGAAGAGACCCTAGTAAAAATTTTTGGGCTAAAGAAAGAGCCGATCACATTTACGAATTATGAAAGGGTTATGATATATATCAAATTTAAAGAAGAAAATTACTTTAAAGCCAAAAGGCAAAGAAATCTTTACTTCACGCCAGGCTCGACCATCATCAAACTCTTTCAAAATGTCCCCAAGGCGGATCTTGAGATGCTTTTCCCTAACAGCGAGGTCCGCATGAAAACCGTCGACAAACTTATTATTGGTATCCCAGCTGCAGTAAGCGGCATTGTTGTAATCGCAACCAAGCTTGGGGCTTCAATTCTTTTGATTGCCTCGGTTTTTTCTTTCTGGCTCGGGCTTTCCAAAAAGGATGTAAAGATTGAACAACAGCACCTTATTGCATTAGCCTTAGGGCTGGCGACGCTGGGTGGCTTTTTGTTCAAACAGATAAACAAATTCAAAAACCGTAAAATTAAGTTTATGAAAGCCCTTTCTGACAATCTTTACTTTAAGAATCTTGACAACAATACAGGGGTGTTTCACCATCTCATCGACGCGGCCGAAGAAGAAGAGTTCAAAGAAGCGATCTTGGCATATTATTTTCTTTTGGTTGAAGATAGAGATCTTACAATAGCTGAGCTCGATGAAACCGTGGAACGCTGGTTTGAAAACAAACATAACTGCATGATTAATTTTGAAATCGAGGATGCTTTGCAAAAACTGGAGCGTTGGGATCTTGTTAGTCGGGACAAAAATATCATTCGCAGAAAGAATTTAAATGACGCTTTGCAGCAACTCGATAAAATATGGGATAATTACTTTCCATATCACAAGGCTGCCGAATTACCTAAGATGTCCTAAATGAAATTTGGTTTAAGATCGGGCAAATCCCTCTATATGTCAGTGACATTTTTTGTTGAGTAAGAAATAACCTTGTCGTTATCTTATATCATACTTGAATAGGGACAAATCCATTTAACGGGGTTTCCCCACTTTATTCTATGGTACACTTGTCCTTGTAAAACAGGCAGTTTTTCGGCATTTTTTTTAGCTCCTTAACCTCTATGAACCAGAGATAGTTTTTTTAATTCACCCAGCCTTTAACGGGACAAATGAATTCTGTCGTCTGACCCCTTTATAGAACTTCTTTAACATATTATGAACTTAAAAAAACATATACTGAAAATTATCTGCCTGCATTCTCTGCTGCTGATTTTGGCCTGTGTTCCGCAACCCGAAATCAGAGTTGAATTGCTACCCCGATATGATGCGCTATTTAATAACGAAAAGGGTTGGACAGGAGGCGATAGTGTCTACTCGGTGGCACTTGCGGATAATTTTATCCTCTGGTTGTTTGGAGATACCTGGGTTGGTGATATCCGGGATGGCCGGCATGTGAACGCAACCATTATCAACAATTCAATTGCCGTCCAACGCGAGTTATTTCCTCCCGGCGCGACAGTGGAGTTTTATTCCGGCATAACACCGGAAGGCACACCGCAGGCTTTTATCTTGCCTGCCGATAGCAACGGATGGTTCTGGATCTATCACGGTGCGCTTTCACCGGATGGTTTGTATTTGTTCTTAATGCAAATTGATCGAACGGATGCCGCCCTGTCCTTTGGATTTAAGGTTATTGGGACGTGGTTGGGGCATATAGCCAATTTTAGAGATCCCCCAGCCCAGTGGCGAATTGTTCAGCACAAGATACCGTGGGCAAGTTTCTCATCTGCCGGAGAAAACTTTTTTGGGTCCTGGGTGCTAAAGAAAGATGACTTCTTCTTCATATACGGTATTGCCGAAGAGGTGTTAAATGGGGTTCACAAAAAATTCATGATCCTGGCAAGGACTCCTGAAACCGGACTCGCACATTTCGATCAGTGGCGTTTTTACACAAAAGGGCACTGGAAAGCGGATTTTACCAAAGCCGAACATCTTTGTGCAAATATGGCCAACGAATACTCGGTATCTTTTATTGCTGCATTGGAAAAATATGTGGCTATCTATACGGAAAACGGTATTTCAAAAAATATTATTGCCAGGTTTGCGCCAAATGCCTGGGGTCCATGGAGCAAGCCCGTTATTTTATATCAGTGCCCGGAAATGAATCGGAACAAAACCATTTATTGTTATGCCGCAAAGGGCCATCCGGATATTTCCATAAAGCCGGACGAACTCGTTGTTAGCTATGTGGCCAATTCGACCGATTTCGAGAAAATGGCAGAAGATGCCAGCCTATACCGGCCACGGTTTTTACGGGTGCGGTTTGCTAAACCTGGATTGGATATACCGCTGAAGTGAGACAAAATAAGCTAAAATATTAGGTCCCTAAAATTATACTGGCTTTTCTGGAATCAATACTCAAATATCAGGGGGCCAAATAATCGATGATAAAATTCCACCCTTTTCTTATTTAAACGGCTTCATAATATATTGGGGTGTAGGGGGTTGGTATGAAACTAATGTATAGCTTCAACAAAATTGTAAAGAGTCTCGATTGCATGTTACTGCAATATCTTTCACTTCGAAGTTATTACAGTTGTTGTGATATCGAACCATCGAGCACAATTTAGGCACAGGAAAAACCCTGTGCCTTTTTATTTTTCAGCTTTCAAATCTGATGAGTTCTTATTGTCGGATTGTACCTTATTCTAATGTGATTGAGTTTGTTATTCGATCCGGTAGAATAGTCACGTATTAATTAAAACCCTGCCTTATCGAATCAGGCAATAGCCTTTGCAATACTTTCTTTATTAGCCCCCATGACCAGCAGTGATTTGACAAGAAGGTCCACTGACACGGTTGGATCTCCCCTTTCCATTTTGGCAACTCTTGACTGGCTGGATTTCAGCATCTTTGCCAACTGTGCTTGTGTCAATTTGCTTTTTTTTCGGCGTTCTGCCAGAGCTTGGCTGAGTGACAGCTTAAGTTCAATGTATTGCGATTCTCCCTTGCTCAGACCCAAAAATTCATCTACAGATCCGACTTTATAACCTTTAGATTCTAAAATTTCCTTTTTCTTTTTATTCATTTTTCTTTTTTACCTTTTTGACATCTGTTTCATAACGTTTGATTCTTTGTTTGCAGACATCAATAATCGATTTTGGGGTTTTGTTTGTCTTCTTTTCAAAAATCTCCAGAATTAATATCGCGTCGGCGAATATTCGGTAGATTATTCGCCACGTCAGATTCTTATCGTTTATTCTCAATTCATAACACTGTGTTCCTATGGACGGCATTGGGCGTGACTGCGGCAGTGATAACTTTATTCCTTTTTGGATTTGCCGCAACAAATATCCCGCTTCTATTCGAGCGTTTTCGGTAAAGGGGGGCGTCGTAATCTCACCATGCATCCATACAAGCGGTTTGTCTTTTGGACTCATATGGCAACAATATGTCACATCTGACATATTGTCAACACATTTATTTTAACAGTATCTTCTTTATCTTTGATTAAGGAAAAAAACTTTGGAAGTATTAAACTAAATATTTACAAAATATCATTTTTGTGAAAAACATTTATCAAAACCTTAGCGGATCAATGAGCAATGGATTAATTGTCCATTGCTCTGCCTATCTTTATTTATAATTATTTTAAATATTTATCTAGCCCCCGTAGCTCAGTGGATAGAGCAATGGATTCCTAATCCATGTGCCGCAAGTTCGATTCTTGCCGGGGGCACCAATGATTTAAGGGGGTTATGATCATCACCATAACTCTTTTTTGTTTTCATTTCCTTAATTGTCCCCATCCTGTCCCCACATTGTTCATGTTTTTAAGTGTTTTAATGTGAAAATTTCTTGTTATGATACCCTTATTCAGCACGCTGTCCGCAAAGATCATTCAGTCTCCAAAAAAAATACCCTCAGAAAGACATCTCTGAAGGTATTTTGTATCCAGAAGGTAACCCTCCTGTATTTACTTGGTCATCACAGGAGGAATAGAACCCCAACTACCGGCGTGCGAGGCAGACAGCTTGCTTTCTCAACATATTCGTACACACCTAAGATAAAGAGAAAAAACAGCTTACCTTAAAATAGTCTGTGGAAATAGTGTGCCATTTATGTGTATTTTGCAATTTTTCGGGTAAAAGTACACATTCGGGGTACACATAAAAGAGAAAGGCAAGGTCGACGTTAAAGGCTGTAACCATTGGATTTTGCGTTGGTCGATAAATTAACGATCGTTGTTTTTCTTTATTTCTCTTCGTTTTGTTCGAAAGTTAAAAAATTTATCAATCACCAACAATTATCTTTTGAGAATCTTTTAAAAATGTTCTCGATGCTGGTTCCAAACCGAAATCGCAATCTTTTATTAGGTTAAATATGCGGTTCAAAGAGAATATGCCCTAATGTTGCAACAGTCCCAGTTTGCCCTGTTAATTGAACGCTATTGATTAAAGATTATGATGATAAAATCTTTGTTGTGTAATTTTTTATAAACAATTCCAATTGTTTTGATTGACTTTTAGTGGGCTCATTAAATTTCAAACCACACCGGCACGTCATGAGATCGATATATTTTCCGGATTTAGGGTCCTGAATGTCATACACGATCTTGCATGGTATATTGGGAAGGTGGAAATTGTTTCCTGAAGTAAAAATATCGACCTGAATTAAAGGACGATCTGAACCACCTCCAACGGTCTCGCTTAAATACGAAAAAGCGAGTCCATTTATACTGATATCATTAATTCTCCCTACTTTTCTAAACCCAACTCTTAATGCAGCAAATGAATTATCCTGTCCTAAAAACCGTACATATTTTCTCCGTTCAACGCCCATTTATCAAACCCTTTATCTTCAGTATAATTAAAAATTGAATTTTGGAAACTGGGAGTAATGAAATTGAATATCCCGGATTAAGAACTATCCGGCAATCAGGTATTAAGATTAAAAAACAAGACTATATTAAGAGGAAAAAATGTCTATGCTACAGTATAATGTTTGACTATCATAATAAATTAAATTGGAAGATATTTTTCCATGATTATTAAGGAAAAATTAAAATGTCAAGGGCTATGTTTAGAAGGGAATAATGGGTATCAACGTTGACCACTGTCTTTAAAAAATATGGTTCTTCTCCAATTGAGTCGGAGAAGAGGGTCCAAGGATTCCAGGGGTCAAGGATTCAAAGGTTTGCGACGGAAGGGTACTGAGCGTGCGCCAAAGCCGGAAGCCCGCGGGGAACACTGTTGGGCGGAAAAAGCGCCATTTATGGATGGAAACTAACTAATGAGGTCGCAAATTTAATAGCGTGATCCGTGGATTCTTCCCCCTTAAAGGTTTTAATAAACAGAACGCTTTTTATGGATCCATCAGAATTTTGGGCAAACAAATCGTTTTTAAAATCCCCGTAGCGTTCCATATATTTTCTGACCGAGGCTCGTCCCTGAGTGCTTCCAAATTCTTTCTGAAAGGGTTCCTTTGAAACCCTAATTTGGTGCTCCTTGTACTGATCTTCTGCTCTTTTAAGGGCTTCATGCGTTTTTCCCATAATCAAGCACCTAAAAACCCCCAAAAGGGGCGGTATGATGGTGACCACAGAAGGGTCTTTATAAAAAATTACTCACCGCAGTAGCGCAGAGTTTTTGGTATTTTTTGCTTTTCGCTGAGACGCCGAAAAGCAAAATGACTCAACCCTTCGGGTAATAAATCACCCGTATTTACACCCTATAACCAAAGAATTTATGGCTTTTGTCGTTTATGCAGCGTACGCTGCTGAGGTTTTTCCCATCGTCGTTCTCTCAGCGACGATGGGAAATATATTCATCTCCGTGAACTCTGTGCCTCGAATGAGCGAAGCGAATGGGCGGTGAAAAATATGCACTCATTTAGCCGCATAGAAAGCTGGGACCTTCAGCTTAGGTAAAGATTAATTAAAAATTTAACCAGAGTTCAATCGAACCTTTAGGCGCATTCGGATATTTTTTACTCAAATTCTTGATTTTAATATTTGTATTTTTAAGATTAGGAAAGGGAGTAATAAACTGTGTTAAGTGCTTCTTTATAATGAATGCGCCCGCTTTATCATCTTTATGGAAGTATCGAATATCACTATTTTGATAATCAACCTTTTCTATCCCAACTACCTTAAATCCTTCATTTTTAAGTGAAAAAGCAAGCTTCTCCATTAGTTCTTTATTTTCTTCACTCGTATAATGCAGATGTATGGTGTATAAACCATGTTGTATTTCCTCCTCAGATCCGTTTAACTTAGTTTCTTTGACAAGAATCGATGTCGTCGGTTGAAAATCGCCTTGTCTTTCTTCATTCAACGGCTCTTGAGTCGGAGCCAAACGGGTAACATCTGGCTGCTTTTGTTGCAACTCGGATATCGTTTCATGGAAATTTTTTGTATCTTGGCCAACAGGGCTTATAGCTTTATCCGCGTCCTTTATCTGGGGCACGTCTTTGGATGTTAATTTAGCTTGGTCGTTTGAGCTTTCTTTTAAATATCTCTCGGCCTTACTTACATATTCGACAAATTTACCCGGGTAACATAAAATGCTGAGGAAAATTAACGCCAACACCGAAAAACCCATTATTTTAACTTTTTTTCCTGTGAATTTAAATGTAGGTTTTCCTGCAACGTCATGTTTTATTTTTTTTAAAGTCCCCTGCTCTTTTCCATCATCATCGATCTTTTCAGTCCATAAGTGAAGCTCATCCGCGCATTCTTTTATAATTTCTTCATTTATTGTGTTTACACCTTTAACAAATCCTGCCAATAATGCATGATCACACATGATGTTTATCAAACGAGGATGCCCTTTAGAAAAAGAGAAAATTGAACCAATTGCGCTTGCAGTAAAAATACTTTTAATACTTCCTGCAATATTAAGACGATGAAGAATATATTCACATATTTCAGAACGTCTCAAAGGATTAATGTGGAAGTTTATCGTAATTTTCTGTTTTAAAGCCAGATTCTTTTTATTGGAAATAATATCAATAAATTCATTCTCCCCGACAAACATTACATTTAGAAGTTCTTTATCCTCCCGTTTTATATTTGATAAAAGTTGCACCAAATCGAGAAGTTCTTGCCTCAGTCTATGTGCTTCATCAATTACAAGTAATACTTTTTTATTTTCTGAGTCGCAATTGTTCAAAAAGCGACTGAACTGTATTAAAAAATCGTCTTTGTCTCCAGACTTCATATCCATATTGAATTCATTCGCAATACAGTTGAGAAAGTCCGACTTTTCCACAATGGGATTAGCAACGTTCGCCACTATAATGTCTTTGCCAAAACGGTCGATCAATGCATTGACGAGTGTTGTTTTTCCTGTTCCGAGGTCGCCTGTAATAAGGACAAATCCCCTGTTGTAGAGTGCACCATACTTCAAAAAGGCAAGGGCCTCTTGATGTTTTTCTCCAAGCCAGACAAATTTTGGATCCGTGCCTATCTGAAAAGGCATTTCTTTTAAATTGTAGTGTTCAAGGTACATTATTTTTTGCTTTTTAAACTCCTACCCCTCACAGCGATATTCATTGCCGCACAGTCTTTGAATCACATATGATCAAAACCATGAATGAGTCAGGGCATTATGCTGTAGCATTTATACCATCCGGACATAATAATATCGGTTGTTTACAAGCCTGATATTTGAAATTTTCGTGTTTTCGACTGTCCTGTCCTATATCACAAAGTACTTCCACAATCATCCAGACTCTTCACCCAATCCAACACCCTCAGATTTCATCTCAACATCTCTTCTTAATTCTTTACCAATTTCCATTAATTTTAAATACATATCAAAGCAGTGGGTCATCATTTTTCTGTTATCTTCGTGCAAATGTTTTTCTGCTTGCTTTTTTTCTTCTTCCGCAACTTTTTCAATTTCGTAAATGATGTCTTTATACCACATTTTTGACATGGGCAATTTAATGCTGTAATCTTCCCCTTCCTCATTCAAGGAAAAGTTAATTTCAACATATGGGTATTTACCACTATACCCTATCTTCATTTCTGACATGATTGCCCTCCTTTCTATCGGTTATTTCAAAGAAAAAGGAATCCTGATGCTCTTATTTCTTTCATTTTCAATAAAATATATTTGAAAATAATTTGAGACCTTTCGGCTGTGTTCTTGATATCAATGATGCCGATGGTCTTTTGTTTGTTATCTTGTCTGCAATTTTTTTCAGATCGATGGATGGTTGTGTATAAGGATATTTATTGACATAAAGTTTTCTGGAAAGAACCGAATCATAAACTCGCCAATCATAGCTGACATTTCCAAGGAACTGAAATTGCGAATAGAAATGCCTATTACATATGGTTTCAAATTGATCGCCAAGTCTCGAATCTAAATTTTGGCGAAACTGATTAAAAATAAACTTGATTTTAAATTCACTTAATTTTTTTCTTAGAATCTTTTCTTTATCGGGATAAAATTTTAAAATATTTTCTATGATATCAGGTTGTTTAAATGCCAGATTATTTGAATTGATAGAAGTGCTCTTGATCGCCGATTCAAAAGCGTGCCTTTTTAAAACCTGTTTCAATTTTCTAAAATAGACGGTCTTAAAAAAGCGAAAGGAATTTTCGATTGCTGTGGGTTCAGGAGTACATACTAAAATTCCTTCGTTGGAAGTTAAGAAAAAATCAAGGGTATTAAAATTTGTCCCTGGCCCCAGGTCCAGTAAAATATAATCGAAAGGAAGGTTTCTTATTGCGTTTATTATTTTTAGCTTTTGAGCGTAAAACAGATTCGCAATTTCCATGGAACAATGCAACGAGTTAATACAAAAAAGATTTGGGATATTTGTGGGAAAAGCCACACTTTCAAGATTTTTCACTGTTTTATTCAGAAAGCCATCTAATCCGTTTTGAGGGTCTTTAATCCCCAACAGGGTATGGAGGTTTGAGGCTCCCAAATCTAAATCAATCAACACAACCTTTTTACCCCGATTCGCAAACAGTGCCCCAAGGCTGGCAGTGATAAAACTTTTCCCAACTCCCCCTTTTACACCGCCTATTGGATATATTTTCGGCATTAGAAATTATTCTCCTTTTCTTATTGAGAGCCACAATAAATGTTATATTCAATGCGATATCAAGGAATCGGTTTACTGTCCTTTAACTCGAGGATGCTCCATGAATGCATATTAATTATATTCGAGATCACCCCAAAAAAGTATGGAATGAGAAGTGTGTGCCCTCAATCTCCCAACAGCTTTGTTACAATTGCATTAATGTTGGTGAAAGCATGGCTTGACTGGTCCAGCTTTAACAAAGAGACCATATCGGAAACCATTGAAAAAATCTGCCCATCATGAGACACGGTGCCCAGATTTGTGGATTGAATCATTAAATACTTTTCAGCAACAATCTGAACAATACGACCTGCATTTTTTTCTTTGTTATCCCTGACCATATTGGTAATCACTGCCGGCCGTATTGCTCCGATCTCTTTTTCAATAGGCTCTGCTACATCTTTTCCGCCTGACTCCTGAATGAACTGTAAAAGTTCTTTGACTGTTCGGACTTGGAGTTCATTTTTGGGATCCATGGCAATTTTTACAAGGGTTTGAAGGGATGGATTTTTACTGGAAAGCCGGCTCAGCCTTCGGTAAACTGCATTACGAACAAAGATATAGGCATTCTGAATGGATGTGGGCTCCGGAGTAAGGACCATAATTTTTTCATGGGCAGAAAGAAAGAAATCCAGAACATTAAAAGAAGTCCCAGCCCCAAGATCAATCACCACATAGTCAGCATCCAATCTGGTAAAGTGATTGATGAGCTTTACCTTTTGGCTAAAATGGGGATTCGCCAATGAAAGAACTTCACTGGAGCCACTTATTAAGCGAAGGTTTTTCGCCTCGGTATCGATACAAATTTCTTCTAATGACCCAAATTTTCTGTTAATAAAATCAATTAGAGTTCGAGGCGGACTTTTGATCCCCAAAAGAGTATGGAGGTTGGCACCTCCTAAATCGGCGTCTATAAGTACAGTCCGTTTTCCCTTCCGGGCCAGCCAAAAGGCCAGGATCGTACTTACGACACTCTTTCCAACCCCACCTTTTCCTCCGCCTACAGCCCATATTGTTGGGGTTGATTCCATTTCAGTGTCCTGCCATTCTCTCATTTGACCCCTTGTCAATATAAAAAATAAGATCTATTTCTCCATGAGCGAATCCCATAAGCTCCAGATCAGATTTTGCTCACCTTCGGTTCCATAATGGTAGCTCTGCAACAACCTGCGATCCGTATTGTTCATATCTTTGAATTGGATGCCCACCACTGCAGTTGTTTTTCCTGGGAGAGAAATCGATTTGCTCCAGGCAGTCGTGCCCAAAATAGAAAGACTCACAAATGCAGCCGGTAAAAATATCCGAATTTTAACATTTTTACCAGCCAAGGTGTCCAAATGACCGAACTCGAAATCCTTACTCAAAACAACACGGGCCCCATCTAATGATATATCTTCTGTAAATCCGTCTACATCTAAAGGAGCTTTGTCTGGTTCATCTGGAAAAATTTTAAGATTCACCTGGGTCGGAAGTTGATACCTGACTCTTTTTCGAACTGTTCTTGATAATCCTTTTTCATCGGATTCCGAACGGCTCTTGTACAGTCTTTCGACAAGAGGCTGAACATTAGGATATTTTCTGCAAATCGTCATCAAACTTGATTTAGATATTTCTGCAAATTCAACGCGAGTAATTGTTTCGATCGTTGATCTGGAAACGTTTTCCTCCTCAAATGGATATATTTCACCAAAAAAGTCGTTTTCCACCAAATTTTTCGTTGTTTTTTTTTGGACCCTTCCGCCTTTTTCTGTACGATGGTAGATAGTTTCTTCCAAAGCACCGGACACAACAAAATAGAGGTTCTTTTCTTCATCACCGAATTTTTTCATTATGCTGCCCGGAGGAAAATGCCGGGGCACCAACTCACTCATAAATGCGATGATTTCAGGATGCGTCATCTTTATGAAAAAGCGCTGAATCCCTGTTTCTTTGGATTTGGATTTTTGAAGGGCTGAATAATAGGTCTCCCTTTCCTGATAGGAAGGCTTAAAAATCCGCCATTCATGGATTTTGGAAACAATAGACTGCAACGTCATATCTGCTTCAATAAAAAGTTCAGCGGATGTCCTGTATGTATCGGCGGCAACATAAAACGATTTTTCTCGTTTCAAAAGGTCGGCAAAAGCTCTATGGAGCCACGGATTATTTGGAAAAGCTTTGAGTAGGCTTTCAAACTCTGCGACTGAATCGATCTTGACAGAGCCATCAACAATGCGATTGACGATGCTGTTCTGTTTGTCGATCCGGTCGTTCATTATTCACCTCCCAATTAAGGGTTTCTTTGACTTTTCATGATTTTTATGATGTCGTCTATGCGCCGGTTAAGTATCTCGTCTTTTTTAAAATAGAGATGAATTATTTCATAAAATGATTTCATTTTCTCATCGAATTTCAGCAACATGTCACCAAGCTGGGCAAGGTTTTCACTAATGGATCCAATCTGTTTCTGAACATCTTCGATACTTGAAATAGGCGGTCCTTCAGATTGTTCCTCTCTAAATGTCTTTATCATTTCCTCAAGGTCATCTTTTTCTTCGTCTGAAAGGCCGATAACGATTTCTGTGTGGATGTCTTCACTCATATTATCCCCAGCGGTCAAGATTGATTAAGTTTTTCCAATTTTTTTTTAATCAAAGCATCTATGGTGGCAACACGTTCATCAGTTGTCGCCAGAGACTCTAACTCCTCACTAAGACGCTCTGAATTAATCCTGGGTCTTTTCCTCAATAGATTTAAACTTAGCAATGCAACGATAATAAGTGTGAGAATATTTAATAGGGTCAATAGGTATATCTGAACATTGTACTTCCCGTCTATTGAGGATTTTTTCGTCTGAATCGTCTGATCTGTTCCCACAAGCTCATTCAATACAACTTTATCGGGCTCAGCATGCAAAGGTTCCTCTGTATCGGACTTAGCCTGCAGAGGTTCCTCTATATCGGGTGCATCATCTAAAGGTTCTGCTTGCAATGATTCTTCCAACGCACTTGTTTTTGGTGGTGAAGACATCCTGTATGCGTCAATGATAAAGCGGTCGGGATTTGAAAGAGAAAAGGTTTTTAGCTTAAAATAGGGAAAGGATAGCGTGATGTTGGCTGTCAAACGAGATTCTTCCTGAATAAGTTCAACGGATTGAATCCCTTTAGTTGTTTTGTTCAATATCTGGCGGGGTAAGGCTGTGGTCATATCGAAAAAAATTACGTTAAAATTTCCTCTGCCTATTATGGTAGGCGCCGCTGATCGAACCATGCCTTGAAATTCAAAAACAACTCTTGTAAAAGATCCATGTTCCCCGGCTCTAACATATTTTAAATCAGCAGCCTGAGCCCATCCCAATGGGAGCCACCAAAGAACCACAGCAACAATCAGGATTAAGGCTGATTTCATAGTATATCGTTGAATTATTATTGTGTCGAGTTAATCGAGTTTTGTTCTATACAATAAGTTGAGATTTGTTCTTTTTATACTTTGAATAAACTTATCCACCCATTCTTTTGATGCAAAAAACATGCAATTCCAGTGGTTATAATGAAAAATATTGAATATCAGTTGGTTATGTAATTTTTGGGTAAAAATCAGGTATGGTAATCCATCAAAAAACTATGTAATTGAGAGGCAAATTACATAAAACCTATTACATTATTTACATAGTACTGTGAAATAATTCAAACAATTATCTATTATATCATGGTGGTGGTTGCTGGAATGATTAGATAAAATTCTGTGTGAGAATCTGTGTGAGAAAAAGTTTCCCCTTTACCCAATATTTTCTTCGTCTTCAATGCTCATCAAATCTGGAAACCCTGTCAAACTTTGGTCGGATATTTGACAAATATTGTCAAATTCTTTTGCTCAACAATCCAGGCATTTTATCTAACTTATTGAATTTCTGTCATTTTTCATATCTTTAATATCTTGCATGGTTTTTGCATCTATTATTTCATACAAAGGTGAATATTATGACAGATTTAATTCTTTTTGGGATCACTGTAATCTGGGTGGGATCTTGCTGTTTGATTGCTTTTTTCTTAGAGTAAGGTTTCCCCCTCCCTTAATGCCTCCTTATGGTAGCCCCTGAGAGCCAATGGCCGGTTCTTGGGGGCTTTTTATTTTCCAGGGCAAGCCTCTCTGGGTTGCTCATTATAGGTTTGGGATATTTCCCCACAAAAATGAGGTATTCTACCTATTGACATATCACATTTTCGGATATTGAATGAATTTGCATTGTGGGGTTCCACATAATGCAATACCTTCTCTATAGCTCTTGGGGATTCGCCTCCCCCAGGAGCTTTTTATTGCTGATTTAGTCCTTTATACAAAATCGAAGATGTCGGCGGGTCTATTCAGAATTCTGTTTTTTAGGATACGGTGAGCTTCATTCTTTAGAAGAAGCTTGTTCCGGAATCTGCATGATACATGCTTTTTCAAGCGCTTCAACAAACTCGGGATTCATCTTCTTCATTCTAACAATTCTGTCCCAATTAAAAATATCTTCAAGTGTGGGCTTATCTATACCGATATTGGACTCCCTGTCCACTGCCTCAATAATTAACGATATGGAATAGATTGTGATCTTTTCTAACACTTCCTCGATGGACATATTGGTTTTGTCTTTATATTGGGATATTAACAGTTCTGAAACACAGACGGATAGGATTGGATCCGCAATATCCTCCGGCTTCTTACATTCATCAAGATCATAATTAGAACCTATGAAGTCTTCTGCCATTTTTTGTAGTATCTTTAGCCATTTCTTGCTCAGATTCTGTGGGAGAACTGCTTCGGGCCCATGGGATAGAACCTCATTGTTAATTTTTGACAGCATTTCGGTTGAACCTTTCGTCTTGTTTGGGGTTGATCCTATCCCTCAATTTTCCTGAACAGCTAAACATAACAACCTTCCTCGGTTCAAGCATCAATTCATCCCCGGTTGCAGGACTCCTGCCCTTACGTTCTGCCTTTAGCTTTTCACAGAACCTGCCGAAATTGGAGATCGGGACGTCCTCACCGGATGTCGGTGTCTAAGAGCGAGCACCGGGCGGCATTAAGGGATTTATCCATTTAATATCGATCGGTTAAATGTCATCGAGCAGGTCTGATTTTTAGCCCCTATGGCCCTATAAAATTCTGTCCTGGGGTCAGGGCTATGCATCCTTTACCTTCTTGAGCAGGCCCGCAAGCTGGGCCACGTGGCGCTTCTCTTCCCTGATTATCTCATCGATCTTCTCCTGGCCGTACCTGGCCGGTACCATGTCCTTGAGTCCCAGGTAGAACAGGATGGCGTCCTTTTCGAGTCCCAAGGCGGTTCTGAGTATATCCTCGAGGGTTTCATTGCCGGTGAGCGCATCTGCCACTGTCGGACTGCCTTCGCCCCCGAGGGTGTCGGCCATGGAAGCGAGGTATTGGGACTCCTCGTTATACGGATCGAACACCTTCCCGCCCTTGTCCGCTTCGGTCAATGTTTTGCGCATCTCGGCAAATGTTTTCTGATGCCGATCTTCCATGGCGGCCAGACCTTCCAGGAACTTTTTGTTTTCGGCATCGGACTGCATGCCCGCAGCCTTTCGATAAAAGGCGGACCCGTTGGCCTCGATGCGAATCGCCATTTCAAGAATCTCATCTGAATTAAACATAAGGGCCATTTTATTTCCTCCTTTTACACACCCCTTCCCAGGCGGCGGCCTCAACTGTTGTGAAGCCACACAACAGAGGTTTTTGATGATGTGCTATAATATCTTTACAGTTTGTTATTTTTTGGTTATCGTACCAAAAAAAATATTGCCCAAGCTCCAACGTAAACGGCGGTAAAAAAAGAGGGGACAAATCACCTCATCGTCTGAAGCGTTAGACGTTGCCGCCACCCAATGACTATCCGAATATCCCCGGAACCCTGCGGAAAAAAAGCAACCGAATCCGACGGGGTCCGAATCAAAACAAATTTCTTAACAGCGACTCGAAGACTTTTGTTATCATTTTTTAAAAAATAATGTAATATTTTTTTATCCCGATTTTTCAAAAAGGATATCTTCGAACAGTTTAAGGCCCTGCTCATAAAAGCCCTGATGTTAAATAGAGGCATCACGTAAAAACATTTTTAATCCGGAGTCCTCATAAAAAATCGAAGCTCGCTGTTGCAGTTCGTCCGCTCTTTAAAGTTAGAATTATCTCCAAAGGATATGGTGATCCTAAAACGCTTTCTCGCAATGAATTGGGAGAAAAACCAATTTTAATTTTAAATTTAAGGTGAAACATGAAGAGTATAAAATCAAAATTGATCCTCTTTATTGGAATAATCGTCGTAATATTCTCGGCCATATTGCTTCAAAGCACCTACAGCCTGACCACTTCGAATATTGAAGATTCAGCAAGACAGGAGATGAGTCTTGCGCTCTACGAAATCATCTCTCCGTTTACCCGAAAATTGTCACTGGTATATTTAAACCTGACCCCCACAGAAATTCAGATTGCGAACATGACAAAGCACGGGAATACCAGCAAAAAAATAGCAAAAATCATGAATATATCCCCAAGAACCGTCGACACCCACAAAAAAAATATCCAAAGGAAAATCGGCCTGGAGGGCAAGAAGGCAAATCTCAGGTCTTATTTGCTGTCACTCCATTGAACGCCCGTTTAAGAGGGGGCAGAGAGCAAAGGGCATGGGGCAGAGAGCAGAAGCCAGAGATCAGAAGTCAGAGGACGAAGGGAAAGGGATAAGGAATACGCTTGAGCCAAGGCGCTGATAAAGTCTTTAGAAAACAAACCCTTGAATCCTGGACCCTTGGAATCCTTGGACTCTCTATTTTAGAACCGCATCCCCGGGTGGAACCCGCCGAAAATTATCCTTAAAATCCCCAACAGTAACGATCCGACCACCGTTAAGATGATCAGCGCCGGAATCGTGGCAATGGCCCATTTCACCATAAAAACAACCATTGACGAAAACGACATCCTGATGTCTGTAACAACGATTTCGTTGATTTCTCTCGATCCCATAATCATGTTCTCCATAGAAAATAATCCGGGCCCCATTTTAGATCTCGCCACGTAGGGGAGGACCCGGTTTCAGGACTAAGTTAAGTAGTTAGTTTCCATCCATAATTGTTAAATGGGCACGTTGCGTTTCCAATTCATAAATGAGCAATTTTTGTCCGGCTCAAGGCCGCACAAGGGTTTTCGGTGAGGCATACTCCCTGTATACCGCAGCCGGAAACCCGCGGAGAACGCAGATCCGGGCAAAAAGGGCCATTTATGGATGGAAACTATTTTGGGTTTCGTCTTTCCACGTTATTCGACAGCAGGGTCTTTTCCAATGCTTCGTATTTTTGGGCACCCACCAAAACTTGACCGTTGAATACAAAGGTCGGAACTGCCGTCACGCTTTTTTCGTAAGATCGCCTCCAGTCCAGATCAACGGATTCTCTACAGGTCCTGGATTGAATAGTGTTCATGGCATCTTTTCCATTCAGGTTGACGGATTCAGCCACCTTCACGAGGACGTGGGGCTTCCCGATGTTTAGACCATTTGCGAAATACGCTCGAAACACGGCGTTGTGGAATTCATGACCTTGACCTTCAGATTCCGCCCATTTACCCAACTCCTGTGCCAGACGACTGTTGTAGGTCATGGTCCGTTGGCCGAAAGGCAACCCCAATCCGTGTGCAACCTGTTTTAGATGGATCATCATTTGATCGATGTCTATATTACGACCCGCAAACAGCGTTGCCAGTGTCTGTCCCATCCTCCGGGGTTTCCGGATGGAGGGGGAATGCCGTCCATCGAATGCCGATTTTAAATTCTTTTTGTAGTCTTTCAATACCCCCGGTAATGAAATAGCACCAGGGTCAGATATAGTCAGAAAATATTTCAAGTATTTTGAGTTCGGACATGATGTTCCCTTGTATGATTTTTTTAGATTGGCGTATTGCCGTATATGCCTCAGTTCACAAAAATAGTTTCGCCATGCCGGATGTCCACAAGGCGATGGAGGAGGCCTTCTTTCTTTAATTCTTTTTTAATGTCCACAGGCGGGAAATGCACCGGCTCGTCCCCCAGACGAAAGGTCCCCCAGTGAACGATCATCAATTTTCGGGCATTGAGTTCTTTAAACGCCTGAACGGTTTCCCGGGGGTTCATATGGCTGGGGGCCATGAACCACCGGGGCTCATAGGCGCCAAGATTGATAATGGCAAGATCGATGTCGAAATCCCCACCGATCTCTGTGAATCCGTCAAAGTATCCCGAATCTCCGGTGACGTAAATGGTGCGGCCGACGGAAGTTTCGATGATGTATCCGCCCCAGAGAGACCGGTTGGGACCCCGCACCGGATTTCGCATGGTCCAGTGATTGCTGGGCAAAAATGTTACGGAACGATCGCCGTCGCGAAACATATCGTACCAGTCCAGCCGGGTCCGATTCATCATGCCCAAATCCCTGAACACGCTGTCATACCCTAAGGGGCTGATCACATGGGTATCTTTCCCAAAGTCGCCAACGAAGGCTTGTCCAGGTGATCATAATGCCCGTGGGTGATGAGAACGTGATCCGGTTCCGGAATCTGGCGGGGGCTAAATGTGAACGGTGAGAAATCCTCGACAAACCCGAATATATCCGAAAACACGGGATCCACGAGGAGATATCTGTCCACGTCCTTGATCAAGACGCTGGCATGTTTCAGAAACGTGATGGATACCCCTTGATGCACCCGGATCGGTTCCCAGTCGATGGCGATCGGTTGGGTGGGCTGATCTTTGAGAAAAGGGCCAAAACTGTTTTGGCTGAGCTTCCATTTCAGAAGCTGAAAAAATCTTCCCCTTCGGGAAGCGCCGATGGGATTGTTAAAGGCGCCAGAGCCGTGATGTTCCTTTCCCAGGGCCATGTCCCTGAGGCTTCGGCCGTTCAAGGGGCGATAATGGAGTGTTTCACCGTCCATTTCCCCAAAAGCCCCCAACAATACCCGAGGGTCAGCAAAATGCATCAACAGCATCCCTTGTAAAGTAAGAAACATTTTATGTATAAAAGCTCTGCGTTTCATGGGTCATTTGTCATTGGACACTGGTCACTGGTTACTGGTTACCGGTCATTGGTCATTTGTCATTGGTCACTGGTTCGGCAGAACCGGAGAAACAGGCTATTTTCTCCAAAAGTTAAGCACGATTGAAATACTTTCAATACCCGATAAAGATCCAGGACGGCTAAATGGTTAAATCCTTGGAAGCGTTACGATCGTTTTGATCGTTAGGAGCGTTGAGATCGTCCTCAAACCAACGGACAGGGGACAGGGGGGTTAAGGGCTTTCGATCATTACGGTTCAGGCAGGGGCTGGATGTTTTGTCCGGATGTTTCATTGAAAGTATGGACAGCTTCGTTGAATAGCTCTCTCTTTTTTGAAAATTCTTTCATCTTTTCATTCCACTGGGTCATCTGCTGGTTGACCGTGGGGACATTGCCTATTGCGCCGTCCGTTTGCGCTGTCCGGCCGATCTGTTGTTTTTCTTGCTTTAAGGCCCGGTATTCCTGGGTCAGTTCTTCTCTCTTTTTTTCGAGATACGCGCCTGTTTGGTCTCCTTTCGCACCTTGATCCGCCGAACCTGCATCCAGGGGGGCCGTGGAGGCGTCTTTCACCGCAGCTTCATACGCTTCGATATCTTTACGTAATTTCTCCTTCTCCGCATTGTATTTTGTCACACGTTGGCTGAATTCATCCGTTCTTTTCATGAATTTTTTGGTTTTGCTGCCCCGTAAGGTCCCTCCACTGCCGATTCTGTTTATCTCTTCTTCTTCTTTCTTTATGGCCGCCCACTCCGCCTCCAACGCCTGTATCCGTTCCTCGAGCCGTTCTCTAATTTCGGCCATATTTCCCTGGTTTTGTTGAATTTGTTGGTCGTCGGGCGGAGACGTTTGGGCCGTGAACAGCTTTAGCGGTGGGTTAGGATCATCATCGCCGGCAATAAAGGTATCGAGGGAGTGGCGATGATCGCTCTCCAGGTTAGGGATTGGACGTTCCGGGATAGTTGAAGCGCCAAAGGGGTCTGAATACGGCTGGGCATGGAGGGGCGCCGCCGAGAATAACCAAATGGTAAAGACCACGAGCAGTCGTCTTCTTAAAAGCATATTTCCCTTTCTCCAACACGTTCGATTGGCCCTGCCTGCCATTACAAGGACGAGCGGGCAGATCATGATTGGTATGATGGAAAACAGAATGAAGAACTTGGGTTCAAAGCCATGGGTCTTATTTCTTTTTGGCTTCCCCTTCCATTTCCGCCTTTGTCAGCCATCCCCCCCCAAGGGCTTTGTATAGTTTCACATAGGCATTTAAGAATTGTTGTTTCAACTGGGAAAGCTCCAGTCCGACATCGAACAAGGTTCGCTCGGTGTCCAGCACTTCGAGATAGCTGGTTACGCCTTTGTCATATCTCATTTTTGACAGGAACGACGCATTTTTCGCTGCCTTGAATTTTCGCTTCACCGCAGAGATCTGCTTTTTGTAGGTTTGAATTTCATTCAAGGCGTCCGAGACTTCTCGAAAAGCAAACAGCACCCTGTTTTCGTATTGATACAATGCCTGCCGGGTCCTTTCTTTCTCAATTTCAACCCGCTGGAGGCTCTTATTAAAGTCAAAAATAGGACCCAATAGGCTCCCCCCCACCGACCAGATGCTACCATCCGTGGAGATGGAAGATAATTCACTGCTGACCGCCCCGAAAAGACCTGTCAGGCTGATAGATGGAAACCTCAGTGCTTGGGCAACACCGATCTTTGCGGTTTGCGCCTCCAGCAAGTACATGGCTTCAGCAATATCGGGCCTGCGCTCCAGCAGACTGGAGGTCAGTCCAACCGGTATCTCCGGCGGTATGGTTTGACTGTGGAGATCGATGCCTTTTTCAATCTTCGCTGGAAATCGTCCGATTAAAATACTGATGGCATTTTCAGTTTGGGCGATGCTTCGTTCATAGACCGGTATGGCGGCTGCGGCAATTTCTTTTTGAATTTGCGCCTGGTTCAAATCAATTTCGGGAATGATGCCTTTGTCAAAACGCTTTTGAATAATATCCAGACTGTCCAGCCGTGAATCAAGGGTCTGTTCGGAGATTATCAATCTTTGATGATAATCCAACAACAGGAAATATGTACTGACGACTTCGGAAATCAAACTGATTTGAACGGTCCTCAGGGAATACTCAGACGCCATCAATTCCGATCTTGCGGCTTCGGTGGATCTGCGGTATTTGCCCCAGAAATCGATTTCCCAGCTCAATACCGGTGCGATATAGGCAGATTTGTCTGTTGTTGACGACCGGGATACCCCCGTAAAATTCCCTGTCTTTGCGCCGGCTTCTAAATCCAGTCGGGGGTATTGATCCGCCTGGGTGAATCCAAGGGACGCACGGGCCTCTTCGATACGGCTGGCAGCAATCAATGCGTCTTTATTGTTCGTCAATGTCGCGACAACCAATGAATATAGAACGGGATCGTCAAACAATTCCCACCATTTCAAGTTAACCGTTTCTTTGGATTCTGAATCGGTAAATCTAAAATTTTGCGGCGTTTCCACAACAGGTTTTTTAAAATCAGGCCCCATGGCACAACCTGTAAGGGATACAACGATCATCACCGCAAGGAATTTAGCCAATTTTTTCATTTCAATAACCATCAGGATTCTTTGGTATCAGGTTGCAATTGAAGATCTCGTTTCTGCTTCATATTTGGCGATTTTGCCGATGAAAACAAACAGCATGGGATAAAAGAAAACACCTAACAGCGTCGCAATAGACATTCCGCCCAGCAATGCCATGCCCATAACCACTCTCGCTTCGGACCCGGCACCGGAAGCGACCACCAGCGGTAGAACACCGAGTATAAAAGAAAACGCCGTCATCAATATGGGTCTGAATCGCAGCTGTGCAGCTTTGATGGCCGCATCGAACAAAGAAAGGCCTTTGTCAAATTCCAGCTTGGCAAACTCGACGATCAGAATGGCATTTTTGGCCGCCATGGCGATGAGCATCACCAGTGCGATCTGGGCAAAAACATTGAGTTCATAGCTTTGGCTGAACTGTCGGGAAACAAACAATGCGATGAATGCACCAAAGATTGCAAAGGGTGTCCCCAGCAGGATACTAAAGGGCAAGGACCAGCTTTCATATTGGGCGGCGAGAATAAGAAATACGAACAACAATGAAAACGCGAAAACAATGGCACCCGTTCCGGAAGCCTTCTTTTCCTGGTACGACATATTGCTCCACGCAAAGCCCATATCCCCCGGAAGAACTTCTGCAGCCAATTCTTCAAGGGCATCAAGGGCCTGGACCGAAGTATATCCGGCGCCGGCCCCCCACTGAGCTCTATGGCTCTGTACAAATTAAATCGATTGGTATAATCCGGCCCGACGATTTCTTTGATATCGACAAATGCCGCTAAAGGAACGCTTTTGTTCTCTTTATTTTTAACAAAAAAAAGGTTTATCTGTTTTTCATTTTGCCTATACTTGGGTTCTGCCTGAATATAGGCTTTGTAAAGCCTTCCGAATCTGTTGAAATCATTTACATAGGAACCGCCCAGAAAGGCGCCGACGGTGGTATAAATATCATTTAGGGAAATCCCCGCTTTCAGGACTTTATCCCTGTCGATTTCCATGTATCGCTGGGGAACGGTTGCTCGAAACGTTGTAAATATACCACCGATTTCAGGCCGTTTCATGGCAGCCTGAACAAAGTTAACCGTGTGTTTGGCCAGATAATCCGGTGTATTTCCCCCTTTGTCCTGAATCATCATCGTAAATCCGGAACCACTCCCCAATCCGGGGATTGCCGGTGGGCCAAAGGCAAACACCTGCGCTTCATTAATGGCCAAATGAAAATTTACATTTAATAGTCTAACGATGTCCTTTGCGGTTTTCTCCCGTTCACCCCAATCCTTAAGGGAAACAAAAATAAAACCGGCATTGGATGACATGCTCCCTGAGAGCAGACTGTATCCGGTGACTGTGGTAATGTATTCCACTTCATCGTATTTTTTTATAATTTTTTCGACTTTTTTGGCAACCGTGTCGGATCGTTGCAGGGATGCGGCATCCGGCAATTGAATGTTTACCATAAGATACCCCATGTCTTCTTCGGGCATAAATCCGCCGGGAACTTTTTTCCCTATAAAACCCATGCCAATGGTCACGACAAGGATAAATATCAATCCCCTAACTATTTTGCCGGTTACAATACGGGTAAACCCCATATATGTCTTGGTGGATCTGTCAAAGGCTTTGTTAAAAAGACGAAAGAACATACCCAAAGGACCGCCGTACGGTTTCTGCTTTCGAAGCAGCAGAGAGCACAGGGCGGGACTTAAGGTTAAAGCATTAATAGATGAGAAAACCACCGAAACGGCAACCGTAATGGCAAACTGTTGATACAATCTTCCCGTTATTCCTCCCATGACGGCCACCGGGATAAACACCGCCACCAAAACCAGTGTGGTTGCAATGACCGGCGCGGTGACTTCATTCATGGCATGGATGGTGGCCTCTTGTGGATTCATACCATTTTCAATATTAACCTGGACGGCCTCCACCACCACAATGGCATCGTCAACAACAATACCGATGGCCAGGACCAGCCCCAGAAGCGAGAGGACATTGACGGTGAAACCGATCAATGGAAATACAATAAACGCACCGACCAGAGAAACGGGGATGGCGATGGTGGGAATTAAGGCCGCCCGCCAGTCCTGGATAAAGATGAAAACCACCAGAATAACCAACGCCAGGGCGATAAAGAGTGTCTCGATGATTTCATCGATGCCTGCCGTGATGGCCAACGTGGTATCCAGCGATATGTCGTATCGGATGCTCTCCGGAAAAGATTGAGACAGCTGTTCCATTGTCTTTCTGATGTCTTCGGCCAGTTTCACGGCGTTGGAACCGGGCGCCTGATACAGGGCGATCATGGCGCACTGCTTTGTCATTTAATCGAGTAAATGCAGTTGTAAGTCTCAACGCCCAGTTCCACACGTGCGATGTCTTTGATCTTTACCTGAGACCCTCCCTCGGTGGTTCTGATGACAATTTCACTGAATTCTTTTTCAGATTGAAGACGATCCGGCAATCTGACCGTGTAGGTAAATTCCGTCCCCGGAGGAGCGGGCTCAGCACCGAATTTACCGCCCGGAACAATGACACTTTGCTCTCGGATGGCATTCACGATCTCGGGCACCGTGATACCCAGGTGGGCCAATCGGTCGGGCTCTATCCATATGCGCATGGAATAATCACTGGCTCCGAGTACGTTCACGCGACCGATGCCTTTTATACGGGCCAAAATATCTTTGATATTGATCAGTGAATAGTTTCCAAGGAAATTCTGGTCATATCTGCCGTCTTCTGATGTTAGCGTTACCAGCATCAATATATTCGGAAGGGATTTTTCTGTGGTCACCCCTAATCTTTTGACCTCCTCAGGGAGCTTCGCTGTTGCAGCGGCAACCCGGTTTTGGGTAAAAACCGTGTTCATGTCCGGATCGGTGCCGATCTCAAAGGACACCTGAACGGTCATGGTGCCGTCATTTGCGTTGATGGATTTCATATAGATCATATTGTCCACACCATTGATCTGCTGCTCCAGCGGTGTGGCCACCGACTGCTCCACACTGACGGCATTTGCTCCGGTATAGGTGGCCCGAACTTCCACCACCGGTGGTGTGATATTGGGATATTGCTCCGTGGGAAGACCTTTCAGCGATACGACCCCCACGATTACCATAAAAATGGCGATGACCATGGCCACAATTGGACGTCTTACAAAAAAATTATCCATATCTGATTACGTGCTTTCCTGGTCTATTGATTCGATTTCTTTTATTGTGGGTTTCACGACCGCCCCGCCCTTAACTCTCTGTAAACCTTCGTACACGACATGTTCACCCGGCTTTAACCCTTCGGTGATCAGCCAGAATTGTTTGATCTTCGGTCCTACTTTTACGTTTCTTGTCTCAACCTTATCACCATCGCCAACGACATAGACACTGTATAGCCCCTGCAGTTCCACAACACATCTTTGGGGAATCAGAATGCCGTCTTTAACGACGGTAACCAGGGCCTTAACCTTGGCAAATTGTCCGGGACGTAACAATTCCTGGGGGTTGGGAAACGAGGCTTGAACCAGTATGGCGCCGGTGGTGGGATCCACGTCTCGGTCAACAAAATTAACTTTTCCTTTGTGATCGTACAGAGATCCGTCTGCCAGAATCAGTTCCAGGGTTTCTTTTCGGGCATTCTGAACAGTCGATTCGACCTTCGATAATAAATGCCGGGCCACCTGAAGATATTGCGTCTCCGTAATAAAAAACTCCACTATAATCGTGTCGATACGGGAAACCGTATTCAAAATTACCGGATTGGGACTTCGACCGACGAAATCCCCTACTTTGGCTGTTGTCTTTCCGATAATTCCGAATATGGGTGAATAAATCTTGGTATAACCGAGTTGGATGTTACTGGCCCTGAGATTCGCTTCGGCAGCTTTCACCGATTCGATGGAAGCCTCATATTGGGCGACGGCAGAATCCAAATCACTCTCACTGACCGCCTTCACCTTTGCAAGGGGCGCGATCCTGTCCAAATCGCTTTTGGCTTTCGCCAGCCTTGTCTTTGCTTCCGCGACCCGGCTCATCTTTGCCGCAACATCGGCCTCAAACGGCTGGCTTTCCAAAGTATAGAGTAGAGCGCCTTTTTCGACCCGCGAACCTTCCTCAAAATGAAAACCTTCCAGAAAACCTTCCACCCTGGCCCGTATGGCAATATCTTTGAAACCGAATATCTGGCCGACAAATTCCTGGTAGATGGGAACGTCTTTTGCTTGTGTAACGACAACCGTTACATCGGCCGGGGGGGGTTGCTTTTGTTGATCCTCTTTTTTGCTGCACGAAAAAAACACCAAAAGTAACATGCATAGTAGACCTAATGTAATTTTTTTCATTTTTTTCTCTTTACGTGGATAAAAGGTTCGGGGATCAAGAAATCTTTTTGGGATGATCTACAATCACTAATATATCCGTCCGATTTAATCAAGTCATAATGTCGGCGGAACTACCGGAAACAGGTCCCGTTTGAATCATGGCACAAGGTTAAGAAGCGCCCCGGGGTTCGCGCCAGTGAAGAAAGCTTGCTCGATGTCGACGCATTAATGAGCTGCTTGGAATGCCGGTAGGTTTTCAGAGGGTGTGCCTTCCCATGACACGCACGAATTTCGGGTGTTTTGGTTGTCGTCTAAATGGATAAAAAAGGATTGATTAATCCGTGACGCTGGGATAATCTTGGATAAACGTTAAAAAAATCTGTTTTTTTCTATAAGCTGTCTCAAAATGAGGTGGCATCTAAATTTGGCAACATCCGACTCAACAAAATTAAACGATAATATGCTTGACACAGAGAGGAGATCTTCATGAAAAAATTGAGTGTATTTCTGGTTGTGTTCGCAATTGTTATGTTGGCGGTTATTTCTGTTAAAAGCAACGCCCTGGCGGCACAGGTTATAAAAGTCAATAAATTAAATGGCGACATTGCCATTGATGGGGGCGAAAATGCCGGGTTCATTGTTGGCGCACAAGTATGCTTTTCTTCAGCTTCAGGTGATCAACTTGTCTGCGGTTCGGTTATAAAAGCTTCAGCGTCTGAATCCGTGGTCAAGGTCGACCGGCGATATGCAACACAGATCATGGGAGGCGCCGAGGCGCTGCTCTATAAGGAGACAGAAGAAACAGTAGAAGCGGAAGCAGATGAGGGAAAAGGAGAAAAATCAGTAGAAGCGGAAAAACCAAAAACAAAACCCAAAAAAGATTGGTTTCAATAAAATTTAAAATACTGTTAGTAAATCCGATCAAACAGCATTTCAGCCATATTCTGATCGAGCACTTTTAAAATTTTATATTCTTCCAGGGCCGCTGCCTTATCGCCTTGGATGAGGTAGATAATCCCCATATTATAATGGGCCGGGGCAAAATCCGGATCCACCCGGATCGCCTGTTTAAATGCTTCCATTTCTTCTCTGCTTTTACCCAGTCCGCCATATGCAATCCCCAGGTTGTAAAGCGTCGGCGCTGAATCCGGATTGATCTTCAATGCTTTTTTACAGGATTCGGCCGCATCATCGTAACGCCCCATCCCATTGTAGATCAAGCCCATATAATGGAGCGTGGGTGCATGATCGGGATTGATTCGCAGAACCTGGTTAAACGACCGCTCCCCATTTTCAAATTCTTCCAGCTTGCCGTATAACATTCCCAGGTCAAAGTAGGAGGCTGCATGATCCGGATCGGCTTCGATGGCCTGATCATAGGCTTCGATGGCGTCCTCGTAGCGACCCAGTTTGCGATAGTAGCGTCCCAGGTGATAATGCGCGTCGGCATTTCCCGGATCGATTCCAACGGCCTGTTTATACGCCGCGATGGCCTCTTCCGGCTTATCCAGCCCATCATAGCAGCTTCCCAGCCCATACCAGGCAATGGTATCGTCCGGACTCTTCTCCGTGGCTTCTTTATAGTAATCGAGCGCGTCTTTAAATTCCCCTCTGATGGAGAAATTAAATCCTTTTTTGCACAGTTCTTCGGCCAGTCCGGGGGTTCTTTTATTGATATCGTAGGTCCATTCCGACAGGGTTTTTAACGTCTCGTTCTGTTTTAAATCGAGTATCCCCTTCCCTGAGACGGCAAAATTGAGATTCTGCCCTTTCACCGCTTGAAATGAAACCACCCCAATCACGTTACCGTTCATATTTACCACAGGACTCCCGCTGGAACCCGGAGAAATCGGCGCCGACAATTGGAAAACCTTTCCCACAACCGGCAGCTCCCGAACCGCTGATACAATACCTTCGCTCACCGTCTGGTCAAGTCCCATTGGGGTCCCCACCACCACAACCCGCTCACCGATAGACGGCTCGGTTTCACTGACCAAGACCCAGTGAACGGCCCCTTCCGGAATTTTTACCCGGACCTTGATGAGATCTGAAAATTTATTTTCAGCCACAACCACCTCGATGGGATGCTTCACGCCGTCAAAGGTTTTTACATCGGCAGCATACGCACCGTCGAGAACATGGTAATTGGTGATCAGATGACCTTTTTTATCCACAAAAAAACCGCTCCCCTGGTTGGTCACGTTCCGGTTGACATCGTAGGCCACTATGGTCACAATAGCCGGCTGTATCTTCTTTAACAGCGGTATCATGTAGCTGGTCTGCACTTCTGTTTCGGCGGCGTATCTTCCGCAGCCGACCGCCATTAGAATTACAAAACCCGCAAGGAGTATGGTGTTTTTAATTTTCATTATTCAGCACGGGACCCGCTCAGAGCGTCCTTGATCCGTTCCATGGCTTTTTCAACGTTATCATAACTGTTAAAGGCGCTGATACGGATAAAGCCCTCGCCGCATTTGCCGAATCCAGGCCCCGGAGTTGTCACGACGCCGGCGGTTTTAAGGAGAAGATCGAAAAACGCCCAGGCATCCCTGTTACAGTTTATCCAGATATACGGCGAGTTTTCACCGCCGACAAATTCAAAACCCAGTGCTGCCATCTCCTTTCGGATCAGGGCTGCATTTCTCAAATAATAGTCTGTCATTTCGATGATCTGTGCTTTTCCTTGTTCACTATACGTCGCTTCGGCAGCTTTCTGAACCGGATAGGAGACACCGTTGAATTTGGTCGATTGTCGCCGATTCCACAAGGAATGCAAAGAATGCTTTTGACCGCTGCTGTCATACGCCATGCAGCGTTTGGGAACCACGGTATAGGCACACCGGGTACCGGTGAAACCGGCGGTTTTTGAAAAACTCCTGAATTCGATGGCCACGTCTCGGGCCCCTTCTATCTCGAAGATCGAACGGGGAAGGTTTGGGTCCCGGACAAATGCCTCGTAGGCCGCATCATATAGAATCAGCGCCTTGTTTTCACGGGCAAAATCGACCCATTTTTTCAAAGTGTCTTTGGATATGGTGGCACCGGTTGGGTTGTTTGGGAAACAGAGGTAAATCAGATCCACCGGCGCTTCAGGGAGGGGTGGAACAAATCCGTTTTCAGGAAGGCTTTCCAAATATAGAATGTCGCCGTATCTTCCCTGGTCGAAATCCCCGGTTCGACCGGCCATGACGTTGGTGTCCAGGTACACCGGATAGACCGGATCCGGAATCGCCAGTCGGATGTCCCCGGCAAAGAGCTCCTGGATGTTTCCGGTATCGCATTTGGCACCGTCGCTGACAAAGATCTCATCCGGATGGATGTCAGCACCCCGGGTCTGATAATCGTTGAAAGCGATGGTTTCCCTTAAAAAGGCATATCCCTGTTCCGGCCCGTATCCACGGAAAGTGGCATCCGATGCCATTTCCTCGACACCCGCCTTGAATGCTTGGATGCAAGCCGGCGGCAGCGGAAGGGTGACGTCACCGATTCCCAGTCGTATGATCTCGACATCCGGGTTTTCTTTTTGATATGCCGAGACCCGATTGGCAATCTCTACAAAGAGATAAGAAGATTGAAGTTTCAAATAATTTTCATTGATTCGGATCATGATTTAACCTTTCATTGAAATACTTTTATTATTTTCCATAACCAGCGGATTTAATATCTTAAACCTTTTTAACCGTCAACCTGAATGAATTTTTTCCTCAGGGTTAACGCATTTGATTTTGGACTTTAACAACTTAAAGCGATTAATTTAAAAAAGCCTGCAACATTTTGTTTTTATTTGCAAGCCTTTTATGTTTATCTATAGCCGATACCCGGATTCCAACCAATGAACAGCACGGTTGGCAACGGCTGTTTCATATCTTTAACCCGGTGCAACACCGCCGGTTTTTATGGGGTTGATTTTAACGGTGACCGATGGATATATAGATTTTTTACCGCTTCGGGCCCAAGGACAAAGGAAATAACGTTTAATCCTTTTTTCTCCGACGGTCTTTGATGAAAAAATAGATTAGATATACCGCCCCGGCGATACTCATAAGTTTGAAAATCCATAACTCACCCAATATGTTTTCCATAATATCGATACCCCGCAGTATATGTAAGCGACCCTGGCAAAACGCGCCTTTTGAACCGATTCCCGTGTAAGGGCCTATTTATTTGTGCATACCATATTAATGATGCCATTGCAATTTATCCAGAGGGCGTGCCCCAGGTTTCCATTGATTTCAATTTGTGACTGAGGAAGATTTCCAAACGGTTGGGGAGGGGTCGTTTGAGGCTTAAAGTAACTAATAAAAAAAGGGTTTATAAGCAATTGAATATACCTATAAACCCTTAATAATATTTTGGAGGCGGCAACCAGATTCGAACTGGTGAATAGCGGTTTTGCAGACCGCTGCCTTACCACTTGGCTATGCCGCCCTTACACCCGGATAATGGTCTGTTTACCCGTACCTTCCCCCAAAAAAAAATGGAGCGGGAAACGGGATTTGAACCCGCGACTTCGACCTTGGCAAGGTCGCACTCTACCACTGAGTTATTCCCGCTCAATAGTCTTGTTTTCATAAATAAAACTATTCGATTTTGTCAATAGAAAAATTTACAGTTTGAGAAGGCCTCTGAACTTAATAAAATAATCTGCACCCGACCAGACCGTCAATGCCAAGGCTATCCATAAAAATATGGTCCCGATGGCATTAAAATCCACGGCAAGGTACGGATAGTGTATCATCAGTGGAATAATCGACGCAATCTGAAATCCGGTTTTATATTTTCCGAGGCTCGATGCGGACACATCTTTACCCTTTTGAGCGATAATATTTCTCAAACCGGTTACGGCAATTTCCCGTCCGATAATAATACAAACAATCCAGGCCGGGATCCATTGGAGAGAGGCCAGCATGATAAAAGATGTCGACATCAAAACCTTGTCGGCAATGGGATCCATGACCTTGCCAAAGTTGGATACCAGTCCCCGCTTCCGTGCAAAAAAGCCGTCCAGAAAATCGGTGATGGCCGCTGCACTGAAAACCAGTGCGGAAATAAATGAACAGAGTCTGTTGGGGAACAAAAGCAGAATCACAATGATCGGCACTGCAGCAACTCGAAACAGGGTCAAGCTGTTGGGATGGCTCAGTATATTTTTGATTTGTCCCCGCTGAAACATGATATCACTTTTTTTAACTATTTTTTGGCCTTGTTCCAGTCGTCCAGAAATGCCTTGAGCCCTTTGTCGGTCAAGGGATGGGCCGCCAATTTACTGAGGACACTAAAGGGAATGGTGGCGATGTCGGCACCCATTAACGCCGATTCCAGCACATGCAACGGGTTGCGAATGCTTGCCACAATGATTTCAGTATCGTATGCGTAGTTACTGTAAATTTCAACGATCTGCTCCACCAGCAGAAGGCCTTCCTGGGATATGTCATCCAGACGACCGATGAAGGGGCTAACATACGTGGCCCCGGCTTTGGCCGCCATCAGCGCCTGCAACGGCGAAAAAACCAGCGTTACGTTTGTCTTGATCCCTTCTTCGGCAAGTATTCGGGTCGCCTTTAAACCGTCCACCAGCATGGGGATCTTTACCACGATATTATCATGGATTTTTGAGAGTTCACGGGCCTCTTTAACCATACCTTCGGCATCGATGCTGATAACCTCGGCGCTGATGGGGCCGTCCACGATTTCGCAGATCTCTTTGATAATCTCTTCAAAATCCCGGCCTTCTTTGGCTATCAGACTGGGATTGGTTGTAACGCCGTCAACCATCCCCATGCTGTTTGCTTCCTTAATTTCGTCGATGTTTGCTGTGTCTATAAAAAATTTCATCAAAAAACCTCCTGTGCGATATATTGATTCCTTAATTATTCATCCTGTTGAAGTTGCCGCAAAATACGCTTTAGGATCCGGCGAACCTCGATGATAGCGGGTTGAGAACTATTTTTTTTTATGGTTTTCTAAAAATTTATCCCTGCATTCTTGGCTGCAAAAATATAAATCCTGCCCGTCGATTTTTAAATTTACGCCGTCTTTTCTTGCGAAATATACACCACAATAGGGATCTTTATCCATGACGTTATCGATCTCGCCCGATTTTTTATCCGATACGGTTTGGTGCGGCAATTTTTCTTTAAGGATCCAGGATTTCAGGAACCTGTAACAAAGGTACACAATACCCATCAGGATTAATAATCGCATCGATATTCAACAATCCTTTGATCATTTTCATCGAGGACATCCAGCAGCGCTTGCATCTCTTTTTTAAAAACCGGATGAACAATCGTTGGATCTATATCACAGATTGGTCTTAATACAAAACGTCTTTTGTGCATTCTGGGATGAGGAACGACCAATTCCCATGAATTCATCACCAAATCATCGTACAAAATGATGTCCAAATCGAGGACCCTGGGGCCGAATCTAATGGCACCGTCCACACGTCCGGCTTCTCGTTCAATGGCTTTAAGTCTCTTTAACAGCTCAACCGGGGCAAGGGTGGTTTCAACCTTTACCACGACATTTACAAACCAATCCTGGTTTTTGTAGTCCACCGGTTCGGTTTTGTAGAATCGCGACCATACCTTTTCCAAGACATTTCGGGTGGTTGTGAGGGCAGAGATTCCGTTCTTGCAATTCAAGAGTTTGTCTCCCATGTTGGAACCGGCCCCAATGTATGCTGTATGAATGTCCATTGTTCTAATTTTTACAATCGCTTTGCGATGCTTTATAGTCCGCCCCTTGGAAATCAGAGATTGTCTTTCCATGCATCTTCAAAGAGTTTTGCCCGGTAAATGATCCGGGCATCCCCTTCCAGATAAATGTCCTGAAATGTGGCATCTCTTTCTGTGTAATAGATCTTGAGATGTCCACCGCTTCGGGTCAAAACATTGATGGGAGCATCGACCTTCATCTTGCGAGCCATAATGAGGGCACCTGCAACGGACCCGGTCCCACAGGCCAAAGTTTCGTCCTCAACACCACGCTCGTAAGTTCGAATTCCAATGGTATCATCTGTTATGGGGCAGATGAAATTAACATTGGTGCCGGCCGGAGCGAACATAGGGTGGAAGCGAATCTCCCGTCCTATTTTAACGACCTCGACATCGTCCAGGGTGTCGGTGATGACTATCACCACATGGGGCACCCCTGTGTTGATGCTGGAGACGGAAATCGAACGGTCTTTGAGTTCGAGGGTATAATCCGTTTTGAGATCTAACGGATCTGTCATTTTTATTTTAACGCTCTCGCCGGCAACCTGAGCTTCAACGATTCCGGCCCCGGTCTCGAAGGACATCTTTGGTCCGGCAATGCCGTTTAAATATGCGAACCGCGCAACGCACCGTGCACCGTTTCCGCACATCTCCGCCGCACTGCCGTCGGAGTTAAAAAACCGCCATTTGAAGTCCGCACCCTTTGTGTTCTCCACAAGGATAAGTCCATCGGCCCCGACGGACATTTTTCTACGACACACCTTGACAATAAAATTTAACAAATCGGTTTCATCAACAATTTTATCGCGGTTGTCGACGATGATAAAGTCGTTGCCGCTGCCGCTCATTTTATAAAATTCTATTTTTTCCATAACCTTCAATCACCTAAAAATGGCGGTATCGATTCGCAGACCACCAGATCCTGGTAACTCTCGCGATTCCGAACCACATGATAACTGTCATCCTTTACCATGACTTCGGCTACCCTGGGCCTGGAGCAGTAATTGGAACTCATTGTAAAGCCATAGGCCCCTGCACTCATCACCGCAAGAAGATCGCCTTTTTTTACGTTTTGGATCTTGCGGTCTTGGGCCAGAAAATCCCCGCTCTCGCAAATGGGACCCACCACATCCGCCGTAATGGGATCGTCGTCTTCAGCGCGCACCACCGGTTCTATGGCGTGAAAAGCCTTGTACAATGTGGGGCGCATCAGATCGTTCATTCCGGCATCGGCCACCACAAACTCTTTGACTCGACCCGATTTCCTGAAAAGAACCTGGGTCACCAGTATTCCGGCATTTCCGACGATAACCCTACCGGGTTCTAAAATGAGTTTTAGATGGGTACCTATAAGGGATTCGACGATGGCACGGGCATATTCACGGGGATGGGGCGGCGATTCATCGTCATAGGTTATTCCGAGACCGCCCCCCATATCCAGATATTTGATTTCGATTCCTATTCCGCGCAGTTCTTCGATCAAACGCTTTATGCTTTCCAGTGCTTCAATAAAAGGTTTTGCTTCTGTTATCTGCGACCCGATGTGGCAGTCGATACCCACCACATCGATATGGTCGAGTCTGCTTGCAACCTTATACCCTTCAATGGCGGTCTCCCTATCGATACCGAACTTGTTTTTTTCCAGTCCGGTGGAAATATACGGATGGGTTTTGGGATCGACGTCGGGGTTCACTCGAATGGCCACCGGTGCTTTTAGGTCTAAGAGGCCCGCTCTTTCATTGATGAGATGGAGCTCTTCAAGGGATTCTACATTGAACATCAGGATCCCCGCTTCAAGGGCATAGTCTATCTCATCCATACGTTTTCCAACACCGGAATAGACGATTCTGTCTGAAGAAAAACCGGCTTTTAATCCGCGATACAGTTCGCCGCCGGAAACAATATCGAGTCCGCTGCCAAGGCTTTCAAACAGCTTCAAAACCGCCTGGTTGGTGTTGGCCTTGGCTGAATAGCAAACAAGTCTATCCACACCGTCAAAGGCTTCATTAAAAATTAAAAAATGGCGCTTTAACGTCGCATGGCTGTACAAATAGAACGGCGTCCCGACGTCTTCGGCAATGGTCCGGATTGGAACATCTTCGCAATACAACTCGTTTTCGCGATAATTAAAATGATGCATAAAACCCCTTTTTGTTCATTAACATTGACAAACTCGTAAAAAGTGAAAGGTGAAATGTAAAACTATTATAGTTAACACATTAAGAGGCAATATTACACAACATATAGGCTTTTCACGTTTAACTTTTTACTTTTCACGGAACTATCCCCTTTGATAGTTTGATCCACAGTTTCTTTTACAGGCGGTCTGGGCGGCCCCTTCTTGCCGCACCCCGAAAGAAAAAGTGCCAGCGGAACAACAACAGAACAGATTAACACCAGACTTTTTTTAAACATTTTGGTCATCATCACTCAAACAACTCCATAGAAACCATCATCTTTTAATTTTTGAATCAAGTTCCTCTTCCGCCGCCTTTATGGCAGCCCTTACATTTTCTAACGCCGTGCCTCCCTGGGATCTTCTTCGGTTTATCATCTGATCCAAGGTTAATATTTTGAATATGTCTTCTTCAATATGGGAGGAGAAGGATTGCAATTCTTCAAGGGTCAGTTCATGAAGTTCCTTTTTTTTATTCGAGGCATAGGCAACCGCCTCACCGACACAGCCATGGGCCTGGCGAAAGGGGATACCGGTGCTTACGAGATAATCCGCCATATCTGTTGCATTCAAAAATCCCCGGGTCGCCGCCGTGTTCATTGCTTCCGTGTTGATCTTCAATTTCGGAAGCATTTTTATATAAATCTCGATACATTGCTTTAAAATATCCACGGTTCCGAACAAAACGGGTTTATCTTCCTGCATGTCCCGGTTATACGACAAGGGCAAGGATTTCATAATCGTCAACAGGGAAACCAGATCTCCAAAAACACGTCCGGTTCTTCCCCTAACCAGTTCCGGCACATCGGGATTCTTCTTCTGGGGCATGATGCTGCTGCCGGTGGCAAAGGAATCCGGAAGTTCAATGAAACCGAACTCCGATGAAGACCATAAAATAAGCTCTTCCGACATTCGACTTAAATGAACCATACAGATGCTCGCCGCCGATATAAATTCAATGATAAAATCTCTATCTGACACGGCATCGATACTGTTGGCCGATATTTTTGGAAAATTGAGAAGGCTCGCCGTATAGGCCCGGTCTATGGGATAGGTGGTCCCGGCAAGGGCTGCACTCCCCAGGGGCATCACGTTGATCCGTTTTAAGCAGTCATCGAACCTTTCGACATCCCTTGAGAACATTTCATAATACGCCATCAAATAATGGGATAAAAGAACCGGCTGGGCCCGCTGCAAGTGCGTGTAGCCGGGCAGGACCACGTGGAGGTAGGTTTTGGCAAGGTCAACCAAAACCTTTTGGAGCATCAGCAGTCGGTTTACGGTATCTGAAGTCTCATCCCTCAGATACATCCTCACATCCAGAGCCACCTGATCGTTTCGACTCCTTGCGGTATGGAGCTTCTGGGCGATTTTCCCGATTTTTTCCATGAGCCGGGTCTCAATATGCATGTGGATATCCTCCAGGCTGTTGTCAAACTGGAACTCTCCCCGGTGGATCTCCCTTTTTATCAGGACCAACCCTTCGATCAACGTTGCGGCGTCCTCTTCGGAAATAATAGACACCTTTGCAAGCATACGGCAGTGGGCGATGCTCCCTTCAATATCATAAGAATAAAGACGTTTATCGATATCGATGGAAGACGTAAATTCTTCAACAAGTCTATCTGTTTTTTCAGTGAATCTCCCGGTCCAGAGTTTTTCGGACATAGGCACCTCTTTTACGATACACAGAGATTTTTTATATATTTTGTAGATACAAACGTATTTTCATAATGCTTCTAACGATGAAATATTTATTTTTAATACAATCCCATTTTGTTTACCCTTCGGGAAAGCTTAGGATACCCCATCTCCGGAGCTTGTTCCGCAAATAGAGGGGTATCAAGGACTCGCAGTAGACGATCCCGCTTTGTCTGCGGGGCTTCGTCCTTGATGCCTTGGATCTGGGACATCCTAAACTTTCGCTCAATCAGGGTTCATTCCAAAATCTCATCCAGGCATGCCACGAGGGCGTCTATATGGTTCTTTTCAATAATAAGCGGCGGAATAAAGCGCAAGATATTCTCTTGAATACAGTTTATCAGGAACCCTTTCTCCAGACATGCATCGACAATGGGCCCCCCTTCTATTTCGAGCTTCATCCCCACAAGCAGGCCCTTGCCACGAACATCCACAATCGATTCATGCCTGTTTTTCAGCCATAAAAGCCGTTCTTTAAAATAGACGCCGATGTTCGAGCAATGGGCGATGATATTTTCTTCTGAAAGTACTTTAACCACTTCCAGTGAAGCTGTGGTGACAATGGGCGTGCCGCCGAATGTAGACGCATGGGCACCGGGTCCGAATGCATCGGCCACGGCTTCTTTGGCAAGCATGGCGCCGATGGGCAATCCATTGGCAAGGGCCTTGGCCAATGTCATGATATCCGGCTCAATCCCGAAATGTTCATAGGCGAAAAGCTTGCCGGTGCGTCCCATTCCGGTCTGTATTTCATCAAAAATTAAAAGCATCCCGGTTTTGTCGCAGACCCGCCTGACAGCCTCGAGATACCCGTCATCGGGGCAGCGCACCCCGCCTTCACCCTGGATCGGCTCGATCAAAACAGCGCACGTCTGCGGGCCGATTTTGTCGTGCAAGGCATCCATGTCATTGAACGGTACATGGTCGAATCCCTCAAGAACCGGTTCGAATCCTTTTTTTATCTTATCCTGACCGGTTGCAGAGAGGGTTGCCATGGTCCGCCCATGAAAGGACTGTTCCATGGAGATGATCCTGTAGCGGTCCTTTTCACCCTTTTCTTTGAAATACTTCCGGGCAAGTTTAATGGCCGCCTCATTGGCTTCAGCCCCGCTGTTACAGAAAAAAACCCGGTCGGCAAAACTGTTTTCTGTCAGCCATGATGCCAGATGTACCTGGGGCTCCGTATAGTAAAGGTTGGACACATGCAACAGGGTATCCGCCTGCTTTGCAAGGGCCTTGGAAACTCTCGGATGTGAATGGCCCAGGTTGCACACCGCAATTCCGGAAACAAAATCCGTGTATTGTTTCCCGGTGGCATCCCAGAGATGGCACCCTTTGCCCTGGGTGATTACGATTGGAAATCTTTTGTAGGTTTTGGCGATAACCTCATCTGCCCGAGTCATGATATTTTCTTTCATTCTAACACCTTAAATTTTGATCTGATTGACTGAAAAATCCACCCCGATCCCATTGAACGATCCGGTTTTTAAAGGGTGCAACACATAAGTTACAAGATATACCGACTTAAATCCTCGTCTTCTTTGATATCCTTCAATTTGTCTTCCACATATTTTTTGTCGACAACGACGCGCGTTTCCGTCATGTCCGGCGCATCGAAGAGGATGTCCTCCAGCAGATACTCCATAATCGTATGGAGCCGTCTCGCCCCGATGTTTTCGGTGAGGTTGTTGACCTCTTCAGCAATCATGGCGATTTCTTCGACAGCTTCGTCCTCGAAAACCACATCAACACCTTCGGTCCTCAACAATGCCATATATTGAAGAAGAAGCGCATTTTTCGGTTCGGTCAGTATTCTTACAAACTCTTTCCGGCCGAGTGCATCCAGTTCAACTCGAATGGGGAAGCGGCCTTGCAGTTCCGGAATCAAATCCGAGGGTTTGATGGTGTGAAAAGCACCGGCGGCAATAAAAAGAATATTGTCCGTCTTCAACGGACCGTATTTTGTCGTAACCGTACTCCCTTCAACGATGGGAAGGAGATCTCTCTGAACGCCCTCTCTGGACACGTCAGGGCCTTGGGTGCCATTTTTACCGGCAATCTTGTCGATCTCGTCGAGAAATATGATCCCGGACTCTTCGACTTTTATAATGGCTTCTTTTACCACTTTGTCCATATCCACGAGGTTCTGAGCTTCTTCGGCAGCCAGCATTTCCAGGGCTTCATCGACTTTTACTTTCCGCCGTTTGGTATTTTTGGGCAAAAGACTCCCCATCATGTCTTTGAAGTTAAAGCCCATCTCTTCCATACCGACGTTTGAAAAAATTTCCACCACCGGCATGCTCCGCTCTGAAACGTCAAGGTCGACATACCGGCTATCGAGCTTCCCGTCACGGAGCAATTTTCGAAGTTTCTCCCGTGTGGAAGAAGATGTGTCGCCGGTGTGTGTCAACCGTTCAGGTGGTACCCCTTTTTCATCTCCGGCACTCCGATCCGTTTGCGTTCCGGATTTTGGTAGAAGAAGGTCGAGCATTCTCTCTTCGGCGATTTGCCCCGCTTTTTCCTTGACGACCTCCTGCTCCCGGGATTTGAGCATATTTACCGTCAACTCGAGTAAATCCCTTACCATAGATTCAACGTCCCGCCCCACGTAACCGACCTCGGTAAACTTGGAGGCCTCCACCTTGTTGAACGGCGAATCCGTAAGATTCGAAAGTCTTCTGGCAATCTCGGTTTTTCCCACCCCCGTGGGACCGATGAGGATGATATTTTTGGGTGCGATCTCATCACGGAGTTCTGCTTCAACCTGCTGTCTGCGCCACCGGTTTCTTAAGGCAATGGCAACAGATCGCTTTGCTTTGTGCTGCCCGATAATATATTTATCAAGTTCTTTAACAATTTCGATTGGTTTTAGACTGTTCATTTTTTATTTATCTTTGTTTGTCGGTGAGTGTTTTCACCTGAGTTTTGAGCGAACCGGAGCTGTCACCTCCAAGATTCGGGTTATAATTCTTCAATGGTGACGGCATCATTGGTGAATACGCATAGGGATCCGGCGATTTTCATTGCTTCTCTCACAATGTCCGCGGCATCCATATCGGCATGTTCTATCAGGGCTGTTGCCGCAGCCTGGGCGCTGGCGCCTCCGGATCCGATGCCCATGACACCCCCGTCAGGTTCGATCACATCCCCGTTTCCCGAGATAACAAAAATGTTTTTTTCATCCACGGCAATCATGATGGCTTCCAGACGTCTCAAATACTTGTCGGTACGCCAGTCCCGGGCCAGTTCAACGGCACTGCGTGTCAGATTGCCATTGTAACGCTCGAGTTTCTTCTCCAGGCGTTCCGATAGGTTCATAGCGTCGGCCGTGGCACCGGCAAATCCGACGATGATCTTGTCGTTGTAAATTCTCCTGACTTTTTTAGCGGTATGCTTTATGATGATATTATTCAATGTTACCTGACCGTCACCGGCCACGACGACGTTGCCCTTGTGTCTCACGGCAAGAATTGTTGTACCATGGAATTTCATCGTTTTCTATTGTCCTTCCTAAGTTGAGCGATTGTTGAATTTGCCGAATATAAGCAGGTTGAGCGCAGCGAAATCCCGAAATCCTTTTTCGGGGGCATGGGGCATGCAGCCGTTGTTAGGATATTATATTTATAATACACTGACGTAATTTGAAACCCTCGATTTAGGTCTTTGTTTATCGTCTTGGATGGGCCTTGTCATATGTCTCCATCAACCTGTCGATACTCACGTGTGTATATTTTTGTGTGGTGGAAAGGCTTTTGTGACCCAAAAGCTCCTGAACCACTCTCAAATCCGCCCCGGCATCGAGCATATGGGTGGCAAACGTATGACGCAGGGCATGGGGCGAAACCGGAATCAACAGGCCGCATTCTTTCGATATGTGATCAAGAATGCGGGCGATGGATCGGGTGGTGAGACGCCCGTTGTTCTTGTTTAAAAATAGGGGCGAATTTTCTTCAGTCCCGATGCCCTTTTTCTGGTGTAATCGCTTTCTATAATCCTGGATAGCCGTTACCGCCTTCTTTCCCACAGGCACGATTCGCTCTTGGTCACCTTTTCCGAGCACACGGATTAAACACTGTTCGAAATCCACATCATAGACATTCAGGCCGGTCAGTTCGGAAATGCGTATCCCGGTGGAGTAGAGTGTTTCGAAAATGGCAAGGTTCCGGGTGCCCCCCAGTGTATCGGTCTTGATTGAATCGAGCAGCCTGAAAATATCGTCCACAGGAAGGTACACTGGAATCGTTTTTTTCTGTTTCGGCGTCAAAATCAGGTCCAGAGGACTATCCTGTATAACCCCATGCTTGACAAGATATCTGAAAAACGAACGTAACGCCGAGAGCTTTCTGGCCAGGGTAACCTTTTTATTCTTCTTGTGTAAAAATCCCAGATACTCTCTTATCATCAGGCTGTCGACCTGATGGGCCCTGAAGGTATCGGCGTCCTTTGAATCCTTCTTTTTTGAAAAGCGATTTTCACAAATAAAAGATGCAAACTCATTAAGGTCGTGCGAGTACGCGCGACAAGTATTTGCTGAATACCCCTTTTCAGCGGAAAGGGCATCGATAAAGGCGCGGATTTGATTTTTCAAAGAAGATGAAATCATCAAAATTCAATCAGCGATTCGAGTTCTTCCCAAGTGCCGACTTCCATGAAGGGATGACGCTTTCTGTTCCAGGGCTGCTTGAAAAGAACGGGTGTTACCCCCGCCGCCTGAAGGGGAAAACAGGTTTCAAGTCTGTCTTCCACAAAATAAGCGATATCTTTGTTTAAAAGGACATCTGCCTTGGCTTCAAACGAACCGGTGGCAACAACTTCTATGGAACTCGGATCGAAAGGCAGTACACTCTGTATCCAGTCATAGATGGGAGCCGCGTACGTCCGGGCAGTAACAAACAGAATCGGCCTGTAAAGCCGGCCCAACCGGGTTAAGACGTCGGCGGCGCCCGCTATGGGTTTTAATGGGGCTTTATGACTTCCATCCATTATCTTTCCGATAATAGCGCCGATAAGCGCCGGCTCCATATCGATACATTCTTCCAGAGTATAAGAGGTAATATCTTCGTATTTGACACGGTCTATGTTATATTCTTCCCGTGCTATATCCAGGAACAACGTCATGGTATCTGCAAAAACACCATCAATATCAAATGCCAATGACGACGGATCGATCATAATTTTATGGGTTGTCCTTCCTTGGCTTTTGTCACCGTTTCTCGCCGGTTACCGACCGCCGCTTAGGCTGGTTTGCGTGTTTTTTTCTTAAGCCGTGTAATGCGGCGTTTTAAAATTTCAGCCATTTTATTATCGTCGCTCTCCAGGGCAGCCATGCGTTTAACCCTGATGTCCTTAATCTTTTTCTTGATTTCCCGGACAGAGGAAGACGACCCTTTCTTGGTGTCATCTTCAATCCCCCTGGCCTTTTTTATGGCACTGATGAGCTCCGGCTTGTTCATGCCAAAAACTCCTGTAATTTCGGGAATTTGCTTTCCGACCTCCCGCAATTCTTTGGCCGTCATTTTTTCGAGTGGTTTTTCTTTGTCTTGTTTTTTCTTAACGCTCATTCGCTGAAAGTCTCCTTTTTTAACTTTAAAAAGCACAAGCGGAGGCTTCAGGACCCCCGCTGATCGGCAATTTGTGTGTTGTTGAACCTGTTTTAAGATAGAATTCTAGTGCATTTTCTAAAATTTTCAAGATATTGTATAAAAAGAATTTAATTAAACAATTTTTTTCAATGATGTCAACACATAGATGGCAGTTATTTGTCTCCTTCCTTTTTTCCCCTCTCCACAGCTTTTATAAACGGTTGGAAAAGATCGATGGGGAACGGAAAAATGGTGGTGGTATTCTGCTCGGCGGACATCTCGCGCATGGTCTGGAGATATCTTAGCTGTAATGCCATGGGGTGCTCGCGAATAATCTCTGCCGCTTCCGCCAGCTTGGTTGCCGCCTGGAACTCACCGTCAGCGTTTATTATCTTGGCCCGCCGTTCTCTCTCCGCCTCGGCCTGCTTGGCCATGGAACGCTGCATCTCCTGGGGCAAGTCAATATGCTTAAGCTCCACCGTCGCGACCTTAATCCCCCACGGATCCGTATGCAAATCGAGAATTTCCTGAAGCTGGGAATTGATTTTATCCCTTGCAGACAGCAGCTCATCGAGTTCTGCCTGACCGCAGACACTCCTTAAGGTCGTCTGGGCAAGTTGGGACATGGCATAACTGTAGTCCTCAACTTCCACGATGGCCTTTATGGGATCGATGACCCTAAAATAAATGACAGCATTCACCTTTACAGAGACATTGTCCCTGCTGATGACGTCCTGGGGGTCTATGTCCACGGCCACAAGACGCATACTGACTTTTATCATTTTGTCCACCACCGGAATCAGTATGATCAGTCCCGGCCCTTTTGCCTGTATCACCCGGCCCAGTCTGAAAATAACGCCCCGTTCATACTCGTTGAGGATTCGTATGGCTGCGGACAGAAAAAAGATCGTCACCACCAGTACTGTTATTAGCGTATACATTTTATTCTCCCATTTTATTTGTGTTAATTTGGGGCCCAGTGTTAGGATTTATTCCACCGGTTCCACTTCCAATACAAGGTCGACAACCCTTAGAACTCGAACACGGACACCGGTTTCGATGGGATCTTTTGAAGTCGCTTTCCACAGCTCGCCGTGAACGAACACCTTTCCTTCAGGCATAATCGCCGCTTTTACCGTCCCGATTTCTCCCACGAGGCCCACTGCACCTGTCCGGGGCTTTGTCAGGTGGGACTTGAAAACCAGCCCTGAAACAACCACAAAAAAACCGGAAATTAAACCCAGCGTGGGAATGAGAACCTTCCAAGACAAGCCCATATCCGAACCATCGCTTTCAAATAACATCAGGGAACCCAGCAAAAGGGCGGCAATGCCGGCAACACTCAAAAGTCCGTAACTTGCGATCTTCATCTCCATGATGAAAAAAATAATCGCCAGAAGGATCAGGAGAAATCCGGCATAGTTGACCGGTATGGTCTGAAATGCGAAAAATGCCAAAATAATCGCGATGCCGCCGATCACTCCCGGGAGAACAGCACCGGGATGTGACAGTTCGAAATAGAGACCGGCAAGACCGATCATCATAAGGATATACGCGACATTTGGATCGCTGATGGTCTTTAAAATCTTGGTTCTTAGTGTCTCTTCAAGGACCGTCTTTTTAACCTTGTCGAGTTTCAATACCCCTTTGTCTTCGATCTTTCGGCCGTTGATCTGACGGATTAGATCGTCCATATCTTTTGCCACGATATCGATGACATTCTCCTTGAGGGCTTCGGATTCGGTCACGGAAATGCTTTTCCGGACGGCCTTTTCCACCCACTCAACATTCTTCTTCCTTTTTTCTGCAATACTCTTTACATGGGCGACCATGTCATTGACCACTTTTTCGGACATGGTCCCGCCGATTTCCTTACCGCCGGCCCCCACCGGATGTGCAGCGCCAATATTGGTTCCCGGTGCCATTGCAGCAATGTCTGCTGCGATGGTAATCATGACGCCGGCCGAAGCAGCCCTGGCACCGCTGGGGGCCACATACGATATCACCGGAACTTTGCTGGCAAAAATTGCCATGACGATTTCACGCATGGACTCGGCAAGGCCACCGGGGGTATCGATTTGCAAAATGAGGCATGCAACGCCGTCCCCAGAGGCCTTGTCAATTCCCTTTTTCACGAAATCAGCCACAGCCGGATTAATGGAACCCGACATTTTCAGGATATAGATTTCGCTTTCAGCCGCTGAAACGTTTCCGAAAAAGCAGAATACGGACAACAACAGGGCGGGGATAACCCACCGAATAAATTTCACCCCATTTGTTCCCAAACAAAAAGGGAAAGATATTTTATGTGTTTGATGGATGATGATTTTGGGTAGATTTGGATGCATTTCATAACGCCTCTATAAGTGAGATAGAAAATTTATCCATTCAAATATGCTCTGGCTGTTGCAGTTCAATTGTCCAATGCCTTCATCAGCTTCTGCATATCTTCCCAGACATCCCGTTTTTTGCCTGGATTTCGAAGTAAATAGGCCGGATGGTATGTGGGCAGCACCTGGATCCCCATATAGTCGTGAAAACGCCCTTTGAGCTTTGAAATCGGCACGCTGGTTTCAAGGAGTGTCTGGGCGGCAAAGGTCCCTAAAGCGCAAATGAAATCGGGTTTTATCGACGAAATCTGGCGCCTTAAAAACGGTGAACAGGCCGCTATCTCATCGGGCATCGGATTTCTGTTCCCCGGGGGCCGGCATTTTATGATGTTACAGATGTATACCGCTTCCCGGGTATGGTTCATGGCTTCTATGATCTTGGTCAGCAGCTGTCCTGCAGCGCCCACAAAGGGCTCGCCCCTCTGATCCTCTTCATAACCCGGACCTTCCCCCACAAATACCAGTCTGGCATTGGGATTGCCGGCACCAAATACGATATTCTTTCGGCCTTCCGAGAGCTTGCAACGGCGGCACTCCCCCAGGTCCATCCGGACGTCCTCAAGGGTTTCAGAACACGGACTGCTTGGGTGCCCCCACGCCTCGATTTTTTGAAGACTCTCCGGTGAGCAGTCAAAGCCCCGGCATCCCCTTTCAGCCAGAAACCTGAGATAGCTGTCCATACCGTCGAGGGCTTCTTTCAACCCTTTGTAACTTTTTGGCATTTTCACTCGAGTCCTTGAATCCTGGACCCCTCGAAGATCACATCTGCTCAATTGGAGACGCCCCTCTTATTTAGCCTGTATCGACGACAACGAATCGGCAGATGACCCTTATATATTATGGCCGTTTTAATATGCGATCCAACAGGATGTGGGCCACCGCATCCTTTTCCATCACAGGCAGGGGCTCTTGGGTCCCGTCTTTGTAGAACAGGGTCACCTTGTTGGTATCGGCGCCGAAACCAGAAGAAGGTTCGCCAACGATATTCCCCACGATAATATCCAGGTTTTTTTCAACCCGCTTTGTTTCCGCATGCTGTTCAAGGTTTTCTGTTTCCGCGGCAAACCCCACGAGGATCTGGTCCTTTTTTCTACGGCCGATTTCTTTGAGAATATCCTGGGTTCTTTCCAGATACAACACCCGCTTTCCTTTTTCCTTTTTGATTTTTTGGGTGGCCGGGTCTTTGGGTCGATAATCGGAAACCGCTGCTGTTTTTATAATGATGTCGGAATGCGCCACATTGTCGAACACCGCCTGGGCCATCTCCCGGGCGGTCTGGATCCGGATGACCTTAACATTGTTTGGATCCGGAAGATGTGTCGGACCGGTAATCAGGGTAACCTCCCCTCCCCGATATTCCGCTGCCCTGGCAACTGCAAGGCCCATTTTTCCGGAAGAAGGATTGCTGATAAATCTGACCGGATCCACAGGTTCCCGGGTAGGACCCGAGGTAACCAGTATTTTTTTATCTTTCAGGTCTTTGGGGGACAAGTAATATGCAATCCTGTCCACGATGTCCTCAGGCTCGGGAAGGCGGCCGGGTCCGGTGGTTCCACATGCCAGTGTTCCGGATTCCGGGGCTATGATAAAATGTCCGTCAGCCCTGAGTGTCTCGAGATTGCGCTGTACCGCGGGGCTTTCAAACATATGTGTGTTCATGGAAGGGCAGACGATCACGGGACAGGTTACTGCCAGCAGAAAAGTACTCAGCGCATCGTCGGCGATCCCGCCGGACAACTTGCCGATAATATTGGCGGTTGCCGGAGCAATCACCACGGCGTCAGCCACTTCGGCCCACTGGATGTGCCGTATGGATGCATCGTCATTTTTCTCAAAAAGATCGGTACACACCGGTTGATCGGACAAGGCTTCAAAGGTTAAAGGCCCCACGAACCACTGGGCATTCTTTGTCATCATCACCCGGACGCTGGCCCCCTGTTTGACCAGAAGCCTTAAAAGTTCGACACTTTTGTAGGCCGCAATTCCGCCGGACACCCCCAGTATGATATTTTTTTTCTGGATTACGGTTTTCATCGGTTTGTCATCTTTCCGTATGTTTCATGGCTTCTCGATGCCATATTCTTTTTTAGTTTCTTTAATTGTTCCAGGTTGTTGTGCCCAAGCAAAAGATCGATCCATCTGGTGAACAACCTGACCAGATCGTCCGAACCTTTTTCCATGCGTCGGGTCTCAATTTCAGAAAGGGCATCCACAAGATCCGGGGCTCCGGGCTCACGTTCCAAAAGGTAACGATAGATTTCAGCCGCTTTCCTCAAATTCCCCTGGTCCCCAAGGACCTTTGCCATTGTCCGGGTATAAAAGACGTCATCTGCGTTCAATTTTTGTCGGCCTTTTTTGGTTTTTTTACTTTAATGATCACTTCATCCTTACCGATAACACCCAGTTCCTGTCTGGCCACATTTTCGACATATTTGGGATCGTTCTTTAATCGTCCGATCTCTCGGTATAAAGAGAGATTCTCCTGTTTAAGCTCCGCATTCTTTTGCAACAGTCCATCCCTTTCCGTTTTCAGCCGATTTAGATCCACCAAACCATTTTCGCCGAAAATAATGAAAAACAACAATAAAAACATCGACACCACGGTCAATGTCAGCATAATGCTATTTTTTAAACTCACGTTCTACCCGTCCCTGTCTTGGCAATCGCCATTACCTTTTTCAGTTCCCGGCTCTTAAACAACACGGAAAAAGAACCGTATAGCACCAGTCCGATGATGATGCTTCCCAATACCCCGAAAAAAAGGCCGAAAGCCGTTCCGCCTTCAGGGGGTATCATGATGAGGGCCGTCGCCCAAACCACCGTCCCCATAATTCCGGAACAGATTATGGTTTTACAGGCGGACTCCGTAATACTTTTCAACCCCAACGCACCGAGCTTTGCTCTCAGGGCCCAGACCAGAAGCCCCAAGTTCAGCATCGAAGCCAGGGACGTGGAAAGTGCAAGTCCTCCGTGTCCCATGGGCCCCATAAGAATGATTCCCAGTACGATATTGGCACCGACGGACACGGCTCCGGTGATGACTGGTGTCCGGGTATCCTGCAATGCATAAAATGTCGAAACCACAATCCGTACAGCGGAAAAAGCCCACAACCCGATACTATAGTATAAAAGAGCGTATGCAGTCAAATGGGTTGTCGTTGCATCGAAAGCGCCCCGTCTAAATAACAACGCCACAATCGGCTCCCGCAAAACGATCAGGCCGACCATTGAAGGAATCGTAATAAAAAAAATCAGTTTCATAGCATATGAGAAGGTCTCCCGAACTCCCTGCAAGTCCTTTTTCGCTGCCTGTCTGGACAGGCTCGGCAGAACCGCTGTTGCGGTGGCCACTGCAAATATTCCCAGGGGAAACTGCACCAGACGGTCTGCATAATACAGATACGAAACACTCCCTTGGGGCAGCAACGACGCAAGAAGGGTCCCCACCAGAATATTGATTTGATAGACCGCAGCGCCGAATATGGTGGGAAGCATCAGCCGGCCGATTTTCTTGAGTCCGGGATTGAAAAATTTTGCTTCCTGCCAGAAATAGAATCCTTTTTTCATCAGAAACGGCACTTGAAGTGCCAGTTGCAACACACCGCCGATGACCACGCCGATGGCCAGACCGGTTACAGGCTCCGTCAAGTGGGGTGAGATTAAAAAAACCGAACAGATTATGGAGATGTTCAAGAAAACCGGCGCAAGGGCCGGTGCGGCGAAGTGACCGAGAACATTTAGGATTCCCATTGAAAGGGCCACCATCCCGATGAAGAAAATATACGGAAACATGACCCGGGTCAAAAAAATCGTGAGGGAAAATTTTTCAGGTGAGTCGGCAAACCCGGGGGCGATGATCCGTATGATCAACGGAGAGAATACGACCCCTGCAACAGCGACGACAACCAGCAGCACCGAAAGCAGCCTTACGGCGGATCTTGCCATTTCAAAGGCATCATCTTTTCCCCGGTGTGTCAGATATTCGGTAAAAACAGGAATAAACGCAACACTTAACGATCCTTCGGCAAAAAGTCTCCTCAAGAGATTCGGAATTCTGAAGGCCACAAAAAATGCATCTGAACTGAGCCCGGCACCGAAAAAACCGGCAATGACAACATCCCGTATAAAACCGAAAATACGACTCAACAGCGTTGCCGATCCCACAACACCGGTGGCCTTTGTTACCCGGTCGTTTTCGGAAACCGGTCTATTTTTCGTTGGATTCATATGAAGTAAAAATTTCTTGACAACCCTTTAATTTATTCATAGATTAACTTCTTTTAAATATAATATCTATCAAAAAGGAGTTAATTGAAAATTGGCCAATCATAAATCTGCACTAAAGCGTGCACGCCAGAACGAAGAACGGCGGATGCGCAATAAGTCGACAAAGACCCGGATAAAAAATATCGTCAAAGATGTGCGACTTGATGCAAGCGAAAATTCGAAAGAATCAGCGTTGATGAAACTCGATACCGCAAAATCTATCATTGATAAAGCAGCAAAAAAAGGTGTGATTCACAAAAAAACCGCGTCAAGGAAAATTTCCCGCCTCGCCAAAACTGTAAACACCATCTCTGCATAACCGGAAAACCCGTAATTTTTTGAAATGCTCATATGGCGTGCAATACGATTGTTGCGTGTTTTCCTCGTGGATCGGTGGGGTCAACCGCGAGCAACAGGTTATTAAAAATTGTCTGTTAAACGATTGTATGCGGTTTCTGCAAGTCGTTTAGACAGAATTTCCAGGGCATGGCGCTTGTTTTGTTCGGTGATCTGATTGTTGGCCCCCACATCATAGGCTTCGCTGTCAGAAATACCTGACCTGGACCATATCACCCGATGGTCTCGATCCGTCAATTTGAGACTTATGGCAATCTGGACCCGTCTTTCAAGGGGGGCCAGCTGCCCTTGACGGGATATTGTCCGAACATGCTCAGATTCAATCACACCGGTAAGGAACGCGTCCGTATTGTCCCGGCTTTTCTCTACGACCCGTCCGTTTCTGGTGAATTCGTATATCAGATCGTTGGTAACGGTATTTTCATAACCGGTTTCCACCGTACGGTTTTTGAGGACCTCGATGAAGACGGTCTGTGCCCCGGAGGGGAGATTTCCACTCCCGGAGAACCGGTAGCCGCACGCTGAAAAAAACACCCCCATAAAAAGAACCGGCCAAATATATTTTCTACAATAAAACACGGCTATTCCATTTTTTAAGTGTGTCGATTAAACCACAATGTTCACAAGCTTTTCCTTAACAACAACCACTTTCTTGACAGGTTTACCATCGATAAATTTTCGGACCCGTTCATCTGAAAGGGCCATATTTCTGATGGTATCGCCGTCTGTATCTACATCCACATTGAATCTGCTTCTGAGCTTGCCGTTCACCTGCACAACGATCAAGAGTTCATCCTTGGCCAAGGCATCTTCCCGGTATGACGGCCACGATGCAAGCAAAATGCTGGTTTCAAATCCCAGGGTGTTCCACAGTTCTTCGGCAAAATGGGGCACAATGGGTGACAAGAGAAGCGTCACGGATTCCATGGCGAACCGCATGACCGCAATTTTTTGAGGGCTTTTGTCCAGATCCACCGTGTTCAGGGTGTTCACAAGCTCCATAATCGCACTGATGGCGGTATTGAAATGGAATCTGTCTTCAATATCTTTGGTAACTTTTTTAATGGTTTCATGGGTTTTTTTGACCACATCCCGAGCGTCGTCCACCACCTGATCCGGCCCCCCGTCAAAAGGTTCGGCCTCGCGGATTGAATCCATCCACCTCTGGGCTAGGCGCCAAACCCGGTTCAAGAAGCGATAACCGCCTTCGACACCCTGTTCACTCCATTCCAGGTCCCTTTCCGGCGGGGCCGCAAACAGGCAGAAAAGTCTCGTGGTATCCGCACCGTATTTTTCCAAAAGAATGTTCGGATCGATGACGTTCTTTTTCGACTTGGACATCTTTTCAACCCGGCCCACTGTGGTCGTCTGACCGCATTTTTTACAAAAACGGTCTTCACCGGTTCCGTCCACCTCATCGGGGAGAAGAAACCCGTGTTCCGGGCAGGAAACCGTCTCTTTACAGACCATCCCCTGGGTCAACAGCCGTGTGAAGGGCTCCTTATATTGGACCAGCCCGAAGTCTTTGAGCACACGGGTATAATATCGGGAATAAAGGAGATGTAAAATGGCATGCTCCACACCGCCGATATACTGATCCACCGGCATCCAGTAATCCACGGATTGGGTGTCAAACATTCCGCTGTCGTAATTCGGGCTGCAATATCTTTCATAGTACCATGAAGATTCAACAAAGGTATCCATGGTGTCGGTTTCCCGCCTGGCATCCTTGCTGCCGCAAATTGGACAGGTCGTGTTTACAAAAGATTCGAGGGTCGCAAGGGGCGATTTCCCCCCTTCCAGAAGACCGACATTCTCTGGAAGCAGAATGGGAAGATCTTCTTCGGGAACAGGAACGATGTTACATGTTTTGCAATGAATTATCGGAATCGGCGCCCCCCAGTACCGCTGTCTCGATATCCCCCAGTCCCTCAGCCTGAAACTCACCGTTTTCTTACCCAGGTCTTTTTTTTCGAGATAAGAAGCGATCTCATCTAAGGCCTGGATATTATCCATGCCGTTGAACGGGCCGGAGTTCACCATGGTACCTTCTCCGGCATAGGCCTCGGCCATGGAGACGGGATCGAGATCCTCATCATAGGGTTTTACCACCACGACGATGTCCAGGTCGTATTTACGGGCAAATTCAAAATCCCGCTGATCGTGTGCCGGAACCGACATAACCGCACCGGTACCATATTCCATGAGGGCAAAATTGGCCGTGTAGATGGGCATGCTAACACCGCTCAATGGATTGATACAATATGCACCGGTAAAAACCCCCTCTTTTTCATAGCTGTCCACCGCTCTGGTGGAACGGTCCTGGCTGGATATCCGGTCGATGAACTCGGAGACGTCTTTCTCCTGACGGGTCCCTTTGGACAGTTCCATCACCAGGGGATGCTCCGGCGCAAGACACATGAACGTCGCGCCGTAGACCGTATCCTGTCGGGTGGTAAAGACGGGTATGTGTTCGTCGGTATTTTCTATGGGAAACCGGATTTCCGCGCCGATACTCTTCCCGATCCAGTTTTTCTGCATGGTGATAACTTTATCCGGCCATCCGGGAAGTTTTTCGCAGTATGACAAAAGATCCTCGGCATAATCGGTAATACGGAAAAACCATTGCCAGAGCTTTTTCTGACGGACCTGTTCGCCGCACCGCCAACACAGGCCAGCTTCAACCTGTTCGTTGGCCAGAACGGTCTGACAGTCTTCACACCAGTTTACAAAAGACTCCTTGCGATAGGCCATCCCTTTTTCATACATTTTTAAAAAAAGCCACTGCTCCCAGTGATAATACTCGGGACGGCACGTTGCGATTTCCCGGTCCCAGTCATAGGAAAAACCGAGAGATTTCAACTGAGACCGCATGGCACCGATATTTTCATAGGTCCACTTGGCCGGATGGGTGTTATTGGCAATTGCTGCGTTTTCCGCCGGCATGCCAAATGCATCCCACCCCATGGGATGCAGGACGTTCAATCCCTGCATTCGTTTATACCGTGCCACAACATCTCCGATGGTATAGTTTCTCACATGTCCCATGTGGATGTTTCCGGACGGATAGGGAAACATCTCGAGAAGATAATATTTTTCTTTGTCAGGGTTTTCTTCGACCTTGAAAATTTTTGTCTCTTCCCAGAATTTTTGCCACTTGGCTTCCAATGCCCTTGGTTCGTATCTTTCATCCATTTTAAATAGGTTGCCTCAATTCAATTATTTTACGTCTCGGAATTTCTTCAATTATTTGAAATTAAAAATCTTTAGCTCCTGGTTTATGCCATTTCCATGGGATACTGGAATCTTGGAATAGCAGAACGTTGGGCTGAAGAAACAATATCATTTTAATTCCTACAGAAACTCATTATTCCATCATTCCAGTTGTGACCTGCCCGCTCGTGCCTTGCAATGGCAGGCGGGGCGAAGCAAACTAACTTGTTTCATATCATCCACGATGCCACCGCAGGGGGTCTCTATAAACCTACATGCCTGCAACACGCTAATTTCACATGTCATTATCGCAGGTTCAAACAATAACTTCTCATGCCACAACATTGAGCAAATAGCAAGTGATAAGACCTGAATCTTCAGGGTGAACGCATTTTCGGTAGAGCGAAGCAACGGCGTATTTCTCTTGGAAACCGGCGGGTTGTTTGAAGGGCTTTAGCACGCGTTCCTGTCGGTTGGGAAGAGATATGCAGCGTTCTCTCTTTATTGGGATCCAAATGCGGTGGCCCTGCCTGAATATTCCAGACACGATTCAGATAAGAAATCATTTGACTTGTAAAGTACAATTTCATATTCATTTTAAAAAGTAAGTCCCTGAGATTAAAACTTGTTTCCCTTGAAGAGCAATCCTTTAATCTCGAACCATAAAATTCAATTCCAATTTAATACAAACACAATGAAAGCAAATAGTTTATGAGCAGTAAAATTTTAATCGATGCCATAGATCCCGAGGATTGCAGGATTGCAAAAGTCATCGATACCAAGCTTGAAGAATTCCATATCGAAAGCTCGGGAAGAGAAAGTATCCATGGAAATATTTATAAAGCAGTCATCGCCCACATCGAACCCAGCCTTCAGGCCGCATTTGTGGACTATGGAGGGGAACGCCACGGTTTTTTGCAGAAGCACGAAATCCATAGCGATTATTTCCAGGACAATCTTTCAAAGGATCGATCCATACTAAAAATGATCAAGCGGGGTCAAGAACTTCTGGTACAGGTTACCAAAGACCCCCACATGAAAAAAGGCGCCATGCTCACCACGTATATATCGCTTCCGGGACGGCACATTGTGTTGATGCCCGGCATCGATAAGCGTGGGATCTCGCGCAAAATTGAAGATGAAGAGGAGCGCAAGCGTCTTAAAGGTATTGTCGGCAAACTTAAGATTCCCGAAGGGTTCGGCCTCATTGTCCGCACTGCGGGAATAAACTGTAACAAAACACACCTTTCCAAAGATTTACGCTATCTTCTTAGGTTGTGGAAAAACATCAAAAACAATATAATGAAAGTGCCGGCGCCGGCCCTCCTGTACAAAGAACAGAACCTTGTTTTAAGGTCCATACGTGACTATTTCACACTCGATGTCACAGAAGTCCTCATCAACGATGCCGCGGTACACCGTGAAGTTAAAGATTTTGTTAAAATCATATCGCCCAAACACACCAAAATCGTTAAACACTACAAAGGAGACCGGCCCATATTCACCAAATATCAGCTGGAAGATCAGATTTCATCGATCTATAGAAGCCGGGTCAAACTTAAATCCGGCGGTTCTATTGTCATCGCCCAGACCGAAGCACTGGTCTCCATCGATGTAAATTCAGGGAAAGCGACCCAAAAAAAATCCATTGAACAGACCGCCCTCCAGACCAACATTGAAGCCGCCGAAGAAATTGCCCGCCAATTGCGACTGAGAGACCTGGGCGGCCTTGTGGTGATCGATTTTATCGACATGAGAGATTCCAAGCACAAAACTGAAATTGAAAGGGCTGTCAAACGCAATTTGAAATCCGACAAGGCCAAAACAAAAATCAGTAAAATTTCACAGTTCGGCCTTATGGAAATGTCGAGACAGCGGCTCAGACCGTCCATTGAATCCAGCAGTTTTCAACCCTGCGGTCATTGCAAGGGGAAAGGGATGGTTCCGTCCATTGAAATGTTGGCCCTGGACTTTCTCCGCCAACTTCGTCTCGAAACGCTAAAAAATAAAATTTCCAGTGTCAAAGGTGTCGTTCCCTCGGGTGTCGCAGACTATCTTTTGAATAAAAAGCGAAAGGAGATCCTGGACCTGGAAGTACGGCGGGACCTATCCATTACCATCGAAGGGGATGACACGATTATCCCGGGCATGAGCAAGGTGGAGCGGGAAAAATGAAGCGCCCGGCGTTCCGTATACTGGATAAACTATGCCAAAAAAATCTGACAAACGCCCCCATAGACTTGGAGGGATTATCGTCCTGTGCGGGGTGATTTTTATCGTTGCCGCAGGGTTGATGGTGTTGCTGAAACAAAAATCTGATTCGGACAAAAAAATCCCTCCGGAAAAGGTTCAGATCCAAACCCAAACGGAGACGGTCATCGACGTCAATACCCTCCAAGAAGATCAGGATCTCAAAGCGCTGATGGAACAGCGCAAGGCTCGATACGGCGTTGATAAAGGGGTCGATATCATCACGGAATCCAATGAATCATTTAAAATCGGCGATATCACGGTGTCCATGAAGGAAATCTTAGACGAAATTCGGCTTAAAAGTGGCGATATCCTTGAAAAAGACCTCCAGTCAAAGGGCACCGACGAAAAGAATAAACCAGAATCCTTCGGAATTTACATTGTTCAGCCCGGAGACAATATCTGGAATATTCATTTTAATTTCATGAAAGATTATTTTGCCCATAAAGGCGTACTCCTTTCGTCCCTCGCCGATGAACCGGTTGAGAGGGGACGCAGTTCCGGTGTGGCCAAGCTTCTTAAATTTTCTGAAAACACGGTGAACATTTACAATTTGAAAGAACACAAGCTGGATGTCGACCTCAACCTGATCTTTCCCTTGACCAAACTGGTTGTATATAATATGGATCAGATTTTTGCACTTCTGGATCTCATCGATTACGAACATGTTAACAATATTCAGTTCGACGGCGAAACACTCTGGATATCTGCAAAGTAAAGAAGTGTTTGACCTAAAAAATAATATACTGTATATCAACGCCATTTTAGAGGGAGTTTACGGATAAAAGGTCTCGTGCCGATGGTGATACACGTGCAAAAGATCTTTTACACAACATATCGTATTCCGCCGCTGGCGGGATAAAAAAACGTAACATACTGACGAATCATTTAAAGGGGGTTTTATCTTGATAAGTACTGCGTATGCAATGGGCACGGGCGGAGCAGCCGGAGGACAGGGAGCCGGAGGATTTGCATCCCTTATTCCCATCATCCTGATGTTTGTAATATTTTATTTTCTGCTCATCCGGCCCCAGCAAAAAAAGTCCAAAGAACATCGTGAAATGATCAGCCATCTTAAAAAAGGCGACCGCATCGTAACCAGCGGCGGTCTCCATGGTCGAGTTACCGCCACGGGTGAACAAACCATGACCGTGGAAATCGCCGACAAAGTTCGTGTAAAAATTTCCCGAGGAAGTGTGTCGCAGGTAATCCAGTCTTCATCACAGCCTCAAACAACAAAAAAGAAGTAAGGCTGATTCACAATAAATGAATACGCTACCTTGCCCTTTTACTCCGTAGCGGATTAAAACAATCCCAGGAAAGGCAGCACGAAGGTTTTGGCATCTTTGGCGAACAGGGAAGCACTTCAAAAACAGAACCCCTGAACCCACTGCTGCGGAGTATGAATCTCATTTTGGCAATACCATTTTTGATTTATTGAAAGGATAGGATCATTGAAGAATCTCTCATGGCGAGCTCTGGCAGTTTTTTCGGTCATTATTATTGCCATTATATACGTGCTTCCCACCATAAAACCAACCTTGTGGCCCCATAAAAAGATCAACCTGGGCCTCGATCTTCAAGGCGGCATGCATCTGGTTTTGGAAGTGGACACGGATAAAGCTCTGGAAGGGACCATAGAACGTATAAGCCAGGAAATCCGGGATTTTTGCAGAACAGAGCATGTTCGATATATCGCCTTGAATCGGGTGGAGGGGAACCGTATCTCCATCAAACTGCAAGGACAAAACAACATCGACGGATTTGAAAAACTTCTCGACAAGGATTTCCCAGGCCTGCGCATACTTTCGAGATTAACCGACGGCGATGTCCTCACCCTCACCCTGAATCTTCCGGACAAGGACGCCGATCAAATCAAAAAAATGGCCACCGATCAGGCCCTTGAAACCATTCGAAACCGGATCGACCAGTTCGGGGTCAGCGAGCCCGATATTCGCAACCAGGGTGAAAAACGGATACTGGTTCAGCTTCCGGGGATAAAGGATACCAAAAGGGCCAAAGACCTCATCGGCAGGACCGCACTGTTGGAATTCAAACTGCTCGATGAAACCCATGATCTGAATGCCGCCCTGAAAGGAGATATTCCTCCTGGAAGCGAAGTTCTTTACGGAACCAAAGAAGATCCCGCCACACGGCGCATTATAAAAACTCCGTATCTGATCAAAAAAAGAACCCTTTTGACGGGAGCCCATCTTACCGATGCAAAGGTTCAGATAGATTCCCAGTACAACGAACCTTATGTCTCCATCGATTTTGATAAAAAAGGGGGCAGGGATTTTGCCCGAATCACCGAAGCGAATGTAAAAAAACGTCTCGCAATCGTCCTCGACGACAAGGTCTATTCAGCACCGGTGATCCAGGAAAAAATCTCCGGCGGCAAAGCCCGTGTCACCGGAAATTTTACCACAGAAGAAGCACGGGATCTCGCCATCGCTCTGCGTGCAGGCGCCCTCCCGGCCCCGGTACTGATTCTCGAGGAAAGGACCGTAGGCCCCTCACTGGGAACAGATTCCATCAGAAAAGGGCTCATATCCATGTGTGTCGGCGGCCTCCTGGTGATTTTCTTCATGATCGTCTATTACCGGGGTTCGGGGCTCATTGCAGACTTTGCGCTGATTCTTAACGTTCTTTTGATTGCCGGAGGGCTGGCCGGTTTTCAGGCCACGTTGACCCTCCCCGGTATCGCAGGCATCATTCTCACCATCGGAATGGCGGTGGATGCCAATGTTCTCATATTCGAACGTATCAGAGAGGAAATGCACATCGGCAAAACGCCCCGAGCAGCCGTGGAGGCAGGGTACGACCGGGCGACCCTCACGATTCTCGATGCCAATGTCACCACGCTCATCGCCGCTCTGGTCCTTTTCCAGTTCGGTACCGGTCCGGTAAAAGGATTTGCCGTAACCCTAAGTCTGGGAGTTATCGCCAGTCTTTTTACCGCGCTGATCCTCACCCGTATGATATTCGATTACTATTTACTAAAACGAAAGATTAAAACTCTAAGCATTTAGTTATAGGATTTTATTGATGCAATTTATAAAGCCTGATATCAACCTCAATTTTGTCGGTAAAAGAAAGATCGCTTTTGCGCTGTCACTGGCGATGATCCTTATCAGCATCGCGTCTCTCGTGGTCCACAAAGGGCCCAAATACGGTATCGATTTTGCCGGTGGCACCTTGATACAGGTCAAATTCGATGCCCCCGTAAAACTGGCGGATATCAAATCAGGGCTCGCCACCGTAAACCTGGGCAAATCATCGGTTCAAGGATTCGGTGAACAGACCGAACATGAGTATCTGATACGCACCGACGGGTCTGTCATGACCGAACAGGGGTTTTCCCTCGAAGTACAAAAGGCCCTGGCGTCGTCAACCGGACAGGGGGTGGACATCCGACGGGTCGAGATGGTTGGGCCCCAGGTGGGCAAAGATTTACGGGAAAAAGCACTGTTCGCCATGTTTTACGCCCTGCTCTTTATTGCCATATATATATCCGGGCGGTTTGAACTCAAGTGGATGTTGAGCGGCGTTATGGCCGGCGTGCTCATGGGTGCTGTTTATCTGCTTTCCATTTTCCATGTGAGCGTCCCTTTTCTGATTGCGGCGGCATTGGTGGTGACCCTTTTTCTCTTCTGGTTTCTCGAACTGAAATATGCCATGGGGGCCATCGTGGCACTCGTCCACGATGTTACCATTACGGTGGGGATATTCTCTCTGTTCGGCAAGGAGTTTACACTTCCCATCATCGCGGCCCTTCTCACCATCATCGGATACTCACTCAATGATACCATCATTGTGTTCGACAGAATTCGAGAAAATTTAAGGAAGTATCATAAAAATCCCTTGGAAGTTGTCATTAACAGAAGCATCAATGAAACTCTCAGCCGAACCATACTGACCTCTGGGACAACCCTTGTCGTGGTGATCGCCCTGTTTGTCTTGGGGGGCGGGATTATCCATGATTTCGCATTTGCAATGATGGTCGGTATCATTGTCGGGACCTACTCTTCCATTTACGTGGCAAGCCCCATTCTCCTGGCATGGAAGGTTCGTGGGAAAAAATAACTTGTGGATCATAGTCTGCCATGGTTTATTCTGAAAAGTGTTCCCGGAATCGGAAACCTCCTTTTCAAGCGGTTGATCGATCGTTTCAATTCCCCGGAGTTTATTTTTGGAGCCACCCGAGACGAACTTCTTGCGGTTGAAGGCATCACCCCTCGCCTCGCTGCCGCTATAAAGCAGCGCAAAATTCCCGATTCGGTCAGAAAAGATTTCGATCTTGTCCTGGAAAAGGGTTATAAAATTGTCACCATGGCAGATTCCGATTATCCGCCCCTTTTGCTTCAAATACCGGATCCGCCGCCGTTTTTGTACGTTTTCGGCCGTATCGACGGTTCCACAAAAAATATCGCAGTGGTCGGCTCCAGAAACGCCACAAGTTACGGACGCTCCACGACCCGGCGGCTGTGCAGGGATTTGGCCCGGCTCAAGATAACCGTTGTCAGCGGCATGGCTTTGGGAATCGATTCGGCAGCCCACGAAGGCGCACTCATGGGCAAAGGCGCTACCATCGCCGTACTTGGCAGCGGCCTTGAGAACATTTACCCGGCGGAAAACCGTAAGCTTTTTTACCAAATTGCCGACACCGGTGCCGTTGTTTCGGAATTTTCTCTGGCCACCGAGCCCAATGCCCACAATTTCCCGAGACGAAACAGAATCATCAGCGGGATGTCCCTTGGAACCGTGGTCGTGGAAGCAACCCGACAAAGCGGGTCTCTGATCACGGCACGTCTTGCAGCAGAACAGAACAGGGAGGTATTTGCGGTTCCGGGCAGCATTCACTCATTTAAAAGCACCGGAACGCACACCCTCATAAAACAGGGAGCCAAACTGGTGGAACATGCCCAAGACATCATGGAAGAGTTTTCATTTATTATGGAAACTCCGGTTGAAACAGATACTACCATAGATGAAATCCCGGAGAAAATATCGGGGTTGTCCCCGGCGGAATCCAAGGTGTTTGAAGCGCTGGGTCCGTATCCGGTTCACATCGACGATCTGGCACGGAAGCTGTCCATGGAATCCGGCAGACTTTCGAGTGTTCTGCTGCAACTGGAACTTAAAAATATTGTACAGCAATCTCCAGGGAAGTTCTTTTCCATTGGGGAAAGGGCGTGAAGTAAAATTTAACGTCAATCTGTCTCAAAAATAGGGGATTGCGCCCATCGCCATGGAACCCGGGCATTGGACGCTGGATGTATTTTTGAGACTTCTTAATATTTAAAACGAGGAAATACAGTGACAAAACCCCTTGTTGTCGTGGAATCACCGACAAAAGTTAGAACCATTAAAAAATATCTCGGCGACCGATACAATGTCGCGGCCACCGTTGGCCATATAAAGGACCTTCCGGCAAAAGAGATCGGTATCGATATCGAAAAAGGATTTAAACCCAAATACACGAACATCCCCGGAAAGCAAAAGGTTATCAAATCATTAAGAACGGCTGCAGGGGATTCAAAAGATATTTACCTGGCACCCGACCCGGACCGGGAGGGCGAAGCCATTGCTTGGCACACTGCGGAAATTCTGAAAAAAAAGGGCCGGAAATTTCACAGAGTTTTGTTTCATGAATTGACAAAAAAAGCCGTCAACGAAGCCATTGCAGCGCCTGAAGATCTCAACCAGAACAAGTATGAAGCCCAGCAGGCACGCAGAATGCTCGACAGACTCGTGGGATACCAGATATCCCCTCTGTTATGGCGCAAGGTCAAAGGCGGGCTCAGCGCAGGACGTGTACAGTCGGTTGCCGTGAGAATAATTTGTGAACGAGAGCGGGCGATCCAGGCCTTTGAGCCCGAAGAATACTGGTCGATCACCGCGCATCTCGAGAACAACGACCCCCCGCCCTTCCAGGCAAAACTGGTAAAAAAGAAGGGGGAAAAAATTAAGATTCCCGATGAAAAGACATCCGACAGTATTATAAGGGAATTGTCCGGGGAGGAATTCCGTGTTGAAAAAGTTCAGAAAAAAATTACGAGAAGAAATCCCTCGCCCCCGTTTATCACCAGTAAGCTGCAGCAGGAAGCCATTCAGAAGCTTAGATTTTCCGCAAAAAAAACAATGACCGTGGCACAGCAGCTCTATGAAGGTATCGATCTTGGCCCCGGGGAACCCGAAGGGCTTATTACTTACATGCGCACAGATTCCACGCGCATTTCAAACGAAGCGGCCATAGAAGCCCTTCAATTCGTGCGGGAAAAATTCGGCCAAGAATATGCCAATCCGAAGCCGAGGTTTTTCAAAAATCGTAAAAAGGCTCAAGATGCCCATGAAGCCATACGGCCCACATCGGTCTTTAACACCCCGGAGAAAATAAAACCTTTCCTGTCCCAAGATCAGCTGGCGTTGTACGAGCTAATCTGGAAGCGCTTCGTTTCATCTCAGATGAAACAGGCCCTCATCCATCAGATTTCCATATCGATCCGTGCCGGTTCATATCTCTTTACCGCAAGCGGTTCATCGGTTGCGTTTCCCGGCTTTATGCGGCTCTACATGTCCGTGGACGAACAGATCGAAAGTGAAAGCCAAAAGAAAAAAGACGATCTTCCCGAACTGAGTGAAGGGATGATTTTGAAACTCAATCGATTGGAACCCAAACAGCATTTTACCGTGCCTCCGCCGAGATTTTCAGAGGCGTCTTTGGTCAAGGAACTCGAAGAAAACGGCATCGGGCGTCCCAGCACCTATGCCGCCATTCTGTCGACCATCCGGGAAAAAGGGTATGTGGATCTGATCAAACGATATTTCAAACCCAACGAACTGGGTTTTATCGTCAACGATCTGTTGGTGGAGAGCTTTCCCGATGTATTCGATGTGGAGTTTACCGCCAAAATGGAAGACGACCTCGACCGCATAGAACTCACAGAGGCGGACGCTTTGGAAATTTTAACCCGCTTCTACGATGCGTTTAAAAAGGAACTCGACGCAGCTTCAACCGGCATGCTCAGTGTCAAAGGTGTGGGCTTCCCCACGGACCTCACCTGCCCCAAATGCAGTGCCCGGCTTCATATCCGGGTTGGTAAGACCGGACATTTTTTGAGCTGCTCCGGCTATCCGGAATGTACCCATTCCAGCAACTACACCCGGGATGAAAAAGGGGTTATTCATCCCGCCGAACTGCCGCCCGATGAACCTTCGGACAAAATTTGTGAAAAATGCGGCAAACCGATGCTTATAAAACATGGAAAATACGGCACATTCTACGCTTGTAGCGAGTATCCGGCGTGCAAAAACACCCTGTCCGCAAATTCAAACAACGGGGGAGAAAAAACCGGGGTCGACTGCCCGGAAACGGATTGCGGCGGAGACCTTGTTCAACGAACATCCAAGCGGGGTAAAATTTTTTACGGTTGCAGCCGTTTTCCAGACTGCACCTTTGCCATCTGGGACAAACCCGTAGATAAACAGTGCCCCGATTGCGGCGCCCGGTTTTTGGTGGAAAAATCCACCAAAAAACAGGGGGACTTTCTGGCATGTAACACCAAGGAATGCGGATTTAAGTTAAACACAGGCTGACGCGACCCCATCGGCAATTGCAGGCTTTCGGTTTAAAGGAATGTCTGATCGGGTCTTTGGCGACCGTTTCAAAACCTTCATAGAAGGTTCAAACCTTTTGATGGGTGGTGTTGAGATGGTCTCTAAAGTCCCCGGACGACAGGCTTTGCCACAGTGTTGCTTCCTCATGGGGCTCCAATGTGAGGGTGGGGGTCAACCCCTTCTGACGCATCCGTTGAAAAAGACCCCCAAAATCGACGTTCCCCGCCCCGATTGCCCAATGGGTGTCTGCTTCTCCGTCATTGTCGTGGAGGTGAACTTCCATTATTTTCCCATTGAATGTATCGATCCATTTGTCGAGGGGCCCATTGGCGAAAACATTGTGGTGACCCACATCCAAACAAAACCCGAAAGAATCCGATGGAATCGCCTCGAAAAGGGCGGAATGCACCTGGGGACTTTTCTCGTAAACATTTTCCAGCAACAGTTTAAATCCGAAACGTTCTGCTTGGGCCACATGAGGTTCCCATGTGGCAACACTCGATGACAGCCAGTCTGTCCAAAGCTCCCGATAATGAACCGGATCGTAGCCGGTATGGCAGACCACATTCACCGGCTCAAAAATAGGAATTATCTCAAAAAAACGGACCAATCTTTTTCGTGTTGCCGCCAACAGCATCGGATCGATCCCGCCGGGAACCAGATCCATAAAAGGACCGTGCACGGTTATTTTACGGTTATTTGCTTTGAGAATCTCGGCCACCGTCTCGAACTCCCTGGCAGAGGTCGTGTCCAGAGCTTCGGCATCTATGCCGATTTCAGGGTTCATTCCGTATTCCAGAAACATGGGAAGGTATCTATTTTTGAGATCCAAAAATGGCGCGTTAATCTGTATTTTTTTCAACAACTTTAAATCCGTATTCCGTTTTTCCATAATCTCTTCTCGATGTTTGACGCCGTGCTGTTACAAAAAGATTCCCATAAAGGGCAAGGATGATCGCGGCAACGGTAAGATCAATCCATTTTCTCTGCACATTCAACGCACAGATCCGTTTCAGGCAGAATCATCAATCGTGGGAATGGAATGGGTTCTTCACACTCCCGGCACAAGCCAAAATCCGGGGCATCGATCATTCTCAAAGCACGTTCCAGCTTTGACAAGGTATATTGGGTTTTTCGCAATGCCGCTTCATTGATGCTCTTGCTGCCGATGGCTTCCATGCGGGTCAGCCTGCCGATGGCATTGTCCGGTGGAATCGGCGCGGTCCGCTTTTTTAAAGAAACAATATCTTCTTTTAAAATATCGATCTTGTCCCGAATATGATGTTCGAGTTTTTCTCTTTCGATTTTTTTCATGGCATTTATATGGATTCTTCTCCAATTTAGTTGGGGAAGCCCCCTTGAACCCTCAGAGATCACACCAACTCAATTAGAAATGCCCCACTTATTTAACCCCGGTTAACTGCAACGCAGTGGGAGATAATCCCAAAAGGTTTATTTTGCGCCGAATACACGCTTGAGTAAATCCGTGGTTCGCTTGGCCGGATTCTGACGGTCTTGGGCCCTCGGTCTTCGGATAACTTTGGGCAGTCTTCATGCAAACCAAACCTTAACGCTATCTTGCCGGCATGGTTTTAGATATTTCCTCAATCCTTTTTGAGATATCCCGGACCGTCATTCTCCGGTGGTCTATCCACCATTTGGCCTGGGTTTTTTCCTGCCATTCCTTGAAAAACAGGTCAAAAGCCTTTTCAGACAGTTCCCGTTGATCCTCGTCATCAAACTTGAGGCTTTTTTTCAGATAATCGACCTTGTTGATCAGATCTCCCCGGATCTTCTCCGCCCACGACACCATTTTCCGGGTGCCTTTCAGTTCGGAAAATCCGATGGCCTGATGTGCCTTGACAAGTTTTTCCGTCTGCTTGCCAAAATATTCTTTTTTGCATTTTTCGCAATACCAATCTTTTTTATCCACCAGAAACAGATTCTTCTCGTGGCTCTCGAAAAGCTGCACCTTGAACTTGGTGCGGCATGTACGGCATTTTACCTCATATGAATAGATGTCTTCGGTCATTTTTCACCAATAGTCCTTACGTCTGTTGACGATTTTGTCCTGAATTTATTTGGAGTTGGGGCAATGGATATTCCACGGCACATGGTCATGAACGATTCCGTTCGGTGATGTGCAATCGATTCCCCGAAATGATATACAACGATATCATCGTAATTTGTACCGAAGCAAACAATATGAGCGCACCGGTTCCGGTGTCCAGTGTAGTATAGGCAAATGAAATTGAAGGGCCAATCAATAATACTTCGGCACCGTCTTCCTGGGCAGAAAATGCCGCCATGATCCCCGCAAGAACTCCGCCGACTATAATAACATCACTTTGCATATTGAGTCCTCTATTTAAAATCGCCTGATGCGGGCCATGGATTTATCGAAAAAAGTTTCGGAGCCCGCGAAAAGTGACTGGTTTATTCGCCTTCGCCTGAATACCTTGCAGCTTGTTGGAGTGAAACGGAAATCCCGCCCTGCGGGGCTGCGGGGAGCTTCATTTCGTTCCTTCACACCGAGGCAAGACGCGATGCGAGATAGCGGATATGCCGGTCGTCCGTTCCGCAACAGCCCCCCAGAATCTTCATGCCGAGTTCCCCGTGCAGGCCAGCCAGGGATTGGCCGAAAGTTTCAGGCGCTTCCGCCACGAGATGGACGCTGTGGTCCAATTCTTCAGGATTGAGCGCCGCCGTATTGGCCAGGAGTCCGACGACGCGATCCCTAACGCGTGAAGATGAATTGACTTTATGCAGAAGGGCGGCTCTGAATATAGAGGCGTGGGTGCAATTGACCAGATAGGCCATCGGTCTTGGGCTGACTGCGGCATCGATGGCAGCAATGGCCTCCTTCAGGGGCGTACCGTTAAGAAGTGTGCCTTCAGGACGAACCACAAAACTGACCATGTACGGCTTGCCGGTGGCGCCCAGGGCCGATGCCAGTCCGGTGGCCTCGCTGAGGGCCGGCAACGTGGCGGCAAGGAGGAAATCGACGCCGGCTTCCGCCAACATCATGGCCTGCCATGTGTGGAACTCATGGGCATCGGCGGCCGTAAGTGCTTCAGCTGGATTATAGGCATCTCCACGGCAGCTCAGCAAGCCGCAGACAACGACCTTCCGTGCATACGGACCGTAGTTGTTCCGCAATGTTTCAAGAAATCGGAAATTGTCGCCGTTCACGTCCTTCCCCCCATAACCTGCAGCTTCGATCCGTTCCCGACTGGCCCGCCAGGTTGGAGTGGATAGGAGGAGGGGCAAATCATACTGAAAGCCGATGTCCAGGTACCCCCGATAGATAGACTCCAGGGCAACACGCTTCGATGGGTCATAGATAAATGCTGAGTTGACGATATTCGGATCGAGTTCCAAATCGCTGTTTCGGCGCAGGCGCTCGATGACAGCCCCCTCGCCGAGGATGAATGGATTTTCCTCAAGAAATTCCGGGAAAGGGATAGGGTTCATTGAACGTTCCTCGCTTCCAAGATGCCGAACCATTTGGGGTCCGGCCGGTCCATGCCGTTGATCTTCAATCGGCAATCTTTCCTCTCAAAACTTTAAGCTGCCCTCTTTTGCTTTTTCGGTCAAGTCGTTTTTTTTGAGAGCCCCGGGTCGGTTTGGTTGGCCGGCGTTTTTTGGGCGACACCGCCACGCTTTTAATGAGCTCCCGGAGCCGTCTTAATGCCGTCTCCCTGTTCTTTTCCTGGCTTCGGTGCTCCTGGGCCTTGATAACGATGACACCCTCCTTGGTAATACGCTGGTCGGCCAGCTTCAAAAGTCGCTTTTTATAATAATCGGGGATGGATGAAGCGTTAATGTCAAACCGCAAGTGCACGGCCGTAGAAACCTTATTGACATTCTGACCGCCGGCCCCTTGAGCGCGGATCGTGCTTATCTTGATATCACCGGCAGGGATCGTGACTTGATTCGATATTCGCAACATATGTATTCAGTTTGTTGGTAAGACGTAATTGGAAAAAAATCAGCACGATAAACCATCGCCATTCTTTACTGCATCAGTAAATTTACTGCGAACCTATGGCAACGCTCGAGATACGGCATTCTCGGCTTTCCCATTGGGCAAATAACATGGCTGTTTTCACTATTTTCATGATGTCACTTGGGGTCAATTCCATCCGAGCAGAGAAACAGTCTGGAAATGCTGATCATTATAGTCTTTAAACTCATTTTGCCAGGTTATTTATGTTGCTGTGCCCCGTCTCCCGTTCATTGACAACTATGGGAGAATTGCCACCACGCCATCATTCAGATCATAACGTGCACCGACAACGGTCAAGTCGCCTTTCTTGACCCGTCCTTCCAAGATCGGTTCCGAGGACTTCACCTGCTGAACAACCATAGTGACATTAGCTCTAACGGCATTGTCCAAGGGATCGCTTATTCCCATCAATCAATTTCTGCTGGGCAAGGTCACCGCTGACGGCCGAGCCCTCGGTGGCGGCACTGAAAGACACCAGCACAATCAGTCCGATCAACGAATAGATTGCTCTTTTCATTATTCTTCCTCCTTTGTTTATTTGCAGATACTGGTGCGCCTAACAGGACATCGCGGGCCTTTATTCTTGGCCGTCAATAGGCGTTGACGCAGTCAATATATTCATTTTTGTCCATTTTGCCGATGCCGCACCAGTACGCCGGCCAGTTGACGTCGTCAATGACATCGGCAGCGTCATGCCCTGAGTCATAGAAACGCGCATAGGCCCCTTGGCGTTCTCAGTAAATCTCGTATTTAACCAGCCTGCCGTCAAGGCCCCCGGTCTTGATCGGTTTTTTCCATGATGTTTTCAGCCCGATGTTTTTGATGTACTTCCGTTCTCCGAAATAAACAAAAGCGGTCGAGCCTTTGCATTTCTGCTTCAGAAAATCCCCGAAATTCTTATAAAACATTTTAAGGTTTTCGTCTCCCCCCATCCGAATGCCATACGGCGGATTGGTTACGATCACGTGGGCTTCAAGGAGGGGCAGCTCTCTAAAGTCCGCCCTTTCAACGCTAACCCTATTTCCGTAATGGAGCCCCATGAGGTTGGTCCGCGCCGCACTGACCGCCTCCGGGGACACATCACTGCCTGCAATAAGCCCTTTGGGCAGTTCCCGGATGCGTCCGTCAAGCTCTTTTTTCACCTGCTTCCAAACAGCGCCGTCAAAGTCGGGCAGGCCTTCAAAACCGAATCGATTCCTGAAAACACCCGCAGGAATACGGCTATACCCCATGAGCGCTTCACACAAAAGGGTTCCCGAACCGCACAAAGGATCGTATAAAGGAACGGAACCGTCCCATCCGCTGAATCGGATCATGGCGGCAGCGACGGTTTCCTGCATCGGCGCCGAAACAGTCTCCTCTCTGTATCCTCTCCGGTGAAGCGCGCCACCGGAGGTGTCGAGGCTTATGACGGCCTTGTCTTTTCTGATATGAAGGTTCAGCAGGATATCCGGATTTCGTACCGACACATCCGGACGTTGACCGGTTTTTTCTTTGAAATGGTCGGCAATTGCATCTTTAAGGCGGAGAGCAGCATAGTTTGAATGGGAAATCGCGCTGTCGGAAACAGACCCCGATACGGCAAAAGTTTTGCCTCTGGCAAAAAAATCTTCCCACGCGATTTTTTTGGCCATACCATACAGCGTATCGGTATCCGAACAAGAAAATGATATCAACGGCGCAAGGCAGCGAGAAAGAAGTCGGGTCAGATAATTAATTCGATACAGGGTTGATTTGTCCGCTCTGAAATGAATTCCGCTGAATTCCGGCCGGACAACTTCGGCGCCGAGTTCGGCCAGTTCCTCTGCACCAGCTTGTTTTATGCTGTCGGCGATCTGGGCAAAATAACGGCCATCCTTCTGATATTGATATACTGCCGCTTTCCGTTTTTTTCTTCTAATGGTCATCGAAGACATCTTTCTTATTCTCTTTTTCTCATGGTCGCACCGACATGTCAAAAGTCCTTATACAGGAGGAAAAATCTATCCAGAAGAAATGCCGCCAAATTTTGAGTGCTCTCTGAAAAATCATAATTTGGGGCAACTTCCACAACGTCTATGCCGATCTACCGACTTTTTGCACAGATAATTCGGATTTGAAAAAGGTTGGAATCCCCATAGAGCCCCGATGGGCGGGATTTCCGTTTCACTCCAACAAGCTGCAGGGTATTCAGGCGAAGGCGAATAAATCCGCAAATATGAAACCGTCACGAGATACCGTTTCTCCTACCCGTATATTAACTGTTCTTTTGAACATGGGACCGTCAAAGGCAAAGCTGTGGAACTCGCCGTTTTCTCCGCAGGGGTCTACGCCGGCGGGAATTTGTTCGAGAAATGATGCGTTATATTCTTTTCCGGCAAAGGCCGGCGGCATGCTTCGGGGATCAATACAGGTAATGATTGCCCGAAGGCCACATTCCACCATTTCCTTGGATAACGCCTCGGTATCTTTGCCCCACAGAGGAAAGATCGGTGTGATCCCGGTACCGTCCAATTTCTCCTCTCTATATTTGCGTATATCTTCAAGATATAGATCGCCAAAGGCAATACAGCCAATCCGCTGTTCTTTTACCTGGGCTATAAATTCACCCATGATGTTTTCATATTCAGCATGACTACACGGGTCGGGTATGGGTATAACCTGAATGGGAAGCCCCACATTTTCCGCCTGTTGTTGCAGCAGTTCGTTTCTTACTGCGTGCATAGCCACCCGCTCAAATTCCTGGTTGACCGTGGAGAAAAGCCCGACAACGTCTATATCAGACTGCCGGCGCAGAACATGGAGCGCCCAGGCACTATCTTTTCCACTACTCCACGATAATAATGTTCGTTTTTTCATAGTGTTCCTATCCATCTCGTCAAAGTCACCCGCCTCGCCGCTAAACTCGCTCTTGGGGTCCTATAAGCTCCCGGCGTCAAGTGAACCGTCATATAGCGGTTCGGCGATTTGCACAAGAAAAATCACCTTGAGATAGTTGAGTGTTACCCTTTCATGCTTGCGATGGTTTTGATTTGCTTCATAATAGAGTGGCAAACTGTGGCCGAATTGAGAGATGTGTCCCGCGGAAGAGCATCGGCGATTCCCACGTCGAGGTCCATCGTCGGGTTTCACCTAATTTAGCAGGAGACTCACATTCTTTAAATCCTCGGAAGAAAGCTCAAAATCAAAGATGCTAAGGTCTTCTTCCATGTGCAGCTCGGAAGACGTTCCGGTCAGCGGCACAATACCGGATTGACTGAGATATCGAAAAAATATTTGCGCTTCGGTTTTGTTATACTTGTGAGCAACGGTTCGAACGGTAGGGCTGGCCAGAATATGGGGATTTGCAGTAAGGGTCCAAAAACTCTGGTAAATAAGGCCATGATGAGAGCACCAGCGACGCAAATCCGCATCATACCCCGTTTCCGGATAAAAACGATTTTGTACAACCGCGGGCTTCACGTCGGCATCGGCATAGAGTGACTGTATCACTTTAATATCGTAACAGTTGCTGATTCCCAACTGACGCGCTCCACCCGCCTTTTGAATTTTTTCCATGGCCTTCCACACCTTCATCAAAAGCGTGTGGGGTGCCAGGGGTGAATGAAGTATTAGAGAATCCGCATATTCTGTTTGCAGGTTTTTTTTCGATGTCTCAAAGGATTGGGCGATCTGCAACTCAACCGGGGAATTCTTGTCGTATGGCACTTGTCTTGGATCCTGACCAGAAAGGGGCGTGAATTTGGTTTGTAGGAAAAGGGCCTCACGTTCGATGCCGTGATTTTTCAGCCTCACAAGGGCTTCTCCCACCAGTGTCTCGTTATAGTGTTTCGGTTGGCAGGCGGTATCGATCCCCCTAAATCCTGCTTGGACGGCCTTCACCACCAGGTCTGCCGTGCGGTCTTTTTTCCAGGCCGTGCCGTAAATAATTCGTGGCATTTTAACGCCGGCAGAAGTTGTTAACCATTTCTGATCTACCATTATCAAGTCTCCTATAATTTGTTTAAAACCAACACGCCGTTATGTTTCGCAAGATATTACGCACCTGTCTACCGGATATTTTTTTGGGTGCCGGCACCGTCGGCTTAGGTATACCGCTCCCGGGAAAACGGCGGGGGGAAAGCACGCTATTTAGTATTTATTTTTAGCATATTAGCTCGGTCCGACCACAGGACCCCAAAGGGGCATGTTCAGCAGCATCCTTGACATCTCCAACCCTGGCGTTCATCAAATGCGTCAATTTCCAGACCCGAAGCCCGTCTTTTCGGTTTTTGAAGTAGAGAGCATCGATCTCTTCCGGCCTACTGTCCTCGACATATCCATACCCCATGGCCCGAAGATCCTGTTTCAACACCTCAGGATCGAAGAATGTTTGCCACGACTCTCCAACCGATGCGACCTTTTGGGAAAACGCTTGGAAGAACGATTGCTGATCAGAATTTAGCAAAGACGGCCGAATCATGTAATCGAAGACGATTTCGCTTCCTTCCGGGGCCATGGCGATGGAACCCAGGGTCGCCATCACCGCCTCCATGGTCAAATATGGCGTCACACCGAGCATCGAAAAAAAAGTGGGTCTGCCTGGATCGTAGCCGGCATCCCCCAACCCCTCCATGAGGGTCTGGGTTTCAAAGTCGACCGGTGCGAACGTTAGATCATTTGGGGGTGTAATCCCGGCTTCCTCCAGGCGATCTCGCTTCCACGTCTGGGTCATGGGGTGGTCGACTTCGAACACCTGCAGTATGCCTTCGGGATACGGATTTCGGTAGGCGAAGGTGTCGAGACCTGCACCTAAAATGACATACTGGCATACCCCACGTCGAACGCCGAGGTCGAGTTTGTCCTCCACAAACCGACTTCGTACGACGGTGGTAGCTCGCAGGCACGGCGACAGGGGCGAGGCCTTGGATTGAAGTATTTCAGCTTCCATTATCGAATCACTATCTTTGCCGATGATGCGAAGTGCGAGGGCATCATTCAAGACCTTGGGATGATCCAGGAGCTGATGCTCTGCCCGTTTGATCGCACCCCGCTGTGCCGCCCAAGTTCTAGGGTTCTCTTCCATAAAATTCAACCTTTCTTCCGATCCCCTTTAAAAGCGCCTTTAAATTATCAAAATCGTCACGCCAAGCCTTAAATGGCACCTCAAAGTTAAATTTTAATCTTTATTTTAGAAGCCATTTCAAAACCTTCCGGTGAGTGATTTTTGAGTCTTTTGTCGAAAAGCGCTTAGCGATGCGGCGCGTAAAATTTGTAGCTGTCTAAGGGTGTTAGCCCGAGTTCTACAAATTTAGCACAGCGAGCTTAGCGCTTTACAAAAGGCTCAAGCCAACGAATGGAAGGTTTTGAAATGGCTTATAATCATATTAGCTCGGTCCAACCCCAGAGCGCAGCAGTTATTTCTCAAATTCAGTCCCTGAAAGCACAAGATCACCTCTGAAAAGCATTAAGTTTATATGCTCGCCTAAAATTTTCATTTTATTATTGGTATTCGGTTTTGAATTTTCGTCAAAGGTTGAAATTACTTCATCGATCATTGAGTTTAAGTCTAAAATTACCTTGTCAAAACTCTCGCTTTTTGTTGTCAAATCTAATGATGTTATTATCGATTTTGAGTCTTCGAGCAATTTTTTCGATTTTTTAATATCCTCCAATTTGTAATATCGTTCGGCATCGTATATTTTTTGCCTCACGGTGGTAAGTGGAACATAGTAGTCTTTTATTTCAAGCAGCCTATGTTTAGCTTGGGATAGCTTTTCTTGAATAGAGGGTTGCTCGTTTTCGGTTGCTTCTAAATATGCGTCATCTATCAATGATAACGACCGCTCTAAGCCAACGTTAATATAATCAAAGCCCGTTTCCTCGAAGATAGGATTCCATTCGGTTTTTTCTTGTTGGCAACCAAACAAAATTAACAATATGGAAAATAATAGAATTTTTTTAAACATGAGATTCTCCTATTTTTGATCTACCATTTTTTGGCGAATGCTACCCCATCTTGAATGGTGAATAGCGGTGTCTAATTCCCAATTTATGGAAAATGTCATTCTACGTCTTAAATGTTCCCCCAAAATTAATTTTTAATCCTTATTTTAAGCATATTAGCTTGGTCCGACCCTAAAGCATACAAAGCTTTAGGGTCGGTCCTTCTTCAATGATTTGTTGTGCCTTTTTATCTTTATAGAAATATTCTATTTGTTGGACTTTCTTATGGATATTAAATATTTGACCTTTTCATATCAAGATCATTATTATATTTCATTCAAGTAAATATCCGGGGCCAGAGGGCCCAGCCTTGGGCAAATATCTTAACTTACATTACTGCCATTACCTTTCTGATTTTATCTTCTAATGTATGGGCAAAGACAGCTTCAGGAAAAATTATAATGGAGTTCGATCTGTCAGCCCATGACCATGGCAAAAATGTACAGTTATAGATACCCTATCCGATAACCGACCAATATCAAACCATAACCGATATTCACGTAGATGGCAATGATTCATCATCTGGAGTTTATACAGACAGCAAATTTCAAACTCCGATGGTATACGCTCGTTGGAATTCTGGAAAAAAACCCGAAAATTAAATTTAAACCTTTATTTTAAGCATATTAGCTCGTCCGACCCAAGAGCAACACGTTTTCATTATAAACACACCATGTTCGGCACTTGACCTATTGAAAAACAATCCCCTTCCAGGGGTGACCCCAACGCCGGGTCCTTTCCTTCCAAGCTCTTTTCTTTGCTCGCCGGCAACGGGAGTTTGTGGGAAATTTCGACACTGTTGGGCAAACTGCAAGAAAAAACAAGAAAAAAGCTTGACAATTTAAATCATAACAAATAGGTAGAGTATTCTAAATCAAAGATGTAGACAATTATGAAAAATTTATTCGCCATTAACAACCTTATTAGCCTTATTATCGTCCTCGTCGTAGATGTACTTATCTACTGCGAGGCACAGGGTTGATAATGGCCTAATTTTCTGACCAAGCCAAAAAAAAAACCGTTATCAGCCCCAAAGGCCGATAACGGTTTTTTTTTGAGGAGACCGAGCCAATGAAAAGCGATGTGGTAAAAAAAGGCGTAGAACGAGCACCCCACCGGTCCCTGTTCAAAGCAATGGGATACACCGATACAGAAATCCAACGGCCGCTCATCGGCATTGCCAATTCCGTCAATGCGGTGATCCCGGGCCACATTCATCTGGACAAAATCGTTGACGCGGTGAAAGCCGGGGTCTACATGGGGGGCGGAACCCCCATCGAATTCGGCGTCATCGGGGTTTGCGACGGCATTGCCATGAACCATGAAGGGATGAAATATTCCCTGGCCAGCCGGGAGCTCATCGCCGACTCCATCGAGGTCATGGCCACGGCCCATGCATTCGATGCCCTGGTTCTGGTGCCCAACTGCGACAAGATCGTCCCGGGAATGCTCATGGCCGCCGCACGTCTCGACCTGCCGGCCATCGTGGTCAGCGGCGGCCCCATGCTGGCAGGAAAACATCCTGAAAAAGCCGACCCCATCGACTTGATCACGGTCTTTGAATCCGTGGGGGCGGTCCTTTCCGGGGAGATGACCGAAAAACAGCTTTCCCAGGTGGAAGACGCCGCCTGCCCCACCTGCGGATCCTGCGCCGGCATGTTTACGGCCAACTCCATGAACTGCCTTACGGAAGCCGTGGGCATGGGCCTTCCGGGCAACGGCACCATTCCGGCGGTCATGTCGGCCCGCATCCGTCTGGCCAAAGAAGCCGGCATGCAGATCCTGCGTCTTTTGGAAAACAATATCCGGCCGTCGGACATCATGACCGACCAGGCCTTTAAAAATGCCCTGACCGTGGATATGGCCTTAGGATGCTCCACCAATACCGTGCTTCACCTGCCCGCAATGGCCCGGGAAGCCAACGTCACCATCGATCTCGATATGATCAACGAAGTCAGCAAAGCCACCCCGCATCTGTGTTCACTCAGTCCCGGCGGACAGCACCACCTGGAAGATCTGAACCGGGCCGGGGGCGTCACTGCGGTGATGAAGGAACTTTCCGGCGCCGGCTTGATCCACACGGACTGCCTCACGGTATCCGGAAACACCGTGGAAGAAAACCTGAATGCCGTCCGCAACCTCGATGACACGGTCATCCGAACCCCGGACAACCCGTACCATAAAGAAGGCGGGTTGGCCGTACTCTTCGGGAACCTCGCTCCGGAAGGATGCGTGGTCAAGCAATCTGCGGTTCTCGATGAAATGCTTTGCCATGAAGGCCCTGCCCGGGTATTCGACTCCGAAGAGGACGCCGGCCAGGCCATCATGGGGGGAAAAATCAAGAAAGGCGACGTGGTCGTCATCCGGTACGAAGGTCCCAGGGGCGGTCCGGGGATGCGGGAGATGCTCACCCCCACGTCCGCCATTGCCGGCATGAAGCTCGACGCCCATGTGGCGCTGCTCACCGACGGCCGTTTTTCAGGGGGTACCCGGGGCGCGGCCATCGGTCACATTTCGCCGGAAGCCATGCAAAAAGGGCCCATTGCCGTCGTCCAAGAGGGCGACCGCATTGTCATCGACATTCCGGCCAAAACAATAACCCTCAAGGTCCCGGACAGCGAGATCGAACAACGATTCTTAAAATGGTCTCCCCCGGAACCCAAGATCACCCACGGCTACATCGTCAGATATGCCCGCTCGGTGTCATCTGCCAGCGAAGGCGCCGTGGTAAAATAATCGAGCGGCATTGGGGCTCGTTATAGAAAAAAATTAACAGTCAATATAAACAAGGAAGGAACGAATATGAAACTCACAGGCGCACAAATTATGATGAAGGTGTTACAAGAAGAAGGTGTTGACACGATCTTCGGATATCCCGGCGGTGTCGTCATCGACATTTTTGACGAACTTGAAAAAACCGATATCAAGCACGTTCTGGTTCGCCAGGAGGCGTGTGCGGTGCATGCTGCCGATGGGTATGCCCGGGCCGGCGGTCGGGTGGGAGTCTGCCTGGTCACCTCCGGTCCCGGAGCCACCAACACGGTCACCGGCATTGCATCCGCCTACATGGATTCGATCCCTGTGGTCATATTTACCGGCCAGGTCCCCACGCACCTGATCGGCAACGACGCCTTTCAGGAAGTGGATATCGTCGGTATCACCCGGCCCTGCACCAAACACAACTACCTTGTGAAGCGGACCGAAGATCTGGCGAGAATCATCAAGGAAGCGTTCTATCTGGCCAGCTCCGGCCGGCCGGGACCGGTTCTGGTGGATATTCCCAAGAATGTGTCGGTCACGGAAATCGATTACAAACCGGTGAAAAAGGTCAAGCTTCGGTCCTACAATCCGACCTATAACCCCAACGTAAAACAGTTGCAAAAGGTCGTTGATTTGATCAAGGAAGCCAAAAAGCCGGTTATTTTTGCAGGGGGCGGTGTCATCCTTTCCAAAGCTTCAAAAGAGCTTACGGAACTGGCCCGTAAAATCCAATCCCCCATAACCACGTCTCTGATGGGTCTTGGGGCGTTTCCGGCCACGGATCCCTTGTGGCTCGGCATGATCGGCATGCACGGCACCTATCGGGCAAACATGTCCACCGGTGAATGCGACCTCTTGATGGGCATCGGCGTCCGTTTCGACGACCGGGTCACCGGCCGGATCAGTGCCTTTGCCACCAACGCAAAAATCGTGCATATCGATATCGATCCCACATCCATACGCAAAAATATTCCGGTGACGGCGCCGGTGGTGGGCGATTGTAAAGTCACCCTTGAAAAACTGAACAAGCTTCTGGACAAGGAAGATCTGGGGGATCTCAAGAAAACCCGAAAAAAATGGTTCGAACAGATTCAACACTGGAAAGACACCCAGCCACTGGCCTATAAACAAGAAGACGTGATCAAACCCCAATATGTGGTTGAAAAGCTTTACGAATTGACCAAAGGCAAGGCCATCATCACCACCGAAGTGGGCCAGAATCAGATGTGGGCGGCCCAGTACTATCATTTCGATCGACCCAACCACTTTATCACTTCCGGCGGCCTGGGTTGCATGGGATTCGGACTTCCGGCCGCCATCGGCGCTCAGCTGGCCTGTCCCGATGCACTGGTGGTCGATATTGCCGGAGACGGCAGTATCCAGATGAACATCCAGGAAATGGCCACGGCGGTCCAGTGCGGCCTTCCGGTCAAAATCGTCATCCTGAACAACGGCTATCTGGGGATGGTCCGGCAGTGGCAGCAACTCTTTTTCGACAAACGGTATGTCTCCACATGCCTCGATTGTGCCCCGGATTTCGTGAAACTTGCCGAAGCATACGGCGCGGTGGGGTTAAGGGCCACCAAACCCGATGAGGTGGAAGCGGTTTTGAAAAAAGGGCTTGCGTCCAAAAAACCGGTGATCATGGATTTTGTGGTGGAAAAGGAAGAATGCGTTTACCCCATGGTTCCTGCAGGGGCTGCGGTTACGGAAATGCTGCTCACATAATTTTTCATGCACCTCTGACGAACCGGCAAAACGTCTTTTTCAACCACCGTCCATGGAAACCGACGGTGTACTCAACCATCAACGTGTCTATTAAAAAAGGATATTACGAATCATGGAAGAAAAACACATACTTTCGATTCTGGTGGACAACGAGCCCGGTGTACTCTCCAGAATTGCAGGATTGTTCAGTGGCAGAGGGTTCAATATCGAAAGTCTCTGCGTCGCCGAAACCACGGACCCGCAGATCTCAAGAATTACCCTGGTCACTGCGGGAGAGCCGCCCATCATCGAGCAGATAGAAAAACAGCTCAACAAGCTCATTAATGTCATCAAAGTCCACGACCTCACCGGAAAAAAATTCGTTCAAAGGGAACTGGCGCTAATTAAGATCGTCGCCAAACCGGAGAACCGTGCCGAAATTTTACGAATTGTCGATATCTTCCGGTGTAAGGTGGTGGACATCGGCCATGAACACTACACTGTCGAAGTGACCGGCGACGAAGGAAAAATGGAAGCGATTCTGAATATTTTCAAACCCATCGGGATCAAAGAAATTGCACGAACGGGGATTATCGCCCTTTTCAGAGAACCCAATTAGACTCTATATTTGCATAAATAACATGTCAAAAGGAGTTTGTGGATAAAAAGACACAAACCATTAAAAGGAGATCAGAATGGCCAAGATTAATTTCGGAGGTATGGAAGAAGAAGTTATAACATCAGATGAGTTTTCCCTGGAACATGCCAGGGAAGTACTCAAAGATGAAACCGTGGCGGTCCTTGGCTACGGGGTCCAGGGACCTGGACAGGCGTTGAACATGAAAGACAACGGGATCAACGTGATTGTGGGACAGCGGGAAAATAGCCCTTCCTGGGACCGTGCCGTCGAAGACGGTTTCGTTCCCGGCGAAACCCTTTTCCCCCTGGAAGAAGCCGCTCGAAAAGGGACCGTTATCCAGTTTCTGCTGTCGGATGCCGGCCAGGTGGCCCTGTGGCCGAACATTAAAAAATGCCTCGATGAAGGGGATGCCCTCTATTTTTCACACGGGTTTTCGGTGGTCTACAAAGATCAGACCGAGATCATACCCCCTGAAAACGTCGATGTCATTCTGGTGGCCCCTAAGGGATCGGGCCGAACCGTTCGCACCAACTTTCTGGACGGCAGCGGCATCAATTCGAGCTTTGCAATCCACCAGGACTTTACCGGACGTGCAAAAGAGCGGACATTGGCATTGGGAATCGCCATCGGTTCCGGGTATCTGTTCCCCACCACCTTTGAAAAAGAGGTTCACAGCGATTTGACCGGTGAACGGGGCGTTCTCATGGGATGTCTGGCCGGCGTGATGGAGGCCCAATACAATGTTCTGCGGAAACACGGGCACACCCCCAGCGAAGCCTTTAACGAGACCGTGGAGGAACTCACCCAGAGTCTGATTCGACTTGTGGCTGAAAACGGCATGGACTGGATGTTTTCAAACTGCAGCACCACCGCCCAGCGTGGCGCGCTGGACTGGGCCCCCAAGTTCCGGGACGCCGTGGTTCCGCTGTTTGACGAACTGTACCAAAGCGTGGTGTCCGGTGTGGAAACCAAAAGAGTATTAGAAGCCAACAGCGCGCCCGACTACCGTGAAAAACTGCAAAAAGAACTCGATGTCATCAAGAATTCTGAAATGTGGCAGGCCGGGGCTGCGGTAAGGAGCCTAAGGCCTGAAAACCGTTAAGCCGGTTATATACAAAATCTACTAGGAGAATACAATATGGAACCGATCATCCTGTACGACACCACCTTGCGAGACGGCACCCAGGGGGAAAACATCAGTTTCAGTGCCAAAGAAAAAATTCAGATCGCCCAGCGGCTGGATGATTTCGGCATTCACTACATTGAAGGTGGCTGGCCGGGCTCCAATCCCAGGGACATGGAATTTTTCGACCTGGCCCAAAAGACGGAGTTTAAACATGCTCGAATTACGGCATTCGGTTCCACACGCAAACCCGGCATCGATCCGGCCGACGACCCCAATCTCCAGGCGTTGATAAAAAGCAACACCCCTGCGGCCACCATTTTCGGCAAAACGTGGGATCTTCATGTAAAACAGGTCATGAGCAATACCCTGGAGGAAAACCTGGCGATGATCCGGGACTCTGTGTCGTTTTTGAAAGACCACCGTCGCGAGGTCATCTACGATGCCGAACATTTCTTTGACGGATTCAAAGACAACCGGGCATATGCCTTAGAGACTTTGAGCACCGCCGTGGACGCCGGTGCGGAATTTCTGGTGCTGTGCGACACCAACGGCGGCACCCTCACCTTCGAGCTGATATCCATCATCGACGATGTCCGCCGAACACTGGCCGAAAAATACAACACCCGACCCGACGATCTGCCCTTCAAGTTCGGGATTCATACCCACAACGACAGCGGTCTGGCCGTGGCCAATTCCATCGAAGCGGTACAGTCGGGTGTGGTGATGGTCCAGGGAACCATCAATGGATACGGAGAGCGGTGCGGCAACGCCGATCTGACCTCCATCATACCGAACCTCTTTTTTAAAATGAACCGTAAGTGTGTCCCCCAAGGAAACATGTCCAAGCTGAAATCCCTCTCCCGGTTTGTCAGCGAGACCGCCAACATGATACCTTTGAACAGCAGGCCTTTTGTGGGGAAAAGTGCCTTTGCCCACAAAGGGGGGATCCACGTCAGCGCCATCATGAAAATATCCCGGGCTTACGAACATATGGAGCCAGAACTGGTGGGTAACAAGCGCCGGGTTCTGGTGTCGGATCTTTCCGGGAAAAGCAACATCGAATACAAAGCCAAGGAACTGGGCATCGAGCTGGGGACCAACGGGTATGACAGTCGAAAAATCGTTTCGGAAATCAAACGCATGGAGCAGGAAGGGTACCAGTTCGACGTGGCCGACGCATCGTTCAAGATCCTCCTGGAGAAATTTACCGACCAGTATCAGCCCCTGTTCGAACTCAAATCCTTCAGGGTCCACATTGAAAAGGATGCGGACCGCCCCTGCACCGCCCATGCCACCATCAAGGTTTCCGTGGGCGGCAAGGAGGAGATCACCGCCGCCGAGGGAGAGGGACCTGTGAGTGCGCTGGACAACGCCCTGCGCAAGGCCCTGGACAAATTCTACCCCGAACTGGCGGCCATGCGACTCATCGATTTCAAGGTGCGGGTCATCGACGGACGCAAAGGAACCGCAGCACGGGTTCGGGTGACCATAGAATCGAGGGATCAGGACGATATCTGGAATACCGTCGGTGTTTCCGAAGATATCATCGAAGCGAGCTGGCATGCCCTGGCCGAAAGTGTTCAATACAAACTGGCCCGGGGTAAGGACTGACCATTTTCTCTGATGGCGTTAGAACGCCATAAGGAGATATGGGGATACAAGGCAGCGCTCCATCGCATGTTTCCGTTCGATGGGGTCAGGATGAAAGGAATATAATTTTGGAAAAAAGAGATGGAATAAATGCCGCGGGACGATTCATTTATCGAGTCCTGCGGCCCATGCTCATTGTGATTTTGCCCGTTGTTTAGATCGAACAAAACAATTTAATACTCAAACACTCAAGAATAGGAGCAAAATCATGAATGAACGAATCATTATTTTCGATACCACGTTGAGAGACGGTGAGCAGAGTCCCGGCGCAAGCATGAACGCCGCAGAAAAGATGCGCCTTGCCACTCAGCTGGAAAAGCTCGGGGTCGATGTCCTGGAGGCAGGATTCCCGGCAGCATCCGAGGGAGATTTCGATGCGGTGTCCGGCATCGCAGGAAAACTGAAAAAAACCGAAGTCGCTGCGTTGGCGCGGACGTCCAAAGGGGATATCGACCGGGCCTGGGGCGCCATTCAGCATGCCGCAAAACCGAGGATCCATACGTTTATCGCCACGTCCGATATCCACATGCACTACAAGCTCAACATGTCCCGGGACAAGGTCATCCAAACGGCGGTCGACGCCTTGAAATATGCCAGGAGCTTTACCGACAACATCGAGTTCTCGGCTGAAGATGCGTCCCGGAGCGATCGGGATTTCCTTTGCCAGGTGTTCGAGGCAGCCATCGAAGCCGGCGCCACGACCATCAATATTCCAGACACGGTGGGATATGCCATCCCCGGTGAATTCGCCGACCTGGTCAAGTATGTCATGGACCATACCCCCAATATCCACAAGGCCTTGGTCAGTGTACACTGCCACAACGACCTGGGTCTGGCCACGGCCAACACCCTGGCCGCATTGAACGTCGGTGCACGGCAGGCGGAGGTCACCATCAACGGCATCGGAGAACGGGCGGGGAACACCTCCATGGAAGAAGTGGTGATGGCCCTTCACACCCGGCCCAATTATCTGCCCATGACCACCAACATCCATACCGAACTGATTTATCCCACCAGCCGGCTGGTGAGCATGATCACCGGTATCATCGTCCAGCCCAACAAGGCCATCGTCGGCGCCAATGCCTTTGCCCACGAGGCCGGAATCCATCAGGACGGCGTCCTTAAAAATCCCATGACCTATGAAATTATGAAGCCTGAAACCGTTGGGCTCAGCGCCAGCAAGCTGGTTCTGGGAAAGCACTCCGGAAGACACGCCCTCCGTTCGCATCTAAAGGAGATGGGGTACGATCTTTCCGACGAAGAACTCCAGCTGGTCTTTACGAGATTCAAGGAACTGGCCGACAAGAAAAAACAGATTGTGGATGAGGATCTGGAAGTCATCGTCACTGAAGGCATCCTGAGGACCGCCGATATTTTTCGCCTGGAATATCTCCACGTGATCAGCGGTACCACCGTCTTCCCCATGGCCAGCGTCAAGCTCGCCATCAACGAGAGATCGGTCCAGGGCGCCGGTTACGGAAACGGCCCCATCGATGCCGCATTCAACAGCATCGCCAAACTCACGGGAACGGAATCCGAGCTCTTGAGGTTTTCGGTCACCGCCCTCACCGGCGGAACCGACGCCCAGGGCGAAGTCACGGTTCGCTTGGGGGAAAAGGGTTTGATTGCTCTGGGCCGCGGAGCCGATCCGGACATCATCACCGCCAGTGCTAAAGCCTATGTCAATGGGCTGAACCGTCTGGAGTACTTGAAAGCCAATCCGGTGATGGCCACCGCCTGATCCGGGGTGACCCAGAGGGTTCAAGGGTTCGAGTGACCCGCCACAAAACAGGCAGATAAAAATGCCAAAGAATTACAACGAGTTGAACGTCTGGCAAAAGTCATACGAACTCTGTTTAGAGATATATAGAATAAAAGAAGGCTAACCATTCTTTCCAAATAACCGAAGGGGCCGTGCAGGACGGCTCCTTCGGTTCTATTTTATGCCTGCTTTTCAGGGTCTATTGACCCAGCATCCCCTTTTTCAACTTAGAATCCGCCGGTTTTTCACCCAGCCATATTGAAAAAACAGCCTTTTTGAAATCAAGCCCCGGGACGGTCCCCTTGAGGGCCCCCTTGATATAAACACTGACACCTTTCTCCGGGACGTAGATGATATCGTAGACATCGTCCTTCTTTGCTTCTTCGGTGAAAAAAGCGTTGAACTGATCGATCTCTGTTTGAATGGGGGCGATGTTCCCGTTGGTTCCATTCATAAAACCTTTGTTCCATGCATCCACCAGTTTCTTGCTGGAGACCCCGTCGTGAATAAAATGCATTCGGATGGCCATGGGCGCATCTTCGTCGATGATCTTAACCGGATCCGTATCCTTTTGTTTTAAATAAAGACCGCCGGCATACACCTTAACAATAAATTTCTTTCGTAAGCCGGCACCGTTTAACAGCAGGGTGTCCTCGCCGGCCATGAGGCTGTCCGGAAGCGCGACGTTACCCACATCCATTGCGAACGCCGTGGGACTCATTATGAAGACCGCTAAAATTATGACCGCTAGTCTTTTCATTATCTCTCTCCTTTCACACGTTAAATTGCATCGAAAGTTAACGGGGCGATACGTTCAACGTACCGATAATATCCGCGATATCTGAAATATTCCTCTCCTTCATAAAGGCTTCGATTCCGTCGATGACATCGATGGCGGTATGGGGATGGATAAAATTAGCGGTTCCGATCTGAACGGCCGATGCACCGGCGATCAAGAACTCCAGGGCATCTTTTGCCGTCATGATGCCGCCGATGCCGATCACCGGAACCTTGACCACCTTGGCCACCTGCCACACCATGCGCAGGGCCACCGGCTTGATTGCCGGGCCTGAAAGACCGCCGGTGATGTTGGCAAGCTTCGGACGTCGGGTGTCCACATCGATGGCCATGCCGGTGATGGTATTGATCAAAGAAATGGAATCTGCACCTTCAGCCTCCACGCTTCTTGCGATTTCGGTAATGTCGGTGACATTGGGGGAAAGTTTGACCATCATGGGCCGGGTGGACCGCTTCCTCACCGCCCGGACGACTTCGGCGGCGGTTTCCGGATAGCCGCCGAAAGCGATTCCCCCGGATTTGACATTGGGACACGAAATATTGACCTCAATGCCGGAAACCTCTCCAATATCTTCAAGTCGGGCGGCCAGTTCGGCATATTCGGCGACGCTTTTACCATAGATGTTGACGAATATGGGCGTTGTTACCCCTTCCAATAAGGGCAGTTTATTTTTTTTGAAGGCCATTAAACCGACATTTTCAAGACCGATGGCGTTGAGCATTCCGCAGGCAGTTTCGACAATCCTGGGAGGCGGATTTCCCTTTGAGGGCTCAAGGGATAAGCCCTTCACGACAAACGCCCCCAAGCGATTTAAATCCATAAGATGTTCAAACTCGGAGGCATAGCCGAAGGTGCCGGATGCCGTCATTACGGGATTTTTTAATGTTATCCCTCCGATATCAACGCTTAAATTCGTTTTTTTCTGGGTCATGGTGAGCCGTCCCTGTAATTTAGGTCTCGGAATTTCTACAACTTAATGAAAATATAGGACATTTTTTGAGGCTTGAACGCTTGCCTCGAATATGGAATAATGGAATAGTGGAATACTGGAAGGTTGGTTTTTAAAAGGATATTATCCATTTTTAATTTTATCGTCAACACAAACTTCACCATTAACCCAACATTGCATTATCCCAGAACCCATTATTCCATTATTCCAGCATTCCATCATTCCAATTGGGGCGAAGCCCCTAACTTGACAAAAAATCCCGGACTTCTCAGCATCTACTCGAACATGATGCAGCAAACCTCGAACTTTTTATAAAATAATTATTGATAGATAGCAAGAGACTGTTTTAACATTCGGCACGCGACAGTTAACCCCATAGGACGGAAGTTATCCGAAAAATTCCAAAACCCATAAAACAACCCATCTTCTCCGGAAAGGTGGTGTGACTGAGGTGATCGGTATGAAAAAAATTCTGGGTATCATCGGTTCGCCGCGGAAACTCGGCAACAGCGAAATCATGGTCAAAGAAATCAGCAGGCAGATCTCGGTTCCCCATGAATTGAATCTTTTGCGACTTCAGGATTTCAAAATTCTCCCGTGCAGGGGATGTTACCAGTGTCTTTTTAAAACCGAAGGCTGTGTTCTGAAGGATGATTTAAACACCGTGTTAAAGGCCCTTTTGAATGCCGATGCGCTCATCGTATCGGCACCCACCTATTTTCTGGGTCTCAATGCAGCGGTTAAATGCTTCCTGGACAGAGGGCTTTCATTTTATTCGCATATTGAAACATTATGGGGCAAACCGGCCGTGGGTGTTGTGACCACCGGCATCCGAGGGAAAGAGGGGTATAGCCTACTGGGCATGCAGAGTTTTTTAAAGCTGATTTTTGCCGACGACAAAGGTTTCCGGGTGGTCTACGGCGCCCTGCCCGGAGAAGTTTTTATGGATGAAGAGAATACCCGCACAGCCAAAGAATTGGCGTCCGCCCTGTTCGCTCCGCCGGCTGAAAAAAAAGGTCCGTGCTGTCCCCGATGCGGCGGCGACACGTTCCGATTCATGGACCCCGACACCGTGCGCTGCATGTTGTGCAGCAATTCGGGAAAAATGCGCGTGGCAGCCGGCCTCCCAACGTTCGAGATAGGCAAAAGCGACCACGAGTTTTTTTCCAGCAAGGAAGCGGCTCTGGAGCACAAACAATGGCTCCTGGGCATGAAATCCCGTTTCATTGAGCAGAAAAAAGCGCTCAAAGAGATTACCCAACAGTATTTAAAGCAGGGAATCTGGATCAAGCCCCAACCCTAATTTCGACAACGCGCATCGACTTACAATTGCGATTCAATGGGCCAGATACTCATAAAACCGATACCCAATCGGCGCCAAAAGCCCGTGTAGGGATCATGGGTATACACCATTGGTTTCCCTTTTTCCCAACCGTGCCAGAGAAGCTGTTCGGACCCGTTTTCATCTTTTTTTAGTTCCAGCCGGAAAGCAAGCTGTTCGATGTTCGCTTCAAACCATTTTGCCATCTCTTCTGCGATGTCAGGGACTTTCAGCACCACGCCAATTTCGGTGTTGTGCATGACAGCCCGGGGATCAAGATTCAAAGAACCGATGAAGACGTGTTTGCGGTCAAAGACAAACGATTTGGCATGGAGGCTGGCTTTGGAGGAACCCGCTTCGCCCTTTTTTCTTTGCGCTGTTTCCGGGTCAACTTTTTGTCCAACTCATAAAGCTCGACCCCGCCGCGCAGCAGTTTCTTGCGGTATTTTTTATAGCCGGCATGCACCAACCCCACATCGTTGGAGGCCAGGGAATTGGTCAGAATTCGCACCCGAACCCCCCGTTGGGCCAACTGGGTCAGAAAAGCGGTTCCCGGCTTACCCGGCACAAAATATGGAGAGAATATGATCAGCTCTTTTTCAATCCCTTCCCAATAGGGTTTGAGCATCGGCGAAAGATGATATTGGGTTTCGCTGAAATCGTGGAGAAGTTTTTCCGGCTGATCGAACACGACCTCCGCATCTCCCCACCCGAATTCAATCCGGTCTTTTCGAAGTTTGTTGGCCAGGTCGGAATGACGGAGTGCCGTCAGATATTCGGAATTGGTTTGTTCGGCCACATACGCGTTCAACTTTACTCGCAGCGCCTCGACCTTTTCAGGTGTCGGAAGCTCACCTTTGAGAAGTATTGAAGCGGGATAGGCCAGCTCACTGTTCCAATAACGATCAAAAACCGAAGAGACCTCCCTGACCACGGGCCCGATGGCCATCACATCCAGATCGGCAAAGCTCAGATCCGGATCAGCGTCAAAGTATTCATTGCCGATATTGCGTCCCCCGAGAATGGAAACCTGGTTGTCCACCGTAAAGGTTTTATTGTGCATACGCCGGGTCACAGAGCCCAAACGGGTCACGAACTGGGAAGTCCGGCCCACATTTCTACTGAAGGGATTGAATATCCGAACCTGTATGTTGGGATGGCTGTCCAAAGCAGCTGCCCCCAGATCCCTGCCGGCAAGGTCCATATCATCCACCAGCAGACGCACCCTCACCCCTCGGTCGGCCGCTTTGAGCAGCAGATCGGTAAATAGTTTGCCGACAAGATCATTGTGATACAGATAATACTGTACATCGATGCTGCGCTCGGCGTAATGGGACAATACCGCACGGGCCACAAAAGCGTCCAACCCCTCGCCCAACAAACGGAATCCGGATTTCCCCGGGTGTGCCGCTTTTTCCGATGCAAGTTCCTTGCCGAAAGCAGTATCCGCCGTATCGATCAAAGCATACGACTCGGGTCGATCAAAATTTTCAGGCAGCGTGGCGCAACCCGCAATCATCAGCATAACAGCTGCTGCCACCCATTGAACGATAATGGCCGGTCTAACCATATGTTTCTCCTCCAACTTTGTTGATGATGCGGGTCAAAGGATTCTTCGATTCGCCACTAATCTTTGGCTTTCTTTTCGAGCTCCCTGTCGTTTTCGACCGGGAGATCCATGGGGAACCGGGTGAAAAGGGAAACTGCGTAGGAAAAAAGGCGGACCAATGGGTCCGGAATCAGGTGCAGCCGGAATACCGCCATTCCAAAACTAACGATACCACAGCTGAAAGAAGAAACGAAAATATTTCATCCAAAGAATAGACTCGAAAAGTTCGTTTAACTGGATTGAACACGCCGGGCGAAGGGTATTCAGGTGATCCGGTTTTTAAGCAGATCACTGCCTGAGCCGCTAAAAACCGGATGATCTGAATGGGATATTTTTTTCAAAGGGCTAAATTGACATAAATTTTAAGCCCATTTGAATTTCTTAATATTTAGGATTCGGATATTTTCCCGGCAATCTCCGCAAACGCCCGGGTCACCTGGGAATCGGCATATTTTTCCTGAAACGAGATGCCGTTGTCTCCGCACGTTACAAAATTGGGGTCAAAGGGTATTCTTCCCAAAAACGGAATGCCGGCTGTCCGGGCGGTTTTTTCTCCGCCGCCGGACCCGAACAGGTCGACCATTTTATTGCAGTGGGGACAGGTAAAGCCGCTCATGTTCTCGATAAGACCATAGATATCCATCTTTACGGTCCTGCAGAAACTGATGGATTTCCGGACGTCCGCCAGGGAAACTTCCTGGGGTGTGGTGACAATGACGGCTTTGGCATCTTTGATGGTCTGGGCGATGGTCAACGGTTCATCACCGGTTCCCGGAGGAGAATCGATAATCAAAAAATCGAGGTCGCCCCACTCCACTTCTCCAATGAACTGTCGGATGGCGGAATACTTGAGCGGTCCCCGCCAAATTATGGCATCGTCTTTGCTGGCGATGAGCGACTCTATGGAAACCACCTTTAAATGATCCGAATACTTCATCGGATTCAGCTTGTTGTTTTTATTCAGATCCAGCATGCCCGTAAGACCGAGCATTCTCGGTACGTCCGGGCCATGGAGGTCGACATCCATAATCCCCACATTGAATCCTTTGTTGGCCAGGGCCATGGACAGATTGACCGAAGTGCTCGTCTTGCCCACGCCCCCCTTGCCGCTAAGAATTATGAATTTGTTTTTTATTTTTTTTAAGGACCGATCCACAGAAAGGTCCTGTTCGGTCTGTGCTTTTTTGGGATTCTGTGCACCCTCGACACTGTCATGAATTTGTACCATAATCTTTATCTCCTAATCCTTTGATCTAATTTTTGATGAACTCGTAAAAAGTCTTTTGTGAGCAATATCTGATCATTTGGGGATCCAGCGTTTCAAGGGGTGATGCGTCAAGAATTTCAACCTGTCTGAGGAGCTTGCCACGAGTTCTTGAAATTTAGAAGCACTGCTTGAAACGCCCCCAAATGGTCACTGAGCGAGCAAAACGGACTTTTTACGAAACCATCAAGTTCTGCACCGATAAAAATCTTCATGGTTGCATCTCGGGCAGTTTTCCGGCCTTCCCGTACCCCAAGGCTCCACCCATCTGTGATCGCATTTGCGACATTCGAAGGTCCGAATCCCATCGGCCATCTTGTAGTTTCCGCCTTCTACATTGATGGCTTTCCCGTTGATCAAAGCGTCCGCAACCACCCTTCTGGCCCGCTCGATGATCCGACCGAAGGTGGCCCTTGAAACATGCATTTGACCGCCGGCCGCTTCATGGGACATGCCCAGAAGATCGGCAAGTCGGATGGCCTCACGTTCGTCCACCGTAAGGCGCACCTCGGAAAGATCGCGCATGGGAATGCCCCTGGGTTTGAAATAGTTGATGTCCGGATTAAACGCCACCATTCGACGTTTTTTAGGTCGTGCCATAAGAAACCGCCATGACTGTTTTTTTATGAGTATATACCCGGAAGAAACCTAAGTATTCTCATGAATATTGTCAAGTTATTTATCTTCCAACGGATTGACAAAAAGCACCTGAATGTTATCTTTATCAAAGTTTTTATGGGTTGGAATTCCCATGTTATTTTATGAGGAGATTTTTGATGATTGAATTGAAACGAATAAAAAAAATCGATGATTATAAAAAATTAACCGAAATCCAGAGAAGCGCCTGGGGTTTTTTAGACCTGAATATCGAACCCCATCACGTGATGACCAGGGTCCAAAAATATGGCGGGCTGGTACAGGGACTCTTCTATAACGGCGAATTGGCCGGTTATACCTATGCCCTCATCGGCAAATGGAATGGAGAGTACTTTGTCTATTCCCACCAGGCCGCGGTAAAAAAGGAATACCAGGATAAAGGATTCGGCTTTTTGCTCAAAAAAGCACAAAGAGACGAAGTTCGAAAAATGGGATATCAGTTGATGCGATGGAATTTCGATCCCCTGGAATCCATGAATGCCTTTTTCAATATCCACCGGCTTGGCATTATCAGCGTTGAATATGAAAGAGACATCTACGGAACCGGAGAGAGCGGCCTTCACAAAGGGCTCCCCACGGACCGGCTCATCGCCACCTGGAAACTCGATTCGAATCGGGTTGTCAAAAAAATGGAACAAAAAGATCCGTCTATCCTGGAAGACATTCCCCGGGAAAATCTGGAAAATTTCACACAGGACACGGCGTATATCGAAATTCCCAAAAATATACAGGCATTGAAAGAGAAGCGTTTAAACGAAGCCATTGAATGGCGGATGAAAACACGGCATCTTTTTGAATCGGCCTTCCAAAAAGGTTATGTTGTCCAAGATTTCGTATTTTCCGGGGATAAACAGAGAGTTTTTTACAAATTATACCATCAAAAAGCCATGGGGATAGATCGGTGAAACAAATTAAAAAGATCGATTCGGTGGAGATGTATGGGGTGAGGCTGCCCTTTGTCAACCCGTTTGAAACCAGCTTTTCCGTCCAGACCCACAGAGAGGCATTGCTCTTAAAAATCGCTTCGGACGGCGTTTCCGGGTGGGGAGAGTGCGTCACTGCACCGGATCCTTACTACTGTTACGAAACCAATTCCACGTCATCCCACATCATCAAAGATTTTTTGATCCCCATTCTCATGACTTTGAGAAATTTTTCCATTGAAGCCGTACTGGAAAAATTTGACCGGATCAGAGGGCACAATATGGCCAAAGCTGTTGTGGAAAATGCCCTCTTGGACCTTCTGGCCAGACAGGAGGAGATCCCGCTGTTCCAACTGATCGGGGGAAACGATCAAAAAATTATGTCCGGAATCAGTATTGGAATCAAAGACCATATGAACGATCTCCTCGAATCGATCCAAGAGGCCAGCGACAAAAAATACCACCGAATCAAAATAAAAATAAAAAAAGGCAAAGATGTTGAAATCCTGAGAGCGGTTCGCAAGACATTTCCCTCCATACGCCTGATGGCCGATGCAAATGCCGATTACGCTTTGAAAGATATACACATTTTGAAACAGCTCGATGCATTTGATCTCATGATGATCGAACAGCCGTTGAACTACGATGACATCTATCTTCATTCATTCCTGCAAAAACAAATCAATACGCCGGTGTGCCTCGACGAATCCATAAAAAATCTCAATGATACCAAAACCGCTGCAGCGCTTGGAAGCTGTAAAATAATCAATATCAAACAGGGACGCGTGGGCGGAATGATGAAAGCTAAAGCAATTCAGGCGTTTTGCACAGACAAAAATATCGGTGTGTGGTCAGGGGGTATGCTGGAAACCGGGATCGGAAGAGCCTTTAATATTCATCTTCAAACACTTCCGGGGTTTGTCCTTCCGGGAGACACATCTGAAACCTCACGATACTTTACGGAAGATATTGTGGACAATCTCGTGGTCCTGCAACCGGACGGCTACATAAAAATCCCCGAGGGGGCCGGAACCGGTGTAAATGTCCTCCCCGAAAGACTCGACAGATTTAAGATTTTCTATGCAAAGTTCGTGTGACCTGATTGTTTCGGTGACTTCATGATCCGTGAATTTAGGATTTATGTCACAAAAAATTGCTTTATTTCCTGTCAATAACTTGTTGAGAAATGACACAAATATGTAATAATTTATTGAGATAAAAAGTTTTTTTTGAAAATTGCAACGTCAAGTTCAGAAGACAGAGGTTAATAACAGACCTTTTTTTATTGACACCTAACTAATTATAAATCTATATCCTTAAAGAGAAAAACGGAGCAAAAGAACCCGGTTTTGATTGCCTCTGAAAGGAATTTGTTATAATCGGAGTGTGTAGCGTTGTTAATACACTAAAAGTTAATAATAGGGTGAAACGTATGATTGAAATCAGAATACACGGTCGAGGCGGACAGGGAAATGTTGCCGCTGCAGAGCTTTTATCTATTGCCGCCTTCAAGGACGGCAAGTTTTCCCAGGCGTTCCCTTCTTTTGGAGCGGAACGAATCGGTGCCCCTGTCATGGCTTTTGTTAGAATCGATGACAAAAAAATTCGTACACGTGAAGATGTTCGGACGCCGGATTATCTGATCGTCCAGGACTCTTTTTTGATTGAGACCGTGCCCGTATTGGACGGACTTAAACCGGATGGTATGATTCTGGTAAACTCGGAAAAAAAACCCGAAGAATTGCAGCTTAAAACCACTGCAACGGTGGAAACCATTTCTGCCACTGAAATAGCGCTGGAGATCATCGGCAGGCCCATACCCAACGCGGTGATGATTGGCGCGTTTTGTACCATTACCGGCCTGGTGAGCCTGGACGCCGTGCAGGAAGCCATTATGGGAAAATTCCCCGGCAAGGTTGGCGAAAACAATGTGGCTGCTTTAGAACGGGCCCATGAAATCATGCAAAAGAGGTAGTTTCATGCTTAAACAAATCGAAGGATCTCATGCTGTTGCAGAATGTGTGGCCATGTGCCGCCCCAATGTGATTTCCGCTTATCCGATAACCCCGCAAACCCACATTGTAGAAGATCTGTCCATGATTGTCGGCCAGGGGAAACTGGATGCGGAATTTATAAATGTGGAAAGTGAATTTGCCGCTGCATCGGTGGTTCTGGGGGCAAGCGCTGCCGGTGCTCGAGCATACTCGGCGACGTCATCCCAGGGGCTGTTATTAATGTGCGAGGTTATTTATTGCATTGCCGGAATGCGATTGCCCATTGTTTTGACATGCGCCAATCGTGCCATATCCGCGCCGCTCAGCATCTGGAACGATCAGCAGGACTCCATGGCGTTGAGAGATGCGGGCTGGATTCAGCTCCATGCAGAAGACAATCAGGAGGCCGCGGATTTACACATACAGGCATTCAAAATTGCGGAGCAAACCAGTCTGCCGGTGATGGTCTGTATGGACGGCTTTATTCTGACCCATGCCTATGAACCGGTGGACATTCCCGAACCCAAACAAGTCGACCATTTCCTGCCCCCATATGCGCCGAAAAATATCGTCGACCCCCGATCACCAAAGGGCATCGGCCTGTTTGCAGATCCGCGGTTCTATCTGGAAACCCGTTATATTTTGCACAGGGCCATGGAAAAATCCGAAGAGACCATCAAGGCGGTCAGTGCAGATTTTGCAAAGACTTTCGGCAGAAACAGCGGTGGGTTCATCAAAACTTATAAACTTGAAGACGCAGACCTGGTCATTGTCTCCATGGGTTCTGTGGTGGGCACCATCAAGGAGCTCATCGACCAGATGGAAGAAGAGGGAAAAAAAGTGGGACTCGTGCAAATATGTTCCTACCGACCGTTCCCCAGGCATGAGATTTACAATGTTTTAAAAGACAAAATGAACATCGTTGTCCTTGAAAAATCGGTTTCTTTGGGAAGAGGCGGCATCCTTGCCAGTGATGTCCGCTGGTCGTTTCCCAGAGCAGAGAAAAAGGACCGTAACATCAGCAGTTTCATCGCCGGGTTGGGGGGCCGCAACATACCCATGGACGATTTGCGGTATATGGTCGAGAAAGTCGAAAAAGAACCGGTTGAACTGGAATTTTTAGGCCTAAAAAAAGAATTGATATCTGGGAAGGATTTATAATCATGGAACAAAGCGCTGAAGAACTCAACAAAATAGAGAAGAAGGACTTGTTTACCAGCGGGCATCGGGCATGCGGCGGATGCGGTCAGGCTCTGGCCGCCCGTTTGGTGGCCGATGCATCCGGTGAAAATACCATTGCCTGCGTGGCCACGGGGTGCCTGGAAGTATTCAGTTCGCCCTATCCCGACCCTTCCTGGCGCATTCCCTTTTTACACAGTCTTTTCGAGAATGCGGCAGCAGTTGCCTCCGGAGTGGAAGCAGCATACAAGGCCTTGAACAAAGGACCGATTAACATCATCGCCCAGGGCGGTGACGGCAGTACGGCCGATATCGGGTTTCAATGTATCAGCGGCATGTTTGAACGGGGCCACAATGTGCTCTATGTGTGTTATGACAATGAAGCCTATATGAACACCGGTGTTCAACGTTCCAGCTTTACCCCTTTGGGTGCCAGGACTTCCACGACGCCCATGGGGAACAAAACCCGCAAGAAAAATATGCCCCTGCTTGCAGCCGATCACGGCATCCCCTATGTGGCCACCGCTACGGTGGATGATTTTCGAGATCTTCAGCGCAAGGTTAAAACAGCGCTTTCCATCGAAGGTTCCAAATACATTCACATACTTGCCCCGTGTCCTCTGGGCTGGGGTCATCACGGAGAACTGACGGTCAAGATATGCCGGCTGGCCAAGGATACGGGACTGTTTCCCATATATGAGATAATCAACGGCAAGGTAACGAACGTGGGAAAGATTCGGACAAAACTTCCGGTGGAAGAGTATTTGAAATTGCAGGGTCGCTTCAAACATCTTTTTAAAAAAGGTAGACCCTCGCCGGAAGTGGCCGAAATTCAGGAAATCGCCAACCAAAACATAGAGAGGTTTAATTTATAATGGAAAAACTACCCTTAGGATTGGTCATCGATTTACAGCAAGTGGTTCCGTATAAGACGGGCTCATGGCGTACGCTGCTGCCTGTAAACATCATGCAGACGCCGCCCTGTACCCATGCCTGTCCGGCAGGTAACGACATTCGCGGATTCTTGAGAGTTCTCGCAGAAAAGGAAGATTACAAGGAAGCCTGGCATGTTCTGACGCGCACCAATCCGCTACCTGCCACATGCGGCCGTGTCTGCCCGCATCCCTGTGAAGCAGGGTGTAACCGCCGGGACTTTGATTCGTCTGTGGCCATTAACAACAGTGAGCGTTGCGTGGGCGACTACGGTCTGGAGCACAATCTGGAACACAAGAAGCTTGTGTCCGGGCGGAATGAGAAAATTGCGGTGGTGGGTTCAGGTCCCGCAGGGCTTTCGTGTGCGTTTCATCTGGCCAAAAGAGGTTTTAAGGTAAAAATATTTGAGGCCAGCGGTGAACCGGGCGGCTGGATGCGCTACGGCATCCCCCCCTACCGTCTTCCCAATTACATCCTTAAACAAGAAATTGATAAAATACTCCGATTGGGTATCGAGCTGGAGTGCAATGTCAAAGTGGGGGTCAACATTCCCCTGGATCAGTTGACGCGGGAATATAATGCGGTCTTTTTGGGCGTCGGTGCCCAAAAAGGTTTGGGCATCGATGTTCCGGGCAAGGATGCGGAGAACGTTTATACGGGCGTCGACTTTTTAAAGCAGGTCAACAGCGGCAAATGGATGGAAATCGGCAAAGATGTGGTGGTGATCGGCGGTGGAAATACTGCCATGGACTGCGCCCGTGTCTCCAAACGGCTGGGGGCGAACGTGAGTGTGGTCTATCGACGAACCCGCATGGAAATGCCCGCGATTACTGCCGAGATCGACGAGGCCATGGAAGAGCGCATCATGTTTCGTTATCACACCAACCCGGTTAAATTGGTCACCGATGAAGGCCGGGTTGTGGGAATTTTGTCGGTTCAAATGGAGTTGAAGGAGCCCGATGCCAGCGGCCGGGCCCGGCCGGTGCCCATTACCGGTTCAGAGGCCTTTATCCCTGCAGATACGGTCATTATGGCCACGGGACAGGCGGTGGATTATGATGGGATCGATGTTCAAACGGTGGACAGTCAATGGATGTATACCAACGAACATTTAATGACCAGTATGGAAGGTGTCTTTGCCGGCGGCGATGCCGTGGTCGGTTTGGAAACGGTCGCTCTTGCCATTGGCCAAGGTGCACGAGCCGCTTCCGCCATTGAAGATTACATCGAAGGAAATATTGAAAGCTCCCTGGCACAACCGCCGGTGATCTACTCCAGAGATCTAAACACCTACTACTACCAGAAACAGAAACCGTTTACCAAAGAGGCGGTGTCTATTCACACGCGGCTGAAAAATTTCAGAGAGATCTATCCATCTTTTGATACGAAAGATATTATCGAAGAATCGAAACGGTGCTTCAGCTGTGGCCTCTGTTTCCACTGCAACAACTGTTATATGTATTGTCCGGACAATGCCGTAAAGATGTCGTCGTCCACCGGTGGGTTCGAATTCGACTTGGACTTCTGCAAGGGTTGCGGTCTGTGTGCCAAAGAATGTCCCTGTCATTATATTCAAATGACACTGGAAAAGTGATCGAGTGATCCCCTCGCTTCGCGAGTCCATATAACGTCCGCTTACCAGGGGACTCAAAAAGGAAAATTCCCATAGTGTCGAACTTTCCTTTGCAGGAGATTATAATTCCGGGAACAAACCGTTAAAGAGCCTTCCTGACAAGGAAGGCTTTTTTTCTGCAACACCCGGGGCTCATTTTATTCTTTTCGAGCAGAAGGTATACAGATCTTAGGTTTAAAGGAGTATAAACATGGTTGAGTTTGAATATCAGGAAATGTTTCCTTTGGGAGATGATACCACCGAATACCGGATTCTCACCGATGCCCACGTCTCGGTTGATGCCTTTAAAGATGCCGAGATGCTGACGGTAGCACCGGAAGGACTGACTCTCCTGGCAGAACAAGCGTTCAAAGACGTCTCACACTTGTTGAGGCCGTCCCATCTGAAACTTCTAGCAAAGATCCTCGATGACCCTGAAAGCTCGGACAACGATTGCTATGTGGCCCTTGAAATGCTGAAAAATGCAGTGATTTCCGCAGAAGGCGTTTTCCCCATGTGTCAGGACACCGGAACCGCCATTGTAATGGGAAAGAAGGGCCAGCAGGTCTGGACCGGCGGTAGCGATGAACCAGCGCTTTCAAAGGGTATTTTTAACGCCTATACGTCCAACAACCTGCGGTATTCCCAAAACGCGCCGTTAACCATGTATGATGAAGTCAATACCGGCTGCAACCTTCCCGCCCAGATTGAAATTTATGCGGTGGAGGGCAACGCCTATCACTTTCTCTTCATTGCAAAGGGCGGTGGATCTGCCAACAAAACCTATCTTTACCAGGAGACCAAAGCGACGTTGACCCCTGAAAACCTCGTGGCTTTTATGAAACAAAAGATGAAAACCCTCGGCACGGCAGCCTGTCCGCCCTATCATCTCGCTTTTGCCGTGGGCGGCACCTCCGCTGAAGCCAACCTGAAGACCGTAAAATTGGCATCCGCAGGATATCTTGACTATCTTCCCACGGCAGGAAACCGATTGGGACACGCCTTCAGGGATACAAAGCTTGAAGCCGAGGTGCTCGAAATATCCCGCCGGCTGGGCATCGGTGCCCAGTTTGGCGGAAAATATTTTTGTCACGATGTCCGGATCATTCGTCTGCCGAGACACGGCGCATCCTGCCCCATCGGTCTGGGTGTCAGCTGCAGCGCGGACCGGAACATAAAGGCCAAAATTACCCAACAAGGCATTTTCATAGAACGTCTCGAGACCGATCCGGCCAGATATCTGCCGAAACCCGCCGGTCCGGATGAAACCGCCGTTGCCGTGGACTTGAATCGGTCCATGGATGAAATCCGGGCGGAACTGAGCAAATACCCGGTGGCCACCCGTCTGCTGTTAACGGGAAAAATCGTGGTGGCCAGGGACATCGCCCATGCCAAACTCAAAGAGCGCCTGGATAAAGGTGACGATCTTCCCGAATATTTCAAGAATCACATAGTGTACTATGCCGGACCCGCCAAAACCCCGGATGGGTATCCTTCCGGATCGTTCGGTCCCACCACCGCCGGACGAATGGATCCCTATGTGCCTGTTTTTCAGGCCCACGGCGGTTCCATGATTATGCTGGCAAAGGGGAACCGTTCAAAAGAAGTGACCCGATCGTGCAAAAAATTCGGTGGATTCTACCTGGGGTCCATCGGCGGTCCTGCCGCCCGGCTGGGAAAAGAGTGCATTACCCGCATCGAAACGTTGGAATATCCGGAACTCGGAATGGAAGCCATTTTCATGATCACGGTCAAGGATTTTCCCGCCTTTATCATTGTGGACGACAAGGGGAACGACTTCTTTGAAAATCTGCTGGATTGAACCATGACGTCAAACGATTCAAACCCCAACCCTGATACCGCAACCACGGAATGCCGCCGCTGCGGCACCTGCTGCAAAAAAGGAGGCCCTTGTTTTCATCTGGAAGACAAGGGCCTCATTGAAAAAGGCGTCATTTTATCAAAGCATCTCTACACCATCCGAAAAGGCGAGCGTTCCTTTGACAATGTCAAAGGAACGATATCGCCGGCATCCACGGACATCATAAAAATAAAAGGACGCAAAGGGTCATGGACCTGTATTTTTTTCGACGAAAAAAACACTGAATGTACCATTTACGACACCCGTCCCCTGGAATGCAGAGTGCTTAAATGCTGGGATACCCGGGAAATCGAAAAGATTTATGCCAAAGATCGTCTCACACGTAAAGATCTTATCTCGGGTATCGAAGGGTTATGGGACCTTGTGGAGGGCCACCAGAAACAGTGCGGATACGACGTGCTCACCCTATTTGTCGATGCCTTGAACACCCATAAAAAAGATGACGCACTCAAAGGCATCTTGGACATCATCGAACACGATATAAAGATCAGGGAACTGGTTGTCGGAAAAGCGGGCCTCGAACCTGATTTGACGGATTTTCTTTTCGGCCGTCCCATTACGAAAACCATAAAAATATACGGCCTAAAGATTGAAAAAAACGGCGAAAAATATCTTCTGGTTCCAACGGGTGGAAAATCTCTCAGCAGATAGGGTCAACCCCATTCTTACTCAAATAACGTACGTGTTCAGGGGGTGCACTCCCCCAATGTCGTTACACGGCGAAGCGCACCCCCTGTCAGAATGCGTTTAATGACGATAAAGATAAGATCTTTCAGGCGGTTGCAACGTCAGGGTCGATTAAGGGGTCGTTATATTAAAAAAATCGACGGCGTTTTCCCCCAAAATCCGCGCCATGGATTCAGACGACAATTTTCTCTGTTTCAACCACTTGATTTCCCGATCCCAAGCATAGGGAATGTTGGGAAAATCGGAGCCGTACATGATACGATCCAACCGCATATCCTCTAATTTTACAGGATTTTTTATGGGAAGATAATCGGCAAGGGCCATGGACGTATCGAGCCAGAGATTATCGTATTTCTCGATGAGTTGTTTATAACGCAAAAATTCATCCACACCCAAATGGGGCACACAAATTTTTAGTTTCGGGTAGTTTTCAATCACCTGTTTCACCTTTTCCGCGCTGCACAACACATAGGGGTCACATTTGTATGCCGGACTGTTCGGCTCTCTTCCGGCATGGATTATTACCGGTTTTTTCTCGGATGAACATAGATCGTAAATGGGATCCATATCCCCACCGTTCATGTCGAAGCACTGGACATGGGCATGGAGTTTTACCCCCTTGAGCCCCATTTCAAAAGCTTTCTTCAGAATCCTTTCGCTATTGTTTTCACCCGGAAATACGGTGGCCATGCCGGAGACGTTATGGGAAAATTTTCGACAAATTTTCGCCATATAGGCATTCAACCCCTTAGCGGTTCCGGGTTTGTGGGCATATTGAAGGGCAACCACATGACCGAGGCCCCGGGACAGCAGATAGTCGAGGACATCCGAAGACGTCAACCGGTAACGAATCGGCCAGCCGTATCTGTCAAACCAATCCCATATGGCCTTAAAAATACCTTCCGGAAATATATGAACATGTGCGTCCACAACAAACGGCAACGCCCTTGGAAGTTTGTGGCCTTCGATATCGTTGAGTGCTGGAAGCGGTGATTTCAACATGGGTTCTTCTATATCCGACCTATATCATGTATTCGTAAATACGGTCACGTATTTATATTTCGGTTTATTCATTCTATGTATCCAAAAGTTTAACGTGCTGAAAATGAATTAAAATGCTCCCAGTTGACACCCCGTTATATTGATGTCCATGGCTTCACAGGCGCCACTAACTTTCATTTTTCCGATCTTTAAACCGGATGCGATATCCCATGCCCTTCGGCAGGATAGTCTCCCTTGGACAAGCTGATTTGCAATGGCATTTTTCAAATCCTCTGTGACACGATCCGGATGTTCCACAATTTTTTTCTGGGGCTGATATCCAAACAATCCAAGCTGGCATTTTGTCAATTTGAAGTTCATCAGGTCGGCGGTCATGCCAACGGCATCGGGGTTAACCTTCAACTTTCTCGCAATTTCAAATGCAATCGCACAGGGAATTTCCTTGTTTTTTCCATGTGTTAAGATTTCTTCTTCGATGAAACGGTCCGGCGTTGCATCCGGTCCGTGTTTTTCAGAAAATTTATGGGGCTTTTCAACATTCATCTCACGATCCTTTCATAATTTTTCTATTTTTGGGATCTTTTCCCAACTGGAAGGCAAAAGGGCTTTAGGATCACCAACTCCTTTGGAGATGATCCGGAAATAATGAACTTTTTAGTATTATAGCTGCATATTTTTTACAAGCCAAATACAACATCAGTCTTTTTCTTTGGAATTGTTTTGGCCACCCTTTTCCAAAAACGATTCGTGAAGGTTTTAGGTTGAACTTAAACGAACAGTCTGTTAATTATATGATTTTCGGAAAAAATCCCTATTTCAGTCGCGAGCTTTATGACTTTTCTAATAAAACGTAAAAAAACACGCCAGATCAAGATCGGGAATGTAACGGTGGGGGGAACAGCCCCGGTTGTGGTGCAGTCCATGACCAATACATTCACCCAGGACATTCCGAAAACGGTTTCACAAATCCATGGTCTGGAAAAGGCCGGGTGTGAGATTGTCAGAGTCGCCGTTCCCGACCTTGAGGCTGCCAAGGCGATTTCTTCGATCAAACAAAGGATTTCCATACCGATCATTGCGGACATACATTTTGATTACCGCTTGGCCATAGCTTCGATTCAATCAGGGGCCAACGGATTGCGGATAAACCCTGGAAATATCGGCAGTAAAAAAAAGGTCAAAGCCATCGCCGATTGCGCAGCAGACTTCGACATCCCCATCCGGATCGGAGTTAATTCAGGCTCCCTTGAAAAAGATATCCTGAAGAAATATAATGGGGTCACCGCTGAAGCCATGACAGAAAGTGCCATGCGGCACATTGATTTATTAAAGTCCTTCGATTTTCAGAAAATAAAAATTTCCATCAAAGCCTCGGATGTTCATCGCACCTTAGGGGCATACAGGCTCATTTCGTCAAAGACGGATCTGCCGCTTCACGTGGGTGTAACAGAGGCGGGGGGGCTCTATTCGGGAATCGTCAAGTCGTCTCTGGGAATCGGGATGCTTTTGGCGGAAGGTATTGGCGATACCCTCCGTGTTTCTTTGACCCGGGACCCGGTGGAAGAGGTCAGGGTCGGCTTTGAAATTCTCAAAGCACTCGACATCCGGCGATACGGACCTGACATTATCTCCTGCCCCACGTGTGGCCGTTGTAAAATTGACCTGTTCCACATCGCAGAACGTGTGGAAAAAGCCTTATTGTTAAAGCCCTTGCCCATTAAAGTGGCCATCATGGGCTGCGTGGTGAACGGTCCCGGAGAGGCCAAAGAGGCGGATATCGGTATTGCCGGCGGTGATGGGACCGGAATTCTGTTCAAAAAAGGAAAGGTCATCAAAAAGTTTCCGGAAGACAGGCTTGTGGATGTTTTACTGGCTGAAGTCGATAAACTTGAACGGACACTAACCTGAGGATAACGTCACTTGAAGGTTCGAGACTTTTTAGCATTCGAGTTTCGAATTTAATTAACAAGGAATTATTAATGGGAAAACAAATCAAAACTGCAATTACACCCACACGAATTGAAGATTATCCGGAATGGTATCAGCAGGTTATCAAAGCATCGGAAATGGCTGAACGTTCACCGGTGAGAGGATGTATGGTGATAAAACCCTGGGGATATTCCCTCTGGGAAAATATCATGGGCGCACTCGATGGCATGTTCAAGGCAACCGGAGTAAAAAATGCATATTTTCCGCTTTTTATTCCCCTTTCCTTTCTAGAAAAAGAAGCCGAGCATGTGGAAGGCTTTGCAAAAGAATGTGCCGTTGTGACCCACCACAGACTTGAAAAAGGCGACTTCGGCAAACTTGTACCCGCAGGCCCTCTGAATGAACCGCTGATTGTCCGACCGACCTCTGAAACCATCATCGGAGAATCATTTTCCAGGTGGGTGGGGAGCTATCGGGATCTCCCCATTCTGATTAACCAGTGGGCAAATGTTGTCAGATGGGAAATGCGAACCCGTCTTTTCCTGCGGACCAGCGAATTCTTGTGGCAGGAGGGCCACACGGTCCACGCCACACCCGAAGAAGCCAGAGAACGAACGCAAATGATGCTCGATGTTTATGCAAGACTTGCCGAAGAATTCCTGGCCATGCCGGTGGTCAAAGGGAGAAAAACAGCCTCCGAAAGATTCCCCGGTGCGGTTGACACTTTGTGTATCGAAGCCATGATGCAGGACAAAAAAGGCCTGCAGGCGGGCACCTCACATTTTTTGGGACAAAATTTTGCCAGGGCTTCGGAAATAAAGTATCAGACCGCCGAAGAAACGGAAGAATATGCCTGGACAACTTCGTGGGGGGCATCCACGCGACTGATCGGGGGGGTCATCATGTCCCATGGCGACGATGACGGCATCATTCTTCCGCCCAAAGTCGCGCCCTCACACGTGGTTTTGATGCCCATTATCCGAAAACCCGAGGACCGGATTAAGGTGATGGCCTATGTGGAACGTCTGGAAAAAGAGCTGAAGGATAAATTTTATCATCGTCGTCGTGTGGGTGTGGAAGTCGATGAACGGGACATCGGCGGTGCCAGGGGATGGGAATGGATTAAAAAAGGGATTCCGGTCCGGGTGGAAATCGGCCCCAGAGATATGGCCGAAAATTCCGTGTATGTGGGTCGGAGAGACAAGGGACATAAAGACAAGGTATCTCTCCAACGGGATCATTTTGTTGGGGATATCGTCAATATCCTGGATGAAATACAGGACACGCTTTTTGAACGTGCCCAATCGTTTCGGAAAGCCAACACCATTGCCATCGATGACAAAAAAGAATTTTATGGATTTTTCACCCCCGACGACCCGGAAAAGCCTGAAATTCATGGTGGATTTGCCATGTCCCACTGGTGCGGGAAGGATCAATGCGAATCGAAAATAAAAGAAGACCTGAGTGTTACGATCCGATGCCTTCCACTGGACAACCCGTCTGAAAACGGCAAGTGTATCTGCTGCGACAGTCCCAGCGCTGAACGGGTGGTCTTTGCAAAGGCCTATTAAATAAAGGTCTTGGAATTTCCACAACACACTGAATCCATGAACTTTCAAATTGCAAAAGATTGGTGACGCATAGATGGAATGTTGGAGTGATGGAATATTGGAACAATGGGGCTAAAAACAAAATTAACATTTTTAACTATCCAAAATTACTTTAATCCCATCATTCCACTACTCCATTATTCCAGCAGTTCAATTGCGAAGGGAGTTGGAGTTTAGTTCTACCATGATCCGTATCAACAACATCATCGATAAAGTTGCCGCGTATAACCCGGACGGCGATCTTGACATCATCGAACGTGCCTATATTTTCTCGGCCAAAGTCCACGATGGTCAGGTTCGCCTCTCGGGGGAACCCTATCTATACCACCCCCTGGCGGTGGCCGGCATTCTGGCAGACATGAATCTCGACCTTGTCAGCGTTGCGGCGGGACTGTTGCACGATGTGGTGGAAGATACCCACGCCACCCTGGAGGAGATAAATGAGTTGTTTGGGAAGGAGACGACCCATATTGTCTCGGGCGTGACCAAGCTGAGTGTTCTCCCCTTGGACAGCAGCTCCCAGGCGCGCCAGGCCGAAAGCATCCGAAAGATGATCCTCGCCATGGCGGACGATATTCGGGTCATTTTGATCAAGTTGGCGGATCGACTTCACAATATGAGGACATTAAGATTCCACTCGGAGGCAAAACAGAAAAAAATTGCACAAGAGACCCTCGACATCTACGCCCCCATTGCCGGACGTCTCGGTATTTATTGGATAAAAAAGGAGCTCGAGGATACATCGTTCATGTATCTTCAGCCCGAGGAATATTCCAAGATCGAAAACCTGGTAAACCAAGATCGAGAGGGAGGCGAAAAATATATCGAAACGGTCAAAAATCTCATCAAGAATAAACTGGATGAGCACAATCTTAAAGGGGAGGTCAGCGGCCGGTACAAGTATTTTTACAGCATCTATAAAAAAATGATCACCCAAAACCTTTTATTTGAAGAAGTATATGATATTATTGCCTTTAGAATCGTCCTCGACACCATACCTCAATGCTATGAAGTTTTAGGGTTGATCCATTCCCTTTGGAAGCCGGTGGCGAAAAAGTTCAAGGACTATATCGGTGTGCCCAAGCCGAACATGTACCAGTCTCTCCATACCACCGTTATCGGGCCGGTGGGAGAACGAATAGAGATACAGATTCGAACCTGGGAGATGGATAGGGTCGCGTCATCGGGCATTGCTGCCCACTGGAGTTACAAAGAAGGACTTCAATTCGATGAAAAGACCAACAAAGCATTCTCCTGGATACAAAACCTTGTTGAAAACCAGGAAGATTTTAACAATCCGGATGAATTTTTGGAAAATGTCCGCATCGATCTCTTCCCGGATGATGTTTATATTTTTACGCCCAGGGGGGAAATAAAAACGGTTCCCAGAGGCGCAACACCGGTAGATTTTGCCTATTTAATTCACACAGAAGTCGGGAATCAGTGCACCGGGGCCAAAGTAAACGGCCGTATCGTCCCTTTGCCATATGAATTGAAAACCGGGGATACGGTGGAGATCATCACCTCCAAAAAACACCACCCCAGCAAAGACTGGCTCAATTTTGTCAAAACCGTCAAAGCCCGATCCAGAATTCGACAGTGGATCAAAATTCAGGAAAAAGAACGGAGTATCACACTTGGCCGGGAGATGTGTGACAAGGCCTTCCGCAAAAACCGCCTCAATTTCAACACCATAGTGAAATCAGAAGAGATGGAAAAGGTGGTGGATTATTTCGGCTTTAAGACGGTCGACGATCTCATTGCAAGCGTCGGTTACGGGAAGATTACCCCGCTCCAGATCATTCGGAAGATCGTGCCGAAACCCGAAGAAGAAGAGGACGATTCCATACTGAACAAAATCATCGGCCGGGTACGGAAAAAGAAACTGAAAACCGGGGTGATGGTAAAAGGGGTCGATGACATCCTTATCAAATTCGGCAGATGCTGCCAGCCGGTCCCCGGAGATCCCATTACCGGTTATATTACCCGGGGGTTCGGAGTTACCGTTCACAGAACCAGTTGTGTCAATGCCTTGAAAATGAGTCCCGAACGGCAAATTGACGTGCAGTGGAGTGTGGATATTGCAGATACATACCCTGTAAAGATCCGGATTCGTTCTTACGACAGGGTGGGATTACTCGCTGATATTGCGGCCAATATCAGTAAAAACGGTGCAAATATAATCAGCGCAAACACCGAGACACGGGAAAACAAAATGGTAGACAGTTTTTTTACCATCACCGTTGAAGATACCGACCAATTAAACAGAATCCTCCTCTCCATCAAAAAAATAAAACATATTCAGGAAGTCGTGAGAATAGATAATTAATCCGAAGGGCAGAATCTTCTGCGGTCTAGGGCGCTTTAACGATATGGTTCGATTTTATACAGGTGGTACAGACCACCATTTTTTTGACCCTGCCGTTATGCAATGTTCGCACCCGCTGCAGGTTTGGATTGAATCGGCGTTTCGTTAAATTATGGGCGTGGCTTACATTGTGGCCAACCATCGGTTTTTTGCCACATATTTCACATAGCTTGGACATGGTTATGACTCCTTTTAAATCTAAAACCCTATTGAGTGAACGTCGAAACGTACAAGGTTCAATGGATTCTTTTTATTTTTTTGATCTCATTTAGGGTTTGAGAACTTGATTTTCTACATCACAACATTATGAATGTAAAGATTTTTTTCTATTTTTCCGCTTGTTTTTTTAACAGATCTTCACAGAGGGCAATATACTGAAGCGCCTTTTCGTGAATCCCCACATCCAGATAATTGGCGAGAACCCACTTGAAACGGTTCAGGGCTGCTTTGTAATGCTTGGTCTTAAAATAATAGAACGCCACATAAAATTCATGCCCCGCGAGAATTTTAATGCATTTTTTAATATGTTCTTCAGCTCTGTTTGCATATAAATTGCCTGGGAACTGCTTCTGAAGACGCATGAAAATTTCCATTGCCTTAGTGGCTGGGGTATAATCTCTGTCGATGGTATCGATCTGCTCGAAATAACAGAGCCCGGTCTGATAGATGACGTACGGAATGGCTTCATTTCGGGGATGAAGGTTTTCAAAGTCTTCATATCCCACCACAGCATCTTCATAATTTTTTAAATGGTAATACGCGTCGGCTGTTTTAAGTTCCGCGAGAATCACGAATTTGCTAAAAGGATACCAATCTTTCAGTTTTTCAAAGGATTCAATGGCTTTTTTGTAGTCTCCGTCATTGAATTGATCCATCCCATCGCTGACAAGTTCCTGTGCGGATCTCTCTTCCTTGGTCTCAAACCAAGCACACCCGGAAATTAGAAGCAATGAAACCAGAAGTAAGGCGGTAATCCGTTTCATTTCTTTAGGTTTTCTATGTAATGTCCAGCGGAGAAAGCAGCAACAGCACCGTCCCCCACAGCGGTGGCAATCTGTCGCAAAGGGGTATTTCGGACGTCCCCCGCCGCAAATACTCCGGGAACCGAAGTCTCCATATTTAAGTTGGCTTCAATAAAACCTTTTTCATCCAGTTTGACCCCATCGGCCAGAAACTTTGTATTGGGAATTTCACCCACCCATATAAAACAGCCGTCTACGGAAAGTGTTTTTTCTTCTTTTGTTTTGACATTCTGAACGGTAATATTTTCTACGTTGGTTAACCCCCCAATACCTGTCAATACAGAATCCCATATAACTTCTATTTTTTCATTGGCCAATGCCTGTTCCTGAAGAATCATCTCTGCACGCAATTGGTCTCTTCGATGAATAAGATAGACCTTTTCAACAAATTTGGTCAGAAATAAACTCTCTTTTACAGCGGTATCTCCGCCGCCCACAGCAGCAACGATGCGGTCTTTAAAGAACGGGGCATCACAAGTGGCGCAGGAGGAGACGCCTCTGCCGTAAAACGTTTCTTCTCCGGAAACACCCAGTTTCTTGGGAGAAGCACCGGTTGCAACAATAATGGTGTGTGTCGTAACGGTTTTGTCGTTTAAAACTATGGTCTTGACCGGATCGGACAACTCCACGGAAACCACCGCGTTGTTTTCGATTTGGAGGCCAAATTTTTTGGCTTGTTCGGAGAATCTCTGAGCCAGATCTGAACCGCTGAGTCCTTCCGGAAATCCGGGATAATTTTCGATCCAGTCGGAAATAAGGATTTGCCCGCCCGCAACGATTTTTTCAACCAGAATTACCTTGAGTCTGGCACGTGCCGCATAAAGACCGGCGGCAAGCCCTGCAGGCCCGCCGCCGATTATAACGAGATCGTAATCAACGTTTTTCATCTGCAAGTTTCCCGTTATGTATTCTTTATCATCTCTTCGAGTCTTGATTTGGCAACGATGCCGACAATTTTATCCAGGACTTTTCCGTCCTTAAAGAAAATAAGGGTGGGGATTGATTTTATGCCATATTTGGTGGGCGTAACCGGGTTTTCATCGACATTGCATTTCGTGAATTTGACCGTGTCACCAAATGTTTCTGCAAGTTCTTCGACGATGGGTCCGATGGCCCTGCATGGCCCGCACCAAGGCGCCCAAAAATCGACCAGAACAGGCTTTTCAGCCTGGAGCACCTCGGAATCAAAGCTGCTGTCCCCTATTTCCATAATTCCCTTTGCCATAACCGTATTTCCTTTCATTTGTTTTTTTTCTAAAAACTTTCAACAATTGGATGAAATATAGTGACCTGATCCTCCATTGTCAACCTTTTCGGATGGACGTCTGATATTCTTTTATAACTCCACGACAAATTTCTCCGTCTCCTCGTTCCAAGTGGTTACAAGGTAGTACCCGAACAGGATGCCCATAATCAAGATCAGGCTCCATTTATAGGTTAAAAAATTCGGCAAAAAGACCTTATAACCCATCAGTGACTTCAAGACCTTCGAACTGTTAATCCAGGTCTTGAACAGTGACGTGGACAGCGCAAAAAAGATGACAGCGAGCATCAGTTTGATATGACCTTCACCGGCCCGCCACACCGAACCGCTTCCACAGCCGCCGGCCAAGATCATGCCGAACCCAAAGATAATTCCCCCCACCAGTGCACCGAACCAGAATGCCTGGGGAACATAAACATTTTCTCCCCGCAACCCCGTCCATTTAAGGACGGCAAATCCGAGCACGCTGATGACCATGCTCAGGACGATGGCCTTTGAAACTTCCGATTCACCGGTCATAAAGGGGTCCCGAAATCCTCTGACAAAACAAAAGCGTGTTCGTTGAATGATAAATCCAAATGCGATACCGCATAAAAGGAGCCCCCCGACTCGGGTATAGGCTTCTTTGCTGTAAACATATGCACAAACGATGGCGGCAATGAACACGGCGGCACCCAAATACGGCTCTAATTTCAACCAGTCAAACCCTTTTTCTTTTTCCGACGCCCCACCGCCGCCCACGGACCCTGAAGGGAGATGTTCCATTTCCCAGTACAGATAGCGGAGGCCCAGATACGCGCCCATTATCAGGCCCAGCATCATGGCAAGACCACTTGCGGACAGGGCACTGACAGCCGTATAAAAGCCGCCGACATTGCATCCGCCGCTCATTGCAGCGCCAATACCCATGAGTGCCCCCCCCACAACCCCTTTAAAAAGTTCCAGAAGCGGAGCGGACCGTATGGCGAACTGTTTGGATAAAAGGGCGGATCCAAAGGCGCCCCAAAGCAATCCCAAGGTCAGGATGGAGTTGGTGGAAAGTAACGGAGAAAGAGGAGAATGTTTGTAAATACCGGCCACGCTTAACAACCAGTCGCCCCAGTTTCTCAGGCCGCCGGCCACGCCCCAGGGTCTGGCCCAGGCAAAGGTGATGACACTCATGATGCCGATCAGCAGACCGCCCAGCCATATGGGCCAGTTGTTATCAAAGATTGTTTGGAACCCGTTTCTAAATATCTCCACCACGATGCTATTTTTCTTTTTATTGTTCATGACATTCCCTCAAAACGCCTAGCAACCTTCGTCTTCGATAATTTTAAACCCGCTCACGCCCGGCTTGCCGGGGGCGGCTCCCGGAGGTACCGGTTTTCCGGTAGTAGCTTTTGGAGGCCCCGGGGAAACTGCCGGGGGCAAACCGACGCCCGGTTCCTGTCGGGTGGAGACATCGGGCAGCACTAAATCTGCATTCTTTTCCACCTTCTCGGCCAAACCGAATATCACCGTCTGATCGTAGTAACGCCAAGCGGTCGGCGAGGTAGGATCCGCCTTGACCGCTTGGCGGAAATATTCTTTTGCATCCAGGTATTTTCTCCGGGCATACGCCTCTTTGCCGAATCTGATCATCTTTGCGCAGAGGGCTTTGTCCGGCGGACAATTTGGCGGCCCCTGGGCCACGGTGTATGTCGAAGCTGCAAAAAATGTTGTCAAAATAAATACAAGTGCCATGGTAACGGGTCGTTTTGGTTTCACGACTTCCTCCTTTAAGAAGAAATTTTGCCTTTTGGAAATTCCATCCGCCTCGGGCGGATATGTGCAGTGAACGTATGGTATCCGAAACAAAATAAATATTTTTTATCAAAACACAAAGAAGCGGTCAAGCACCGAATGGATGCGTCCTGCAATAGATCCCAGTCGCATATGGATCACCGGAGCTCCTTGGCAGAATTCATATATCATTTTATGGTGGGGGAAAACAGACCATAAGAGTTAGTTCGTGTCCATTTGTTTTTGGGATACAAGACCCCAAATATTTTTGAAAGAATGTTACGTTGGCAAAAGTCGCTTATCCGGGTATCTGTTTTTTCTTGACCAGATCACCACCATGCGCCATAACAAAAATATTTACCTGTTACCATTATCGATCAAGGAGGGGCTATGTATTTACCGAAAACCTATGAGAATTTTTCAGATAAATTTTCTGAAATCATGAAAGATTATCAGAAATTGGGAAAAACCTGCAGGGAGACCGGCCCTCTGGGACAAAAATATCAGGACCTCATCAAACTCGGCATTGCCATCGGTGCCAATTCCAGAGGTGCAGTCATGTCTTCTGTCAGAAAGGCACTGGTATCCGGTTCCACATCCGAGGAAATTACCCATGCCGTCCTATTATCTTTGACCACCACCGGGTTTCCGAATATGATCGCCGCTCTGGGCTGGATTAATGAGGTCCTCGATCAGGAATAGACGAAAAACATGCCGGCAAGATGCGTAGAAAGGATGCGGGTCTATGATGATATCCTCAAAAGGAATATGATCAACTGAACAGAGCGCCCACACTTTCACCGGTGTGTATTCGCTTTATGGCCTCGGCAAAAAGAGGCCCCACGGACAGCACTTTTAATTGTTCCATCTTTTTACTACCCGGAATCTCCACCGTGTTCGTAACGACGATTTCTTCTATGGAAGAGTCTTTAAGGTTCTTTACCGCCGGCCCGGACAAAACAGGATGGGTGGCCCCTATAAAGATTTTTCTGACACCGGCTTTTTCCAGTGTCTTTACTGAAGTTATCATCGTGCCCCCTGTGGAAATTTCATCATCGAAAATAATGGCATCTTTTCCTTTTACATCGCCCACCACCAATCCCTGAACAACATCCGTATCGCTGATTCGTCGCTTGTCGATGATGGCCATGGACGTGTTCATTTTTTTGGCAAAACTACCGGCTCTCTTGGCACCGCCGGCGTCCGTTGCAACGACGACGGTATTTGAAATGTCGAAACGACGTTGAAAATGGTTGCAAATGATGGGAACGGCCGTGAGATGATCCACCGGTATACTGAAGAATCCGTGTACCGAATCGGCATGAAGATCCATGGTCAGCACTCGGTCGGCGCCTGCTGTTTTGAAAAGATCCGCCATGAGCCTTCCTGCGATGGAGATTCTGGGGGCGTCTTTTTTGTCGGACCTGGCGTAGGAGTAGTAGGGAACCACAGCGGTAATTCTTTTGGCGGAAGCACTGCGTAACGCGTCAAGGGTGATCAACAACTCCATAATGTGATTGCTCACAGGCCGGCTGAATGATTGGATCACAAAAACATCTTTTTCTCTCACGTTCTCCTTGACCTGGACAAACAGGTTGTCGTTGGAAAACCTCGAGATGTCCAGTTTGCTGAGGGGGATGTCAAGATTCCGGCATATTTCTTTTGCCAGCCCTTTGTTTGAGTTTCCGGAAAAAACTTTAAGTTCACGATACATGATTCTCTCCCCAGGCGTTTCTTGCGGTTCTAATTGTATGTGTTCTTCAACAGCTCTGAGCTAGAATAACGCTTTAGACCTTATAATTTCAAGGAAAAATATGAAACTCTTTTACGCGTTCAGGGGTCCGAACCCCCGCTTCACTCCGGTGTCATAGTGTGTGGTCATTTCAATGACTCAGCAACGGGGTCATTCCCGGAGATTCAGGACGCTGGTGAAAAGATTCCATGTAGAAGGTGTTAAAAACATTCAACGGTTCCTTATCCAAAAATGGAAGAAAGACATTGTAGAATTGGAGATGAACCAATTTTCTTATTTACAGGCGGGGAGCCTTCACTTTTCAATCCAGGTTTTGATTGTTTCTTTGCTGGGAATTTTACCAACGCTTTTAACTTCTCCATCAACGATTACAGAAGGGGTTCCGAAAACACCGTAGCCGGCAATCTCCATGATATCGGTCACCTTTTCAACTGTGGCGTCGACGCCGGTTTCAGCAACTGCGTCCTTTACATTCTGTTCAGTCTGCTTGCACTTTGGGCATCCGGGACCCAGCACTTTAATTTCCATGTTTTTCTCCTTTCCGGTTTCGTCAAATATTTTAAATGATAACTTGTTGACGGTGTTTGTTTAACATTCATAATTTATCATGTTTAACGTTTTGCTGCCTCCCGTAACCATTCTTTGAGTTTATTCAGCGGCGGAACGGATCCCACGGCTTTTACTTCACCGTTGATGATCAATGCCGGCATTCCCATGACACCGTAACTTGCGATTTCCATGGGGTCCCGGACATGTTCAAGTCCACCGACAATATGGAGTTCAGCCATCGTTGCCATGAGATCCTGCTCGAGTTTTTCACAGCGCGGACAGCCAGGGCCTAAGACCTTGATCTCCAATCCGCGGTCTTCCATATCCTCAAAGGGTTCTCCAAGGAATTTTTTGAATTCTCTTAAAAATGCGTTGCCGTAAACATCTCTGGTTCTACTGCTGATGTAGTTTTTTTGGGACAATCGGTTTAAAAGTTCAGCCCTGATTTCATCGTCGGTTCTACCTGCAAATTCATTGGCCACTTCTTCGAGAATCGGTTGAAGGCCGATGATTCCAGTGGTGTGCCCACCGACTTTTATCTGAGCTATCTCATCGTCTGGCATGATGCTATCCCCTTTTATCGTAATAGCTAAGCCACAAAGACACCAAAAATTATAATATAATTCTTTTAATGCTATTTTTGATTCATACATATTCTTTGTGACTTAGTGCCTTTGTGGCTGATGTCTTTTATCGAAAAAAATGCCCGAAGATCATTCCGCTGAAGGTTGACATGATGATGACCAAAGTGACGAAAGCAACCGTCTTTTTGGTACCCAATACACTTCGGATCACCAGCATGTTCGGCAGACTCAGCGCCGGTCCGGCGAGCAGAAGCGCCAGTGCCGGTCCCTGTCCCATGCCTGAGCCGAGAAGTCCCTGCAAAATCGGCACCTCCGTGAGGGTGGCAAAGTACATGAATGCGCCGGCTACAGAAGCAAACAGGTTTGCTCCCAGCGAGTTACCCCCCACCAGGCTGCTCACCCATTTCGACGAGATAAGGCCCTCGGAACCGGGTCGCCCCAAAAGAAGTCCTGCCACCAGAACGCCGGCAAAGAGCAGCGGCATGATCTGTTTGGTAAAATCCCAGGAAGATAGAAACCAGTTTTCGGTTTCTCCACGGGTGGTGGTGATCATCCACACCAGTCCGATGATCCCTGTGGAAAAAGCGATGAGCGGCTCGTGTGGAAAAAGAAGCGCTAGAAACAGAACCGCTGCGCCGGCCAGACCAACCTTATAGGCCTTCACCTTGAACCAGATCGTAAGAAGTACGCCCAGGGTCGCTGCAAAAAGTCCGGTCATCAGCCACTTAACGCTGTAAATGGCATGCCATAAACCGGTGGATTCGGCCGGTTTTCCCCAAGTGGCAGAAATAAGAATAAACACCATGACGGCAAAATAGACGACATTCTGCCAAAGGGGACGTTCCACATCAGGTTCGGGCATGTGCATGGCTGCCTGGACTTTGGCCTCTTCTTCTTTTCTAAAAAGAAAATGCATGATCAGCCCGATGACGATGCTAAAGATGATCGCTCCCACCGCTCGTGCGATACCGATGGGAAGCCCGAGAACCCGGGCCGTCAGCACAATGGCCAAAACATTGATGGCCGGTCCGGAATAAAGAAACGCAATGGCCGGTCCAAGGCCTGCGCCCCGTTTCCAAATGCTGGCAAAAAGAGGCAAAATGGTACACGAACAGACCGCAAGTATAGAGCCGGATACCGAGGCGACACCATAGGCCATGACTTTCTTGGCACCGGCGCCCAGGTATTTCATAACAGCCGCCTGGGACACGAAACAGGCAATGGCACCGGCGATAAAAAATGCCGGCACCAAACAGAGAATCACGTGCTCCTGGGCATACCACTTTGCAAGGGCCAGGGATTCGATCACGGCCCCGGTGAATCGGGTGTTGTCCACTGGAAGCCAGAAAAAGATGAGAAAACCGCCCACGATGAAACTCAGGGGTTTCCATATCTGCTTCCAGTCGATGAGGCTCGGTTCGACTGCTTTTTCGATCTCTTCAGATGTTTTCACCGCTGCCGGTGTTTTTTGGGTTATGGTTGCGTTACCCACCGTTCATCCTCCTCATTATGATTAATAGGACACCCCATTACGATATTCCGGCCTGTCCCAGTATTTTACGGGGACCTACGGGGCAGAGAGATTTTCACAGACCCGCCTGCCATGCGAGGCACAAGCGGTCAGGAATACACAGATAATATTATTTTTGATTTAAGAATCTTGGGAATCTGTGTCCCTCTGTATCCCCAAAAAAAAATTCCTTAGAAGCCATTTCAAAACCTTCCGGTGAGTGATTTTTGAGTCTTTTGTCGAAAAGCGCTTAGCGATGCGCCGCGTAAAATTTGTAGCTGTCTGAGGGCGTTAGCCCGAGTTCTACAAATTTAGCACAGCGAGCTTAGCGCTTTACAAAAGGCTCAAGCCAACGAATGGGAGGTTTTGAAACAGCTTCTAGTTTTATATGTTCTTGAAACAAGACGAAAGCCCATACATTATGATATGCTTATTTAGCTATATATCTAAATCAAAAAAATTACTGCTTACATATTTCTTCCCGGTTAAAAAACGGAGCTTGCTTCATTAAATCAGCCAGATCAGGATCATCGTTCAGCCAGTGTTTTATGTTTCCCAGCAGGGTGGCGGCATAGGGACTGTGGTGGCCGTCCGAAAGATAATAGTTCACCCACAGACCATCTTTCTGAAAATCGACCAGCCCGGCCTCTTCGAGTATTTTAAGGTGCTTGGAAACGCTGGGCTGGGAAATTCCCAGGGCCGCCTGAAGTTCGCAAACACACATCATTTTTTTCTGAAGTAATTTTACGATTTTTACCCTGTTGGGATCGGATAGGGCCTTCATGACTTTGACAAATGATTTCATGGCTACTCCTTATATTCTCTTTTTGGAATATAATGAGCAGCCGGATTTGTGTCAAGCATTTTTATGATAATGGGGTCTTTATTGTAAAAAAGCACGGAAAAACGTTCGATTGTGGGGATAGAATGGATCAAAAATGAGGACCCATCAAGGGAAAAGGGGGCCCATTTTCCCTTGATGGATGAGATCTATTTGTTAATAGGGATGAAATTCTCGGATTTGCCACTTAGGCTTACCGGTTTCTTTATCCATTTCCGTAAATTCTTTATGGTATTCCGTAACCTTAAAGAGACCGGTAAACTGGTTGCATACGGGATAACCGGCTTTGAGCCATCCTACTATACCGTCTTTTAACGTCCATACATTGGTATAGCCGTACTCAATAAGCTTCTCCGATACATATGCCTGCCTTTTATGCGTACGGCACCATACCACGATCTTGGCGTTTTTGTCCTTGACCTTCTTTGGAATCGTGTACATGTGGCCTGCATGGATATGATCGGTGAAAGGGATGTGAAAGGCATAAAATTCCGGATGGGTTCGAGTGTCGATCAGATACGCTTTCTCCTTCCCAGCCATAACATCATCGTAGAGCTTTTTAAATTGCTCGGTGGTCAGTTGGCGATCCGCTTGAACAGCCTTTGTTGCCTTTTCCCATACCATCTTTTCATTGTCCTGGAGCATTTTAGCATCATCGGCAAAGGCGAAGCCAACTGATCCCAAAACAAACGTAAAAACCAGCGTAAAAACTAATAATTTTCTCATGGGAAGACCTCCTATAAAAAAGTTGGATAATTAATTAGTGTCCATCCACAATTGTAAAATGGGCACGGTGGGTTTCCTATTCATAAATGAGCAGTTTTTATCCGGACCAGGGCCGTGCAAGGGGCATACTCCCTAAACACCCCCCGAAAACCCGCGGTGAACACAGATCCGGGCAAAAAGGGCCATTTATGGATGGAAACTAATTAAGAATCTACACCTAAAAAATGTTTGTCACCTCCTTTTTCCTTTGTGTTTGGATTCTATAAAAAATTATTCCAAATACCCGGGATTGTCAAGGGCAGTTTCCTTGACCCCGTTCCCTTCAAACCTAACCGGAAGACCACTAATTTGCATTTTCTATCAAGAAGAGACATAACTATCGAGTATTCTCAAAAGATGAACAAATTCATTTTTTTTTAGTTGCACCGGCGGCATTTGGGCGTTGGTCCGGATGTCTCGTGGATTTTTAAGCCACTGCCCGAGGCCCGTTGAATCCCAGGATTTCCGACCTTTGAAGGTTTGAAAATAAAAATTGCTGAAAATCCCTGAAAGATTTGGCCCCATATCGCCCTTGCCGATACCGCCGATACGTTTGGTTAAAATGCGGTGGCACCCGCCACAGTTTCTGCTAAAGACATTATCGCTGTCTTCTTTATCTTCTTCAAAATGAATGGCCTGACCGAGTTCAACGGACTTGGACCCATAAACGGCACTCGACGCCAAAATGGCGTTCACAAGGCGCGTAACATCCGTCTCTTGGAAATTAAAATGGGGCATAAACGCTGCCGGTTTTTTTATGGCGTCGGCCAGAACCTCCGGCATTTTTTTATCAAGAGCCCCATCCAGATTCGATGCAAGCCCGTTTCCCTGTTGGCCGGCTTGATGACAACGACGGCAACCGGATATGTCGATCAATCGTTGACCGGTTTCCACCACCGGGCTTTCCGGAAGAGTAAAGCAGGCGTATTCTCCTGGAACCAATCGATGATGCGCAATTTGAATCCGTTGGGTCCTGGGATCTCCCCGGTGGCAATCCACACAGGTGCCCCATCCTTCATGGTGGACGGAATGGCACCCAAGGCAGCCGGCGGTGCTGTCGTTGTAAAAGTGAGGCCCCGTTGTCCAAACGAGAACCAGAAAAACGGTTAGAATGGATAGACGAAGGCCCAATTTTCCCCCCGAAAAAACATGGCGACGATGGTCAGAACGGTGATGAAGAGAAAGATGGCGATGGTAACCCTATTCACCCCCCGCTGATCCTTCGGCAACCACTCAGCTTTTTTGGCGTCCGGCACTCCCGGATGATACGGCAGTAGTAAAAAGTAGATGCCCACCAATACGACGGCATAAACCAGGTACTTTGAATAGCTTGCCAGTTCCTGGATCCAGAGGAAAAACCAGGCGGCTTTGACCGGATTCGGCACGTCGGCAATATGGGCGGGTTCCTCGAGAGGTGCCGGGATAACCATCCCCAGAGCAAATAAAATGCCCACCAAAAGCACCATGGCTCTTTTAATGATGCGGAAAAAAAACGGCGAACTTGGCAGAAAATCTTTCACAAGTAAGGTAACACCTCCTTGTTCTGGCGGATGCGGTAGAAATGTAAAAATGAAAGAAGCAAAACCGCCACAGGGATTATCACGGCATGCAATACATAGAATCGCAGCAGAGAGATCGGCTGTCCCACACCGTCCGGCGCCAAAATCTTGACCACGGCCTCCCCTGCTGGAAGCGTTTTGATCAACTCCATGCCGGTTTGGGTCGCCCATAAAGCCAGTTGATCCATGGGCAACAGATAGCCGGTGTAGGCTTCAAAAAGCGATAGACAAAGAATAAAAAACCCGACCACCCAGTTCAGCTCCCGGGGCTTCCGATAGGCACCGGTGAGAATAACCCTCAGGGTATGCAGGAAAATCAACAACAAAAATGCATGGGACGCCAGCCGGTGTATACTCCGGACAAATAACCCGCCAGGAACTGAAGATTCCAAAAAGAGGATCGATTCAAAGGCATGCTCCGAAGACGGTTGATAATAGAACAACAGCAACAGCCCGGAGGCAATCAGCACCATAAAGGTGGTAAAAGCCAATCCCCCCAGACAAAACGTATAGGTGATCCGCAGATTCTCCCGGCGGACCATTCTGGGGAACAGGTGACCGATGAATGCGTTGAATAGACCGGTTTCGTTTTGCATTTCAATTCTGAAAATATATACCTGACAAACGGGAAAAAATGTTTCTTATCACGAAAATACGAAAATATAAAAAAACGAAATTTAAATTCCGTAATTTAGTGAGGAAGTTACGCCTTTTGAAACATCGACCTTTTACGAATTTAACAATATTAAAGCATCATCACCCTGTTCTTCGATTGACAGCTTTTTCAAAGACCGGTCTGCGGGTCCCTTTATAACCTCTCCAAAGACGTTGAAAATACTTCCATGACAAGGACAGGTAAATCCTTTAGACGTTGCATTTACCGTACAGCCCAGATGGGTGCAGGTGAGGTTGACCGCGTAGATCTCTTGATTCTTTCTCATCACGGCGATTTTTTTTTGTTTAAAGATCAAGGCGCCCCCGCCCGGAACCTTTTCTTTTTTTACCCGTAACAGCGCTTTTCGGTGCGTCATTCTGGGAATCAGAAACCTTCCGATCAACGGCAGAGAAATCACCGACAACATCAGCATCTTGATCAGTTTTCGACGGCTTTTATGAGTTGTTTCCATTTGTTGACATATGCTTTTTTAAATTCAGGGGGTTTTGACGTCATTTTCTCAAAGCGCTTAGGTGTCATAAACGATCCATTGCCCACGGTTTGCCCTTTTTGCAACCAGAACGATGTCAGTGACATACCATTTTTTTGAAGCCGATACATGCGATCTTCCTCTTTTTCCAAAAGAAATCTTTCGGGATTGCTGTGGCAACCGTCGCACATGACTGTCCCCCGGTGAATGGTGTGGGGGAAAAACGCCTTCCATCGGGCGGCAAGCAGTCGGTTTTCTTCACCAACCGGTCTGTTGTTTTCGATGTCAGTAAAATAGACGATGAACTGAGGCCGGATGGGGCTGATTTTTCCGCGTTGATTAATTCCCAGCGGAGGGGGATCCTGCTTTTTTAAAAAACCGCTTTTGATATATTCTTCGCCTCCCCACGGACGCAGCCGAAAATATTGTTTGTTGGAGCTGTCCTTAAATCGGATAAAAAAAGTGCCGTACTCCTGGGCGGCCCATGCACTGTGACAGGCATAACACTCGAGGTTTTTTTGATGGGCGTCGATACGGTGTTCAATAACCGCCGGGTCGACCTTGTGGCAGTCGACACACGTTTTCGATGATTTTTCCCCGGCCATCAGGCTCTTCATGGAATGGCAGTCACCGCATTCCATGCCGGCCTGGGCATGAACATCGGGCAGCATTTTGAGAAACGTTTCTCCCTTGACCTCTTTGCCTCGTTGGTAACGCAGGTTGTCTTCACGGGGCGCTCTTCCATAAAACCCGGATCCAGTGAAATATCCATTGTGACAGTCCATACACTTTTTCGACGTTGATCGGATGAGAGTTTCTCCATCTCTTTCATGGCAGTCGACACAGGTTCTAACATGGCACGACCCACAATTTTTTTGAAAAAATTCAGGATCGTTTTTCCCTAAGGTTTTTTGAACAAAAGCCTTTTCAATGGATCTCGTGCTCATGATCTGTTCAAAGATAGCGTTATATTTCGAATTTGGAATGTCTTTGATTTGAAATCGGATTTTTTTCCGTTCAGGTACGACCTTGTGAGCCTTTGCGATTTTTCGTGTCCTCGGCAACTCAAGAATTAGTTGACCGGATCGATTGAGGCAAATATTCAGCATGGTTTCATCGAGTTGCTTTTGATATAGCGGATCCTTGGGATCACTATGGCACACCAGGCATTGGTTCACTGCCAGAACCTTTTTAATTTCCGAACCATTCAGAGGCCGTGAATTTTCCCGGGTAATGGCGGAAAAGGCGTTGATCTTTCCGTTTGTCATCGTCAGAAACCCATCCAGAGGTTTTTCCTTTGATTTTTCACAGATCAAAGTGGCCTGGATGCTGCTGCCACTGACCACATGCTGACCAAAGCCCAGGAAAGTCGGATTGGCGTGACATTCTGTACAGCCCACGGCTTTTTTACCGGTATTGTGAGAATAAAACGGCGCAAAACGCAACCGTTTATTCCCCTTAAACTTTGCCACATATTCATTTTTGATTGTCCGGCCATGTTCATCGACCACCGTCACAAAGGTCTGACACCCTGGTGTAACCGGAGATATCCTGCTGCGCTGGTTAAGGGCCAGTGGAAACGGATAAAGTGTTCGCCAGTCCTCGGTTTCGCTGAACTTACCTTTTGTATCCATGTTTTTAATATAATCTTTCCCAAATTTTGTCCGATCATACCGGGTGTGACAGCCAAAACACTGGGGCACGGCCCGGGAATGGCAAGCATAACACTCCATCCGTTCATGACCGACAATGGTGTGCTCCGGCGTGCCGGTAATGACCGGGCTCTTAAATAATTTACCGCTCCGTTTTCCCAGAACGTAAACATCACCGGATTCATAAAATACATTGGCGTATTTACGCCCTTTGCCGGTGGTTACCATTTTCATCCCCGGTCGCATCGTTAGCGCATAGCTTTTGGATTCCCGCATTGCCCCATCGTTTTCACGGGTGATTTCCTGGAAAGCTGGGCCATGGGCGCCACTCCCGTGACAATCTTCGCACCGAATTTCTGTCTGAAGATACATGTTTTCATACGCGTATCCGTCACCCATGACATCTCTGGACGTGTGGCAGTCGATACAGTCCATCCCTTTGGAGAAATGAACATCTTCGACGATATGGGTGACGTTACGCCCGCCGCTGATCATTTTAGGACCCGGAAACCCGTTTCGGGTCGGAACCATGGAATTATTGCCGTCATTAAGCCCCTGGTAGCTCAACGCCATCCGACCGCTGCGGTTATGGCAGCGCAAACAGACATCGTTTCCGGGAAGGGAATCGAGCCGGTGATCGGCGGAATAAGGCCATTTGTCTTTGACGGTGAGATCATTCCCTTGATAGGTGGCGGTATCGTTGTAGGGAAAATGGCAGGTGGCACAACCGGAGCTATGGCTGGCGGTGTATTTTCCATTAGCTTCCCGGCCGATATGACATTGGGAACAGAATTTTCGATACAGTTCCCCGGAAAGGTTGTCCAACCGGGTAACCCCTTTAAGCTCCAGTAGGAGTCCCTTTTCTGAAAAAACCTTTTCCGCCCGGGTGCCGTAACGCCCGCCGTCTTCACCCTCCCAGGTCTTCTGGATATTTTTGATCATTCCGGTGTTCGTATACATAAGGCTCGACTTGATACGGTCCAACTGGTAGGGGTGGCATTTTCCGCAGGTTTCTGCCCAGTATTTTGGATCGGATGGGTTTTTAGAACCGTACATGAAGCGATGGGAAATCTCCTTATCCCCTGATTTCGGATCGCCGCCGTGGCAGTCGATACACGTTCGGTGAGCGGCAGAGGCGAGCTCAAGGTCTTGATGGCATGAAACGCAGGTGGACTTGCTGAAAGGAGCACTGTTGCAGCCGAGGAATAGAAAAACAACTGCACTCAAAATAAAGATGATTCTAACCCGAAACATAAATCAATCGATTACCAAGAGATGAAACTTTATATTTTTTCGTGTTTCGGCATTCAGCCAAGTCCATATCCTTTTGGGTCGGATACGCTGTTTTCATGAGAAGCTTCCGTCAGATCCGAAAGGGTTATCATCTTGTGGGAGTCTTCTTTGTAGGAAGCCAACATCGTTTCCACGGTTCTGAAATAGGGAAGGTTGTGCTTGACTTTGCCAAAAAGGATGTGGGCAAGGATATACATGGGTATAAACGTGAAGGTATATCCCACCGTCTCCCCCACCACGGGAAGACGGCACGGCAACAAGAACTCGACATTCACAAAGCGTGTCTGCATCCAGCCCAAGGCAAATGGGATGGGCCATAAGGAAGCGGCGGCAAGGGCGATTTGCTTGAAAAAAACTTTTCCAAAGGCTTCGTTGGCTTCCCTATTGAATAATCTATAGTTCCGCTTATCTTTGGCCAGGAGGGCGCTTATGGAAAGGTTCTGCATTCGGGTCATCTCCCGGCTATCTTGATCGATACCTGATTTGTTGAATCTGAAAGCCACCGAGAGTGTAAATTCGCCGACGATGACACACAGCAAGGACAATACCCCGATTCCGATGAAATAGCCGAGTATCGGTTCCTCGACCATACGGAAAAAATAAATCAGAAAGGCATCCAGATTTAAATAAACTGCCTGGAGAAAATCCATGAACATCCGCTCCTTGGGACCCTAGTTTAAAGGGGTATCTTGGCGCTTAAAAGGGCGGTACAATACTGTGCCCGAGAAAACCTCTGCTCGAGTAACGCAGCCCCACATATACGGCCAGCACAATGAATAGTCTCTTAAGCCATACCTCCGGGATGTACTTTGATGTGCGGGGACCGATCATGGAGCCCACAAAGATCCCCAAAAGCTCGGCGCCGATCAACGGCCAGTAAACCACCGTCCCCTTTACGACCATATAGGTAAATATACTGACGACCATACCCACCAGAACGGTCAGCGCCGAAGTCCCGGCCACGATAAACATGGGCAACCCCGCCACGGATGTCAGGAACGGCACGAACAGAAAACCGCCGCCCACGCCGATGAAAGATGCGATGGAAGCGATAAAAAGGCCGCCAATGACCGGAATTATGGGGTGGAAGCTAAATTCCACACCGTAGAAGGTAAAAATCACTTTTCCCAAACCAAACTGTGTTATTTTAACCCCCACATCTTTGGCTTCACCGAGTTCTTTTGTCTCCTTGGCGCCTTTTTCAAAGGCTTTGGCTGCTTGTGTGGCGGCTTTCCGTTTGGCCATCCCCGCCGGAAGCGTTTCATAGAGCAAAACCCCTGCAACGGCAAACACGCAAAGTCCAAAGTAACCGATATACGACTTCAGCGAAATCTTGCCTGCGGTCAAAATCGGTACGCCGATGCTCCCGCCGACGGCACCGATGGCCAGAGCGATGCCCAGGGGCAACACCAGTCGGCCGGCCTTATAGTAATTCAAACTTGAGATGGCTGCGCTCAGTCCCACCAACCACTGATTGGATACCCGGATGCTGTCGGCAATCAGTTTGTTCAGAATCGGTGATGTCTGTTTAAAGGTTTTACCGTAGTTAGCCAATCCAAAAACCGTGATATGTCCAACACCAGCCATGATCCCTCCAAAGGCGCCCACCGTGGAAAAAATCCACCCCACCCAAATGGCCCAGAAAAAGCCGATGAGCAAATTGGGTGATGGCGCCCCGGGAATACCGAGCCATCCCGGTTTTGCATCAGGATTGATCTCTCCCGCCTTCGTCCCCTGGGGAGTCTGGGCAATGGCCTCTGAGAGTCTATCCGATCCGGCGTTCGCCGGAGCGGCGATTAAAATCGGCGACAAAAAAAGAACACCGACAATAAATATTACGGCAACCATTTTAAAGTTATGAGCCATTTTTCCTCCTTACATGGTTCTGATATGATCCGGGTGGGTTTTAAAACAGTCCTAATCTCATAGTTAGTTTCCATCCATAAATGGCCCTTTTTGCCCTGCTCGGCGTTCTCCGCGGGTTTCCGGTTGCGGCGTACAGACGTACGCCTCACCGAAAACCCTTGTGCGGCCTTGTTCAGGGCAAAAATTGCTCATTTCTGAATTGGCCACCCATCGTGTTCATTTTGGATTCGTGGATAGACACTAGTTAGTGCCTATCCACACCAATAGACCTGAATCAATAAAAAAATATTACTTGCGAAAACGATATTTGAATGAATTTCGATGAAATTAGCCCATCGCCGTATGACGCGCATGGGCAAAGGAATGGATACGAAACTCGATTATTTATTTAAAACCCTTTCGATTCGGAAATCAACACTATTTTTGTAATTTAATGAAACTCCCCACAGCCCCGTTGGGCGGGATTTGCAACAAGCAGCAGGGTATTCAGGCGAAGGCGAATAAATGATCTCAGATTTCTATCTCCAACGGGACCATGCGGCGTTTTAAAAACTTAAGCTGCATGATTTCCGAGCCTTTTGCCAAAAAGCCCTTAACCATACAGAGTGGATTTTTTTATCTGTTTGAGGGGGGAGCCCGAGCTTTAGGAATTCTGAACAGCGAGTTCAATCACTTTTGTTGAAATACATTCGGTTAAGATTCTGACTTGATTGCCCAACTTCTATCTGCTACTTTATGGAGTTAATATGTGTTGACGAACAAACGGCCGTTTCTCAAGGACACGGACCCGATCATCGTTCTAAAATCAGCGATATTCGGCGTTCACGAAAGGCCGGTTTGTTCACCGCTAGCAGTTCATTCATGGCTGTGATTGAATCTTAAAATATTTTTGCTTCTATATTTTGGCCTAACTTGTCCAAGGAGAAAACATGAAAAGCATTAAATCGAAATTATTGATCTACATCGGGTCGATTGTATTAATCTTTTCGACCATACTGTTCTACAGGACCTATACACTGATTACCGGAAATTACGAGAATCTAACCAACCAGCAGCTGGCCCTGGCCTTGAACTTTGACCTGGCCATTCGTGGATATGTTGCCGACAGCATCCGCCCCCTTATGTTTGATTTGCTGCCTGAAGGAGCGTTTATACCCAAAACCATGTCCACCAGCTTTGTCGCCCGCAACATATTCAACAAAGTTCGGACACAGTTTCCGGATTACATCATCAAATTTTCTGCGGACAATCCCAGAAATCCTGTCAATTTGGCCGGACCGGAAGAGTTAAAAATGATCCGGTATTTTAACGAAAACCCTCAACAGAAGGTTTGGACCGGAGAAATTAACCTGGGCAACAGACCCTATTTTGCAAAATTCAGCGCCATGCGGATGGAAGAATCCTGTCTGCGTTGCCACGGTCATCCCGCTGATGCGCCCAAAACAGCTGTTGGAACTATATGGTTCTGAGGCATCCTTTAACCTTCCGTTGGGAAAGGTGGTGGGTCTCGATACCATTGCCATACCCAAAGAAAAAGTTACCGCGTTATTTTTTAATGAGACCATCAACAATTTTAGTTTGCTGGGAATCGGCCTTTTTTTACTGTGTATTTCACTGGTATTTGTTTTCAAATTTGTCATCACGGACCGCCTCAGTAAAATCACAGAACACTTTATGCATACGGAAGAAAAGGACGGCGTTGTGGAAATCCGGCCCATTGAAATTAGCGGACATGACGAAATAGCTACTTTGACAAGTAACTTCAATAAATTAGCAAACAGACTCAACGATTATTATTTTTTGCTGGAAGAAAAAGTTGAAGAACGGACAATAGAATTAAGCAGGGCCAATGAGCAACTAAAAAAAGAAATCGAAGAGCGCAAACAGGCTGAGGTGATGCTGAAACGAAGTGAAAACACGCTGAAAAGCATCTTCCGATCCGCACCGATCGGCATTGGTCTGGTTACCAATCGGATCATAGAATGGACAAACGATCAATTTCAGCACATGATCGGATACTCCATGGACGAACTGAAAAGGAAAAACGCTCGAATTTTGTATGACAGTGACGAAGAATATGAGCGGATTGGAGTTGAACTCGACTCGCAAATACAAAAACTTGGAACTGGAACGGTGGAGTCGCGATTCAGGCGTCGTGACGGCCGAATTATCGACGTCCTATTGAGGTCGGCGCCTATAAATCCTAGCGACCATTCGGAAGAACGTATTTTTACGGTCATGGATATCACCCAAACAAAACTGATGCAGGACCAGCTCATCCGATCCGAACGTCTTGCCGCCACAGGCCAACTGGCCGCTTCCATCGCACACGAGATCAACTCTCCCTTACAGGCGGTTACGGTACTGCTGGGAACACTGAAAAAAAATTACAGTGACGATGAGTCGCTATCGAAGCAGTTGGAATTGCTGAAAGGCGCTTTTAGAAGCATCCGGGACACGGTCATAAATTTGCTCGATCTGAATCGTCCGGGAAAGGAAGCCAAACAATCCACCAACATAAACCTTCTCATAGAAAAAAATATCGATTTGGTTCGATCTCATTTGAAGCGGAATAAGATCAAAGTCCATTTGGATCTGCCATCAAGTATGCCCGAAATATATGCCTCGCCCCTGAAATTGAATCAGTGCTTTTTGAATCTCATCAACAATGCAGTGGAAGCCATGATCGGTTCCTCCACACCGAATAACGGGCCCGTGGCCGGGATGGACAAAGGTGGAGAGATCCGCATTAATACGGGTTACACGAAGAAAAATATTTTTATCAAGATAAGCGACACGGGCCCGGGTATTCCAGAGACGGACCTGCAATACATTTTTGATCCTTTTTTCACCCGAAAAAAGAAAATGGGAATGGGCGTGGGGCTTTCCATCTGTCACAAAATTATCTATGATCACGGTGGATTTATAACCGGAGAAAACTTACCCCATGGAGGGGTGATGATGACAATAACACTGCCGGCAAATTAATATAATAGGCCGCAGCACATTGAAAAGGCGTAAAGCTCCCCGCCCATAATGGCGGCGGTGAATATTGAGTGATGCTCCCGTTGAGGTCAATGCAAAAACCCTGTTTTATGAATCAGAGTCCGAACCCTTCAGAATTTTAAGACTCTCCAGTTCCTGATTTATGCAATGAGGGCAATAGGTCGGGGAAATGGCAATTTTGGATTTGGTCAACAGATATTCTTCCACAGATATCCATTGACCGGCACCGACGTCCTTTCCGGTATCGTCCCGGATACTTTTGCACACACAGCAAACGGGCAATAGCGTTTCATAAGCACTCACCTTCCGCTTAAGTTCTAATTTTTCCAAACAACTGGAAATCCTAAAAGACAATTCTTCCGGCTCACAGGGTTTGAGCAGATAATCATCGGCATCGAGCCGAAGCGCGTCAATTGCAGATATCAAATCACCGAATCCGGTTAAGATGATGACCATAGTATCAGAACTTTTTTCTTTGGCGCTTTTCAAAACACCGATGCCGTCTATGGGATCCATGACCAGATCGGTGAGGACCAGATCGAATTTATTCCCTTCCAGCAATTCAATGGCTTCTTTTCCGTTGGCAGCGGTGGCCACTTGATATTCTTCTTGCTCAAGGGCGGAAGAAATCGATTGCAGAATAAAAGGATCGTCATCAACCAGCAATAGCTTATACTTTTCCATGGTTACCTATGACCCCGTCCATCATTTGTTGTATCGGTATGGTTTTATTTTATCCTTATTTTTAAAATAAGGAGCGTCATCTGTTTGAGTAATAAACAATCTGCCTGGATAATTGTCATGTCATCACCCTTGTTTGATCGGGGTGACGCAGCACCATCTTTTTTCGAATTCGTCCGGATATCCGTTTGAAGCGGATTCATTCATGCACCGGTGATCCCGTCAAACTATTCCTTGAGCGGTCTGTATCAATAAAAAAAAACCGATGACAATCAACAAAGAATAAATGATTCGATCAAATTTCCCTTGGGGAATGGCGCGGTTCAAACGGCCGCCGATAAAAATAAACACGAAAATCAGCGGCAAGGACAATAAATAAAAGTTAAGGACGGTATGGGTCCAAAACCCTGCCAGCCCGTGCCCAAGACAAATAAAAATTCCGGCCATAAAAAAATAGCCCTGTAAGGTGGCTCTGAAGGTCGCCGGCGCCCATTTTCTCAACGCGCCATAAATAACAACGGGGGGTCCGTTGGTGTTGTAGGCGCCGCCCAAGACACCTGCAAAAAGCCCGAAGAGGTATGCCGGCTTTTCAGTCTTGATTGCCGTGAGCCGGGGTTTGATGAGGCTGTAGGTTGAAAAGCCGATGATTACAGCCGCTAAAAAGAGTTTCATGGGGACATCATAGGTCCCTTTTAAAATCCATAAGCCCAGGGGAATTCCAGCCAGAGAGGAAACGAACAATCGCCAGGCACTTTTAATTTGGACATCCCGCCAGTTTTTTAACAGAATCGTGGTGGAAATGGTCATGGCCACGATGGCCATGAGCGGTGTCGCTGTTTTTAAACCGATAATTACAGCAAGAATGGGCATGGCGAACATGGCATCCGCAAACCCGAACGTAGATCGAAGTAAGGTCGCAACAGAGACGATGGATATTACCAGAATTGTCGATGGTTCGAAATTCATTGGTCCCCCCTTAACAATAGGAGAAGCCCCCGTTGTTACGATGTATAAGTAAATTTAAACGACACATCAAGAGGCAATATATCGGCCATGGTTAAAGATGCGTACGGACGCTGTATGGTTTTTAAAGACAGGGACAAAAAAATATGGGGCGGTCTGTCCGGACACGGCAGAATGGCCGTTTTCCGTTTCGATCCTTCCTGGGAATCTAAAAAGAATCGACCATTTCTGCCTCAGACAAAAATCAGACTCAACCAAGGAATCAGCATGATGGTAACCCAGGCGATAAATACAAAGATTAGATATGGCGGAACCCATTTGATTAGCTTGTCGTAAGGGATTCCCGTTATTCCGGAAGCGACGAAAAGATCCAGACCAAACGGCGGCGTGATAAAGCCGATGGACAGACCCACGATAAAAACAACACCCCAGTGAATCGGGTTCATTCCGATAGATACCGCAATGGGCGCCAAAATCGGGGCCAGGATGATGCATACGGAGATGGATTCCATGATTGCGCCGGCCAGGACAATACTGAACATCATGGCGCCCAGCATCACATAATAGCTTCCAAAGGAATGCACAAAATTGGATACGACATCATGAACCCCCAAGATTGAAAAGACCTGCTGCAGTACAATGGAAATCGAGACCACCGGTGCCAGCAACCCGTTGACCCGGCCGCTGGAAAGGAAAACGGCCGGTATGTCTTTGGGTTTGATCTCTCTCGTCAGCAGGGTGCCGGCCAACAGGCAGTAGGCTGCGGCAATCCCCGAAGCTTCAGTGGGTGACGATATTCCGCCGTATACAATGATTAGAATAAGGGCCACGGCGGCAATCCCGAGTTTTGCATCCCAGGTCGAACGAACAATTTCTTTTATTATAAAGGGTTCCGGACGCCCCCAGTCATATTTCCGGCACCAGAATCGGGCGGCGATCATTAGCGCAACGCTGACCAACAACCCGGGTATGATTCCCGCCTTGAAAAGGTCGAGAACGCTTAAATTAACCGTAAAGCCGTAGACGATCATAAGGATACTGGGGGGGATCAAAATCCCCACAATCCCGCCGGCGGCTACGGTGGTTGCAGCGAATTCATCATTATAGCCCTGTTCTTTGAGTTCGGGAATCATAATTCGGCCGATGGTCGCCACGGTGGCGGAGTTGGATCCGGAAATCGCTGAAAATAGACTGCAGGTGGCCACCGCAGCCATGGCCAGTCCCCCTCTGAGCGGTGCCAATACTCGCCGGGCCATCATGGATAATTTTTTTGCGATACCACCGGCGCCGATAAGGTCGCCGGTGAGAATAAACAGCGGCATCGCCAACAGGGCGTAGCTGCTGATGCCCTGATAAGAAGTGATCCCGATGTTCATGATGGTAAAGTCAATGGCAATCGATGCCAGGATGGCCCAGAAGGCCACACATAAAAAGATCGGCACGCCAAGGATAAAGAAAAACCCTGTTATTACGGAGATGATCCAAATTGCCACATCTTCAGGTATTCCAAACATTCTTTTCTCCCAAAAATACTAGGTATTAAACCGGTTTAATCGATGGTCGCGGTAGGATTCAACTTCAGGGGTTCGTTGTTTCTAAAATCTTTAATATCCTGTACCGCGCACTGTATGACTCTTAAAAACAAAATAGAAAACGAGACGGGAATACACAACGGAACCAACCATTTGGGTATGCTTTCGGTACCGTATATCAATGCACCGACCTCGTGTAAGCGAACGATCTGAGTCACGGAGAAATACGACGCGATGATGCCGAAAGCGATCCAGAGAGAATAATCGAGCATCAGAAGACCAAATTGTACGTTCCGGGGCAATTTACTTCGAAACGCCGCCAGGCGGAGATGTGCCCGCTCTTTAACATTCCAGGAACACCCGAGCCAGGAAAACCAGACGAACAAGCCGATGCAGACATAAACCGCCCAGTGAAACGCGGTTTTGAAAACAAAGCGCTGCACAACGCCGATGGCCATAATCGCCATCATTATAAAGTACATGGGAAAAATCAGGGCATTTTCTATGTTCTGATCTAACCAGTGAAAAATTTTTTTTGCCATTTATTTCACCCTGCCTAAAATATGTTTTTAACCTCAACAAATAAAAAACATCAAAAACAACGGCTTTTTTTTGCAGACAAGGATCGGTTGTTTTTGACGCACTTTAAGTTATACCATTGCTCCGCGATTCTGAGTAACCTCCCGATTAAATCGGGACCCAAAAAATGAATTCCGACCCGTTAAGTCACCACCCAAACCGCCTGCTCGACCCCCAATTGAATGACTTGGTTGCTGACACTGCCCATAAAAAATTTTTGGAACTTGGACAAACCTCTTCTGCCGATGACGATGGGAGAATATTCCCCTGCTTCGGCTTCTTGAACAATGGTCCTAGACAGGCTCGAAGCGCCGGTAATGACTTTATGGGTAACATGATCCGATTTAAATCCATAATCGATCAAACGTCGTTTGGCCTCGTCAAATACACCCTGCATTTTTTGTTCTACGGTTTGAATGTCCTCTTTGGGCAATGGCTTATACGATGCGCCCGGCTTTAATTGTTCTCCATTGCGAATAACATGTAAAAGGGTGACCTTAAAATCATACCCCCCCATAAGCTCGCCGACGAAATCCACAGCGCGCATGGCCCCTTCCGAGCGGTCCATGGCAACCAGAATATTTTTCCCGGGCAGCCTTTTCCCGGCGATAAAAACCGGAACAAAAGAAAGGTGCTGAATGACTTTTGCGGCATTGGTACCCAAAAATGGTTCCGGCAATTCTCCTTCGCCGCTTCTGCTGATGATTACGGCCAAATAACCGTCTTTGGCTTCTTCGACGATATCCCTGGCAATACCTTTCTCGCTTTGCTTGATCTTGACGGTCACCGCTTCTTTTGGGAAGCCGGCATCCCGAAGAACTTGCTGAGCCTTTTCCATGAACTCCTTGATTTCCTTATTTTTATCAGCTTCCCAGGCTCTGACGTGGGCAACGGCCCCCCTGCTCTGGGGCTCCATTTCTATGTCCCAGTAAAAATCCGGCAGCGTGATGAAAACATGATACAAGACCAAGTGTTTTTTTTGAAACGGATCTCGTTGAGTAATATGCTGAATGGTTTCCATACAACGGTCTGAGGCATCAACGGCCACCAATATTTTATCTTCTAATGCCATGGTCGGAACTCCCTTTACGTCGTGTCCAGTAAGACGTCCTGATCTGTGACAGGGTCCAAATAGCCCGTCATTTAGAATAACAATTGGATACCCGCGTAAAATCGCTAACGTGGGCCTTACTTTAATACTCATGCAGAGCCTCTTGAGAGTGAATGAGGCTCTGCATGAAGTCGGGTTCAATCATCGAAAAGCGAATTTTCGATATATCCTTCGCTACTCGGCCTTTTTCTTGGTGCTCTTTACATAATAGCCTTGGCCGCTTTTCCATTCGCCGTCTTTCCACCATGGGGGGTTGGGCTTCCACCAGCGATGGGGCGCAACATCCATTGCATAGGCGCCTCGGGGAACTTCCCGGGCAATGGCATACATCTTCTCAAAGATATCCCCCCGACCGTACAACTTGTTCTGTTTGACCATCTGCTTTTCCCAGGCGGCTTTATTGTACTTGGGTGAGATGAGCTTCTCCAGCTTCTCCATTTCCGCGTCGGACCAGATAACATTCGTGATATTGTTCTTCCAGTGCTCGCTGCCCACCGGTGGTTCCTCCTGGTCGGCTCCGGATCTGATGGCGATGGAGGCTTCTTCCTTGCCGAGAACACCGACCTGGGTCAAATAGGCCGATTCCATGATGGCTTCCTGAAGCCGTTCGGGCATTTTTTTAAGTTTTCTATGGTTCATGCCGGTGACCCAGTTGCCCGAGCAGTATTTCAGAGTACAAAAATTGGCCGGTATATTCCGTGAAATGGATCATACTGAAGGGAATCTCCCAGGCTTCGGCGCCGTCAATGGCCCCCTGTCGTACCGCATCCACAACTTCTTCAAAAGAAATCGCTACCGGGTTGACCCCCATGAGCTGCATGCTGATGAGGCCGAAATAGGTGCCGGTGGTTCGGATCTTGGCTCCGGTGGCTTTGAGCTTGTCCAGGGTATCCACAAGGGGTGCACCCTTTCCGAATTTCTTTTTACTCATGAAAAAGCCCCGGAGTCCGTAGTCGCCGAACAACATCTCCAGGCCGTAGAGTCTCCGCATGGGCTCCCGGAAGAGATCCTCGCTCCGGTGATCGAATGCAAAAGAATACATGGCGGCCCGGTTCGGCCAGAGGGCGCCCCAATCCAGATTGAGTAAATACGGACAGATGGTCGACGAATTATTCGTGGACGCTACGTAAAAATCGACGATTCCCTGGATGCACTTTTCAGCGCAGGTCATTTCACCGCAGATGGAGTTGGACCCAAGATGTTCGATGCGAATTTCCCCGTCGGTTCTTTCTTCAACTTCCCGGACAAAATCCATCGTCCCGATTTTGGCCACCCACATGGTGTCGACACTGTGCCCGGCAGCACCATAACGGAATTCGTACTTCGGGGTGCTCTTGTAACGTTCATCCTGGATATTCTTGGCCTTTTGGGCCAGCATATGGGCGTCCGGGTTCACGCCGGCATCGGCAAAGCTCTGCCATGCAAACAGTGTGGACGTAACGCCGAATGTCATGGCAATTCGCGAAAAATCCCTGCGGGAAAGCGTTCTTTCCATTAAAGACTGTTTTTCTTTCTTTTTCCCGTCCTTTTCCTGCATGGTGTTCCTCCTTTTTTAATTGGGGGTTACCTACCAAACATCACCGACAACTTGGGAACATGGGTTTTTAAATTTTCAATTAAAACCGCCCATACTCTTAAGTCATCTAAAAAGCGAACAAATTACGACCACAACATCGACTTGATACGACTTGATGGTCGGCCTAATGGAGGTGAACCCATTAGCAGTGACGGCAGTGAGCCGGCAAGCCGGCTCACTGCCGCAATGGTTTTCAGGACCTTGTTCAATTTAATCCGATAGCTGGGCACGCAGTTCCTTTGCTTTGGGAACGGCACTGGCAGCATCGTAGGCCCACCCATCCGCACCGATTTCATCGGCGAAATCCTGCTTAACCGGGGCACCGCCCACCATAATTTTTACCGAATCTCTGAGTCCGGCATCTGCCAGGGCATCAATGACGTCGGGCATGATATCCATGGTGTTGGACAGCAGTGCGGAAAGTCCGACGATGTGCGGATTGTCTTCTTTTACGGCTGCAACGATATCTTCGGTGGGTACATCCGGACCCATATTTCGGACTTCGAAGCCTGCGGTTTCGAGCATGGTCCCCACCAGTTCCAGGCCGATATCGTGAACATCGCCCTCCACGGTGGCCAACACAGCCCTTCCGATCCCGCCGGAGCCGCCGGAACCCTCCAGCAGAAGCGGTTTGAGAACAACCATGGCGACCTTCATGGATTCGGACGACAGCAGCATCTCAGGGATAAACTTTTCACCTTTTTCAAACCCGTCACCGCAGTCACGGAGGCCGGCAACAAGACCTTCGTCCAGAATTTCTTTGGCCGTTTTGCCCGCATCCAACGCTTTTTTAACCAGTTCGACGGTATTGTTTTCGTCTCCATCAAAAACGTTCTTTCTTATATCTTCAATGATGCTCATTTCGTTGATCTCCTTATTTATACTGTCCGTATTTTCTAGCAGCGTAAACCATTGCATCGCGATTGGCAAAAGAAGAACCTTTGACATCCCAGCAGTTGGTCCCCAGAATGCAGCGAAGATCGGCCCCTTCCACGGTTTCGATAACTGCCTTGGCCTCTTTCTCGATGTCTTCGGGTTTCCCTCTTTTCATGGTCGTAGCATACGGAACGGCTGTTTGGCCGTCTGTGGTACTCTTGGTGGCGGCACCGACGTTACCGTTTAAAGATGTTACCCGTGACAGACCTTTTTCGTTGGTTTCCACAGCTACTCGGGTACACATTTCGACGTCCATGGGCCCGAGGAAATAGCTGTCCGCCTGATTCTGGTAGACGAGATCCATTCGATCATGCCAGTTGCCGCAGGGGTGCATGGTAACTTTCATGCCGGTCTCTCTTCGAATGGCTTCAATGAATTTTCGCTCATACGGCTGAGTCAGCTTTTCGTAGTGGTCCCGTGAGATGCAGTCCCGGGAAGAGACCGGATCGTTGACCCATACAGTGTCCACACCGGCTTCCCATGCCGCGATAACCAGCTGGAGCCACCCGTCCAGGGCCCGTTCCATCAGTTCCACCGCCCAGTCAGGATCTCTTGCGACGATCAAAAACCACTCTTTAAACCCGGTCAGACAGGCCGCGGTTCGGGAAGGACAGCTCCCCCAGGTCATGATGGGTACATGCTGGGTTCCCCGGCCCCGTTTGAGCAACTCTTCTTTGAGACGCCGAACCACGTAAAGCACTTTGGGCATATTGCCGTCTTTGCGGGGATCGAGTTTCCATTTTACGTTTTTCATGTCCTCTTTGGTCTTGATGAGAGGTTCGGCAATCTGGGGAACATCGTTTTCCGGGTACTTGAGTTTTGCGCCCATGGCTTCTTCCACAGGACCCATCATGTCGTAATCGATGATGCAGTCATATTGAAACCGTTCCTGAGCCTGAATTTGTGCCTTGACATACAGATCCGGATTGTCCCAGGCCTGTTTAAAGGTAACACCGGCATATTCCAATGCGGCCCATCGGGGATAGTAGTTGACCGCAACACGGTCGGTTTTCTCGCCGTTTAACGCTCCCATCAGTCTCTCGTAAGGGGTCACTTCCTGGGTGTTGCCGTACATATCGTAGATCATAGATTCTCCTCCTCTGAAAAAATTAAAATTTCATATGTTTAAACTGTTTAAACACCTTATTTAACTGTTTTCCCGATTCAAATGACGCATTTTATATTTTTTTTGGGTGTTCCCGTCCGTATTTTCCGGTTATTCAATGAAGCGGCCACAGAAATAATTTGAAGAAACATAAATATTTTATAAAACCATATCCAAAATCTATGCCAATTCTCATTATATTTTGAAATTATCGAATACAATGGGGTATCCAGGGGGATATTCAACATGCCGGCACGTTTCAAACCAATGCGCGAGCCCCGTAACTTTCCATTTTGGAATGATTGTAATTCCAAAATGGATTCGGAAGGGGCGATGGGGCGTTCACAAACCGTTAGGGGATCAGCACCGCGATGCCGGTGAGTATCACCGACGAAAGCAGCAAAAGAATTCCGATCACCACAACCTTTAACCTGCCCAACTTGCCTTTGTCAATAAAAGGAATCAAAATAAGCACCAAAACAGCCGCCAGCGGAATCACCGTCGTACCGATGACGATCCGACTGCCGGGGAAATAACGGATGAGTTGATACAGCCAGAGAAAATACCACTCGGGCCTGGGGCTAAATGGTGTGGAAAAATCGATTTGCCGGCCGATGGCCGGTGGATACAACAGTGCGAGGATAACGATCAACTCGACAATTAAAAAGACAACCAAAAGGATTTCAATGAGATAATCGGGATAGAATTCGTTTTGTCGTTTCATATTACAAGCCCCCTTTTACACCCTGCTGTTTGACCAAATGGAAATGCGCCCACAATAACAGGCAAATAAAAAGAGGAATATAGAGGACATGGATGGCATAGAACCGAACCAGGGTGGCACCCGTGATGTCTTCGCCGCCCCGGAGGAAATCGCCAGAGAAAGGGCCCAATAGCGGTACGGTTCGCGCCATGGAGGTGCCGACTTCAGTGGCCCAGTAGGCCTTCTGATCCCAGGGCAACAAATATCCGGTAAACCCCGAGGCGAATGCCAGAATCAAAATCAACGATCCTGCGATCCAGTTCAGCTCCCGGGGATGACGATAGGCTTTATAGACAAAAACTCTGATGGTATGAAGAACGATGGTCACAATAAACAAATTGGCCGACCATTTGTGAAACGACCGGATAAACCAGCCGAAGCGCACCTCATTATCGATGCGTAAAATACTGGCAAACGCTTCGCTCTCCGAAGGCACATAATAAATGGCGAGCATCAGACCGCTGGCAAAGAGCATGATAAACAGCGTAAATGCAATTCCGCCCAAACAAAAGAAATAATTGACCCCCTCTGGAATGGACCGATACAGGAACCGGCGGTGCGGTTTTTTTATTCCGAAGTTACGATCGAGCCATCCAAAAAAATTCCCCATAGGGTCTTCCTTAATACCCGCAAACCGATATATGCCTTCTCCCCTTCAATTTTCAGGGGCAGGCGGTTCAAAGGTGCCGGAGGCGGCCCCGCCACCACATTCCCAAGCATATCGTACTGTCCGCCGTGGCAGGGACACATAAATTTGTTTTCGGTTCGGTTCCAGTTTATCAAACAACCCAGATGCGTGCAACCCGATGAAAAAGCGATCAATTCTTTACTTGTGTTTACGATGAAAAATTTCTTGGTGACGGTTTTGCCCCGCAACGGATAATCGATATAATATCGTCGAACCCCTTGGACCGGCAATTCCGCCGTGTCACAGGCGTAGACATACAGGTCCTTTTTTTTCCGTAATTCGACTTGGAAAGGCAAAGAGCAAATATACACCGGCCATTATACATAAACCGATAAAAGAAAATAGAATACAGACCTTCTTCAAAAAAGATCTTCTATCATTTTTTTTTGTAATTTCTGACATTTAAATCATCTATAATAGGCATTCAGACGCGATACAGCCGTTTCATCCGCCACATTGTGAAGGGCCGCCCCTTTGATATTTTGATAGCGGCGGAGTGCTTTCGGATCCAGGGTCTCGGCAGTTTGGTCGAGTTTTTTCAGTTTTGCGGCCAGGGTTTGGTATTTATCCAGGTAACGTAGGTATTTGGTAGCATCGGTCTTGATACTAAAATCTCCTTCCATTCTCCATTTATCTTTTAAAAATACCCAGGAGGCGAAATCACTCAGATGATAATCCTCAAAAGGGCGTATCGGTGAAGTGTTGCGCATATTCTGTATACGGAGGGCCTTCTGATCTGCCACGATTTCATATGCACCGCTGAAGGTCTCCTCGGTTCCCTGACCGTCGAGAAACTCCCAGGTGGATACCGAGGTCTGTTGTTCCCGGTGGCAACTCTCACACGATCGCCCCTTGCCATAAGGGTGAGCGGCCTGTTGTATTTCGAGCCATAACAGGTGGTTGTTGTTCTCCGGGAGCCCGTCGAAAGTGCCCACGATGTAATAGGCGTCCCGGGTTTCTCCGGCCGGCCATCTGAAATTCACCGTTGAAGACGGCGGCACTTCCTGCTTAATGTTTCCAACGGCATGGGGCATTATTTTTACCGGCATCCAGATCCCCTGCTGGTCTTTCATCAGGATCGGCGGCTTTTGGATGCCGTAATAAAGGGCGTATTTATAGAATGGATTTTTGGTATCCGCAAAAAACCCCGGTCCCCAGATGGTGACCTGATACCCCCCCAAGGCATTCACATGGCAGGCGGCGCAATCAAGATTTTTATGGATCCCCCCGGCATGCGCCGCCGAAATTTCGGTGTGGCAGTCCTGGCAATCAGCCTTTCTTTGCATATCACCCATCCCTTTCTTACCCGTAGCATGGCAGTCTATGCAATGGATATTATTTTTATAATGCACATCAGACGCCATCCCCGAAGGGATTGCGTAATCTCCCCCCACATACGTCTCGCCTCTCCGGCTCTCCATGGAGCCCGAATGGCACTGGCTGCTGCGGCCGAATCCGCTGCAACTTTCGGATTTGGGTGTTTTGCTGAACCGGTGGGGCTGATTCGCCTGGGGGGTAAAGTGACAATCGAGACACCCGGCATGGCAAGTATTGCAGATCCTTTGTTTGTCCTCGGCCTGCTTTTGGGTGAACGGAACATTAAGGTTTTGACGAATTTTTTCGGTATTTTGACGATCAAAACCGGACGCTGTCAGAATCTCCCGGGGCGGGAGGTCGGCAAACGAAGGGCCGCAGTTGTGAGGGCCGTAGGGATCCATCCATGTTTTCATGGTGCGTTGACGAAAATTGGTGGCCATCAGGGTGGTGTTGAATTGCTTTAGCTGCTCAGGATGACAGCCGGATTTACCACAAGTTTTACGGGCCAGTTTTGGATCGAAATTGTAAGTCTCCGGGTTCCGGTCATGCCAGAGGATGGTTCGAACTTCATATGGGTATCGAAACCCGCCGGTGGTGGCCACTTTGGGAATCAATTCGAACAATCGGTCCCCGCCGGTGGGTTGTAAGGGGGATGGATAGAAAACTTTTCTGGGTTTGAGGTCGGCCTCATCACCGATCACCAGCATTTTCAGCATGCCTTTATGGGCCTGGTCTTTATCCGTTGCGCGGCCTTTACCCAGATGACAATCCCTGCATTCGGCAGTTGTGTGTTTGCTTTGTTCGGAGACCATTTCCGGCGTAACGTAAAATTCAGGATGGCCCAGTTCCGTCAGTTTTTCTCGGTCCGAATGGCATCGAACGCATTCGGCTGAACTCTGGTTCCAGGCATAATAGCCGGACAACGAAATAATGATACCGGCCTGCAAAACAAGCAACAGGATAACCTTTCGGTTCAAGTAGGAACTTATGGTACCAGGTCTTTTTAGTAACATTTTGGAAAGAAAGCGCGTTTAAATAAGGTAAGGGAAAACATCCTGGATCCGCCGTCATCCGGTAACCGGAAATCTGTTGAAAATTGCGCGGCTGTTCTTCGTAACGCATGGCACGTCACCATGTCAAGACCGAAAACAAGCCGATGCCGCTGAAACGACTCATCTCTTTAAAGCCGGTTACATCTGAATTTTCCAGGGTTCGTTTTAGACCTTTGCCCCAAGAACCGTATTTATAATGCAGAAAAAAAATAATGGGTCCCGGTTTTGACGTTTTGCTATTAAGGGCTACTTTACATGTTCATTAAGAAGTGTGTCGCCAAAAAAGAATGATGAAATGCAAGATTCCATTTTGGAACATATACCGAAAACTGAAACATGACCGACGGCATTTTTTTTAAATTCATATTGAACGCGGGTTCCAGTGGACGCCTGGAAACATTTAAACCTGTACATTAGGGCATATGGAGACCCCATATTTTTTTTGTCTGATGCAACGCAATTTGATGACCAGGTGGATTAAAACCTTAAAACCATTTGACATTGTGGATCAAAAAATATTTTCCCAAGAATATTTCTCCCATAGGGTCAAGCTTATAATACATAATGGTACAAAAAATGCATAAAGTGTCTTGAAAATTCGTTCGTTTTTTTTAAGCAACAGCGTTGCTCCCCTATCAGCGTGTTGGAATTCAACACAAATCCCCCTTTACGGGGCTGCGGTGGGCTTCAATCTGAAAAAATTACACACAATAATCCCCACCTGATGGGGATGAAAAAAAATGGATCAAGAAATACGAAGGAGGTTTCGCCATTGGAACAAACGAGTTTAAGCAGTCAAATCTGGAAAGAAATAAAAAGAGGTTACAATTTTATTTTCATAAAGGACATGCCCTTATGGGTGGCCGGCATCGGGCTGGGGATTCTGGCAATACTGATTTTTCTCTGGCGATATCCCTGGGGGATTTCTTCAGGATACGGCAACTGGGGTAACCAGTTGTACTACTATTTGGGCTTTCGGGAAATTGGCCGGATTAAAGGAGGCGCCGCTGACCCCCTGGATCCATCCGGTTTCGGTTATGAACATTGGGATGATATTAGGCGCAACGGGTGCTTCGATGATGAAAGGACAGTTCAGCACCTACCTTGCGCCGCGCCGTGAGTATGTTAAAGGGTTTCTCGGAGGCGCTTTAATGGGAATAGGCTCTACTTTTGCCAACGGATGCATCGAAGGCGGGTTTTACACGGCTGTGGGGGTATTTTCCATGGGCGGTTTCATGATGATGATCGGTCTTGCACTCGGCTCGATAGTGGGCGTTAAATACCTCATCTGGGAAATGCTGAACTGGCCGGTCAAAATACCCACTCAAAAACCGATGGAAGACAAAAAAACCCCGCGGATCGACTGGAGCAAGGTGTATCCGTATATCGGGGGCGGCATCTATATCTTGATCTGCCTTTCCTTTTATGTGTATTCGGCTTTTGATAAAACTGTAGTCGGAGGGATGGCCTTTTTCGGTCTCTGGGTCGGTTTTTTCATGCAGCGGTCCCGCTTTTGCCTCCAGCGCACCTTTAGAAATCCTTTTATGACCGGCGATTACGAAATGGTCAAGGCGGTGATTTTGAGCCTGATCATATACAGCGCCGGTTCGGCAGTCATCAAGTATGGTTTCTTCCAGCCGGAGACCCATGGGATCGACCACCGCTTCTGGCTGGGAAGTCTTATAGGCGGCGGCATATTCGGCCTCGGGATGGTGATCGCGGGTGCTTGCGCCAGCTCCGGTTTGTGGCGGGCCGGCGAAGGCAACACCAAAGTCTGGCTGGCCATCGTCGGTTTTTGTACGGTATATCCATTCTTCAAAAATGCCGTAAAAACCACCGCACTGGGACCGTTTCTGGGTAAGGGTGTCTATGTGGTCGATGTGCTGACCTGGACGTGGACGCCGGTGTTTTATGTGGCCTTTTTTCTTGCCTGGTATCTATTGGCAGTATATAATGAAAAAACTGAAAAATTCGTTATTACATTTTAAAGGAGTGAAAATATGGACAATTTAGAAAACGTTAAAGCGGACATTGTATTGGATACCCGTGGATTGAGCTGCCCCATGCCGATTCTGAGGCTTAAAAAAGAGTTGAAAACCACGGAAGCCGGTAAAATCGTCGAGGTCTGGAGCACCGACCCCGGCTCAAAAAAAGACATGCCGGATTTTGCCAAAAAGCAAGGTGACGATTTTTTAGGTTACGTTGATGAGGCGGGATATACAAGATATCTAATTAAAAAAGGGGGATAACTTGGAAAATGTTGACAAAGTCGCCGTGCTGATCAAAGACGTCGACCAGCAATATGAAGGGTTGCGAACCAGCCTGGGCCTTCTCCTTGAAGCCGCTTCGGTTCAGATGTATGTTTTGGGCCATGAGATAGCGAACCCGGACGAAGCCTACCTGGATAACATGGAATTTATCGATGAGATGGAGGGAGAACGTTTTTCCAACCATCCAGCCAATGTCGAAAAATACGGCTTTCAGCCGATAACCACTGAGGAATTATTGGTCAAGCTCAAAGAGGCTGACCTGATTATTCCCTTTTAGAGGGCAATTAACCATGAAATTGTTAAATATTGTTCGGTCAGAGCCCGATGATTTGGGAAAAAGATTCATAGAGAATTTTGCCGAAGGCGAAGATAACAAAGTGATCACCCTGTATGATGGAAATGTGGACTGGTCGGCGCTTGTGGACGACATTTTTTCACATGACAAAACCATATGCTGGTGGTAAGTCGTCCTGATCCGGAAATGGCCTTTTTTCACCATTTCGGGGTCAAGCTGGTAAATTAATGGCGAAACATTGACTTTAACATTAATTTAAAAAGGGATATATGCTATGGCTGATAAACTAGGGATTTTGGTATGTACAAACAAACATCTCGACCATGTCATCGCCTTGACAAAAGCCGCCCAGGAGAAAGGCAAGAAAGTTCAAATATTTTTTACCGGACAAGGTGTGCTTCTCACCCAAAAGCCTCAATTTGCAGCGCTCGAGGGCAAAGCCAAGCTGGCGGTTTGCGATGTAAGCTTCCGGGCCAACGGTCTTGAAGGGGATGTGCCGGGCGTCGGGTTCAAGGATTTTGCCACCCAGGCCAGAAATGCAGAGATGATCAAAGAATGTGACCGGTATCTTGTTTTTTAATAACCTGTTGAGATGATTGTGGATTGGACATCTTAATTGCCAGTAGAACTAAGGAGGAATAACGTGAATAGAAAATGGATCCTCGTTTTTTTAACCGTGACATTGGTATTGGGCTTGATCGGGCTGAGCATTGCAGGAGACAAGGTCGGAAATAGCCGAAAAGGAAAGCTTCTATTCCGAAAAAATTGCCGTGCCTGCCATAATGGCAACAAAGCGCAGGAGATGGGTCCATACCAGAAAAAGATTAAAGAATGGGATGGAATTTTCGCCAAAGATAAATACCAGGAATACTCCTGTAAGGCTGAATGGGAAAAGCTCTCCGAACAGGATCTTCTGGACATATTATCGTACCTGAGAGCAGGTGCCGCGGATTCAAAGGTTCCCAGGGGGTGCGGTTAAGACATTTTTCTTTTAAATATCGAACTTAAGAGCGCCCAAGCGGGTCGTACCGGCTTGGGCGCTTTTGGGTTTGACTTATTGGTATTTTTTAAGTTTCCGCCACAGTGTGTTGGACCCGATGCCGAGCATTTTGGCTGCTTTCATTTTTTTCCCCTCACAGTATTCCAACACGCTTAAAATATACTTTTTTTCCAATTCGCCCAACGACGGCCACCCCTCCTTAACCTGCTGAAGTGCGGACACCTCCTCACCGGCGGTGAGGGCCGGCGGCAGATGTTCAATCCGTATTTTGTTGTCACCGGCCAGAATTCCGGCCCGTTCGATGGCATTGCCCAGTTCCCTTACATTCCCAGGCCATACGTAGTTTTCGAGAACATAGGCCACCCGAGGCGAGAAACCCTTGGATCCCGGCGCGTATTTGCTCAGAAAATACCGGGCGATGGGAAGAATATCGTCCCGGCGCTCTTGCAACGATGGGATATGAATTGGAAAAACGTTCAGTCGGTAATAAAGATCGGCTCTGAATTTTCCCTCTTTCATCATCTCTTCAAGGTTTCTATTGGTGCTTGCAATTACGCGAGCTTTGATGGCAACTTCTGTATTGCAGCCAACGGGGCGTACTTTGCGCTCCTGTAAAGCCCTTAGAAGCTTAACCTGAATCGAAAGCGGAACATCTCCAATTTCGTCAAGGAAAATGGTCCCGGAACCGGCTTCGATCATCAATCCTTTTTTGTCCCGATCCGCCCCTGTGAACGCCCCTTTGCAATGACCAAACAACTCGGACTCCAGCAATGCCAATGGGAGCGCCGTGCAGTTTATGGCGATAAATTTGGATTTTGACATGGGCGACAGGGAGTGGATGTAATTGGCGACCACTTCCTTGCCCACGCCGGTGCCTCCCGTGATCAAAATGTTGGCCGAAGTTTTGGCCACTTGGTGCGCCATCTCAACAACCCGGGTCATACTTTTGCTCCGATACGGAAGCCAATCGGCCCTTTTACCGGGCATATCAACGGAACTCGGGGCTTCGGGAACGGACTTGACGCGACTGGCCGACAGTTGTTTATTAAGCAGCGCATACTTATGCTGAAGATCATGATCCTTGCTGGCCTCCATGAACCGAATCCCCTGTTTTCCCCAGTCTTCTACGAATCTGCCCTCAAAGGAACAGTGCTGTCGGTGAAAACATTCTTGCTCCTGAACCAGAACCTCCCGACCGAAACAGACCGAAGCAAATCCACTGAGATACCCGGAGATTACAAAGCATACCGGCCCGGTTTCTGTTAGTTTAAGGTGTTTGTGGGAATCGACCTCGTATGAATTGAACAAGCGGCCCCGGAAAAGCAGCTGGTCCGTGTCCCGATCCAGTGAGAGATGATTCAGAACGGTTTTACAATACCCCCGTTGGGTCAGCATTGCAGCGCCCGCCTTAAACCACTCTTCCGGGGTTTCCCAGCGATACATCTCCCCCAGGCTTTTGGCGTCCAAGTTTCCCACCTCATACCCGTAGTGAAAGATTACAGGCTGGCACTTTTCCCAGCCGATACTTTCGACGATGGTTCGACGAAGTTCCATTAATATGTTGCCATCGAATATCAAGACGCGCCGGTTTTTCAGCTCGACCAATCCTCGATCCGGTTTAAAATCGAGGACATCGATGATTGAAAGGTCTGACGGTTTCATTTCAAATTCTCCTGTTAATCAACGCCCCCCCGTAAAACGGGTGGTTTAAATTTTCGACCATCGGCCGAAAAGGCAAAAGCACAGGCGTGCTTTAATCGTTGCATTTGCTGCCGGGTGCAACGCACCCAGTTTTTGGGGAAAATCATTTTTGGAATCAAAAAAACGATCCATGGAAACGCAACACGATCGTTTTAAAACTCCATTTTGGAATTTAATAGTCCAATTTGGAATGTCAGTCAACCAAATAATTGAACATGAAACAGCATATAATGACAAAAAACCGGGGAAATATCTGTTTTATTTGTATCATCCAACACTTTGGCGAAATTGGCATAATTCTTGAAGGAATCGTAGAGACCATCTGGATGTTAACAGGTATATTTTCCAGATAGTTCTCGTGCATACTTTCAGCCGGCAAAGAAACATTTTGCTTTTATTAATTTTTTAGCTCACAGAAAGGAGGTGGATCCGTTTATACCTAGCTCTTAACCTATATTCACAACTAACTTATTTTATTTTATAAAACCACTCTTAAAGGGGGCACGTATGAAAAGATTTAAAATTACAGCAATCTGTACCTTTGCGCTTTTTTTGGCGCTGTCCTTTGCAAGCATCTCATTTGCCGGTGATCTCGGCGCTATTTATTCAAAGGACTGGACACCGGAACAGATTAGAGCTTTCGTAAACAAACCCTGGACCGCAGATGAAAAAGCCAAAATGGGCGGTTCCGATATGGGATACATTCTCGACAAAAAGAGTTTTCCATTGGAAAAACTCACCGGCGATCTGACGCCCAAACAACTCTATGAAAACGGAAAGGCCGTCTGGATGCCGATCATGATGCAGTACGGCATCGGCATGAACATGAAAACCTTTAAAAAGCTGTGGATCGATGAAGGGAAATGGAAAGACCCCAAGCACCAACTTCTTGATATACGCATGGAGTCCGAATTTCTCCAGGGCCATATCCCGGGAGCCATCCGTTTGGATACAGGGCTCGATTTCTGGTATCTTCCTGGACTGGCACCGGATCAGAAAGCCACCTATTACCTCCAGTGCAAAAGCGGCGCCCCGGCAGACGGTGGTATTCGCGGAGCACTGGTTGCCAGACACATGAGAATGATGGGATATACCGGTGAAATTTACAACCTCACTGACGGGTTCAGAGGTTGGCTGGAACTCGGCTACCCGGTCATCAACCGTCACGGCCAGTTCACCCTGGTTCCAGGCACATTCCAGAAACCCGACCCTTATTTTTCGAAGGATAAGTATCCAAAAACATTGCCGTATTCCCCGCAACCATAGCAATAATGGAGAAACACTTAACCGTGCGGCGGTGATGATGTAGAGCGCTGACGCACCTCAATCCATAACCCCCGTGGTTGAACCGATCTTTCCTTTTAGTGAAGGGTTCACCACGGGGTTTTTTTTGGCACGCAAATTGTATAACGTATTGTAAAATCCATCGGATGTAATATACTGTCCGAACTTTAAAAAAATTCGATCGAAAGGAAGGAAAGGAAAAGAACAGAATGGCTAAAAATCTTACAACAATCATAAAGTCATCCAAACACGAAATCCGTATCTGCCGCGATACGGGTATATCCATCATCGGCGAACGGATTAACCCCACCGGAAGGAACAGTCTCCAGGCTGAACTCAAAGCCGGAAAATTCGATATGGTCAAAAGGGACGCCGTCGCCCAGTTACAGGCCGGCGCCGCCATCCTCGACGTTAATTCCGGTCTCCCCAGAGCCGACGAACCCAAACTTTTGGTGGAAATGATTCAAGCGGTCCAGGAAGCTGCCGACGATCCCCCCATCTGTATCGACACGCCCAACCCGAAGGCTTTGGAGGCGGCCCTGAAATTTTACTGTAAAGACGGTGCAAAGCCTCTGGTAAACTCCGTGACGGCAGAGGCCGAAAGTTTGAAGACTATACTCCCCATGATCAAGGAGTACGGAGCGGCTGTTATCGGATTGTGCAGCAGTGATTCCGGAATCCCGGAAACCGCTGAAGATCGGCTGAGAAACACAGATATAATAATGGAAGCGGCGGCCAAAATGGGTATCCCGGCGGAGGATATCGTTATCGACTGTCTGGTATTGACCCTGGGTGCAAAATGGGAGGCAGGAAAGATCGCCCTGGATGCCATTGCAATGATTGTAGAAAAATATGGTGTTAACATTACCATGGGTGCAAGCAATATATCCTTCGGGTTGCCGGACCGGGAGAATCTCACCTCATTTTTTATGGCCATCGCATCCTACGTCGGATTGTCCTGCCCCATATGCAACCCCCTGAAGACCCAAGAGGTGATTAGTCTCCAGGCTTCGGATCTGATTCTGGCCAGAGATCCCCACGGTATGAAATGGATAAAGGGGTTCAGAGCTCGACAGAGCGCATAAATGCCGGCAAGGGAATGGAATTGAGAAACCATGGACAAAGCCACCATTATTTTCCAGCCGTCGGGCCATCGAGGCAAGATTTCTAAAGGGAAGAACGTCCTCGAAGCTGCTCGAGAGCTGGGAGAGAATATTGAATCGTTATGCGGTGGAAAAGGGTCATGTGGAAAGTGCAAAGTACTGATTGCCGAGGGGCACTATCCAAAATATGGCATAACTTCCCACCGAAATAACCTTTCCCGGTGGCAGAAAACAGAATCGAATTTCATTACCAGGCCCGAGAAACAAAAAGGATTGCGTTTGGCCTGCTGTGCTGCAATCAAAGATGACGCCCTGGTTTTCGTACCCCAAGAGTCCAGGGCTTCCAAGCAGATCGTCTCCAAGCGTCCCCGCCTACTTCCCGTAGATTACGATCCGGTGGTAATAAAATACGATTTAATCATGGAACCACCATCGGCGGGTGACGCCCGAGGGGATTTGGAACGCATCTTGAGAGCGTTAAACCTGCAACACGGTTTAGAGGACCTCGGCTGTGATATCGACAGTCTGTACGCCTGCGATATCGATGTGTTAAGAAATCTCCCCATACGGCTTCGGGAGCAGAATTGGCAGGTGACCGTCAGTGTCTGGATGGACCGGGAAATCATTCGTGTCCTTCCCGGAAGGGTGACGGACACTTACGGCATTGCCGTGGACATCGGAACCACCACCGTTGTCGCTTCTTTGGTGCATTTGAATTCTGGGCGAATCCTCGACACCCAATATATCATGAATCCCCAGGTCAAGTACGGAGAGGACGTAATTTCCCGCATCAATTACCACCTGCAAAATAAAGACGGCCTCCGGCAAATGAGTCAGGACATTGGCGAAGCCCTCAACCGTATGATCGAAGCGTTGCTGCGGTCCACATGGCCCGAAGATACCCATGGGGCCGACATTATGGAAGCATCTGATGATCCTGACGCCCAAAATCAGCGGGAAAAAACAGACAACGAATTCTTATGCCTGGTTCCTGAAGATATTGAAGATGCCATTATCGTCTGCAATACCATCATGCACCATATTTTGCTCCAGCTGGACCCCCGACATGTTGCACGTTCGCCGTTCCCGCCGGTTGTTCAGAAAAGCCTGAATATCAAGGCCAGGAATCTTGGCATCAACATTTGCCCTTCGGCCTATGCCCACATCCTGCCCAATGAGGCCGGATTTGTGGGGGCCGACAATGTGGCCGTCCTCATCGCTGAAGCCCCGTATAAAAGCGATCAGATTCAGTTGATTATCGACATCGGCACCAACGGCGAACTGGTTCTGGGAAACAGAGAACGTCTTCTGTCCACCTCCTGCGCCACCGGCCCGGCTTTTGAAGGCGCCGAAATCTCCTACGGGATGCGTGCCGCACCCGGTGCCATCGAACGTATTGCCGTCGACCCTGAAACCCATGAGGTAACCTACAAGGTGGTGGGAAATGACGCCTGGTCTAATTATGTAGAGGCTGCTGAACTAAAAACCCGCGGCATCTGCGGCTCGGGAATTATGGATATACTGGCCGAGCTTTACCGAACGGGGATTATCAATAAAAGCGGTGCGTTCAGTAAAAAACAAAAATCGTCCCGCTATCGGGTCAATTCAGAGAACCAGCTCAAGGAATTTGTCATCGCATGGGCTGATGAAACCGCCATCGGCAGGGATATCACCATCACCCAAAAAGATATTCGTCATATCCAGCTTGCCAAGGCGGCCATTTATGCCGGGTGCAAACTTCTCATGCGGGAGTGGGGAACCGACCGCGTCGATGTGGTCAAGATCGCCGGGGGTTTCGGGCTTCACATCGATCCGGTCAAGGCGCTCATCATGGGAATGATCCCGGACTGTGATCCTGAAAAGATCGTTTCCGTGGGGAATGCTGCCGGCACCGGTGCCCTTATCACGCTGTTGAACAGGGAAAAAAGATCTGAATCCGACTGGGTGGCGCAAACGGTGGAATATATCGATCTGGCGTCATTGGAAGGGTTTAAAGATGAATTCCTGGAAGCGCTCCATATCCCTCACCAAAAAGATCCCTTTCCCCATCTGAAGCCGGTCGTATCGCCGAAAATTCTTTACCAAGAGTAAAAAAGAAGCCTTCAGGATCGATTAAATCCGATGAGGATGGTACCAAAATCTCGAGCTTCGGTGCTCCAGCCAAACCGCTCCTTGAGATAGATGTCCACAGAACCGATGGGAGAGGCCGAAAGAACGTCCCGGACGCCGGTGACCCCTTCGATTTCAGGGAAAGGAAGCCCCCGAATGACAAAGACCGGGACTTGACCCCGGGTCGATTTCATCCGGTCATAATATAGCACAAAGTTTTTTTTGAGTATTTTGACGTTATTCTGTTTGACCAGCACCCGCAAACGTTGGGGATCCGTCACCTCTTCCCCGATGACGACATCGCCGGCAACCCAGAAAAGGGATGGCGCAGTGGCGTGTCTGAACGCATTATTGTTCAGCACCGCACAAACGCACTCTCTATCAAGGACGTTTATAACCCCTTCATTATAATAGCCCCCGCTTCCCGAAAGCACCTCGCTATGGGCTCGATTCTCCATGTCAGCGACTTGGGTCCGGGCCTCCGGGTCCAACCACATCACATCCAAGATTCCTTTTGTAGTTTTCAGTATCGGTTCGACGGTTTCCACAGTACAACGCATGTTTTCATCCGGATAAACGCTTATTTTTCGTTGTGTTCAATACCCTTCAGTAAATATTGATCTTCGGGTTTTAAAATAATTTTGCCATGGTCGTCCCGGACGGTTTTATCAAGAATTTGATTGATCACACCCTGCTCGACCCTTTCTTTCGATAGAAGCGCCGCCAGTTGAAGGGCGCACCAATTCTTTTCATAGGCATCCTTGCCTTGGAAAATTCCGTTCTGAAGCAACGTGATAATGCCGTCCAGGGGATAGGGAACCATCCAGTTTCTGAAGTTGTCGATGTGGGCCAGAAGGGGTTCGGCTTTGGTCCGAAACGACGCGGTATTCAAGTCCCACGATTCCCCATTCTTTTTCGGTTTCGGGATACTTTGCAATAAAGGCCACCAAATCATCCCTGAATTCAGAGAGCAGTTCTTTGGACAGCGGATACTGCTCGGGATTGCTCAAATACGCTCTGTGAAGCAACGCTTTGGTGATGGGGAGCAAGGTCTCGTAATCGATTCTGGATCTTGTGGATTCGATCAGAGAATAAAACGCCTCCTTGGTATCCGGAGCAATGGTCCAGTTTTCACACTGCTTATAAAATAGATACTCATCGATATATGGGGTGGTTTCCGAGGTTAAAAAGTGCTTCAACGGCAAGTTCTTTCCAAAAAAGAAATCTTTGCCGGCCAAGTAATGGAGTTTGGGAAAATCCAGAGTCTGAACCCCCGAATCCGAATAATAGTCGGAAATGTATGATGTGGTCCAGCGTTCCTTGATGAGAAGGGGCGCCAGTGTTGTCACGTTGATTTCCTGAAGGGACTGTTTCACGCGGTCATTGGTTTGGAGCGTTGCTTCAGCGGCCAACAAATTTGGACAGGATATGGGCTGGTTCGAGGCCAGTATCAACAGATCCGAACCCCCAAGAAATATGTGGGCGGTTTTAAATTCCTGCTGAACGGTGTTAAGAACCATTTCAATCATGTCCGGACTGGCGACGATGGTATGAACCCACTGCATCAAAACCCCGGCATCCGTAAGATGGTTTTTAACCAGACGGTAAAATTCCCGGGTGAACAGCGAATCGACGCCGGTAACCCATGGATTGCTGGGTTCGGAGATGACGATGTCCCATTTTTTCTGACTCCGGCCGATAATGCGAAACGCATCGCCAAGGTGTATGTTGACCCTCGGATCCTTTTCAACATCGTGGGTGAACCCATGAAAAAAGGGCAGCGCCTCCAACACCGATGGTGAAATTTCCGCAACGTCGATATGTTCAACATCCGGGTAGAGGGTGAGTTCACCGGCGGTGACGCCGGTTCCGAGGCCCACCACCATCACGTTGGTTCTCTTTTCCGCCAGCAGAGCCGGGATGTGGGCAAGGAGTTTTATGGTATAAATGTCTCCGATGGTGGAGGAATCGGATTTTCCGTTGACGAACAAGGCCATGGACTTTTTGTTGAACAGGGGGAATGTATGCTTGTCTTGGGTCACCGCTACGGTAGCGGTGGGCCCGTCATTGTAATATTTCAACTCAAATCCCTCATGAATTTTGTCAAAAAAACGGTCGCTGCCGGTGAAAGAAAACGGCAAAGGCTCCCGAACGCGAAACGTACCGGTGGTGAAATTTTTTTGATGGTAAAAATCAGAAGACAAACCCATGAAACCGATGACGACGAACAATACCGCGGTGGGGACGACATATTTTTTAGATAGAAGCCAACCGGCCACTCCCGCCGACACGGCCGCTAAAAACGTCGCCGTCAAAAATACGCCCCGATTGTTAAGAAGGTAGTACAAAACGATTCCGCCGATGAGGCTTCCCATGAGGTTGCCGGCGGTATTCCACGAAAGGAGCATGCCCGAGTGCTTTCCGGTGCTGGTCAAATCCCGTTTCAATTCATGAAAGATTATGGGGATGGTGGCGCCCATAAGGCCTATGGGTAGAATCAAAATAGACGCCAGCCCTAAGAACACATAGAGGTAATAGCCCCAGAAACCGGAAACATTCGACTGAAACGATATCCGAATCAGATGAGCCCAGTAGGGCCAACGATCCAGGGTGGTAAAAATAATCAGCAGAAATATCGATATGAAAATCTGATTGACATACAACAGCCATCTTGAAATGTGTTTAAGACCGCCCACGGCGAAGCTCCCCACAGCGATGGCGAGTATAAAAACCGATACGATGATGGAAAAGGAATACGAGGAGCTTCCCAGAGAAAGGTTGGTGATCCGAATCAAGACATTTTCCAAGCTCATAACATAGAAACCGCTCAGAAAGGCGATGGAATACAAGAGGACGGGGGGGAACCTGCCCACGTCTGAAGAAAATTCGGGGGTTATTTCTTCGATGGTTTCTTTGGGTTCTTCGGCGTGTTCGGCCCGGGTTAAGAACTTGGGCAAGATCAGAAAAAAGAAAAATGCGGAAAGGTTCAAGTATGAAGTCTTGACCATGGTCGCCGGCAGCCCGTGGTTGGGGATCAGATAAAACCCGGCCAAAAGTGCTCCCAAAAACGCACCGGCGGTATTGACGGCATACACCAGCGCATGGACCCGGGTCGCTTCTCTAATGTTTTTTGATATGCCCCGGGTCAGAAAGGGAATGGTTCCGCCCATACAGACGGTGGGCAGGCCCATGAGCACGGCAGAACAGAGTATTCCCTGGCCGACGATCACAAGGGGGGGAGAAAAACTCCAATGTTGGGTCAAAACATCAACGCCTTTGAAGAAATGCGGGAACAGGAAGCACCACACCCCGATGATGCCTTCCAAGAGCGCATACCCCATAAAGTGTCTTTTTATTTTCGTGGTGAGTTTCCCGCACAGATAATACCCCAACGACAGGCCCCCCAGGAATGTCGCCAGTATGATTGCCGTGGCCACACTGTCGCTCCCCAGGAGCCTGCTCAGATATTTCTGCCAGGTTACCTGGTAAATTAAACCGGCGCCGCCTGTCAAGAATATGAAAAAATATGTACAAACCGATAACAATGTTTTTGGCATGATGCTCCCCGCGATAATTTTTATTAGCTTCATACTGCCACGGTCCCGGAATGTCAACCGTCCAGAGACCCTGTCGAATATGGCGCAAACGTTGCCGGCATATGTTTTTTGTCCCACTTGAAACGCGTCGTCCGGGGGATCGCTGATCCACCTTTTCCATCCTTCCATGGGGCAGACACGGTCGCACACTCGAACCATCTCTTTTATTGCAATATTTGGGCCAGCGGCATACAATAAGACATCCTAATTTTCCCGACAAAAGAGCACGTTCCGAACAGGTCCCGGGCTTAAGGCGGCACACGCACCCACGGGGTATGTGCCAATCGAATAAATTTGTTCCGTGTCGAATAAATAAGGAACTCCTTATCACAAAATGAATAAGACCCGTTCAAGTATGTTATTGATCGCCGTGTTGCTGGGCGCCGGAATGTTTCTCATGGGATGCAGGCCGAAACCTTCGCCGACGTCGAATCATACCCCGGAAGATCGTCTCTTCGTTCAGTTTATGGAGAAAAACTTCGGTACCGACTGGTACGGAATTTATCTGCAAAAGCACAAGGTCGGTTATCTGAAAAGCACGGCCGCCCGTGAAACCGGTCCCCATGGAACCCGCTATAAAATTCAACTGTCCGGAACCGTGCAGATTCTCTCTGACGGCTGAAATCGATGAGATAAAAATAGAATCCATTGCGGCATTCAGTGCACTGCCGCCCTTTTCCCTGGTACTTTACGCAGACAGAATGATTCATAAAGATGATTTTTCTGAAGTCAAAATTATGCGCGTTCCGGAAGGCTATCAAGCCGAAATTACCCGAGGCAAAGAAACAGAGTCCCGCTTTCTGGGTCCCCTGGATTACACCCTTAAAGATTATACCGCCGTACAAAGATGGATCACCCGGAAGCCCGCTGACGGTGCCGAAATGGAATATCCCCATCTCGTTTTGGAGACACTCACATTGGAAAAGAACATATCCCGCATCATAGGGATTCACGAATCCTTGACCGCCGGCGTCAAGACTATCTTTTATGACGTCCTCACAACAGACGCCCATGGGCTTGACGTTAAAGAAGTATTCGGCGCCGATGGAAGGGCCTATCGCATTGTCTTGGGCGGGCTGTTTGAATGCCGGCTCGAACCCCGAGCACTGGCGACCCGGATCGACAAAACCATCGATTTGTTCCTCAGAAATACGGTTTACATCGATCGGCCCTTGGGCCATTCCGAAACAATGACCCTTTTAAAGCTGTCCCTGGACAATTCCTCGGGAAAGCTTCTCGGCAATGCCCCGGGTCAGTCGATTACACGGAACCGAGCCAATGGATCCATCGGGATAACCCTAAACCCCAAGGGAGACCCTTTGGTTAAGGCCACCGAGGAAGAGATCAAAAAAAATCTGGCGGCCACCCTCGATATCCCCGCATACCATCCCACCGTCATTGGTTTGGCCCAACATGCGGTGGACGGTGCTGACACGGTTTCCGAAAAGGTGTCCCGCTTAGTGGAATTCGTCGAAAAATATATCCAAGACGACTATACGGCCAACCCGTTGACCCTCATGGATATTATCGAAAAAAAGAAAGGCGACTGCAGTGAACATGCCAAATTGTTTGCCGCAATGGCCCGGGCATTGGGAATTCCCTGCCGTACCGTCGGTGGATTGGTATACCTGGGGGATGCGTATCAGGCCTTCGGCCTACACGCCTGGAATGAGGTGGTCATGGAGGGTGTATGGGTGCCGGTGGATCCCACCTGGGGACAAACCGCCATCGACCCAACCCACATCCGCTTTCCGGTGGAGATATCCAAGGAATGGCAGGTCATGGCCGCCATTCCGGAAATGAAAATGGCGGTTCTTCACGTCGAACATCAAAAATGAAACGCCCTACCCCCATGCGGTGGGACATTGAAAATCATCATCGATCATTTTTTTACACAGGCTTTCATTCGGGCAAGAAATTTATCGGGTTCGATATCCCATCCCACAAATGCCAGTCGTGTTTCGGATGTCCCTTCCCAGGGGGCCCATTGGGCTTTACCGCCCACGGCGTTGATCATCAGGGTCCGGTCGCCAAAATTCACCGTCCCTTTCAGGCGAAAAAGCTCCCAGGGCATTTCCTCCACAAACCGGTTAAATGCAATTTCATCCAATGGAGAAGATTCTGAAAAAGAGAAGGTCACAAAGTTCGCGTCTGCATATATTTTCTCCTCATGGCGACCGGTTCCGGTTTTGCTGTCGAAATAGGGGAAAATCCCAAGGTCATTGGGTTGAATGTCACGGCGATTTCCGGAGGATGGATTCTTTAACACATCCGAGGTCCCGGATTTAAGCCATACAACATCCGGTTCGATCCCGCACTTCACTGCGGGAATCACCTGGGAGCCGGGTATCACTTCGTGAATCTCTTTTAGATATCGCGGGATGTCGTCTTTTTCAAGGAGATCTGTTTTGTTCAAAATAATGGTGTCGGCCTGTTTCAGCTGGCGGAAGAAGAGCGTTCCGAAAACATCCCGAACCGTCCAGCATTCTGCGTCCATCACCGTAAGGGTTTTATACAGCTCGACACGGTCTTTAAAGTCGGCGTCTGCAATCACCCTCGAAACCGACTCCGGATCCGCCACCCCGGTGGCTTCGATCAGAATATACCGCGGCTCGAATCGTTCTAATATTCCTTCGATGGATTCCTGTAAATCGTCGCTCATGGAACAGCAAATACAGCCGCTGGTGAGTTCCACAATGTCCGTGCCCAGATTCTTGAGCAACATGCCGTCGATGCCCACCTCGCCGATTTCGTTCATAATAATGACGGTGTCCGACATGTCGATGTCAAAAGACATGATGTGTCTCAAAAGGGTGGTCTTGCCGGACCCCAAAAAACCCGACAGGAGAATTATTTTGGTTTTTTTATTCATATAAATTCCAAATTGCCACAGATAATTTTCGTATATGGATCCTACAAAAAAACAGCTTAAATTGATATCATAAACATCAAAGAGATCAAGACCGTTCTAAACTTTTTTACCATATTGACATTCTTTGTCGTTTTCGTATTATATAAAAAATTCAAAAAGCGATAGAAAACCCAACAGCTCTCTAAAGGGAGGGGAAATATGAGAAAAGAAGTCTATAGCCTTTGTTATATGTGTTCGGTCCGCTGTCCTATCAGAGTTACCGTGGAAAACGACCAGGTGAAATTTCTTGGAAGGAAATCCCCATGTGGCCGGAATGGAGGGCAGCATTTGTCCGAGAGGGTGCTGCGGGCATCGGTCTGCTCAACGATCATCAGCGGGTTCAACATCCGATGATTCGAACCGGACCCCGAGGCTCGGGTCAATGGAAAAAAGCCACTTGGGATGAAGCCTTTGATTTCATCGGTGAAAAGATGAATGAAATCATCGAAAAAAATGGTGGACAGAGTGTGGCCTTTGGAGAGCGCGTACAGCTCACAACGCCCATCGCCAAAACCCTCATGCGGGCCATTGGGTCTCCCAACCATTTTACCCATGATGCCCTTTGCAGAGGCTCGGTAAGAACCGCCACCAACTCTCTTTTCGGATACACAGTCACACAATTGAGTCCGGATTACAAGAACACCAACCATCTTGTTCTATATGGACGAAATTTTTTTGAGGCGATTGAGGTCAAAGGGGTCAGAAATCTTGTGGAAGGCATGGAAAAAGGTGCCAAGATTACCTATATTGATCCGCGGGTAACTGTAACGGCCACCAAGGCTCACCGATATTGGAGGATTCGTCCCGGCACCGATTTGGCCCTAAACTACGGGCTCATTCATGTCATTTTAAAGGAAAGACTGTATGATATGGAATATGTGGATCGCTGGGTCAAAGGTCTTAAAGAGCTTCAGTCCTTTATCCAACCATATACACCGGAGTGGGCCGAAAAGGAAACCGGCATCCCTGCACAAGAGATTACAGCTTTTGCCCGTGAACTGAGTCGGGATAAGCCTGCGGTTATCTTTCATTATGGCTATCGCTGTGCCAGCCACACCAACGAAATATACATGCGGCGCTCCATCGGTATTTTGAACGCTTTAATGGGCAGCATGGAGACCAAAGGCGGCTATTTCATCAAAAAAGGGCCCGGCGAGGTGGGAGAAAAAAAAGCGCGTAAACTCACCGATCAAAAATTACCCGAGGTCGATATCATCCGCTTCGATAAAGTGGGAACCCCTGATTTCCCCTTGCCTGAACTCAAGTTTGGGGTTGCCCAGATGCTCCCCTATGCCATTCTGAACGAAGACCCCTACCCCATCAAGGCCCTAATCAATCATCGTTTTGATCCCGTGCTGTCCATCCCGGATACCACCCTGACCAAAAAAGCCTTTGACAAGCTGGATCTTATTGTTGCCATTGAAATCAATTACAGTGATACCGCCTGGTACTCGGATGTGATCCTACCGGAATCCATATACCTGGAACGACTCGATCCCGTTCATCAGACCGACGGTCTCATACCTCAGATGTATCTTCAGGTGCCGGCGGTCCAACCGCGTTACGACACCCTTGAAGGTGCCCTGATTCTCAAACAAATCGCCGAGCGACTCGGCGTCGGAGAGCATTTTCCCTATGAAACAATGGAGGACCTGGTCCGGTGGGAGCTGGAACCCACCGGTTTCACCTTGGAAGACTTTGAAGCCAAAGGATTTGTATCCTATACGGATAAACAGATTATCTGGGACCGAAAAGACAATATCAAATTCAAGACACCCTCCGGCAAGATCGAATTTGTCTCATCCATGATGGAAGACGCCGACATCCAATCATTCCCGGAATATGAGCCAATGCCTTCTCCGCCAAAAGGTCAGTTCCGGCTGGTCACTGGACGATGTGCACTGCACACCCATATTTCCACCCAGAACAATCCGTATCTGAATGAGATCGTTCAAGAGAACGTTCTTTGGATCAACACCGAAAAGGCAACAGAACTCCATATCAATAACAATGCATGGGTAAAAGTCTCTTCAAAGTATGGTTCCGGAAAAATCAAATCCTTTGTGACCGACCTTATCCATCCGGAAGCGGTCTTTTTGCTCCATGGCTTCGGCCATCAAGCCACCATGGCCGCCCGCTCTTTTAATAAGGGGCTGGCAGACAGTATTTTACAAGAAAATATCAGCGATATGATTGGGGGTAGTCCTGCCCTGCACCACACCTTTGTAAGTGTCAAACCGGTCTAAAGGGAAATCCTTTCGCAAAAAATGGAGGAACATAATGAGCAACTACTATCTGTACCAGGACAAAAAGCGATGCATCGGATGTTACAGCTGCACCATCGCCTGCAAGACCAATAAAAATATTTTGGTGGGGCCGAAGCCCACCGACATCATTCCCGTAGGACCCAAACTGATCGATGGTATCCCCCGGGCTTCCTATGTTTTCATGCCGTGCTTTCACTGTGAAAATCCCTGGTGTGTCGCAGCCTGTCCCACAGGAGCCATGCAGAAGCGACCCAGCGACGGCATCGTGGTTGTGGCGACCGATCTCTGTGTCGGGTGTAAAAGTTGCATGTCCGCTTGTCCATGGGGAGCGCCCCAGTGGAATCCTGAAATCGGCAAGGTGGTGAAATGCGATTATTGCCTGGATCGGGTGAACGAAGGACTGAGACCCGCCTGTGTCACGGTATGCACCACCCAGTGCCTGCATTTTGGCAAGGCCGAAGACATGCCCGATATCAGAAGGGAACGTTTTGCCAGAGCTGTTGCAGAACTGTAAATGCTTACCAAGATGTACAACCCGAATTTTTCGATGGCCTGATTTCTTCAAAAGATATCAGAATTTTTGAGATAGGTTCTAGTAAACTAAGATTTTACCGACGAGGTTCTTTACCCTGATTTTTCTGGCGCATACTGGACAGATATTTCCCGAATATTTGATCTTTGTATTGTCATTCAAGCGTTTCATGACGAATTCCAATTGTTTCTCTGGAATAAAAGCGTCACCGCAAGAAGTACATGTGATCAGCTGATGTCGGGCCATCTCGGTACCACACATTCGAAGGGTCCTTATTGCGTCTTTGTCCTGTATGGTGATGGCCGCTGTGGGGCAATTCGTGGCGCAGGAACCACATCCGATACAATACTCGGCAGGGCGACGGAAATCCGTTTCCGCAGTGGGATTATTGTCCACATAAGAAAGATGAATAGCATCCACGCCCATCTGGTCCCGGCATACTTCGATACACCGTCCGCAACTTATACAAATGTCACAGCGCAGACACCTTTTTGCTTCCTGAATCGCGCTATTGACTGACAAACCAAGTTCCACTTCTTGAAAGCTGCCTTTTCTGGCTTCAAGATCCATCACGGGCATGTCAGGTCTTGATGGAAAAGATTTTTCTTTGGGTGAAACATCCATAACTTGGACTTGTTGGCGCTTTAGCGGTATCAGTGTATATTCAGGATTGGGCATTTCTCTCAAAAAACGGTGGATGGCTTCTGCGGCTTTTTTCCCGGAAGCAACAGCCTCCACAACAGTGGCAGGCCCGGTAACCACATCTCCACCCGCAAAAACTCCGGGAACGGAAGTTTCCATGGTGACCGAATTGACGGTGATCAGGTTTCTTCTTGTTAATTCCAAACGGTTGACATGTCCCAGACTTTGAGTATTCACTTCCTGCCCAATGGCGCATATGACGGTATCTGCCGAAACGATATGCTCAGTCCCTTCCAAAGGAATAGGGCGTCTGCGACCGGTTGCATCGGGCTTGCTCAGTTCGTTTCGGATGCACTCAAGCCCGGTTACCTTTCCCTTTTCACCATGGATACGGATCGGGGATAGTAAAACATTCAAAACCACTCCCTCTTCCTCCAGCTCCTGTACTTCTTTTGGGTGGGCTGGCATTTCCCGTTTGGTTCGCCGATACACCAGGTGAACTTCGTCAACATCCAACCTGATGGCGGTGCGGGCGCAATCCACCGCTGCATTGCCACCCCCGATGACCATTACCCTTTTGCCAACATTTGCTGTTCCCTGGCGGGCTTTATAGAGAAACGTCAGGCAGTCCTCGACCCCGGAAAAATCTTTTTCTCCCGGAATGTGAAGCCGCATGGGATTGTGGGCACCAATTCCCAAAAAAAACGCCTGAAAACCCTGTTTTTTGAGAGACTTCAACGTGATATCTTTTCCAAAAGTAACTCCAGTATGAATATCGACGCCCAAGGCTTTGATATGATTTATTTCCAGTTTCAATATGTCGTTGGGCAGCCTGTAGGCGGGTATCCACCATCGGAGCATACCGCCGGGTTCAGACTTGGATTCAAAAATTGCGGATTTGTAGCCTTTTTTGGCCAAAAAATAAGCCGCGGAAAGGCCTGCCGGACCGCTGCCGATGATAGCGATTTTTTCCCTGTATCGATGACTCGTCTCCTTGAAAGGGGGTATTCCCTCTTCATAGGCCTTATCAAAAGCCACACGTTTGAGCTGGCAGATGGCAATAGGTTCATCTGCTGATGCCCGCCGGCAAGCCTTTTCGCAAGGATGGACGCAGACCCGGCTTAGCGCACCGGGAAGCGGAAGATCTTCCCACAATACTTCCAAGGCTTCTTTATATCGTCCCATGCCCACAAGCGCCACATAACTCGGCACGTCGACACCGGCGGGGCATGCCAGCTGGCATGGAGCGGCGGAAAGGGCAACGCAGTCCCCAGTGGGACAATAATGCGCTTCTATGTGGGTTAAAAAAACGTCTCTGTATTTTTCCAGGACAAATGAAACCATATGACCCAAATCAACACAGATCTTATCAGCAGCATCTTTCACAAGTATCCCGGCCAGATCGTTCATGACCGCCAGGTGGTCTGTCTGCCCCCTTCCATTGCAAATATTGTCCAATACCTCTAACAGCCTTCCGATTTGCTGCATACATAGAGATTGGGTGATTTGTCCGGGCGGGATTTCTGATAGTGCTTTATATAATTTCTTCACCAAACAAAGTTGACTGGTCATTTCAAATTTTCGATGGCTGATATTGGTTTTTTTGTTTTGAAGAGCGACTTCAGAACTGTAACAATATTAAGTCAATATTATTATTGAAATTTTATTAGTTGGAAACCATAGCCTAATTTTTTTGTCAACAATTATTTTCCAATAAATCTCTATAACCAATTAATTTTCAACAATATTTGACAAATCCTCATGCAAAGTCCCTATGCTGGCTCTATCACTGAATGTCCATTTCAAAATATTGTTTTTACCGGCTTTCTCCCGTGCAAAACCCATCCTAAAGGATAGATATTTATCGGAGAGTTCACGATCATTATTATTGTTGAAAGCTCGTGGTTCAAATATTATTTAGTGATCTAGTGTAACCAATTGCTACAGCAAATGCATTAAAGGCTACAGAGTCTTAACTAATTGATTATACATATTTATATATAACATCCTTCCTTATATTGCTCCCAAGCGTAGCCAATTTAATCACATCCATTGCTTCCTTTAAAACGTCTTTTTTCAATTTTGACGAAAAATTTGAGCTATAATTTAATAATATCAAATGGATAGATTAATAACAATCTGTATGATAATTGTTGGCACTCGGATTGCAATTAAAAAGAACAATACTGAGCTTATCGGAAATAAATATAATCGAAGCTTCATCTTCCACAAATGGAAGTTTGACTTCAATAAGAATCCCGGCACAACGCCTGAACTATCAGGTTACTTTAAAGGTTCGCCGGGCAAAGATTTAGGAGATTGTGAAAATGAAAGCAAAAGAATACAGACATAAAGAAAGTCAGAAGAAACGCCTTGTCGGGTATCAGGTGGAGGAAGATGAATGTATTTGGATGAAGGCCGGGGTTGTTAATTTTCGATTATGCGATAATGCTTTTGATTGCTACAATTGTCCCTTTGATGCTGGAATGCAGCGGGCCATAAGCCCCAGGGACCCTACCAAGATCGAATTGAAGGAACCTGGATGGGTCGATTATTTAAAGAAACACTATCATGGCGCAGAACGGCCATGTCGCCATGCCTTAACAGGACGTATTGATGCTCCCAAAATCTGTCCGATGAATTATGAATGCTATCATTGTGCTTTTGACCAAATGATGGATGAGATTGACATCGGAGAAATAGGCGAACCACCCAGCTATACGTTAGCATCCGGTTATAAAATGGCCAAAGGTTATTATTATCACCTGGGACATTGTTGGGTCCGTTTCGATCATGGGGGACGCGTCAAGGTTGGATTTGATGACTTTATGGTCAAGCTGTTCGGTGCATCCCAGTTTCTGGCCCTTCCACCGATAGGGGCAACCCTTACGAAAAATCAGGCCTATGTGACATTTGGTCGGGGCGACCTTAGAACTGCAGTGCTCTCTCCTGTAACCGGTATGGTGCTTACTGTAAATCACAGGATCCAAGAGCATCCCGGGATACCCCATGAGGATCCTTACCATGAGGGGTGGCTCTATGTTCTGGAACCTGATATGCCGAAAAAAAATCTAAAAGGACTCTATTACGGCAAGGAAAGCATGCAGTGGATAGATCAGGAGAGCCAAAAATTATTGAATCTTATAGGGCCGGAATACGAAAGCCTGGCATCAACAGGCGCCGAGCCGATTAGCGATGTATTCGGTAATTTTCCGGAACTCGGGTGGGATCAGCTGGTGAAGACTTTTCTGCGAACAGGGAGCTAAACTGGCTTGATGGGAGTTCTTAAGAGATTTTAATCAAAGAAGGGGGCATACATGTCCATCAGGGTAGGTTTTTATGTCTGCCATTGTGGCATCAATATTGCCGGCAAAGTCCGTGTAGAAGAAGTGGCGGCTTTTATCCGGAAACTGAAAAGTGTAGTGATCGCAAGAGATTACAAGTTTATGTGCTCAGATCCCGGCCAGGAGATGATCGAAAAGGACATCAAGGAATATGACCTAAACCGGGTAGTGGTGGCCTCCTGTTCGCCAAGACTGCATGAAAAAACCTTTCAAGGCGCCTGCCAGCGGGCCGGGCTCAATCCTTATTTTTTCCAGATGGCTTCGGTTCGCGAACAAGTTTCCTGGGTGACCAAGGATGAAGATGAGGCGACCCGCAAAGCAAAAACACTTGCGGCTGCGGCGATTAACCGCGTCAATTATCATGAACGCCTTGATGCCCGAAAGGTAAATGTACATCCTGATATCATGGTTGTGGGCGGTGGTATTGTAGGCATGCAGGCGGCCCTGGACATCGGCAGTTCTGGACATAAGGTATATCTGGTAGAAAAGATCTCAACCATTGGCGGCCATATGCTCCAGTTCGACAAGACCTTTCCGACCCTCGACTGTGCCGCATGTATTGGAACCCCGAAAATGGTTGAAGTGGCACAAAATCCAAACATTCAGTTGATGTCGTACTGTGAAGTCGTGGAAATTTCGGGATTTGTCGGCAACTTCAAGGTTAAAATCCGGAAAAAACCTCGTTATATCGATAGAGGGCAATGCACCGGATGTGGAGATTGCGTTAATGTATGCCCCGTTAAATACGGCCTTACACACCCGAAGAGAAGGAGAAAATAAGGGCGCATGCAAAAGGGGCTGATTTCCAATGAACAAGATGAATAACTTTAGAATAGAGGGAGTTCATTGATGAAGGTGACAGGTCCGTCAAGATCAGAACAATATGCAGAAGTAGAAATCGATTATATGGAGCTTGATAAAATCATCGAAGAAGATTTTCACAATGACAAAGAGAACCTGATTATGATCATTCAGGCGATTCAAAGGCGTTACAATTATCTTCCCGAACCAGTCCTAAAATACATAGCTGCCAGCATGGGTGTTCCATTAAGCCGGGTTTATGGTGTTGCCACCTTTTATAGCACTTTCAGCCTTGAGCCCAGAGGCCGAAACATTATTTCAATCTGTCTAGGGACGGCCTGCCATGTCAGAGGAGGAGAAAGGATTCACGAAAGAATTGAAGGATCCTTGAACATAAAAGACGGGGAAACGACCGATGACCGGCGTTTTACCTTTGAAACGGTACGTTGTATCGGTTGTTGCAGCCTGGGACCGGTGGTGAAAATTAACGAAGACGTGCATGGCCACATATCTTCCGACCAGGTAGAAAAAATCATGGATCGATACGAATAAAATTTCATACGAGGCCGGGACCATGAGAATCGGATCTATTGAAGACCTGCATACCATTAGCCGTGAATATAGGATAAAGCTGTATTATCCGGAATCCATTAAGGTTAATATCGGTATGGCTTCATGTGGTATTGCATCAGGCGCTAAGGCATCACTTGAAAAGGCGAAGAACGAGCTTTCCGGCAGAAACGGCGTTAAGGTCAACCAAACAGGTTGTATCGGTTTTTGTGAAGAGGAACCGCTGGTTGAAATATTCGGAGCTGGAAAGCCGCGGGTGATTTATAAAAAGATTACCGAAGATAAAATTCTGGATGCAATTCAGGAGTATAGGAAGGCAATTGTACAAAAAGGGATTTGGAGCGATGTGCGATCCATGCGCATTTGAAAGGTGATGTCCGGAATCCCATGGCCGATGTAACGTCACTGGATGAAATCCCTTTTCTGGAAGATATTCCTTTTTACAACAAACAATTCAAGAACGCACGGAAAATGTGGCTATATTGGATCCGGCCCGTTGGGGCTGACATCACCGCGGGGGCTATTCAGCCTTTATCAAGGCGCTTGAGATATGGATCAGAATGAAATCATCCAAGAGTAAAGGATTCCGGATTATCGGCCCGCCGGAGGTTTTTTATCAGGGAGAAATGGAATACATGGCCGTCAGACTGCATCGGTGTATCATAGCAAGCCGATGAACGCGGACCAGCGTCACATGGATCGCACATTTGAGAAAGGACCCACAGGGCTTTGCCGCTGTATTCCTTGGGATCGGAGCCCATAGTTCTTTAGATATGCATATCCCTGGTGAAAAGGACACCCAGGGCGTTATCGATGCGGTTCGCTTTTTAAGGGAAGTTAATTTGGGCAATAAAACATGCCCCGGCAGCCGGGTGGTGGTCATCGGCGGCGGTAACGTAGCCATTGACGCTGCAAGGGTTGTAAAACGTCTGGGGTCCCAAGAAGTCACTGTCGTCTATCGCCGCTCAGAACAGGAGATGCCGGCCTATGCAGAAGAGATCGAAGGCGCTAAGAGGGAAGAGATTCGCTTTTCCTTTCTCACCGCCCCGGTCGGGATTCTTTCAAAAGAGGGTAAGGTCGACGGCTTTGAATGTATCCGAACCGAACTTGGACCGCCGGATGACAGTGGACGACGTCGCCCGGTTCCGGTGGACGGTTCCGAATTCGTAATCCCCTGTGATGCAGTGATTCCGGCCATTGGTCAGAAAATTGACACATCCTGGGCAGTTCGGGTGCCGGACTTGAAATGGTCTCAACGAAACACGCTGAATGTAAATCCCCATACAATGCAGACCGGGATACCCTATGTTTTTGCCGGAGGCGATGCAGTCACCGGCCCTGACACCGTGATACAGGCGGTGGCTGCGGGTCACAAGGCTGTCGAGGCAATCCATCGCTATATTAACGGAGAGGACCTGGAACTTTATATTCATAAGCTAGAGGCCCTGAAGAAACCGGGCAATGATTGGCAAAAAATTCCGGAAGGGATTCCCCAAAAAGCCCGGACCCATCCAAAGCATTTGGACGCCAAAATGAGTGCTGCCTGCTTTGACGAAGTGGGCCTCGGATTTTCAGAAAGCTCGGCTCAACAAGAAGCCCGTCGCTGCCTTAATTGCGGTGTCTGCTGTGAGTGTATGGAATGCGTTAAGGTCTGTGAGGCCAAGGCCATTGATCACGACATGCAGACAGAAGAACTGGAGGTGAAAGTTGGGAGTATTATTGTTGCCACCGGTTACGACATTATGGATCCCACACCCCTGAAGCAATTTGGATATGGCAAATACCCCAATGTTTTTACTTCTCTTGAGTTTGAGCGCCTCAGCAATGCAACCGGACCCACCGGCGGCGAAATCTATATCAGAGATGAAATCGGAAATTTCACCCGGACCCCGAAAAGTGTAGCCATTTTGCACTGCATCGGCAGCCGGGATGTGAATTATCATGAATACTGCTCCCGGGTTTGCTGTATGTACGCTCTCAAGTATGCCCATTTAATTCATGAGAAAGTCGGTCACGACACTCAGGTGTATAATTTTTACATCGACATGCGCTGTTTTGGTAAAGGCTACGAAGAATTTTATCGCCGGTGTCAGGAAGAGGGTACCCGGTTCATCCGGGGCAAGGTGGCTGAGATCACCGATCAGGCTGTCAAACCGGAAGAGGAGGGCAAACTCATTGCCATTGCGGAAGACACCCTTTTGGGACGACGTTTACGGATTCCGGTGGATATGGTGGTCCTGTGTGTCGCCATGCAGGCCCGAAGCGACGCTCGTGAGGTTGGCAGAGTTTTTGGCGTCAACCAGGGTGCAGATGGCTTTTTCATGGAGGAACATCCTAAGCTGGCGCCACTTGATACTGCTACGGCCGGGGTCTTTCTGGCCGGGGCCTGTCAGGGCCCCAAAGATATTCCGGATGCGGTTTCCCAAGCGTCCGGCGCCGCTGTCAAGTCCCTGTCATTAGCCACGCTGGGAGAGGTGGAGATTGCCCCTATTGTATCTTGGATCGACCCGGACATCTGTGCCGGGTGCCGGACCTGTATCGAACTCTGTCCGTATACGGCCATAGAGTATAATGCTCGCATGGGCATCTCGATGGTCAATGAAGCCCTTTGCAAAGGGTGTGGCAGTTGTGCAGGATTTTGCCCGAGCGGTGCGGCGCAGGTTAAACATTTCAACGAGAAGCAGATATTTGCAGAACTCGAAGGCATCATTGATTCGCTGAACGCCGTCGGAATGTAAGTGATTTCGGCTTGCTGAAATTGTGCCTACAAGCGATTCAAAAAGAAAATCGTCAATCTGAAATCAAAAATATATTGGAGGGATTATGGCTAACTTCGAACCCACGATCATTGCTTTTGTTTGCAACTGGTGCACTTACACTGCTGCGGATCTGGCCGGAACTGCCAGGTTGGGATATCCTGCCAATGTAAGGTTGATTCGGGTCATGTGTACCGGCATGGTTGACCCCAAATATGTGATCAAGGCCCTGCTTGAGGGGGCTGATGCGGTTCTGGTCAGTGGATGTCACCCCGGAGACTGTCATTATATCAACGGAAATTTCAAGGCTCGGAGGCGGATCAAGCTTCTAAAAGAGATCATTTCCCAATTCGGTTTTGGAGATGAGCGGCTCAGGTTGACCTGGATTGGCGCCAGTGACGGCATCCAGTTCGCCGAGACCATTCATTCAATGGTGGCACAGGTCAAAACGCTGGGACCCAACGAGGCCAAAACAACCATGGTAATATAAAATGAAATTGGATACAGGAAAATCGAAACTGGATGACGGATGAAAAACATTAAAAATAGCTTTAATGGCATGCTTAATCAATAATAGCCATTTCTTTTGTCATTGAAGGCAACCGATACAACCTGCAAATTTCAAGTTCCAGGTTTCAATCAGAAGGAGACTGACGGTGAAAACGGCGAAAATAAATGTTAAAAACGGAGACCTTCTGGAAACTCTAAAAGAGTTTTTTCGATCCATCCTCCAGTTGGAAGATATCGATGCAATCCTGGTTCCACAGCATCTCCCTGAAAAAAACGTCGTGATGCCGACACTGGTGACGGATCCAGAAAAACTGAACGGCACCGACCCTTTGGCACCGGTTTTCCCTTTGAACGGGGCTAAAATCGTTTCCCGGCTCACCCGTAAGCCCATGGGCGCAAAAATTGCGGTGGTTTTACGTCCCTGCGAGATACGTGCGTTTGTCGAATTATTGAAACTCAAGCAAGGCCGAATCGAAGAGGTGGTGCTGGTCGGAATCGACTGCCTGGGTGCTTTCAAGAATGGAGATTATATTCAGATCGTTGGAAAAAAAGAAGGAGACTTCACTTCAAAGTTTTACAAAGACGCCTTATCCGGGAAAAAATTGACTTTTGAAGGATTTGATCTCTCTCCTGCTTGCAAGGCCTGCGAAAACCCTGTCCCCAGCGGTGCAGACATTTTAATCGGACTTTTTGGAGTCGATACCAACAATCAGCTTTTGATCCAAGCCCGCACGCCTAAAGGAGAGTCGCTTTATGATAACCTTGATCTTTCCGACTCAGAGGAACCACCAGAACGTCCTGGGACCATTGAATCTTTGGTCCATGAACGAACCGCCTATCGCGATAAAATGTTTGCCGAGACCACCCAGGCCACAAACAGCCTGGAGAAACTGAATACTTATTTTGCCGAGTGTATAAATTGCTACAACTGCAGGGTTGCCTGCCCGGTCTGCTACTGTAAGGAATGTGTCTTTGTTACGGATGTCTTTAACCATGATCCTGTTCAATACCTTAGATGGGCCAATCGCAAGGGGGCAATCAAAATGCCCACCGATACGGTCTTTTACCACATGACTCGGATGGCCCACATGAGCACCTCATGTGTCGGATGCGGTCAGTGCACCAATGCCTGTCCCAACGATATTCCAGTGATGGAACTGTTTAGAACCGTTTCATATCATACACAAAAAGCTTTTGAGTACGAGGCGGGCCGTTGCATTGACGATGATCTTCCGATGTCAGTATTCCGTGAAGACGAGCTTACCGATGTTGTCGGCATCGGAAAAGCATAGAACGGGAACTCCTGATAAAAAGGTTTTGTTATGAAGAAAAAAATCGGTAAAGCACTGGTGGTGGGGGCCGGAATCAGCGGTATCCGGGCGGCCCTGGATCTGGCGGAATTCGGCTATGGTGTAACCCTCATTGACCAGTCAGCGCACATTGGAGGGATTCTCAGCCAGCTCGATTATCAGTTTCCCACCGATCGCTGCGGCATGTGCAAGATGCTTCCAATGGTGGATCGGGATGCATCGTCCCAGTATTGCCTTCGCAAAGGGCTCTTCCATGAAAACATAGACATCCGTTTGTCCACCGAACTTGTCTCTGTGGAAGGCGAACCGGGCAACTTTCAGGTGTCACTCCGCCGGAAACCGAACCTTGTTGATCCTGACCGCTGTATCGGGTGCGGCGAGTGCGTGAAAGTCTGTCCGGTAGAAGTTCCGGACGCCTTTAATGCCGGTCTGTCCGTACGAAAGGCCATCTACCTTCCGGTTCCCCATGCAATTCCCAACGCGTATATTGTCGATACGAATGCCTGCAGTCGGTGTGGGGAATGTGAAGCAATATGTCCTACCGGAGCCATCAAGCTTTTAGAAGAAGTCCGCAAAGACTTTCGGATCCTGGTGGTGGACGACGAACTGATCATGCGCGACTCCCTTAAGGCCTGGTTAGAAGATGAAGGTTTTGCCGTCGACACGGCGGCATCCGGTCCGGAAGCCCTGAATCATTTATCAAAACAGACGTACGAACTGATGCTCGCAGATATCAAAATGCCGGGAATGGACGGTGTGGAACTCCTTCAGAAGGCCAAAGAAATCTTCCCCGACCTAAGTGTTGTCATGATGACGGCCTACGCCACTGTAGAGACTGCTGTAGAAGCCATGAAAATAGGGGCGCTGGACTATCTCCTCAAACCGTTCGATCCCGACACCCTAATTCCTATGATCATTCGTATATATCAAGATCTTGAAGCAATCAAAGAATCCCCAATGGAGGTCGGCGCCCTGGTTCTCTGCGCCGGAACATCCTATTTCGATCCTGCCGGAGGCAAAAACCCATACGGGTACGGTATATATCCGAATGTGGTAACAAGCCTTGAGTTCGAAAGGATTTTAAGTGGATCGGGACCCAATCAGGGTCGCCTGGTGCGGCTTTCCGACGGTAAACCGCTGCGTAAAGTGGCCTGGCTTCAGTGTGTGGGATCGCGAGACATCCAGATCGATGCCGACTATTGTTCGTCCATCTGCTGCATGCATGCTATCAAAGAAGCCCTTGTGGCCAAGGAAAGGGCCGGAGGGGCCCTGGAAACAGCCATCTTTTATATGGATATGCGTACCTTCGGGAAATCCTTTCAGCGATACCGTGACCAGGCGGAAACCGAACACCGAGTTCGATTTGAAAAGGGGCGTATCCATTCCATTTCCAACGATGAAAACAGCGGCGATCTTATTGTCAGACACGTTGGTTATTCCGGCACTCATATAGAGGAGATCTTCGACATGGTTGTGCTCTCCGTGGGCCAAAGACCGGCTTTAGGTACAACAGCTCTGGCCGAAATGGTGGGAATACCCCTCAATCAGTGGGGATTCGGCCAAACCGAACCCTTTTCGCTCACGCGAACAAATAAGGAGGGTATCGTATTGGGCGGATCCTTTTCCGGCCTTAAGGACATCAGTGAATCTGTAATTCAGGCTTCTGCCGCTGCTTTGTCCGCATCCCGCGCAATTCATGCCGCCGGAGGCAGCCTTAGTCCTGAAATTACACATGTCGAGCCTTTTCCGGATATTTCTCAGGAACCGCCTATAATTATGATCGCTGTCTGCACCTGCGGTGATCTGCTTGGCAAGCTTCTTGACACGCAACAACTTGTCCGGCATCTCAAGGCCGACCCCGCTGTTGGCCAGGTTGTCTTTCTTGAGCAAACCTGTACGGTCACGGGATGGGAAAACCTCATGGAACAGGTTGGAAAACACAAACCGAACCGGATTCTGATCGGGTCGTGTCTTCCCGATGTGTATGCCCAAAAAATCAAAGAACTGGGACGGCGGGTGGGGCTGAATTCTGTTCTTATTGAGGTGGTCGATTTAATGCTTTTGGCTCAAATCTCAAATCTCAAATTTGATACGCCGTCTGTGGACGAGATATCAAAAATCAACGGTGAATTGTTGGCTATTTTGGGAACGGGGATTGCCAAGCTCAAATGGACTGATCCAGATCCTGTGCCCAGCCAAAAGATACTTCAGCAAGCCCTGGTTGTGGGGGGTGGAATTGCCGGAATGTCCTCGGCCCTTGCCATCGCAGATCACGGCTTTCAGGTTGATCTGGTCGAGCAAGAAGAGATGTTGGGTGGTAACCTTAACTGGTTACAAAGAACATTGGAGGGTAATACAACGAAGACAATATTAGACGAAACGCTTTTGAAGGTGGAAAAAAACCCGCTCATTCGGGTCCACACCAATAGCCGGGTACACGCTTCCAATGGTCAGGTAGGGCGTTTTTATACCACTATTGAGACCAAAGAAAAGGGCGCTTTCACCCTGGAACATGGCGTGACCATTCTTGCTACCGGAGGCGTGGAAGCTGACACGACATCCTATAACTACGGCACAAGCGAAGCAATTGTCACCCAAAAGGAACTGGAGAGAAGAATAAATGACAATACAATCGACCCCAGTCGACTCGGGTCTATTGTCATGATTCAATGTGTCGAATCCAGGCAGGAACCAAGGAATTATTGCAGCCGTATATGCTGCACCACGGCCTTAAAAAACGCACTGCATTTCAAGGAGAAAAATCCGGAAATTAATGTCTATATTCTTTATCGGGACATGATGACCTATGGTTTTACCGAGTCCTATTACACTCAAGCCCGAAAGGCAGGTGTAATCTTTATCCAGTACGATGTGGATGAAAAACCACAGGTGACTCCCACGGACGGATCTGTTGAAGTGATCGTCTTTGAACCGATTCTCAGACAAAAGATCCGGATCGATGCCGACCTTGTTGTCCTTGCCACCGGCATTGTACCCAAAATACCCAAAGATCTGGCGGCATCCTTTGGAGCGACACTGGATCGGGACGGCTTTTTTGAGGAGGCGGAATCGAAATGGAGACCCGTCGATTCACTTAAAGAAGGAATTTTTGCCTGCGGCCTGGCCCATTCTCCCCGCAGCATCACAGAATCGATAGCAACCGCCGAAGCTGCGGCCCAGAGATCCTTGAGGATCCTTTCGTATGAGAGGATGCCTGCCGGAAAAGTGGTGGCAGAAGTCCGTCACAGCCTTTGCAGTCTATGTGAGCGGTGTATTGAGGCCTGTCCATATGGTGCTCGGATGGTCGATCCGGAACTGGAAAAAGTTCTGGTGAATGCCGCCATGTGTCAAGGATGCGGATCATGCGCCACTGTTTGCCCGAACAGCGCATCGACCCTTGCCGGATTTTTAGACCAGCAGATGTTCGACGTCATCGATTCTGCGCTTGAAGGAACGTATAATTAACTCTAAAGGGGGGAAAATGAACCCAGCGGAGAAAATAGAAATCAGACAGAGATCAAAAACTGCGCCTGAGCCTGTCATCGATTCTTTGACCACCATCCGGGACATGGTCAGTGCCTGCATCCAATGCGGCACCTGCACAGGTTCTTGTCCCAACGCCTTTGCTATGGATCTCACTCCGCGTCAGCTGTGGTATTATGTCCTTATGGGGGAAAAGGAGACAATTTTTCACAGCAAGACCTTTTCCCTATGCTCAGTCTGCTATTGTTGTACACTGCGATGTCCCCGGGGGCTTCCGCTTACCGAGACAATGAGTGCTCTCAAGCAGGTAGCTGTAAAAGAGAACCTGGCACCCTATAAAAAAAGTATCCGATTTTACCAAAGCTTTATAAAGAGTGTGCGCCGCCATGGCCGGGTTAGAGAGATGGAGTTCATGTCGCTCTATTTTCTATCCATGAAAAACCCTTTCATGCCGCTTCAGTTTGCCCCGTTGGGGATGAAACTTATGGGTAAAGGAAAAATTTCTTTTGAGTTCCCTTCAAAAGGGAACGGTGCTTTAGAGTCGATCTTTCGTAAGGTTGAAGCGTTAGAGCAGAGATGAGAAGAATACGGAATTAGCTCCTTCATTGTAATTTGTGTGTTCTTTGTTGCAATAAAATTCTAATCAATAAATGGGAAGTGTCTAAAGTTAATGGCTGTTGCCGGTTGTTTTAAAGCCGGAGCATTGTGATTCTTTAACTTTAGCTCACTTCAAACTTTAGTTCACTTGTAACTTTTTGGGTCTGTCCGGTTTGAGATTATGGAGGGTAAATATGAAGTACCTATATTATCCGGGTTGTTCTTTGGAGGGGACGGCCCTTGAATACAACGCCTCTACCCAGGCCTTCATGCAAGAACTGGAAGTGGCTCTGTTGGAGCTTGAGGACTGGACCTGCTGCGGTGCCAGCGCTGCAGAGGCCACCAGCTATCTCCTTTCTTTGGCTTTGCCGGCGTATATCCTGGCAATGGCTGAAGAGATGGATGGGACCCAAGAGATTCTTGTTCCGTGCAGCGCGTGCTACCTGAACTTGAAAAAGGTTGAGGAAAAAAGTCGAAAAGATTCAAAACTTCTTGATAAAATTAACACCATATTAAAAGAAAAAAATCTGCACTTTCACGGTCAGACGCGAGTCCGACACCTCCTTGATGTCGTTGCCCGTGATATAGGTCCTGCAAGGATCGTTTCCAGGGTGAAAAACCCCTTTATCGATCTGAGCATCGCACCCTACTATGGATGCCAGTGTCTTCGACCTTACGCTGTTTTCGATGATCCTGAGGAGCCCCGGTCCATGGAACCGCTTATAGAGGCCGTAGGAGCAAAGATTCATCCATGGAACATGGGTGGCAAATGTTGCGGTGCATCCCACATGACCACCAAACCTGAGGTAGCGCTGGAGCTTGTTGCCGGGATATTAAAGGCGGCTCGAGGCGCTGACGCTATCGTCACGGTATGTCCCATGTGCCAAATGAACCTGGAGGCGTATCAGAAAAAAATTTCGGGAAAGTCCAAAGAAGATATGTGCATGACCATACTTTATCTTCCTCAGTTTCTTGGGCTTGCTATGGGCCTATCGAAACAGGACTTGCGATTGGATCTGAATCTTTCCATTACCAAGGCATTCCGGGATAAGTTAAACCTCAATTGAGCGCAAACAAAATACTAACAAATATAAAAAGAACCATAAATATAGGATTTTACCCTGTTATAAATCGGTTGAGAAAAACGGGCATAGAAGAGTTTATATCAGGCACACGGCAACCGGACTTTAAAACTGCTTCCCTTACCCAGCTCACTTTCCACTTCGATGGCGCCGTTGTGTTTGGCGATGATACCGTAAACCACCGAAAGGCCAAGGCCCACCCCTTTCTCCTCTTCTTTGGTGGTAAAAAAAGGATCGAAAATATTTTCCATATTTTCCTTAGCAATGCCGGAACCGGTATCAGAAATTACTACCTCTAAAAATCCTTTAGGCCCGGAAGCTCTTTTGGCTGTCACTGTCAGAGTGCCTCCGTTTGACATTGCCTCTGAAGCATTGTAAACGAGGTTCAAAAAGACCTGTTGGATCTGCTTAAAATCGCACTGAACCTTCGGCAGATTCGGCTCAATGGTTTTTTGCAGTTGAATTTCTTTCATCTCCAGATCATGGGAAAGAAGATTCAGGGTTTTATCAATAATATCTTCAATACGGTTGCTTTCAATGGTAATTTTAGTCCGGCGGGAAAATGCCAGAAGGTCTTTAACGATTTCTCCGCACCGGGCTATCTCGGATTCCACGAGTTTCAAATATCGGGAAATATCCTCAAGCTTTTCATGAGAGACACGATTCCGTGCAAGAATCTTTATCATCAACCGGATATAGTTTAAAACCCCGGCAAGGGGATTGTTTATCTCATGGGCAATAGTGGCGGCCAATTTGCCTAAAGAGGCCAATTTTTCCGTCCAAACAACCTGTTCCTGAGCCTCCTTTAGATCCTGATACGCCTCTTTTACAATTTTATACATGTGAAAATTATCCACAGCAACACCGATATGGTTTCCGATGGCGATCAAGAATTCAACAAATTCGGTTGAAAACTTATTTGGGGCATGGCTGGAGACACACATCACGCCCACAGTTGCTCCCCTGGTGATCAGTGGTATATAAGCGGTGGTTTGAAGGCCTTCTTCAGTAAGCAGATCGACATTGGGGATGGTGGGCTGTAGAGTATTTTCTATTACCTTTGTCTCACCATCTACTACGGTCTGCCCCAAAAGTCCGTGGCCGGGTTTGCGAGATTTTACAATGGGTTTGTTGATAAAATCAGTTGAAAGCCCTTTGTGCGCCACCAGATTAAGGACTTTTTTCCTATCGTCCAACAGATAAATCCTGACACTGTCAGGCTCATCAGCCTCAAGGATTTTGTCAATTGTGCTGTTTAGTATTTCGCCAAGATTTAAACTGGTGCTGACAGTTTTGGAGACGGCATTTAAGGCGGCAAGCCGTTTTCGATATTTCTCTCCGGATTCTTCAGTTTTCATATGGCATTAAAACATTAGAAAATGTTAAGTATAATAATAATGTTCCTTTATTAATGATGTCTACAGAAAAATTTTGAAACCATATTCATCAAAAATAACGTGTCTTTTTTATAACACAATCCTGCTAAAACAGCAAAAGAGGTCTCAAATGCAGGAAACCTCCTTTGAAATAATTGAAAAATAAACTGCCTTCCTTTATATTTTCATTGGCCGGAAAAGTTAAAATTTTTGCGGCGGCCTGGTCCTGTGTTGTAGGTTTATCTTCGAAAGTGATTTAGCACTTCTCTGCTGTTCGAAGAAAGGTCTTCACCAGTTGGTCCCAGTCAATCTCTGGAAAATGTCCGAAGATATCATCAATCAGATCACCGCCGGTGGCTGCCAGTCTTTCGCACTCGGGCCCGAGGAGCTTCTGGAGATTCTGAATTTCATTTTCGACCCACTGGAAGCATTCTTTCCCCAGATAAAGCGCTTTCATATCCATCTTAAGGCTGACAGGATTTAGAAGGCATAACCAGCCTTCTCCATACGGATCATTATGTATGATCTCGGGGTGATTTTTTATTCTATCATTTACAGCGAACACGACTCCGGAAACTGGTGACTGCATGGGAGCCTCGTGATCATTGCGGCCCAGAACCCACCCCACTTCGCCTTGCATCAAAAAGTCTCCGACAGGAGGAAGATTTATTGGATCCGCAGGTCCGAAAACCTTGGATGTAAAATCGTCGATCCCGATCCTGACCCATCCATCTTGCAAAGGTTGCACCCAGGAATGGCCGACGTGGTGATAATAATTGTCAGCAACCTGGACCCCCGATACCTTTGCGTAAGTTGGCTTTTCAATGGCTCTCAAAAGAATATCCGCGAAATTTTTCTTCAGTTCCTCATTTGGGAGAACGGCTATCCCGTCACGATGAAGGTTCCGAACATATTCAGGACCGGTTATGGAGACCACGTCTTCGTAATCAAAGGGTAAATCGATGCCAATGAGCTTTTTTGCATGAAAGCCGATCTTTTCACCATCTGTTTTTTTCTTTTTAAATTCATATACATTGTTTTTCATGGTTATCTCTCCTTTACCGGAATGATTTACCTTGCTCATTTGAGGATCAGCGCTTTTCTGATGTACGGAAAAAAGTCCTTACCAGCCGATCCCAGGAAATCTCGGGAATTTGTCCAAATATATCATCAATCGGTTCACCACCTGTGGCCGCCAGTTGCTGATAGCTTGGCCCTAAGAGTTCATAAAGATTTTGACTCTCCTTTTCAAGCCACTGGAAGCATTCCTTGCCGGAATAGAGCCCTTCCAGATCAGGCTTGATGTTTGCAGGGTCCAGCATGAATAACCAGCCGTCATGGTATGGATCATCGTGTGCGACGGCTGGGTGCTTTAAAACTTTATCATTTACAACGCAAACGGTTCCGGACACAGGAGATTGTATGGGGGCTTTTTTATCAATTCGGGACAATACACACCCGATTTCTCCTTGATTTAAAAATACGCCAACCGGAGGGAGATTTATGGCATCCGCGGCCCCCAAAACCTTGGATGTAAAATCGTCTACGCCGACTTTGATACGTCCATCGTCTTCAATGTGCACCCATGAATGTCCGAAATGATAATAATAATCCTCAACCATTTGATAACCAGATACGTTTTTGTATGCCGGCTTTTCAGGGATTTCCACCTGAGTTTCTTTTTCCAGGAGCTCATGAACCGTACAATGATCGCACTTGTATTTACCGGGACATTCCTCAGGAGATTCTATCCGTCCTGATAAAAAGTGGATACACGGTGTTTCAGCGATTTTATATTTTTCTTTCACATGTCTCAACCAATTCGCTTGCCTTTCTTCTCGATCCGGAGCGATTTTATCGCCCATGGCAGATATCATCGCCTGGTCGAACGGACAGTTGTAGCAATCATAGTCATAATCACATAGCCTGTAATTGATGACTCCGGCTCTCATCCAGACACATTTATCTTCGGATAAATAAAAACCGGGAAGATTTTTTTTCAATTTCTCATAAAGGACTAAAGCAACCCCGTCATGTTGCAGATTCTCAACATATTCCGGACCGGTTACCGCAACCACTTTCTGGTAATCAAAGGGCTGATCTATTCCGATAAGTCTTTTTGAACCAATATCTTTCTTTTTCTCCTTATTCGATTTCAATTCATTGGTTTTCATAATGATGACCTCCTTTAATTGCGCGGTAAATCATTATGCAGTCGAAACTGAACATTCGAACCTTCCTAAGCCATAAGTAGGAAACCGCACTTAATTCATTTTTTGACTATTTAATTGCAATGAAAGTGCCACAATTTAATAAAATATTATTTTAATTCATTTACCTATTGATATTATTCATTATTTTCAAATCATAAATGGGACGAACTCAGCGCAGTTTTTTAAAGCGTAACTGGGAGAGTGATGACTTTGGCTATACTTTGGAGAGATACGAGGGGATGTTTCAAATAAAAATATATAAATATCAACCGGATAAATGAGTGTTGCTTATGACTACACACTGTAGCCGTTTAACTTCTCAACCACTCAACAATTCTGCTGCTCAACGAAGTTTATCCTGAAGATAAATTGAGCAATACTCGCAAAGATGAAACGACATCTCATCCAGTTCCTCTATACTTCCGGAGAAATGCATTAAGCACAGTTTTTGCTCACAATGAAGAAGATCGAAAAGATGGCCCAATTCATGAAGGGCCACCTTCGCTGCCCGTTCATGAATGAGGGATCTGAGCGGGGAGGAGCCGTCGGGGTTCTTTGCCAACCTGAATAATGAGACCAAGCCACATTTTCCGCCCTGCCTTGCCTCACCAAAGACATGGGTAAAAATTGGAATAAAAAGGTCCTGATTTAAAACAGCTATAATTTTATCGTGATCGCTAAAATGCATGGATTCAAACATCTCAATAATAATGCCGGCATTGTATTGCAACCGTCTTTCATCCAGAGCATATTCAGGTTGTTCCAGAGGAGAAAGAATTTGAGTGAAAAGTTTGAAACATCTGGTGATATGGTCTGCGATAACCTTTAGGACGATTTCGGAAACTTCTCCAAGCGGGACCACACCGACAGGTTTTTTATTTGAGATCATGAGAAAAGATATTCCTGAAAAAGACTGGACTGACTGTCCGAGGTCAGGGTTTCCTTTTCAAATTGTACCGTTTAATCATTTTGTGCAAGGTAACCCTGTTAATTCCCAGGATTTTGGCGGATTGGGTTACATTCCAGGTGTTTTCTTCCAGGATCTTTTGAATATACGCCTTTTCCATTTCACGTAACGACAGAGATTCTGAAAATTGTATGCCAGACGGCTGAATGAAAGAAAAATCTTCAGTCCTGAGTGTCCGGGATTTTGAAAGAACAACAGCTCTTTCAATAGCATTTTCCAATTCCCTCACATTCCCCGGCCAGTCGTACTGCTTTAACAATCCAATTGCATCGCTGGTGACATGGTCTACTTTTTTATTCGTTTCCTGACTGTACTTTATAAGGAAGTGTTCAACGAGTAAAAGGATGTCCTCCTTTCTTTTTCTTAACGGCGGAATTTCTATCAGGATAACATTGATGCGGTAAAAAAAATCTTCTCTGAAATTGCCTTCAGCCACCGCTTTCTTCAGATCCTGCCGGGTGGCTGAGATAAGCCGGAAATCTATGTCAATAGGTTCTCTGCTCCCGAGACTTGTTATCTTCTTTTCCTCCAGAACCCGTAAGAGATCAACCTGCATCTTTTGACTTATTTCTCCAATTTCATCAAGGAACAGGGTCCCACCGGAAACGACCTCCAAGAAACCCTTTCGAGCACGGGTGGCACCGGTAAACACCCCTTTTTGATGCCCAAAAAGTTCGCTTTCCAAAAGGGATTCCGGTATCGCACCGCAGTTGATGGCGATAAACGGCAGATGGGATCGGCGACTTTCGGCATGGATCGCTTTTGCAACCAGCTCTTTTCCGGTACCGGTTTCCCCGAAAAGCAAAATAGAAGAATCGCTCTGGGCAACCTCTGGAATTAGACTGAAAACCGCCTCCATTGGCGGTGATTGTCCGATAATGTTATCGAAGCGGGTGATTTTTTCTAAACGTCCTTTAAGATAGTTGTATTGTGATACAAGCCTTTTTTGAACGGATATCCGCTCCATCACAAGAGAGAGATGCTCCGGTTTGAAGGGCTTGAGCAGGTAGTCGGTGGCACCGATTCGCATGGCTTTGACCGCCGATTCAATAGATCCGTATGCAGTAATAATGATCACGAGCGTATCCGGATATTCTGTCTTAACTTTTTCCAGAAGTTCTATGCCGTCCATCCCGGGCATTTTAATGTCGACAAAAAGAAGCTGAAAAGGATATGTTTCCAGCTTCTCCAAAGCGTCAAAGCCCGATGAAGCGGTCTCTACCACATGGCCGTATTTTTTAAACCAGTGGAAAAGAGATTCCCTGACGATTGCCTCATCATCCACAACCATAACGCTCATTTTTTCATCCATGGTATTCCTCCGTCACGAACAATCGGCTCGAATTTCTCATGAAGAACTATCTGTCTTTTTAGTGCGTGTTGAAAATAATTTCGTTAAAAACGCATAATTCACAACAAAAGGACTCGTAAGCAGTTACAGAGCGGGAAATTCCAAGATAAACGAACTTCCTTCTCCCACTTTGCTGTTTATCTTGATGTTTCCTTTATGATTTTTGGTGACGCCATAGGCAATAGATAATCCAAGTCCGGTCCCTTTTCCTTCTTCTTTTGTGGTAAAAAAAGGATCAAAAATGTGCTCAAGATTTTCCTTGGAGATTCCATATCCGGTGTCCTGAACCTCTACTCGGATATTTTTTTTGTCACGTTTCAGTTCGGAAATTATCCGTAGCTGTCCACCGCCCGGCATGGCTTCAATAGCATTGAAAATCAAGTTGAGAAAGCATTGCTGCAACTCTCGCTCATCGCCCTTTATTATCAATGACCCCGGATGTAGACGGGTGGCCAGATCGACATTTCGAAGTTTCATTTTATGTTTCGTCAGGAAAAGAACAGCCTCAAGAACTTCGTTAAGATCTATTTCCTTGTATTCCCTGGGACTTTCACGGGCAAACGAAAGAAGACCGGAAACAATGTTGCCACAACGCTCCAGTTCTTTGGACATAAAAGAAAGATGGTTCTTGAACTGTCCCAGATCTTCGGAACTCAGCTTACCTTCGGCAAGTATATCCTGCATTAAATCGCTGAACGTCAATAACCCTTGAATGGGATTGTTGATCTCATGTGAACAACTGGCAGCCAGCTTTCCCAAAGAGATCATGCGATCTTCTTGAACCAGTTTTTGAAGGTCAGATTTTAATTCTTTAACCCGCTTATCCCAACGGTATGACAATGGTTCTGTGATATCTCTCCAAACTTCGATGATTCGATGAATTTCACCGTTTTGATTCCTTAAAGGATAAGTGACCAAATTGCAAAATTTGAAATGCCCTCCAGGCTCGGGATGCTCGTGAATAACATGAGCGGATCTACCGGTTCTCAGGGTCTCCACCAAGGGGCATTTCATGTCAGGGCGTGAACTCGAACACGGAGCACTGTAGCCATGGGAAATCTCGTAACAGCACCCTCCAATGACGTCTTCTTTTGCTTTATTAACCGCTTTCAAGTATGGCTCATTGGTCTCAACGATTTTAAAATCTGTATTTAAAATCACAATTGCAGCGGTGCTTTGCTGGATGAGAAAATCGGAAAAATTTTTCTCAAAGACCAATTGTTCTTCTGCAGATCTAAGGCGGTGATCGACCTCGAAAAGTCGCCGCATTAACCTGCCGATGTTGTGTTCCAGGACCCCGACTCCTTTAGGTCTGAGACGGATGATCTCCAGCAGGACATCTTCTTGGCCGGTCAGTTCAATGATGCTGTCTAAGTCTTTTATTTTAAAGAGATCCTGGAAGTTATCTGTGGTATAGATCCCTAGCTCTTTGGCCAGAACAAACCCTTCGGCCTCTGGATTTATATCGCAAACACCGACGATGTTGACCTTCAGATACGTAAAGGATTCGCTTTGCAGAAGATTCAGGAAGTATTTACTCGCCCTGCCGCCGCCGACGATGGCCAAATTGATGGTATGGGCAATTGTATTTGGCGAAAAATTCGATTTGCCCGGATTTTTTTTTGCAGTTTGATTCTTTTTGTTCATGATCCACTCCCCGTGGTCAGTTGAAGACCGCTTCACAAGCTGAAATTGTTAACGGAACATTGTCGTCAGACGGAATACTCAAAAGAATCAAATAGGCAGAGTAGTGTTTACAATAAGTCGGGCAGCATGCCTTTATTTTTTAAAAATAGTTGAAAATAAATCGAAAATCAAGACCTGATTGCTTTTTATACCAAATTTTGGTTGCATAATCATCTTCTGGAATATTGCCAAATTCTGTATTATTACCTTGCACCATACCAATTAAAAGAAAGGTAAGCCAAGTTCTCAGGTTTTGCAAGCGAGATCCTTGCGGACAGAAAATGTGAGACGACTTGGGGCAAAAGCGGACAGGAATGAAAATATCATATTGATGGGGTTTGTAACTAGGAAGTATCGTATTTTTCGTCGCTGAATTTTTTATGATACCCTTTGATCATTATAGGGTTTGTTTTTGGTCCTGCAATTTATTTTTGGCAATGATGTTCCGGATCATTGCCAACACTTCCCATTCCTCGTAAGGTGCCAGGATGCAGGCGTAGACACCGAGTTCCACGGCCTGTTTGATTAGTCCTCGATGGTCTTGATCACAAAGCAGGATGGCATTACATCCGGGGCAAGCAACATTGATTCTTGAATAGATCCTCGTGCCATAGGAGTTTACAACCTCGTAGTCCATAATAACGATGGCGCTGCGCATCTTTTTAATCCTTTTTACAAGCTCTTCGAGATCAGCGCCTATTAGAGGATTCAGGTTGTTTCTTTTGCATAGCCCTATAACATAACTTCGGATTTTCTTGTTTGCGATCAGTACGAGGATAGGAATTTGTTTTGTGTAACCATTCACGGTCTTGAAGCTTTATATATTTTTACTGAGCCTAATTCACAGGTGTAAGCCTTCAGCTGATCAAAGTTCAGGGTAAACCTGCTGAAAACATCAAACCCAGAAGGTGCTCATAAAAAAAAATTCCTGGCATATGGTATGAAACAGCGGAGAAAAAACGCACCTTCCCCGCTGTTCCGGAGGCAATAGGAGCGGCCGAATACCCCTACTGGCAATTTTATGTTGTAAGCTCCAAAAATGAAAATCAGGATCGGATGAGGGGCGCGGAATATGTATTGATACACTCTTTTGGAGTTTGTCGCCGAGACGGTGAACACGCACTCCTTAAAGGGGGTTGAATATTCTTCCGTCACCCCTCAAACACGACCGATGTTTAACGGTTATGATTTACTCTATATATTCAAGGACAAAGTCCAGTTTCATCATCTCTTCGGGCCAGAATTTTTCGCTCATCTTCTCTTCGCCGGGATAGACGTCTTTGCCGTCAATCTTATCAATGAGCATCTCAACGAAGTGACACTCGGTGAGCTTGTATTTGGCGATGACATCCGACGGCAGCACAACAACAAGGCCCGACTCCTTGGATGTTTCCCACTCAAAAGGTTCATTGGGGCCTGCGGATTCTTTTCCATCTTTTCCGTTATAGACCTTCAACAGTTTGCCGGAAACCTTCATTCCCGGTTTCATGTCAAATTCTTCATACAGCTCGTCGGATATATGCCACCACAAGGCTCTGATATTTGCCGCCAAGTATCCTTTCACGAGCATGGGGTCGTATCCGCAGACACCCACACGACATTTTTCAGGCATGTTATACCTCCTTTTTGCTTTGCTTGGTCTCCACATCTTTCAACTGGTCGCGAAGATTTTCCACCTGTTTGTAGCAATTATTCATGAACTCTTCGGCTTCAGAAGCGGTGAGGTGGTTTGTCTCATACAATCTTCTGACATAGGGATAAACGTAGGTCTGGAGTTCTTCAGAAAATTCATGATACACATAATCGTTATCCACCCCAGGGGATGCCCAACCTAAAAAACTCTTTTTCCAGTTGAGCACCATCCCCTCGAGATTTTTGAGTTCCTTTATAACGTTTTCTTCCATGCTACTTCTTCCTTGCATCAAAGGCGTAGCACTTCTTGACCACGTTGAAATCGGCAACACACCAGTAGTCGGGCCAATAGATTTTCGTGCACCAGCCAATGATATCCGCAGGCGGGAATTTTGAACCTTTGAGAACCGGCTTCAAATTCCTGCACTCCCAGCATATATGATCACTTTGTTTTTCCGGCACCAGGACAGTGGCCAGAAACTCTTCAGGTGTTAATTGTGCCATTTAAGACTCCTTTCTTTTTTTACCATTCACCAACTTCGCCTTTTTTCACTTTCTCCTGATACTCCTCCCATACTTCAGGAGACAGTTTCTGAATATCCCACTCAAAGCCAAAGCTTCCGGCAATGCCGGCAGACGGCGGCTGCGGACGCCAACCTCTGACCGGCCTGCCCCTGGCGCTGAACTTGACCATGTCGGCCGTTCCCAGATAAATATCCCTGGGCAGACACTCATACGGTCGGGTCCTGCCCTCGATACCCGGCAGATGGTTCGTATAACCGTCCAGAGGCTTGTCCGCATAGAGCGGGCTGGTGTCCGGTTTTCCGTCAACCTCATCAGGGCCCTATGTACATGAAGCCCTGAATCATGTGGATGTAGTACACCGTTTTGCACTCAGCGCAGTTTACCTTGCCCTCCCAGTTCCAGAAACAATAAGGGTCCAGATAATTCACGGTGTTACACTTTTTCCCATTAATTTCTTTCTTACACCAGATAATATCACACACGGCGCCTCCTCCTTTTATATCCAGCTCTTATCGTACCATTCCTGGACGGTGCCAGTCGGATAACCAAGCAACTCATGGTAGATCTTAATATTATCAGCACCCACCGGCCGCCAAATCCAGTTCTGTCTCCTGGGCGACTTGGCCATCAGTCCCGAGGCGTACCCGCTCTGGGTGACTATGTCACCGAAAATGGGATCGTCGAGCCACCGGAGTGTACCCCTCTCCCTGTAGTGCTCGCATTCATAGACCTCCCGGTCGTTCATCACCGGTTCGGCCAGCAGACCGGCATCCTGCAGGATCTTGACCACTTCCGACCGTGATTTGTCCTCAGCCCATTTTTCCAGAGCAGCGTAAATCTCCACCTGAGATTCACCCTCGGCCCTATCGTTATGGACTTTATATTTGTCGTAAAGATCCTTCATTCCAGTGATGGCGCACAGTTCTTTAAAATCCTCGTCCTGGAAAGCAGAGACCATGACATAGCGGGCATCATGCTTGTCCTGTGGATTGGAAACATCCGGAAAGTCGGACTTGCCGCACAGAATGATGCCGTGCGCACACAGCTGGGTATCCCAGTTGCCCCATCGCTGGCGTACAACGCCGAACCGGCCGTACATTGGCGTGGCATAGCCCAGACATCTTGTGGCCGCCTGCACCTGGGAAAACTCGATCATGGTGCCCAGTCCGGTGGTTTCGCGCCAGTGAATGGCCGCCAGTATCCCGAAGGTGATCTGGGTTCCGGAATACCAGTCAATGCACCAGTTGGAATGTTTGGCGCAGTGGCCCCCCATAAAATCATGCATGCCGGTGATGGAAGCAAGCCCGGCATGGGCCTGTCCCAGAATATCGTAGGATCCACCGAAGACCTTGGGCCCGTAGCCGAAACCGCCGCCCCATACGTAAATGAACCTGGGGTTCAACTCCTGAAGGTACAGGTAGCTCTGCTTCCACTTGTCAAAGGTTCCGGGACGATAGCACTCGGTGAGCCCGTCGGACATCTTTACCAGCCGGTAAAAGGCCTCGTTCATATCTTCCAGGTGATAATCCATGGTAATGTGGAACTCGCTGGGATTGGCGCCCAGATAGCCCAGGCCGGTACCGGTCATGGGCCGGGTGTCATGCAGAGGATAGAGATAGGTCTCGTTGAACGGAGCACAGTGCCGCATGGGGTCACCCATCCTCGGCATCTCTACTTTAATAACCTCAGCCCCCAGCTCAGCCAGGTTGGAGACGGAATGGGGCGTGAAGATGTACATGGTGGTGCTAAGCCACCGAATGCCCTTCAGAGGCTCGGGCTTTTCATGTTCGTTGCCTGGATCAAAGGCCGCCCGGCAGTACTCCTCATAGGGCATCTTCATTTCTTCAAGCTCTTCCTTACTCTTGGGGCCTGGCAGATCCTCTATTCTTGTTTCTCTCAAATCTTTTGCCATTATATCACCCCCTTGCTCTTGAGTTCATTGACCTGCGTTTGGCCCAGACCGAGCCATTGCAGGTACTTCAATTTGTTGTCCTTTCCTAAAGGCCTTCCAATCCACTTAACCCGGTGCGGCGTCCTGTACTGGAAAGCGTTCGGGGACGTTGCATAAAGAACGGTCCCGTACTGATCGCTATCTATGGTATACACCCAGGGACGATACACAAAGTGGGGGAACTCAGAGACCTCGTCAATGAACAGAACCGGACCGGCCGCAATTTCGTACTCCAGCAGCTTTGTTTCAGCTTCAACCCGATTCATGTCCCGCAGCCACCGGGTGGTCACGGTGTAGGTCTTGATCAGGGCCTGGAGCGCGTTGCGGGCGCCCATCTCTTTGAGGAACGGATCTTCATGGATCAACCGGCCGAACTGAACATCGTCCCGCTCAATGCACTGGCCGATGCGATACCAGAGCCGGTCGGTCTGACCGCCGATCATCATGTAGCCGTCTTTGCAGGGGTTCCACTCGTACTGATTCAAATTGGGATCCCAACCGCCGGTCCGGGCCTTGATGCTCTTGTTAAATCCATACCAGCCGATATCAAAATCGAGAATGTCCATTTGCGTTTCAGCGCCCGTAACCTCGATGAACTGACCCTCGCCGCTGAATTTATTTCTCCAATAAATGGCCGCCATAATGCTACATGCCCCTTGCTCGCCGGCAACATAGTCGGCAAACCAGACACCGGAACGCGTGGGGTCACCCCCCTTGCCCCTGGGAAGCTGGTCCTGGGGGAAACCGGTGTTGTGCACAAAGGAATTGGCGCAGCCGCCGAAAGGCTCCAGCGTCCACTGGCCGAACTTGGAGAGTGTGTCCTTGTATGGCCCCCATGATCCGCGTACGCCGATCCAACAGTAAACCAGTTTGGGATTAATTTCGGCAAGCTGCCGGTAACCCAGGCCCAATTCGTCCATATAGCCCGGCGGATACTCCTCGATCAGCACATCGGCGTGGGCCGCAAGCTTTTTGTACATCTCCTTGCCTTCGTCGGTATCGATATTCAGCGTAATGGAATACTTGTTTCTCATCTCATGCATGAAATCCATACCGCATTTTTCGCCGGTTTCCCTGTCCTCGAACATCAGCTCTTCCCTTCCGAAAGGCGTGAGTTTTCTCAGGGGATCTCCTTCGGGCGGTTCGATATTGATAACTTCCGCCCCGGCCTCGGCCAACAACGAGGAACAGAACTTGTTGCCCATCCTGTACAACCCCATACAAAGCACCTTCATACCCTGAAGGGCTTCGGGCTTACCGAAGCCGTACTCGAACCTGAGGTTGTCCTCGCACCACTCGCCAAACTTGGCCGCATTCCGCTTGGCATATACCTTGGAAACTTCTTCCCGCGGCGGCGGCGGCGTCACAGGCCAGGGCCTCACCTCAGGTCTCATCAGCTCAAGGGTGTCCTCCCTGCTGTTTATTTCCACATCTCTTATTTCTGCCATATTTTGACCTCCCATCAATTGGTTTTGCTTTGGGCTATATCCAATTTCCTCCTTTCCTAACGAGCGCAGCGATCTATCTTGAAGTATTAACCTGTTTCTAAGAGAAGCGTTCGCTGGTAGGAGACGGTTTGTTCTCTAGTGTCTCACCTCCTTTCTGCTAGCGTTAGCGGTTGTTGCCTGAATATCGCTAAACCGATCCTTCATGTCCTTCAGCAGCCCAACTTTTTTCATCTTATGGAGCAAAAGAATAACATAGATGACTATTTTTCATCTTAATCCAAATGCAAAAAGGGTCGGAGTAACGGACAATTTCAAGCCAATTTAAAATGGTTCGACAAGCAACAACATTCTTCAATTAAAGGCTGTTTACGTAGGGCCGGGATTAAAACGAAAACATTTGTGACAGATATTTAAGGCTATAGACCTACGAGACAGACGGCTCGTATTTGTTCCAATTTGTTGGGGGTTTAGATTCAGGCTCTTGACTTGTTTTTATTGTTGACCGGTTATTAATTAGTGTCCATCCACAATTATAAAATGGGCACGATGCGTTTCCAATTCATAAATGAGCAATTTTTGTTCGGATCAAGGCCGCACAAGGGTTTTCGGCGAGGCATACTCCCTGTATGCCGCAGCCGGAAACCCGAGGAGAACGCAGATCCGGGCAAAAAAGGCCATTTATGGATGGAAACTAATTAACGGAAGAGAGCCAAAACACTTTTTGATAGCTATAAGATTTCCTGCAAGACCTCTGCCAAAAATGAAAAAGTCCGCTAAAAATAAAAAAGAATTGAATAATCATAAATAATTTCAGTCGGTTATCCGATTAAATGAATGAAAGAAGGAAGGTTATGTTCGACGCCAATTCCTATGAAGTTTCTGGTTTTTGTACGAAATCGGACCCTAAATTTTCCAGAAATTTTATAAAACCAATATGGGCGGGGATTTAGGGAGATGCATAGAAAACGACCCTACTGTTCACATTTCAAACAGCAATGGCCCCTTTCTCCAGACCATGGCGTCGGATTTTGCTGTAAAGCGTGCTGCGGCTAATTTTGAGACGCTGGGCAGCCTTATGTTTGTTCCAGTTGGATTCCTGAAGCACACCAAGAATTAAACGCCGTTCATTTTCAGCAAGGGAGTTGGTGGAAGGTCCGGGAACGGATTGCTTGAGAAATTGAGGCAGATGATTCCTCTCGATTTCCTGTCCCTGGGTGAGTATGATCGCATGACTGACAGCGTTTTCCAACTGACGGACGTTGCCGGGCCAGTCGTAATCCATAAGGGTTTGCATGGCACCGGGGGAAAAAGCATGGATGTTTTTTCCTTCTTTGATCTTGTACTCTTCCAAAAAATGGCTGCAAAGCGAAGGAATGTCTTCTTTGCGATTTCTCAGCGGCGGGAGTTGGAGGGTAACGACATTCAATCGATAGTAAAGATCGTCTCTGAATCGACCCGCTTCAACCTCCTTGAACAGATCCCGGTTGGTGGCCGCCAGTACCCGTACGTCCGCTTCCAGGGTTTCTTCCCCGCCGACCCTTTCAAAACAATGATCCTGCAGAAATCTGAGGAGAAGTACCTGAGTGGCCGGTGCAATATCGCCGATTTCATCGAGAAAAAGTATTCCGCCCTGAGCGCGCTCGATGCGACCCTTTTTCATCTTTATGGCACCGGTGAAGGCGCCTTTTTCGTGGCCAAAAAGCTCGCTCTCCAGCAGTGCCGGTGAATACGCCGAACAATTGGCAACCACCAAAGGTCCTTTTTTTCGATGACTCTGCCGATGGATGGCCTGGGCCACCAATTCTTTGCCGGTGCCGTTTTCACCGGTAATTAAAACCGTAACGTCCGAGCCGGCGACCAAATCGATCAGTTCATATATCTTCTGCATTTCATCGCCCTGACCGACAATTTTGCCATGGGAGGTGCGCTGGGCGACTCGGAGGCGAAGGTGATCGATTTCGGTTTCATGAATCACCAAATGACGAATATGTCCGGCGATCTGATTGAATAATGTCAGAAAAAAATGGGTGTCTTCCAGAGAATATTCTTGGGGGTCGGATGAGGCCAGCACGAAGTAACCGATGCATTGTTGGGGTGTGGAAATGGGAAGACCGAACCAGTTGGAATAACGTCTTGGAATAAACTTAAAAAAAACAGGGACGCCATTGCTGTATCCTGAACCGATGATTCGGGTTTCTTTGACACGTTGCAGATATTGGACAAAATGCGGAATCAATCCGGCTTTCTCGAGTTCCTGCTTGGTCTGTACCAAAAGCTCTGTTACAGCAGGATTGCAGCCTTCCAAATTTAGAAAGTTCTGGCCTCCGGCATCCAAAAGAAAAAGGATGGGGTCGGAATCTGTAAAAATTTCCCCGGCGATTTCATGGACATAATCGATGATCTCCCATAAGGAATTCTTAGCGTTAACCTGCCGTGAAATTTCAAACAGCTTCTCCAGTTGATGCTGTGCTCTTTGCAGTTCTTTGGATCGGAATGCCAGGGCATCCTCCATTTTGCGTTTTTCGGTGACATCACGTTCCAAGCGGATCACCGAAACGATCTCACCCTGATCGTCGAGGATCGGATAGGCGGCAATCTGCAACACCCTCTCCTGTCCGCTGGAATCCGGATATACTCTGTCAGAAATGGACGACCGCTTCGAACGAATCGTGTCCTGTACCGGGCAATAGATACCGTTTGCCTCACAAGGCGATGCGCTTTTCCGCATAATTTCATAACATTTTTTTTGGGTAGCGGCAGAAAGTGTCAACCCGACCCGGGAGCAAAACGATTTGTTGGCCTGGATGATGCGACGAGTTTTGGGATCAAGGACAATAAGGTTGTCTGTGATGCTGTTGACGATCTTCTCATTGAACACTTTAGATGCCAGCAGTTGGCGTTCAAGGCTTTTTCGTTCGGTAATATCTTTTATATACTCGACGGTCTGGATGGTTCTGCCGTTGTCATCCTTTATTGGGTAGGAGTGGATTTCGAAAATACCATGACCAGCATCCGGTTTGGGAATCTGTTTTTCCCGTATCTGCGGTTTACCGGAGAGGAAGGTCTCCTCCACATGGCATTCGGGACAAATTGTCGTTCGGTTGTAAAAAACCTCATAGCAATAGTTTCCGATAATCTGATGTATAGGGAGTTTAAAGAGGGTTGCCAAGGCTTTGTTCGCCTTCAAAACCCGGAAATCGCGATCATAAATGGTAAAGGGATCTGTAACGCTGTCAAAAACCCTTGTGAGAAGCTGTTCATCATAGTTGGGCATATTTCACCCCCGATCTTTATAGATGAACTCTTTCCAATTTTACCCGAACATTTCATCCCATGTAACCCCATCTCGCCCCTCAGCTTCGAATGGAGGTAATATGCCATTTAAGTTATGTTTTGGGTTCTCATTGAGGGGCAGATGGGGCGCAAATGTATTCCTTTTGTTTACCTGAAGTTTTATTGAGTAAAAAAATGTTGTTAGGGGAGTAAAGGTTCTCTATTCTAAATTTCACTCTCTGTTCCAAGGCAGCGCTAAAAATCATAATCATAACTCTCGTCGAGGGCAGGTTTAACGTCTTTCATCATAACTGCAAGATCAACAGGCATGTTTTGTCTATCCTTGGCCATATTCGGAATCACTGCGGCACGATGGAATCCAGCCTTGGTAAACGCATTTATTACAGCAGTGTTGGTATCTGGAATCTCCAATACGAGTTTTTCAATTCCAAGCTTGTATGCGATATCCGCGAGCTCATCAACCATAAGTTCCCCAAGACCAAGATTTCGGTAGTCCTTGTGAACAAAAATCCGCACGGTACCCAGATGCCATTTCCAGCCAGATTGACGGCGATTGATCGTGGCATCGGCAATAATGATATCATCTTTTATCGCCAAAATGGGTAGGGTCCTGCTGTAATCAAGGTTTTTTGCCCATGATTCAATAAGGAGTCGGCTTTTAACATCATCACGCAGATACCGGGCCTCTTCTTCGGAAACCGCTTTGAAAAATTCATACAAAGCATCCTGGTCTTCTGCCACCATAGGGCGCAGAAGAACTTTAGTTCCGTCTTTTAGTTTTGTTTCTTTCCGGTATTTGTTAATATCTATTTTCGGATACATGGATTCATCCAACATAAAGATCACCTCCTTTCATCCCTTTATAATCAATTAATGGACCTCCCTCCCCTAACGTAAATTTTCACCTTTTCAATTTTGAGTTTGACCCAAATTCTAAATTTGTTCTGATTTGAAACTGATAGATATGATCTGCTTCGAATTCTATCAAAATCAAATCCTCAAAATTAGTATGCACGATCAAGCTTTTTGATATGACGCCTCCATTTCCCGGCGATCCGCCATATCCATCAAGACTCTGTCCCTGGCCTTGTCGATGCCCAGGGCTCTGCGCTTTTTATCGATATGGGCGATCATCTTATGGGCATGTTTGATTGGATCAGGTTCGATATCCCACATACCGCCATAAATCTTTTCCAGATCCTTGCAAATATAATCATGGAAAACCGGAGCGCCGGAGGTGGGTAGAGTAACGCCAAAGACCGTATACACACCGGATGTAACAAAATAATGGCCGATGCTGATGGCCTTTTCACTCATCCACTCGGGTGCGCTGCCAGCAGCGGGCAGATCAGAAATGTCGTTTCCGAGTCCCCCGGCCTTGACAACTTCGGTTGCCGCCAGCAAAATCCGACTGTTGTCCACACAGGAACCCAGATGAAGCACTGGCGGAATCCCCACGGTCTCACACACTTCGGCCAGTCCCGGTCCACAGAAAACCTGTGCCGTTTCCGGTGTCAGCAACCCTTCCATGGCACATGCGATACCGTTACACCCGGTGGTTAGGACAATGACATCATTTTTGATCAGCTCTTTGACAATTGTAATATGACCCTCATTATGTTTTGTCCTTGCGTTGTTGCACCCGACCACACCGGCAACACCCCGGATACGGCCGTTGATGATATTATCATTCAAGGTAAAGTAAGATCCGCGAAAGGTTCCGCCCAGATGGTATTCGATGGATTCAACACCGAATCCGGCAACCTGAACGCCTTTATGTTTCGGGATCATCACTTCCGTACCCCGGTTCTCAAAGTTGTCAATGGCCATCTTCACGATCCTTTGGGCATCTTCCAAAGCATGATGCTCGTCGAACTCAATGTGAATGACATTGTCTTGCTCCATCTTGGCAATGGGATGTGTGGTGATCAGCTTGGTGTGGAAGCATTTGGCCACGTTGGCAAGATTCTGAAAGATACACTGGATATCGACCACCATGGCATCACAGGCACCGGTAATTATGGCAAGCTCCTGTTGCAAAAACGTTCCTACCGGGGGTACGCCATGGCGCTGCAATATTTCATTGGCCGTACAGCAGATACCGCCCAACTGTATCCCTTTGGCCCCTTTTGATTTGGCATAATCGACCATTTCTTGGGACTGGGCGACAGCCACGATGACCTCGGACAGAACCGGCTCGTGCCCGTGGACAATAATATTAACACAATCCTCCTTCATGACACCGAGATTGGCTTCAGACTGGACGGGATAGGGGGTTCCGAAAAGTACGTCCTGGAGATCGGTGGCCAACATGGAGCCGCCCCAACCATCGGCCAGGGCTGCCCGGGTGCCCTGCTTTATTAAATTTTTGAAATCCTGATCAACACCCATATGGGTCCGGTGCATGATTTCAACAATTTCCCTGTCGATATTTCTGGGAAGAACACCGTTTTTCTTCCATTTCTCATATAGAGCTTCAGGCGCCCGCTTCATGTAAAGAAGTTCACCCCCGGGTTTACCCCACTCATTCATTGCCGTTTCAGCCACTTCGAGAGCGATCTCATCAAGGTCCCGATCGACCTTTTTACCGTCAACTTCAACTGTGGTTTCAACGCCCAAGTGGGGAGCTATCTGTAAGAGCTTGTCAACATCTTTTATTTTATAGGCATCGGATTCCTTTCTGGCTGCAGACAAAAAGACTTCTGCCACACAGCGCCCGTGATCTGAATGGGCTGCTGCGCCGCCTGCCACCATCCGGATAAAGTTACGTGCTGCAATGGTATTTGCCGTGGCACCACAAAGACCTTTTCTGGTATCTTCACCTTCAATGCCCGACTTTGGTAGGGGAAGACGACAGGGTCCCATGGAACAGTTTTTACAGCAAGTCCCCTGAACACCAATGTTGCAAGCCTTCATGGTTACAGCCCGGTCAAAAATAGTTTCAACACCCAGTTCCTGTGCACGCGCCAGCATTTCCTGGGTTGCCACATCAATGGAAACCATCTTAGGATCAGCGACTTTTTTCGGTTTGGCCGTCTTCACTTTTTTTTCTTCCGCCATGTTCCCCCCCTTTTATTGTGGTCGTTTTTTAAGAGTTTCCAAAAAACTAAGGTTGGTCAGATCAAAATGATTCCTCTCACTCCCCGGCATGAAAAACCCTGAATGAAGCAAAGCACCCCGTAAAAAAACGTCTAAAACATCTTCCGCCGGACCCGAAATTCCGGATATAATCTTGATGCCGGATGCTTTAAGCATTCCTGAGAATTGGCGTGATACAGCACCACAAATCAAAACATCAATGTCAAGTTTTCGAATAAACGAACATCTTTGATAAAGATCCTGCTCAAATAGATCGGCTTCAAAACGAGAGGAAATTTTTTGAGTCTCGGCATCAATAATCAACAACCTAGATGCTGTATCCAGAACCGGTGAGATCTTGTCTTCCCAGATGGAAATTGCTATTCTCAAGATACATTACCTTCTACCAGCGATGTGATCAGTTTATACGTTGCATTATCCATGATATTTATGCCCCATCCTAACTCCTCAAGCTCTTGGTCAATGGCTGTTATCGTGGAAAGTTCTCGATTGTTCATGATATCCAGAACATCTTTAATGAGTTCGGGAATTTCTATGGGCAAAAAGCCTTTTATTTGAAATCTCAGAAACAAAGCATCTAATCTGTCTCCCATCTTATTGCCTTTGATACTTCCTCCAACCCTGTTACATTCTGTTCCAAGAAAAGATTCGGCAATCCAATCGGCTTTTAACATGACGTTATGTCCTGTTCCTTCCAGCGCCTAAACCTTTTTGGCCGCCCATTCCCCTGCCACGGCCCATACCTCTTTGACCACCCAACCCCATACCACGGCCCACAGTACTTGCCCTGCCCGACCTAACGTCTTCAGGCACATCTGCTTTGGATGCCGGCGTTAACTCACCATTTTTCCACTTCTGCACGGCGTCTTGTACGGTTCCGCTGTTTCCCAAATAGACGTCAGCACCCGCTGCAGACAGCGCTTTAACCGCATTGGGGCCACAATTTCCCGTAATAACGGCCTTGGCGCCTTTGGAAACGACAAACTGGGCGGATTGGATGCCGGCACCGCCTCCCAAAGCAGCGCTTTGATTATCAAAGACTTTAAAACTCATATCGTCCGTCTCGACTATCAGGAAATATGCACATCTCCCAAACCGTGGATCGATGAGCGAAAATAGATCCTGACCGTCAGAACTTACAGCGACTTTCATGGTTTAGTTACCTTTCGTTTAATATTGTTTGTGATATTTAGAGTGGGCCTGAAAAATTCCGGCAAGAACAATTACACCAATAGCTTGAAAAGCATCTTTCATGCCACGTTGTGAAAAAAATGAAGAATTGTCTATAAGCTTCCGGATTAAGAAAGGATTTTGTCAAGAGAAGGGACTTGGGAAAGATTTTTTATGCCTTTTAGTATTGCATTGCTGCAATGGCAAGTGTTGCACATGTGCATATGTGCAATGGTGCTGATGGATTGAGAAAAAACATAAATAATAGGATATCAACATGTTAAGTAAAATAATACTTAATGGAACGATAATTGCTGCATTAATAAGTAGAAAGATACATCCTAATCCCCGGCAAATTCGTTAGCCATGAGTACAGCACCATGGAAAACTTCTGTATTTCCTTAGATGACGATAAGATCTCTAAGCCCTTGTGCCAGGCGATTTTTGGTGGAGGTGCATTTAATAGGTTCAACAACTGTATTCATCGATACGGAGTCGTTTGGTGAAGGACTTTTTGGAAGAAATAGAAGAGAACATATTACCGTTTGTTGAGAGTGTCGGTTTTGCAAGATGGGCATTTCAAAATGTTAAAGATTTGGAAAGGCTTCTTAAGGAGGTAGAATCAAACGGCCTGTCTATTGAAATGATTATTACTGAGCCAAGATAAAACTATTAACCCTACGGGATAGACACTGCAAGCCGAAAAGGAGAAAAATGAAATACTGCCATGTATGCGGAAAAATAATTTACGATAACGAAAGGTCGATAAGCATTATTCAATACAATATAGATCCTGACGATAAACATAATAATTTGATTTTCGATGGGGCTTTTTCAAATTACAAGGGTGAAACTGTATCACTTTGTAAAGTTTGCACAGTAAAGACTTTTGCCATTTTTGCTCAGACCTTAGAGGTAGAAAAAGAAGAAATTCCATATTCACACTAATCAGATTGGACGAGTTTTTGGGCTTGCTCTGGGAAAATTTAAAGCCCATTGGGTCACATTTACCCAAAGGCTAAATTGAAGTAGGTGGTCTGTTAACTCTCCCAATCGACATCAAGATGTTTCCCGCAACTGGAATCGAAACCTCGATTTACATATACAGGAAAAGACTTTAAACGGCTGAAGGCCTGCCAGAACGACCGCTCCACAGGCGACGTGCCAGCGTTCTCAGATCAGGTTTGTCCCAACTTCAGACGCTTCATTAACATTCCTGTTTTTCTTGTTTTCGAAGATCTGAATGTAGAAGTACTCTCCCACCTGTATTGTATTTAAGGGAGCCAATGGAACTATGTCCTTTAAATCTTCTGGAGAAAGTCTCATGTTCAAGGGAGGCCCAAAAGGGGTCTGTTTCTTTTCTATTTCCACAATTGCCAACACAGCATTTGGCTTGAGAAGGCGTTTGGCTTCTCTCAAGAAACCTTGCATTTGCTGTTTAGAAAATCTGTGAATCACTGCTGATAAATAGATAAGATCTACAGATGATTGATTGATCTGGGTCGGTTTCGTTATATCCCCCTCTATCGTCTCGATATTGGTTCCTTGAGTTTTCTTTCTGAGAACTTCTATAAATTCTGTGTTAGGATCCAATGCATATACTTTTCCAGATTCGGTCACCTCTTTTGAAAAGACTTTGGACATATATCCATTTCCACAACCAGCATCAAGTATTGTTTGTCCAATCTGAATATTTATTGCCTTAAGTATTAATTCTTTGTTCAAGAAACTTTCTGTGGACTTTCTTCCGTGATGGCGTCTTTCTTTTTCGGAAGTTTCACTTTTAGACGTTTCGCCGGCACTACTCATTTTTGCCTTCTTTTGGTTTCGAAATTATACGCATTGGAGAACCCCGGAAACAATTTCAGAAAACCATAAAAATGGTTTTAGGTGACCACCCAAACTGCTTGCTCTTCAGCCAATTGAATCACTTTATTGCTGACACTTCCCATAAAAAATTCTTGAATTTTGGACAATCCTCTTCTGCCGACAACGATTGTTGTATGCCCGTTTTGTTTAGCCTCGTGAACGATGGCTTTTGCTCGGCTTGAAACACCAGTAATTATTTTGCTGGTAATTTTTTCTGGCTTAAATCCAAAATTTATCAAGCGGTGTTTTGCTTGATCAAAAACAGCATGCATGTCATCTTCTTGTGCTTGAATATCCTCTCTGGGTAAAGACATATTCCCTGCCCCAGAGATTAATACTCCGGTCCCCCGAACAGCATGTAAAAGTGTAATTTTGAAGTCGAACCCGCTCATTAGTTCCCCAGAAAAATCGATGGCCTGCATAGAGCATTCAGAAGAATCCATAGCAATGAGCATACTATTCCCAGGTGGTTTGCTTCCTTTAATGAAAACAGGAACAAGTGAAAGCTTCTCAATCACCTTAACCGCTTTGCTTCCTAAAATAAGATCTGATATTGCTCCTCCTCCAGTTCTATTGATGACTACGGCGCAGTATTCATTATGTGCCTCTTTAACAATATCTCTGGCAATACCAGCTTCGCATTCCTGAATTTTAACGGTTACGGTTTCTTTTGGAAAGCCGGAATTAAAAAGGATTTGTTGGGCCTTTTTCATAAACTGCTCCATTTTATTTTTTTGTGCGGCTTCCCAAGCTCTGGCTTTAACAACAGCCCCCCTGCTTTGTGGTTCATTTTCAATGTCCCAGTAAAAGTCAGGTAATGAAATGAAAACATTAAACAGTACCAAATGCTTTTTTTGAAACGGTTTTCGTTTAGCAATGTGCTTGACGGTTTCAAAACTGCGATCTGACCCATCAACAGTCACCAATATTTTTTCTTTTAATGCCATCATTACACCTCTTGATTAAAATAGATATTATTGACGGCTTAATTTTTTTTAATCATTTCTGATAATTAATCATGTATGCTAAATTAGTCCGAAGGAACACTTATTGGAACTCCCTCATAAGGAGTCCTTCTTGTAGATCTATGGGTCTGAACCTCCCTCATCGTTTTCAGAACATCAATGCTGCTTTTTAACCCTTTAGTATACCGCGCCATATTTATAGCCATTCCGGCAAGTTGAGCCAAAGCTTGGACGAAATTCACATCTTCCAGCGTGGACTCCCAAGGCTCAGACGTATACACACGCATGGCCCCTATTAAATTGCCACCGACCACGATGGGCACCGATAGAAGGGAAGCAATTCCTTCTTTTTGGGCTTCCTTGGGATATTGAATTCTTGGATCATCCATAACATCATAGATCGCCACAGGCCCTTCCTCCAAAGATTGGGCAATGGAGCGCAATGCACTTACAGGGCCTTTATTTATGTACTCATCACTCAACCCGTATGATGTTGCCAACTGCAGTTCATTATTTTTACGATTGATTAGAAACAAAGAACACCCCTTGGCATCCATAGCTGTTTTGATGCTTTCTACGGTCATCAGAGCAACTTCTTCCGGGTCCTTGGAATGAGAGATTGCCTTCGTAATTTTTAGTAATGTTTCATAATTTATGAGCTGTTTTTTCATGATTTTTCTCCTTTCAAAATGTAATTGAAAAGTCATAAAATTCTTTTTCTTTTCGGGATGTTACTTTAAGTTTCTAATTGATAAAAATATTCTGTTAGGAACAAGGCATGCAAATTTTGAAGAGTTCCTCCATGGAACAACCTCCTTAACGGTGGTTAGGCGATTGAAGCCGAAACCTTCAATTTATTTAAAGCAACGATTCGTTTGGCATATCCTATTGACCATTCCGAGAACGGATGAGGAGCAGAGGGCGATCTATACGCTGCAGAACTCCGGCTGAGATACTTCCATAAAATGTCCTGGACAAACCGCTGCGGCCGTGGCTGGCCATTGCCAATAGATCTACATTTTCACTTTTTGCAGCATCAAGAATTGCTTTCACAACCGGACCATAGCCGATGAGAGTTTGGACCTTGATACCCTCTTTGCGAAATTGTTCTATAAGAGAAGCAAGATAAGACTCTGTTTCTTTGATCAGCTGATCGCGTTTTTCCTGGTATATCGACATGCCAATAATTTCATCATGTTCTAACAAATGTCCCGGTTCTATGACGATAAAAAAAATTACTTTCGCCTTGAAACATAGCACGAAGTTCTTCACATGAGGCAATATCGCTTCTGCTCGTTTCGAGCCGTCCAAAGGAACCAGTATCTTTTTATACATATCCCCCTCCCGTATCTAAAAAATTGAGATTTCCTAAAACCATTGTAACCTTACTTACTATAAAAAATTCAGTTTTCTAAATAAGGATAATCTTGTCATCTCGTGATCCTGCAAACTGCTCTCTGGCTGCATATCCGCTTTCAAAAACGTCACGGTTGAGTTTCAATATTTTCTCGTTGGTGGAGGGCTCTCCTTTCTTTTGGGGTACGTTGTTAAGTATTCCTTCAATTGTTGCCTTTTTGGGTAGAGATATGAATCGGTCATCCTGTCTCATCTTAAGGTCCGCTACAATAACTCCCAAGGAGAATGAGCCTTTCAGGATGGTACGATACTTATGTTTTTTAAAGTCATAGAGAACCATCCTTATATCGTATCCCTTGTGGATGAGATCCTCGAACTTTAGGAGATACTCGTCCTTGGTAAGATATCTAGGACCTTTGCGACTGGCTGTGACAAGAATCGGCACTTCTACAAAGAAATCGGATACTACGGTGATTCCTCTGGGAAACGCTCTTCCAAAGTCTGCCGCGGTATACACAGCCCGCCAGGACTCAGATAGGTCAAAGCCGTTGATGTAATCCACATGGTGAGAAACAGAACCTCTCACTTCATTTTCACGTATTACCACGTCCACACATAAAGGGCCTCCGGCCTGGGCTAGCCCCCGGCACTGGTGTATGGCTGCATGAAAGCCAGCCTGAATAGCCGCATCAGCTTCCATGGTTGACAGGGTGAGGTAACCTGATCCGCCAATTGACGGATTGGAGATGGTTAGCTGTTTTTCTTTAGCCATGCCTTTTTCCTAAATCTTTAAGTTCGGTTATATTAGTACTAATTGAAAAACTGAGTCCTTCGAAACTCAGGGCATCTACAGGGCAGGGGAACTGTGAGCACGCACCACATCCAGAACATATGCTGGGGTCGTTATTTAGCAGTGCGTGGCACCTGAGTCCTATGCCGCATAGTCGGCATTTGAATCTGGGGAGGTTTTTAAGCTTATCAGGATCCTCACGGGCCACCCGCTCCCGCTCTTTGGCGAACTTGATGTCAAGGCAATCATCGGACCTTTTGAAATGGCCTATTATTAGGCCCTCGACTCTGGCATCCTTTCCATTGTCTATTGCGCAGACCCCATCTGCCACCACCATAATTTTATCCCTTTTGAGGTACCGGTAATAAAGCTCCTTGAAAATCTCGGCATTATCGTTAATGCGAAATGGATTTATATGAATCACATCGAAGCTCATAGCTGCTCCCTCTCTGTCGAAGTCAATCTCGAGGGGTGTCTGTCCACCGGTCATCCTAATGTTATAGTTGTTATAGATAATGTTGATAGCGCCAAACCTTTTGTTTTTGGCAGCGAATTTGATACCACTTATATTAAAATTATAGGCTCCGTCGCCCGATGCAGTCACAACTATTTGTTTCTCGGAACAGGACTCCTTGATCCCGTCTCCCACTATGGCACCGGCGCCCATGCAAAAAATTGCATCCACTATGCGGTATGCATGGTAGCCTTGGAGGTTGCCGCATCCCCTATCAGCTGCATAGATGAGCTCATACCTGTCTCTACCCTTAAGTTCCAACTCCCGATTAAACCGTCTAATGCCCTCCATCAATGACCAAGAAACTTTGGTGTCACCACATCCACTGCAGCTGGAAACGGGTCGTAGGTATGTTATCTCGTCTGATGTGAAACGCTTAGGAGCCGGATTCTTTCCGGTCGCCATGTTCATGTCTCCCTTTAAACGTCCATAATATAGTCTATATAGGAAAACCGTTCATATATCCTGGGCTCAAACGGAATACCACAGTCAAAAACCTTCACATCAAGCCCCATCCTGTTAACGATGTCTAAGAGTTGAAGATATATAACCCGCCCATAACCTTCCTCGAATACCAAGATCTCTCGGATAGGATGCTTTGAAATAAGCTCATCAAAGAGGGAGTCGGGTTGTGGAAAGACAATATCTGTTTCCATTACTAAAACATCCCCGAACTTGCTTTCAAGTCGCCCTTTAAGATCCGGATCGTGGTTGACTATTTCAAAATCTTCTCTGAAGGGACCGTTCACTATCAGCATGGCCTTGGGCTCAGCGCCATATGTAGTTACCCGGTTTCCCAGAAACTCAAAGTACTCCTTAATTTTTAATTTGAACAAAGGGATCAGCTCTGAATGATACTTTTTCTCCTTGGGACGAATGTGAGGGCCGATGGTAACCAAATGTTTTGGGTCTCTAGTGAAACCTTTGCGCCGCTGATTCGCAGTAATATCAAGCTCCATAATCGGATCTACGGAAACCTCGCGGTAAGAAAGATCGTAGTTCATGATTAGTGCAAACGGAACACCTAATTCTTCGAAAAGGCAATAGCAATTCTTGACGGTACTGTGAGCGGTGCGGGGGGAATATAGTTCCAGAGTCGGAATGCGGAAGTGAAACGAGAAGAGGATTTTGTTGTCCTGCATAGTCTGGGATGAGGTCCCCTGACGATCATCCCCGGAAGCAATGCTTAAGCCGCCTGTATAGGGAACGGCGTTAACGGCCACCCGGATGACATCGGCAGCTGTATTTCCACCAAGATGTTTGAAGGAACACATCACCCTGGAGCCTGCGGGAATACGCTTTTCCTTGTCATCTGCAAAGACTGTTTCGCCATAGACCAAGTCCCATTCTTCTTCGGTGAGAAATTCTCGCTTTTTGTAATCTCCTTTTCCTATTACAGCACCCAGTGCCAGAGCCATGGCATTATCTTCGTTGCTGGTGGTCCCCCAGTGGGAGACAAGTTGGTAGACGGCTTCATCCAGCGCTTTACCAACTAAGACTGTAAAAGGGTTGTTCCTGGGAATATTCCCAGCAAGCTGATCGAAGCTCCCCTGAAGGTCAGAGATGGGTGCCCCAGGATAACCGCTGGTCACTCTCACACCGGCTTCTATAGCTCCTCGTGCCACGGACTGGCTGCCCGAAAGCCTCATCCTTCCCAGGTTAAAGACCTTTCCCTTGGTCATGGGACTCACCTCTCTAAACCGGGTATTTCATGAATAAAATATATTAGTTCGAAGAAATTTAGCGCCACCTGAAACTCCCTTTTTAAAGTTTAACCCTTGGATGATTTTATCTATCATCTGGTTTTTATGTCGATGTTGAAGTTAGGTGGCACTTATAATCATTCATAGACAATCATCGTGTCCTATAAAATAATGTGAATTCGATTACAGTTATTTTGAATAAGGCACAGCACAGCTTCGGTTGATCAGAAATTACAACTATTTTTACCGCATTTTCTATGCCACATTCTTAAAAAAACCAAAATATAATTATAACATGCTGGAATAGAAGATAAATTTTGGAAGGAGAGATGACTTGCAAAAGACGTTTTATGGCCTTTAGTGTTGCATTAATGCAATGGCAAGTGTTGCATGAACGCAAACTTGCAATGATTATACATCATTTATTTCTTGATCTGCCGTCCTGTTCTGGAATTTCAAGATTTAGGCGCTTTATTTTACGCCAAAGGGTACTCGGATGAATACCCATTTGCGCTGCAGTTGCTTTTCGGCTCCAGTTATTTTTCCTTAATGTTTCTAAAATAATATCTTTTTCCATGGTTTCTATCGAAAAGACTTTTTCAGTGGTTTCCTTGGTTACGGTGTAATTCTTGCTGTCTGGAGCCCTAAGAAGATTCTCTGGAAGGTTTTTGATATTGATCAGGCTGTTTTTGCACACCACTGTGGCATATTCGATGATATTTTCAAGTTCACGCACATTCCCCGGAAAATTGTAGGCCATAAGAATGCTCATGGCTTCAGGGGATATACCTTGAATTTCTTTTCCGCACAATTTATTATATTTATTGAGGAATCTATCGATCAGCAGTGGGATGTCTTCTTTGCGCTTCCTCAAAGGGGGAAGAACAAGTTTGACGACATTAATCCGGTAATACAAATCATCCCGGAACAGACCTTTATCAACCAGATCCTCCAGGTTTTTATTGGTGGCTGAAACGATGCGGACGTTGGCTTTTTCGGATTTTGTGGAACCCAGGGGTTCATATACTTTGTCCTGGAGTACACGCAAGAGCCGTACCTGGAGCAATTGCGATATGTCTCCGATTTCGTCCAAAAAGAGGGTTCCATTTTCAGCCAACGCCACGCGTCCGGGCTTATCCTTTTTCGCATCTGTAAAGGCACCCGCCTTATATCCGAAGAGTTCGGATTCAAGAAGCGTGTCGGGTAACGCACCGCAGTTAACGGTAATCATCGGCCCTTTTTTTCGATGACTGAGGGAGTGGATGGCTTTGGCAAAGAGTTCCTTGCCGGTACCGCTTTCACCTTCCAGAAGAATGGTGGCATCACTTTCTGATATGAGCTCAAGCTTCTCGAATAGGTGCTGCATCTCTTTGTTTTTGCTGATGATATCCAGAAAGGAATACTGATGGGTGAGTTCCTTGCGCAGTTCTTCTATTACACTTAAATCACGGAAGGTTTCTACGCCGCCAACCAACGTTCCGTCTGCATCTTTCAATATCGCGGTGGAAATACTTATGGGGACCCGTTCGCCCTTCGCATTAATAATAAAAACGGGTTGATTTACGATGGGCCGGCCCGATTCGATGGTCTGACGCAAAGAACATCGCTGCTCACATATACTCGCTTTGAATACTTCCCAGCAATATCGACCGATGGCTTCATCTCTTTTGATGCCGGTAATCTTTTCTGCAGCACGGTTGTAAGAGGTAATCTTCCAGTCCTTATCGACGGTAAAAACACCGTCGGCAATACTGTCTATTATGATTTGGGTATAGTTCTCAATGTGTTGTTTCATAACATTTCCGTTGAACACGGCAAAAACTTCGACCCCATCGGTCAATTTACAGAAAGGACATGACCGGTTGGCGCATAATAATACCCATCTCAAATACGATTAAATATAATTAATTGAAAAAAATTAGAAAATCAAGATAGGATTGATTTTTTAAGATGTTTTGCTACAATACCACCTTTCGGAGTGATGTACGGTCTGGCATCGTCGCTGGAACCGATAAAATTAACCGGCGACAACTTCAACGGGCGGTTGCCCGTCCATAAACAACGATTAAGGATGAAAATGATGGGCGACAATTACGCAAAAATTGTTCAGGATAATCTTAAAAGACTTTATGGAAATCTGCCTAATGACCTTGCCCGGGCTCTACCAGCCCAACAGAATGGAAAAAATTTTTTGTTCAACGCTTTTGGAGAAAATTGCGAAATACGGCCCGAGGGAATCTTTCTGGGCCAGGTCCGGCAGACCGGCGTCGTCGGAATTCTGATTTCCCTGTATGCCCTCAATGCCAAACCCGAAACCTGTTTTGTAGAGCCTTTGAAAGCCTTTAAAGATCTTCCCAACAGCATGCCCTATGCCGGGGCTTTCGTCACCCATACCCAGCAGATTTTGGTCCCTTATGTTGAAAAAATCCAGGTATCGATCCACAGAATCATGGAAGCGTTGAATGGCTGCGAAGCACCTGCCGGTATCACCGGCGATTTTGCGTTCATGGTTCACCCGCTTCCGAAAATCGCCCTTTGCTACATTTTTTATGAGGCTGATGAGGATTTTCCGGCTTCTGTTACCTGCCTTTATTCAAACAATGCCGTTTCATTTTTGCCCATCGACGCCCTGGCGGATGTGGGGGAATATACTTCAAAAAAAATTATCGGCCTCCTCAAAATACCTTAAAATTACCCATTTCATCCCAAGGATGTTTTGGGTAATAATTGTTTTATGTCGAGACAGTTAATCGATCTTGGGCAAGGGAGGTATCCGGAACAATTTTAATAGATTGGAGTTGAAATCTTCTTTTCAAAATTTCCACGTTACTGTTTTTAATACCCCTCATTTTTGAAATGCTTCGCGGATGAACATTCAGGGTGACTTCATCATGAAAATTTTTTTCCTTTTCAAAAATTGTCGCGGCCATATCCAAAAAAATTTTTGAATGGACCATATGCCCGAAGGCCGGATGATAGGGCCCGGACAATAGGGTGGCCCCTTTCTCGAGATCCTCGGATGCCTGAAGGCCCATACGAATCACTGGAATCGCCTTATTTTTATAATAAAGGTAAAGATCTTTTACGTGGGCAACACATCGTTCAAGGGACCAGGGGGTATATTTTCCTTGGGAATACCAACGTCCAAGGCGGCTGTTTTCAAGAACAACCGTGGGATAAATCCTGACAAAATCAGGAACGAGTTCTGCAATCCTTTGTACGGTATAAAAGGATCCGGCTTCATCATCCCCCGGCAGCCCCACCATGGTCTGGAGACCGACGGTATAGCCTCCCTCTTTCAACAGCCCTACCGCCGTTACCGTGTCTTCGGCAGTATGCCCCCGGGTTGCCATGGCCAGCACCCGATCGTCCATAGACTGGACACCGATTTCAACGGTGGAAACCGGAAAGTCTGATATAATTCCAAGATGTTCTCGGTCAATGGTATCCGGTCGGGTGGAAAAACGAATGCTGTCAACGCGCCCGTTTTTTACGAATTTCATCACGAGGCCAAGGAGGCGTCGGATGACGTCTTTCTTTAGACCCAGAAAATTCCCGCCGTAGAATGCCACTTGAGCCGGCCGTCGATGCGGCCGTTTGTATTCGAGAAATTCATCGATGAGAAGATCCACCGTTTCTGATGAAACAATGTCCTGTTTTACGCCGGTAATGGCGGTTTGGTTGCAGAAGACACATTGATGGGGACACCCGGCATGGGGCAGGAAAATAGGAATGATAAACGGACGATGGTCGGGGATTTTATCACGCATCGGACTTGCAGTTAAGGGTTTAAAATATCAAGGCCTTTTCTGGCCGCATCCTGCTCAGCCGCCTTCTTGCTTTTTCCAACGCCTTTGGTCTGGATCTCTCCGACGCTCAGCTCCACATGGAAGGTTTTGTCATGATCCGGGCCGCTTTCATGGACAACGGTGTAATCCGGTATTTTTTGATACTTCATTTGGACAAGTTCTTGAATCTGACTTTTATAATCGAAATTGGCACTCGGCCGAGCCACGGATTCCATCAACGACGAAAAGGCACCGCCTATGATTCTAAATACTGCATCGAATCCACCATCCAAGTAGACGGCAGCAATAACAGCTTCATAGGTGTTTGCCAGAATCGAATTTTTATCCCAGCCCTGTGACTGGAGTTCACCCTTGCCCAGTTGTATATGAGACCCAAGGTCCATTTTGCGGGCAATGGATGCAAGTTGGGATTCATTGACCAGATTGGCGCGCATTCTTGACAAATCCCCTTCTTTTAGGTCCGGATAACGCTGCATGAGGAGGTGTCCGACAATGAGATTTAAAACGGCATCCCCCAGAAACTCAAGGCGTTCATTGTCCTGGATATCGGTTTCCGGGTTTTCATTGACAAATGAGCTGTGCCGGAGAGACTCCACAAGGAAATCGACATTCTTAAATTCATATACGAGTTTGCGCTGGAATTCAGAAAAATTTGCCTGTGTCATCTCAATTCTATTTATTCTCACTTAGGGCTGAAATCAGTTTCTCATATAATTCATAAGGTATGAAAAGATTTCCCCTCCCGGATCCCATTTTTATCTCGGGTTTTACATCCCCATGAAAATCTGTCCCCCCCGTAATCAACAAATTATAGCGATTTGCGATCCGGGTATAATAGTCAACGAGATCTGCCGTGTGTTCCGGGAAATAGACCTCTAGGCCCTTAAGCCCCATTTCCGTTAACACTGCCATCAGACCGTCGAAGATCTTTTCATCGTTCATGTTCAGAAGAAAGGGGTGGGCCAGAACCGGAATTCCTCCGGCATCGAGTATGGTCTGGATTGTTTTCTCACAATCAAAACGGAATCTATCGACATATGCCGGTTTGCCTTTTCCCAAATATTTATCAAATGCTTCATCAATCGATAAAACAAAGCCTTTTTTTACCATAAGTTGCGCAATATGAGGTCTTCCGAGCTGAGAGTCTCCGGCTAAATCTCGGACCTCGTTTAAGGTGAGTTCGATCCCCATTTTGGAAAGCAGTTCAAGAATTCGGGGATTTCGACTCTTTCTGGACGCTTTGAGCCGGAAAAGGGAACGGTTAAGGACAGGAGCATCCATATCAAAACCATAGCCTAAAATATGAAAGCTTCCCGGGCAGGAAAACGACGGCGGTGGGGTGGCGCTTATTTCAATACCGGTTAAAAATTTGATTGATGGGGGAATTCCATACCCAAGGGCTTCTTTTGAACCGTCCAGGGTATCGTGATCCGTAATCGCTATCGCCCCGAGATTGAGGTTTTGAGCCAGATGGAGCAGCTCCGGAGGTGACAGGGTTCCATCGGAAGCAGTTGAATGAATATGAAGATCGATTCTCACATGCGTATCTATAATCCCAGGGCTCTTTCTGAAGCCTCTTCTTTGGTTTTGCAATCGATACACTGGGTCGTAACCGGCCGGGCTTTAAGACGTTTAATGGAAATATTTTCACCACACTCCTCACAAACGCCAAAGGTACCGTTTTCGATACGATCTAAGGCACTTCTGATCTTTTTAATCAGTTTGTTCTCTCTGTCTCTTATGCGAAGCATAAAATTCCGTTCCGACTCGAGGGAAGCACGGTCTGTGGGGTCCGGAAAGTTTTCTTTGGGCTGTGTCATGCCTGAAACCGTATCGTCGGCATGACTTAAGAGTTCTTCCAACCGATTGTTCAGAAAATCTTTAAAATAATCGACATCTTTTTTTTTCATGACAGAACCTTTGAAATTTCATTGAAGACCTGTTTTTTTTATAAAACTGTATTTTTACACCAATGAAATTTCGATGTAAAGAAGAAAATGGATGTTTTTTTAAACAACTCACGTGGTGTCATTCAAAAATTGGTCCAGACTCTTCATACTGTTCACATTATAGATTTTACGCGGATAATCCTTGGGCAAGATTTTTTTTAATAAACCCGCAAGAACCCGCCCCGGACCGACCTCCACAAAAACTTCAACGTTTTCCGCCATGAGTCTGCACATGGCGTCGTACCACTTGACCGGACTGCAAAGTTGACGTGCCATGATCGATTTAATTTCTTTCGTATCACTTTCAACGTTGGCCGTGACATTAAACACCATCGGTTTCTTGGGGGTATTAAACCGTATGGACTCGATAACGTCCTTGAATTCGTCTTGGGCGCCCTGTATCAACTCACTGTGCCAGGCACCGCTCACCTTTAAGGGGATGGCCTTGGCGCCCTGTGAGACGGCCAGATCGGAAACCCTTTTAACCGGTTCAGGCGCGCCGGTTATCACGATCTGAAGTTCGGCGTTGTGATTCGCAACGGCCACAATGCCGTCCTTCTGAACCTCAGCAACGAGTTCTGCTACGGTTTTTATGGGAAGCCCGATAATTGCATGCATGGCGCCTTTGTTTCTGGTGGCTTCCCGATGCATCAGCTCACCTCTTTTAAAAACCAGCCTAAAGGCGTCTTCACTGGAAACAATGCCCGATGCGCACAGGGCACCGTATTCACCGAGACTGTGACCTGCAGAAAAGGTGGGCTCAAGCCCTGCTCTCTCCAGGGCCGTAAAACAGGCCAGGTTAACCACGGTGATTGCGGGCTGGAGATTTACGGTTGCGGTAAGATCCTCGAAAGGGCCTTTAAAGCAAAGTTTTGATATATTTATTCTGGAAACCTCCTCCACCATATCAAAAAGTTCTCTAACAACTTCAAATTCATGATAAAAATCGAGGCCCATTCCAATAGTCTGTGAACCCTGGCCTGGAAAAAGGTATGCTGTTTTTTTCAAAGCGCCCTCCTTTCACTCATCAAGTTTAAAAAGTTTTCGGGTGGCATCGAGATAGACAGATTTGTTTTGATGATGCCCGTTGCTCTTTAAAAGCAAAGTGGGATCGTGGAGTATTTTATTGATCATTGCGTGGGTCATTCTGCCGATGGCCTTGTGATCGTCATCTGAGAGATGCTTTAGATTCTGCAGTGTCTTTTCTATTTCTCCTTTTGCAATGTCTTCCATTTTGTTTCTCAACTCCACGATGGTAGGTATCACATCCAGACTTTTGAACCAGTTCCGGAAACTGATCACCGCTTCGTCGACGATTCGTTCACCTTTGATCGCTTCCCGGTTTCGATCTTCCATGTTTTCATCGACGATGCCCTTTAAGTCATCGATATCATAAACATAGGAATTGGTGAGTCGGTTTATTTCCGGATCGATGTCCCGGGGAACGGCGATATCGATAAAAAAAACGGGGCGATTGCGGCGGCGCCGGATACTCCCTTTGACCTGATCCCGTGTAACCACGTAATCGGACGAACCGGTTGAGCTGATAATAATGTCCACGTGGTCTAAAAAGCCGACAATTTCCTCGAATCGGATCGCCTGCCCCTTGAATCTCTTGGCAAGCGCAACACCGTTTTTGAAAGTTCTATTGGCAACCAGAATATCCCCGGCTCTGTTTCGAATCAGGTGTTCCACCGCCAGTTCAGCCATTTCACCGGCGCCGATGAGGAGCACCTTTCTCCCTTCAAAGGTGCCGAATATTTTACGGCCCAGCTCAATGGCCGCATAACTTATGGATACCGCGTGGTCTCCAATTCCGGTTTCACTCCGAACCCGTTTTGCCACAAAAAAGGTTCGATGAAGCAACTTGTTCAACAGAACACCGGAGGTCTTCTTTGAGATGGCAAATTGATAGGCCGCTTTTATCTGGCCCAAAATCTGAGGCTCGCCCACCACCATAGAGTCTAAACTGGATGCAACCCTGAAAACATGTCGGACCGCATCATCCCCCTCATGGATGTAAAGGGATTTTTCAAATTCTGAAACCGGCAGGTTCTTGAATTCTGAAAAAAGGACTCTAACGGTATCCGCGGCATTGGATGTATCACTGGTGGCCATGAGAACTTCTACGCGGTTACAGGTTGAAATAAGCATGGCCTCGGTGATGGCCGGAGATTCCTGTAAAGCTTTCAGGGCAACGGAAGTCTCGTCCTCTGAAAAGGCGAGGCACTCCCTCACCGTCACCGGCGCAGTTTTATGATTCAATCCCATTAATACGATATCTAACATATTTCTTAACGTACGCTTTAATAATTCTGTTTAAAGTTTGGTAAATTCTCCGTGATGCCCCTGCAAAAGAAAGTTGACGCCCAGGAAAGTAAATAGAATCACCGCAAAACCGATGATTGCCATAATGGCCGCTCGGCGTCCCCGCCATCCAACGGTAAGACGCTGATGGAGGAGGGCGGCATACAAGAGCCAGGTAATGCCGGACCAGATTTCTTTGGGGTCCCAGCTCCAGAATCTGCCCCAGACCGCTTTGGCATATACAAAACCTACAATTAACCCAAAAGTGAGCATGGCAAAACCCGTAAGGATGCATGCATATCCGGTGCTGTCGAGCAGTTCCAGAGATGGAAGACGTCTGTAAAAAAAACCATGTTTTTTCGATTTTATTGCATGCTCCTGGAGAAGATATAAAAGCCCGACACCGCATGCCAGTGCAAATGAGGCCTCTCCGATAAAAACGGCGACCACATGGCCCACAAGCCACAAGTTGTTTAGGGTATTGTTCATCTGGTCGGGTACATTGGGAAACTTGGCTGCAATGACCATGATAATAGATGCCAGAGGTGCCGCATACACCCCTAGAATCTTCAGCTTAAATCTGTATTGAAAGACCAGAAAAACACCGGCAACCGTCCAGCCCACGATGGAAAGAACTTCGTGGAGATTATTGACCGGAAAATGTCCGGACTGAATAAACCGGAAAACCATGGCCGACGTATGGCAGCAGAAACCGGCAACGAGCAGATAAAAACCGGTTTGCTGAAAGACATCCTTCTGCAGGAAAAGATACGCAAAATATCCGATGGTGCTCAGCAGGTAAAATATAATGACAATAAAAATAAAAATTTCCACGTATGTCATCCTTTGTGAGTTTCCCCTAACGTTCCGTTAACCGTCGGTCCGGAATTTAAAAAAGACACATTATTAATTGGCCATTTATGGATTCAACCCCATTAATGATTCGTACCCATACCCTTTGCCAAAAATTTCAAAAAGCAAGGAATCAACCGCGGTGAAATTGCGATCTTTTATCATTTCAACGAGCTTTCTTTCGATCAGCTGTTCGAAAAGATGCTTATGGGCCTCGGGTTCGTGATCTTCACTTAAGAGTTTTTTTCGGATTTCACCCATTAGCTTGAGAAAATCGGCATACTCGCTTCCGAATTCCTTTTCAAGATCTTTGCGCAGTTTTTTTGCAAAAGCAGGGCTTTTTCCGGAAGTCGATATGGCGATGGTCAAATCTCCCTGCTTTACAATGGCCGGTAGGATGAAATCACACGCTTCAGGATGGTCGGCGATATTGCACAGTACACCCAGACGCTGGGCCTCGGTGTATATTTGCCGGTTTATTTCCGAGTTGTCTGTGGCACCCATAACAAGGAACTTGCCTTGAAGATCTGAAGTCTTAAAGGCTCGTCTTTCAAGTCTTATTTTTCCTTTGTCTGAAAGTTCCTGCAGTTTTCCAGTGGCTTCCATGCTGACAACAGAGACCATCGCACCACATTCCAACAGCATCATCACTTTTCGGGTGCCCACAGAACCACCGCCGACCACCAGACAATTTCGCTTCTGTATATCAAGGGATATTGGATAATATCTCATCGTAATAGGTTCCGTGTTCTGGGTTCTTCGTTCTGGGTTCAGCATTCAACGTTTCGAGTTCTGGGTGTATGTATTTTGAGTCATCCACCCTGCATTCTCTTTTTATCTGAATTTGGCATGTAAATTTCAAATTTCTATGGTCATCAGATCCTCTGCCAAAAGCAGCGGGCCGTCATAGGTTTTTCGACATTGTTTCTCTATGTCCACACGGTCGCATTCAGGGTAAAAATGCGTCAAAACCAAATTGCGAACATTTGCCCGGGATGCAATCTCACCGGCCAGAGACGGCGTCAGGTGCCCTTTAGCCTTCAATTCATCGGGGAGTGCCGATTCACAAATTAGAAGATCTGCGGTGTTGGAAAGTGTAACCAGGTTGTCGGAAAAATCTGTATCACCGGAATAGACCACTGATTTTCCGCCGGAACCGGTTATTTTGAATGCGATGCTTTCGTCGTTGTGATCAACGGGGAGTGATTCCACCTGAAAATCACCGAACCTTTCTATGTCACGGGCGGTATTGTCGAGTTCGACGATGTTTAAAAAGCCCGGAGCAAGTTCCATCCAAGAACCGTAAACATTTTTCAGGTTGTCATAGAATTCGGCAAATCCCCTCCCCGCCACCAACGTCAGTGGAATTTTACGTCGGTTTTCGTCCGGGTATTTGTTGGAAAACAGAAACGGAACCAGTTCACCGGTATGGTCGGGATGGAAATGGCTGTAAAAAATATAGGAAACATCGAAAATTTCAAAACCGGCTTCGAGAAGCCTTCGCATGGTGCCGGCTCCCGAGTCGAACAGCAGCAAGTTCTCATTTATTTTCATCAGCATCGAGCAGGAACTTCTCCGGAGAGAAGGCACACAGGTTCCTGACCCGAGAATGGTTACCGTCATTTCAACCGGATCAAAGGTCATTTTTTCCCCGCTCTCTTTTCAATTTTTTGGATCACCCACCGTAACAGTTTTTTATTGTCCGTAGGGTCCACAACCTCTTTAAGGTCTGCAAGGGGAATTTCAGCACGCGCCATGGTTTTATGGCCACCGGCGGAACCGACGGCACCAAAACTTTGGAAGGCGACCTTTCCCGCATCCTTGCGAAGCCCGTCGTTTCTCAAAATCAGGATCAGCTTCTTATTCCATACACCCGAAACAATGCTCCAGTTCACCGTACTGACTTTCATAAAAAAATCCGCAACGAGCACACAGACATCCGGATTTACCACCCCACCGAGATGGGCAAACATACGTCCTTTTAAAACACGCCGATTGGCAATGGCGATTTCGAAATATTTTAAAAAATCGGGGCTCAACTCCGATCGTTCGATCTTGTTGACCAGGTGGAGGTTGGCATGACGGTAAAGAAACTGAAATGCCCGGACATCTTCCATCAAGGTCTGGCGTACAAAATTGTTGGTATCCGTCTTAATGGCATAAAACAGACCGGTGGCAAGTTTGGCGGAAGGCTTAATTTTCGCCGCCCTTAAATATTCGGTCATGATACTGGCCGTAGCGCCGTATTTAATTCGGATATCAACAAACGGCGCCTGAACCCCCGTATCCGGATGGTGATCCACAATGACATCCGCCGGGAAACCCTTGAATGTTTCATGATGGTCCGGCTGAGAATCCACAAGGACAAACCGGGTGAAGCGATCTTGGACAATATCTTTGATTGGGACAATATCGACGCCCAAGTGCCGGATCATGGCAATATTGTCCGGACGTTTAATGATGTTGATGTTGGAGATGGTTACACTGGACACTTTGCGCCAGAGCAGTCTTTTAACCGCCATTGCGCTGGCAATGGCATCCGGATCGGCATTGATAAGAATGAGAACATTGTCATCGCCCAAAAACTGGTCATAAAAGCGGCGCAATCTCTGTGTATTCGATATTGCCATATGTCGATTCCCCCATAGGATTCTAAAGCGATTAGAATATATTACAAAATAAGTTTATGCAATAATACATTTTTCTTTTTGAAAACAGAAAAAGACCACAATAATTTTCACATATCTGCTTGACAGTTTAGAATATTATCTGATATCAGACTAACGATCTAAATTAAGCACAACCTGTTCATCCGGAAATAAACCAACAAATCAAGCAGTTATGATGGGACAGGATGCGCTGTAAAGATGCCTTTTAATTATAAGAAAAATCGGCCGTGGATTGAAAACCTTTCCATAATTACACAACTCGGCCTGACCATGGTCGGTTGTATTTTTTTTTGTTTTTTCATCGGCCGGTACCTCGACAAATTATTAGGAACCAAAGGAATATTCGTCGCCATTTTTACGGTTTTGGGAGTTATCGGCGGAGGTATCGTCGTTTATCGCCAAATCCTCGAAGTTACTGAAAAAAAGGAGAAGGATGACAATTCCGACAATGGACTCTCTTAGGGAAACACAAAAGAAATATTGTTCCAGAGCCATTATCGGATCCATCTTTGCAGGCTTTTTCTTTATTATGGCCGGCCAGAAACCTGTGGGTAAAGGTCTGATTCTCGGCACAATTTTCAGTATTGTCAATTTTATAATAATAGGCGAAATGATTCCTTTGCGAATCGGCAAATCTAAAAATAAAACCTTCTTTTTTTCCTTCATTTCCATATGTTCGAGATATATCCTTCTGGCGGCACCGTTGATCATCGCCATTAAATTCGATCAATACAACATCATTGCTGTTATTTTCGGAATTTTTATGGTCCAACTGTTGATTCTTGCGGACCATTTTTTAAGTTTAATAACCTCTATTCGGAGAAAACAGGCATAGGCGTAATATGGAAGACCTCGGGAAAATACACCAACTTATCATTCCGTTCTTTGGGCACGATATAACGTTGAACGTTGAAGTCATCGTGATGACCTGGATCGTCTTTTTTGCCCTCCTTTGCTTTGGATTTTTTGCAACCAAAAAAAAGAGTCGGCTTCCCGGGCCGTTGCAGGTCGTCGGAGAACTTTTTATTGAACATCTCTATGCCCTCACCGAAGATGCCCTGGGAAAAGAGCGTTCCAAGACTTACGCACCGCTGATATGTGCCCTGTTCATGTTTCTGCTGCTTTCCAACTGGCTGGGCATCATTCCCCACCTTGAAGAACCGACAAAGGACCTTAATACGCCCCTGAGTCTTGGACTCATGGGATTCGTTATTGCGCATTATGCAGGAATTAAGGCAAAGGGATTGAAAACTTATCTGAAAGATTACTGCGAACCGATGTTCATTATGGCGCCGCTGAATATCATCGGAGAGCTTGCCAAGGTAATTTCCATTTCTTTTCGTCTTTTTGGCAATATTATGGGGGGCGCGATTATTATACTGGTGGTTTCCTATCTAACCTACAGTATCATTACACCACCTTTTTTGAATGCTTTTTTCGGAATGTTTGTTGGAACGATTCAGGCGTTTGTATTTACCATGTTAACGGTGGTATATATTGCGGTTCAGGTAAATTAATTTATGGCATACGACATTCAAACTTGGATTAAGGTAGCTGCTTTCACTGGAGGCGGTATGGCCATGGGATTCGGGGCCATCGGAGCAGCTATTGGTGAAGGATTCACAGCAGCAAGTGCAAACGAGGCCATCGGCCGCAACCCCAAATTATCCGGGGATATTTTTAAATCCATGCTGGTTGGGCAGGCCATTGCTGAGTCTGCTTCAATTTTTGCCCTGGTCATTGCCATGATGCTGCTGTTTACCAAATTCCCGGCCCATACGCTGACGCCCTATGTACTGATATCGGCAGGCTTGTGCATGGGATTTGGAGCCATCGGGTCCGGTGTGGGATCAGGGTTTCCTGCCGGAGCAGCCTGTAAGGGCATGGCCCGACAGCCGGAAGTCACCGGACGTTTAACAACAAATATGCTCATCGGTTCGGCGGTATGTCAAACGCCGGCCATCTTTGCACTGGTGGTTTCCTTTATTCTGTTATTTACCGATTTTTCCGTACGTCCGGTTTCGCCCACCTGGGCCGCTATTTTGGGTGCCGGAATTTCGTCGGGTTTAGGGGCCATCGGCTCCGGTCTGGGGGGCGGTCTTGTGGCAGAAGCCAGTTGTGATGGCGTTGCCAGACAGCCCTTAACCGCGACCCCGGTGACAAATGTCATGCTCCTGGGTCAGGCGGTTACCCAGACAACGGCCATCTATGCACTTTTGGTCAGCTTTATTCTGATGTTCAAATCTTTCCCGGCAACCGATTTGCTTGCCCCCCCGATGGCCTTGCTTTCAGCCGGTTTGTGTATGGGGATTGGCGCCATCGGACCTGCAATCGGAGAAGGTTTTGCCGGCCGCAGTGCCGTGGCATGGATCGCGCGGAATAAAGAACATATTGCAGATTTAACAAGACTGATGCTGGTGGGCCAGGCGGTTGCCGAATCCACAGGGATCTATTCCCTGGTCATCGCCCTGGTCTTGATCTTTGTCGTTTAACTGAGATTGATCTCAAATTAAAAATAATACCAAAAAAACGCATTCAGGAGGGACAAAATGGCTATAGAAGGTGCAGATATTGTAAAAGCAGCCGCATTTCTCGGTGCAGGAATTTCAATGGGGATTGGCGCCATCGGACCCGGCGTCGGCGAAGGAATGGCTGCAGCAAAGGCGTGTGAGGCAATTGGAAAAAATCCCAAAGAAGCGGGGCTGCTGACCCGAACCATGCTGGTGGGCCAGGCGGTATCCGAGTCCACCGGGATTTATTCACTGGTTATTGCACTACTGCTTTTATTCGTTGTTTGATTTCTAATACTTTTATTTTTTAAGAAAACAGCTTATGCAAATTATCAGTAACATTGCCCTAATCAGCATCAATGAGACCTTACTTGTTCAACTGCTCTCTTTTCTGATCTTTCTGTTTATCATTAACCGCATCATGTTTCGCCCCTTACAAAACGTCCGAAGTGAACGGGTGAATTACATGGACCAGATAAAAATAGATACCCAGAATGCGGCAAAAGAGCTTGAAACCCTTACCGGCCAGCTGAAGGCGAAGGAATCGTCCGTGAGAAATCAAGCCAAGAGCTTAAAGCAGGAGGTCGAAGAATCCGGGAGAATGCAGGCCGATGAGATCATGGCTTCTGCCAGAGAACAAATTGAAACCCTGAAAGAAACGGCTCAAGGGGAAGTTAATGCGCAGATTTTCGAAGCACGAAAACATCTCCAAAAAGAATCTGAAACCCTGGCCGTAAATATCATGGAAAAGCTGTTGGAACGGAGACTGGCTTCATGAAATACATGGAAAAAATCCTCGGGGTATTCTGTTGTTCCATGGCCGTGGTTTTGAGCCTGCATCTTTTGGGTCATGAGGCCTTTGCGGCGGAAAAATCCAGCAACTGGCGGCCGATGTATGATCTGATTCTGCGGTACATCAATTTCGGAATTATCGTCTTTGTGATCATTAAATACGGTAAAACGCCGATAATGAACTTCCTTCGAGGCCAAAAAGAAAAGCTGGCCGAAGAAATCAAACGACTTGAAGATGAAAAAGAAGATGTCGCTTCACAAGTAAAAGAGATGGTCAAAACCATCGATGAAAGTGAAGAACGCTTTGAAGAACTCAAAGAACGAATCGTTGACCAGGGGGAGAAAAAGAAAACGGAGATTATTCAAGCTGCTCAAGCCCATAGCGAATCGATGATCGTGGATGCAAAGCGAAGGATCGAATCCCATTTTCTACAGGCTAAAAATGATTTCAGAGCGGAACTGATTGACACAGCCGTCGATTTGGCATTGGAAAGGTTCCCCAAAGAGATGACCCCTGAAGACGATGAAAAATTCACCCGTGAGTTTCTGACCAGTACTGCAACAGAATAATATAAATTCAACGTCATTAAAACGCCCGGTTCTCAATGCGCCGGGCGTTTTTTTTTGGAAAAAGGCCGGCCATGAAAAAAACGGAAAACCTAAAATTAATTTTTCGTTGCCCCGGGGAAAGGGAAAAAGAAAGGGCAGAACCCTGATGGCTCTGCCCTTTCAACCCAAGGAGGAATTAAGATGTTTTATCTTCTTGCCGCTATTTTTAAATGCAAAAAACGTGCAAGATTAACCATTTTTTTAAAAAAACTGAAATCATTTAAATATCAACGGGTTAAATTGGGATGATGAATTTTACACCCCAAGTAATTGACAATATTTGACCCAAATAGTGCCATTCTTTGACAGATTTGACACGGACAGGCCGTCAAAATCGATCCGAACCTGTCATGTTATCGCCTCCGGCGTGATTCAGCACATGGAACCCATCGCGTTTCAAAAGGCCCAATCCAGCCCTTGTCTCAAGACGCCACAATCTATCAGAGCGGCCTGAAGACCACGTTCCCTTCTTTGACATCGGCTATGAACGTTGCCCCTTCGGAAATTCTGCCCTGGAGGATTTCCATGGACAGGGGATTTTCGATATATTTCTGGATGGCGCGTTTTAACGGGCGTGCGCCGTAAATGGGATCAAATCCTTTTTCGGCGAGAAATGCCCGAACATCCTCGGAAAGAACGAGTTCCATGTCCATTTCAGATAGCCTTGCCCCCAGTTTTTGAATCTGGATATCCACGATTTCCCCGATCTGTTCCTGACTGAGATTGTGAAAAATGATGGTCTCATCGATCCGGTTTAGGAATTCAGGTTTAAAATTTTCACGAAGGGCTTCGGTAACCCGATTTTCCATTTCTTCGCGACTCGCTGTCCCCAGCTCCTGAATCCACCGGCTGCCCACGTTTGAAGTCATGATGATAATGGTATTTTTAAAATCCACCGTCCGTCCATGACCGTCGGTCATGCGGCCGTCATCCAAAATTTGAAGCAGTACGTTGAACACCTCGGGGTGCGCTTTCTCGATTTCGTCAAAGAGGACAACGGAATACGGCCGCCGCCGAACGGCCTCTGTAAGGTATCCCCCTTCTTCGTAACCCACATAGCCGGGGGGAGCGCCGATCAATCTTGAAACAGAGTGTTTCTCCATATATTCCGTCATGTCGATCCGGACCATGGCCTGGTCACTGTCAAAAATAAATTCCGCCAGGGCCTTTGCCAGTTCTGTTTTGCCGACACCGGTGGGTCCCATGAATATAAACGATCCAATGGGCCGGTTTGGATCCTGCAATCCTGAGCGGGCCCGGCGAACGGCATTGGACACAGCGGATATGGCCTCATTCTGACCGATCACTCGACGTCCGAGGCGATCCTCCATATGGACCAGTTTTTCCCTTTCCCCTTCGAGCATTCTGGTCACGGGGATACCCGTCCATTTGGATACGACGTCTGCGATGTCTTCAGCATCCACCTCTTCTTTGAGCATTTTGCGATTTTTCTGCAAGTGGGCGAGTTTCTCGTTGGCGGCTGTCAAACGGTTCTTGAGTTCCGCAGCTTTTCCGTATCGGATCTCCGCAACCTTTGCCAGATCTCCGCTTCTCTCGGCCTGCTGTTCTTCGATGCCAAGTTGCTCCTGCTGTTCCTTGATGGTTCTTATGGTCTGGATGAAATCTTTTTCATTCTGCCAGTGGGCTTTCATTTCATGGATTTCATCGTTCATGTTGCCGATCTCCGCCTCCAACCTCGAAAGGCGCTCTTTGGATGCAGAATCAGATTCTTTCTTCAATGCTTCCCGTTCGATTTCAGCCTGGGTGATCTTCCGCTGAACTTCGTCGATCTCCACCGGCATGCTGTCGATTTCGATTCTGAGCTTCGACGCACATTCATCGATGAGGTCGATGGCCTTATCCGGAAGAAAACGATCGGAAATATATCGGTGGGAAAGGGTGGCTGCAGCAACGATGGCCGAATCCTTGATCCTTACACCGTGATGGACTTCGTACTTCTCCTTGAGACCCCGAAGAATCGAAATGGTATCTTCCACCGTCGGTTCGAGCACCATCACCGGCTGAAAACGTCTTTCCAGTGCTGCGTCCTTTTCGATGTATTTTCGGTATTCGTTCAATGTGGTGGCGCCCACGCACCGAAGGGTGCCCCTTGCAAGGGCCGGTTTCAGCATATTCGAGGCATCCATGGCCCCTTCGGTGGCCCCTGCCCCCACAAGGGTGTGCAGTTCATCGATGAAAAGGATGACCTCTCCTTCTGCTTTTTCGACCTCTTTGAGGACGGCTTTTAAACGATCTTCAAATTCTCCCCGATACTTGGCCCCTGCAATGAGTGCCCCCATATCCAGAGAAACCAGACGCCTGTTCTTAAGAGTTTCCGAGACGTCACCCGCCACGATACGCTGTGCCAAGCCCTCCACAATAGCAGTCTTTCCGACACCGGGTTCGCCGATGAGTACCGGGTTATTTTTGGTACGCCTGGAAAGCACCTGGACAATTCGCCGGATCTCATCGTCACGGCCGATAATCGGGTCGAGTTTACCCAAACGTGCCAAGTCGGTGAGATTTCGGCTGAACCTGTCCAGAGCCTGATACTTTTCTTCAGGGTTTGGATCGGTTATGCGCTGGCTGCCGCGAATATCCAAAAGAACTTTTAAAATCGATTCTTTTGAAATGCCGTTTTCTTTTAAAATCCTGGCGCCGTCCCCCTCCTTCTCTTCAGAAATGGCCAGAAAAATATGTTCGATGCTCACATACTGGTCTTTCATTTTGGCAGCTTCTGCAAATGCCGCATCAAGAACCCCTTTGGTTCTGGGAGATATGTAAGCATCCCCCACAGCACTGCCGCTGATTTTCGGAATTCGGTCGATGGCCTCGGCGAGCTCACGGGAAACATCGTCTCCGGAAACACCGAGTTTATTCAGCATTGACCGGGCAATGCCTTGTTGCTCATTCAGCATGGCCGAGAGCATGTGTTCCGGCTCGATCTGCTGGTGGTTGTGCGCCGACGCCAGCGATTGAGCGCTTTGAATGAGTTCCTGTGATTTTATGGTCAATTTGTCAAAACGCATGGCTTTCTCCTCCGGAAGTTATTTTCAATCGATAAAAAAATAAACATTGACCATTTAATGTCAAACCATCTAAAAGGATCACGCAATAAAAATACCATAATCCGATTCGCTCTTGCAACCGGGCGCAGGATACGATAACTCGTCGAAGAGTAAAATATTTTGGAGGATTGTTTTGTTAGGAACCATTGTCAATGCCGTGGCTATAATTGCCGGCAGTCTTTTGGGACTTCTTTTTAGGGGGGGTATCCCCAAAAAGTTTTCCGTTACCATGATGCAGGCCATCAGTCTTGCCGTCCTGCTCATCGGGTTCAAAATGGCGTTGAAAACCGATGCCATTCTGCTGGTTATTTTCAGCCTGGTCATCGGAAGTTTAATCGGAGAATTGATAAATATCGAGAACAGACTCGAACAATTGGGCAAACGACTTGAAGCCAGATTTTCAACGGCCGGAAGCGGCATAGCAAAAGGTTTTGTGGTTGCCAGTCTGGTTTTCTGTGTCGGCTCCATGGCCATCGTCGGCTCGCTGGAAAGCGGCCTTACCGGCAACCATCAAACTTTATTTGCAAAATCTGCCTTGGACGGCCTCTTTTCAATTATTTTTGCGTCTTCCTTGGGAATCGGCGTACTGTTTTCGTCTGTATCCGTGTTCATATATCAAGGGATGATAACCCTGACGTCGTCATTGATGAAGCCGTTTTTAATTCCCGCTGTCATCAATCAAATGTCCGGGGTCGGCGGCATATTGATCATGGCCATCGGCATTAACCTCCTTGAAATTCAAAAAATCAAAGTCGGCAACATGCTTCCAGCCATATTTGTTCCCCTGGTCTACTACATGATCAAACAGATGCTGAACTTTTTCTAACTTCAGAGGTCTGAACGGCTTTAACATAAGGCTATTTTTATAACCGAAATCAATCGATGTTATTCTCTTATCAAAGGATTGGATTGAGGCTGAGATCTGTAGATGATATTTCAGGAATCGTAGTGATGATTTGAACCCAATGCTCACGATTTTTAGGATCAACTTCATTTATCAACGAGCCAGACTCAAAAAAAGCCGGCAAACTGTTTAAACTCAAACCACAATATATTGATTTCTTCTGCCTCAATCCAGTCTGAAAAATGAGACTTTATCCAGGTGTGATACTCATAACATATCAAATTTATTGAGGGATTTTACGCCTCAGCGATAAATTGCAGATATCTGGAATCAGCCTTCTTATTTCGTTTTTGAAAATATCACCGATTTCACACCAACCTCCAACACCCCGATATATTGGATAGCAGTTTAAACAAGAAAAGCGTGGAATTGAATCAATTATCCACGCTTATTTTTTTATCAGTTTGGTGGCCTTGACAGTAAGAACCCCGAAAATCAATTATATCCGAATTTCGGGGTGTTTGTCAGCTCCAGTTTTTAATTGACCAAGGGGATCTGCCTTGCCAGCCCATATTTTACGACAGCATTGATCTTGTTTTCCAGCTGGTAATAGCGTGCTACTTTCTTTTCAGGCAGAACTTTTCTGAGTTTGGGTAAAAAGGATTTCATGAGCGTCACCCGTTCTGTCTCAATTGCCAAATACCCATTGATCAGTTCTTTGGCCGCTTCCTCGGTCATGGTCTGATAGTTGGCGGCATAGTTATCGATCAGCTTGACGGTTTTATCGACAAGTTTGTCCAATTCTTTCTGATAATCCTCATACACAGGCCAGAAAACTTTAGCTTCTGATTCCGTGAGATTCATATTTTGTGCAATAAACAGTTTTTTGTCGGTCTGGATCTTTTCACGAACTAACTGCATATTGTCGGCGGGTTTTTCTTGTGCCATTGAAGAAACAGTAAAAACTGTCAACATTGCAACTAATATTATAAAAAAGGGATATATTCGAATTCTTGCTTTCATTTTCAACCTCCTTATTAGGTATGTTTGTTTGCCCCATTTGGGAAAGGTCTTCGAGGGACATCCAAATTAAGCGAAAAACGCGCACGTGGGGATTGCCTAGTAACTACTGTCATTTAGCCTTTGTCACCTCCTTATTTTAGCACCATTTAAAGCTTTCTGAACTTTTAAAAACAGTTACTTTCATTTTGGTGTGATCAACTTGTTACTTTGCAAATCATCAACCACAACTTTGATCACATCGTTGATCATTTGATCTTTCGAGTCTTTGCTAAATGTTTTTGATTGCACAGACCAAATGAGGTTTTCTGTTTTTACATCGTACAAATTCGTTTCCAATCGGTAGGTTTTGCTTGTGCTTGCATATCCCGGAGCAGCGTGTCGGCTATAATAACTGTAATAGCCTCCACGTGCGGTACCGCCACGGGTGTAGACTTCTTTTACTTCTCTGTCAATCAAGTGGGTGATGATCACAGCGTCATTTCCAAATTGATTGACAGCACTTAATATCATTTCTTTTTTCAGTTTTAAATCCGGAGGCATGGGTATGGCTTCTTCACTCGAGATAGCTTCAACTCCAGCTGATTTTAACCGTGCAACAAATTTTTGCTCAAAAGATCGCCGAGAAGCTTCATTACCCGTTATTGCAATTACAAGAATATTAGATACGGGTTTTCCTTTATAGGCCTCGTTTACCTGATTTTGGGTGAGCTCAGTCTCAGCGCAAGAAATAATCAGAAAAACAACAGAAAACAAATAGCCAAACCATTTAACAGAACTTTGTTTCATTAAACTCCTCCTAACCGTAAAAGTGCCTAATCGCAGACTGCTCTTGCCATAGTGGTCGATGATCAATACCAACCTACAAGAGTGACATACAATAGATAGAGTTGATCCTAAGCTGTCTCCAGATTCCTGTATTCGAAAGCTGAAAACGATATAAGATTTCCGCTGTATACTGGCCGTCCATTTCGGGACCGAAGGTCGTTTTCTATGAGCGGCTCCAGTACTGCCCAATGAAAGAAGGTTATACCAAGCAGAATTGTGCTACGATCTTTCTATA